>NZ_RWKI01000013.1 GCF_003984645.1 Variovorax sp. MHTC-1
CGCGTTCTATTCGAGGCTGGGCTCTGCCCGTTCTTCGGTCTCGACCGTCGCGGCCTCCGCAATCGCCAGCACCGCCGTGGCCGTGCGCTGCGCCGCGCCGCGGTTCGAATTGGCGAAAGCCAGCGCGGCCTCGGCCATCGCTTCGCGCCGCTCGGGTTTCTCGACCAGCTTGAGCGCGGCCGTCACCGCCTGCTCCATGCTGTCCACGCGCAGCGAGGCGCCGGCCGCGAGCGAAAGTTCGGCCGCCTCGGCGAAGTTGAAGGTCGACGGCCCCATGATCACCGGGCAACCGCAGGCCGCGGCCTCGATCAGGTTCTGGCCGCCCAGCGGCTCGAAGCTGCCGCCCAGCAGCGCTGCGTCGGCCAGGCCGTAGTAGAGCGCCATCTCGCCCAAGGAATCGCCGAGCCAGATCTCGCATTCCGCCGGCGCGCCGGCCGCGCTGCGCCGCGCCACCGCGAAGCCGTGCGATTCGACCAGCGCCGCGACCTCGTCGAAGCGTTGCGGATGGCGCGGCACGATCATCCATTGCACGTCGTGCACGCGCTTGGCGATCGAATGCACCGCATCCTGCGCCGGCGGCACCGGCGCCAGCGCACCGAAGCGCTTGAGCACTTCGAGCAGCTGCGCTTCCTCGCCGTCGCGCGAGCTTGCGAGCACCACCACCGGCCTCGGCAGCTGCTCGCGCAGGCGCGCGGCCGCGCCGAGCTGGCGCGCATCGGGCGTGGCGTCGAACTTGAGGTTGCCGAACACGCCCGCCACCTTGGCGCCGAGCGAAACCAGCCGGTGCGAATCGGCCTCGGTCTGCGCCCATACCGCGGCCAATGCCGAGTAAGCGGGCCGCGCGAGCCAGCCCAGGCGCTCGGCCGAGGCCAGCGAGTTCTCGTTCAGCCGCGCGTTGGCCAGCACCAGCGGAATGCCGCGTTCGGCGCAGGCTGCCGACATCTGGGGCCAGACCTCGGTTTCCATCAGCACGCCGATGCGCGGCTGGAAGCGATCGAGAAAGCGCGCCACCGGTTCGGGCGCATCCCAGGGCTGCCAGACCTGCAGATCGCCGGGCTCCAGCAGCTTGGCGCCCTCCTCGCGCCCGGTGGCCGTGCCGTTGGTCAGCAGGATCGGAATGCCCGGGTACTGACGCCGCAGCTCGGCGATCAGGATGCCGGCCGCACGCGCCTCGCCGAGCGAGACCGCATGGATCCAGCACCAGCCGGTGCCGCTCGCGGCCTCGTCATAGTGGCCGAAGCGCTCCTCGACTGCATGCGCATAGCCGGGCTCGGCCACGGCCCGGCGCCGCAGCTTGCGCCGCACCAGGGGTTCGGCCAGGGAAGTGAAGACGCCGTAGAGGCGCAGCAGCAACGAACGCACGCTTTGAGCTGGAGTTCAGTGTGCGGCTTCGGCCAGCGTGGCGTCGGGCTTCACGCTCTTCAGGAGCGCGAGCATCTCCTTCTGGATGCGATCCAGCGCCGCCTGCGTCTGGCCCTCGAAGCGCAGCACCAGCACCGGCGTGGTGTTGGAGGCGCGAATGAGGCCGAAGCCGTCGGGCCAGTCGACGCGCACGCCGTCGATGGTCGAGACCTTGGCCGGCGCATCGAACTTCGCGGTCTGCACGAGCTGGTCGACCACGGCGTGGGGCTCGCCCTCGGCGCACTTGACGTTGAGTTCCGGCGTCGAGAAGCTGGTCGGCAGTGCGTTGAGCGTGTCGCTCGCATTCGGCGTCTTGCTCAGGATCTCCAGCAGGCGGCAACCGGCATAGGTGCCGTCGTCGAAGCCGAACCAGCGCTCCTTGAAGAAGATGTGGCCGCTCATCTCGCCGCCCAAGGGCGATGCGATCTCCTTCATCTTGGCCTTGATGAGCGAGTGGCCGGTCTTGTAGATCAGCGGCTTGCCGCCGGCGGCCTCGATCGCGGGGCCGAGGCGCTGCGAACACTTGACGTCGTAGACGATGGTGCCGCCCGGCACGCGCGAGAGCACGTCCTGCGCGAACAGCATCATCTGGCGGTCAGGGTAGATGTTCTGCCCGTCCTTGGTGACGATGCCGAGGCGGTCGCCGTCGCCGTCGAAGGCCAGGCCCAGCTCGGCGTCGCCGGTTTGCAGCGCGGCGATCAGGTCCTTGAGGTTCTCGGGCTTGCTGGGATCGGGGTGGTGGTTCGGAAAATTGCCATCGACCTCGCTGAAGAGCTCGGTCACCTCGCAGCCGATGGCACGCAGGATCGCCGGAGCCGACGCGCCGGCGATGCCGTTGCCCGAATCGACCACGATCTTGAGCGGACGCGCCAGCTTGATGTCGCCGACGATGCGCTGCGTGTAGGCCTCGGTCACGTCCACCTTGCGCACGCTGCCGCCGGGGGCGAGCTTGGCGCTGCCGGCTTCCATCACCTTGTAGAGGCCCTGGATCTCGTCGCCGTAGATCGCGCGGCCGGCCAGTACCATCTTGAAACCGTTGTAGTCCTTCGGGTTGTGGCTCCCGGTGACCTGGATGCCGCTGTTCGACAGCGTGCTGGCCGCGAAATAGAGCATCGGCGTCGTGACCGCGCCGACATCGATCACCTCGATGCCGGTGGCCACCAGGCCGGCAACCAGCGCCTCGACGATGGCCGGGCCCGACAGGCGTCCGTCGCGCCCCACTGCCACCGACTTCTCGCCCGCTGCGCGCGCCGCGCTGCCGAAGGCCTTGCCGAGCGCCTCGGCAACCTCGGCGTCGAGCGTGGTGGGCACGACGCCGCGAATGTCATAGGCCTTGAAGATCGATGCACTGAGCTGCATGGGCTTCCTTTGAATTTGAAAGTTCACAAACTGAGGACCATTGTAGGCATGGCCCTCCTGAGCCAAATGTCCGGAAATGGCTACTCCTGCGCGCCGGGACACCTATCATTCCCCGCATGCTTGCCGCCACCGCACCCACCGCCGGACTCGAGAGCGACGCCTGCTACCTGGCCATGAAGGCTCACGATGCACGCTTCGACGGCTCCTTCTTCACCGGCGTGACTTCCACCGGCGTCTACTGCCGCCCGGTCTGCCGCGTGAAGCTGCCGCGGCGCGAGAACTGCCGCTTCTTCCGCCATGCGGCGCAGGCCGAGGCAGCGGGCTTTCGGCCTTGCCTGCGCTGCCGGCCCGAGCTCGCGCCGCGGGCCGCGAGTTGGTCGACCGAAGACGCATCGCGCATTCTTGCCTTGCAAGCCGCGCGCCTGATCGACGAACCCGATGCCTGGGACGAGGACGGGCCCGGCGCCGCGCGCATCGCCGCACGGCTCGGCGTGAGCGACCGCCACCTGCGCCGCATCTTCGAGACCCAGTTCGGCGTGTCGCCGCTGCAGTACCTGCAGACGCGCCGCCTGCTGGCAGCCAAGCAGCTGATCGCCGACACGCGGCTGCCGATGACGCAGGTCGCGCTGGCCAGCGGCTTCGCGAGCGTGCGCCGCTTCAATGCGGCCTTCGTGACGCACTACGGACTCAATCCGAGCGCGCTGCGGCGCGCCGGCCCTGCCGGCGATGGCCGCGAAGGCGAGGCCGTCAACGTGCGGCTGGGCTTTCGGCCGCCCTACGACGCGGCCGCGATGCTGGGCTTCTTCGCGCGCCGGGCCCTCGGCGGCGTCGAGTCGATCACCGACACCGGCGGCGTGCCGCAACTGGCGCGCACGCTGCGCGTCGTGCAGGGCGAGCACGTGCATGCGGGCTGGCTGCAGCTTCGCTTCGACGCAGAGCGCGAGCAGCTGCTGCTGCGCGTCGGCGATTCGCTGGCCGCGGTGCTGCCGATCGTGATCAGCCGCGTGCGCGCCATGCTCGACCTGGATGCCGAGCCGATGGCGATCAACGGCGCGCTGCATGCAGCCTTTCCGCACGGCGACGGGCTGCGCGTGCCGGGCACGGTCGATGGCTTCGAGCTCGCGGTGCGCGCCGTGCTCGGCCAGCAGATCACGGTGGCCGCAGCGCGCACCATGGGCACGCGGCTGGTGCAGGCCTTCGGCGCACCGGTCGCGACGCCGGTCGCCGGGCTGGACCGCCTGTTCCCCACGCCGGCGGCCATCGCAGCCGCGAGCGGCGACGCGCTGGGCCAGCTCGGCATCGTGCGGCAACGCCAGGCCGCGTTGAGCGCGCTCGCGCGCGAAGTGCAAGCGGGCCGGCTGGCATTGCATGCCGGCGCCGACGTCCCCGCCACCCTCGCGGCCCTGCAGGCCCTGCCCGGCATCGGCGACTGGACCGCGCAGTACATCGCGATGCGCGCACTGCGCTGGCCCGATGCCTTCCCGGCCGGCGACGTCGCGCTGCAGAAGGCGCTCCGCGTCTCCTCGGCACGCGCGGCGACCGAAGCCTCGCAAGCCTGGCGTCCGTGGCGCAGCTACGCTGTGCTGCGGGCCTGGCACAGTCTTCCCCCTGTTTCTCCCGCTGTCGATGCCGCGGCAGCCCTTTCTTCCGATCCGCCATGAAATTCAAGAACACCCCCATTCGCAGCAGCTGTATCGACAGCCCGCTCGGCGGCATCACGCTGGCCGCCACCGACGAAGGCCTGGCCGGCGCCTGGTTCGACCGGCAACGCCACTGGCCCGACACGGGCGGCTGGCAGCCCGATGCAGACCATCCGGTGCTGCGCGAGGCGGCCACGCAGCTCGCCGACTACTTCGCCGGCAGGCGCCGGCATTTCGACCTGCCGCTCGACCTCTCGCACGGCACCGGCTTCCAGCAGGCGGTGTGGCAGGCCCTGCTCGCCATTCCCGCGGGCCGCACCACCAGCTACGGCGCCTTGAGCGCCGGCATCGGCAAGCCGGCCGCCGTACGCGCGGTCGGCGCCGCCGTGGGCCGCAATCCGATCAGCGTGATCGTCCCTTGCCACCGTGTGCTGGGCACCAACGGCTCGCTGACCGGCTATGCAGGCGGACTCGAGCGCAAGAGCGCGCTGCTCGAACTGGAAGGTGCACTGTGAGCGAAGGCGACTGCACGACAACCTCTGCTGCGCTCCCGACCGCCGCGCGTCCCGCCAGCCGACGCTGGCTGGTCGATCTGGTGCTCTTGGGCATGCTCTGGGGCGCGTCCTTCCTGTTCATGCGCGTCGGCGCCGCCGAGTTCGGCGCGCTGCCGACGGCCGCGGTGCGCGTCGCGATCGCGATGTTGTTTCTGCTCCCGCTGCTGTTCATGCGCAGCCAATGGTCCAGCTTCACGCAGTACTGGAAGCCGGCGCTCGGCATCGGCGTGCTCAACTCCGGCCTGCCCTTCGCCTTCTTCTCCTTCGCACTGCTCACCATCAACAGTGGCCTCGCCGCCGTGATCAACGCGACGGTGCCGATGTTCGGCGCGCTGGTGGCCTGGGGCTTCTTCGGCGAGCGGCCCGATCGCTCGCGCACGCTCGGCCTCGTGATCGGCTTCGCCGGCGTCGCGATGTTGGCCGGCCGCAGCGCGGGCTTGCAGTCGGGCGCGGACGAGACTGCTGCACGCTGGGCCATCGGCGCCTGTCTCGCGGCCTGCATCTGCTATGCCTTCGCGGCCAGCCTGACGCGCAAGCACCTGGGCGGCGTGCCGGCGCTCGCCACCGCGACCGGCAGCCAGATCGGCGCCACGCTGGCGCTCGCGCTGCCGGCCCTTTGGTTCTGGCCGGCGACGATGCCGAGCCTGCAGGCCTGGCTCGCGCTGATCGTGCTCGGCACCGCCTGCACCGGCCTGGCCTACATCCTGTTCTTCCGCCTGATCGAGACCGCCGGCCCGGCGCGCGCGCTGACCGTGACTTTCCTGGTGCCGGTTTTCGCGCTGTTCTACGGCGCCGTCTTCCTCGGCGAGGAGATCACGCAGTGGATGCTGATCTGCGCGGTGGTGATCGTCTGCGGCGTGGCCTTGTCGACGGGGCTGGTCAAGCTGGGTCGCCGGCAGCGCGACGTTGCTATTGCATCGCCCCGGCCACCACGTTGATCGACAGCGCAAGCACCAGCATGTTGAAGGCGAAGGACAGCACGCTGTGCACCAGCGTGATGCGCCGCATTTCGCGCGAGCTGACCTGCACGTCGGACACCTGCGAGCACATGCCGACCACGAAGGCGTAGTAGAGAAAGTCGAAGTAGTCGGGGTCCAGCTTGCCGGGGAAATCCAGCCCCGGGTGCTCGCGCCCGCTTTCCACCTGGTAGTAGCGGTGCGCGTAGTGGAAACCGTAGATCGTGTGGATCATGAGCCAGGAGCCCGCCAGCGCGACCAGCCCGAGCGCGATGTGACCGGCGCGCTCCGTGCCGCCCATCTGCTTGACCTGCTGTAGCAGCATCGCGATCGCCACCACGCTGGCGCCGACCACGCCGAGCATGCTTGCGAGGATCAGCGCGCTGGGCTGGTCCAGCGACACCGCACGCAGCCGCGTGCTTTCTGCATCCGAACGCTCGGCCAGCCACCAGGCCGACAGCAGGTACACGGCGGCGCCGAAGCACCAGCCCAGCAGGCCGCGCGCAATGCCGTCCAGCGGCCAGGGCAGCAGGGCCGCCGCCAGGCCGATGATTGCGCAGCACAGCAGGCGCTGCCAGCCGACCATCCAGGAAAAAAGGATGCGCATGCGGGCACTGTAGCGCCCCGCGCCTGCAACTGGCCCGGTCGCCGGCGCGCACACTGAGCCTGTTCTACAGCCCACCATGCGGGGAGAATCGCGCGCAGCATGAACATCCCACGCTTCTGGCGAACCCTGCTGTTCGCCGCCTGCGGCCTCGTGACGCTGCCGCCTGCCACCGCTGCGACAGCCGCGCGCGTCCCCGACACCATCGAGCAGCGCGTGGCCGCCTGCATCGCCTGCCACGGCCGCGAAGGCGCCAGCACCAACGCGGGCTACTTCCCGCGGCTGGCCGGCAAGCCCGAGGGCTACCTCTACAACCAGCTGCTGAGCTTTCGCGACGGGCGGCGCTTCAACAGCGACATGGTCCACATGGTGCGTCACCTCTCGGATGCCTACCTGCGCGAGATCGCAGGCTACTTCGCCCAGCTCGACCTGCCCTACCCGCCCGTGCCCACCCGCACCGACGCGTCGGAGCAAAGCCTGCAGCACGGCAAGACCCTCGCCCTGCAGGGCGATGCGCGCCGCGGCATTCCGGCCTGCGCCCAATGCCATGGCGAAGCGCTCACCGGTGTCGCGCCCGCCATTCCCTCGCTGCTGGGCCTGCCGCGCCTCTACCTCGCGTCGCAGCTCGGCGACTGGCTCAACAACGGCCGCCATGCGCTGCCGCCCGATTGCATGGCGCAGGTAGGGCGCAAGCTGAACTCGGCCGACATCAACGCGGTGGCGAGCTGGCTGGCCGTGCAGCCGGTGCCGGCGAATCCCAAGCCTGCAGCCGCGCTGCCGGGACCGCTGCCGATGCCTTGCAGCGCGATGGGGCGATGAACGCCATGCGACGCTTTCTCTACGCGATCGTCATCGTGTTCGCGCTGCTGGCACTGGCCGCGCTCGCGATCGTCGCGCTCAACCTGCGCGGCGAAGACAAGCTGCCCGACACGCCGGCCGCCTTCACCGCCACGCCGGCCCTGGTCGAACGCGGCCGCTATCTCGCGCTGGCCGGCAACTGCGCCGGCTGCCACACGGCGCGCGGCGGCGCGCCCTATGCCGGTGGGCTTGGCATCGAGACGCCTTTCGGCACGGTGTACGCGAGCAATCTCACGCCGCACGACAACGCCGGCATCGGCCGCTGGAGCGCCGCGCATTTCTGGCGCGCGCTGCACAACGGCCGCTCGATGGACGGGCGCCTGCTCTACCCCGCCTTTCCCTATCCGAGCTTCACGCGCGTCACGCGCGAGGACTCCGACGCGATCTACGCCTACCTGCGCACCGTCCCGCCCGCGGCGACCCCGAACGCGCCGCACAAGCTGCGCTTTCCCTACGACACGCAGGCCGCCCTCGCCGTCTGGCGCGCGCTCTTCTTCACGCCGGGAATCTTCGTCGCCGATCCCGCCAAGCCGGCCGAGTGGAACCGGGGCGCCTACCTGGTCGACGGCCTGGGCCACTGCATCGCCTGCCACGGCACGCGCAACGTGCTGGGCGCCACCGAGGAGAAGCTGGGCCTCGCGGGCGGCCCGGTCGAGAACTGGTATGCGCCATCGCTCAACTCCAGGCGCGAGGCCAGCGTCGCGGACTGGGACACGCAACACGTGGTCGCGCTGCTCAAGAACGGCAGCTCGCCGCGCGGCTCGGTCATGGGGCCGATGGCCGACGTGGTCTACCGCAGCACCCAGCACCTGAGCGAGACAGATCTGCAGGCGATGGCGGTGTTCCTGAAGCAACTGCCAGAACGCGTGCCGACTGCTGCAGCGACAGCACCCGCGGGCCGCGACGCGCGCGTGATGGCGCGCGGCGCGCAGATCTATGACCAGCGCTGCGCGTACTGCCACGGCGACGCCGGCCAGGGCGCCGAGGGTGCCTACCCGCCGCTCGCGGGCAATCGCGTGGTCCGGATGGACTCGACCGTCAACCTGGTGCAGATAGTGCGCCACGGCGGTTTCCTGCCAGCCACGGCGGGCAATCCGCGCCCCTATGGCATGCCGCCTTTCGGCCATGTGCTCGACGACGACGGCATCGCCGCCGTGCTCACCTACATCCGTGGCTCGTGGGGCAACCATGCGCCGCCGGTCACGCGGCAGGAAACGATGCGCCGCTGAGAAGTCCCGCTCAGTACGAGCCCGGCGGCGGCGCCGTCGCCAGCTTGAAGCGCGCGGCCGGCCCGATCCTGCTGACGATCGAGGCGCGCGCCGCGCCGACAAGGCGGCCCATGGGCGCCTTGAGGGCGTCCAGGGCAGACGAATCGCCGGGGTAGGCAGGCGACAGCCCGCACCTGCGCAGGACCCGGTTCACCTGGTGAATGCGCGCGGTGTTGCGCGTGGCCGAGGTGTAGAAGGTCACGCCGACGGAGATCGACACCCGGTCGCCCGGCGAGGTCCAGGCGGTGTCGGAACTCGTCATGTGCGGCGAGGTGCTGGGGAAATAGACGCCGTCTCCCGGATGGGCGTTGAACTCGTGGCTGAGAGGCCGGAACTCCTCCTTGTAGCGCACCTTTCTGAGCGACTGGCTGACGATGAAATCCTCCACCGCCTCGGCCGGCACGATGCTGCGGTCCCTGTGATCCCAGACGTTGAGCGTCTTGCGCCCGTGCAGCTGCAGCCAGAGGTTGTTTTCGCGATCGATGTGGAAGGGGGTGACCGAGGGCGGCACCGTGATGAAGACGAAGCCGTTCACCCGGAAGATGCCGGGCTGCTCGCGCTCGATCTGTGCACGCATCGTGCCCACGATCTCATCGAGCAAGGCCTGGTAGCGTGGAATGACTTCGATGTTGTAGAGGGCGAGCCAGGCGTTCAGCTCTTCGATGCGCTCGAAACACTCGTCAATGCTGCGCCCGTCCGGATGCAGGCTGTCGTGTGCGATCTTGCAAGCCGGCGTGACGTCGCGCCGCATGAACCGGCACTGGCTGAAAGGCACGAGCTCCTTGGCGAGCTTGGCCAGTTCGTGCATCTGGAACAGGGGATGCTCGTGTATGTTGTGATGCAACGCGGCAATCCTGTAGGTGGAAAAGCGCGCAGCGTCGTCTGCCCACACCCGGTAGGTTGCAGGGGGCGCCACGGCAAACTGGCTGCAATCTCCCATTGCGAATCTCCCCGGCGCGCTTCATCGCGTCTAATACTTTCGTTTACTTTCCACAGGCAGATTAAACGGCAACCGGCGAGAACGGGCCACATGTAGACCGCGTACCAAGCAAGGTTGTCGCATGCGATCATTTGACACTCCCATCATGGGAAGGTTGAAGCTCCGTGCCAGCTGCACAACGTCTGGAAATGGGAGATTCGATGAACGACAGCCTGGCGATGCCGTCGCCCGCATCTGCGCTGAGCCTGCAGATCGAAGGCATGACCTGCGCGTCCTGCGTTTCGCGCGTCGAGAAGGCGCTGGCCAAGGTGCCGGGCGTGGCTTCCGCGGCCGTGAACCTGGCCACGGAGAAGGCCGAGGTCGAGCTCGCCGACCGCACGCTCGACGTGCACAGCCTGATCGCCGCCGTGCAGAAGGCAGGCTATGCCGCGCACGAAGCCGAGGAGGAAGCACCGATGGCGCCGGCCACCGCCGCCCGCCGCTGGCCCGACTGGTGGCCGGTCGCCGTGGCGGCCCTGCTCTCGGCGCCGCTCGTGCTGCCGATGTTCGGCTCGCTGTTCGGCAGGACCTGGATGCTCGACGGGTGGCTGCAGCTTGCGCTGGCGGCGCCGGTGCAATTCTGGCTCGGCGCCCGCTTCTACCGCGCCGGATGGAAGGCCTTGAAGGCCGGCACCGGCAACATGGATTTGCTGGTGGCTCTCGGCACCAGCGCCGGCTACGGGCTCAGCGCCTACCTGCTCTATACCCATGTGGACCACGGCATGCCGCCGCATTTGTACTTCGAGGCCTCGGCGGTGGTGATCACGCTGGTGCTGCTGGGCAAATGGCTCGAGACGCGCGCCAAGCGCCAGACCACCGAGGCGATCCGCGCCTTGAATGCGCTGCGCCCCGAGCGCGCGCGCCTGCGCCGCGACGGCGTGGACCGGGAGGTGGCGCTGGGGCAGGTCCAGGTCGGCGACCTGGTGGTGGTGCGGCCCGGCGAGCGCGTGCCGGTGGACGGCCACGTGGTCGAGGGTGCGAGCGAGGTCGACGAATCGCTGATCACCGGCGAGAGCCTGCCGGTCGCCAAGCAGGTGGACGACGCGGTGACCGGCGGCGCCGTCAACGGCCAGGGCCTGCTGGTGGTCCGGACCACCGCCGTGGGCGCGGAATCGACGCTCGCGCGCATCGTGCGGCTGGTCGAATCCGCGCAAGCGAAGAAGGCGCCGATCCAGCGCCTGGTCGACCGCGTCAGCAGCGTGTTCGTGCCGGTCGTCATCGGCATCGCGCTCGTGACCGTGCTCGGCTGGGGGTTCGGCACCGGCGACTGGGAGGCCGCGATCCTCAACGCGGTGGCCGTGCTGGTGATTGCCTGCCCCTGCGCGCTCGGCCTCGCGACGCCGACCGCGATCATGGCGGGCACCGGCGTGGCCGCGCGGCACGGGGTGCTGATCAAGGACGCCGAGGCGCTCGAAGTGGCGCACAGCGTGAAGGTCATCGCTTTCGACAAGACGGGGACGCTGACCGAAGGCCGGCCGGAGCTGGTCGCCTTCGAAGCGGCGGACGGCGACGCGGCCGCCCTGCTGCGCGCGAGCGCGGCGATCCAGGCGGGCAGCGAGCATCCGCTGGCCCGCGCGGTGCTCGCACGGGCCCACGAGATGGGCCTCGAGATCCCGCGCGCCGGCGAGATCCGCGCCGTCGCCGGGCGCGGCATGGCGGCGACTGTCGAGGGCCGCGCGCTGCGCCTGGGCAGCACGCGTTTCATGGGCGAGCTCTCGGTGCCGCTGGGCAAGCTCGATGCACGCGCGTCGCAGCTGCAGGCCGAGGGCCGCACGGTGTCCTGGCTGGCCGACGTGAGCGACCGCCCGAAGCTGATCGGCCTCCTGGCCTTCGGCGATGCACCCAAGCAGAGCGCCGCGGCGGCCATCGCGCAGCTGCACGCGCAAGGCATCCGCACCGCGCTGGTCACCGGCGACAACCGCGGCAGCGCCGAGATGGTGGCGAAGCTGCTGAAGATCGACACCGTGCGCGCCGAGGTGCTGCCCGAAGACAAGGCCGCAATGCTCGCGCAGCTGAAGGCCGAGGGCGGGCGCGTTGCGATGGTAGGCGACGGCATCAACGATGCGCCGGCGCTGGCCGCGGCCGATGTCGGCATCGCGATGTCCACCGGCACCGACGTCGCGATGCATGCGGCCGGCATCACGCTGATGCGCGGCGACCCGGCGTTGGTGAGCGACGCGATCGACATCTCGCGCCGCACCTACGCCAAGATCCGGCAGAACCTGTTCTGGGCCTTCGTCTACAACGTGGTCGGCATCCCGCTCGCGGCCTTCGGCCTGCTGAGCCCGGTGATGGCCGGCGCGGCGATGGCTCTCAGCAGCGTGAGCGTGGTGGGCAATGCGCTGCTCTTGCGGCGCTGGAAAGGAAACGCGCAATGAGCCGCAGCAACAGCCAGGCAGTGCTCGGCATGGAGCCCTTCAACATCGGCGAGGCGTCGGCCCGCTCCGGCGTCTCGGCCAAGATGGTGCGGCACTACGAGTCGCTCGGGCTGGTGCCCAAGGTGAACCGCACCGATGCCGGCTACCGGCAGTACACCGCCAACGACGTGCACACGCTGCGCTTCATCCGGCGCGCGCGCGACCTCGGCTTCAGCATGGCGGAGATCGCCGAGCTCTTGAAGCTGTGGCAAAACAAGCGCCGCGCGAGCGCGGACGTCAAGCGCATCGCGCTGGCCCACGCGGACGACCTGCGCCGGCGCATCGAGGAGATGGAAGCCATGAAGCGCACGCTGGAGCGCCTGGCCGAATGCTGCCACGGCGACCATCGGCCGGATTGCCCGATCCTCGACGAGCTGGCCGAAAAGTAGCGCGTCCGACAGTTCCAATGGATTTGTTCGAGAATCGAGTCTCTCCGGCTCTGGCCCCTCCATCTCCCGCCATTCATGTTTGCCAGTTCAGTCACCGCCCACCCGCTCGCCAGCGCATCTCGCGCTGGCGATGCGCTGCCGCTGGCTTGCCGGGCGGCTCTGGAGGCGAGTCCATGAAGCGCCGATGGCTGCACAGGGTCGGCCGCGCGCTGATCGGCGTGCTGCTCTTTGCGCAAATGGCCGTCGCGGCCTACGCCTGTCCCGGACTCCTTTCGGGTGCTTCGATCGAGATGCAGATGCTCTCGGGCACCGAGGCGGCGCTCGACGTCAGCAACGAAGCCATGCCGATGGCGGCTGACCAGGCCGCCGGTCCCTGCGCCGACATGGCCGGGGCGACGGACCCGTCACCCAATCTTTGCGCCGAACATTGCCGCTACGGCCAGCAGAGCGACCATGCCCCGACGCTGACGGTGCCCGCCGTACTGCTCACGACTCTTCCCATCACTCCCTACGCGACTGACGTCGCGATGCGGCCGCGCCCTGCGGCCGCTGCGTCGAGTGCATTGGCTTCGGTGGATCCGCCGCACGCCATCCTGCACTGCTGTTTCCGAACTTGATCTCTTAGACGACGTTGCGCTGACGACCCTCGACGGGGTCGGCTCGGTGCATCGGTCGTGCTCGCCTGCGCCGATGGGCTCCTGCTCGCCCGGCGCACCGGGCGCTACACGAAGCCGTTGTTTCGTTGTCTGGAGAGTTCATGTTCATCGTTTCATTCCTGGCTGCACCACGAGGAAGGCGAGCTCGCCTGTCGCTCGCCGCAACTGCGTTGTGCCTGGCCCTCGCAACCCTGAGCGCGCACGCCGAGCCCGCGCTGACGCTCGAGCGCGCAGTGGAGCTGGCGCAGCAACGCTCGCGCCAACTTACGGCGCAGGATGCGGCCGCGTCAGCCTCGCGCGAGATGGCAGTCGCCGCCGGGCAGTTGCCCGATCCGACGCTCAAGGCCGGAATCGACAACCTGCCCGTCAACGGCGCCGACCGCTTGAGCTTGACGCGCGACTTCATGACCATGCGCTCCATTGGCGTGATGCAGGAATTGACCCGCGCAGACAAGCGCCAGGCCAGGTCGGCCCGCTTCGAGCGCGAGGCAGAGGCGGCCGAGGCAGGACGTGCCGCGGCACTCGCCAGTCTGCAGCGGGACACTGCAGCCGCCTGGCTGGAGCGCCACTACCGGGAACGTGTGCGTGCCATTCTGGTCGCTCAGCGTGACGAGGCCGGCCTTCAGATCGAGGCTGCCGACGCCGCCTACCGCGGGGGGCGAGGCTCGCAGGCCGACGCGTTCGCCGCGCGCATGGCCGTCGCCCGGATCGACGACACCATCCGGCAGGCCGACAGGCAGATCGCGACGGCCAAGACGAAGCTTGCGCGCTGGCTCGGCGACGACGCCCATCAGGCATTGGGCGCACCACCGGAACTGTCCGATCTCCCCCTCGATGAACGCAATCTGGACGCTCGGATCGCGAACCACCCGCAGATCGCCATGTTGGCCAGGCAAGAGGAAGTCGCGCGCGCCGAGGCCGAGGTGGCCCGAAGCAACAAGCGCTCCGACTGGAGCGTGGAGCTGATGTACAGCCAGCGCGGCTCCGCCTACTCGAACATGGTCTCGCTCAATGTCTCGATCCCACTGCAAGTCGACCCGGCGAAACGACAGGATCGCGAGCTCGCCGCCAAGCTGGCCCTGGCGGATCAGGCACACGACCAGCGCGAGGAAGCCCTTCGCGAGCGCCTGGCAGAAGCGCGCAGCTGGCTGCAAGAGTGGCAGAGCAACCGGGACCGCCTGGCTCACTACGACAACACCTTGATCCCACTGGCCTCGGAGCGCACGCGCGCCGCGATGGCGGCGTATCGGGGAGGCGGGCTGCTCGGCAGCGTGCTCGAGGCCAGGCGCGTGGAGATCGACACGCGCATGGAACGGGTTCGTCTCGAGATGGAGACGGCGGGTCTCTGGGCGCAACTCAACTACCTGATTCCGATCGAGCGCCGATCGGCTCTGCAGGATCGAGCATCTGAAGCGACGGAGAAATGAACATGAAGCTCAAACCCCTCTTGATCGGATCGATCGCCGCCGGCGTCCTCGCCGCGGCGGGCTTCGGCTTGTACATCCTCGGCATGCAGCGCGGCATGGGCCTGGCTGCAGCGCCAGCGCCGGCTTCCGCGACACCGGGGACACCGGCGACACCGGCAGCCCCGAGCAACGAGACGGGCGAGGACGCCACTCGGCGCCATATGGCCGCCGGCCTCAAAGCCGGCGACACCGACCCCGCGAACGGCAAGAAGATCCTCTACTACCACGACCCCATGGTGCCGGGAAACAGGTTCGACAAGCCGGCCAAGTCGCCCTTCATGGACATGATGATGTCGCCGGTCTATGCCGGCGGCGACGGCGACCGGAACAGTGTGACCGTGAGCCCGCGCGTCCAGCAGAACCTGGGCGTGCGCACCGCAGTCGTGTCGGAAGGCACGCTGTCCCCGCAGGTCGCGGCGGTCGGCAGCATCGCTTTCAACGAACGCGACCAGGCCATCGTGCAGGCACGGGCGACCGGCTACGTCGAGCGCCTGCACGTGCGTGCCACGTTCGACCGGGTGGCCAAGGGGCAGGCTCTCGCCCAACTCTATGTTCCCGACTGGATTGCAGCGCAGGAGGAGTTCCTGTCGGTTCAGCGCATGCGTGGCACCGACCTGGCTCCATTGGTCGAGGGTGCCCGCCAGCGCATGCGGCAGGTGGGCATGAGCGAAGGACAGATCGAACTCGTGGCGCGCAGCGGCCGCACGCAGCCCCGCAGCACGCTGCTTGCGCCGATCGGTGGCGTCATCACCGAATTGACGACGAGAGAGGGGATGACGGTGATGCCGGGCGCCACGCTGTTTCGCATCAACGGTCTTTCCACTGTCTGGGCCAACGCCGAGGTGCCGGAAAGCCAAGCGGCGCTCGTGCGACCGGGCGCCAAAGTGCAGGCCAGGAGCCCGGCCGCACCCGGCGAAACCTTCGACGGCAAGGTGCAGGCCATCCTCCCCGACGTCGACCCGGCGACGCGCACCTTGAAGGCGCGGCTGGAGCTGGCGAACCCGGGCGGCCGGCTGGTGCCGGGCATGTTCGTGTCGATGCAATTCATGGACATGCGCGCCGACAAGATGCTGCTGATTCCGACCGAGGCCGTCATCCAGACAGGCAAGCGCACCGTGGTCATGCTGGCCGAGGAGAACGGCCGCTTCAGCCCGGTGGATGTCGAGATCGGCATCGAGAGCGCAGGCCAGACCGAGGTCAAGCGCGGGCTGCAGGCCGGACAGCGCGTTCTGGTGTCTTCCCAGTTCCTGATCGACTCGGAAGCCAGCCTCAAGGGTGTCGAGGCGCGCTTGAACAGCGTGCCCGCGGCGGGCGCTGCGCTTTCCGGCGCCGCGGCGACGAGCGCTCCGAGACATGTCGGCGAAGGCAAGGTGGAAAGCCTGAGCAAGGATGCGATGACCTTGTCCCACGACCCCATCGCCACGATGAAGTGGGGCCCGATGACCATGGACTTCAAGCTGCCCACAGGCGGCGCACCGCGCAATGTACGGACCGGCGACCGGGTGACCTTCGAGTTCTTCATGGACAAGGACGACCTGCCGCAGCTCACCCGAGTGACGCCGATGGCGCCCGAGCCCAAGGCGGCAGCGCCCGCTCCAACGGGAAGCAAGCAATGATCGCCGGGCTCATCCGATGGTCGATCGGCAATCGCTTCCTGGTGTTGCTGGCCACGCTGATGATCAGCGCCTGGGGCGTGTACTCGGTGTCGAAGGCGCCGCTCGACGCGCTGCCGGATCTGTCGGACGTGCAGGTCATCATCCGCACGAGCTATCCGGGGCAGGCGCCGCGCATTGTCGAGAACCAGATCACCTATCCGCTGACGACGACGATGCTGTCGGTGCCGGGCGCGAAGACGGTACGCGGCTATTCGTTCTTCGGCGACTCGTTCGTGTACGTGCTGTTCGACGACGGCACCGACCTGTACTGGGCGCGCTCGCGCGTGCTCGAATACCTGAACCAGGTGCAGTCGCGCCTGCCGGCCGGCGCCAAGGCTGCGCTCGGCCCCGACGCCACCGGCGTGGGCTGGATCTACCAGTACGCGCTGGTCGACCGCAGCGGCACGCAAGACGCCTCGCAGCTGCGCGCCCTGCAGGACTGGTTCCTGAAGTACGAGTTGAAGACCGTGCCCAACGTCGCCGAGGTGGCCTCGGTGGGAGGCATGGTGCGGCAATACCAGGTCGTTCTCGATCCCGACAAGCTCGCGGCCTACAGGATCGCGCACACGAAAGTCGTCGAAGCGATCCAGAAGGCCAACCAGGAAACCGGCGGGTCGGTGCTCGAGCTCGGCGAGGCGGAATACATGGTCCGCGCCTCGGGCTACCTCCAGAGCCTGGATGACTTCCGCAAGGTGCCGCTCATGACGACCGATGCCGGCGTGTCGGTGCGCCTGGGCGACGTGGCGCGCATCCAGGTCGGCCCCGAGATGCGCCGCGGCATCGGCGAGCTCGACGGCGAGGGCGAAGCCGCAGGCGGCGTGATCGTGATGCGCTCGGGCAAGAACGCGCTGGAGACCATTGCCGCGGTGAAGGAAAAGCTCAAGACACTGCAGGCAAGCCTGCCCCGGGGCGTGGAGATCGTGCCGACCTACGACCGGTCGAGCCTGATCGAGCGCGCGGTGCAGAACCTGAGTCACAAGCTGCTGGAGGAGTTCCTCGTCGTCGCGGTGGTGTGCTTCATTTTCCTGTTCCACCTGCGATCGGCCTTCGTTGCCATCGTGTCGCTCCCGATCGGCATCCTGACCGCCTTCATCGTGATGCACTACCAGGGCGTCAACGCCAACATCATGTCGCTCGGCGGCATCGCGATCGCCATCGGCGCGATGGTCGATGCGGCGGTCGTGATGATCGAGAACGCCCACAAGCACATCGAGCGCTGGAACCACGAACATCCGGGCCAGACATTGCGCGGCGAGCCACACTGGCGCGTGATCGCCGATTCGGCGGCCGAGGTGGGTCCCGCGCTGTTCTTCTCGCTGCTCATCATCACGCTGTCCTTCATTCCGGTGTTCACGCTGGAGGCGCAGGAAGGACGGCTGTTCTCGCCGCTGGCCTTCACCAAGACCTACGCGATGGCGGCGGCCGCCGGCCTTTCGGTGACCTTGATCCCGGTGCTGATGGGCTACCTGATCCGCGGCCGGATTCCCGACGAGAAGGCCAATCCCCTGAATCGCTTTCTCATCGCGGCCTATCGGCCGTTGCTGAACGCAGTGCTGCGCTGGCCGAAGCTGACGCTGGTGGGCGCGGCGATCGTGCTGGTGCTGAGCCTGTGGCCGCTGCAGCACATCGGCGGCGAGTTCATGCCGCAACTGGACGAAGGCGATCTGCTCTACATGCCGTCGGCGCTTCCGGGCTTGTCGGCCGGGAAGGCGAGCCAGCTCCTGCAGCAGACCGATCGCCTGATCAAGACCGTGCCCGAGGTGGCCAGCGTGTACGGAAAGGCCGGGCGTGCAGAGACGGCCACCGATCCGGCGCCGATGGAGATGTTCGAGACCACGATCCAGTTCAAGCCCCAGAACGAATGGCGGGCCGGCATGACGCAGGACAAGCTGGTCGAGGAACTCGACCGCATCGTCAAGGTGCCGGGCCTGACCAACATCTGGGTGCCGCCGATCCGCAACCGCATCGACATGCTGGCCACCGGCATCAAGAGTCCTGTCGGCGTGAAGGTCGCAGGCACCGACCTCGTCACCATCGACCGCCTGACGGGCGAGATCGAGCGTGCGCTCAAGGATGTTCCGGGCGTGTCGAGCGCGCTCGCCGAGCGGCTTACCGGCGGCCGCTACGTGGACGTGAACATCAAGCGCGACGAGGCCGCGCGCTTTGGCATGAACATCGCAGACGTGCAGTCGGTGATCGCCTCGGCGGTGGGTGGCGAGAACATCGGCGAGACGGTCGAAGGCCTGCAACGCTTCCCGATCAACATGCGCTACCCGCGCGAGATCCGCGATTCGCTGGAGAAGCTGCGAACCTTGCCGATCGTCACGGAGCGCGGCGCGCGGCTGCTGCTCTCCGACGTGGCGGATGTCCGCATCACCGACGGCCCGCCGATGCTGCGCAGCGAGAACGCGCGGCTGTCGGGCTGGGTGTATGTGGACATTCGTGGGCGCGACCTTCGCTCGGCGGTCCAGGACATGCAGCGCGTGGTCGTGAAAGAGGTGAGGCTGCCGCCGGGCTATTCGATCTCCTGGTCGGGGCAGTTCGAGTTCCTGGAGCGCGCCACTGCGAAGCTGAAAGTGGTCGTGCCCTTCACGCTGCTGATCATCTTCGTGCTGCTGTACCTGAGCTTCAAGCGCTTCGACGAGGCGCTGCTGATCATGGTCGCCCTGCCCTTTGCCCTGGTCGGTGGCATCTGGCTGCTGTACCTGCTCGGCTACAACCTGTCCGTCGCCGGCGCGGTCGGATTCATCGCGCTCGCCGGGGTGTCCGCAGAGTTCGGCGTGATCATGCTGCTGTACCTCAAACACGCCTGGCAAAACCGCATCGACGACGGACGCACCGGAGATGCCGATCTGCTGGACGCGATCCGCGAAGGCGCGGTGCTGCGCGTGCGGCCCAAGGCGATGACGGTCGCCGTCGTCCTGGCCGGCCTGTTCCCGATCATGTGGGGCAGCGGCACCGGCTCGGAGCTCATGCAGCGCATCGCCGCGCCGATGATTGGCGGGATGATCACTGCGCCGCTGCTGTCGATGTTCGTGATTCCGGCGGCGTACTTGCTGATGCGCCGGCCGCGTGAGCAACGCGCACCTGGGCTTGCGTTCTGGAGAAGGCGCCATGGCACGAGCTGAATGCCTCCGACGATGGCGTGCACGCTTTGGCGTTGCGCTGTTGCTGTGTCTGGCGCTGCTCGGCGTAAGAGCGCGGGCGTCGATCTCTGTGATGCAGGAGGCCGGGCCGCAAGCGATCTCGGTCATGGCCTCGGGGTCGATGCCGATGGCCTCCGAGCGCATGCCCTGCGCGCGCTGCTACGTCGCTCCGGCACCAGCGTCGCACGGGTTCAGTGGCGAGTGCAAGGAGCATGAAGCGCCGATTTGGCGGGTTCATGCTTCGCATACACGTCCAGCAGGGCTGCTTAACCCTGAAAGAAGGTGGGGTTCGTACATGCTGGATTGACCTTCCCATGATGGAAGAGTTGATATTTCCTGAATCGGAAATCTAAAGACAGGAGATGTCGATGAGCAACAGCATGCGACGCGGCGCTGGAGAGGAGGTGCGTGATGTGCAGCACCTTTGATGGGCCGTTCAATATCGGCGAGGCATCCGCCCGTTGCGGGGTCAATGCCAAGATGATCCGTCACTACGAATCGCTTGGACTGTTGCCCAAGGTCGGCCGCACGGATTCGGGCTACCGCCAGTACGCCGAGAAGGATGTGCATACGCTGCGGTTCATTCGGCGCGGACGCTCTCTCGGCTTCAATATGGCCGAGATTTCCGAGCTGTTGAAGCTGTGGCAGAACAAGCGCCGCGCAAGCTCCGACGTCAAACGCATTGCTCTGACGCATGCCGAGGACCTCAGCCGCCGCATCGAAGAGATGGAAAGCATGAAGCGCACGCTTGAGCGGCTGGCGGACTGCTGCCAGGGAGACCAGCGGCCGGATTGCCCCATCATCGACGAACTCGCCGAGCTCAGCGGGTTCGCAGACTGCCATCACACATCCAAGGCTCAAGTCCTTGAGACCTAGCCTGCGGCCGATACCAGAAACCTGTCGGCCTTCCCATGGTTGGAGGGTCAAGACTGGCGATACAGGAGATCTCAATGAATCCACATCCCTACCCTCCCGCCGCGCCCATCGCGACTCCCGAGAAAGCTTCGCAAGGACACGATCATCGAGATCACGGTGCTGCTGGCCGGGATGCCGGAGGTGGGCATGGTGGTGACCGCGGCGCCGCGGTAAAGACGGGCGGCGGTGCCAACGTCGAGTACACCTGCCCCATGCACCCACAGGTCCGCCAGATGGGGCCTGGAAGTTGCTCCATTTGTGGGATGGCGCTGGAGCCTGTCGTCGCGACCGAGGCGACCGGGGAGAGCGCGGAGTTGCGGGACATGAACCGCCGGTTCTGGATTGGATTGGCGCTCAGCCTGCCCGTGGTACTTCTTGAAATGGGTGGGCACCTCATCGACCTGCATGGCCTCCTGGGTCAGCAGACATCCAACTGGGTGCAGATGCTGTTCGGCACGCCCGTGGTCTTGTGGGCCGGTTGGCCCTTCTTCGTGCGAGGCTGGGTCTCGGTGAAAAATCGCAGCCTCAACATGTTCAGCCTCATTGCACTGGGTACAGGCGTCGCATGGGCGTACAGCATCGTGGCAACCGTGGCACCCGTTCTATTCCCCGCGGAACTGCGCACGACGGATGGCGCGGTCGCTGTCTACTTCGAGGCTGCGGCCGTCATCACCGTCCTGGTGCTGCTCGGGCAGGTCCTGGAGTTGCGCGCGCGCGAAAAGACATCGGGAGCGATCCGCGCCTTGCTCGATCTGGCGCCGAAGACCGCGGTACGGGTGAAGGACGGCGAATCCGACGAAACGGTCGAGCTCGACACGATCGGCGTGGGCGACAAGCTGCGCGTTCGACCGGGCGAAAAGGTGCCGGTTGACGGCGAGGTCGTGGAGGGCAAGGCCACGGTAGACGAATCGATGATCACCGGCGAGCCGATTCCCGTCGCCAAGGCGACCGGCTCCAAGGTGACGGCGGGAACTCTGAACCAGACCGGCGGCTTCGTGATGCGCGCCCAAAAGGTGGGTGCGGACACCTTGCTGGCGCAAATCGTCCATATGGTCGCGTCGGCGCAGCGCAGCCGTGCGCCGATTCAGCGCATGGCCGATCAGGTTGCCGGTTGGTTCGTCCCGGTGGTGGTGATCGTGGCGGTCCTGACCTTCGTTGCCTGGCTCGTCTGGGGGCCCAATCCGGCCTTGTCATACGCGCTGGTGTCGGCGGTGGCAGTCCTCATCATCGCCTGCCCCTGTGCCCTCGGCCTGGCCACTCCGATGTCGATCATGGTTGGGGTCGGCAAGGGGGCGCAGCACGGTGTTCTGATCCGCGACGCCGAGGCACTGGAACGCATGGAAAAGGTGGACACGCTGGTGGTCGACAAGACCGGTACATTGACCGAAGGCAAGCCGAAGGTCGTGCATGTCGAGGCAACGGAAGACTTTGACGCCGCTACCGTTCTTCAGAAGCTCGCCAGCGTGGAAAGAGCGAGCGAACATCCCCTGGCCGCCGCCATCGTTGCGGAAGCCCAGAATCGCCGGTTGCCGCTGCTGCCCATCACGGACTTCGACTCTCCCGTTGGCAAGGGCGTGGTGGGGACCGTGGAGGGCGCACGTGTGATCTCGGGCAGCGCGAAGTTCCTGGCCGAGCAAGGCATCGAAGCCGGGGCCATGCACGCGGTCGCCGAAGGCGTGCGGGCGAAGGCCGCGACGGTCATCTTCGTGGGCATCGATGGGCGCATCGCCGGCTTTGTCGGCATCGCGGACCCGATCAAGGACAGCACGCCCCAGGCCATCTCCGCATTGCGCAAGGAAGGCATCCGGGTCGTCATGCTTACCGGCGACGGGCGAACCACGGCACAGGCCGTCGGGCGTCAGCTCGGCATCGACGAGGTAATCGCCGAGGTGCTGCCGCAAGACAAGTCGTCGGTGGTCGAGAAGCTGAAGGCCGAAGGTCGCGTCGTGGCCATGGCCGGCGATGGCGTCAACGACGCCCCCGCCCTGGCTGCCGCGGACGTCGGCATCGCCATGGGAACCGGCACCGACGTGGCGATGGAGAGTTCAGGCGTGACGCTGCTGCACGGCGATCTCATGGGCATTGCGCGAGCTCGTCGCCTCTCCCAGGCTACGATGAAGAATATCCGAACGAATCTCTTCTTCGCCTTCGTCTACAACGCGGCGGGCATACCTCTGGCGGCGGGCGTGCTCTACCCGTTCTTCGGCATCCTGCTGTCGCCGGTGATTGCAGCGGCGGCTATGGCGCTTTCTTCTGTCAGCGTCATTGCCAACTCGCTGCGTCTGCGCACAAGCAGAGTGATCGACTGAACCGGTGGCGGCACCGAACAACACACTCGAAAGAGTCCACATGAAAAGACGTTCACTCCTCCTCGCGATCGCAGCGACTCCCATCCTGCACCCCGGCCTGTCCTATGCGGCTGCTCCGATCCATGTTTACAAGAATCCAGATTGCGGCTGCTGCAGCGCCTGGGTCGACCACCTGAAGGCTGCCGGCTTTGCCGTGCAAGTGACCGAAACTCCAGATACCTCGAGCGTACGCAAGCGCTTCGGGATGCCGGAACGCTTTGCAGGCTGCCACACCGCGACGCTGGAAGGCTATGTCCTGGAGGGTCATGTGCCTGCGGACGATATCAAGCGCTTGCTGGCCATGAAGCCGCAGGCCATCGGCCTTTCCGTACCTGGCATGCCGGTGGGTTCGCCAGGCATGGAGTACGGCGACCGCCGCGACCCTTACAAAGTGCTCCTCAACGATCGCCGCGGCGGGGAGCGTGTCTTTGCAAGTTATGCGGGCAGCTCGACCACCGGAGCAGCAAAGTGAGATGGCCTCGCGTGTTGATCGCGGGACTGGTTCTCGCGACCGCCGGCGCTCAGGCACAGACATCCCTGAATTCCCCCCCGGCGCCCAAGAAGTCCGCCAGAGCCGGCCAGGCGGCCTCGCTACCCCTGGCCGACGCAACGGTCGAGCGTGTCCTTCGTGAATCCGGTGAAATCGTCCTGGACCATGGGGATCTGCCCAATCTCGCGATGCCGGCGATGACCATGGCTTTCGACGTGGGAAACAAGAAGATGCTCGATGCGGTGAAGCCTGGCGACAAGATCCGGTTTCAAGCGGAAATCGTCAAAGGCAGGCCGACCATCACGCACCTGGAACGTGCTCGCTAGCGAGTGCCGGCGCGGTCGCAGCCGGTCTCTGGCGGAGGCGAATAGGCAAGGCCAAGTAAGCCCTCTACAATTTCGGCGATGGTCAGTCTTCGCGCAATGCTGCTGTGGCTCATGATGCTCGCGGTGCCCTTTCAGGGCTACGCGGCAGCGGCCATGGCGTTTTGCGCACCTGAGCCGGCGCAGATGAGTGCCGGCGCGGCGCACGATCACAGCCAGCACGATCACGCCTCGCCGAAGGGCGCCGCGCATCATCATGCGAATGTGAGCGGCGACGATGGCGAGGACCATCACGTCGCTCAGAACGCGCAGGACGACGCCTCCGACACGTTCCACAAATGTGGCAACTGCGCGGCCTGCCATTCGGTCGGGATGATGCCGACGCTCGTGACATCCCTTCTTCACGGTCTCCCGCAGGCCGACCTCGCAGAGCCCTTCCTCGCGATGGCGACCGTCTCGCCTCGCGTTCCTCACAAACCACCTCGCGCGTAACCGCGTCCAGCGTCCGGCAGCTCGGCTGCCGGCGCGCGGACGCCCATGCATCGCTCGTATCGTCATGCCCTTCTTGGGGCTCGCTGACGGCACGCCGTTCATGAACATCGCGAGGATCCCATGTTCACTTTCCTGCCCGCCCGTTGGCTGGCTACTTTGCCCGCCCTGGCTGCCTTGGCTGCCTTGGCAGCGGGCGCCCAGACCGGCCCTGCGCCGGCTCCCGCTGCCGCCGCCGAACCCGCGGCAACTCTTTCCTTCCGATCGGCGATGGACGGCTACAAGCCTTTCGCCGACGAAAAGCCCATTCCCTGGAAGGAGGCCATCGAGACCGTTCATCAGCGCGGCGGCTGGCGCGCCTATGCCAAGGAGAGCGCTGGCGAGGCCGATGACAAACCATCCGGCACCGCCGATCCGCATGCCGGCCATTCGATGTCCGCGCCGAAGGCGAAATCGCCAAAGGACAAGCCATGAGGCGGCCTCTGCAGATCGCCGCGATCGCGCTGGCCGCTGCATTCCTCGCCGGCTGTGCTTCCGTCGGGATCGACGATGCGTTGAAGCAGACGAATTCCTCCGCCTCGCAGTTCACCGGGGGGAAGCTCGAACTGAGCCGGACCACGGAGCAGAGAGATGCCCGCACGGCGCTTTCCGAGGCGCTGCTCGGCAAGCCGCTTTCCCGGGATGATGCAGTCCGGCTGGCGCTCGCGAACAGCCCTTCGGTCCAGGCGCTGATCGCGCAGAGCTGGGCCGACATTGCCGCGGCCAATCAGACGAGCCGGCTCACCAACCCCGTGTTCAGCTTCGAGCGCCTGCGCCTGGGCGACGAGCTGGAAGTGGGACGGTTGCTGTCCTTCGGCCTCGTCGATCTCATCCTGCTGCCGCAGCGGCTTTCGATCTCCCGAAGCCAGGCCGCTCAGGCGCAGGTGCAGCTGAGCGGCGCGGTGGTGGACCAGGTCACGCAGGTGCGGCAAGCCTGGGTGCGCGCCGTCGCGGCCGGGCAGTCGCTGCAGTACGCCGAGCAGGTCAAGGAATCGGCCGAGGCCAGCGCGGAACTCGCGCGGCGCATGCAACTCGTCGGCAACTTCAGCAAGCTGCAGCGCGCGCGGCAGCAGGTGTTCTATGCCGATGCCACGACGCAGCTCGCGTCCGCACGCCACAACGCTACGGCCGCTCGCGAAGAGCTGGTCCGCGCCCTCGGCCTGGACGATGCGCAGGCCGCCCGGCTGAAGCTGCCTGCGCGCCTGCCGGATCTGCCCAAGTCGCCTCGCGAAGCAAGCGAGGTTGCAACCACCGCCGGCGAGCAGCGCCTGGACGTGCAGCAAGCCCGCGCGCAGCTCGACGTCGCCGGCAAGTCGCAAGGCATCAACCTGTTGTCGACCTTCATCGATGTCGAGGCCGGGGTGCGCCGGGACACCGTATTCGATGGCGGCAGCCGTGACACGCGCCGCGGATTCGAGCTTGACATCCGGCTGCCTCTCTTCGACTGGGGGTCCGCCCAGCGCGATGCGCTGAACGCGCAGGCGCTTGCGGCGGCGAATCGCTACGACGCGACAGTTCGTGGCGCGACCTCTCAGCTGCGCGAGGGCTATTCCGCCTATCGCACGGCCTACGACATCGCGCGCCACTATCGCGACGAGATCGTGCCGCTGCGCCAGACCATGCAGGACGAGAACGTGCTGCGCTACAACGGAATGCTGATCGGCGTCTTCGAGCTGCTCGCAGAAGCCCGGGATCAGATCACGAGTGTGAACAACGCCATCAACGCCCAGCAGCAGTTCTGGCTGGCTGATGCCGCCCTGGCGGCATCGGTGATCGGCAAGCCTGTCGCCGCATCCTCCCCGATGACTAGCTCGAGTCCGCAGGCTGCCTCCGGTGCCGCCCACTGATCGGCCCTTCCACGCACAACCATCATGACAAACAGACGCAACTTTCTCAGCGGTGCCGGTGCCATCACGGGTGCCATTGCCGCCGCTTCGGTCGGCAAGGTGGCCATGGCGGCCTTGCCCGAACCGGCGCTGCAGACCAGGCCCGACACCATGCCGCCGCTCTCGCCGCCGACCGGGCGGCCGTACAACCCCGTCGTCACCCTCAACGGCTGGACGCTGCCCTGGCGCATGAACAACGGCATCAAGGAATTCCACCTGGTAGCCGAGCCCGTGGTGCGCGAGATGGCGCCCGGCTTCAAGGCCCACCTGTGGGGCTACAACGGCCAGTCGCCGGGGCCCACCATCGAAGTGGTCGAAGGCGACCGCGTGCGCATCTTCGTCACCAACAAGCTGCCCGAGCACACCAGCATCCACTGGCACGGCCAGCGCCTGCCCAACGGCATGGACGGCGTGACCGGCCTGACGCAGCCGGGAATCCAGCCAGGCAAGACCTTCGTCTACGAGTTCGTGGCGCGGCGGCCGGGCACCTTCATGTACCACCCGCATGCGGACGAGATGACGCAGATGGCGATGGGGATGATGGGCTTCTGGGTCACGCATCCGAAGGCCAGGCACCCGCTGATCGACGAGGTGGATCGCGACTTCGTCTTCCTGCTCAATGCCTACGACATCGAGCCCGGCAGCGCGACGCCCAAGATCATGACCATGCTGGACTTCAACCTGTGGTCCTGGAACAGCCGGGTTTTTCCAGGCATCGATTCGCTCAACGTGCGGCTGAACGACAAGGTGCGCATCCGCTTCGGCAACCTGACGATGACGAACCATCCGATGCATCTGCACGGGCATGAATTCGTGGTCACGGGGACCGACGGCGGGCCGACCCCGAAGAGCACCCGCTGGCACGAGGTGACGACCGACGTGGCGGTCGGCCAGATGCGCCAGGTCGAATTCCTCGCCAACGAGGAAGGGGACTGGGCCTTCCACTGCCACAAGAGCCATCACACGATGAACGCGATGGGCCACGATGTGCCCACCATGATCGGCGTCGACCACAAGGACGTGGTGAGGAAGATCACCAAACTCGTGCCCGACTACATGGTGATGGGCGAGCGCGGCATGGCCGACATGGCCGAGATGGAGATGCCGCTGCCCGACAACACCGCGCCGATGATGGGCGGCGAAGGGCCCTTCGGCTCGGTCGAGATGGGCGGCATGTTCAGCGTCGTCAAGGTGCGCAAGGGCCAGAAGCCCGGCGACTACTCGAACCCGGGATGGTTCAAGCACCCGCAAGGCACGGTGGCCTACGAACTGGATGGGCAGCTGCCCGAGCCGCCTCGAGAGCGCAGCGCCGGCGCGGCCGCCATGCCTGCGCAGAACATGCCGGCCAAGAACATCGAAGTCCGCGTCCGCAAACCCGCCAACGGCCACTCCGGCCATTGAGATTCAAAAGGAAGCTCCATGAAAAATTCCGTTCGCAACACCACTTTCGCCGCACTGATCGCCCTCGCGGCAACGAGTGTTCTTGCAGCCGGCACCCATGCCGGTGGACACAGCCATGACGACGCGATCGGCAAGCCCGGCGTCTTGGCGAAGGCGACACGCACCGTGAGCGTCGACATGACCGACGACATGCGCTTCAACCCTGCGAGCATCAACGTGAAGCAGAACGAGACCGTGCGCTTCGTGGTCACCAATTCCGGCAAGCTCAAGCACGAGCTGGTGCTCGGCACCGAGAAGGAGTTGAAGGCGCACTACGAAGTCATGAAGAAGAACCCGGAGATGGAACACGCCGATCCGAACATGGTGACGCTCGCCGCCGGCAAGACCGGCGAGATCGTCTGGCAATTCACCAAGGCCGGGAAAGTCGACTTCGCGTGCCTGCAGCCGGGTCACTACGACGCCGGAATGAAAGGCGCCGTGAACGTGACCAAGGCCACCCGCAAGTAATCGACCTCGACCCACTCCATGGAAGGAACTCACATGATCGACATTCGTACCGCTCTCGCCGCAATCGTTGCTGCATTCGCGTTCTCCGGTTCGGCCTCCGCCGGCGATCTCGCCGAGGGTGAGGTGCGCAAGGTGGACAAGGAAGGCAAGAAGCTCACGCTCAAGCATGGTCCTCTGAAGAATCTCGACATGCCTAGCATGACGATGGTCTTCCAGGTGAAGGAAGATGCCCTGCTGGACAAGGTCCAGGCCGGGGACAAGGTCCGTTTCCAGGCCGAAAAGATCGACGGCAAGTTCACCGTCACAAGGCTCGAAGCGGCGCGCTAGGTTCCAGTTCGCCGGCTTGTCCGGCACTTCCACCCAAGGAGAACGCCATGCCACATGAGAAATACGTCCAGTGCATCGATGCCTGCAACGATTGCGCGACGGCGTGCAATCACTGCGCCGCGTCTTGCCTGGCCGAGGACGACGTGAAGATGATGGCCAAGTGCATCGCGCTGGACATCGATTGCGCTGCCTTCTGCCAGTTGGCCGCTGCAGCGATGGCGCGCGGCAGCGCCTACGCCGGCGCCATCTGCAAGCTGTGCGCCGAGATCTGCAAGGCTTGCGGCGACGAGTGCGCGAAGCACAAGGCGAAGCATTGCAAGGACTGCGCAAAAGCTTGCCATCGCTGTGCCGAAGAGTGCCTGAAAATGGCCCAGTAGGCCGCCTGCCGGCTCGAAGTCACCTGGCAAACGGCGTATCCCGGAACGCCGCACCGATCTGCTCGCGAAGCGCCAGCAGCGGCGCACTCAGCGCGAGCGCCACCTCGTTCGCCGGGTCGGTGGTGGAGACGCTGGCATTCAGCACATGCACGCGCTCGTTCTCGAGCGAGAGCGGCGTGGCCAGTGCGACGATCTCGGGCTGCCAGGAGGCCGCGCACCAGCCGCGCCGGCGCACGCTGTCGATGGCCTTGTCTATCTCCTTGCGAAGCCGAGGCCAGTCGCTGCGGCGCGCCTCGAATTCCTTCAGCAATTCAGCGCGCCGCGTCTCGGGCGCCACGGCCAGCCAGGCGCGGCCGAGCGAGGTGAGTTCGATCGGCACGCGCTGGCCGCTCACCACGCTGCGCAGCGACGCCTTCGTGTTGTAGCGGAACGATTCGAGATACAGCATCTCGCTGCAATCGGCGACCGCGAGCCCGACGTTGATGCGCAGCTTCTCGGCCACCGCCCGCATCCGCGGCGCAGCCACCTGCAGCACGGCGGAGCCGGTACGCATGGCATGCGCGAAGCTCAGCACCGGCGCCGCCAACCGGTAGGCGCGCGCCGAGCGGTCATGCTCGAGCAGGCCGGCGCCGACCAGCGTCTGCGTGAGGCGGCTCACGGTGGCAGGCGCCAGCCCGGTGCGCTCCGCCAGCTCGCCGTTGCCGAGCAGCGTGGAGCCGGGCCGGAAGGCCCGCAGGATCTCGATGCCGCGTTCGAGCGAGCGGTTGGGTGGGGTCGCCATGCGATGTCTCCTTGCGCCACTCATCTCCAATTCCATCCAGTGGAATGAGGCGGGTGCGCTCGCGAAGTATGCGTCCTAAGCTTCGGACCCATCGAGCCACCCAGAAAGAGAGACATCCATGCGTGCATTCCTCCGCCTCGCCGCGACGCTCGCGTTCGCGGCGCTGACTGCGTCACCGGCCCTCGCGGCCTTCCCGGACAAGCCGCTTCGCATCATCGTCCCATTCGCGCCCGGCGGCGGCACCGACGCCATCACGCGCTCGCTCGGCGTCAGCCTGGCCGAGGCGCTGGGCCAGCCCGTCATCGTCGACAACAAGCCGGGCGCCGGCACCATCATCGGCACCGACGCCGTCGCCAAGAGCGCGCCCGACGGCTACACGCTGGTGATGGCCACCTTCGCGCACGCAGTCAATCCCGCGCTGCAACCCAAGCTGCCCTACGACACCGACAAGGCCTTCGCACCGGTCGCGCTGATCGGCGTCTCGCCCAACGTGCTGGTGGTGCGCGCGGACCGGCCCTACAAGACGGTGGCGGAAGTGGTGGCCGCAGCCAAGGCCAAGCCCGGCACGCTGACCTTCGCCTCGCAGGGCAACGGCACCTCGGCGCACCTGGCGGGCGAGCTCTTCAAGAGCCTGGCCAAGGTGGACATCACGCACGTGCCCTACCGCGGCGCGGGACCGGCGATGACCGACCTGCTCGGCGGCCAGGTCGACATGATGTTCGCCACCGCGGCCGCCGCGCGGCCCTTCGTCAGCGCAGGAAAGATGCGCGCGCTCGCAGTGACCACGGCGCATCGTTCGCCGGCCTATGCCGACGTGCCTACGCTGGCCGAATCCGGCGTGCCGGGCTACGCGGCGGAGAGCTGGTACGGCCTCTATGCGGCGGCCGGCACGCCCAAGGACGTGATCGCGCGCCTCAACGATGCGGTGCGCCGTGCCGTGAAGGCCGAGGCCTTCGTGAAGCAGACCCAGTCGGAAGGCCTGGCGGTCAACGTCGGCACGCCGCAGGAACTCGACCGCTACGTGCGGGCCGAGGAAGTGCGTTGGCGCAAGGTCGTCAAGGACGGAAACATCACCGTCGATTGAAGAGCCCATCATGAACACCGCACCCATCCAGATCGAACTCGAAGTGGCGGACGGCATCGCCGTCCTCACGCTCAACCGTCCCGAGAAGCGCAATGCCATCAGCGATGCGATGCGCAGCGAGCTCATCGCCGCGCTCGAACAGGTGGCCGGCGATGCCAAGATCCGCGCGCTCGTGCTGACCGGCAACGGCAAGGGCTTCTGCGCCGGCGGAGACGTGGCCGGCATGCAGCGGCGCATGGACGCGCCGGCCGGCGAAGTCGGCTTCAACGGCTGGACACGGCAGCAGCGCGTGCATCACTCCATCGCTTTGCTGCACACCATGCCGAAACCGGTGATCGCGGCGGTGAACGGCTCGGCCAACGGCCTGGGCGCCGACATGGCGCTGGCCTGCGACTTCGTCATCGCTTCCGAAGAAGCCAGCTTCGCCTGGAGCTATATCAAGCGCGGCCTGATCCCCGACGGCGGCGGCATGTACTTCCTGCCGCGGCGCGTCGGCCTGTCGCGCGCCAAGCAGTTGATCTTCACCGGGCGCAAGGTCGAAGCCGCCGAAGCGCTGCAGCTCGGCATCGCCGATCGCCTGTGCCGGCCCGATGCGCTGTTGGCCGATGCGCAGGCCTGGGCACGCGAACTGTCGCAGGGCTCGGCGGCCGCGCTCGCGCTCGGCAAGTCCATCATCGACCAGAGCTTCGAGCTGCCGGCCGAGCAGGTCTTTGCGCAAGGCAGCCAGGCACAGGGCATCTGCTACACGACACAGGCGCATCGCGATGCGGTGCTGGCCTTTCTGAACGCCGGCACCAGGGAGAAGTCGGCATGAACGACGCGATCTCGCGCCTGCTCAAGCCCCGCAGCGTGGCGGTGATCGGCGCGTCGGCCGATCCGGCCAAGACTGCCGGCCGGCCTGTCGCCTATTTGACGAAGCACGGCTTCACCGGCGCGATCTACCCCGTGAATCCGCGCGCCGCCGAGATCGGCGGCCTGAAGAGCTACCCCGACGTGCAGTCGCTGCCCGAGGCGCCCGACGTCGGCATCGTCCTCCTGGGTGCGGAGCGCGCGCATGAAGCAGTGCGCGAGCTCGCCGCGCGCGGCACCTCGGCCGCGATCGTGCTGGCGAGCGGCTACACCGAGGTCGGCGAAGAAGGCGCGCGCCGCCAGCAGCAGTTGCTAGATGCCGCGGGCCGCATGCGCATCCTCGGCCCCAACACGATCGGCCTGGTCAACCTGACCGACAACATCACGCTGTCGGCGACCGGTGCGCTCGAGATGGAAGGCTTTCAGGCCGGCCACATCGGCGTCGTCTCGCAAAGCGGCGGCATCCTCGGCGCCCTGCTCTCGCGTGCGGCGGCGCGCGGCATCGGCCTGTCGAAGCTCGTCTCGACCAGTAACGAAGTCGACCTGGACCTGGCCGATTTCGTCGACCATCTCGCGGACGACGAAGCGACCTCGGTGATCGCGCTCTACATGGAAGGCCTGCGCCATCCCGCGAAGTTCCGTGCGGCGGCATTGAAGGCGGCGCGCCGGGGCAAGCCGGTGGTGGTATTCAAGGTCGGCCGCTCGGAAGCCGGCGCCACGGCAGCCGTGTCGCACACCGGTGCGCTGGCGGGCGCGGACCGCATGTACGACGCGCTGTTCCGCGAGGTCGGCGTAATCCGCGCGCAGAGCTTTGCCGACCTGCTCGACATTCCCGCGACGCTGGCCACGGCGCGCGCGCTGCGCGGACAGCGCGTGGCGGTGCTCACCTCGACCGGCGGCGCCGGCACGCTGGTGGCCGACAGCCTCGGCAGCGCGGGCTTCGAAACGCCGGCGCCGGATGCGCAGACCGCCGCGACCCTGCGCGCGCTGCAGTCGGGCGAGCATGCGGTGCTCGACCGCAATCCGATCGACGTCACCCTCGCCGGGCTGCAGCCGGCGCTGCTGCGCGGCGCGATCAAGGCGCTGCTAGCGAGTCTCTCCTACGACGCGGTGGTCGTGATCGTGGGCTCCTCGGGGCTCGCGATGCCGGATTTGATGGCCGACGCCATCCACGACAGCCTGCCGGGCAGCGACAAGCCCTTGCTGGCCTACGTGAGCCCGCACGCGCCCGGCATCGCGAGCCTGTTGAACCAGCGCGGCGTGCCGGCCTTCATGGCGCCCGAGAGCTGCACCAGCGCGCTGGCCGCGATGCGCGAGCGCGCGCTGTGGGCCGCGCCCGCAGCGGACTGCGCGCTTCCGGCACCGGTACGCATCGACGACCTGCCGCGCGGATCGCTCGACGAAGCGCAAGCCAAGCAGCTGTTCGCCCGCTTCGGTGTGCCTTGCGTGCGCGAACGTGTCGTTTCCAATGCGCAAGAGGCAGCGCATGCAGCGCGCGAACTCGGCGGCGCGGTGGTGCTGAAGATCCTGTCGTCCGAGATCACGCACAAGAGCGATGTCGGCGGTGTGGCCGTCAATGTCGATGCCGAGCTGGTGGGCGCGCGGCTCGATCGCATGACGCACGAAGTGGAATCGCACTCGGGCGTGCGGCCGCGGCAGTTCCTGGTGCAGGAAATGGTGAGCGGCGGCGTCGAACTCATCCTGGGTTTTCATCGCGACCCGCTCGGTGGCGCCGTGCTGCTCGGCATGGGCGGCGTCACCGCGGAGCTGCTGAAGGACACCACGCTCAGGATGCTGCCGACCCAGGGCCTGTCGCGCGAGCAAGCCGGCGCGCTGGTGCGCGAACTCAAGACCTGGCCGCTGCTCGACGGCTTTCGCGGGCGGCCGGTGTGCGATATCGATGCGCTGGTCTCGGCCATCGTGTGCTTCTCGCAGATGGCGGCAGCGCTCGGCGAGCGCCTCGTCGAAGCGGAGATCAACCCGATCTTCGTGTTGCCGCAGGGGCAAGGCGTGCGCGCCGCCGACGGCGTGGCCGTTCTCGCGCCCTGATTCGATCCACGGCAAAAACGAGACACCATGACCGCGAACTTCATCTCGCGCCGACATTTCAACCATGCCATCGGCTCGGCGCTGGCGGCCTTGCCGCTGCTGTCGAACGCACAGGCCTTTCCTTCCAAGCCGATCCGCATCGTCGTGCCCTTCGCGGCCGGTGGCCCGACCGACCTGATGGCACGCGCCATCGCCAAGACCATGTCGGCCAGCCTGGGGCAGCCGGTGATCGTCGACAACAAGCCGGGCGGCGGCGGCGTGATCGGCATGAGCGAGGTCGCGCGCGGGCCGGCCGACGGCTACACGATGGTCTTTCCCTCGATCCTCGCGGTCACCAATCCGGCGCTGATGCCCAACTACCCCTTCGATACGCTGCGCGACTTCGCGCCACTCACGGTGGTGGGCTTCATTCCGCATGCGGTGGTCGTGAAGCCGGACTTCCCGGCCAAGACATTGCAGGACCTGGTGGCGATGGCCAAGGCCAAACCCGACAGCCTCTCCTACGGCTCTTCGGGCAACGGCACGTCGGCACACCTGGGCGCCGCGCTGTTCGCGCAGCGCGCGGGCATCCGCGCGACCCATGTGCCCTACCGCGGCGCGGGCCCGGCTGTGCAGGACCTGCTGGGCGGCCAGATCCAGTTCATGTTTCTCGACATGAGCTCGGCGCTGGCGCAGATCAAGGCCGGCAAGCTGCGCGCGCTTGCGGTGGCACCCAAGTCGCGCTTCGCCGGCCTGCCAGAGGTGCCGACCGTGGCCGAGCAGGGCTATCCGGGCTTCGACGTGCATGGCTGGTACGGACTGCTGCTGAAGGCCGGCACACCGGCGCCGGTCATGCAGCGGCTCTATACCGAGGTCAAGGGCGCGCTCGATACGCAGGAGATGCGCGAGATCTTCCGGGCCCAGGGCATCGAGCCCGGTGGCATGCCGCCGGCCGAGTTCACGGCACTGGTGCGCGACGACCTGGCGTTGTGGAAGCGCACGGTCGAGCAACTCAACATCACGCTTCAATGAACATCGTCATCCCCGACGACTACCAGGACTGCGTCCGCACGCTCGACTGCTTCGGCAAGCTGGCGAGGCACGAGGTCCGCATCTTCAATGACACGGTGAAGAGCACCCACGAACTCGCGGCGCGCTTCGTCGATGCCGAGGCCATCGTGCTCACGCGCGAGCGCACGCGCATCGACGCGGCGCTCCTCAACCGGTTGCCGAAGCTGCGCCTGATCAGCCAGACCGGCAAGCTGGCGGGCCACGTCGATCTCGCGGCCTGCACGGCTCGCGGCGTCGTGGTGACGGAAGGCAGCGGCGCAGGCTCGGCCACGGCTGAACTGACCTGGGCGCTGGCGCTGGCGAGCCGCCGGCACCTGGTCGAGGAGGCCACGCGCCTGCGCCAGGGCCGGTGGCAAGGCTACCTGGGCCAGCAGCTCGGCGGCCAGCGTCTCGGCGTGTGGAGCTACGGGCGCATCGGCCGCCAGGTGGCTGCCTACGGTCGCGTGTTCGGCATGAAGGTCTGGATGTGGGGGCGGGAAGGCTCGACTTCAGCGGCCCGCGCGGATGGTTTCGAGGTAGCCCCGTCGCGCGAAGCCTTCTTCGCCGACAGCGACGTGGTCAGCCTACATGTGAGGCTCAACGAGCACACCTGGGGCCTGGTCACGGACGACGACCTCGGCCGCATGAAGACCAGCGCCCTGCTCGTGAACACAAGCCGTGCCGAGCTGATCGCCGCCGGCGCGCTGGAGCGCGCGCTGATGCTGGGGCGGCCCGGCTTCGCAGCCATCGACGTGTTCGAGGAAGAACCCGTGCGCGGTGCCGCGCACCCGCTCGTGCACTTGCCCAACGCGCTGTGCACGCCGCATATCGGCTACGTCGAGCGCGACAACTACGAGCGCTACTTCGGCATCGCCTTCGACCACATCAACCAGTTTGCCGAAGGAAGATTGAACGAGGCGCTCAATCCCTCGGCCTTGCCGGCGGCCTAGGACTTGTCCTCGGGCTGTTGGCCGAAGCGCTGAAACATGGCCGATCCGAGCCGCTTGATCTCCATCATGGCATCGGTCTTCGGTGCTTCTTCGCCGGCAAGGACGGCCGCCGCGTGCGATGCGGAGGCGCTTGCCCTTCGAGCGCGGTTCGCGCACTTGGCGAGTTCCTGCTTGCGCTCGCTCAGCGTGAAGTAGGCGGCGTCCCTCAGCAGGGTCTCGGCAACCCGCAGCGCGGCCTCTGCGGCACTCAGGCTCATGTGGATGCCGGCACGTACGCGATTGCCGTAGTCATTCTCTTCCTTGAGCCGAAGCTCCGCCTCCTGCTGGGATGAAGGGAGGACGCCCAGATCGGTGGGCGCAAAGTAGGGCACGGCCTGCACCCCGAGGCTTCGTCCTGCGATCACCTCTTCTATGGCGGTCCTTGCTTTCTCGATCGTTTCCAGATCCAGATTTTCCATGGCAGCCTCTTTTTGCGACAGGCTCAAGTGTGGGGCCGCAGCGCCGACGCGCACGTCTTCTGCACTCGAAACTCAGGCAACCCGTCAATTTTTGGCAACAGAAGAATCGCGCAGCCGCGACCGAAAGATGCTCGGCCGGGCAAAGGTAGAACTTAACTACTGATTCAACGAATCTCGAAACGGCACTCACGCGAAAGAGCGTTTCCTTCTTGGAATCCGAACCCGCGCATCGACCAGCCGCATGAAGCGCTGCCGAATCGAATTCCAAAACAAAAATGGGTCACAGCGATGAAGCTGCAACCCATTGATCTCGTCGAGGAATCTGGCGGAGTGGACGGGACTCGAACCCGCGACCCCCGGCGTGACAGGCCGGTATTCTAACCAACTGAACTACCACTCCTGGTAGACAACGTTCGCTCCATATGGAGCCAAGTGCTGCGACTTGTGCCTGCTTCACCACTCGGTGAGAACTGGCGACCCTACGGGGATTCGAACCCCGGTAGCCACCGTGAAAGGGTGGTGTCCTAGGCCTCTAGACGATAGGGTCAAAACCTTCGGAACCGCGTTGCGATCAACGCTTGTTTTCTCGACGCCCTGATGGTGGAGGTAAGCGGGATCGAACCGCTGACCTCTTGCATGCCATGCAAGCGCTCTCCCAGCTGAGCTATACCCCCTTGGGTGTCGAGCCTCAAATTATAGCCTGAAAAATCAGGCCGCCTTCAATCTCGTGACGACTGTTTCACGAGAAAAGAGCGCGAGCACTGCATCGAGCGAAGGCGTCTGCGGCGTTCCCATCACGAGCACGCGCACCGGCATCGCGAGCGCGGGCATCTTGATGCCGTGCGCGGCCAGCACTTCCTTGATGGCGGCTGCGATCGCCGCCTTGTCCCAGGCGGCGACGCTCGCGAGCTTGTCGGCCAGCGTCGCGATCGCGGGGCGCACGGCCTCGGTCACATGCTGCGCACGATCGGCTTCGCTCGGCGCGACGTCGGCGTAGAAGGCCGCGGCCCAGTTCGCGAGCGCGACCGTGGTGTCGCAGCGGTCCTTGAAGAGGCCGCAGATGGCAGGCAACCGATCGTCGGCCGCGATGTCGCGCTTCTGCAGCTGCGCCGCGACCAGCGGCGCCAGCGCATCGTCGGCCATCGCCTTCAGATGCTGCGCATTGACCCAGCGCAGCTTGGCCTCGTCGAACTGCGCCGCACTGCGCCCCAAGTGGTCGAGATTGAACCACTCGATGAACTGGGCGCGCGTGAAGATCTCGTCGTCGCCATGGCTCCAGCCGAGCCGCGCGAGGTAGTTGACCATCGCATCCGGCAGGAAGCCTTCGTCGCGGAACTGCGTGACGGGCTTGGCGCCGTTGCGCTTGCTCATCTTCTCGCCCTGCTCGTTGAGCACGGTCGGCAGATGTGCGTAGACCGGCGGCTCCTTGCCGAGCGCGCGGAAGATGTTGATCTGGCGCGGCGTGTTGTTGACGTGGTCGTCGCCGCGGATCACGTGCGTGATGGCCATGTCGATGTCGTCGACCACGACGCAGAAGTTGTAGGTGGGCGTTCCGTCGGGGCGTGCGATCACGAGGTCGTCGAGCTCGTCGTTGCCGATCTCGATGCGGCCCTTGACCTTGTCGTCCCAGGCCACCGCGCCGCCCTGCGGATTGCGAAAGCGCAGCACCGGCTGCACGCCTTCGGGGACAGGCGGCAGCGTCTTGCCGGGCTCCGGACGCCAGGTGCCGTCGTAGCGCGGCTTCTGCTTGGCCTCCATCTGCTTCTCGCGCAGCGCGTCGAGCTCGGCCACGCTCATGTAGCAGGGGTAGACCTGGTCTGCCGCCTGCAGTTCGGCCAGCACCGCCTTGTAGCGGTCCATGCGCTGCATCTGGTAGTACGGGCCCTCGTCGTGGTCGAGGCCCAGCCACTGCATGCCTTCGAGGATCACGTCCACGGCGGCCTGCGAAGAGCGCTCGAGGTCGGTGTCCTCGATGCGCAGGATGAAGTCGCCGCCTGTTGAGCGTGCGAAGGCCCATGGGTAGAGGGCGGAGCGGATGTTGCCGAGGTGGATGAAACCGGTCGGCGAGGGAGCGAAGCGGGTGCGGGTCTTTTGCGTCATGCGAGGGTGCTCAAGCCGCGCAGCAGGTCGGCCTTGATGTCGTCGATGTGGTCCAGCCCGACCGCCACGCGGACCAGGCCCTGGCCGATGCCGGCCGACTGGCGCTGCGCCTCGGTGAGGCGGCCGTGCGAGGTGGTGGCTGGATGGGTGATGGTGGTCTTGGTGTCGCCGAGGTTGGCGGTGATGGAGAGCACGCGCGTGCTGTCGATCACGTGGAAGGCGTTGGCGCGCGCCGCTTCGGGCCCATCGCCCTGCACGTCGAAGGAGACCACCGCGCCGCCCTGCCCCGACTGCTGGCGCATCGCGAGCTCGTGCTGCGGATGCGAGGCGAGTCCGGGGTAGTAGACGCGCGTGATGCCCGGCTGCGTTTCGAGCCATTGCGCTAGCGCGAGCGCCGCGGCGCAATGCGCCTGCATGCGGATGCCCAGCGTCTCGAGCCCCTTGAGCACGATCCAGGCATTGAAGGGCGACAGTGCCATGCCCGCGGTGCGCACCACCGGGCCGAACACTTCGTTGACGAGCTTCGCGGGGCCGCAGATGGCACCGGCCAGCACGCGGCCCTGCCCTTCGAGGTACTTGGTGCCCGAATGGATCACGAGGTCGGCTCCGAACTCGGCCGGCCGCTGCAGCGCCGGCGAGCAGAAGCAGTTGTCGACCGCCAGCAGCGCGCCCGCGTCGTGCGCGAGATCGGCCAGCGCGCGAATGTCGCACACGTCGGTCAGCGGGTTGGTCGGCGTCTCGGCGAAGAGCAGCTTGGTAGTCGGCCGCATGGCCGCCTTCCACTCCGCCACGTCGGTCTGCGATACGAATGTGGTCTCGACGCCGAACTTGCCGAACTCGCGCCCGATCAGGTTGAGCGTCGAGCCGAACACCGAGCGCGAGCACACCACGTGATCGCCTGCCTTGAGCAAGCCCATGCACATCATGAGGATCGCGCCCATGCCGCTGGACGCGCCGATCGCGGCTTCGGTGCCTTCGAGCGCGGCCAGGCGCTGCTCGAAACTCGCGACCGTCGGGTTCGAGGTGCGCGTGTAGGTGAAGCCTTCCTCGGTGCCCGCGAAGCGGCGCGCCGAGGTCTCGGCATCGGGCTGCACGAAGCTGCTCGTGAGGAACAGGGCCTCCGAGTTCTCGCCGTACTGGCTTCGTTCGAGCGCAGTACGGACTGCGAGCGTGTCGCGGTGCAGGCCGGGAGGCAGGGATCGGTCGGTCACGTCTGGGTTCTTCTTCTATTCGCTCAGATTGGGCAGCGCGAGGCGCGAGGAGTCTTCCTCGGTTTCTTCGATGCGGGGACGGTTGCCGTTCATGCGCGTGATGGCCTCGGTGTCGATGTCGCCGGTGACATAGACGCCGTCGAAGCACGAGGCATCGAAACCGTCGAGCTTCAGCGTCCCCACCGTGCCCGGCATGGCCTTAAGGATGGCGCGCTTCATGCCTTCGACGTCCTGGTAGATCAGCGCGTCGCAGCCGATCAGCTCGCGCACCTCTTCGATGCTGCGGTCGTGCGCGACCAACTCGTCCTTGGTCGGCATGTCGATGCCGTAGACGTTGGGGTAGCGCACCGGCGGCGCTGCGCTCGCGAGATAGACCTTGCGCGCACCGGCCTCGCGCGCCATCTGCACGATCTCGCGGCTGGTGGTGCCGCGCACGATCGAGTCGTCGACCAAGAGCACGTTGCGGCCCTTGAACTCGCTCGCGATCACGTTGAGCTTCTGGCGCACCGACTTCTTGCGCACGCCCTGCCCCGGCATGATGAAGGTACGGCCCACGTAGCGATTCTTCACGAAGCCTTCGCGGTACGGAACACCCAGCAGGTGCGCGAGCTGCGTCGCGCTCGGGCGGCTCGATTCGGGGATCGGGATGATCACGTCGATCTCGTTCGGCGGCACCGTCGAGACCACGCGCTTGGCCAGCGTTTCGCCCAAATTCAGCCGCGCCTGGTAGACCGAGATGCCGTCGAGCACGGAATCCGGCCGCGCCAGGTAGACGAATTCGAAGATGCATGGATTCAGGGTCGGCGCGTCGGCGCACTGCGCGGCATGCACCTGGCCCTGCAGGTCGACGAACACGGCTTCGCCCGGCGCGATGTTGCGTTCGAACACGTGGCCCGAGCCTTCGAGCGCGACCGACTCACTGGCCACCATCACGGTGCCGTCGGCGTTGCGGCCCATCGCCAGCGGACGGATGCCGTAGGGGTCGCGGAAGGCGAGCAGGCCGTGGCCGGAGATCAGCGCCACCACGGCGTAGGAACCGCGCAGCCGGCGGTGCACGCTGCGCACTGCGGCGAACAGGGTCTCGGAAGTGAGCATGCGGTCGCGCGTCGCGCGATCGATCTCGTGCGCCAGCACGTTGAGCAGCACTTCGGAATCGCTCTCCGTATTGGTGTGGCGATGGTCGGTGGAGAACAGTTCGGCACGCAGCGCATGCGCATTGGTGAGGTTGCCGTTGTGCACCAGCACGATGCCGAAGGGCGCGTTCACGTAGAAGGGCTGCGCCTCTTCCTCGCTGTAGGCGTTGCCCGCGGTCGGATAGCGCACCTGCCCCAGCCCGACGCTGCCAGGCAGCGCCCGCATGTTGCGCGTGCGGAACACGTCGCGCACCATGCCCTTGGCCTTGTGCATGAAGAACTTGCGCTCCAGCAGGGTGACGATGCCGGCCGCGTCCTGGCCGCGGTGCTGCAGCAGCAGCAGTGCGTCATAGAGCAGCTGGTTGACGGGTGCGTTGCTGACAACGCCGACGATTCCACACATGAAGCGATCCTCTCAGGGCAGGTAGCTTGCCAACTTTTCAGGCAGCGCGGGTTTCAGGCCCTGCAATGCCGCATCGAGAACAATGGCGCTGCGCGATTCGTGCCACCAGGCACTGTCGCTCAACGCCAGCAAATGGACCACGACCGCCATGGCCAGCAGGGCGACCGCCCCGCGCGCCACGCCGAAGGCCGCGCCCAGCACGCGGTCCACCGGCCGTAGCCCCACGGCCGCGATGAGCTTGCGCGTGATCGCTGCCACCAGCCCCACGCCAAAGGCCACCGCCACGAACACCAGCACGAATCCCGCCGCATAGCGCCAGGTGGCCGCCGGGTCGCCGAAGGGCAGCCAGGCCCCTGCATCGTCCGCCAGCCACTGCGCGCAGAAGAAGGCGGCCACCCAGCCCGCCAGTGATATCACCTCGAACACCAGGCCGCGCACCAGGCCGAACAGCATCGACACCACCAGCAGCGCGATGGCGATCCAGTCGAAGAGCGCCACGCCAGTTCTACAAGCTGAGGACGGAGGCCGACAAAGACAAGCCCTTGACGCGGCTCGCCGCCTTGTCCGCCTCGGCGCGCGTGCCGAAGGGGCCGACGCGCACACGCGTGCGCTCGCCGCCGGCCGTCTTCGCGACGCTGGTGTAAGTCTTGAGCCCGGCCTTTTCCAGCCTCTGCCGCACCTCGCGCGCCTTGTCGGCATCGGCGAAGGCGCCGACCTGGACGACAAAGCGGCCGTTTTCGTCGGCTGCGACGGCAGGCTTGGCTGCTGCTGCGGCAGCGGCTTTGCCTTCGAGCAAGGCGCGGGCGCGGTTGCCGTCGTCGGCCGGCTTGGCCGGTGTCGGTTTTTCGGGCTTGGCCTCGGCCCGTGCTTCGGGCTTGGCCTCCGGCTCCGGCTTCGGCTTGGGTTCGGGCTTGGGTTCCGGTCTGGCTTCGGCGACCGGTGCTGCCGGCTTGGTTTCGGCGACCGGTGCTGCCGGCTTGGTTTCGGCGGGCGGGGCCGCAGGTGCCGGCCTGGATGGCGGAATTTCGGCGCCGTCTGCCGACTCGGTGATCATTCCGCTCCCGGAGGGCGCTGTGGCAGCCGTGCTCGCGCCGGTCGATGGCGTGGGGGTCGTCGCGGGCGCGGGCGTCGGAGGGAGGGCCAGCGGCTTCGTCTTGCTGCGGTCCGGAATCTCGATCGGGATGTCGACCGACACGGGACGCGGCTGGGTGTCGAACAGCAGGGGGAAGCCGATCACGCCGATGAGCACCAGCACCGCGGCGCCCAGAAGCCGGTGCCGAGCGCGGCGGCGCATCGCCTCGACACTTTCTGCCGGCGCCGCTGCGACGCCGGCGTTTCGCCCTTCGTTGGCCTGCGGACCGCGGCTGCGGAACTTGAAGAACGCCATGAAATTCGTTTCCCTGATGGAGTGCAGCGTGAGGTAGAGAAAAGGCGCCGGAGATCAGGCCAATCAAGAGCCCGGCGACAAGTGCCTGGCCCCGAGACGAGGTGTTCCGTGCTCGAGCACACCACCCACTGTGAAGAACGATCCGAAGACGACGATTCTATCAGCGGGGTCCGCGCGATCGATGGCCGCCTGCAGGGCTTCCATCGGTGCCGCGTGCACGCTGGCCGAGGCATCGGCGCGCGTGTTCTGCGCCTGCCACCGGGCCAGCAGATCGGCCGCCTTGGCCGCGCGCGCGGTCGGCAGATCGGTGAAGTACCAGCGGTCGATCAGGGGTCCGATGCGGGCGAACATGGGCGCCAGGTCCTTGTCCGCCATCACGCCGAACACGCCATGGGTGCTCGGATAGAAGCCCATCGCGTCGAGGTTTTCCGCCAGCGCCGCGACCGCATGCGGGTTGTGCGCGACGTCGAGCACCAGTGCCGGCTCGCCCGGGACGATCTGGAAGCGCCCCGGCAGCTCGACCATCGCAAGACCGGTGCGCACGGCCTGCGCCGTGACCGGCAACCGCTGCCGCAGTGCTTCCAGCGCAGCCAGCACGCCGGCGGCGTTGACCAGCTGGTTGGCGCCGCGCAGCGCCGGGTAGGCCAGCCCGCTGTAGCGCCGGCCGCGGCCGCTCCAGCCCCACTGCTGCTTGTCGCCCGAGATGTTGAAATCGCGGCCCACGCGCCAGAGATCGGCGCCGATGGCCTCCGCGTGATCGATCACGCTTTGCGGCGGCATCGGGTCGCTGACGATGGCGGGGCGGCCGGCGCGCATGATGCCGGCCTTCTCGAAGCCGATGCTCTCGCGATCGGGCCCGAGAAAATCCATGTGGTCCAGGTCGATGCTGGTGATCACGGCGCAGTCGGCATCGACGATGTTGACCGCATCCAGCCGGCCGCCGAGGCCCACTTCGAGGATCGCGACATCGGGCTTGCTCGCCGCCGTGCACAGCAGGATGGCCAGCGTCGTGAATTCGAAATAGGTCAGCGCGACCTCCCCGCGGGCCTGCTCCACCGCCTCGAAATGCGCCGACAGCGCGTTGCCGTCGACCGCCTCGCCCGAAAGCCGCAACCGCTCCTCGAAGCGGATCAGGTGCGGCGAGGTGAATACCGCCGTGCGGTAGCCCGCATGCGTGAGGATCGACTCGAGCATCGCGCAGGTCGAGCCCTTGCCATTGGTGCCGGCCACGGTGATCACCGGGCAGTCGAATGCGAGGCCGAGCTTCTGGGCGACCGCGCGCACGCGATCGAGCCCGAGCTCGATGTTCTTGGGATGCAGGCGCTCGGCGTGCGCGAGCCATTCGGCGAGGCTTTTCATGGAGGCCGGAATTGTCGCCGACCGGCCGCGCGGGCATCATCGCGGGCATGACAACGCTCTATGGCATCACGAATTGCGACACCGTCAAACGCGCCCGCGCCTGGCTCGACGAGCACGGCGTGGCCTACCGCTTTCACGATTTCAAAAAGGAAGGCGTGCCCGAGGCCGAACTCGACCAGTGGCTGCGCGCGCCCGGCTGGGAGGCCCTGGTCAACCGCCGCGGCACGACCTGGCGTCGCCTCGACGATGCGACGCGCGCCTCGGTGGTCGATGCCGCCTCGGCGCGCGCGGCGCTGCTCGCCAATCCGAGCCTGATCAAGCGCCCGGTGGTCAACTGGGGCCCGCAACACGGCGTTAGCACAGGGTTCGACGCCGCCCAATGGGAGAAAGACCACGCCGTGTAAACGGTTGAACCCTGGTCATCGGCTCGCGTCCAACCGGCTCAGGGGGCTTGCGCCCCACCTTCAGGAGTTTCGACATGCGCACGCACAAAACCATTCGCAACATCACGGCCCTGTCGCTGCTGGCAGCCCTGGCCGGCACCGCCAGCCTGGCCCAGGCCGAGCAGGTCTGGGCCCGCGTGATCTCGGCCACGCCCCAGCACGAGGCGACCGGCACCACCCGCTATAACGTCACCTACGAGTACGGTGGCCGGCAATACACCACGATCACCGACACCCGCCCGGGCGCCAGCATCCCGATCGAGGTCGGCGACTACGGCGTCGCCACCACCTCGCCGGTGGCACCGCAGCCGCAACTCGCCCCGCAGCCCGACGAGTCAGACCGGCCCGCGGCCCAGGCAGGCCGCCCCGACTGGAACAACGTGGTGCCCGAGCCTGGCGTGGTGGTCTCGGGCAGCGGCGCTCCGGCACCGGTCTACGGCCAGCCGGTCCCGGTCTACACGCAGCCGGCGCCCGTCTACTATGCCCCGGCCCCGATGTATGTGGCGCCCGCCTACTATCCGCAGCCCTACATCTACCCGCCGGTGGGCATCTCGCTCAATCTCGGGTACTCGCGCGGATGGGGCCGCGGCTGGCACGGCCACGGGCACGGCCGCTGGCGCTGAGCGGCGCCCGGACGGCCTGCGCGCAAAGCCTAAAATCATGGGCTTTCACCGGCGCCAGGCCATTCTTTTCACATGACAACAACCGAATCCCTTCACAGCGCCGCGGTGTCGACCAAAGCGAACGTGTATTTCGACGGCAAGTGCGTGAGCCATAGCCTCACGCTCGCCGACGGCAGCAAGAAATCGGTGGGCGTGATCCTGCCGTCCACGCTCACTTTCAACACCGGCGCGCCCGAAGTCATGGAAGGCACCGGGGGCCGCTGCGAATACCTGCTCTCCGGAAGCAGCGAATGGGCAAGCTCGGGACCGGGCGAAAAGTTCAGCGTGCCGGGCAACTCGAGCTTCCAGATCCGCGTGAGCGGCGAGCCCTACAGCTACATCTGCCACTTCGGCTGAACCGGGATTCCTGCATGTCGACCATTCTTCAGAACGTTCCCGCCGGCCAGAAGGTCGGCATCGCCTTTTCCGGCGGCCTCGACACCAGCGCTGCGCTGCACTGGATGCGCAACAAGGGCGCCATTCCCTACGCCTACACCGCCAACCTCGGGCAGCCCGACGAGCCGGACTACGACGAGATCCCGCGCAAGGCCATGCTCTACGGCGCCGAAAAGGCCCGCCTGGTCGACTGCCGCACGCAGCTCGCCGCCGAAGGCCTTGCCGCGCTGCAGGCCGGCGCCTTCCACGTGACCACGGCCGGCGTCACCTACTTCAACACCACGCCGCTGGGACGCGCGGTCACCGGCACCATGCTGGTGTCGGCCATGAAGGAAGACGACGTCCACATCTGGGGCGACGGCAGCACCTACAAGGGCAACGACATCGAGCGCTTCTACCGCTACGGCCTGCTCACCAACCCGGCGCTGAAGATCTACAAGCCCTGGCTGGACCAGGTCTTCATCGACGAGCTGGGCGGCCGCGCCGAGATGTCCGAATTCATGCAGAAGGCCGGCTTCGCCTACAAGATGTCTGCCGAGAAGGCGTATTCGACCGACTCCAACATGCTCGGCGCGACGCACGAGGCGAAAGACCTGGAACACCTGAACAGCGGCATGAAGATCGTGCAGCCGATCATGGGCGTCGCGTTCTGGAAAGACGAGGTGGAAGTCAAGCGCGAGGAGGTCACCGTTCGCTTCGAGGAGGGCCGCCCGGTCGCCATCAACGGGGTCGAATACCCGAGCCTGGTCGAGCTGCTGCTGGAAGCCAACCGCGTCGGCGGCCGCCACGGCCTGGGCATGAGCGACCAGATCGAGAACCGCATCATCGAGGCCAAGAGCCGCGGCATCTACGAGGCCCCCGGCCTGGCGCTGCTGTTCATCGCCTACGAGCGCCTGGTGACCGGCATCCACAACGAGGACACCATCGAGCAGTACCGCGACCACGGCCGCCGCCTGGGCCGCCTGCTCTACCAGGGCCGCTGGTTCGACCCGCAGGCCATCATGCTGCGCGAGACCGCGCAGCGCTGGGTGGCCCGCGCGGTGACGGGCGAAGTCACGGTCGAGCTGCGCCGCGGCAACGACTACTCGATCCTCGATACCCAGTCGCCCAACCTCACCTACAAGCCCGAGCGGTTGACGATGGAAAAAGGCGAATCGAGCTTCTCGCCGGCCGACCGCATCGGCCAGCTCACGATGCGCAACCTCGACATCGTCGACACGCGCGACAAGCTGGCGATCTACACGCAGGCCGGGCTGCTGTCTTCGGGCCAGGGCGCTTCGCTGCCGCAGCTCAAGAACGACGAGAAGAACTGAGCCGCGTCAGACGACGACGGGTTCCGGCTCCAGCCGGATCCCGAAGCGCTCGTAGACGCTGGTCTGGATCGCCTTGGCCAAGGTCATGACCTCGCCGCCAGTCACCGGATGGGCGGTGCCGCCGCGGTTGACCAGCACCAGCGCCTGCTTTTCGTAGACGCCGGCATTGCCGACCGATTTGCCCTTCCAGCCGCAGGCATCGATCAGCCAGCCGGCCGCCAGCTTGATGCTGCCGTCGGCCATCGGGTAGTGCACGATCTTCGGATCGCGCGCAATGATGTCGGCGCACTGCTCGGGCGTGACGGTCGGGTTCTTGAAGAAGCTGCCGGCATTGCCGAGCACGCGCCAGTCGGGCAGCTTCGCCGTGCGGATGGCGCAGACCCAGTCGAAGATCTCGGTTGCGCTGGGCGTGAAGTTGCCGGTTTCGGCCATCTTGCGCTCCAGGTCGAGGTAGCCGAGCACCGGCTTCCACGGCTTGGGCAGCCGAAAGCGCACGCGCGTGATCAGCGCCCGCCCGCTCAGGCCGAAATCGTTCTCGCCGCTGGCCGTGTGCTTGAACACCGAGTCGCGGTAGCCGAAGGCGCATTGCGCGGCGTCGAGGGTGAAGGTGCGGCCTGTTTCCAGGTCGATGGCATCGAGCGCATCGAAGCGGTCCTGCAGCTCGACGCCGTAGGCGCCGATGTTCTGCACCGGCGCGCCGCCCACCGTGCCGGGGATCAACGCCAGGTTTTCGAGGCCGGGGAATCCCTGCTCCAGGGACCAGCGCACGAGCTCGTGCCAGGTTTCGCCGGCGCCCGCCTCCACGATCCAGGCGCGCGGCGTCTCTTCGACCAGCCGCCGGCCCTTGATTTCGACCTTGAGCACCAGCGGCTTGACGTCGCCGGTCAGCACGATGTTGCTGCCGCCGCCGAGCACGAACTTGGGCGCGCCGCGCCACTCTGCATCCGCCAGGACCGCGGCCACGTCGGCTTCGCCCGCGACGCGCACCAGGTGCTGGGCGCGCGCGATGATGCCGAAGCTGTTGTGCTGCTGCAGCGGTACGTTGTGCTCCACGATCATGGGAGAATTGTCGCATTCACACAGAGCGAAGCCGAGGAGAGTCCATGCCGTCTTTCGATACCGTCTGCGAGCCCAACCTGCCCGAGGTCAAGAATGCCGTCGAGAACACGGCCAAGGAAATCGCCACGCGTTTCGACTTCAAGGGCACCGCGGCCGCCGTCGAACTCAAGGACAAGGAAATCACCCTGATCGGCGACGCCGAATTCCAGCTGGTGCAGGTCGAGGACATCCTGCGCAGCAAGCTCACCAAGCGCAGCGTCGACGTGCGCTTCCTCGACAAGGGCGACGTGCAGAAGATCGGCGGCGACAAGGTCAAGCAGGTGATCAAGGTCAAGAACGGCATCGAGAGCGAGACCGCCAAGAAGATCCAACGCCTGATCAAGGACAGCAAGCTCAAGGTCCAGGCCGCGATCCAGGGCGACGCGGTGCGCGTGACCGGTGCCAAGCGCGACGACCTTCAGGCCGCGATGGCGCTGATCAAGAAGGACGTGCCGGACATGCCGCTGTCCTTCAATAACTTCAGAGACTGAGCCTTTTCATGAAGGCGCTCCTCCCGCTGCTGCTGGCCGCAGCCTGCACTTTCGCGCACGCCCAATCGGTCATGCTCACCGGCACCATCGGCAGCCGCGCCATCCTGATCGTCAATGGCGGCGCACCGAAGACCGTCGCCGTCGGCGAAACCTTCCAGGGCGTCAAGCTGCTCTCGCTGGGCGCCGAGCAGGCGACGGTGGAGGCCGAAGGCAAGCGCGTGCTGCTGCGCATGGACACGCCGGTCAGCATCGGGGGCAGTGGCCCCGGTGGTGGCGGCGGCAACCGCATCGTGCTGCCCGCCGACAGCCGCGGCCATTTCATGACGCAGGGCACGATCAACGGCCGCACGGTCAACTTCATGCTCGACACCGGCGCCACAAGCGTCGCCCTGTCTGCCGCCGACGCGCAGCGCATCGGCCTCGATTTCAGCAAGGGGCAACTGATCCGCATGAACACGGCCAATGGCGTCGCGCAGGCCTACCGACTGCGGCTCAATTCGGTGCGCGTGGGCGACGTCGAGGTCTACGACGTCGAGGCGGTGGTCTCGCAGCAGCCGATGCCTTATGTGCTGCTGGGCAACAGCTTCATCAACCGCTTCTCGATGCGGCGCGATGCGGACCAGATGGTTCTCGAAAAACGCTACTGAACTAAGGCCCCCGGCTTTTCACGCGCTTCGCGCGTGTAACTCCACCCCCGAGGGGCTGAGGTCCGCGGCTCCAAGGCTGCCTGCGCAGCCTTGGACGGACCGAAGGGTTGCCGCATCTGGCGGCAACGCGTGGGCTCGGCTGCCTTGGGGCGGCCCGGCGGCGGCCGAATCAGCTTGCAGCCGCCGTCACGACGATCTCGATCTTGTAGGCCGGCTTGGCCATGGCCGCCTGCACCGTCGCGCGCGGCGGCGTGTGGCCGGCGGGGATCCATGCGTCCCACACCTCGTTCATCGCCGCGATGTCGGTGATGTCGGCCAGGAAGATCTGTGTCATGAGAATGCGCGACTTGTCGCTGCCGGCCTCGGCCAGCAGCCGATCGACCATCGCAAGCACCTGCGAGGTCTGGCCGCGAATGTCCTGCGTCGTGTCGTCGGGCACCTGGCCCGCGAGGTAGATGGTGCCGTTGTGAACCGCCGTCTCGCTGAGGCGCGGACCGACGTGAAAGCGTTGAATGGTGCTCATGCCGACTACTCCTGTGTCCTTGTCTTCGATCCGAGCCGGGACTCGGTGCCGGCCACGAGCCGGCGGATGTTTTCGCGATGGCGCCAGAACAGGAGCAGGCTGATCGCGACCAGCGCCACCAGCACCGTGGGATGCCGCGGCCAGGCGATGCCGCCGCCGATCAGGTAGTAGGCCGGCGCGAAGAAGGCCGCCACCAGCGAGGCCAGCGACGAATAGCGGAAGAAAACGGCGATGATCAGCCAGGTGGTGCCGGTTGCCAGCCCCAGCAGCCAGTCGATACCGACCAGCGCACCGGCCGCCGTCGCGACGCCCTTCCCGCCCTGGAAACCGAAGAACACCGGGTAGAGATGCCCCAGAAAAGCCGCCAACCCGGCCAGCGCCGCCGTGCCAGGCCCCATGCCGAAATCGGCGCCGAAGCGATGGACCAGGAACACCGGCACCCAGCCCTTGAGCGCATCGAGCAGCAGCGTCGCGAGCGCCGCCCCCTTGTTGCCCGAGCGCAGCACATTGGTGGCGCCCGGGTTCTTGCTGCCGTAGCTGCGGGGGTCGGCCATGCCGAGCGACTTGCTGACGATCACCGCGAAGGACAGCGATCCGAGCAGATAGGACAGAACGATCGCGATGAGCGAGGGAAGGTAGGAACTCACGGTGTCTCCAGGCGGCCGGCTATTCTGCCAGCGCGCACTGCACCGGTTTTGCGTCGAGCAGCCGGACGCAGACCTGCGGATCGATGCCGACCAGGTAGCCCCGCCGCCCGCCGTTGATCGCGATCTTCGGCAGATCGAGGATCGTCGACTCCACATAGACGGGCATCGCGCGCCGCGTGCCGAAGGGCGAAGTGCCGCCGACCAGGTAGCCGCTGTGCCGGTTCGCGACCTCCGGCTTGCAGGGCTCCACCGACTTGGCGCCGATCTGGCGCGCCAGGTTCTTGGTCGACACCGTGCGGTTGCCGTGCATCAGCACGATCAGCGGCTTGGCATCCTGGTCCTGCATCACCAGCGTCTTGACGACCGTGAACGGATCGAGCCCCAGCACCTCGGCGCTGTGCTGCGCGCCGCCGTGCTCGAGGTACTCGTACGGGTGTTCGGTGAAGGCGATGCCGTTCGCCCGCAGCATCTGCGTGGCGGGCGTTTCGCTGACGTGGGTCTTCTTGCTCATACGGCCGGCGCCGGGCCGCCCCAAGGCGGCCGAGCCTCTCCCTCGGGGGGTGGAGTTACACGCGCGCAGCGCGTGAAAAGCCGGGGGGCTGCCATCAGATCGCTGGATCCCTCATTTCCCAACGCAGCTTGTCGACTTCGGCCATCACTTCCGGCGTCAGCGTGCTGCCCCAGGCATCGATGTTCTCGTCGAGCTGCGCCACCGAGGTCACCCCGATGATGGTGCTCGCCACCAGCCACTTGGTGTAGCAGAAGGCCAGTGCGAACTGCGTCGGCGTCATGCCGAGCTCGCGTGCCAGGGCGTTGTAGCGGCGCGCCGCGTTCAGCGACTCGGGCCGGCCCCAGCGCTGCTTGCGCACCGATTCGTAGCGCGTGATGCGCGCCTCCTCGGGCGCATCGGGGCCGAGGATGCCGCTCTTGTCGTACTTGCCGGTCAGAAGCCCGAAGGCAAGCGGCGAATAGGCCAGGAAGGAAACGCCGAGCCGGTGGATGGTCTCGTCCAGCCCGTTCTCGGCCGCGCGGCTCAGCAGGTTGTAGACGTTCTGCACCGTCGCCACGCGCGGCAGGCCATGCTCTTCGGCCAGCCGCACGAATTCGTGCACGCCGTAGGGCGTTTCGTTGGAGAGGCCGATGGCGCGCACCTTGCCAGCCTTCACCAGCCCCGTCAGCGCGTCGAGCTGCTCGCGGATGGAGGTTTGCGACCGCTCCTTGGCCGGGTCGTAGTAGATGTTGCCGAAGGCCGGCACGTGCCGCTCCGGCCAGTGGATCTGGTAGAGGTCGATCACATCGGTCTGCAGGCGCCGCAGGCTGCCCTCGCAGGAGGCGACGATATCGGCCGCCGTCATGCCGCCACCCTCGCGCACCCAGGGCGTCGCGCGCGAAGGGCCGGCAGCCTTGGTGGCGAGCACGGTCCTGGCGCGCGTGCCGGGGTTTTTGGCATACCAGTTGCCGATGATGGTTTCGGTCGCGCCGTAGGTCTCCTCGCGCGTCGGCACGGCGTACATCTCGGCGGTGTCGATGAAATCGACGCCGCGCTCGAGCGAGCGGTGGAGGATGGCGTGGGCGGTGGCTTCGTCCACCTGTTCGCCGAATGTCATGGTGCCGAGGCAGATCGGCGTGACGCGGAGGTCGCTCTGACCGAGTTGGATTTTTTGCATGCGCGAAATGCTACAGCGCTCGCGTGTCCTGCGCCGGACTGCGCGGCTTGCGGTGCGTCCGGCCGCCGCCGGGCCGCCCCAAGGCGGCCGAGCCACCCCCTCGGGGGTGGCGAAGCACGCGAAGTGGCAAGCTGGGGGCCTGTCTATCATCGACTGGATGTACCAAGCCCTCCGCCCCTTCGTCAGCGAATTCATCCCCGTGCGCAACCTGCGCTACCACGTGCGCGTCTGGGGCACGCCTTCGCCGAATCGACCGCCGCTGGTCATGCTGCATGGCTGGATGGACGTTGCCGCCTCCTGGCAGTTCGTGGTCGACGCGCTGGCCGAGGAGCGCCATGTGATCGCGCCCGACTGGCGCGGCTTCGGCCTCACCGAGGGCGGCGGCGTCGACAACTACTGGATGCCAGATTACCTGGCCGACCTGGACTGGCTGCTCGACCACTACGCCGGCGACACGCCCATCGACCTCGTCGGCCACAGCATGGGCGGCAACATCGCAATGCAGTACGGCGGCGTGCGGCCGCAGCGGGTGCGCCGGCTGGTCAACCTCGAAGGCTTCGGCATGCCGCTGCTGCAGCCGGACGAAGCGCCGCAGCGCTACGGCAAGTGGATCGACGAACTGAAGCGCCTGCACCGCGGCGAGATGGCCCTGGCCAGCTACCCGGCGCCCGAGGGCGTCGCGCGGCGCCTCATGAAGACCAACCCGCGCCTCACGCAGGACAAGGCCGACTGGCTGGCCGGCCAGTGGTCCGCCGCCCGGCACCTGCCCGAGGGCGGCGAGCGCTGGGAGATCCTCGGCGATCCGGCGCACAAGATCGTCAACGCCAACATCTTCCGCGTCGACGAGGCGCTCGCGCTCTACGCCGGCATCGCCGCGCCGGTGCTGGCGGTAGTGGCCTCGGACGACAGCCTCGGCAAATGGTGGAAGGGCCGCTACACGCTGGCCGACTTCCAGGAACGGCTGAAATCCGTGTCCGACGCGCGCCTGGCCCGCGTCGAGGAGGCCGGCCACATGCTGCACCACGACCAGCCCGCGCGGGTGGCCGCCTTGATCGAAGACTTCCTGGCTGAAACCGGGGCTTGACGGGCATGAGAAAATGCCCGGTTTCCCCCGAACACCGTCAGGACACCCCCATGGATGCAGAGCAAATCAACCAAATCGGCGCAACCCTCGCGGACCTGAGCGCACGGACCGTGGATTTACGGAGGTATCTTTGACTACGATGCCAAAGCCGAACGTCTGAGGACTGTCAACGCATCGCTCGAAGATCCCACGGTCTGGAACGACCCGAAGAAGGCCCAGGAACTGGGCCGCGAGAAGAAGTCGCTCGACGACGTGGTCGTCACGCTCGACCGGCTCACCAGCGGCCTCTCGGACAACACCGAGCTCTTCGAAATGTCGAAGGAAGAAGGCGACATGGACGGCCTGCAGTCCATCGCCGATGACGCCGCCAAGCTCGAAGCCGACATCAAGCAGCTCGAGTTCCGCCGGATGTTCAACAACCCGGCCGATCCGCTGAACGCCTTCGTCGACATCCAGGCCGGCGCCGGCGGCACCGAGGCCTGCGACTGGGCCAGCATGCTGCTGCGCCAGTACCTGAAGTACGCCGAGCGCAAGGGCTTCAAGACCCAGATCGAGGACGAGACGCCCGGCGACACGGCCGGCATCAAGGGCGCCACCATCAAGGTCGAGGGCGACTACGCCTTCGGATTGCTGCGCACCGAAACCGGCGTGCACCGCCTGGTGCGCAAGTCGCCCTTCGACTCCTCGGGCGGACGCCATACAAGCTTTGCCAGCATCTTCGTCTACCCCGAGATCGACGACTCGATCGAGATCGAGATCAATCCGGCGGACGTGCGCACCGACACCTTCCGCGCCAGCGGCGCCGGCGGCCAGCACATCAACAAGACCGACTCGGCCGTGCGGCTCACGCACATCCCGACCGGCATCGTGGTCCAGTGCCAGGACGGCCGCAGCCAGCACAGCAACCGCGACGTGGCCTGGAAGCGCCTGCGCTCGCGCCTGTACGACCACGAGATGCGCAAGCGCCAGGAAGAGCAGCAGAAGCTGGAAGACAGCAAGACCGACGTCGGCTGGGGCCACCAGATCCGCAGCTACGTGCTGGACAACAGCCGCATCAAGGACCTGCGCACCAACGTCGAGATCAGCAATACGCAGAAGGTGCTCGACGGCGACCTCGACCCCTTCATCGAAGCCTCGTTGAAGCAAGGCGTCTGATGCAGGGCGCTTCGCACAAGGCGGAAGCCCTGATCTTCGACATGGACGGCACCATGGTCGACTCCATGCCCTGGCACGCCAAGGCATGGATCGAATACGGCCGCCGCAAGGGCCTCGCGATCGACATCCCGGACTTCATGCGCCGCACCACCGGCCGCACCGCCTTCGAATGCGCCTGCGAGCTCATGGGCCGCGAGGTGAGCGAGGCCGAGAGCATGGAGATCACGCACGCCAAGGAGTCGATCTACCGCGAGCTCTTCGGTGCGGCCTTCCGCGAAGTGACCGGCTTCAGCGACTTTGCCAAGGCTGCGGCCGCACGCGGCCTCAAGATCGCGGTCGGCACGGCGGGCGACAAGCACAACATCGCCTTCACCATGTCGCAGCTCAAGCTGGACCCGGCGCCGCTCGCCATCGTGGGCGGCGACGAGGGCCTGCCCGGCAAGCCGCAGCCCGCGATCTTTCTTGAAGCCGCGCGCCGCATCGGCGTGCCGCCGGCGCGCTGCGTCGTGTTCGAAGACGCGCCCTTCGGCATCGAGGCCGCGCGTCGCGGCGGCATGCGCGCGGTGGCGGTCTGCAGCACCCACTCTGCCTCCGAACTCGCAGGGCCGCATGTGATCGCGGCCGTGCGCGACTACAACGAACTCGCAAAATCAAACTTTCTGGAGACGCTCGATGCACTTGCGTGATGCCCAAGGCGAACCCGTCGCGATCCGCCGCGAGGACTACCGTGCCCCCGCCTACTGGATCGACACCGTCGACCTGACCTTCGACCTCGACCCGGCCAAGACGCGCGTGCTCAACTGCATGCGCCTGCGCCGCAACCCCGACGTGCCGGCCGAGCCGCTGCGCCTGGACGGCGACGAGCTCAACCTGGCGCGGGTGCTGGTCGACGGCCAGGGCGCGTCCTTTCGCATGGAGGCCGAGCAGCTCATCCTGGACAACCTGCCGTCCGCCGAACATGGGGCCTTCGAGCTCGAGCTCTTCACCACCTGCGCGCCCGCGAAGAACACCAAGCTCATGGGCCTGTTCGTGAGCGAGGACACCTTCTTCACGCAGTGCGAGGCCGAGGGCTTCCGCCGCATCACCTACTTCCTCGACCGTCCCGACGTGATGGCGAGCTACACGGTGACGATCCGCGCCGCCAAGGCCGCCTACCCGGTGCTGCTGTCCAACGGCAATCTGGTCGAACAGGGCGAGCTGCCCGAGGGCCGCCACTTCGCGAAGTGGGTCGATCCTTTCCGCAAGCCCTGCTATCTCTTCGCGCTGGTGGCCGGCAAGCTGGTGGCGCGCGAGCAGCGCATCAAGGCGCGCAACGGCAAGGAGCACCTGCTGCAGGTCTACGTGCGCGCCGGCGACCTCGACAAGACCGAGCACGCGATGAACTCGCTCATCAACTCGGTGACGTGGGACGAAGCCCGCTTCGGCCTGCCGCTGGACCTGGACCGCTTCATGATCGTCGCCACCAGCGACTTCAACATGGGCGCGATGGAGAACAAGGGCCTCAACATCTTCAACACGAAGTACGTTCTGGCCAACCAGGCCACCGCCACCGACGCCGACTACAGCAACATCGAGAGCGTGGTCGGCCACGAATATTTCCACAACTGGAGCGGCGACCGCGTGACCTGCCGCGACTGGTTCCAGCTCTCGCTGAAGGAAGGCCTCACCGTCTTCCGCGACCAGGAGTTCAGCCAAGACCTGTGCGCCGACGCCTCGGCGCGCGCCGTCAAGCGCATCGAGGACGTGCGCGTGCTGCGCACCGCCCAGTTCCCCGAAGACGCGGGCCCGATGGCGCATCCGGTGCGGCCCGACAGCTACATCGAGATCAGCAACTTCTACACCGTCACCATCTACGAGAAGGGTGCCGAGGTGGTGCGCATGATGCAGACGCTGGTCGGCCGCAGGGGCTTCGAGCGCGGCATCACGCTGTACTTCGAGCGCCACGACGGCCAGGCTGTGACCTGCGACGACTTCGCGCAGGCCATTGCCGACGCCAACCCCGAGTCCGAGCTCGCGCGCCTCTTGCCGCAGTTCAAGCGCTGGTACAGCCAGGCCGGCACGCCGCGCCTGGCAGCCCACGGCGTGTACGACGCCGCCACGCGCAGCTACACGCTGAGCTTCGTGCAGAGCTGCGCGCCGACGCCGGGGCAGCCGGTGAAGGAACCTTTCGTGATCCCGGTGAACGTCGGCCTCCTCGGCGCCGACGGCCGCGAGCTGCCGCTGCAGCTGGCCGGCGAAGAGAATGCGACGCAAGGCACGCGCACGCTGGTGCTCACGCGCCCCGGCGAGCAGTTCACCTTCACCAACATCGACGCCGAGCCGGTGCCTTCGATCCTGCGCGGCTTCAGCGCGCCGGTGATCCTCGACCACGAATACAGCGATGCCCAGCTGCTCACGCTGCTGGCCAACGACCCCGACCCCTTCAACCGCTGGGAAGCCGGCCAGCGCCTGGCGCTGCGCGCCGCGATCCACGCGATCGACACGGCCGCCGTCAGCACCAGCAGCGAAACGCCGCTCAACGAGGCGTACCTCGAAGCCATGCGCCGCGTGCTGCGCGACCCGAAACTCGACGCCGCCTTCAAGGAACTGGTGCTCACCCTGCCCTCGGAAACCTACATCGCCGAGCAGCTGGAAGTGGTCGACCCGCAGCGCGTGCATGCCGTGCGCGAAGCCATGCGCGCGCAGCTCGCCGCCGGCCTCTTTGCCGACTGGGAGCAGGCCTACGAGCAGAACCGCGACACCGGCGCCTACCAGCCCGACCCCGTGTCCTCGGGCCGCCGCGCGCTGGCGGGCATCGCCCTCACCCACCTGTGCCTTGCTGCGAGGGCTTCGGGCGACACCGTCTGGCCCGGCAAGACGCTGCAGCGCTTCAAGGACGCTGGCAACATGACCGACCGCTTCAACGCGCTCAACGCCCTGGTCTCCTCGGGCCACGCGCTGGCGGCGCAGGCGCTGGCGCGCTTCCACGCGATCTTCCAGAAAGAGGCGCTGGTCATCGACAAGTGGTTTTCGCTGCAGGCCGGCGCGCCCGACCGCGGCGGCGACATCCTGCCGCTGGTCAAGCAGCTGATGAAGCACCCCGACTTCTCGCTCAAGAACCCGAACCGCGCGCGCAGCGTGATCTTCAGCTACTGCAGCGGCAACCCCGGCGCGCTGCACCGCCCCGATGCGGCCGGCTATGTGTTCTGGAGCGATCGCGTGATCGAGCTCGACGCCATCAACCCGCAGGTCGCGGCCCGCCTCGCGCGCGCGCTCGACCGCTGGAGCAAGCTGGTCGAGCCCTACCGCAGCGCAGCCCGCGAGGCCATCATGCGCGTGGCCGCCAAGCCCGATCTCAGCAAGGACACGCACGAGGTCGTGACCCGCGCGCTGGCGGGCTAAGCTCTCCCCCAGGCTTCGCGCACTTCGTGTCGCGCGCGCCTTCCCCTTCCGGGGGCAACACCAGCGGCCCGGCAAAGCCGGTTCCGCGGTGTTTCACGAACAGACAGGTTGAACCCACTCAGATCCTGGAGTCATTGCATGCCCAAGAACATTTCCCTCACCCGCTACCTGGTCGAACAACAGCGCGCCGACGGCCTGATCCCGGGCCAGCTGCGCCTCTTGCTCGAAGTGGTGGCGCGCGCCTGCAAGACCATCAGCCAGGCCGTCAACAAGGGCGCGCTCGGCGGCGTGCTCGGCACGGCCGAGAGCGAGAACGTGCAGGGCGAGATCCAGAAGAAGCTGGACATCATCGCCAACGAGGTGCTGATCGAGGCCAACGAATGGGGAGGCCATCTCGCCGCCATGGCCAGCGAGGAGATGGACAGCATCCACGTGGTGCCCAACCGCTACCCGCAAGGCGAATACCTGCTGTTGTTCGACCCGCTCGACGGCTCGAGCAACATCGACGTCAACGTCAGCATCGGCACCATCTTCAGCGTGCTGAAGAAGCCCGATGACACCCCCGGCGTGCAGGAGGCCGACTTCCTGCAGGCCGGCAGCAAACAGGTGGCGGCCGGCTACTGCATCTACGGCCCGCAGACGACGCTGGTGCTGACCGTGGGCAACGGCGTCGCGATGTTCACGCTCGACCGCGAGCAAGGTTCCTTCATGCTCACGCAGGAGGACATCCAGATCCCGGCCGACACCAAGGAATTCGCCGTCAACATGAGCAACATGCGCCACTGGGACGCTCCGGTGAAGCGCTATATCGATGAATGCCTGGCCGGCAAGGACGGCCCGCGCGGCAAGGACTTCAACATGCGCTGGATTGCAAGCATGGTGGCCGACGTGCACCGCATCCTGATGCGCGGCGGCGTCTTCATGTACCCCTGGGACAAGCGCGAGCCCGAAAAGGCCGGCAAGCTGCGGCTCATGTACGAGGCCAACCCGATGAGCTGGCTCGTCGAACAGGCCGGCGGCGCCGCCACCAACGGCAAGAAGCGCATCCTCGACCTGGAGCCCACCAAGCTGCACGAGCGCGTGGCTGTCGTGTTGGGATCAAAGAACGAGGTCGAGCGGCTGACGGGGTATCACGAACCGCTATAATCGCGGGCTTAGCCGGTGTAGCTCAGTCGGTAGAGCAGCTCATTCGTAATGAGAAGGTCGGGTGTTCGATTCATCTCTCCGGCACCAAATCCCACAAATAAAGTCTGCTATCGAACAGGTAGCAGACTTTATTTTTTCCAGCTCCTGAAGCACACACCAAGCTCGTTCGACGCGACTTGCGAGCCCCGCTCACCAGCTGGCCGCATCCATCATTTCGATCCAGGCGTGAAATTAGCGATCTCCGCACTACTCTTCATGTCGGTTGCGCTCAGCGCATGCGACGGCAACAAGACAGGATCAGCGGCCCAGGGATCCGTTGCGGGCGCTCTTGCCTTGCAAACCCCCTTCCCGCCGATATCCAAAGAAGCAGCCGACGACTGCTCCTTGGTCCTGTACGGCGATTCGATCCTGAATGGGACCTATGTCCTTGCCGAGCACGCGATGCGGCACCCGCGCAATCCCGTGGCCGAACTCAAGGCGCAGCGGCCCGCTTGGCAGATCGATGACCGCACGCAACCGGGACAGTCTCTCGCGAAGCTGGCCAAGAACTTTGCAAACGATCCGCGGTCGTCGCGCGTCGTCGTGATCGGGAGCGGCATCGCCGAGGGCTGGTCCGGCGGCTCGGTGATGTCCAATCTGCCCTGGATGCTCGAAGCGGTGCGCTACGAGGGCCGAACCCCGGTGCTGACCGGCTACGCGCGCCAGGTACCCAATTCCTTCATCACGCCAGACAAGATGGCCGGGCGCGACCGTGTGGATGCCGAAGCAAAGGCCCTGGCTCGCGAAAGCGATGTCGAATTCGCCGATTTTGGGGCTGCCGGGCCGGTCGGAATTGCCGATGACGTGCATCCGACACAGACATATAGCCTGCGACTCACCGGCCAGCTGATCGAGGCGCTGGATCGCGTGGCGCCGGAATGCAGTCATTGATGAGGCCAAGACGGTCATCGCGGCTTCAGCGCTGATCCCGCCGGTCTGCGCTGCCGTACCCACGGCCGCAGTAGGCAGACTGACAAGAGCCGTCGCCACGCCCATACTGGGGGCCTCCACAAACGGGAGGTCGCACATGGCCCAGCATGCAATTACCGCTGTTCACTACGGAGGCGGGAAGATCGATCTCGTCGCCGTTCACCCTGTTGTGGACAAGGAGTTCGGTTCGACCGAACTGGCGCTTGGCGCGGCGCGGCGCATCAGCGTCGACGAATGCGTCGAGCTCCTGGCCGCCGGCGAGGAGGTCTGCATCGTGCGGCGCACCGAAGACCACGCCTGGGAGATCGTTTGCGACGTCAAGGCCCTGCCGGGCGGCAACGGCATCACCGGCGTCGACGTCGTCGACCGGCCCAACGATGCTTTGCAGAGCCTTCCGAAGTGGGACTAGCGACGGCGCTTGCATTCCCCCTGAAAACGTAGGATTGTCGGAGTCCCAGTCCCCGCCTTCGAGCAGCCACCATGAGCGATCCGGACTTCACGGCCCTGCAGCAACACCTGCTCGCGGAAATCGCCGCGAAGACGATTTTCTCGACCTCCTACCTGGGCAAGGCGGCGCTGGACCCGCGGGTCATGGATGCCATGGCCAAGGTGCCGCGCCATGAGTTCGTGCCGCTCGAGCTGCGCCCTTTTGCGTACATCGACACGCCCTTGCCCATCGGCTACGGCAAGACGATCTCGCAGCCCTTCATCGTCGCCGTGATGACCGATCTGCTCGACGTGCAGCCGACCGACACGGTGCTGGAGATCGGTACCGGGCTCGGCTACCAGTCGGCGATCCTGGCGGAGCTCGCGCGGCAGGTCTACAGCATCGAGCTGATCGAAGAACTGGCCACGCGCGCGATGAACCGGCTGGCGCGGCAGGGCCATCTCAACGTCGACGTCAAGATCGGCAACGGCTGCCATGGCTGGCCCGAGCACGCGCCCTTCGACAAGGTGATCGTGACGGCAGCGCCCGAGCTGATTCCGCCGGCGCTCATTTACCAGTTGAAACCCGGCGGCAAGATGGTGATCCCCGCCGGCCTGCCCGAGGCGCAGCAGCTCATCCTGGCCGAGAAGGACCTCGGCGGTTCGCTCTCGACGAAGGACATCTTTCCGGTGCTGTTCTCTTCGCTCGAGGACGAGGACGCCGAATCCCGCTGAGCGCGCCGTGTCGGCCGCTCTATGGGCGCACGCCGGCGCCGGGAACGCAGAAGGGGTTCGGTGCGCTGATCAAGGCCTGGGCCGAGGCCGGGGCCTTCTGTCCGCGCTCCTGAGCTGTCGGGCGCCAGATTGCATGTAGCCGCGTCGACGCGCCGATCAATTCGCCGCGGCGACGGTGTAGAGATGCCACTCGCCAGGAACGCCTTTCAATACATGGGCGCCGCGATCGCGAAATAAGATTCCCGAACCAGCCACCAGATCCTTGACGGTGCCCGAGACGAGTACTTCCCCCGGCTCCGCCTGGCCCGCAACGCGCGCGCCGATATGCACCGCGATGCCACCGATCTTGGCGCCCATCACCTCGCACTCGCCGGTGTGCACGCCAGCGCGTACCTCCAGCCCCAGCAAGCGGACACTACTTCCGATGGCCGCGGCACAGCGGATCGCCCGCGCCGGTCCGTCGAAGGCGGCAAAGAAGCCGTCGCCTGCGGTATCGATCTCGCGCCCTCTGAAGCGCTCGAGTTGACGGCGCGCGATGCTGTAGAAGCTGTCGAGCAGCTCGTGCCACCGGGAATCGCCGAGCTGTGTGGCCCGTTCGGTGGAACCGGCGATGTCGGCGAACAGGACCGTGGCCAGCACGCGGTCCGACGCGCCTGCATGACGCTCGCCAGTCAGGAACTCCTCGATCTGATCGAGATAGGCGTCGGCGTCGCCGGTGAAGAAGAAGTGATCCGCTCCGGGGACCTCCACATACCTGGCTCCGGCGATATGCCGCGACAGATAGCGTGCGTGTTCGACTGGCACCATCCGGTCTTCGGTCCGGTGCAGGATCAGCGTCGGAACCCGTATCGCGGGCAAGATCGCGCGCGTGTCGATCTCGTAGATCATGCGCATCAAGGCCCCTGCCGCGCCCGGACTGGCGGCCTGCCGCTGAAAGCGCGCCCACCAGTCACGCGCGGCCACGTTCGTGGAGAGCGACTGCGCAAACGCGCTCAGAAGCACCCCCTGTCCCCATCCCTGTTCCATTCGTTCCAGCAGGGCGCGCCACACGTCGGGTTTCGTTCCGAACGCGAAGTCCGGGGCCCAGGCGATGCGCGCGAATGATCCGATGATGACCATGGCCGCGGTGCGGTCAGGATGGGTCGCGGCGAAGAGCAGGTTGAGCGGTCCTCCCTCCGAAACGCCCACAAGCGCAGCGCGCTGCGAACCGGCAGCATCCATGACCGCCCGCACGTCGTCCATGCGTTGCTCGAGCGTCGGCAGCTGCTGAATGGGCACCGGGTCCGACATTCCGGTTCCGCGCTTGTCGAACAGAATGAGGCGCGAGAACGAAGCAAGACGCCGGTAGAAGTGAGCGAACCGCGGCTCGTCCCATGCGTGCTCGAGGTGCGATACGAAACCCGGGATGAAGACCACGTCTAGCGATCCTTCGCCAACGACTTGGTACGCGATATGGCAATCCCCGCTCTTCGCGTAGCGCGTTTCCGGAACGTTCATGCTGCCTCCGGTTCAAGTGGCCTGCTGCTCCCGCAGTTTATTGACGCCACGGCGTGTCCGTTGCGCGTGCTTGTCGCATCATCCCATTCAATACCGACCGCGTGAATGGAGTCGTTGGCCGAAAGGAGTTGCAAGATGAAGCAGGAGCAAAGACCTCGCATCAGGCTGTCGCGCAATGGCCCCTATCTGGTCACCGTCGATGACCTCACGAACTCAAAGGGAGAGCGGCTCCAGGGATGGAACGGCGTCGCGTTGTGTCGCTGCGGCGCGTCGAACAGGAAGCCGTTTTGTGACAGCTCCCATATCCGGATCGGGTTTTCGGACGACCGGCCTCAGAACAGCGCGCCCTGCGCGGTCGCGAACCACCGGGGCGCTGCCCAACCCGGTTCCAGTGACGTGAATGCCCCGAGCATTCGCATCGCACGAAACGGCCCCTATGAGGTTCAGGGCTTCGAGCTCGACACCGACAACTGGAGCGAAGGCGCCTCGCGTGAGCGCTATTTCCTCTGTCGGTGCGGCGGATCGAAGAACAAGCCGTTCTGCGACGGTACGCACCGAAGCATCCAGTTTCGGGACGACAACAACTGACTCGGTGGCTCCTGCCGTTCACCGCAGCCTGGCCGACACGCTGCTTCCACCGCTGCGCCGGAAGAAGGCGGCCCAGTCGCTCTTCGCGCGCGCGGCGTCGATGTCGATCGGGTAGTCGGCCTGGGTCACCAGCCGCAGCGCATCTTCGCTGGGCAGCACCTTCGAGGTGTAGAGAAAGCGCAGCTGGCACTCCCCCATCGTGATCGCGTCGCCGTTCTTCAGCGCATGTTCGAAGATGCGGTGTCGATTGACGAAGGTGCCGTTGAAGCTCGCCATGTCGGTCAGCACGAAGCGGTCGCCGGTCCAGTGGATCGTGGCATGGCGCCGGCTGACGCCGATGCTGTCAATCTGCACATCGCAAAGCGGATCGCGGCCGATGGTCGTGATCGGCCCGGTGATGTTGAACTGCCTGACGCTGCCATGTCGGGCGAGAACGATGAGTCTGGACATTTTCTTTCTGCTCGCTGTTTGAATTGCACCTGCATGACATTTCGGCGTCCGGCGCAATTTCTGAAGTCGCAAGCACTACAAATGCGGTAATTTTTTGCACTTTCCTCTGCCAAGGCGACTAAGGCTCGACCCATGACTCATAGCGCTTCGTCTGCTGCGGTGGTAGGGCTTTTTCTTCGGTCTTCGCGGCCCGCCTCACGTCGGTCATCCAGGCCAGCAGGAGCTGCGTGTACTCCTGTCGCCACGCCTTCTTGGAGAGCGCGTGGTCGGCGCCCATCTGCACGCGGTAGGTCATCGAGCGCACGTGCTTGAAGGCGCCCAGGTAGTTCTCGATGACAGGGTGCGGCACGATGGAGTCGTGCTCCGATTCGACGATCAGCACGTCGCCGATGAAGTCCTCGCAGGCGGCCAGCGCACGGTTCTTCTCGGGTTCGATCGCAGTCTGGCGGTACAGCGTGAGGTCGTCGCCGTTGAGGCGCCGCTTCGGGTGCTCCCAGTTCTCGTCGCGGTAGATGGCCGGCACGCGCAGCGCCAGCCAGCGCACGGGGCGCATCGAGCTCAGCACCGCGGCCAGGTAGCCGCCGTAGCTGGCGCCGACGACGGCGACCGCGCTCGGGTCCACGGCCGGATGGCCGACCAGCACGTCGTAGGCGGCCAGCACGTCGCGCAGGTTGTCTTCGCGCGTGACGGCCTCGCGCTGCGCCAGGTGCCGCGCATGGCCGCGCAGGTCGAAGGTCAGGCAGATGCAGCCCAGCGCCGCGAGCTCGTGGGCGCGCGTGATGTCCTGCTGCTGGCTGCCGTCCCAGCCGTGCACCAGCAGCACGCCCGGCACCACGGTCGATGGTGCGATGAGCGTTCCGGCGATGTGCACGCCGTCGACCGGGATGTCGATGAGGGCATGGCGGGTGGGCATCAGGGCTCGGCCACGGTGTACTTCGTGAGCGGCCCGGCGGTCGCATCGACGCCGCTGAAATACACGGTGGCGTTCGGCGGCGGCACCACGTCCTCGCCGTAGACCTCGAAGCAGGAGGCATTGACCACGGCGCGCTCGGGCTGCTCTTCGAAGATCTCGAGCGCGGCGATCTCGGCGCCGCTCGCCCCGCCGACGCGCCACGACTGCTCGAGCACGCCCGAGCACCACCGGCCGGCACTGTTGGCCCCCTGCGCCACGTCGTAGTTGATGCGCGACGCGAAGAAGCCCGGGAACGTGGCCTCGACGGCGCGATGGAAGATGCGCGCCTGCTCGACGGCCAGCCGGATCTCGGCCGGAAAACTCAACGCCAGCAGCGCACCGAAATCGCCCTGCGCCACCGTGAGGTCGGAACCGCCATAGACCTGGTTGCCCCGGTTGTCGGACGTGAGCCGCTGCCAGCCGTAGTAGCTGGCGATCATCCGGCCCACATGCACCTGGCCGACGCTGAAGGTGACCGGCTGCTGGAGGTTCTCCTCCAGCACCAGGCCATGGGCGGCGATCTCGGCGGCGTCCATGGCGTCGAGGCAGCGCGCGAGTGCGCGCTTGTCGCGCGCGACCTGCTGGCCGCGGCCGCCGGTCGCACGCACCGGCTTGATGCGCACTGCGCCGCGCTCCAGCAGGCACAGGCCGGCGCGATCGGCATCCTCGCGGCTGAATACCGAGAAGCCTTCGAGCACCGCGCTGGCCACCCGATCGGCGAAATCGGGCTTCCAGCCCTCGGGCGCGGTGGCGCCGGCATCGATCAGCGGATGGGCGATCACCTTGGTCAGCACGAAGGGATACGGCACCACGCCGCCGAACAGGCCGTGGTGGCTGGCGATGCCCAGAGCGCCGACCAGCTCGTCGCCCACCAGCGTGTCGCTCGGGACGAAATAGACCGGCGCGGCATAGCTCCGGGACTTGTCGTATTCGCCCTGGAAGCTGGACTTCTTGAGCTGCGCCAGCCGCCACGCGAGCTGCGTGCGGGTCACGCGCTCGTGCTCGCTGGAGTAGGCGTGATGGTCGGCTGTCAGGGCGACCACCGTGCCCTCCAGCCCGGGCTCGGCGAGCACGGCCTGGTCGCCCGGGAGCATCTCGGAATTGCCGGTCAGCGTGCTGATGAGCGCGTCCATGGCTGGCAATGTGAGCGATTGAGCAGCGCAGATCAACCATTGCCATGTTGCTCGCGACGTTTTCCTACACGCGGGGCCGGCGCCGGTCCGGTGAAAGCGCCGATCGCATGGCGCTACATGGGCTCATGTTCATCAGAAGCAAGGAGCCACGATGTCGAATTCGCAGAACGATCGCAAGGGCCACACCGAACACAACAAGAGCGGGCACCAGCCCGTGACGCAGAGGAACGAACCGAAGCGCACGCCCGAAAGCCGGCACGACCGCGAGAGCCAGGTCGGCGGCAGCAACCAGGCGCAGGTGCGCAAGGGCGCGACACCCACCGGGCACTGAGCGCCAGGGCCTGTGAACAAGCGCTAGAGAATCTCTTTCAGCGCCGCCCGCAGCCGGCTGATCGCCTGACTGTGGAGTTGGCACACGCGCGACTGGCTCACTTCGAGGATGGCGCCGATCTCGCGCAGGTTGAGTTCTTCCTCGTAGTAGAGGTTGAGCAGCAGCTGGTCGCGCTCGGGCAGCGTGCCGATGGCCTCCACCAGCTGGTGGCGAAAACCGCTTTCGAGCAGTTGCTCCAGCGGGTCGTCGCTGCCGCCGCGCTCGCTGCGCGCGCCGCGCGCGTTCTGGTCGAGAAAGGGGCTGTCGGATTCGCCCTGCGTGAAGTCCTCGACGTACAGCAGCTGGCAGCCCTGGATTTCCTGCAGCTGGGCCTGGTAGGCATCCAGGCTCATCTTCAGTTCCTTGGCGATCTCGCCTTCGGAAGGGGCGCGGCCGAGCCGGTGCTCGAGCACCTGGATGGCCGCCTCGACCTTGCGCGCCGACTGGCGCAGCCCGCGCGAGCCCCAGTCGTTGGCGCGCAGCTCGTCGAGCATGGCGCCGCGGATGCGCTGGCTGGCAAAGGTCTCGAACTGCGCGCCGCGGTTGTCCTCGTAGCGGCTCGACGCGTCCAAGAGGCCGATCATGCCGGCCTGGATCAAGTCGTCCAGCTCGACGCTGGCGGGCAGCTTGGCGATCATCTGGAGCGCCATGCGGCGCACCATCGGCTGATGCTGCTTCAGCAGATGGGACTTCTCGATGGTTCCCTGTGCGGTGTACACGGCCGTTCTTTTCCTTCTCCAAGTTGCCGCGGCCTCAGGAGGCGGCGGCGATGTTCGAGCCCTGCGTCTCGCGCGCGAGCGGCACCGCGAGGCTGGCGCCCGGGCGCCAGGGCCACTGCCCCATGTCGGCAGCGATGCGCCGGAAATCCACCGCCGCCGGGCTGGCCGGAAAGGCCTCGACCACCGTGCGGGAGAGGCGCCTGGCATCGCGCAGGTGCGGATCGGCACGCACCCATCCGGCCGGCTGCAGCGACACGGCCAGGTAGCGGCTTCCGGTGTGGACCAGGTTGGCCATGATCTGCTGCGCCGCCTCGGGATCGGCGACGCCGTTGACCAGCAGACGCAGCTGCCGGAGCGCATGCGCGTAGTGCAGCCGCTTGATGCCCGAGTACGCGGAGGTGATGGACGCCGCATGGGGCTGGAGCACCAGCACCAGTTCGTCGGCCATCTGCGCCAGGGCCGACAGCCGGCCCTCGCCGTCGAACACGGCGTCGATCAGGATCACGTCGCCCTGCCACAGCCGGCGCGGGTCCACGCTCTGCTCCTGCGCGACGGGCAGCGCCGGCAGCACGCTGACGCCGCAGCTGGCACGCGCAGCGGCGCCTTCGCAGGTCAGCCGCTGCAAGGCCACGTCGGCCAGCGTGCCGAGCGGATCGAGCGACCAGAGGGCGCAGGCGGAGTCGACCGCCATCCCGTGCTCATCGAGCAGCAGCACGTCCTTGCCCTGCAGCACCAGGGCCGCACCCAGGTTCATCGCCGCGGTGGTGGCGCCCAGTTCGCGCTGCATGCCGGCCACGGCGACGACGCGCGTCGGCGTGTGTGCCAGCAGACGCCGCAGGCCATCGGCTTGATCGGCAACCATCTTGTTGCTCACGTGCCCAGGGCCTCCAGCAGCAGGAACAGCTTGCCCACGCCGACGTAGAGCGCGTTGCCGGAGGGCGCGCGGTCGGGCCGTGCCGGCCGTCCGGTCAATTGACTCAGCAGCGCGCGCGTGCGCTCGGCCCAGTCGCCGCGCGCATGCAGCAGGCGCCAGACGGTGGTGGTCACCTGGCCCGCGATCAGCAGCCGCTTCATCATGTGCGGATCGCCGAGCTCGCCCATGCCGCCGACCAGCTGCAGGCCCTGGCGGATCAGCCGGAAGCAGGGCTCGGCCTCTGCGGCCCAGGCCTGCCACTGCGCGAGCTGGCGCACCGTGACCTCGCTGCCGACGTTGGAAAGCGCATAGCTCTGCGCGAGGATCTTGCGGGTCTTCGCATCCGTCACGCGCGTTGCGATGCAGCGCAGCGGCGGCAGCTCGGCGTCGCCGCGCAGCAGCACATCGGCATGCGCCTCGGACTGCAGCGCCGCCTTGCCCTTGAAGCGCACGGGCCGCGTTTCGCCGAACGTCAGCGCCAGGCGCGCGAGGCTCGAGGCCTTGCCCGAGATCGGGTCTGCAATGGCCGTCGAGCCCGGCGCGCGCGCCAGCCAGAGCTGGCCCTGCGCCATGAAGTCGCTGCCCGGCAGCCGGGGCAGCATGTGCACCACCGTCTTGCCGAAATCCTGCTGGCGCAGCCACTGGGCCTGGCGCATGCCGGGCTTGCGCGCGGCGTCCGTGGCGCCGCCGGAGCCCCGCCCCGCCGCGGTCGAGAGCCACTGGTTCGGCGCCGCCAGCGGCAGGCCGCTCCTGTCGGACAAGAGCAGGCTGCTCTGGCACTCGTAGGCATCGCCGCCCTCGTTCGACTTGAGGCCGACCTGGCCGCTGAGCGCGAGCACGTGCGCGTCGCAGCCGGCGGCGATCTCGCTCTTCGCATGCGCCATCAGCGACTGCAGCACCGCCTTGTGGACCACGTCCTCGTCGGCGGCCTGGCGCCAGAGCTCGCGCGCATGTTCGAAGCCCAGCTCGGCGCCGGTGAGCGCTGCCGCCGCGGCCGCCACTTCCTGCGCGTCGTGGGCCATGGCCTGGATCAGCCGCTGGTACTGCATGCGCAGCCGGTCGGTCTCGGCCTGCGCCTGCTCGACTTCGGCCGCAGCGTCCACGCCGGCAGGCTTGTCCTGCAGATCGCTTTCGCCGGGCACGAAGAGCGCACTGTGGCTCTTGGCCTGGAACACGCTGTCCACCAGCTGGGCGCGCTCGGCCGGCATCAGGTTCTCCGGCACCTTCTGGCCGCTGGAGATGTAGTGCACCGGCAGGCGATGCCGGATCACGGTGTCGATCAGTGCGCCGGGATGGGTGGCCTCGTCGACCTTGGTGAAGATGCAGCCGGCCAGCGCGCTGCCGCTGCTGGCGTCGCCGTGGCGATAGGCATGCACCACTTCGTTGAGCGTGTCGCCATGGCTGGCGGCGTTGAGCAGCAGCAGCCGCTTCACCGGCCGGTGGCTGCTGCACAGCATCGCGATCTGGTCGGACACGGCGCGGTCGCGCTGGCTCATGCCCACCGTGTCGATCAGCACCATGTGCTTGTCGCGCAGGTCCTCCAGCACCAGGTGCAGGTCGGCCGCGTCCTTCACCGCATAGACCGGCACGTTGAGGATCTGGCCGTAGATGCGCAGCTGCTCGTAGGCGCCGATCCGGTAGCTGTCGGTGGTCACCAGCGCCAGCTTGTCGGCGCCGAAGCGCATCACGCAGCGCGCTGCGAGCTTGGCGGTGGTGGTGGTCTTGCCGACGCCGGTCGGCCCCATCAGCGCGTAGACGCCGCCCTGCGCCAGGAGCGCGTCCTCGTTCTCGAGAATCGGCAGCGTGCGCATCAGTTCGGAGCGCACGAAGGCCATGCCCTGCGCGTAGCTCTGGTTCGCGGGCAGATGCTCCAGCATCGCCTTCGACAGCCGCGCGCTGAAGCCGGCGCCGAGCAGGGTGCGCAGCAGGCGCCCGCGCATCGGGTCGCGGCGCTGCTTGTCGTTCCAGACCACGCTGGCGAGCTGCTCTTCGATCATGCCGCGCATCGAATGCAATTCGCTCAGCACGCTGTCGGTGGGAGCCGCCGGCGCGGGTGCCGGCTGGGGCGCGGGCACGGGCGCGGCGATCGGGGCTGCGGGCTGCTCGCGCATCGCGGGGATTTCCGGCGCGGCGGGTGCGGCCGGCAGCTCCGGCGCAAACGCTTCGGCAGGCGCCTCGGGCGCGGCCTGCTCCAGCACCTGCTCGACTTCGTCCGGCGCCATGGCGACGATCTCGACGCCGTCGGCCAATACGCGGTTGGTCAGCACCATCGCCTCTGCGCCGAGGGCTTCGCGCGCCAGGCGCAGCGCCTCGCGGCTGGTGTTGGCGATGAACTTGCGTGCGGTCGTCCGCACGTCCGTGATGATGTTCAAACTCTTCCTCCGATGGTGGCGGTGATCTTGATGCGGCGGGAATCAGGGATCTCGGCGTGCGAGAGCACCTTGAGCTGCGGCAGGCTGCGCCGCAGGAAGCGAGAGAGCAGCACGCGCAGCGCGTGCTGCACGACCAGCACCGGCGCCAGGCCCATCTGCTCCTGGCGCACGATGGCGGCCTGGGCCTGCGTCAGCAGGCTGTCGGCCAGGCCCGGCTCGATGCCGCTGTTGCTGGCGAGGGCCTGCTGCAGCACGCCGTCGAGCGTGCCGTCGAGCCCGATCACCTGCATCTCGGAATCGCCCGGGAACAGCTGCTGCACGATCGCGCGGCCCAGCGCCAGGCGCGTCAGCGTGGTGAGCTCGGTGGCATCCTTGACGGTCGGCGCATGCTCGGCCATCACGTCGAGGATGGTGCGCATGTCGCGGATCGGCACCTCTTCCTCCAGCAGGTTCTGCAGCACCTTGTGCAGCGCGCTCAGGCTCAGCACCTTGGGCACCAAATCCTCGGTCAGCTTGGGCGCGGTCTTGCCGACCTGGTCGAGCAGCTGCTGCACTTCCTGGCGGCCCAGCAGCTCGGCGGCATGGGTCTGGATCAGGTGGTTCAGATGCGTGGCCATCACCGTGCAGGCATCGACCACCGTGTAGCCGAAGACCTGCGCCTGCTGGCGCTGGCTGGCGTCGATCCAGACCGCGGGCAGGCCGAAGGCCGGGTCCTGCGTCGGCGCGCCCGGCAGCGTGCCCGTCACCTGGCCCGGGTTGATCGCCATCCACTGGTTGGGGAAGGCTTCGCCGCGGCCGATCTCGACGCCCTTGAGGCTGATGATGTAGGTGTTGGGCTGGATCTCGAGGTTGTCGCGGATGTGCACCACCGGCACCAGGAAGCCGAGCTCCTGCGCGATCTTCTTGCGGATGCTCTTGATGCGGCCCAGCAGCTCGCCGTTCTGCGACTGGTCCACCAGCGGGATCAGGCGGTAGCCGACTTCCATGCCCAGCGGATCGACCAGCGCCACATCGTCCCAGGTGGCTTCTGCGGATTCGGCCGCCGGCATCGCCGCTGCCTGCGCCGCCGCGGCGGCCTGCTCGGAGGCCTTCTGCGGCCCGCGCAGCAGCAGGCGCCGACCGAGCCAGACCAGGCCGCCCGCGATCAGCAGGAAGGCGACGTTCGGCATGCCGGGGATCATCCCCATCAGGCCGATGATGGCCGCCGTCAGGAACATCACCTGCGGGCTGGAGAACAGCTGGCCGGTGAGCTGGCGGCCCACGTCCTCGTCGGTGGTCACGCGCGAGACGATCACGCCGGCCGCAGTCGAGATCACCAGCGCCGGGATCTGCGCCACCAGGCCGTCGCCGATGGCCAGCAGCGTGTAGGTCTTGCCGGCGGTTCCGAAGTCCAGCCCGTGCTGCACCATGCCGACCACCAGGCCGCCGATGATGTTGATCACCATGATGAGCAGGCCGGCCACCGCGTCGCCGCGCACGAACTTGCTGGCGCCGTCCATCGAGCCGTAGAAGTCGGCTTCCTGCGCCACCTCGGTGCGGCGCTTGCGCGCCACGTCTTCGCCGATCAGGCCGGCGTTGAGGTCGGCGTCGATCGCCATCTGCTTGCCGGGCATGGCGTCGAGCATGAAGCGCGCGCCGACCTCGGCGATGCGGCCCGCGCCCTTGGTAATGACCATGAAGTTGATTAGCACCAGGATGATGAAGACCATCACGCCGACCGCGAAGTTGCCCCCGACCAGGAAGTGGCCGAAGGCCTCGATCACCTTGCCCGCCGCGTCCGGCCCGGTGTGGCCGTGCATCAGCACCACGCGCGTCGAGGCCACGTTGAGCGACAGCCGCAGCAGCGTGGAGAACAGCAGCACCGCCGGAAACGCCGCGAAGTCCAGCGCCTTCATCGTGTACATGCTCACCAGCAGCACCATCACCGACATCGCGATGTTGAAGGTGAACAGCAGGTCCAGCAGGAAGGGCGGCAGCGGCAGCACCATCATGCTCAGGATCATGATGATGAGGATCGGGCCGGCCAGTCCCGCGAACTGGCTGCCCGAGAAGAGCTGCGCCGGCTGGCGCATCAGGCTTGCGAGGGCGTTCATGCAGCTTTCACGTTGTATTCGAGGGCCTCGGGAACCGGCAAGTCGGCCGGCGTGCGCGGCGCGTCGCCGCCTTCGCTCTTCCAGCGCTTGAGCTGGTAGACCCAGGCCAGCACCTCGGCCACGGCGGTGTAGAGGCCGGTGGGAATCTCATCCCCCAGCTTGGTGTGCTTGTAGAGCGCGCGCGTGAGCGGCGGCGCCTCGAGGATCGCGACCTTGTTCTCGCGCGCGATCTCGCGGATGCGCTCGGCCACGGCGTCGACGCCCTTGGCCACCACGCGCGGCGCGCGCATGTCGTTGTCCACGTACTTGAGGGCGACGGCGAAGTGCGTCGGGTTGGTGACCACGATGTCGGCCTTGGGCACCTCGGACATCATCCGGCGGCGCGCCATCTGCTGCTGCTGGCGGCGGATCTGCGCCTTGATGTGCGGATCGCCTTCGCTTTCCTTGTGCTCCTGGCGCAGGTCCTCGCGCGACATGCGCAGCTTGCGGTGGTGGCTCCAGAGCTGGAACGGCACGTCGACCAGCGCGATGAGCAGCAGCGCGGCCGTGATCAGCGCGCAGTTGCGCCCCACCAGCACGATCATCTGCGGCAGCGCGGCGCGCTCCGACTGCGCCATCAGCGCATTGACCTCGTCCATGTTGTCCATGATCACGAGCCAGGCCACGCCGCCGATCAGGAGCGACTTGCCCAGCGCCTTCAGCAGCTCGGCCAGCGACTGCGCGGAAAACAGGCGCTTGATGCCGGCGATCGGGTCGAGCTTGTCGAACTTGGGGCCGATGGCCTTGGCCGAGAACAGCCAGCCGCCGAGCATCAGCGGCGCCGCCAGGGCGGCGAGCACGATCATGCCGGCGAGCGGCGCCAGCGCGACCAGCGACTGCATCGCCATCAGCCCGGTCTGGGCCAGCATGTAGGAGGGATCGAAGGCGGCCGCGCGATCGAAGTGCAGGCCGTGGCGCAGCGCGCCGCGCATGGTGTTGCCGAGCGACTCGGCCGTGAGCCAGAGGCCGGCGACGGCGGTGGCGAGCAGCACGAAAGTGACCAGCTCGCGCGAACGGGCCACGTTGCCTTCTTCGCGTGCCTTCTCCAGGCGCCGCGGCGAGGCAGGTTCCGTTTTCTCGAGATCGCTTTCTTCAGCCATTCATGCTCCGAAAGAGCATCGGCGAAGACCTCAGCTCATGGCTGAATTATTGGATTCGACGCCTTGGAACAATCGTTCGATCAAGGCCCGGATTGCCCTCCAACTCGGGGCTTAGAAGCCAAGACTCTCCAGCAGATCGTCGACTTGTGCCTGGTCCGTCACCGCTTCCGGATTGGTGGCGTGGATCTGCGGGCCGTTGAGCAGGTTGCTCTGCGCGCTCGGCGCGGGCTCGTGGCGCTTCTCCATCGGCGAGTTGTCGATCAGCACCTGCAAGAGCTGCGTCTCGACGTCGTTGACCACTTCCATCATCTTCTTGATGACCTGGCCGGTCAGATCCTGGAAATCCTGCGCCATCATGATTTCCATCAGCTGCGTGTTGATCGCGCTCGCCTGCTGCGGCACGTGCTGCAGGTAGCCGCGCGTGTCCATCACGAGCTCGCGCGCATGATCCAGCTCGATCGGGTTCTCGAACCACTGGTCCCAGCGCTTGGTGAGGCCCTTGGCCCGGTCGGCCAGCTCTTCCTGCAGCGGCTGCGCGAGCTCGATCGCATTGAGCGCGCGGTGCGCCGCCCGCTCGGTCATGCTGGCGACGTAGTTGAGTCGATCGCGCGCATCGGGAATGGCTTGCGCGGCGCGCGCGACCTGCTTGTCCAGGCCCAGCTCGCGGAGGCCCTCGCGCAGCTGGCGCGTCAAGTGCCCGATGCGGCCCAGCAGTTCTTCGGTGGTGTTTGCGTGCCCTGCGGCATCCATGCTGTGGCTCATGTCAGTTCGCCTTCTTCGGGAAACACCGCGGAACCGGCTTTGCCGGGCCGCTGGTGTTGCCCCCGGTGAGGGGGTTGGCGTAGCGACACGAAGTGCGCGAAGCCTGGGGGAGAGCAACAAGCCTTCGCGGAACCGGCTTTGCCGGGCCGCTGGTGTTGCCTCCGGCGAGGGGGTTGGCGGACCACACGAAGTGGGGGAGCCTGGGGGTGAGCTTCATGCTGCGGCCTCTTTCTGGAGCTTCTCGAAGATCTTGACGATCTTTTCCTCCAGCGTCGCGGCCGTGAAGGGCTTGACCACGTAGCCGTTGGCGCCGGCCTGCGCGGCCGCGATGATGTTCTCCTTCTTCGCCTCGGCGGTGACCATCAGCACAGGCAGCTTGGCCAGCTCCGGGTCGGCGCGGATGGTCTGCAGCATGGTCAGGCCGTCCATGTTGGGCATGTTCCAGTCCGAGACCACGAAGCCGAAGTTGCCGCCGCGCAGCTTCTCGATGCCGGCCGCGCCGTCCTCGGCCTCGTCGACGTTGAGGAACTCCAGCTCCTTCAACAGGTTGCGCACGATGCGGCGCATGGTCGGGAAGTCGTCCACGACCAAAATTTTGATGCTCTTATCGATCACGATTTCTCCACTGAGAGTCCAAAAAGTTCAAACGCGGTTGGTCCGCTCGCCGAAGGTGCGCAGGTGCGCCAGCACGCGGCGGCAGATCTCGTTCAACGGCGAGACCTCGTCCACCGCGCCGAGCGCGACGGCCTCGCGCGGCATGCCGTAGACCACGCAGCTCGCCTCGTCCTGCGCCAGCGTGTGGGCGCCGGCGCGCTTCATGCGCAGCAGGCCCTCGGCGCCGTCCTTGCCCATACCGGTGAGGATCATTCCGATCGCGTTCTTGCCCGCGTGCCTGGCCACCGAATCGAACAGCACGTCGATCGAGGGCCGGTGCCGGTTCACCGGCGGCTCCTGGTCCAGATGCGCGACGTAGTTGGCGCCGCTGCGGGCGAGCGAGAGGTGATAGCCGCCGGGCGCGATGTAGGCATAGCCCGGCAGCACGCGCTCGCCGTGCTCGGCCTCCTTCACATGGATGCGGCACAAACCGTCCAGCCGCTGGGCGAAGGAGCGCGTGAAGCCGGGCGGCATGTGCTGGGCGATCAGCACCGCCGGCGAGTCGGGCGGCAGCGGCTGCAGCACCTCGCGGATCGCTTCCGTCCCGCCGGTCGAGGCGCCGATGATGATGAGCTTCTCGGTGGACAACAGCGGGCTGCGCAGCAGCGGCTCCTGCGCCTGATCCGCCGCGGGCCGCTGCGCGCTCGCATGCCGGCTCGGCAGCAGGCGCGCGCCGGCCGCGACGCGGATCTTGCCGGCGATGAGCTCGGTGTAGTTGAGCAGGCCGTCGCGCACGCCGAGCCGCGGCTTGGTGACGAAATCGATCGCGCCGAGCTCCAGCGCGCGCAGCGCGATCTCGGAGCCGCGCTCGGTCAGCGAGGACACCATCACCACCGGCATCGGCCGCAGGCGCATGAGCTTCTCGAGGAACTCCAGCCCGTCCATGCGCGGCATCTCGACGTCGAGCGTGAGCACGTCGGGGTTGGTCTGCTTGATGAGGTCGCGCGCCACCAGCGGGTCCGCTGCCGTGCCGACCACGCACATGTCGCTCTGGCTGTTGATGATCTCGGTCATCACGCTGCGGATCAGCGCCGAATCGTCGACGCAGAGCACCTTGATCTTGTTGCCGCTCATACCATCCCTGTGTTCTTGTTGACAGCGGAGAGCCGGCGCAAGAGCTCGCCCTCCTCGCGTTGGATCGACTGCACGTCGACCTGCGTGCGCAGCTTGCGCACCACGGCCTTGCCGCTCTTCGGCAGCAGGCACACCCGGCGCGCATGCTGGCCGCGCAGGTCCTGCGCCGCGACGGAAATGCGCTCCGTCTTCAGGTAGCGCAGCACGAAGTCGGCATTGCGGTCGCCGATGTTGAGCGTGGTCATGTTGGCGAGCACCGCGGCGCCGCCGAAGACCTTGGCCTGCAGCCGGTCGCGCCGCGCGCCGGCGCGCAGCATCTCGCCGATCAGCACCTCCATCGCATAGGCGCCGTAGCGCATCGACTCGACCTGGCCGCGCGTGCCGGGCTCGCCGTCTTCGGGCAGCATGAAGTGGTTCATGCCCGCGACGCCGGCGTCCAGGTCCACGACGCAGGCCGCCACGCAGGAGCCCAGCACCGTGGTCAGCGCGATGTCGTCAGTGGTCACGTAGTACTCGGAAGGCAGCAGCTTGACCGCCTTGCAATCGAGGTCGCGGTCGAAGTAGTGATGGTTCGCCACCGAGCCCGGCACGGTTGCGCTCATGCCAGCCCCCACGCTCGGCACTTCGTGTCCTCGCTGCCCCCCGAGGGGGCGTTCGCTTGCTTGGGGCGGCCCGGCGCGGCGCTCATGAACGCACCTTGGCGAGCTCGTACACCGTCTGGCCCACGGCCTTGAAGCCCGGGCTGACCAGCGAGGCGTTCTCCGAATGGCCGGCGAACAGCAGGCCCTCGGGCTTGAGCAGCGGCGCGAAGCGGTCGAGCACCTTCTTCTGCGTCGGCTTGTCGAAGTAGATCATCACGTTGCGGCAGAAGATCGCATCGACCGGCTCCTTCACCGGCCACGAAGGATCGAGCAGGTTGAGCCGCGAGAACTTGACCATCGCGGCGACCTCGGGCCGAACGCGCACTTTGCCGGCGTTGCTGCCGGTGCCCTTGTTGAAGAAGCGCCGCAGCCGCTCGGTGGACAGGCGATTCACCTGCTCCAGCGTGAAGATGCCGGCCGAGGCCTTGGCCAGCACAGCGGTGTCGATGTCGGTGGCGATCACGCGGGCCGTGCTCGCGCGTTCGCCGAGCGCCTCGATCAGCGTGATGGCGATCGAATAGGGCTCCTCGCCGGTGGAGGCGGCCGCGCACCAGATCGTGACCGGCTGCTTGCTCTTGCGCACGTGCGCGGCGAGCACCGGGAAATGGTGGGCCTCGCGGAAGAAGGACGTGAGGTTGGTGGTCAGCGAGTTGATGAAGGCCTGCCACTCCTCGCCGTCGCGGCTGGCTTCGAGCAGCTCCAGGTAGGTCGAGAACTCGGGCAGCTGCAGCTCGCGCAGTCGACGCGAGAGCCGGCTGTAAACCATCTGCCGCTTCTGCTCGCCCAGGGCGATGCCGGCGCGGCGATGGATCAGCGTCCGGATCCTGGAGAAATCGCTATCGGTAAAGAGGAATTCGGAGTTCACAGTCAGCGCCGGTACATGGGTTTCAATGTACACAGCGCTCACCTTTTCCAATGGCCCGATCAAGGGTGCAAAAGTCCTGCATCTCGGGCCGCGCCTTCTTCAGTACGTCGCTTCGGCCGGGCTCACGTCTTGCGCCCAGACGAGTGCCGAGAGGTGCGCCGCATTCACTTGCTCGGTGCTCATGAACAGCGCCTCCGACAGCTGCGCGGCCCGCACGCCATCCTCGTCGCAGCTCTCGGCCAGCGCGAGAAAGGGGCCGTACATGCCCTCGCGCGAAAGAATGGCCTGCTGCACCGATTCGCTCAGCTGCACCTTGCCCAGCACCTCCTGCATGGTCACGCCCAGCAGCTGGTCGATCATCGAGAACATGCCGACCACGAACAGGTTGTCGGCCTCGCCGGACGGCAGCATGCCTTCGCCCATCAGCTCGACGAAGCGGCCGCGGATAATCGACTTCTTCATCAGGAAGGGCGGGCTGGCCTTCGCGTTGCTGGTGGCCAGCAGCAGCGACAGCCAGCGGAACAGGGGCGAATAGCCGAGCATCGTCACTGCGTGGCGCAGCGAATGGATTTCGACGCCCACGCCGATGGCGGGCGAATTCATGTGGCGCAGCAGCCGGTAGGTCAGCGCGGCGTCGTGCTTGAGAGCGGCCTCGATCTCGCGCAGGTCCTCGTTGCGCTGGATCATCTGCATCAGCCGCACGATCAGCATCGATTCGGGCTGCAGCGTGCGGCCGGCCTGCTCCTTCTCGGCCTGCATGTCGGCCGCGTCGAGGAACACATCGACGCGACGCGCCGCGCAGGCATCGAAGTCCTTCCAGCTGGCGATGCGCGTGGCGATGAGGTGCAGCGGCTGGCCCGGCGGCTCCTCGCGCCGCAGCTGGGCGACCAGGTCCAGATCGCCGGTGCCGACGTCGAAATGGGTGACCAGGCCGCGCAGCTCGGGATCTTCCGGCAGCGCCTGGGCGCCGCACAGCATGAAGCGGAAGCCCTGCTCGCGCAGGAACAGCAGGATGGGCCGCACGTCCGCATCCATGAGCGCGTCCAGCCCCAGGCACAGCACCACGTTGTCCGGCGGCAGCCCCTGCAGCTCGCTGGCCGCCAGCGTCTCGGCCGTCACGTCGAAGAAGAGCACTGTGTGGCCGAGCCGCCATCCGGTCTTGGGCGGGTTGAGGTGCCTTGCCACGCAGCTCACGAGCGCCTTGAACAGCTCGCCCGCGCCCGCGGCGTTCTGCTGCGCCGCCGGGTGCCATGCGAGCCTGTAGCCCGCGACGCGCTTCTGCGTGTCCAGCAGCAACGCGTAGGTCACGTAGCCGTCGACACTGCGCTCCGCCGCGGCCGGAAGCGCCGGTGCGGAGGACTCGTCTTGCGGCGCGTCCCCGGCCAGGGGATTGTCGGCATCGTGACGCCGGAAAAAATCGAAGCGCATGCTCTTGTCTCCGTCTCTGTCTCGCTCAATGGGCGGTGGCCGCGGCATCGATCCGGGAGGCGCCGGCCAGCACGGCGGCGCTCGCCGCCTGCGCACGCTGGATGCGCGGCATGGCGCCGACGTCGATGATGAAAGCCACGCTGCCGTCGCCCAGGATGGTCGCGGCCGAGATGCCGGGCACCTTGCGGTAGTTGGTCTCCAGGTTCTTGACCACCACCTGGTGCTGTCCGAGCAGCTCGTCGACCAGCAGCGCGAAGCGCGCGTCGTCGGCCTGCACGATCACCAGAATGCCCTGCGTCGGCTGGGTCTGCGCGCCGGCGACGTCGAAGACCCGGTGCAGCTCGATCAGCGGCAGGTACTCGCCGCGCACCTTGATGACATGGCCGTCGGCGGTGATCGAATGCAGGTGCTCCGGCAGCGGCTGCAGGGACTCGATCACGTAGCTGAGCGGCAGGATGTAGGCTTCCTCGCCGACCTTGACCGACATGCCGTTCAGGATCGCCAGCGTCAGCGGCAGCAGGATGCGCGTGGTGGTGCCGCGGCCTTCGCGCGAGCTGATCTCCACATGACCGCCCATCTCCTGGATGTTGCGCTTGACCACGTCCATGCCCACGCCGCGGCCGGAGATGTCGGTGACCTGTTCGGCCGTCGAGAAGCCGGGCGCGAAGATCAGCTGCCACACTTCGTCGTCGGGCATCGCCTCGCTCACGGCCAGCCCTTGCTGCATGGCCTTGGCGAGGATCTTCTCGCGGTTGAGGCCGGCGCCGTCGTCGCTGACCTCGATCACGATGTTGCCGCCGTGGTGCTGGGCCGACAGCAAGAGCTGCCCGGTGGCGTCCTTGCCCTTGGCCAGGCGCAGCTCCGGCGTCTCGATGCCGTGGTCCAGGCTGTTGCGAACCAGGTGGGTGAGCGGATCGATGATGCGCTCGATGAGACCCTTGTCGAGCTCGGTCTCCTTGCCGTAGGTGTCGAGCCGGACCTGCTTGCCGAGCTTGGCGCTGACGTCGCGGATCACGCGCGGGAAACGGCTGAATACGTAGTCCATCGGCATCATGCGGATCGACATGACGGACTCCTGCAGATCGCGCGCATTGCGTTCGAGGTGGCCGAGGCCGCTCAGGAAGCGCTCGTAGGCCACCGGGTCGAGCATGGTGGCCGCCTGCGTCAGCATCGACTGCGTGATCACCAGCTCGCCCACCAGGTTGATCAGCTGGTCGACCTTCTCGACGTCGACGCGGATCGAGCTGGACTCCTTGGCGTTCGCCGCCGCAGCCGGTGTTGCCGGCGCCGCGGCCGCGAGCATCGCTTTCGACGCCGCGGCAGCCGGGCTCGCCGCCGCCGCGGGCGCCTCCGGCTCGGCGGCGGCGGACGCATCGTCCGGCTGCGCCGCCTCGCGCGTGATCTCGATCTGCGATTCGTCGATCACGAAGCAGCACACGGCGACGATGTCGTCGGGCGCGCAGGTGGTCTCGAGCATGACGGTCAGCTGGTCGTTGCTGCGCGTGCGCGAGAGCACGCGACCGAGGTTGCCCAGCTCGTCGGCCAGCAGATCGCACTCGCTGTCGGAAAGACGCGCGAAGCGGATGCGCAGCGCGCCCCCCGCGGCGGCAGCGACCGGCGCGACCGCAGCGGCCTCCACCGGAGCCGGGGCCGGCGCGAGTGCAGGCGCGGCATCGACAGCGTCGTTCTCGCGCGCGAGCTGTTGAAGCACCGCGCAGATGTGCGCGACTCTTTCCGATGCAGGCTCTTTGCCGGCCTGGTAGGCAGTGAGTTGTTCTTGCAAGGCGTCCTTCGTTTCCAAAAAGGCATCGATCATCGGAGCGCTCAGGCGCAGCTCGCCATGGCGCGCCCGGTCCAGGAGGTTCTCCAGCAGGTGCGTCGTCTCGGTCAGCGCTGTGAAGCCGAACGTTGCGGCGCCGCCCTTGATCGAATGGGCGGCACGGAAGATGGCGTTGAGCTGCTCGCTGTCCGGGGACTCGACATCGAGTTCGAGAAGCAGTTGCTCCATCTCCGCCAGAAGCTCGATGGCTTCGACGAAAAAGGCTTGTGAAAACTGACTGAGATCCATCGTTGCTCCGAAACCGGATTTCTTTTGCTAGGGGTGTGCGGGTGCCGGCGGCTTGTAGGCCGTCACCTTGACGTTGTCGACCGGGAGAATGCGCACCGGCGGCTTGCCGGCCCGCGCGGGCGCAGCGCCGTCGCCGCTGTTCTCGCGCTCGATCTGCTGCTGCGTGCGATGGTTGAGCACGACGATGCTGATGCGGCGGTTGATCGGATTGCGCGGCTCGGCCTTGTCCAGGTGCTGGCTGTCGGCCAGGCCGACCACGCGCATCACTTTGGCTTCGGCCATCCCGCCCATCACCAGTTCGCGCCGCGAGGCGTTGGCCCGGTCGGCCGACAGCTCCCAGTTGCCGTAGGACCTGTCGCCGTTGGTGTAGACGATCGCATCGGTGTGGCCCGAGAGCGTGAGCTTGTTCGGCAGCTCGTTGAGCGCGGGTCCGATCTCGCGCAGGATGGCGCGCATGTGCGGCACCAGCCGCGCGCTGGCCAGGTCGAACATCGGGCGGTTCTCGTTGTCCACGATCTGCAGGCGCAGCCCTTCGGTCGTGATGTCGATCAGGATCTGCGAGCGGAACTGCTTGAAGACCGGGCTGTTCTCGATCAGCGCGTCGAGCCGCTTCTTCATGCTCTCCAGGCGGTTCGCATCGGCTTCGTCGTCGGCGTCGGCCATGACGCGCCGCATCTCGCCGTCCAGGCTCATGCTCGGATCGGCGCCGCCGCCGGGGATCACGCTCTCGCTGGTGCTGCTCTTCTCGCCGCCGTTCATGGCCACCTTCAGCGGCATGCGGAAGTGCTCCGCGATGCCTTCGCGCTGCTTCGGGCTCGCATTCGAGAGCAGCCACATGACGAGGAAGAAGGCCATCATGGCCGTCATGAAGTCGGCATAGGCGATCTTCCATCCGCCGCCGCCGTGCCCGCCGCCGCCGGCCGCGGCGACGCGCCTGACGACGATGCGCTTGTCTGCGCTCATGTTCCTGCCCTCGCCATCTCAGTGAGCATCACCGGGCCTTGACTTCGCGGACGTGGCTGTCCAGCTCGGTGAAGGAGGGCCGCTCGGTGGAGAACAAGACCTTGCGGCCGAACTCCACGGCCAGCTGCGGCGCGTAGCCATTGAGGCTCGCGAGCAGGGTCACCTTGGCGCACTGGTACAGCTTCATGCCCTCCGACACCTTCTGCTCGATCACCGAGGCCAGCGGCGAGACGAAGCCGTAGGCCAGCAGCACGCCGAGGAAAGTGCCGACCATGGCATGCGCGATCAGCGCGCCCATCTCGGAGGGCGGCAGGTCGGCCGAGCCCAGCGCGTGGACCACGCCCATCACGGCCGCAACGATGCCCAGCGCGGGCAGCGCATCGCTGACCCGCGTCAGGCTGTGCACCGGCATCTCGGCCTCGTGCTTGATGGTCTCGATCTCGTGGTCCATCAGCGCCTCGATCTCGAAGGCGTCGGTGTTGCCGCTGATCGCGAGCCGCAGGTAGTCGCAGAGGAACTCCATGACGCCGGCATCGGCCAGGATGGTGGGATAGCGCGTGAAGATCGGGCTCTGGGCCGGGTCCTCGACGTCGGTCTCCAGCTTCATCATCCCTTCCTTGCGCGCCTTGGCCAGCAGCTCGTAGAGCAGCGCCAGCAGGTCCATGTAGAGCTGGCGGTTGTGCTTGGACGAGCGCAGCAGGAGCGGCAGCTCCTTGAGCGTGGCCTTGATGGTCTTGCCGTTGTTGCCCGCGACGAAGGCGCCCACCGCAGCGCCGCCGATCATCAGCAGCTCCACCGGCTGGAACAGGACGCCGAAGTGGCCGCCCATCAGGGCGTAGCCGCCGAATACGGCCCCCAGGACCACCAGATAACCAACCAGAACGAGCACGCGCTTCCCCTAATGCCGCTTCCGGCGTCGAATCAAAAACCTCGCCTCCCAAACCAAAGCCGGGGAATCAAGGACCCTTTCAGTGCAAACCGCCGGCGTCCAGCGTCGCTTCCACGGCAAAACCAGTGAGCGCTTCGGACGGGTGTTCGCCGGCACGCTTCGCGCTGCGTACCTTGCCGGCGCGCGAAGGCGGCCGGCACAGAACGCAGACGTAGCCGCTCTTGCTGTCGTGCGCGTGCGCCACGAACTTGCCGCCGCACCGGCAGCAAGCGCTCAGTTGCAGCATGTCGCTGTCGAAAAATCGCACCATCGTGTAGGCGCGTGTGAAATCCAGCACAATTTCGCCGCCCTGCGATTCAATTTGCTCCAGATATAGCCGGTAGCTTTTGATCAGTGCCTGCAAGCCGTTCTCGTTTGCGTGCATCAACATGAATTGATACATGTTGTAGAACATCGACGAATGGATATTGGCCAGCCAGGTCATGTACCAATCCGTCGAAAAAGGCAGCAAGCCCTTGGGCGGCGAAACGCCCTTGAGCTCCTTGTAGAGACGGATCAGGCGCTCGCGGCTCAGGCTCACCTCGGCTTCGAGGAACTGCAGGCGTGCGCCCAGCCCGATCAGCTCGATCGCAAGCTGGACCTCGCGCACTTCCCCCAGGACGCTTTTCGCCGTCATTCGGCCACCTCCGCGCTGCGGGCTGCGGTATTCGCCTTGGGAACGGCCCGGCGGCAACTTAAGCAACCTCCGCGCATGCGCGCTGCGGTATTCGCCTTGGGAACGGCCCGGCGGCAAATTGAGCAACCTCCGCGCATGCGCGCTGCGGTATTCGCCTTGGGAACGGCCCGGCGGCTCATGCCGCCTCGAGCATCTGGACCCGCCGTGCCGATACCAGGATCGACATGTGGGCCTGCTGCAGGGTCGTGTCCTTCCCCTCGCCCAACACCGCCGACATCGACGGGTGGTCGTCGAGACGGAAGCTGCACAGCAGGAAGTTCGATGCCGCCAGCTTGAGGATCTGGGCCAGCGACATGCCGGCGAGCATGTCCGCCAGTTCGCGGCTCACACCGAGCCTGAACATGGCGGCCGCGCGGTCTTGCTTGACGAGTTTCTGGGCCAGCAGCATGTAGGCGAGGTTGAGGTCGCCGATTTCCTTGGAAATCTCGCCGCTAGCGGCGTTCTTCACGTTATCCGGTTCCACTTTTGCACTCCGTTCAAATCAAGGCTTCAGTTTATCCAGAGTTGTTTACAACTGTAACTTGCAGAGATATATGTATCTGAAAGTGAGAAATAAATTACGTCCGGTCCCCGCCATCTGCGCGGTATCCAGTTTTTTGTGATTTATTTCGTAACCCAAACTCATTCACTTCAATAACTACCGACCTCGTTTAATTCGGAAGAAAAAAGTACTAATTCATCAAGACGGAAATATGTCAATGAGAATGCATAATAAAAAGTATTAATTTCCATGCGACGCCTCGGCCGCTTCCAGCCGGTGAATCCAGGCCATGACTTCCGCCACCGCCAAGTACAGCTGCGGCGGGATCTGCTGATCGAGGTCGACCTGCATCAGCAACTTGTTCAACGCCGGCGAGGCGTGGACGTAGAGGCCGTTCTCGCGCGCCTCGCGCATGATCGATTCCGCCGTCACGCCGTAGCCCTTGGCCACGACCACGGGCGCGCGGGTCTTGTCCAGATAGGACAGGGCCACCGCGCTCTGGCGTTCATCGGTGCCGCCGGGGTTCATTGGGGAACCTCCGCGCTGCGCGCTGCGGTGCTATTCGACTTGGGAGCGGCCCGGCGTCTCATTGGGGAACCTCCGCGCTACGCGCTGCGGTGCTATTCGACTTGGGAGCGGCCCGGCGTCTCATGGCCTGCCCTCCTTCTCCGCGATCTGCAGTTCCTGCAGCCGCAGGCCCGCCGCTTCGAAACGCTGTACCAGCCGGCCGCTGTCGGCGCGCAGGCGCGCCGCGGTGCCGGCCTCGCTCGCCGCCATTTGCGCCTGGATCTGGGAACCGGTGAGGCAGAGGCGCAAATCCACGGCCCCGAGCCGGGGCAAGCTCAAGGAGACGGTGGTCGTCCAGCTTCGCGCAGCGGGTTCATGAGGCGCGTCGCCCTGCGGCTTTGCATCTTCTTCCTGGATCGACCACGTCATCGGAACCTCGGGCCACGCCTGTCCGCTCCAGCGGAATACCGCCGTCGCCAGCAGGTCGAGCTGCTGGTGGACCACGGTCCCGGCTTGGTGGTGAATCACTTCGCCGGCGGGCAGCGCCTGAACAGATGCGGCGTGGCGCGACGCCGCCTCTTCGGTACGCAGCAGAGGCGCCGCTTCCGGCGCAGCTGACGGTGCCGCCTCGCCCCGGCGGTAGGCCGCCTGCACGCGCGCGGCATCGGCCGCGGGCGTGGAGGGCTCGGCGTGGACCTGCGTTGCAGGCGCACGCGGCAGCGGCAAGCCATCGCTCGCGCCGGCTTCGGCGGACGAGCGCGGCGCGCCGGGTTGCGGCAGCGCTGGGGCGCCGTCGTCCGGATGCGGCACGGCCGCACCGGGCACGGTGGCCGCCGGCGGCGCCGGCCTCAGCGTCTCGGCCGCGATGGCTGCCGCCGTGGCAAGTGGTTGCGCGGCGGCCTCCGGCCCCGCGCTCCTCGCCGGCGCCCAGCGCGCTTGCGGCTCCTGCGCCAGTTGCGCCAGCGTGCGCGTGCCCTCTGCAAACTCGCGCAAATGCGATTCGTAGAACAGGCCGCTCGCGCCCACGGTCTGCGCCAGCGTGCCGGCGAGCGCGGCCGCGGAAGGCTGCTGCGAGGACGGCCACATCGGCGACGCGCCCCGCAGCGGGCCGGCATCGGGAAACTCCGCCAGCAGCGCGCCGATGACGCGCGCCGCCACCGACAGCCGCGCGGCGGACGACGTGGCCGCATCGGGTTGGTCCTGAGCGGACTGGCCCGGCGCTGCCGCCGCACCCGCGGTCGGCGCGTGCCGGACCAGCGCCATCTCGGGCGGCAGGCGGGTGTCGTTGACGACCTTCTGCACCGCCACCACCGGCCCCGCGGCCGCGTCCGTTCCGACCTGGCTCTGGTGCAGTGCGAGCAGCTCCAGCCGCGGCGCGAGCTTGGCGCTCAGAAGCGTGTCGACCAGGCCGGAAAGCTTGTTCATGGCTGCGATGTGCGTTCGCCGCTCAGCGCGCCAGGCCGTAGGCCTTGTCGAGCTCGCCCTGCTTCTGCAGCCGTGCCATCGTGGCCACCAAACGCTCGAGCTGCGGCTTGACCAGCCGGCGCACTTCGTCCTGGTCGGCACGGATGCGCGCCATCAGGCGCTGCGCCTGGTCGAGCTCCGCGGGATCCAGCGGTTCCGTGGCGCGGATCTGCTTCAGGCGCTCGACCACCGTCGCGCACTGCTCTTCCAGGGCAGGAAGCCGGTCCCACTCTTTCGCCCTCGCCTGCGCCGCCATCAGCGACGTGGTCGAGGCGAGTTGGAGGTAGCAATGGACGATTTCACTGCGGGCGGCCATGTCTCTTCTCTCTTCCGAATCGTACTCAGTGGCCGGCGGCCATGCCGTCGATCTCGCGCCATGCCGAAGCGATGTTCTCGAGCAGCGCCTCGGCTTCGTCGAGCGCTTGCGCATCGTTGTGCAGGTTGGCCTGGAGCAGGCGCCGGATGACGTAGTCGTAGAGCGCCGACAGGTTCGCCACCAGGCCTTCGCCGGCGGGCCCGGCCGCCTTGGCGTCGAGGCTGGCCTTGAGGCCGTTGTCGACGATGCCGACGGCCTTGGAGATGGCGTTGCCCTTGGCGGCGACATCGCCGCTCGCCATGTGGTGCCGCGCCATGCCGATCGCGCGGACGGCGCCGTCGAACAGCATGCAGATGAGCTGGTGCGGCGACGCGCTCATCGCCTGCGTTTCCACGCCAACGCGTGCATAGGCGTTGGCGCCGGTCCTGAAAGTGTGAGGTGTGTACATGGGCTGTTCCGTTATTTGTCGCTGCTGCCGCTCATGCTCGCGAACTGCTGCGTGAGGTAGCTGCTGGTGCTGTTCATCCTGCTGACCAGCAGGTCCAGCTGCGTGAACTGCGCGCGGTAGTACTCGACCTTGGCGTCCACGCGCGCCCGCATGTCGGTGTACTGCTCGTCGAGCTGCTTGAGCGAGGTGTTGATGCCCTCGGTCGCCACCTTGAGCATGCCGCCGGTGGAAGTGGCCTTGGTCACCAGCGCGTCGAGCTGCTTGCCGTAGCCCGCGGTGCTGCCGGTCGCGCTCCCGAAGAGCTTGGAGACGCCGTCCAGGTTGGTGGCGAGCGCGCTCTTGAGTTTTTCCGAGTCGACGCTCATGGTGCCGTCCTTCGTGAAGCTCACGCCGATCTGCGACAGCATCGTCAGGTCGCCGCTGCCGCCGGCCTGCGGCGAGGTCAGCGTGTTGCGGATGCTGGTCTGCAGATTGCGCAGCGTCGAGTCGCCGACCAGCGCCGCAGCGGTCTGCTTGTCGGTGTCGAAGGTGGTCAGCGTGCCGGCCATGCTCTGCAAGCCGTTGTAGGCCTTGACGAAATCGTTGATCGCCGTCTCGACCGAGGCGGTGTCGCGCGCCACGCTCAGGGTGCTGGTGCCGGTCTTCAGCACGGTCAGCGTCGTGCCCTGGATCGATTCCTTCACGGTGTTGCTCGCGCTCGTGACCGCGATGCCGTTGACCGTGAGCTCGGCGTTCTGCGCCTGCACGGTCTGCTGCAGGTTCTGCGTGCCGGCCGGATCATGGTTCAGCAGGTTCGCCAGCGCCGCGTCGCCGGCGACGGAGACGCGCATGCTCGAGGCCTTGCCGGTCTCGGTCGATGTCAGCACCAGCCGGTTGGGCGTGCCGCTGCCGTCGTTCACGATGCTCGCCGTCACGCCGGCCTTGGCCGCGTTGACTGCGTCGCGGATGCCCTCGAGCGTGTTGTGCGCCGCATCGATGGTGATCGGCACTGCCGTGCGGCTCGCGTCCGGCGTGAAGCCTGCGCCCGTGTACTTGCCGCTCACCGCGTCGTAGCTGCCGCCGGCGATGGTGCCGAAGTCGATCGTGATGGTGCCGGTGCCGATGGCCGTCTTGGCGCTGGCCTGGCCGGCCGCCACCACCGACTGCGCCTGCGCGAGCTGGGTGACGTTGATGTTGTAGATGCCGGCGGCTGCGGTGTTGCCGGCGCTCGCGGACATCACGTCGGTGGCGCTGGAAGTGGCCTTCACGCCCAGGAAGAAAGCCGGGTCCGACAGCTTCTTGGCCGCCGTCTGCAGCGTGCCGAGCGCGCTCTGCAGCTGGCCGTAGGCCGACAGCTTGCTCGTGTAGCTGATCTGGCGCTGCTGCAGCAGCTTGAGCGGCTGGCTCTCCGCCGTTTCGAGGTTGGTGAGCAGGGTGCTCAGATCGAGGTTCGAGCCGATGCCAAGACTGCTGATCGATGCCATGAATAACTTCCTGTTCCTAATGAGTGCGAAAAACGCATGCCAGTGCCCCACGATGGCCGAACCCGCGGCCGGCGAAGCCAGGCCCCTTTGGGGAGCACCGCGGAACCGGCTTTGCCGGGCCGCTGGTGTTGCCCCCGGTGAGGGGGTTGGAGGCCACACGAAGTGGGCAAGCCTGGGGGTGGTTCATTTCAGGCTGGCTGGTTCACCAGCAGGCCGGGCGCCCTGCCCAGCACCTTGGCGATGCGCACCACTTCCTCGTTCGGGATCTGCCGGATGACTTCGCCGCTGGCCCGGTCGACCACCTTGACGATGAGCTTGTCGGTGTCCTGGTCGACCTCGAACCGCAGGCCGACCGAGCGGCTCTGCAGCGAGGCATTGACTTCGCGTACCGCCTGCTCGACCTGCGGCGGCGTCGCCGCCTCCATGACATCCGCCGTGGTGCTCGCACTCTCCGCCGATGCCGGTGCGCCCGCGCCGGCCGGCCGGCCCGAGAGCATCTGCACCCACCATTGGCCGTTGTCTGCCGCGGGGGCTACGGGGATCGACATGGTCTTCACCTTTGCTTGCTTGCTTCGCTGTCGTCTGCGGCCTGGACGCGCCAGGCCGCAGAGAACAGAGCGCAGGCGCTGCCGGGCTCGCGCCGCGGACGCCTGCGATGCTTCTTCTTCGATCAGCGCAGGAGCGACAGCACGCCTTGCGTGGTCTGGTTGGCCTGGGCCAGCACCGAGGTACCGGCTTGCTGCAGGATCTGCGCGCGGGTCATGTTCGACACTTCGACCGCGTAGTCGGCGTCTTCGATGCGCGAACGCGACGAGGACAGGTTGGTCACCGTGGTGCCGAGGTTGGCGATCGTGGAGTCGAAACGGTTCTGCACCGCACCCAGCGAGCTGCGCAGGTCGTCGACCATCTTCAGCGCCGCGTCGAGCTTCTTCATCGGGTCGATGGAAGCCGCACCCGCGAACTCGGCCGTCTTGCCGGCGCCGCTCAGGACGATGTCCGTGCCGGTGTTGTCGAAGTCGGTCGGCGTTGCGCCACCGTTGGCCAGGGCGCCTGCGCCGACGGCGAAGTTCTTGCCTTGCACCGCCACGTAGGCCGTGGTGGCACCGGCAGCATCCACGCCGACCTTGACCAGCTGGTTGTTCAGCGCCACGGCGGTCGTCACGCCGTTGTCGGTGTCGGTGAACTCGACGTCGGCCACGTTCAACACGACGTCGCCGGTGGCGTCGTCGACCGAGGCGGCGTAGAAGTCGTCACCCGACTTGACCACGAAGTTGGCCGTGGCGGCGCCGGCGGCGTCCTTCACGTTGTGCAGGCTCAGCGAACTGGCGGAGACGCCCAGCGACGTGGCGGCAGAGCTCAGGTCGACAGCGGTCGGCGTCGCAGCCAGGTTGGTCTGCGTGATGGCCTCGCTCACCGGGAGCGCGTTGTTGCTCACCGAGAAGCCGGCCAGGCCGAGCGTGCTCGAGTCGATTTGCTTCAGGTCGATCTTGATCGTTTCGCCGTCGTTGGCGCCGACTTGCACGGTCAGCGGCTTCGCGCCGGCCGACAGCACCTTCACGCCGTTGAAATCGGTCTGTGCCGAGACACGGTCGATTTCGCTCATGCGCTGGGTGATTTCGTCCTGGATCGACTTCAGGTCGCTGGCCGAGTTGCTGCCGTTGGCGGCTTGCACGGCGAGTTCGCGGACGCGCTGCAGGTTGTTGTTCACTTCCTTCAGCGCGCCTTCCGTCGTTTGCGCCAGCGAGATGCCGTCGTTGGCATTGCGCTGGGCTTGCGACAGGCCCTTGATGTTCGCCGTGAAGCGGTTGGCGATGGCCTGGCCGGCCGCGTCGTCCTTCGCACCGTTGATCCGCAGGCCCGAAGACAGGCGCTGGATCGCGGTGTTCAACGACGACTGGGATGCGTTGAGGTTGTTCTGCGTGAGCAGCGAGAGACTATTGGTGTTGATGACTTGCGCCATGTTCGACTCCTGTAGACAAAGGTTGTGGACTTCGGCCAATGGCCGCAACGCTGGACCCGCTTCCCACCGTGAGACTCAAGCCATCGTTGGTTTAGTTATCGGCAGGGCTTTCCAAACATTTAGGCTGGTGCGCTAAAAAGATGCGCGCGGCCTCTTCCACGACCTTCAGGGCTCAAGCGGGCAGGTTCATCACTTCCTGGTAGGCGGCCACCAGCCGGTTGCGCACCTGCAGTCCGGTCTGGAAAGCCAGGTTGGCCTTCTGCAAGTCCACCATGACGTCGTTGAGCGCCACGCCCGGGCGGCCCAGCTCGAAGGCCTCGGCCTGGCCATACGCCTTGGTCTGCGCGCCGCTGATGTTGTCCAGCGAGCGCCGGAGCTCGGCTGCGAAGCCGCCCGGCTGGGCCGCCCCGGCGGCGGGCGGCGTGAAGCCGGACTGAAGTGCGGTGACCCGCATCTGCTGCAGAACGGATTCGATGGCGGCAATCGACATGAGGAAACCTTCTCTCGTCTAGAACTTTGGCATTGACAAAGGAAGCGCCAATGCGCTCCCGCGTGTTTTCAGCGTATCAGCCAAGGCCGCCTGGAGATGGGCCCAACTGACGGCAAAACCCGCGGTTGTTCGACCAATCGAATCCGCATCGGCTGCCGAGAATCGACTGCGAACAAGAAAGCCTGCTGACGACATCAACGGCCCTGCGGCATGACTCCTCCACATCGACGACTCCCTTTCCCCTCCATGAATCCGGAGCGCCCGGCGCGGCCGGCCGCGCCGGAGGCGCGCACATGAGTGCGACGGCGCCCGCGGGCGCCGCGCCGACGGCGCCGGCCCTGCCGCCCCTCATGGAACGGATGCGCGCGCAGCAGAAGCTGCCGCTGATCGTCGGCGCCGCGGCGCTGGTGGCGGCTGCCGCGGCCTTCATGCTCTGGAGCCGCGCGCCCGACTACAAGGTGCTCTACACCAACGTCTCGGACCGCGACGGCGGCGCGATCATCGCGTCGCTCGCGCAGATGAACGTGCCCTACAAGTTCGCAGACGGCGGCAACGCGATCCTGATCGCCGGCGACAAGGTGCCCGAAGTGCGCCTGAAGCTCGCGGCCCAGGGCCTGCCCAAGGGCGGCGGGGTCGGCTTCGAGCTGATGGACAACCAGAAGTTCGGAACCAGCCAGTTCGCCGAGCAGGTCAACTACCAGCGCGGGCTCGAAGGCGAGCTCGCGCGCACCATCGAGTCGATCGGCACGGTCGAGGCGGCGCGCGTGCACCTGGCGCTGCCCAAGCCCTCGCTCTTCGTGCGCGACCAGAAGAAGCCTTCCGCCTCGGTGGTGCTGAGCCTGCACCGCGGCCGCAGCATCGACGAGGGCCAGGTCAGTGCCATCGTCCACATGATCTCCAGCAGCGTGCCCGAGCTCGACGCGAAGAGCGTGACGGTGGTCGACCAGCGCGGCAACCTGCTGTCGGCGGCCAACGCCGGCGCGCGCGGCCTGGACGTGAGCCAGCTCAAGTACGCGCAGGAGATCGAGCAGGGCTACATCCGCCGCATCGAGGCCATCCTGCAGCCCATCGTCGGCACGAGCAATGTGCGCGCCCAGGTCGCGGCCGACATCGACTTCTCGGTGGTCGAGCGCACCGACGAGAAATACAGCCCCAACCAGGATCCGCGCAACGCCGCGATCCGCAGCCAGCAGTCGAGCGAATCGAGCCAGCACGGCGCGACGCCGCCGGGCGGCGTGCCGGGCGCGCTGTCGAACCAGCCGCCGGTCAATCCGAGCGCGCCGATCACCGCGCCGCGGCCGCCCAACGCGCCCGGCACCGCCGCGGCCACGCCGCCCGCGGGCGCATCGACAACGACGACGGCCACCACCACGGCGCCCGGCGCGCCCTCCAGCCTGCGCAAGGACACCACGACCAACTACGAGCTCGACCGCTCGATCCGCCACGTGCAGCAGGGCGCAGGCGCGATCAAGCGCCTGTCGGTGGCGGTGGTGGTGAACAACCGCGAAGGCGCGGACGGCAAGGCCGCCGCGCGGGCGCTGACGCCACCCGAGATCGAACAGATCCGCAACCTGGTCAAGGAAGCGATGGGCTACAGCCAGGAGCGCGGCGACTCGCTCAACGTGGTCAACAGCGCCTTCGCCCGCGAGGGCCAGGAAGAGGAAGCGCGCGACGTGCCGATCTGGCGCGACCCCGCCAACATCGATCTCGCGAAGACCATCGGGCAATACCTGCTCTACGCCGCCCTCGCCCTCTTCGCCTGGTTCGCGGTGTTGCGGCCGCTGCTGCGCAAGCACCTGGCGCCGCCTGCCCCGGCCGTCGCCCCGGCCCCGGCCCAGGCCGCGTCCAGCGATACCGACGATGGCGACCTCAGCCGGCAAAGCGCACGCCAGCGCGAGCTCGAGCGCCAAAAGGCCGACCTCGACTACGCCCACCAGACCGCCGACAGCGACCCCCGGCTGGTGGCCACGCTGATAAAGCATTGGATGAATCCATGAGCGCCGCGCCGGGCCGCCCCAAGCAAGCGAGCGCCCCCTCGGGGGGCAGCGAGGACACGAAGTGTCGAGCGTGGGGGCTGATGACCACCGCGCCGGGCCGCCCCAAGCAAGCTCGCACCGCAGTGCGGAGCACGGAGGTATTTCTATGAGCGCAGTGATGAACGAAGGAACCCGCAAGGCCGCGATCCTGCTGATGTCGCTCGGCGAGGACCGCGCCGCCGCCACGCTGCACCACCTGCCCACCACCGAGGTGCAGGCGCTCGGCGTCGCGATGGCCAAGCTGAGCCAGGTGTCCAAGGAGGAGCTGGCGGGCGTGCTGGCCGAGTTCCGCTTCGAGACCGAGCAGCTCTCCGCCCTGCACCTGGGCTCGGGCAGCTACATCCGCGCGGTGCTGCGCAAGGCGCTGGGCGACGACCGCGCCAGCAACCTGCTCGAAGACATCCTGCAGCCCGACGAGCCGCACGGCGGCATCGAGCGGCTCAACGATCTCGAAGCCTCCGAAGTGGTGGAGCTGATCCGCGACGAGCATCCGCAGATCCTCGCCACGCTCCTGGTGCACCTGGACCGCAAGAAGGCATCGGAAGTGCTGGAGAAGCTGCCGGTGCGCCTGCGCCACGACGTGATCATGCGCGTGGCCACCTTCGGCGGCGTGCAGCCGGCGGCGCTGGCCGAGCTGACCGACGTACTGACCGAGATGCTCTCCGGCGAAGGCCTGAAGCGCAGCCGCCTGGGCGGCGTGCGCACCGCCGCCGAGATCGTCAACCTCATGAACAGCGCGCAGGAAGACGAGGCCATCGCGCACGTGCGCGAGCACGACGAAGCCCTCGCGCAGCGCATCCTCGAGGAGATGTTCGTGTTCGAGAACCTGCTCGATCTCGAGGACCGCTTCATCCAGCGCCTGCTCAAGGACATCGAATCCGACTCGCTCATCGTCGCGCTCAAGGGCTCGGCGCAGGAGCTGCGCGACAAGTTCCTGAAGAACATGTCGCAGCGCGCGGCCGAGACGCTGCGCGAGGACATCGAGCTGCGCGGCCCGGTGCGGGTCTCGCAGGTCGAAGCCGAGCAGAAGGCCATCCTGCAGGTGGTGCGCCGCCTCGCCGATTCGGGCGAGATCACCGTCGCCGCGCCAGGCACCGATGACTTCGTCTAGATGTTGCTCTCCCCCAGGCTTCGCGCACTTCGTGTTGCTACACCAACCCCCTCACCGGGGGCAACACCAGCGGCCCGGCAAAGCCGGTTCCGCGGTGTTCCCCGAACGGGCCTGGCTTCGCCCGCCGCGGCGGGCAGCTGGATGGAGTCATTGAGATGACGGTTTCCAAGAATGCCTTCCTGGGTACGGGCACGCGCCTCGCCGCCGCCTATGCACCCGCACGGCCGGCCACGCCGCCCCAGCCCACCAAGCCGGTGCTGTCTGCCTGGCAACGCTGGGAGATGGGCACGCTGGAGGAAGATGCCACGCCGCCGCAGCGCGAGGTCGAAGCCGCCAACGCGCAGCGCATCGATCCCGCGGCGCTGGCGCGCGAGGCCGAGCTGGAACGCCTGCGCCTCGAAGCACGCGCCGCCGGTCTTGCCGAAGGCCGCCGCGAAGGCTGGGCGCAAGGCCATGCCGAAGGCCGCACCGCCGGCCTGGCCGCGGGCCTGGCCGCCGCCAGCGCGCATGCCGAACAGCTGCGCGCGCTGGCCGCCACGCTGCCGGACGCACTGCGCCGCGCCGAGAACGAACTGGCCGACGCCATCCTCACGCTCGCGCTCGACGTGGCGCGCCAGGTGGTCCACCGCACCCTGCGCGCCGAGCCCGAATGGGTGCTGCCGCTGGTGCAGGACCTGCTGCATGCCGAGCCCGCACTGCAGGGCGAGCCGCGCCTGCTGCTGCATCCCGACGACGCGGCCCTGGTCAAGAACAGCCTGGGCAACGAACTGCAGATCGCCGGCTGGCAGGTGCGTGCCGACGACACGCTGGCGCGCGGCGGCTGCCGCGTCCAGTCCACCAGCGGCGAGATGGATGCCAGCCTGGAGACCCGCTGGAAGAGCGTGACCGCGGCATTGCACCGCGACGTCGACGCGATATGAAGCTCTCCCCCATGCTTGCCCACTTCGTGTGGCCGCACACCCCCTCGCCGGGGGCAACACCAGCGGCCCGGCAAAGCCGGTTCCGCGGTGTTCCCCGAACGGGCCTGGCTTCGCCGGCCGCGGGGTGCATGCGCCGCGAGTTGCACACAGCGCAACGGAGCCAATGAGTTGAGATCAACTGGCGCACCCAACCCCCATCTGCAATCCTGGCGCGGAATGCTCGCCCAGGCGCGCAGCGATGTCAGCCTCTGCACGACCATCACGCAATCGGGCCGCCTGACCCGCGCCGTGGGCCTGGTGCTCGAAGCCGTGGGCCTGCAGCTGCCGGTGGGCAGCGACTGCCTGATCGAACTGCCGCCCGGCTATCCGCAGCGCCACGCCGAAGCGGAGGTGGTGGGCTTTGCCGGCGAGCGCCTGTTCCTGATGCCGCAGAGCGAAGTGGCCGGCCTGCTGCCGGGCGCGCGCGTCTTCGCGCGGCCCGGCTCGGCCGGCGCCGGCGGCGATTCGCACACCAAGCGGCTGCCGGTCGGCGAAGGCATGCTCGGGCGCGTGGTCGACGCGGCGGGCCGTCCGCTCGACGGGCTCGGCCCGCTCGATGTCGCCCGCAAGGTGCCGCTCTCGTCGCCGCCGATCAACCCGCTCTTGCGCGCGCCTATCGACTCGGTGCTCGACGTCGGCGTGCGCGCCATCAACGCCATGCTCACCGTCGGCCGCGGCCAGCGCATGGGCCTGTTCGCCGGCTCCGGCGTCGGCAAGAGCGTGCTGCTCGGAATGATGGCGCGCTACACCAGCGCCGAAGTGATCGTGGTCGGCCTGATCGGCGAACGCGGCCGCGAGGTGAAGGACTTCATCGAGAACACGCTGGGCGAGGAAGGCCTGGCCCGCGCGGTGGTGGTCGCCGCTCCGGCCGACAACTCGCCGCTCTTGCGCCTACAGGGCGCGGCCTATGCGACCTGCCTGGCCGAGCACTTCCGCGACCAGGGCAAGGACGTGCTCCTGATCATGGATTCGCTCACGCGCTACGCGATGGCGCAGCGCGAGATCGCGCTTGCCGTCGGCGAACCGCCGGCCACCAAGGGCTACCCGCCCTCGGTGTTCGCGAAGCTGCCCGCGCTGGTGGAACGCGCCGGCAACGGCGCGCGGGATGCGGAGGGCCGCGGCGGCTCCATCACCGCCTTCTACACCGTGCTGTCCGAGGGCGACGACCAGCAGGACCCGATCGCCGATTCGGCGCGCGCCATCCTCGACGGCCACGTCGTGCTCTCGCGCACGCTGGCCGAGGCCGGCCACTACCCGGCCATCGACATCGAGGCCTCGATCAGCCGCGCGATGACCGCGCTGATCCCGCCCTCGCAGTTCGAGACCGTGCGCCGCTTCAAGCAGATGCTCTCGCGCTACCAGCGCAACCGCGACCTGATCAGCGTCGGCGCCTACGCGGCCGGCCACGACCTGCAGCTGGACCAGGCGATCGCGATGTATCCCAAGATCGAAGCCTTCCTGCAGCAGGCGATGCACGAGCGCGCCGACTACGCGGGCTCGATCGCGCACATCACCGGCTTGTTCGAAAGCAGATAGGACCACGCAACATGTCCAAGAAGCTCCCCCTCGACACCCTGACCGAGCTGGCCCGCACGCAGAAGGAGGAGGCCGCGCGCCGCCTCGGTGCCTTGCAGAGCGCGCAGGTCAGCGCGCACCAGAAGCTCGACCTGCTGCTGCAGTACCGCCAGGACTACAGCCACCAATTGCAGAGGCTGATGGAGAGCGGCCTGCCCGCCTCGCAATGGCGCAACTACCGCAACTTCCTCAGCACGCTCGACGGCGCCATCGAGCAGCAACGCGCCATCGCGGCCCAGGCCAATGTCCGGCTGGACCACGGCCGCGGCGACTGGCAGCACCACGCGCGCCGCCTCAATTCCTTCGACACCCTGGCCGACCGCCTGCGCCGCCAGGAGGCGATGTTGCAGGCCAAGCGCGAGCAGCGCGACAGCGACGAGCGCGCGGCACGCAAGTTCATCGACCGCGCGGCGCATTCGAGCGCCTGATCCCTTCTATCTGGAACTGCCATGACCACCTTCATCGCTCCCTCTGCCGGCCCGGCCGCGACCAGCCAGCCGCTCACGCCCTCCGGCCCGCGCGCCCGCGCGGCCGACGAGCCGCAGGGACAGCGCTTCGGCGAGATGCTCGAGCGCTCGCGTGCCGCCGGGGCGCGGAAGTCCGAGGCATCGCCGGACGCAGCGCCTGCCGAGGCCGCTGCGCTTGCGAAGCCGGAGCGCGGCGAGGACAGGAAGGACGAGCTCGTCTCCGATCTGCTGGCCTTCGCGCTGTTCGCGCCCGCGCCGGCCGCGGTTCGACCGGCGACCGCTTCGACGCCGGCTGCCGGCGTGCCGGGCGAAGCCAAGGCAGCGTTGTCGATGGCAACGGATGTCGCCCAGGACCCCCTGCTTGCACAAACACCGGCGGCCGCCTCGACCGAAGCCGGCACCGAGGCAGCAGCCGGGACGCTCCCCGCTGCGCAGGACGCAGACGCGGATGCGAAAACGCTTCCCGCACAAGCGGCCGCAGCCCAGGCCGACACCGCCAAGGCGGTGCCCGCGGCAACGGACGCGAGCGCTGCCGACGCCGTCGCGCCGGCAGCCGTCGCCGCCATGCCGCTGCCGCCGGCCGCAAGCGCCCTGCCCGCGGCAAAGGCCCCGGCCGCCGGTGCAGCCGCACCGGCATCGGCCGCACCACAGCAGGCCAAGGCAGAGCCCGCACTGCCGGCCGCCGAGGAGACGAAGACCGCGCCGGCGCCGGTTGCCGCGACGAGCGCCGAGCGTGCCGATGCAGCCGCAGCGCAGAACCCGGCATCCCCGGCCTTCGCGCCCCCATCGACCACCTTCATGCCGCAGGCGGTGGAGCGCTCCAGCGCACCCGCAAGCTCCACGCCTGTGCTGAGCGTCGCGCCGCCGGTCGGCAGCGATGAATGGGGCCCGGCCATCGGCCAGCAGATGCTGCGCATGAGCGCCAGCGGCCATCAAGTGGCCGAGCTCAACCTGAACCCGGCCGGTCTCGGCCCGCTCAAGGTCATGCTCAGCCTGGGCGACAACCAGGCGCAGGCCATGTTCGTCTCGGCCCATGAATCCGTTCGCAAGGCCGTCGAGGCCGCGCTGCCGCAGCTGCGCAGCACGCTCGCCGAGCAGGGCATCAGCCTGGGCCAGACCTCGGTCGGCGCCGAGTCGCGGCCCTGGGCCGGACAGGGCGGCGGCTTCGGCCAGCCACAGCAGCAGCACGCTTCGTCCTCGCGGCAGGCGGACTATCCGGGGCGCGCAGACACGGCCGGCGACGCCGTGCCGCCTCGCACGCCCGTCAGCACGCGGCCCACCTCCGGCCTCGACACCTTCGCGTAGGGCCTGTTAGCCCATGAATCACCCCCGCGTGAGGCCCCACAGAGGGCCCAATCTAGGCGCCAAGCGGAACTGGGTTGCACACCCAGTGAGCATTGGCAACGACGAGTGGGCCCTCTGTGGGGCCTCACCCGGAGGGCCGGGGCGGCAAGGGGCGCATGGCGTCGTTGCGGTCCTTGCCCAGGCGGGCAGCCTGGGCTGCGGCCCGCGCCTAGCCCTGCACCCCTTGCCGTCCCGGCGCGGGGGTGATTCATGGGTTAACAGGCCCTCAACGCGAGATCTGAGGCCCTTTCCCCCGCTTGATCGGCGCTTCGTTTGCGCGCACGCCGGCCAAGAATAGACCGAACCGATTTGCAGCTCCCACCATGGCCACCAGTCCCTCACTCACCCAAGTCGCTCCCTCCGCGCCGCGCTCGTCGAAGCGCCTGATCGGGATGCTGATCGCTGTCAGCCTGTGCGCCCTCGGTGGCGGCGGCTACGCCCTGAGCCGCAGCGACCTCTTCGCGCGCGAAGCCGCCGCACCGGCGCCGCAGAAGCCGATCTTCGTCACGCTGGAACCGCTGACCGTCAACGTCCAGTCCGAAGGCCGCGGGCGCTTCCTGCACATCGGCATGGCGCTCAAGGTGCGCGACGAGCAGGCCAAGGCGCAGCTGGTCGAGTTCATGCCCGAGCTGCGCAGCCGGCTCTTGCTGCTGCTGTCGAACCGCCAGCCCGAGTCGCTGCTGTCGACGCAGGACAAGGCCCGCCTGGCCGAGGAGATCCGCACCGAGCTGAACAAGCCGCTCGGGCCCAACCAGCCGGCACAGGACATCTCCAGCGTGTCCTTCAATACCTTCGTGGTGCAGTAAGGGTCTCTTTGCATGGCCTATGAACAGGTGCTCTCGCAGGACGAGGTCGATGCGCTGCTGCAGGGCGTCACCGGCGGAGCCGTCGACCAGATCCGCGCGCCCAACCCGGCCACCGACGGCCTGCCGGCCTACGACCTGGGCGCGCCCGACCGCGTGGTGCGCAGCCGCATGCACACGCTGGAGGTCATCAACGAGCGTTTCGCGCGGCATCTGCGCAGCTCGCTCTTGAATTTCATGCGGCGCAGCGCCGACATCTCGGTCGGCCCGGTGCAGATCCAGCAGTACGGCGAGTTCGTGCGCCACCTGCCGGTGCCGACCAACATCAACATGCTGCACTTCAAGCCGCTGCGCGGCACGGCCCTGATCGTGTTCGATCCGAAGCTGGTGTTCCTGGTGGTGGACAACCTGTTCGGCAGCGACGGCCGCTACCACGTGCGCGTGGAAGGCCGCGACTTCACGCGCACCGAGCAGCGCATCATCAAGCGGCTGCTGAACCTCACGCTGCAGTGCTACGGCGACGCCTGGCAGCCGGTGTTTCCGCTCGCCTTCGATTACGTGCGCGCCGAGATGCACGGCAAGCTCGCCAACATCGTCGCGCCCAACGAAGTGGTGATCACCACCACGCTGCAGGTCGAGTTCGGCCCGGTCGGCGGCTTCGTGCACGTGTGCATTCCCTATTCCATGATCGAGCCGATCCGCGACCTGCTGTCCAACCCGGTGCAGGACGAGATCGAGGTCGACAAGCGCTGGGTCAAGCAGATGTCGCAGCAGATGCAGAGCGCCGATGTGGAACTCAGCGCCGACTTCGTGACCATCCCCTCGACCATCGGCGAGCTGATGAAGCTGCAGGTCGGCGACGTGCTGCCGATCGAGCTGCCGAGCTCCGTGACCGCGCGCGTCGACGGCATTCCGGTGATGGAGTGCGGCTTCGGCGTGTCGAACGAACGCTATGCGCTGCGCGTGCAACAGATGATCTCCCACCAAGACAGCGATCTGAAGAACGACCATGACTGACAACACTCCTTCCAGCAGCGATGCGGACGACTGGGCCAGCGCGCTGGCCGAGCAGACCGCGGCCTCCGCGCCTGCGCCCCTGCAGCCCGCAGCGCCCGCACCCGCGGCGGCGCCGGCCGGCGCACAGGTGTTCCAGCCGATCCAGAACGCGCCGACCGCCCACACCTCGCCGGTCGACATCGAGCGCATCCTCGACGTTCCGGTGCAGCTCACGGCCGAGATCGGCCGCACGCGCATCACCATCAAGAACCTGCTGCAGCTCTCGCAGGGTTCGGTGGTCGAGCTCGATGGCCTGGCCGGCCAGCCGCTGGACGTGCTGATCAACGGCTACCTGATCGCGCAGGGCGAGGTGGTGGTGGTGAACGAGAAGTACGGCATCCGCCTGACCGACATCGTCACGCCCTCCGAGCGCATGCAGAAGCTCAGCCGTTCATGATCTCCTGCAGTCGGCCGCTGCGCGCCGCAGCCTCTTTTTTCGCGTGGACGTGCGCGCTGCCCGCGCTCGCGGCGCTGCCTACGGTTCCGACGCCGGCCGAGGCTGCGCCGGCCGTCGGCGCTTCCGGCCTGCTGCAGGCCGGCTTCGGCATGCTGGTGGTGCTCGGGCTGATCTTTGCGTGCGCCTGGATGGCACGCCGCTTCGGCTTGCAGCGCTTCGGCGGCGGCAACCTGGTGAAGGTGGTGTCGAGCTCCATGGTCGGCCAGCGCGAGCGCGTGGTGGTAGTGGAAGTGGGCGCGACCTGGCTGGTGCTGGGCGTCACCGCCAGCCAGATCAACACGCTGCACACGCTGCCGGCGCAGGCCGTGGCTTCGGCGTCGGCGGCATCGCCGCTGGATGCGAAGACTTCGCAGGCGCTCGGCCTGTTCGCGCAGAAGCTGCGCGAATCGCTGGGCGTCAAGCCGCGGCCGGGCCAGTGATGCAGGGCAACTTTCGCCGTGGCCTGCGCCGCGCGGGCCTGCTGCTGGCGCTCGTGCTGCCTGCGCTGCCGATCACCGCCTGGGCGCAGGGCCTGCCCGGCCTGGTGAGCACGCCCGGCCCGGGCGGCAGCCAGACCTGGTCGCTGAGCGTGCAGACGCTGGTACTCCTGACCTCGCTGTCCTTCCTGCCGGCCTTGCTGCTGTGCATGACCAGCTTCACGCGCATCCTGATCGTGCTGGGCCTCTTGCGCACCGCCATCGGCACGCAGTCATCGCCGCCCAACCAGATCCTGGTGGGCTTGTCGCTGTTCCTGACCTTCTTCGTCATGTCGCCGGTCTTCGACAAGGTCTACAACGAGGCCTACAAGCCCTTCTCCGAGAACAAGATCAGCGCCGAGCGCGCGCTCGAGCGCGGCATCGGCCCCTTCAAGACCTTCATGCTGAAGCAGACGCGCGAGAACGACCTCGCGCTCTTCGCGCGGCTGGCCAAGGTGCCGGCGATGGAAGGGCCTGAAGACGTGCCGCTGCGCATCCTCCTGCCCTCCTTCGTGATCAGCGAGCTGAAGACCGCGTTCCAGATCGGCTTCACCATCTTCATCCCCTTTCTCATCATCGACCTGGTGGTGGCCAGCGTGCTGATGTCGATGGGCATGATGATGGTGCCGCCCGCCTCCATCGCGCTGCCCTTCAAGCTGATGCTGTTCGTCATGGCCGACGGCTGGCAACTGCTGATCGGTGCGCTGGCCGAGAGTTTCTATTTATGACGCCCGAATCGGTCATGGCCATCGGCAGCCAGGCGATCCACGTGTCGCTGCTGCTCGGCGCGCCGCTGCTGCTGGTGGCGCTGGTGGTCGGCCTCGTCATCAGCATCTTCCAGGCCGCGACGCAGATCAACGAGGCCACGCTGTCCTTCATTCCGAAGCTGCTGGCCGTGTTCGCGGTGCTGGTGATCGCCGGACCGTGGATGCTGGGGCAGATCGTGGACTACATGCGGACCTTGTTCTCGAGCATTCCGCAACTGGTCGCGTAGGCCATGCCAGCGGTTTTCTCCGTCACCTCGGGGGAACTCAACGCCTGGATGGTGGCCTTCCTCTGGCCCTTCGTACGCATGCTGGCGCTGGTCAGCACGGCGCCGATCTTCGGCGAGCCGGGCGTGCCGCGGCAGATCAAGGTCGCGATCGCGGCCCTGCTCGCGGTGGCCGTCGCGCCCACCATCGGGCCGATGCCGCAGGTGCCGGTGGTGTCCGCCGGCGGGGTCTGGATCCTGGTGCAGCAGGTGCTCATCGGCGGCGCCATCGGCTTCGCGATGCGGCTGGTGTTCGCCGCCGTGCTGGCGGCCGGCGAGTACATCGGCCTGCAGATGGGCCTGTCTTTCGCGTCCTTCTTCGATCCGATGAGCGGCGGCGCCACCATGGTGGTCGCGCGCCTGCTGCACATGCTGGCGATGCTGATCTTCCTCGCGCTCGACGGCCACCTGCTGCTGGTCGCCGCACTGGCCGAGAGCTTCCAGACCCTGCCGATCGCCGACGCGCCGCTGGCCGCCCGCGGCTGGATGTATCTCGTCGCCGGCGCCGGCCAGATCTTCGCCAACGGGCTGATGCTGGCGCTGCCGCTGGTGACGGCACTGCTCACGCTCAACCTGGCGATGGGCATCCTGAACCGCGCCTCGCCGCAGTTCAGCATCTTCGCGGTGGGCTTTCCGCTCACGCTGCTGGCGGGCATTGGCATGCTGCAGCTGCTGATGCCGCAGATGGGCGCCTTCCTCGCGCCGCGGATCGCAGCGGGCTTGTCGTCGGTGATGGAGTTGACGCAGGCTTTGCGGCCTTGATGGGACGCGCTACGGCGCGCGCGTGATCTCCGCGCAGATCACCGGCGCCGGTTCCTGCGAGTTCTCTTCCTCGATGCGCAAGGCCGCCTGCAGCGCCGCGATCGCCGCTTCGGCATCGGCCTGGCTGGCCGCATGCACGCGCGCCAGCGGCTCGCCCTTCTGCACCCTGCTGCCCAGCGGCAGCACCTGCGTGAGCCCGACGCGTGGATCGATGCGGTCTTCCGCGCGGCGCCGGCCGCCGCCCAGCGCAACGATGGCCAGGCCGATGGCGCGCACGTCCGTTGCCACCAGCACGCCGTCTCGCGGCGCCGGAAGATCGCACAGCACCGGCGCAGCCGGCAGCCCGCGCACCGCTCGCCGAAGGTCGCCCGCGCCGCCGAGGCCCGCCACCATGCGCGCAAAGCGCTCGGCCGCCGCGCCGCTGTCGAGCGCATGCAGGGCCCGCGCCCTGGCCTCGGGCAGGCCGGCCGCGAGGCCGCCGAGGCGCAGCAGCCGCGCCGCGAGCGCCAATGTCGCTTCGAAGAGGCGCGGCTCGCGTTCGTCGCCCGTCAGGAAATCGATGGCTTCGCGCACTTCGAGCGCATTGCCCGCGCTGCGGCCCAGCACCTGGTTCATGTCGGTGATCAGCGCTTCCGCGGGCAAGCCGGCGCCGGCCGCGACCTCGACCAAGCTCGTGGCCAGCGCACGTGCGTCGTCCAAGCGCGGCATGAAGGCGCCGCTGCCGACCTTCACATCGAGCACCAGCGCCTCGAGACCGGCCGCGAGCTTCTTGGAGAGGATGCTGGCGGTGATCAAGGGCAGCGACTCGACCGTGGCCGTCACGTCGCGGATCGCATAGAGCCGCTTGTCGGCGGGCGCCAGCGTGGGGCCGGCGCCGACGATGGCGCAGCCGGCATCGCGCAGCACGGCAAGCAGCGTCTCGCGCGGCGGCCCGACCTTGTAGCCGGCCAGCGATTCGAGCTTGTCCAGCGTGCCGCCGGTATGGCCCAGGCCGCGGCCGGAGATCATCGGCACCACGCCGCCGCAGGCCGCGACGATCGGCGCCAGCATCAGGCTCACCTTGTCGCCAACGCCGCCGGTGGAATGCTTGTCGAGCACCGGGCCCGGCACGTCGGGCCATTGCAGCACTTCGCCCGAGTGCGTCATGCCGCGGGTCAGGGCCACGCATTCGCCCTCGTCCATGCCGTTGAGCAGGATCGCCATGGCCAGCGCGGCGATCTGGCCCTCGCTCCAGCTGCCGTCGGAAAGGCCGCGCACGAAGGCTTCGATCTGCGCCGGCGAGAGCGCATGGCGATCGCGCTTGGCGCGGATGACCTCGGCCGGCAGCAGCATCAATAGTCTCCGTGCGCCGCGGGCTTGCCGGGGCCTTTCTGCAGCAACACCGATTCGATGTCGGCCAGCAAGCCGCTGGCGCCGAAACGCAGCCGATTCGGCCCGATGGCCGGCTCGCCCAGAATCTCGCGCACGAGCGCGATGTAGATCGCGGCATCGGCCACCGTGCGCACGCCGCCCGAGGCCTTGAAGCCGACCTCGTCTTTTCGCGCGTGGCCGGCGATGGTTCGGAGCATCACGCGCGCGGCATCGGGCGTCGCGCCCGTGGACGTCTTGCCGGTGCTGGTCTTGAGAAAGTCGACGCCGGCATCGAGCCCGATCACGCAGGCCTGGCGGATCAGCTCGGATGAACCCAGTTCGCCGGACTCGACGATGAGCTTGAGCGTCTTGCCCGCGCAGGCCGCGCGCACCTGCACGACCAGGGCCGCCGCGCTGTACGCGTCGCCCGCGGCGAGCGCGCGCCATGGCAGGACCAGGTCCACTTCGTCGCCGCCGGCATCGAGGATGGCCTGCGTTTCTCGCAAGGCGCGCGCGGCGTCGAGCGCGCCCTCGGGAAAGTTGGCCACCGCGGCGACGCGGATCGATGCCGGGAGCGCGGCCCGGGCCTGCGCCACGAAGCGCGGCCACACGCACAGCGCCGCCGGCGGGCCCGCCGGTCCTTGCGCCTTGGCGCACAAGGCCTCGATGGCGCCCGCGTCGTCGCGGTCGTCGAGGCTGGTCAGGTCGAGGCAACTGAGCGCCAGACGTGCGGCCCCCACGCTCGGCACTTCGTGTCCTCGCTGCCCCCCGAGGGGGCTCTCGCTTGCTTGGGGCGGCCCGGCACGGCGCTCGCCGCGGCCTGCGTTCTCCTTGGTGCTCACTGCATCATCTCCTTAGCACTTCGTCGCCCGGTGCATAATCCGCGGCCTTGAGCGGGCTGCGGCCGGCGATGAAGGCGCGCAGCACCTCGGCATCCACGAAGCCGGTGTTGACGTAGCCCGGATGCGTCGCCAGCTTGGGATAACCGTCGCCGCCGGTGGCAGTGAAATTGTTGATCGCCAGCCGGTACGCGCGCCGCGTGTCGATGGGCTGGCCGTTGACCTTCGCGTCCTTCAGCTGCCCGCCCTCGATCAGCATCTGCACGCCCGCCGTTTGCGGAAAGGCGCCCGAGCCCGGCGTCATCCTGGCCGCGGCTTCGAGGTAGCTCAGCAGTTCGGCGCCCGTGAGCTGCACCACGGTCACTTGGTTGCCGAAGGGCTGGACCTTGAGCACGTCGCGGTAGGTGATGCGGCCTTCGGGCAGCGAATCGCGCACGCCGCCCGAATTCATGAGTGCGACATCGGCACCGGTCTTGTCGCGCATGGCCAGCGCGATCAGCCGGCCGAGGTTGGTGGCTTGCATGCGCACCCGGGCGCGATCGCCGTCGAACACGCCCATCGTTTCGCCCACCGGCACGGCGAGCTGGGCCTGCCCCTTGTCCTGGAAGGGCTGCAGGAAAGCGCGCACGCCGGCGTCCTCGGGAATGGCCTCGCCGTACGCGACCTTCTTGCCGTCCACCGTGCGCTTGAGATTGACCGGAATCAGCTGGTACTTGATCAGCTCGATGCGGCCTGGACGCACTTCGAAATCGGCCCGGCCCACGTACTTGCCCCATTCGTGGGCCTGCACGATCCAGGTGCCGTTCTGCCGGTCGGGCGCGCAAGGCATGCCGGGCACGTAGGCGTCGTTGCGCAGGTTCTCGGCCAGCATGCACACCGGGTTCTGGCTGTGGCCGCCGACGATCAGGTCGAGCCCGCGGGTGGCGCGCGCCATCTCCACGTCGCCCGGCGCATTGACGCCGCGCCGGCCGTCGCTGTAGTGGCCCATGTGGGTGGCGGCAATCACCATGTCGGCCTTGGCGCGCAGCTCCGGCAGCAGCGCGGCCGCCTCGTCGATGGGCTTGCGGAATTCGATGCCCGCGATGTTGGCGGGCAGCACCATCTTCGCCGTGTCGTCGGTGGTCAGGCCGAGCACCGCGATCCGCAAGCCGCCGCGCTCGAACAGGCGGTAGGGCTCGAACATGCGCCGGCCGTTCTTGTAGATGTTGGCCGAGAGCAGCGGGAAGCCGGCCCACTGGCGCTGCTTGTCCAGCACCGCGGGCGGCTTGTCGAACTCGTGGTTGCCGACCGCGGCGGCGTCGTAGCCGAGCAGCTTCATGCCCTTGAAGTCAGGCTCGGCGTCTTGCGTGTCCGACTCGGGCACGCCGGTGTTGATGTCGCCGCCATCGAGCAGCAGCGTGTAGCCGCCGCTGTCCCGCACCTCGGCACGCACGCGGTCGATGAGCGTCTTGCGCGCGGCCATGCCGTATTCGCCGTCGGCATTGGTCCAGAAACGGCCGTGGTGGTCGTTGGTGTGCAGCACGGTGAGCTTGATCGGCGCGTGCTCGCCCGGCGCGGTGGCGCAGCCGGCCAGAAGGGCCAACGCGGCGGCGGCGACGATGAACGGGATGCGCATGGATCAGATCGCTGCAATGACCGCTGCGAGCAGGCGCGACGCATCCTGGTCGGCGGCGCGCGCATTGCGCAGGGTGTGGGCGTGGCTCAGCGTTTCGCCGGAGAGCCCCGCGGCCATGTTGGTGAGCAGCGAGAAGGCCAGCACCTTCAGGCCCGCGTGGCGGGCCAGGATGGTCTCCGGCACGGTGCTCATGCCCACGGCCTGTGCGCCCAGCAGGCGCAGCATGCGGATCTCGGCCGGGGTCTCGAACTGCGGACCCAGCACCCAGGCATAGACGCCCTCGTGCAGCGCGATGCCGGCCTGCGCGGCCGCGGCGCGGGCCTGCGCGCGCAAGGCGGGATCGTAGGCCTCGCTCATGTCGACGAAGCGCTCCGAGCCGCGCTCGTCGTGCAGCGGCGTGCGCTGCGCCATGTTGAGGTGGTCGGCGATCAGCATCAGCGAGCCCGGACGCATGTTCGCGTCCAGGCTGCCGGCGGCATTGGTCAGCACGAGGGTCCGGCAGCCGGCCGCAGCCAGGCTGCGGATCGGGCCCTTCATCGCCGCCGCGTCGCCGCTTTCGTAGGCGTGCTTGCGGCCGCGCAAGAGCGCGACCGCGCGGCCGGCGATGCGGCCCAGGCGCAGGATGCCGGCATGGCCGGCGACGTTCAGCGCCGGGAAGGCGGGCAGCTCGGGATAGGGGATGTCGGTGGGCGCCTCGACCAGCTCGGCGGCGCGGTCCCAGCCGGAGCCGAGCACGATTGCCAGCTCGGGCGCAAGGCCGCCGGCGCGCATGCGCGCCGTACTCGCGTCGACAGCTTCCTGCAATTTCATGGCGATGGAAGATGCGCCGGACCGAAGCTCGCCGGCAGCAGCTCGCCCAGCGTGTAGCGGCCGCGCACCTCGCGCAGGTCGGCGCACCACACCGGCATGTCGTCGTCGTCCGCGAACTCGCGCAGCTTCTGGCGGCAGCCGCCGCAGGGCGTGACTGGCGCATCGGCGACGCCGACCACCACCGCCGCCAGCACGCGCATGCCGCCGGCCAGCACCAGGTGCGCGAGCGCCGAGGCCTCGGCGCACTGGCCTTGCGGATAGGCGGCGTTCTCGATATTGCAGCCCGCATGGACCCGGCCCTGTTCGTCGAGCAGCGCGGCGCCGACCGCGAACTTCGAATAGGGTGCATAGGCGCGCTCGCGGGCGGCGCGGGCGGCATCGAGCAACTGCGTCATCTGGGTCTGCGAAACGGCCATCATCGCTCCTTCACATACGGGATGCCGAGCGCCTTGGGGGCGCGCGCCTTGCCCACGAAGCCCGCCAGCAGCACCACCGTCATCAGGTAGGGCAAGGCCTGGACCGCCTGCACCGGCACGGCGCCGATCAAGGGCAGCACCGTGCCCTGCAAGCGGATCGACACCGCATCGAGAAAGCCGAACAGCAGGCAGGCGAAAAAGGCGCCGACCGGATGCCACTTGCCGAAGATCATGGCGGCCAGCGCCATGTAGCCGCGGCCGGCCGTCATGTTCGGCATGAATGAAGGATTCTGCGCCAGCACCAGGTAGCTGCCGGCCAGCGAGCACAGCGCGCCGTTGAGCATGAGCGCCCGGTAGCGCAGCGCGGTGACGGAGACGCCCGCCGCGTCGACCATGGCCGGGTTCTCGCCGGTGGCGCGCAGGCGCAAGCCGAAGCGTGTGCGAAACAGCAGCCACCAGACGACCGGCACCAGCGCGATGGCGAGATACACCAGCGCGTTGTGGCCGAACAGGCCCAGCCCCAGCACCGTGCCCAGCCAGGGCAGCGCGCGCAGCGCCTCGCCGGCGCCCGTGAACCATGGCGCGAGGCGCACCGTGTCGGGCAGCGGCGGCGTCTGGCCGCCCTGCTGGAACCAGGCGATACCGAGCACCACCGTCAGGCCGGCAGCCGTCATGGTGATGGCCATGCCCATCACCACCTGGTCGCCGCGATGGGTGACGCAACCGAAGCCCTGCAGCAGCGAGAGCGCCACGCCGACCGCGAGCGACACCGCCAATGCCAGCGCCAAGGAGCCGCTCAGCGCGGCGACGCTGCCGGCGGCGAAGGCGCAAGAGAGCATCTTGCCTTCGAGGCCCAGATCGATCACGCCCGAGCGCTCGGCCAGCGCGCCGGCCAGCGCGCACAGGATCAGCGGCGTCGCCACGCGCAGGGTCGAGGCCAGCAAAGTGCCGAGCGCGACTTCATCCATGGCCCGCGCTCCCTGCCGCCACCGCGCGCGGCGCACGGCGCGTCGCGCGCCACAGCCGCGCCAAGGTCGGCGCCGCCACCTGCGCCAGCGCGCCGGAGAACAGCACGATCAAACCCTGCAGCGTGAACACCATGTCGCGGCTGAAGCCGGGGATCTCGAAGGCCAGTTCGGAGCCGCCCTGGTACAGCGCGCCGAACAGCAGCGCGGCCAGCACGATGCCCACCGGATGGTTGCGTCCGATCAGCGAGACCGCGATGCCGGCGAAGCCGGCGCCCACCACGTACTCGAGCAAGAGCCGCCCGTGCACGCCCGCGATCTCGTTGATGCCCACCAGCCCGGCGAGCGCGCCGGACAGCGCCATCGACACCATGATCTGCGCGCGCGGCCGCATGCCGCCGTAGTGCGCCGCCTCCGGCGCATGGCCGACCGCGCGGATGGCGTAGCCCGGCTGCGAACGCCAGAGCAGCAGGTGCACGGCGATGGCGGCGGCCAGCGCCAGCAGCACGCTCAGGTTGAGCGGCGAGGCCGGCCATTCGATGCCGAGGCCGGCGAGCGCTTCATGCAGGCCGGGCATGCGGGCCGAGGCTGCGAAGGCCCGGCTCTCCACCGTCATGTTGCCGGGCTCCTTGAGCACGTCGACCAGCAGGTAGGCCAAGAGCGCCGACGCGATGAAGTTGAACATGATGGTGGTGATCACCACATGGCTGCCGCGCCAGGCCTGCAGCGCCGCCGGCACCGCGGCCCAGCACATGCCGAACAGCATGGCGGCGCCGATCATCAGCGGCAGCATGGCCCAGCGCGGCAGGTGCTCGCCCAATGCCAGGGCCGCCAGCGCGGTGCCCAGCCCGCCCATCATGGCCTGGCCTTCGCCGCCGATGTTGAACAGGCCCGCATGGAATGCGACCGCCACCGCGAGGCCGGTGAAGACGAAGGTGGTGGCGTAGTACAGCGTGTAGCTCAGGCCCATGCGGCTGCCGAAGGCGCCCTGGACCAGCAGCACGAGCGCCTGCCAGGGGTCGTGGCCGACCACGGCGACGACGACGCCGCAGGCCAGCAGCGCGAGCGCGAGGTTGACGAGCGGCAGGACGCCGAGGTCGATCCAGCGCGGCAGATCGTGGCCCGTCATGTGGCCCCCACGCTCGGCATTTGCATGTCCTCGCTGCCCCCCGAGGGGGCGCGAGCTTGCTCGGGGCGGCCCGTCGCTGCGCTCATGCGTTCGTGACCTCGTCGACCGCGCCGCACATCAGGCGGCCCAGCGTGGTCTCGTCGCATTGGGCGACCGGGCGCTCGCCGACGATGCGTCCGCCCGCCATCACGAGCACCCGGTCGGCCAGCGCCAGGATCTCGTCGAGCTCGGACGATACGACGAGCACCGCGCCGCCCGCGCCCGCCATCGCGCGCAGGCGGCCGTGGATGAACTCGATGGCGCCGATATCGACCCCGCGCGTCGGCTGGCCCACCAGCAGCACGCGCGGCTTCGGCGCGGCTTCGCGGGCCAGCACCAGCTTCTGCTGGTTGCCGCCGGAGAACTTGGCGCTCATGAGGCGCACATTGCGCGGCCGCACGTCGTACTCGTCCATCATCCGCGCGGTGTCGGCCTGCATGGTCGACTGCCTCATCCAGCCGTGCCGGCTGTAGCGCGGGCGCCGCTGATAGCCGAGCACGGCCGACTCCCAGGCCGCGAAGGGCAGCACCAGGCCGCGCCGGTGCCGGTCTTCAGGCACATGGGCGAGGCCGGCTTCGCGCGCGGCTTCGGGGTCGAGCCAGCGCCCGGGCGTGAAGGAACGCGAGCCCAGCGTCAGCGTGCCGGCCTGCGGCGCCAGCATGCCCGAGAGCACCTCCAGCAGCTCGCTCTGGCCGTTGCCCGAGACGCCCGCGATGCCGACGATCTCGCCCGCGCGCAACTGCAGCGACACGTCGACCAGGCGCGGCGTGCCCTGCGCGTCGCGCCAGTCGAGGCCGCGCGCCTCGAGCAGCGGCGTGTCGCTGGCTGCGCGCGCGGCGCTGTCCAGGCGCCCCATCTGCACGCGGCGCCCGACCATGGCCTGCGCGAGCGCGTCGATGCTGGTGCCGGCGGTGGCGCAGTCGAGCACCACTGCGCCTGCGCGCATCACCGTCACAGCGTCGCACAGCGCCATGATCTCCTTCAGCTTGTGCGTGATCAGCAGCACCGTGGTGCCGCGCGCGCGCAGGGCCCGCAGCGTATCGAACAGCTGCTCGGTCTCCTGCGGCGTGAGCACCGCCGTCGGCTCGTCGAGGATCAGGATGCGCGCGCCGCGAAACAGCGCCTTGAGGATCTCGAGCCGCTGGCGCTCGCCCACCGGAAGCTGTTCGACCGCGAGGTCCAGCCGCACCTGCAGGCCGCTCTCGCGCATCAGCGTTTCGAGGCGCGTGCGCACCTGCGCGTGCGCCGTCGGCAGCCGCCAATGCGGCTCGGCGCCGAGCAGGATGTTGTCGAGCGCGGAGAACGGTTCGACCAGCATGAAGTGCTGGTGCACCATGCCGATGCCCAGGGCAATGGCTTCGTGCGCGCTGCGGATCTGCGCCGGCTTGCCTTCGATCTCGATCTCGCCGCTGTCGGCCTGGTAGAAGCCGTACAGGATCGACATCAGCGTGCTCTTGCCAGCGCCGTTCTCGCCCACCACGCCATGCACCGTGCCGGCCGGCACGCTGAGCGTGACTTTGCGGTTGGCGTGGACGGCGCCGAAGTGCTTGTCGATGCGCGTCATGCGCACCGCGGGCGCGCGGTTCCCGGACACGGCGGGCTAGAACTTACACGCGTTGTCGGCCATGTAGTCGGCCACCTTGATCTTGCCGGCGATGATGTCGGCCTTCGCTGCATCGACCTTGGCCTTCATCTCGGCGCTCACCAGCTTGGCGTTGTGCTCGTCCAGCGCGTAGTCGACCCCGCCCTCCTTCAGGCCCAGCGAGGTGACCCCCGGCGTCGGCTTCTTCGCGGCGTTGAGCACCGCAATGTCGACGCGCTTGACCATCGAAGTCAGCATGGTGCCCGGCTGCATGTGGTTCTGGTTGCTGTCGACGCCGATGGCCAGCTTGCCCGCGTCCTTAGCGGCCTGGTAGACGCCCGAGCCGGTACCGCCGGCGGCAGCGAACACCACGTCGACGCCCCTGGCGAACTGCGCCTTGGCCAGCTCGCTGCCGCGCGTCGGGTCGCTCCAAGCGGCGGGCGTGGTGCCTGTCATGACCGAACTCACCTCGACCTTCGGGTTGGCGTACTTGGCACCCTGCTCATAGCCGCACTGGAACTTGCGGATCAGCGGAATGTCCATGCCGCCGATGAAGCCGACCTTGCCGCTCTTGCTGGCCAGGGCCGCCATCATGCCGACCAGGAAGCTGCCCTCGTGCTCCTTGAACACGATCGATTCGACATTGGGCAGCTTGACCACCGCGTCGATGATCGCGAAATTGAGCTTCGGAAATTCCTTGGCCACCTTCTCGAGGCTGCTGCCTTGCGAGAAGCCGATGCCGATCACCGGATTGGCGCCGCGCGCGGCCATGCGGCGCATGGCCTGCTCGCGCTGCGCCTCGTTGGCGATCTCGAAGTCGAGGTAGGGCTTGCCGCTTTCCTTCTTCCACATCTCGGCGCCGCGGTAGGCCGCCTCGTTGAAGGACTTGTCGAACTTGCCGCCCATGTCGTAGACGATGGCCGGCTCGGCAACTGCCGCCAGCGTGGCGCCGGCTGCGAGAGCGAGGACGAGGGCCTTGTTGAGTTTCATGTGCGCATCCTTGGTTGGCGGTCCGGCTGTAAGACTTCCTGCTGCGTCGCAGGCTCGCGCAGAGCCCGAGGCAGGATAGCAAGACTTGCGCCGTGCCGACCCCGGGGCACTACCATGCAGCGATGGTCGCACCGCTCTCAAGCGCGCTGACGCAACAGTTGCAGGCAATGCCGAAGGTGCTCTTGCACGAGCATCTCGACGGCGGCCTGCGGCCGGCCACCGTGCTCGAGCTGCTGCAGGCGCGCGGCCTGGCCGCGCCGGCGCAGGACGCCGCGGCGCTCGCGGCCTGGTTCGACGCGCGCGCGCATGCCGGCAGCCTGACCGAGTACCTGCGCGGCTTCGCCCTCACGGTCGCGGCCATGGCCAGCCCCGCGGCGCTTGCGCGCGTGGCCTTCGAGGCGGCCGAGGACGCGCGGCAGGACGGCTGCGTGCTGGCCGAGTTCCGCATCGCGCCCCTGCTGTTCGAGCCCTTGGGCGTGCCGCCCGAGGCCGCGGTCGAGGCGCTGTTGGCCGGCCTGCGCCAGAGCCCGCTCCCGAGCGGACTGATCCTGTGCGCCATGCGCGAGCAACCCAGCGCGCACAGCGAGCGCGTGATGCATCTGGCGCTGCGCTACCGCGACGCGGGCGTGATCGGCTTCGACCTGGCGGGCGCCGAGCGCGGCCATCCGCCCTCGCGCCATGCCGCCGCCTTCGCCATGGCGCGCGAGGCCGGCCTGCCGATCACCTGCCATGCCGGCGAGGCCGACGCAGCCGAGCGCGTGCTGGAAGCGGCGCGCCTCGGTGCGCGCCGCATCGGGCATGGCGTGCGGCTGGCCGACGCGCTGGACGCACCGGCCGGCAGCGCCGCGCGCGCGATGCTCGACGCGGTGCGCGCCGGCGGCGTGCACCTGGAGCTGTGCCCCAGCAGCAACGTCCACACCGGCGCTGCCGCGTCGCTGGCGGCGCACCCGATCCGGCGGCTCTGGCAGGCCGGCCTGAGCCTGTCCTTCCACACTGACAACCGCCTGATCTCGATGGTCAGCATGAGCGACGAAGCGATAGGCCTGGTGCGCGACAACGGCCTGGGCCTGCAAGACCTGGCGGCGATGGGCCTGCAGGCGGCCGAGCATTCCTTCCTGGACGCTGCGGCACGCCGGCAGGCGCAGGCCGCGCTGCAGGCGTGGCAGGCCCGCGCCGGCTGAGTTGCAATCAGCGGCGGTGCGGGGATACTTGCCGTTTTCGAGAATTCTGGAGTTCGCATGTTTCCCGATACGCCTTTGCTCCTGGCCTTCGTGGGCGCCAGCCTGGTGCTTGCCCTCACGCCCGGCCCCGCCGTCGTCTACATCGTCGCCCGCACCCTCGCGCAGGGCCGCGCCTGCGGCCTGGCCTCCGTGCTCGGCGTGGCGCTGGGCAACCTCGCCAATGCGGTGGGCGCCGCGCTCGGCCTGGCCGCCTTGTTCGCCGTGTCATCGACCGCTTTCACCGTGGTGAAGTGGGCCGGCGCCGCCTACCTCGTGTACCTCGGCATCCGGATGTGGCTGGCCACGCCGGCCGTCGCGGATGCCACGCCCCGGGCGCCGCGCAAGCCCTTGCGGCGCGTCTTCCGCGACGGCTTCGTGGTGGCGCTGCTGAACCCGAAGACCACCTTGTTCTTCGCCGCCTTCCTGCCGCAGTTCATGGATGCGCACGCCAGCCCGCTGATGCAGACCCTGGCGCTGGGCAGCGTCTTCGTCGGCGTCGCGTGCTGCACGGACTTGTTCTACGTGCTGACGGCCAGCCTCGTTGCGCCGCGCCTGGGCGGGGCGGCGCGGCATGCAGTCTGGGGCAACAGGCTCGCGGGCACTTCCTTCATCGGCCTGGGCGTGCTCACGGCCATGGGCACGCGGCCCACGCGCTGAGCCTGCGATGTCCCGCTACTGGCTGATGAAATCCGAGCCCGACGAGTGCTCGATCGACGACGCGCTGGCCGCGCCCGATGCGACCGTGCCGTGGACCGGCGTGCGCGGTTGGCAGGCGCGCAACCTCATGCGCAACGAGATGCAGATCGGCGACGGCGTGCTGTTCTACCACTCGAGCTGCCCGCAGCCGGGCATCGTCGGCATCGCGCGCGTGGCCTCCGGCACGCGGCCCGATCCGACGCAGTTCGATCCGAAGTCGCCCTACCACGACCCCGCCTCCAAGCCGGAACACCCGCGCTGGCTGCTGCTGGACGTGCAGGCGCTGCGCAAGACCCGGCTGCTGGGCCTGCCCGAGATGCGGGCGACGCCCGCGCTGGCCGACATGGTGGTGCTGCGCAAGGGCAATCGCCTGTCGATCACGCCGGTCGATCCGGTGCACTGGCACCTCATCGTCGACGAAATGCTGGCTTGAAAACAATCGGTCCCTACAGACCTCACACAAGAATCGAATGAAGCTGCGCACCCTTCTCCCGCTCGTCCTGGCCCTCGCCGGCTGCTCCACGCCCACCGAGGTCGTCCGCGTTCGCGAAGGAGTGCTGCGCGCGCCCACATCCGCCGACGCATCGAACTACTGCCGAGCGCAAGGCTCGACCGCGCGGATGCTCGGCAAGGCGCCGGCCGAAGCCGGCATCCTGTTTCGCTGCGAGTGACGGCTCAGGCCAACCGCACGATTCTCCGCACACAATGGACAGGCACAGAACGCAGGAGATCGCCGCATGAATCCAGCTATGCCGCCTGCTCCGCCACGGCCGCTTGAGAGCCAGGCCGAGAACGCATCCCCGGCTCCAACGGGCGCACCGCTGACCCCCGAGTGGGTGCGCTGGGTCACCGAGCAGTTGCTGCGCGGCTGCACGCCGGGTTCGATGCTGGCGGTCATGACCGCTGCCGGCGTCGACGCGCGCGCCAGCGCGGAGCTGATCGAGCTGGTGCCCGCCAACGCGGTCTACATCGCGGCCGAGGGTCGGGCGCAGCAACTCCGCAAGCTCGAGTCGACGCTGGCCAACCTGCAGCTGCTCTGGGAAATCGACCCGATGTACGGCATCGTGGACAAGCGCGTGTCGGTCAGCGAGGACGAATTCATCGATCGCTACGTGCGGGGCTGCCGGCCGCTGGTGCTCACGGGCCATACGCGGGACTGGCCGGCCATGCGGCGGTGGTCGCCGGCCGACCTGAAGATGCGCTTCGGCCATCTCGATGTCGAAGTCCAGGCCGAACGCCAGGCGAATCCACGCTACGAAGAAGACAAGGCCGCGCATCGGCGGACTCTCCGCCTCGCCGATTTCGTCGACCAGGTGCTCGCCGGCGGCGAAAGCAACGACTACTACCTCACTGCCAACAACGAAGCGTTGCGGCGGCCCGACTTCGCGCCGCTGCTGGATGACATCGGCAGCTTGCCGCCGTGCTGCGATCGCGCGGAACTGGCCGGGCGTTCCTCGTTCTGGTTCGGGCCGGGAGGCACCGTCACCCCCTTGCACCACGACACGCTGATGCTGTTCCACACGCAGGTCGTCGGGCGCAAGCGCTGGCGCCTCGTCTCGCCGCTGCAGGGCCAGCGCCTGTACAACACGAACGGCGTCTTCAGCCCCATCGACCTGGATGCGGTCGACCTGAGACAGTTTCCCTTGTTCGAGGGGGTGCGCGTGCTCGAAGTCGTGGTCTGGCCGGGCGAGACCATGTTCCTGCCGCTGGGCTGGTGGCACCAGGTGCGCGCGCTGGACGTCAGCGTGTCTTTCTCGTACTCGAACCTGGCCTTGCCGATCTCGAACCAGTTCAGCTACTTCGACCCGGTGCCGCGTGCCGTCCCGGCCGCGGATGTTTGATGAAGCACGCGCCCTGCGGCTGGCGCAGGGCGCGCGCTTCGACGGTCTGAAGCCTTCGCTCAGTACCGGCGGCAGGACTTGACGACGAAAGGCGCCGGGTCGGTGCCGAAGTAGGTGTTGGTGCAGGGCACCGTGCCGTTGACCGTCCTCTGCACCCAGCGCGTGTCGGCGCCGTAACCCACCAGCGTTGGGCTGGACACCGTGAAGCTGCCGCCTTCGGTGGCCAGCGTCGCTCCGGACGGGACAGGCGCAGGCGCAGGTGCAGGTGCAGGTGCAGGTGCAGGCGCAGGCGCAGGCGCAGGCGCAGGCGCAGGTGCAGGTGCAGGTGCAGGCGCAGGCGCAGGTGCAGGTGCAGGTGCAGGTGCTGGTGCGGGTGCGGGTGCGGGTGCGGGTGCGGGTGCTGGCGCTGGCGCTGGCGCTGGCGCAGGTGCCGGTGCCGGTGCCGGTGCCGGTGCCGGTGCCGGTGCCGGTGCCGGCGCGGGTGCCGTGGCCGCCCGGCACGACTTGACGACGAAGGGCGCCGGGTCGGTACCGAAGTAGGCATTGGTGCAGGGCACCGTGCCGCTGACCGTCTTCTGCACCCAGCGCGTGTCGGCGCCGTAGGCCACCAGCGTCGGGCTCGACACGGTGAAGCTGCCGCCTTCGGTGGCCAGCGTCGGTCCGGACGGCACAGGTGCGGGTGCGGGTGCGGGTGCGGGTGCGGGTGCGGGTGCCGGTGCCGGTGCCGGTGCCGGTGCCGGTGCGGGTGCCGGTGCCGGTGCCGGTGCGGGTGCCGGTGCCGGTGCGGGTGCCGGTGCCGGTGCCGGTGCCGGCGCGGGTGCGGGCGCGGGTGCCGGTGCGGGTGCCGGTGCGGGTGCGGGTGCCGGTGCGGGCGCCGGTGCCGTGGCCGCCCGGCACGACTTGACGACGAAAGGCGCCGGGTCGCTGCCGAAGTACTCATTGGTGCAAGGCACCGTGCCGTTGACCGTCTTCTGTACCCAGCGCGTGTCGGCGCCGTAGGCCACCTGCGTCGGGCTCGACACGGTGAAGCTGCCGCCTTCGGTGGCCAGCGTCGGTCCGGACGGCACAGGCGCAGGCGCAGGCGCGGGCGCGGGCGCGGGTGCAGGTGCAGGTGCAGGTGCAGGTGCAGGTGCAGGTGCAGGTGCAGGTGCAGGTGCAGGTGCAGGTGCAGGAGGTGCGACGCCCGAATCCGCCACGCAGGATTTCGCCACCGACGGCGCCGGGTCGCTGCCGAAGAAGGAGACGGTGCAGGTGGCGGCACCGTTCACGACCTTGTGCACCCAGCGGTTGTCGGCGCCGTAGCTCACCAGCGTCGCGCTCGAGGTGTTGAAGCTGCCGCCTTGCGCGGCGACGGTTCGGTCGGTGGTCGTCTGCGTGCTGCCCAGGGTCACGCCGGAGGCCTTGGTCGTGAGCACATGGCAGGTCTTGGTGACGGTCGGCGAAGGATTGATGCCGAAGAAATCGCTCTTGCAGCTGACGTTGCCGGTGACGGTCTTCTGCGTCCAGTTGCCACCCACGCCGAACTGCACGACGGTCGGCGCGGGCAAGG
>NZ_RWKI01000014.1 GCF_003984645.1 Variovorax sp. MHTC-1
ACGCGACGCCTGGCGCAACGAGGGCAAGCCGATCGAGGTGCCTTTCGTCGACGGCGGCGACAAGCCCTACTACGCGGGTTGCTGCTTCGACCTGCACTAGGCCCCGCGCACCATCGACAGTATTTTTCCGGCATCGAGCGTGCGCGCCTTCTCCTGCATCGCCGGCAGGTAGCGCGTCTGCAGGCCCTGGGCTTCCTGCGTCACGCTGGCATAGGCCTCCTTCAGCATCTGCGTCGACAGCGTGCGGCCGCCTGCGTAGTAGCGCTTGGCGACATGGCCGAGCGCATAGGTGGCGGCGAAGCTCATGCCCGAGCTCACCGCTTGCTTGCCGATGCCGCGCAGCATTCCGCCGCCGACCTTGCCGAGCAGGCCGCCGAGCAGCTTGCGCCCGGCCTGCTCGAGGTACTGCGAAGTCAGGCCGACACCGACCGTGGCGAGGAAGTCCTTCACATGGCCGCTGTCGAGCTCGTAGCCGTGTGCGCGGCCGATGCGGTAGACCAGCTTCATCTGCAGCGGGATGATGGCCATGGTCGAGAGCGTCTCGGGCAGCAGCTCGAGCGCGCCGTTCAGGATCGCGGCGTTGAGGATGGCCTTGTCGAGCTCGGCGTTGTCGACCGTCGCGGCGGGCGCTGCGGACACCGTAGCCGCACCCGTTGCGAGCGGCACCGCGGCGATCTCCTCGGCCTCCTTGGCGAACTGCTGCGCCGCCGGCGCATCGAGTCCTAGCGAGGTGCGCACGTCGGCGAGGAACATGCGCTCGGCCTCCGACTGCGTGCCGTCGGCATCGCAGACGCAGACCGCCATCTCGTAGGCGAGCTGCCTCGATTCGGAACTCTTCAATTCGGCCGCCACGGCGGGGAGCGAAACGCGCTTCATCAGCACGTCTTGATAGAGCATCGGCAGCTGTACGCCATCGGCCTGCGAGAGCCCTTCGGCAATGCGCTTGATCTCGGCGCGTTCGCGCTCATGCTTGTCGCCGTCGACGAAAGCCGCCAACAGGCTGAGGGTGACGATGGCCCGGGTTTCGGATGGGGTCACGATGCGGTTCTCCAGAATGCAAGGCCCTGTTCGTTCGAGCTCGCGCGCAAAGGTTCCGGCCCGCTACCATCCGGCCATGCCCTTCAACCCCCGGATCCTGATCGCCGAAGACGAGTCGGGCATCGCCGACACCTTGCAGTACGTGCTCAAGACCGACGGCTTCGTGCCCGTCTGGTGCGCCACGGCCGAGGAGGCGATCGCGCAGTTCGCCGCCGAGCCGCCGGCGCTCGCGATCCTGGACGTCGGCCTGCCCGACATGAACGGCTTCGAGCTCTTCAAGCGCCTGCAGGCCCTGAGCCGCGAAGCCGGCGGCCCCGAGGTGCCGATGCTCTTTCTTACCGCGCGCAGCGATGAGATCGACCGGGTGGTCGGCCTCGAGCTCGGCGCCGACGACTACATCGCCAAGCCTTTTTCCCCGCGCGAGCTGGTGGCGCGCGTGCGCACGATCCTGCGGCGCAGCGGGCGCGGCAACGGCGGCTCGGCGCCACCCGCGCCTGCAGCGCCGGCAACGAGCGCGCCCGCCACGCCCTTCATGCTCGACGCGGAGCGCATGCAGATCCGCTACTACGGCCGCCTGCTCGAACTCTCGCGCTACGAGTACGGGCTGCTGCGCCTCATGATCCAGCGCCCCGGCCGCGTGTTCACGCGCGACGAGCTGCTGCAGCTGGTCTGGGACGATGCCAGCGACAGCTTCGACCGCACGGTCGACGCGCACATCAAGACCCTGCGCGCCAAGCTGCGCGCCATCGCGCCCGAGGTCGAGGCCATCCGCACCCTGCGCGGCACGGGCTACGCGCTCAACGACGAGCTGCCGCCGCGATGAAGCGTGCCAGGCCGGCACCGGGCCGCATCAGCACCAGAACCCGCATTTTTATCGGCATCCTGCTGATCTACACGGCGGGCATCGCCTTCCTGCTCTACCGCGTGGTGTCCGACATCGACCCGCGCTACCGCGAGTCGGCCGAAGAATCGCTGGTCGAGATCTCGCAGCTGATGGCCAGCCTGATCGAGCAGGACGTAATCGCCGGCGCCATCAACACCGCGCGGCTGGAGCCGCTGTTCCGTTCGGCCTATGCGCGCCAGTTCTCGGCCCAGATCTACAACCTGCACAAGAGCCGCGTCGAGCTGCGCATCTACGTCACCGACCGCAGCGGCCGCGTGCTCTTCGACTCGCTGGGCCGCAGCGTCGGCGCCGACTTCTCGAAATGGAGCGACGTGAGCCGCACGCTGGCCGGCGTCTACGGCGCACGCACCTCGCGCGACATCGAAGGCGACCCGATGACCTCGGTGATGTATGCGGCCGCGCCGATCCGCTGGAACAACGAGATCGTCGGCGTGGTCAGCGTCGGCAAGCCGGTGCAGAGCTTCGGCCAGTTCGTCGAAGACGCACGCGCGCGCACGCTGGCGGTCGGCGTCGGCTCGGCCTTCGCGCTGCTGTTGCTGGCGCTCATCATGTCGGTCTGGCTGGTGCGGCCCTTCGGGCTGATCTCCGACTACCTGCGCTGGCTGCGCAGCCAGCGCAGCTGGAGCCTCGGGCGCATGGTTCGCCGCGCGGTCGACACGCTGCGCAGCGGCGCCGGAGAGATCCGCGACGCGCTGACCGGCCGCAACTACGTGGCCGACTACGTGCAGACCTTCACGCACGAGATCAAGAGCCCGCTGTCGGCGATCCGCGGCGCGGCCGAGCTCCTGCAGGAGCCCTCCATGCGCGAGGCCGAGCGCGAACGCTTCCTCGCCAACATCGCGAGCGAAACCGAGCGCATCCAGGAGATCGTCGACCGCATGATGGAACTCACGGCGCTCGAAACCCAGCGCGCGCTGGAGCGCAGCGAGCTGGTCGCCCTGGCGCCGCTCTTGCGCGAAGTGGCCGCAAGCGCACAGGGCGCGGCGGCCGCGCGCGAGATCCGGCTGCACATCGCGATCGACACCGAAGCCCGCGTAGAGGGTGACCCCTTCCTGCTGCGCCGCGCGGTCAGCAACCTGCTCGACAACGCGATCGACTTCTCGCCGCCGGGCGCCGAGGTGGCGCTGGCGCTGCATGCCGGCGCGCGCGAGGCCCGCGTCACGGTGCGCGACCACGGCCGCGGCATTCCCGACTACGCGAAAGACAAGGTGTTCGAAAAGTTCTATTCGCTTGCGCGTCCGCACAGCCAGAAGAAGAGCACCGGCTTGGGCCTGGCCTTCGTGAAGGAGATCGCGGCGCTGCACCGCGGCCGCATCGAGCTCGCGAACGCTCCGCGCGGCGGCGCGCTTGCGACGCTCACGCTGCCGCTGGCGTCGCACTGAGGCGCTATCTGAAAAAGTCGAGGATGCGGTTGCGCTCCTCCGGCGCCGGCATCGCGCTGACCGGCATCGCGGCGAGCGCTTCGGCCGGCGGCGTCGGGCCCGTGTCGATACCCAGGCTGGTGATGCCGCGGCCCGGCGCATAGTCGTCGTAGTACCACTCGCCGTCAAGCTTCACCAGGCCCTCGGGCACCGGCAGCTCGGCCACCGGCACGCCCTGCAGCGCCGCCTGCATGTAGCCGGTCCAGATCGGCAGGCTCAGGCTGCCGCCGGTCTCGCCGCGAACGCCGAGCTGGCGCGGCGTGTCGTAGCCGATCCAGGCGATGCCGACGCGGCTCGGCTGGAAGCCGGCGAACCAGGTGTCGATCGAATCGTTGGTGGTGCCGGTCTTGCCGTACAGGTCGCCGCGCTTGAGCGCCTGGTGGGCCTTGAAGCCGGTGCCGTTCGTGACCACGCTTTGCAGCAGCGAAGCCATGACGAAGGCATTGCGCTCCGGGATGGCGCGTACGCTCTCGTCGCGTACAGGCGGCTCGGCCTCGAACAGCAGCTGGCCCCTGGGGTCGGTGATGCGCGTCACAAGCCAGGGGCTGACGCGATAGCCGCCATTGGCGAACACCCCGTAGGCAGCCGCCAACTGCATCGGCGTGACCGAGCCCGCGCCAAGTGCCATCGGCAGGTAGGCCGGATGCTTCGCACGCTCGAAGCCGAAGTTGCCGATCCAGTCCTGTGCGTAGCGCGGACCGATCGACTCCAGCACACGGATCGTGACCATGTTCTTCGATTGCTCGAGCGCATGGCGCAGCGACATCGGCCCACCGAAACTGCCGTCGTAGTTCTTCGGCTCCCAGGGCTGGCTTCCGGTCGCTGCGCGGTCGAAGAACAGCGGCGCATCGTTGACGATGGTGCCCGGCGTGAAGCCCTTCTCGAGCGCGGCCGAATAGATGAAAGGCTTGAAGCTCGACCCCGGCTGGCGCCAGGCCTGCGTCACATGGTTGAACTTGTTCCTGCCGAAGTCGAAGCCGCCCACCAGGGCCTTGACGGCGCCGTCGCGCGGGTCGAGGGCCACGAAGGCGCCTTCGACTTGCGGCATCTGGACGATCTCCCACGCGCCCCTGGGCGTCTTCGCGACGCGAATCACCGCACCGCGCCGAACGCGCACGTTCGGGGCAGCGCGCTGCGACAGGCCGGCCTGCACGAGGCGCAGGCCCTCGCCCGCGATCCGCAGTTCGTCGCCGTTGGCGCGCACCGCCGTGACCTCCTTCGCGCCAGCCTGCAGCACCACAGCGGAGAGAACATCGTCGTTGTCGGGATGCTCGGCCAGGGCCTCATCGACGGCATCGTCGAGCTCGGCCGGATCGGCAGGCAGATCGACGAAGCGCTCGGGCCCGCGATAGGGCTGGCGCCGTTCGTAGTCCATGATGCCGCGGCGCAATGCCTTGTACGCGGCCGCCTGGTCGGCCGCGACCAGCGAGGTATGGACCTCCAGGCCGCGCGTGTAGGTGCTGCTGCCGTACTGCGCATACATCAGCTGGCGCACCGTCTCGGCCACGTATTCCGCATGCAGGCGCTTCGGCTCGGAGGGGTCGCGCAGATGCAGCGCCTCCTTTTTCGCTTCCGCCGCCTGCGCGGCGGTGATGGCGCCGACCTGCTGCATGCGATCGAGCACGTACAACTGGCGGGCGCGCGCGCGGCGGGGATTCTTCACCGGATTGTTCGCATCGGGCGCCTTCGGCAGGCCCGCCAGCATGGCGGCTTCGGCGAGCGTGATGTCCGCGAGCGGTTTGCCGAAATAAACCTCCGCAGCCGCCGCGAAGCCGTACGCGCGATGGCCGAGGAAGATCTGGTTCAGGTAGATCTCGAGGATCTGGTCCTTGCTGAGCCGCTCTTCGAGCCGGAACGCGAGCAGCGCCTCGTAGGCCTTGCGCGTCAGCGTGCGCTCCGAACTCAGGTAGACGTTGCGCGCCACCTGCTGCGTGATGGTGGAGGCGCCCTGGCGCGTGCCGTGCAGCAGGTTCGCGAGCACCGCGCGCAGCAGGCCCTTGGCATCGACGCCGCCATGCTCGTAGAAGCGCGCATCCTCGACTGCGACCACCGCGTTCTTCAGCGCCTCCGGCATCTCGGCGATCGGAACAAGCTGGCGCCGTTCCTCGCCGAACTCCCCGATCAGCACGCCGTCGGAAGTGAAGACCCGCAGCGGCAGCTTGGGCCGGTAGTCGGAAAGTTCCGAGACATCCGGCAGATTCGGATAGATCACCGCCACGGCGATGCCGGCGGCGCACACCAGCGCGGCCGCGCCGCCTGCCGCTACCATGGCGCCCCAGAACAGGACGCGTCGCAAGCCGGCCTTCATGGCTGCGCTCCGGCAGCAGCGGCAGCGGGCTTGCCGCTTCCCGTCGACAAGGCATACCAGTCGACCTTGCGCGTCGCCAGCATCAGCACGGCAAGCATGCCGAAGATCAGCAAGGCCCCGAGCAGCAGCGCATTGCTTTCCGACGCGAGCAGCCCGTACAGCGCGCCGTACAGCAGCGCCACGAAGGCGCCGAAGGAGGCGCCGCGCTGCCAGCCGCCCAGCACCGCGCTGAAGTACACCGCAAGCAGCAGCACGCTGGCACCCGCCGCGCCGGCATAGGCGAGCCAGAACGCCACCTTCTCCGACAGCGCCAGGAGCAGCAGGAAGAACAGCGCGATCGAGAGACCGACCAGTCCGTACTGCACCGGATGCAGACGCAGCTTGCGGAACAGCTCGAACATGAAAGCCGCCATCAGCACCAGGCCGATGAACAGCAGGCCGTATTTGGTCGCTCGCGTCGACATCGAATAGACGTTGAGCGGCTGCGCGAGCGAGACATCGAAGCTCTGCAGCGCTGCAGGCGCATTGGCACCCTTCATGCCGCTGCGCACTTCCTCGCGCGCCGAAGTCACGAGCGCGGAGACGCGCCAGCGCGCATCGAAACCCCGATCCGTCACGGTGCGCTCCGAAGCCAGGAAGCGGCCGCCGAAGCTCGGATGCGCCCAGGGCGATGTCAGGTGCGCGGTGGTTTCCTCGCCGATCGGCACCATCGACAACTTCTCCTGCCCGACCAGCCCGAGTTCGAGCTGGAAGGGCAGCGGCTGCTTCGCCTGCCAGGCCGCAAGCGCGCTGCCCGCAAGCGGCGCATGAATGCCGCTCGCGAGCCAGGCCTCGTCGGCCAGGCCCGGCAGGCGCTGCTGGAAGCGCAGCGTCTCGGCGCCGACCTGCAGCGCCGGGGAACCGTCGAGCCCGCGCAGGTCGCTGACGCTGAAGGCGATGTAAGGCGGCTTGAGCTCGATCGTCGAGCCCTTCTCGCTCGAAGGCAGCGTGGCCGGATCGAAGGCCCCGAAGGCGCCGGCCAGTGACGCATTCAGCGTGTAGAACGGAATCCTGAAGATCCCGCGGTAGCGCTCCTGCGGCGCCAGGCTGCCCTCGATGTGCAGCTTGTCGGGGAACACCAGGTGCGCCATCTCCTTGCTGCGCGCTTCCTGGCCGACGATCCGGCCCTGCGCATCGCGCAGCGGCTCCATCCAGCGCTCCACGTAGGGCACGACCAGCAATGGGCCTATCACGGTCTGCGCACCGGCATAGGTGGCGGCGAGCTCCCGCGCCGCCTCCTGCTGGCTGCGTCCGCGCTCGCGGTTGAGCGACTCGATCTGGCCGAGCGGTATGCACAGCAGCACGGTCAGGGCCAGCAGGCCGAAGACCTTGAGCAGCACGGAATTTCTAAGTGTCTGAAGCATGGGAATCTCTCTTCGTCGATGACGATGCGGCGATGCTCGCGCCGCCATCCGAAGCGCATGTGAAGTGCGGCCTCCCGCGCACTTCACACGGACTTCACACAGCGCGATTCGCTTCAAACAGGCTTCCCACTGACTTCGAGTCCGCGCTCGACAGTGGCTGCCGTGCACCGTTGCACGACCACCGGATCACCACCATGGAAGCCACCACACCCCGCCCCGGCCGCTGGCTCTGGCTCGCGACGCTGGGTCTCGCAAGCAGCTGCTTCTTGCTGCTCGTCGCCCGGCCGCTGCACGCGCAGCAAGCGACCGGCCCGCGCCTCGCGACCGAGAGCCCCTACTTCTTCGTCAAGAGCGACGATCCTTCGGTCGACCGGCTGCCGCTCAAGAGCACCGAGGTCGACGTGAAGATTTCGGGCGTGATCGCCGACGTCCGGGTCACGCAGACCTACCGCAACGAGGGCTCGCGTGCGATCGAGGCGAAGTACGTGTTCCCGGGTTCGACCAGGGCCGCGGTCGGCGGCCTCAACGTGCGGCTCGCCGACCGCCTGATCACCGCGCAGATCCGCGAGAAGCAGCAGGCGCGCATCGACTACGACGCCGCGAAGAAGGAAGGCAAGACCGCCGCGCTGCTGGAGCAGCACCTGCCCAATGTGTTCCAGATGAACGTCGCGAACATCCTGCCGGGCGATGACGTCAAGGTCGAGCTGCGCTACACCGAGCTGCTGGTGCCGCAGGCAGGCAACTACCAGTTCGTGTTTCCGACGGTCGTCGGCCCGCGCTACAACAGCCCGCAGTCGGCGAACAAGGACGCGAAGTGGGTGGCGCAGCCGACGCTGCGCGACGGCGTGGCGCCGAACGCCGCCTTCAAGCTCAAGATGGCGCTCGACACGCCGCTCGGCATCAAGGAAATCCGCTCGGCGACGCATGCGATCGACATCCGGAAGACCAACGAGGATCAGCATGCCGACGTGGCGCTGACGCAGAGCGGCGAGCCCGCCAACAACCGCGACTTCGTGCTCGACTACCGTCTCGCCGGCGAGAAGATCGAATCCGGCCTGATGCTCTACAAGGGCCAGGGCGAGAACGCCGAGAACTTCTTCCTCGCGATGGTCGAGCCGCCCAAGTCGGTCGCGGCCAACACGATTCTCGGGCGCGACTACATCTTCGTGGTCGACATCTCGGGCTCGATGCACGGCTTTCCGCTCGACACGGCCAAGGCCGTCCTCGAAAGACTGATCGGCGGCCTGCGTCCGAGCGACACCTTCAACGTCCTGCTGTTCTCGGGCAGCAACAAGATGCTCTCGCCGCAATCGGTGCCGGCGACCCACGCCAACATCGAGCAGGCCTTGTCCACCATCAGGAAGTACAACGGCAGCGGCAGCACCGAGCTGATCCCGGCGCTGAAGCGCGTCTATGCCGAGCCCAAGGCCGAGAACGTGTCGCGCACCGTGGTGGTCGTGACCGACGGCTACGTGACGGTCGAGCGCGAAGCCTTCGAGCTGGTGCGCAAGAACCTCGGCCGCGCCAACGTCTTCGCCTTCGGCATCGGCAGCTCGGTCAACCGCCACCTGATGGAAGGCCTGGCCCGCGCCGGCATGGGCGAGCCCTTCATCATCACCGATCCGGTACAGGCGCCCGAGCAGGCGGCGCGCTTCAAGCGCATGGTCGAGTCGCCCGTGCTCACCAACGTGAAAGCCACCTTCGGCGGCCTCGACGTGTACGACGTGGAGCCGCAGGTGCTGCCCGATGTGCTCGGCGAACGTCCGGTGATCGTGTTCGGCAAGTGGCGCGGCGAAGCCAAGGGCCGCGTCATCATCGAAGGCCAGAGCGCCGAAGGCCCATACCGCCAGGAACTGCGCATCGACAATGCGACGCGGCAGGACGCGGCCGCGCTGCGCAGCCTCTGGGCCCGCCACCGCATCGCGAGCCTGAGCGATCAAGAAGCGCTGGAAGGCGGCGATGCCTTCAAGCAGCGCATCACCGAGCTCGGCCTGCGCTACGGCCTGCTCACGCAATACACCAGCTTCATTGCGGTCGACAAGGTGGTGCGCAACGTGGCGCCGCAGGCGAGCACGAGTGTCGACCAGCCGCAGCCGCTGCCCAAGGGCGTGGGCGAGCTCGCGCTGGGCGAAGGCCAGAGCCTGGGCGTCGCAGTGCCGAGCACGCCCGAGCCCGAAACCCTGGGCGCGATCGCGATCGTGCTGTCGATGCTGGCCATGCTGCGCCGCCGCGCCCGGCGCCATGACAGCCGGCGCCTCACGGCTTGAGGACCGCGAGATGACGCTGGCTCGACTCGCCCAAACCCATCCCCGCGTCTTCGACTGGGGCATCCGGCTCGACCGCGCACCGGCCACCGCCTGGCTGGCGCTGCAGGCCGCCGCGCTGATGCCGACCTGGCTCTGGATGGCCCGGCGCCTGCGCGACGGCTCCGACGATCCACTCGGCCTGCTCGCGCTCGCGGCGCTGGCCGTGTTGGCCTGGAAGCTGCGGCATTCGCTGCGCGCCGCGCCCCGGCTCGGCTGGCTCGCGCTGGCGAGCGCCGGCACGCTGGCCGCGACCTTGCTGCGCACCGGGTCCGGCGTGGTGCCCGCGCTGCCGCCGCTCGCCGCCGGCTTGATCGCGGTCCTGGCGCTGGCCGCCGGCCTGCTGGCCTTCTTGCCCAGGCGCGTGGCGGTGCTGCCGGTTGTCGGCCTGGCGGTGCTCGCGCTGCCGCTGCTCTCCTCGCTGCAGTTTTATGCCGGCTATCCGCTGCGCGTGATCACGGCCGAGGCCAGCCGCTGGCTGCTGGCGCCGGGCTTCAGCGTGGCGCGCGAAGGCACCAGCCTGCTGGTCGACGGCCGGCTGGTGATCGTCGACGCGCCCTGCTCCGGCGTGCAGATGGTCTGGCTCGGCTACTTCACGGCCTGTGCCGTCGCGCTCTGGGCACGGCGCGGCGACCGCAGCTTCCTGGCCCGGCTGCCCGCCGTGGGGCTGCTGGTACTGGGCGGCAATATCGCGCGCAACAGCGTGCTGGTCGGCTTCGAAGGCGCGGGCCTCGCGCTCGCGCCCTGGCTGCACGAGGCGCTCGGCCTGGCCGTGCTCGCGCTGGTGTGCGGCGGCATCGCTGGGGTGATGGCGCCGGCGCGCCGGCCGCAGGCGCGCTTCGTCTCCGCCGCCATCCCCGGCCTGATCACTTCCGCAGGAGCTCGCCGTGTCGACACCGCTCTTTCTTGAACGCTTCTTTGCCAACCGATTCGTCAACCGCATTGCGCACAAGGCGGTCTTCGCCTTGGTCATGGGGCTGTGCCTCGTCTGGTCGGCTGCCTTCGCGCTGCGCCCGCAAGCCGCGCCGGCCAGGACCGCGAGCTTTCACGAATGGCCCAGCCAATGGGACGGCGCCGCGCTGCGCCCGCTGGCCCTGAGCGAAGTCGAGCGGCGTTTCGCCGAGCGCTTTCCCGGCGCGATCGCGCGCCTGACCGACGGCCGGCAGACGCTGGTGCTGCGCGAGGTCAACGCGCCCACCCGCATGCTGCATCCGGCCGCCGACTGCTACCGCGCTCTCGGCTATCGCATCGAGCGCGAGCACCTTTCGCGCGATGCCCAGGGCCGACTGTGGCGTTGTTTCATCACCGAAGGCCCCGGTGCGCAAAAGTTGCGCGTTTGCGAGCGCATCGTCGACGCCGAAGGTGCGGCTTTCACCGACACTTCAGCTTGGTACTGGGCCGCAGCGAGCGGCCGATCCCGCGGCCCGTGGCAGGCTGTGACCCTGGCAAGACCGATCGAGTGAGAGACATTTTTTTGAAGAAGGCGCTGCTCTACCTGCTTTTTGCGGTTCTGGCCCTGGTTCTGACAACCGTGGTGGCCATCTACCTGGTCGTGAAACTGGCGCTCGCGCCCGGCCCCGACGAGTGGCCGACCCGCGTCAAGACCGGCCCCTTCAGCCTCGACGTCGGCGTTCCCACGGCGATCCGCCTCGCCACCTCCTCGTGGTTCGCGCCCTGGCTCGACGGCCACTCGCTGGCCACGCGCCATGGCGTCGTCCGCTTCGGCTGGAACGAGCCCGCCGCCACGCTCGAACTTCGCTGCGCGCCCTGCAGCGCCTCGGTGCCGGCGCTCGGCAGCGCGCCGATCCGGCTCGACAGCCTGCTGGTCACGGCGCGGCGCGACGCCGGCTCGCTCAACGGCACGATCGAAGTCGCACCGGCCGCGACCACGGTGTCCACGGTGGCGGGCGACAACGTGCTGCGCGCACGCTGGGACGGCCGGCTCACGCAGAAGACCCTGCAGCTGCACATCGATGCGCCCGAGGCCCCGATCGCGCGCTGGTACACAGTGCTGGCGCCCGAGCTGCCCGAGCTGCAGAAGGCACGCATCGGCGGCACGCTGAGCCTGCGCGCGCAGGTCGATCTGCCGGCCGGCAGCTTCTCGCTGCACCCCCGCATCGCGCAGTTCACGGTCGAGGGCCTGGGCACCGAGGCCATGCTCAACACCCGCAGCAGCTGCGGTGCGCCCGCCCGGCTGGCCAACGACAGCTGGCTCGCGCGCGCCGTGATCGCGGCCGAAGACCAGCGCTTCTTCAGCCACCCCGGCTACGACCTGGCCGAGCTCACCGCCTCGATCGACACCAACCAGAAGGCCGGCCAGGTGGAGCGCGGCGGCAGCACGCTCACGCAGCAGCTCGCGCGGCTGCTCGCGGCCGGCAGCGAACGCAGCGCCGATCGCAAGCTGCGCGAATTGCTCTATGCGGTCGAGATGGAGCAGACCCTGGGCAAGGCGCGCATCCTGCAGCTCTACCTCGACAACGCGCCCTGGGGCCGCGATCTCTGCGGCGCCGAGGCCGCGGCGCGCCGCTACTTCAAGCGCAGCGCGCGCAACCTCGAGCCGGCCCAGGCGGTCTGGCTGGCCGCGATGCTGACCAATCCGGGCCTGGCGGTCGAGAAGTGGCAGCGCGAGGGCAAGATCGACAGCGAGCGCGCCAGGTCGGTGGCCGAGGGCATGCGGGGCATCACGCGGTACCAGCGCGAGGCGCTGATCAAGAACGTGGCCAACGCGCGCTTCGCGCCACCCTGAAGCGAGCAGCCGGGCGCCGGCCGGCAGCCCCACCCCTGACGCGGTCTCCGCTCCGTGCCACCATGGGCTGCATGAGCACTTCGAATACCTCACGCACCCCTCACCATGTCGAGCCCGTGACGCTGGCCCAGCCGCGCGGCATCGACCAGATCGTCGCCGGTGTCTCCACCAGCGACGGCGACGGCGTCAAGCTCACGCGCGTGTTGCAGCAGACGCTGCAGCAGCGGCTCGACCCCTACCTGATGCTCGACGCCTTCGGCAGCGACAACCCGGGCGAGTACATCGGCGGCTTTCCGAGCCATCCGCACCGCGGCTTCGAAACAGTGACTTACATGATCGCGGGCCGCATGCGACACCGCGACAGCGAAGGCCACGAAGGCCTGCTGGAAAGCGGCGGCGTGCAGTGGATGACGGCCGGCCGCGGCCTCGTGCACAGCGAGGTGCCCGAACAGGAAGAGGGACTGATGGAAGGCTTCCAGCTCTGGCTCAATCTGCCCGCCAAGGACAAGATGCGCAAACCCTGGTATCGCGACGTCCAGAGCGACGAGATTCCCGAGTTCCGCACACCGGCCGGCGTGCACGTGCGCGTGATCGCGGGCGAAAGCCACGGCATCCAGGGCGCGGTACAGCGCGAGCACACCGAGCCGCTCTACCTCGATCTCACGCTGCCGCCCGGTGCCGAGTTCGCCCAGCCGCTGTCGCCCGACCGCAATGCGCTGCTCTACGTGTTTCGCGAATCGCTCTTCATCGGGAGCAGCGAGATCCCGACCAAGCGCATGGCGATCCTCGCCAACGATTCCGAAAGCGACGGCGTGCTGCTGCATGCGCCCGCTTCCAACCACAGTCCGGCGCGCGTGCTGCTGATCGCGGGCAAGCCCCTGCACGAGCCGATCGCGCAATACGGCCCTTTCGTCATGAACACGCGCGAGCAGCTGACGCAGGCCGTGCACGACTTCCAGAGCGGCAAGTTGTAGCTCTCCCCCCAGGCTCCCCCCACTTCGTGTGGTCCGCCAACCCCCTCGCCCGGGGGCACCACCAGCGGCCCGGCGAAGCCGGTTCCGCGGTGTTCCACGAACGGGCCGCGCTACGCGCGCCGCGGTTTGCCGCTGCACGGACTTGTAGTCGTGCGCCTACGGCAGCTCGCGTTCGGCACGGTGCTGCGCGGGGCAACCGCTCTGCTTAGATGGCATCAATGACCGAAGTCCGCAAGGGCCAGGCGCCGCCCACGCTCGAACGCGCCGAATTCCACGAGCGCTTCATGCAGTCCTACCGGGACCCCGCTTTCCAGGCCGAGGCCGAAGCGCTCGATCGCATCGAAGTCATCGCGTGGGAGGCCTACCAGGAAAGCCGCAAGGCGCCGGTGACGCGCAAGGCCGGCCCCGGCTATGCGGACCCCGACTACGAGCTCTCGGTCGACTGGCTCGAGGCCAAGGCGCGCATCGAGCGCGCACAGGCCGCATGGAGCAGGCCGGAGACAAGATCGCGCGTGCTGCTCGTCAACGGCTCGCCGCGCAACGACGGCACCTGCCCCGGCGAGATCTCGAAGACGCATCGCCTGCTGCAGCTCGCCAGGCCGGTGCTCGAAGACGAGCAGATCGATTGCGATGTGCTCGACCTGAGCCTGCTCACCTCCGAGTACGGACGCCAGATCCACCCCTGCAAAGGCTGCGTCTCGACCGCCATGCCGCTGTGCCACTGGCCCTGCAGCTGCTACCCCAATCATTCGCTGCGGCAGACCGGCGACTGGATGAACGAGATCTACGAACGCTGGGTGGCCGCGCACGGCGTGATCCTCTTCACCCCGACGCACTGGTACCAGGCAAGCAGCCCGCTCAAGCTCATGGCCGATCGACTGGTCTGCGCCGACGGCGGCAATCCAGACCCCACCTCGACCCATGGCAAGAAGCCGGACGAGGCCAAGGCGATCGAACTCAAGGGCTGGGACTATCCCAAGCACCTGGCGGGCCGCGCCTACGGCCTCGTGGTGCACGGCGACGTCGCCGGCGTCGAGAACCTGCGCCGCAATCTCAGCGACTGGCTCGACTGGATGGGCCTGGTCGATGCCGGCACCCAAGCGCGGCTGGACCGCTACATCGGCTACTACGCCCCTTACGCGACCAGCCACAACGCACTCGACGAGGACACTGGGGTGCAGGAAGAAGTGCGCAACGTCGCGCGTGCGGTTGCCCGCGCGGTGGGCCAGTTGCGCGCGGGCCGGCTCGAGGTGCCCGATGCCGGCCTGGCGCCGCCGCGGCCGAAGTAGCGCGCCCCGGGCTGCTACGCGCCGAAATCTTTCTTTACGCGGGCACAACGCAGAGCGTACGGCCGGGATACAGAGCGCTTCGACACTTCCTCTCACCTGCTGCCCATCGGCGGCGGGCTTCTTCGAAAGGAAGCACTCTCATGATTTCGTCTCGTCAAAGGCTTCTCCTGGCCGGCCTGCTCGCCTCTGCCACTTTCGCCTCGTCCGGTGCTTTCGCCCAGGCGCCCCTCACGGCGCCGGCGCCGCCGGCCGCCGAGGCACAGGTGGGCGCCTCCAAGGCCCCGGCGCAAGCCAAGCGCATGGACCGCGCCAAGCGCTTCGAGCGCATGCAAGCCCATCGCGCCGAGCGCCTGGCCGCGCTGAAGCAGAAGCTGCAGCTCACCCCGGCCCAGGAAGGCGCGTGGAGCAACTTCGCGACGGCGCAACAGCCGCCGGCCCGCGCCGCCGGCCAAGGCCGCCCGGACCGCGCCGAGCTGGCCAAGATGACGACGCCGCAGCGCCTGGATCTGATGCAGACGCGCCACGCGGAACGCAGCGCGAGGTTCGCCAAGCGCATCGATGCCACGCGCAGCTTCTATGCGGCGCTCACGCCCGAGCAGCAGAAGACCTTCGATGCGGAAGGCATGCGCTTCGGCCATCGCGGACACGGCCACCGCCACCATGGCCATGGCCATGGCGAGCCTGCCAAGAGCTAGGCGATCCACGCACACGAAAAAGCCCGCATCGCTGCGGGCTTTTTTTGTGCTCGGCTCGCACCTATTGCGGCGTTCCGGTCTTGTTCGTCGGGTTGGTTGGGACTTCCGGACGCTCGCCCTTTTCGCCGAAGCGGGGCTTGACCTTGCGCGCCTGCTGGCTCACGTCCGTGCGCGACTGTTCGCCGGTCGGCCTCGGCATTGCGTTGGGCTGGCTGTTCACCGTCGTGGTCGCCTCGCCTTTCGGCACCGGGTTGTTGGCGTTGTTGCGGTTGTGGGCGCGTGCCTCGGACTTCACGGCGTCACGCGATGCCGGATCGCTGCCGTCGGGCCGCTGGGTCGGATTGGCGACGCCTGCCGGCGTCTTGGTGCTGGCCTGGCCGCCCTTGGCCGGGTCGGGCTGGGCCGGTATCGAGGTAGTCTGTGCGATGGTGGCGCCCGCGAAGCCCATCAGGCCGGCGAGTGCCGTGGCGGCAATGAAACCATGCTTCATGGTGAGGTCCTTGTCTCGGTGAGTTCAACAAAAACATGAGCCCTTTCTCCGGACTCTGAATTCACCGTAGGAGCCCGGACATCCCGCCGATGTGGGGATGGGACAGGCCCGCCTGTAGGAACTCGCCGCCGCACTGCGCAGGCCGGCAAAGGAGGTGGCACGCTCCTACAGCCGGGTGGCACGCCTCGGCTTACAACCAGGTACGTGAAGCCCTCCTCTCCTTCGGCCGGCGTGACGGCCTTGCCCACCTCGCTCAAGGTCATGACCGTGAACACCCACAAGGGCTTCACTGCGCTCAACCGCAGGTTCATCCTGCCGGAGTTGCGTGAGGCGGTGCGCACGGTAGGCGCCGACGTCGTGTTCCTGCAAGAGGTGCTCGGGACTCATTCGCGCCATTCACGCAAGGTCGACAACTGGCCGGAGGCGCCGCACTACGAATTCCTGGCCGACACCATGTGGCCTCAGTTCGCCTATGGCCGCAACGCGGTCTATCCCAAGGGGCATCATGGCAATGCCGTGCTGTCGAAGTTTCCGATCGTCCACTTCAAGAACCACGACGTGTCGATCGCGGGCCCCGAGAAGCGCGGGCTCCTGCATTGCGTGCTGCGCCTGCCCGGCAGGCCGGTCGACGTGCACGTGATCTGCGCCCACCTGGGCTTGGCCGAGCCTCATCGGCTGCAGCAGCTCGAGCTGCTCTGCCACATCGTGCGCGACGAGGTGCCGGCCGATGCGCCGCTGATCGTGGCCGGCGACTTCAACGACTGGCGCGCCCGCGCGCACGAGATCCTCGAACAGGGCGCATCGCTGCGGGAGGTGTTCGTGCAGGCCAACGGCAGCGCGGCGAAGACCTTCCCGGCGCGCTTTCCGCTGCTTCAGCTGGACCGTATCTACGTGCGCAATGCCGGCGTGCACGCGCCGGTCGTGCTGCCGCGCAGGCCCTGGTCGCACCTGTCGGACCATGCGCCGCTGGTGGCAGAGATCGAGTTGTAGCCATGGCCAATCGCTGGATTGCGGGCAATCGCGTCGAGTTGCTCGAGAACGGCGAGCAGTTCTTCCCGCGCGTGGTCGACGCCATCCGCCACGCGCAGCGCGAGGTGATCGTCGAGACCTTCATCCTGTTCGAGGACAAGGTGGGCAAGGAGCTTCATGGCGCCATGCGCGCCGCGGCCCTGCGCGGAGTGAAGGTGGATCTGATGGTCGACGGCTTCGGCTCGCCGGACCTGTCGCCCGAATTCATCGAGGGGCTGACCTCGGCGGGCGTCAAGGTGCGCGTCTTCGATCCGGGCCAGCGCTTTCTCGGCCAGCGGCTCAACGTCTTCCGGCGCATGCACCGCAAGATCACGGTGGTCGACGGCACGCGCGCCTTCGTCGGCGGCATCAACTTCTCCGCCGACCACCTGATGGACTTCGGCCCCAAGGCCAAGCAGGACTACGCCGTCGAGCTCGCGGGCCCGATCGTCACCGAGATCCACCGCTTCGTGCTGCGCGCGATCGCGATCGGCGGCAAGGGGCGCGGCTGGTTCAGGCGCCGCCTGCGCGCGGCACCGCCGCAAGCCAACGCGCCGGCCGGCGATGCCGAGGTGCAGTTCGTCACGCGCGACAACCGCCGCCACACCAACGACATCGAGCGCCACTATCGCGCCGCCATCCGCAGCGCGCGGCAGCGCATCGTGATCGCCAATGCCTATTTCTTCCCCGGCTACCGGCTGATCAAGGAGATGCGGCGCGCGGCGCGCCGCGGGGTCGACGTGCGGCTGATTCTGCAAGGCGAGCCGGACATGCCGATCGTCAAGACGGCGGCCAGCATGCTCTACCACCACTTGCTGCACGCCGGCGTGCGCATCTACGAATACTGCGAGCGCCCGCTGCACGGCAAGGTCGCGCTGGCGGACGAACAGTGGAGCACAGTGGGCTCCAGCAATCTTGATCCATTGAGCCTGTCGCTGAACCTGGAAGCGAATGTGGTCGTGCGCGACCGCGCCTTCAACCAGGTGATGAGCGAGCGGCTCGATCGGCTGACGCGCGAGCACTGCCAGCAGATCCAGACCTCGGATCTCACCGAATGGAGCGGCTGGCGGCTGGTGCGCAGCTTCTTCCTCTTCCACCTGCTGCGCTGGTATCCATCGTGGATCGGCTGGCTGCCGCGCCACGCCCCGCGGCTGCACCCACTCGAAGCGCCCGCGCCGCGCGGCGGCGGCGCGACGCAGACGGACACGGCGTGAACCGCTCGCAACGCCACGCCTGGTGGATCTGGACGAAGCGGATCGGCACCTGGGTTTTTCTCGGCCTCGTCGCCTGGCTGCTGCTGCGGCAGGCGCGCTCCATCGACTGGGGCGAGGTCTTCGAATCGGTCGGCCAGATCCCGCTGCCGATGCTGCTCGCCGCGGCCGCCCTCGCCGCCTGCAGCTTCGCGCTGTACAGCAGCTACGACTTGCTGGGGCGCCACATGACGGGCCACACGCTGGGCACCGGCGCGGTAATGGGCGTGACCTTCATCAGCTATGCCTTCAACCTCAACCTCGGCGCGCTGATCGGCGGCGTGGCCTTCCGCTACCGCCTGTATTCGCGGCTGGGCCTGGGCGGCCTCACCATCACGCGGGTGCTCGGCTTCAGCATGCTGACCAACTGGCTCGGCTACCTGGTGGTCGCGGGCGCCGCGTTCTGCTTCTGGCCGATGACGCTGCCGCCCGACTGGAAGATCGGAGGCGGCGGCCTGCGCATCCTCGGCGCGAGCCTGCTGTTGCTGGCCGCGGCCTATCTGGCGCTGTGCGCGATCGCGCGCGAGCACGTCTGGAACATCCGCGGCCATGAGCTGGAGACGCCCGCGCTGGGCATGGCGTTGCTGCAGATGCTGGTGTCCTGCATCAACTGGTCGCTGATCGGCGGCGTGATCTGGTTCCTGCTGCAGCGGGAGCTGCCCTATTCGGATGTGCTCTCCGTGCTGCTGGTCGGCGCCGTGGCAGGCGTGATCACCCATGTGCCGGCCGGCCTGGGCGTGCTCGAAGCCGTGTTCGTCGCGCTGCTCGCGCACCAGTTGCCGCAGAGTCGGCTGCTCGCCGCGCTGCTGGCCTATCGCGCCATCTACTACCTGCTGCCGCTCGCCATCGCCACCGTGGCCTATGCGCTCACCGAGGTGCGCGCCAAGCGCCTGCGTACGCAACGGCGAAGAGGAGCGGCATGAACGGACCACGCCCAATGCAATTGCCGGCGGATCCGGCCAAGGCGCTCGCCGCGCTGCGCCAGGCCACCGACGTCTGCCGGGAATGTCCGATCGGCTGGAACGCGACGCAGTCGGTGTTCGGCGAAGGGCCCGTCGGCGCCATGCTGATGGTGGTCGGCGAGCAGCCCGGCGACCAGGAAGATCTTCAGGGCCGCCCCTTCGTCGGACCGGCGGGCCGCCTGTTCGACCGGGCGGCCGAACAGCTGGGCTGGGCGCGTGAACGGCTCTACGTCACCAACGCGGTCAAGCATTTCAAGTTCGAGCTGCGCGGCAAGCGCCGCATGCACAAGACGCCGGCGCAGCGCGAGGTGGCAGCTTGCCTGCAATGGCTCGAAAGCGAGATCGACCAAGTGCGGCCGCAGGCCTTCATCGCGCTCGGCGGCACCGCCGCGCGGGCGCTGCTCGGCCGCCCCGTGGCCGTCGTGAGCGAACGCGGCCGCTGGCACACCGGCCTGCGCGGGCTTCCGGTGCTGGTCTCGCTGCATCCGTCGGCGCTGCTGCGCGGCGATCCGGCCGAACGCGAATCGGCCTACGCGCAGTGGCTGGCCGATCTCGCGCTGGCCGGCAAGTATCTTGCGTAAGAAAGACGCCGCTCAGGCGGTAGAAATAATCGCGCAAGAATTGCTGCAGTGCAGCACAGGGGTGATCGGTAGGCCTATAGTCGATGAACCTTTTCCACGTAGAACGCCCATGGCCCCCAGCTTCTCTTCTTCCCGCTTCTTCAATCCGCTCGTGCTGTGGGTGGATGTCGCCTTCAAGACCCACGAGATGCTGCTGTCTTCAGGCTCGGTGATCCAGCTGCGCACCGAGCGCATTGCGCGGGCCGGCCTCTCGCCGAACGCCGAGGACCTGGCGGAGATGCAGCTGATGGGCCACGAGAAACTGGCGGCGGCGAGCGAATCGGGCGCGGCGATGGCGAACCAGCTGCACAGCACCCAGTTCGCGCTCGTCAACCGCGCGGTGAAGCACTGGCTGGGCGGCGCCATCGCGCTCTTTTCGCTCAGCACCAGCACCACGCCGACGGAGTTCGAGGCGCACGGCAGGGCGCTCGCCGGTGCCGCCACCCGATCGGTCGCCACGATGACCCAGCTGTCGAGCGCCGGCGCGCGCATCGCGCAGCGCGGGCTCAAGCCGATCCATGCCAAGGCCACCTCGAACGCGCGGCGGCTCGCCGGCTGAAGAAATTCGGCCCGCTTCAAGCTTCGCGCAACGCGAGGCTTGCTAGCCTTGGGCCGATGCGGATCTCGGAACTCGCCCAACGCGCCGGCGTCACGGTGCATGCGCTGCGCCACTACGAGCGGCTCGGCCTCCTGCTGCCGGCGCGCACCGCATCGGGCTACCGCGACTATCCCGAGTCGATGCGGCGCGAAGTGGTGTTCATCGCGATGGCGCGCCGCATCGGTTTCTCGCTGCCGGCGATCGGCGAGCTGCTGCCGGCCTACCGCGCGGGCCGTCTCAGCATCACGCGCATGACCGATGCCCTGGAAGAACGCGTGGCCGCGCTGGACGCGCAGATCGCCGAGCTGCAGGCCCTGCGCGCGCAGGTGATCGAACACGCGGCGTGGCTGCGCGCCCAGCGGCGCAAGCCGCCGAGGAAGACACGCTGGCCGAAGGCCCCCACCACACCCTCTTCGAAGGACAAGAGATGAACCGCACCCCTCAGCTTCAACGAATCGAACAGGCCGTGCTCGCGATGCCGATGGCGCGCACGCTGGGCCTGCGCTTCACGCAGCTCGCGCCGGGACAGGTCGAGATCGAACTGCCGATCGCCGAGCCGCTCACCTTCAGGCCGGGCCAGCTTCAGGCAACACCGATCTTCGCGGTCGCCGATTTCGCCGCGGTGTCCGCCGCCGGCTCCGTGTTGCCCGACGGCTGGAGCAACGCGACCGTCGACGCCACGCTGAAGCTCGTGGCACCTGCCGTGGGCCGCGCGGTGCGCGCACGCGGCCGCGTGGTGAGCGCCGGCCAGCTGCTCACCGTCTGCGCGGCGGAGGTCTACGCCATCGCCGAGAACGGGGAGGAACGCATCTGCGCCACGCTCCTGGGCACCGCGCGCAACGTCAAGCCGCCGGCACTAGCCGCAGCAGGGTAATTTCGGAAGGCGCGCCGAAGCGCTTGGGCGGCCCCCAGTAGCCGGTGCCGCGGCTCGTGTAGACCCACATCTCGTGCAGCTTGTGCAGCCCGGCCGTGAAGGGCTGCTGCAGCGGCACGAAGAGGTTCCACGGAAAGAACTGGCCGCCATGCGTGTGGCCCGAGAGCTGCAACTGGTAGCCGGCTTCGGCCGCCGCCGGCGCGCTGCGCGGCTGGTGCGCGAGCAAGAGGCGCGTGCGCACCAGCGGCGGCGCATCGTGCAGCGCGCGCTGGGGATCGCTGGCATGCGCGGCATCGAAATGCGCTGCCGTGTAGTCGGTCACGCCTGCGACCACCAACGCGCTGTCGAGCACCTCCTCGTCGGTCTGCGCTCCCCTCACGTTGCGCGTCTGCAGCACCACGTGCTCGTTGAGCAGCACCCGCAAGCCGAGCCGGCGCAGTTCGTCGATCCATGCGTGCGCACCGGCGTAGTACTCGTGGTTGCCGGTCACCACGAATGTGCCGTGCCGCGCGCGCAGCCCCGCGAGCGGCGCGACATGATCGCGCAGCTCGGCCACGGTGCCGTCGACCAGGTCGCCCGTGATCGCGATCATGTCGGCGCCCAGCGCGTTGACCGCGTCGACGATGCGCTGGATGTAGCCGCGCCGGATGGTAGGCCCGACATGGATGTCGCTGAGCTGCGCGATCGTGAAGCCGTCCAGCCCGGCGGGCAGGTCACGGATCGGCACATCGACTCGCACCACGCCGGCGGTGCGCCGCGCATTGAAGAAGCCGATCAGCGAGATCAGCGTCGCCAGCAGCGGCACCGCCGCCGCGCTCCAAGCCTGCCCGCGCGCCCAGTCGATCGTCCAGCCGCCGAGAAGGGTGGCGAGCCAGGTCAGCAGCAAGCCGGCGTCGCGCGCCAGCGTCAGCACGAACATCGACGAGAACCATCCCATGCTCAGGAGACCGAGCCATTTCCACCCATCGGCCAGTGGCGGCCGGCCTGCGGAGCGTGCACCGACAAAGGGCAGCGGCATGGTGGCGGCCGAGAGCACCAGCGCCGCCAGCAGCAGCGGCCAGGCGCCGGTGAGCGTCGCCAGCGCAGGCAGCAGCCGCAGGCCCATGTAGGCGTGCAGCAGCGTGGTGAGAAGAATCAGGGGCGGGAGCCGCATCGAGGCCTTGAAGAATGACGCACAGTGCAGACACCGCATGTGGGCGCCGCCGCCTTCACATTCAAGGCGCGTGCCAGCAAAGAAAATGGCGCCTCAGTCGATGGCGAAGGCGATCGCGACCGCACCCAGTGCCAGGATCGCGAGGCCGGCCAGAAACAACAGTTCCGCTCGGCGCTCATGGCGCGATCCTTCATGCCGGGAACGCATCGACACGAAGGACAGCACCGCGCTCGCCAGGAAGATCAGCGCGTCGAAAGCGAGCAGTTTGTCGATCAGCACGCGCGAGTGGCCGTCGGGACGCAGGTGGCCGATCGACAGCACCGTCATGCAGACGCCGATCATCGTGGCCGAGGTCGGCAGGATGTGGGCCGAAAGGCCGCGGCCGTCGAGGATCCGCGGAATCACGAATGCGCGCTCACGTCCGTGCCGGCTGGCCACAGGAAGAGCGTCCGGGTCGGACTGCCGGCGCGGACCTCGACCGCCTGCTTCAAGGTCTGGCCGGCCAGCGTGGCTTGCACCTCATAGCGGCCGGGCTCGAGGCGCGCCACCATGAACGGGCCTTCCGCCGTCACGTGCGCCAGCACGTCGCGGCCGGCGGCATCGCGCACGGTCACTGAGACGTCGGCGGCGAAATCCGCGCGCGTGCCGTCCTTGATCGCGAATTCGAAGGTCGCCGGCCATCGCGGAGCGACGCTCTGCATCAGTGCCGCTTCGTCGCTGCTGATGCCGCCGCTCATGTACTCGACGCCATTGGTCATGTGGATCGGCGGGTTGTAGGCCGCATGCGCCGCCAGCGCACCGAAAAGCGACGCGCCACCGATTGCCAGGGCGGCCACGGGCCGCCAGATCCGGGTTGTGTTCTTCATTGCCGTTTCCTTGCTCCGGTTGATGAGATCGGTGGAGGCCAGGCATGTGCACTCCACGCCCGGACTATGGGCGGCAAGACTTAGGCGAAGCTGAATCCGCGAGACCGCTCAGTCGCTGGTGCGCGCCGCGGCTTGTTGCTCCGGCATGAGCTGCCCGGTCGCGGCGGCAAAATCGACGTTGGATGGCCAGACGAAGGCAGCGCGAGACGCCATTCCGTTGAACACGACCAGCTGCTGCTGCAACGTGATCCCGGCCAGCGTGGCCTCGACCTCGTAGGCGCCGGGGTCGAGCCGCGCCAGCATGAAGGGAGCGCCCGAAACGGCCTCCATTACCGGCCGGCCCGAATAGCGTTCGCGCACCACCACCTTCACGTCGGCCGGTACCTCGCCCGGTTTGGCGCGGTTGACCGAGAACTCCAGCGTCGCCGCCCAGCGCGGCGAGACCATGCGCATGAACGCCGCCTCGGCGCTGCTCTTTCCGCCGCACATGTATTCGATGCCCTGCGCCATGCGGATGGGCGGGTTGGTCGTCAGTGCGTGCGCCGAAGTCCATGCGCCAAGGAAAGCCAGGGCCACAGGGGGCCACCAAAACCGGGTTGCTTTCATCGCTTGCTGTCCTCGCTCCAAAAACGGCGCCAATCCGCCGGAATTGTGCTTAGCAAGAGTCGCGCTAGGTATAGCGTTTACGAGGATTGGCGCCGTGAAGCGGCATCGGCGGGCGGCACGGCATGCGGTATTTCACGAACCAGGCCCTGGGCCGGGTTCGCAATCACACGTCGATGTTCGATGCCCGCAGCGCGTTCTGCTCGATGAACTCGCGGCGCGGCTCGACCTCGTCGCCCATCAGCATCGTGAACACGCGGTCGGCTTCGATCGCGTCGTCGATCTGCACGCGCAGCAGACGGCGCACGGCGGGGTCCATGGTGGTTTCCCACAACTGCGCGGGATTCATCTCGCCCAGGCCCTTGTAGCGCTGGCGGGCGGTGGCGTTCTCGGCCTGGCCGATCAGCCAGCGCATGGCCTCGCGGAAGTCGTTGACCTTTTCTTCCTTCGCCCGGTCGCCCTCGCCGCGCTTGACGACGGCGCCTTCGCTCAGTAGGCCACGGAAAGTCTGGGCGGCCGCGGCCAGCGCCGCATAGTCGGCGCCGTGCACGAAATCCTGCGTGATCACGCTGCTCTTGATGTTGCCGTGATGGCGGCGGCTGATGCGCAGCAGCGGCTTGTCGGTGCGCACGTCGAACTCGCTGGCCACTTCGGCGGGAACGCCTGCGGCGTCGAGCTCGCGCAGCTTATTCTGCAGCGCGACGGCCGAGGCTTCGGCGCTGGCCGTGGTGTCGAGGTCGAGCGACACGCCATCGGCGATCGCGCGCAGGGCGGCCGCATCGAGGAACACGCCCAGCCGTGCGATGACGGCCTCCGCCAGCTGGTGCTTGCGTGCCAGCTCGGCCAGGGTTTCGCCGCCGAGCGTGGTCGACTTGTCGCCGCCGGTTTCGACGCTGGCATCCTTGAGCGCGACCTTGAGCAGGAAGGCGTCGAGCGCCGGCCCGTCCTTCAGGTACTGCTCCTCCTTGCCGACCTTCACCTTGTAGAGCGGCGGCTGCGCGATGTAGATGTGGCCGCGCTCGACCAGCTCCGGCATCTGCCGATAGAAGAAGGTCAAGAGCAGCGTGCGGATGTGGGCGCCGTCGACGTCGGCGTCGGTCATGATGATGATGCGGTGGTAGCGCAGCTTCGCGACGTTGAAGTCGTCGGCGCCGCCGCCCGCCGTGGTCGCGCCCGCGCGGCCGATGCCGGTGCCGAGCGCGGTGATCATGGTCAGGATTTCGTTGCTGGTCAGCAACTTCTCGTAGCGAGCCTTCTCGACGTTCAGGATCTTGCCGCGCAGGGGCAGGATGGCCTGGAACTTCCGGTCGCGGCCCTGCTTGGCGGAGCCGCCGGCGGAGTCGCCCTCCACCAGGTACACCTCGCACAGCGCCGGGTCCTTTTCCTGGCAATCGGCCAGCTTGCCGGGCAGGCCCATGCCGTCTAGCACGCCCTTGCGGCGCGTCATCTCGCGCGCCTTGCGCGCGGCCTCGCGCGCGCGCGCAGCGTCGACGATCTTGCCGCAGATGATCTTGGCGTCGTTCGGGCGTTCCTGCAGGTAGTCGGTGAGGAGCCGCCCGACGATGTCTTCCACCGGCGCGCGCACCTCGCTCGACACCAGCTTGTCCTTGGTCTGGCTCGAGAACTTGGGCTCGGGCACCTTCACGCTGAGCACGCAGCACAGGCCTTCGCGCATGTCGTCGCCGGTGACCTCGACCTTGGCCTTCTTGGCGAACTCGTTTTCTTCGATGTACTTGTTGATGACACGCGTCATCGCGGCGCGCAGGCCGGTCAGGTGGGTGCCGCCGTCCCGCTGCGGGATGTTGTTGGTGAAGCACAGCACCTGCTCGTTGTAGCCGCTGTTCCACTGCATCGCGACCTCGACGCCGATGTGCGTGCCCGGAATGCCGCCGTAGGTGTCGGCCGGCTTCTCGCCCATCGCATAGAACACGTTCGGATGCAGGACCGTCTTGCCCTTGTTGATGAACTCGACAAAGCCCTTGACGCCGCCGGCACCGGAGAAATCGTCTTCCTTGCCGGTGCGCTCGTCGAGCAGGCGGATGCGCACGCCGTTGTTCAGGAAGCTCAGTTCGCGCAGGCGCTTGCTGAGGATCTCGTAGTGGAAATCGGCGTTTTCCTTGAAGATTTCGTCGTCGGGCAGGAAGTGCACTTCGGTGCCGCGCTTCTCCGTTTCGCCGGTGATCTTCATCGGCGACACCTCGACGCCGCCCACCACTTCGACGATGCGGTTCTGGACGAAGCCCTTGCTGAACTCCAGCGTGTGCACCTTGCCTTCGCGGCGCACCGTGAGGCGCAGCATCTTGCTGAGCGCGTTCACGCAGCTCACGCCCACGCCGTGCAGGCCGCCCGAGACCTTGTAGCTGTTCTGGTTGAACTTGCCCCCGGCATGCAGTTCGGTGAGCGCGATTTCCGCAGCCGAGCGCTTCGGCTCGTGCTTGTCGTCCATCTTGACGCCGGTTGGGATGCCGCGGCCGTTGTCGGTGACGGAGATCGAATTGTCGGTGTGGATGGTCACGACGATGTCGTCGCAATAGCCCGCCAGCGCCTCGTCGATCGAGTTGTCGACCACTTCGAACACGAGATGGTGCAGGCCGGTGCCGTCGGAGGTGTCGCCGATGTACATGCCGGGACGCTTGCGCACGGCCTCCAGGCCTTCGAGGATCGTGATGGAGCCTTCGCCGTAGGTGTCCGCGGCCGGTGTCACTTCGATCGGGATCGCGCTATCGATCTCGGGGGTGTAAACCGGCTCGGTGTGCGGCACTTCCGGCTTGTTTTCTTCGCTCATCAGGATCTTTCTCTCTCTCGGGAACCAGGTTTTCTACGTCTCTTGAAAGACCAAACCCGCGGAATGCCGCGGGCTGTCTGCGCCAGGCGCCGTCTTTCTCGGGCTCGCGCTTCAAATCCTCATCGGCATCACGACGTACTTGAACGACGCGTTATCGGGGATGGTCATCAGCACCGAGCTGTTGGAATCGGCCAAGTCCAGCTTCACCATGTCCTGGCTCATGTTGGCCAGCGCATCGATCAGGTAGGTCACGTTGAAGCCGATTTCGATGGCGTCGCCGCCGTAGTCGATATCGAGCTCATCCTGCGCTTCTTCCTGTTCGGCGTTGTTCGAAGCGATGCGCAGGGTGCCGGGCTCGATGTTGAGCCGCACACCCTTGAATTTCTCGCTCGTTAGGATCGCGGTGCGCTGCAGGCTGGCCAGGAGCGGCGCGCGGCCCAAGGTTACGCTGTTCTTGTGGGTCTTGGGGATCACGCGGTTGTAGTCGGGGAACTTGCCTTCGACCAGCTTGGTGACGAATTCCATGCCGCCGAAGCTGAACTTGGCCTGGTTGTTGGCGAACTGCATTTCGATCGCGCCCTCGGCGTCCGACAGCAGGCGCTGCATCTCGAGCACTGTCTTGCGCGGCAGGATCACTTCCTGGCGCGGCACCTCGACGTCGAGCATGGCCGATGCGAAGGCCAGGCGATGGCCGTCGGTGGCCACCAGGCTCAGCTGCTTGCCCTCGGCCACGAAGAGGATGCCGTTGAGGTAGTAGCGGATGTCGTGCACCGCCATCGCGAACGAAACCTGGCTCAGCAGGTCTTTCAGCGTCTTCTGCGGCACGCTGAACACCGGGCCGAAATTGGCGGATTCCTGCACCAGCGGGAAGTCTTCGGCCGGCAGCGACTGCAGCGTGAAGCGGCTCTTGCCGCCCTTGAGCACCAGCTTGCTGGCGCTCGACTCGAGACTCACCGTCTGGTCGGCCGGCATGGTGCGCAGGATGTCGATCAGCTTGCGTGCGCCGATGGTCGTGGTGAAGTTGCCTTCGTCGCCGCCGAGCTCGGCGTTCGTGCGGATCTGGATCTCGAGGTCGCTGGTGGTCAGCTGCAGGTTGCCGCCGGTCTTGCGGATCAGCACGTTGGCCAGGATCGGCAGCGTGTGGCGCCGCTCCACGATGCCCGCTACCGACTGCAGCGCGGCGAGGACTTTATCTTGTGTTGCCTTCAAAACGATCATGTGTCTTACCTCTTCCTTATTTCTTTAATTCAACTTAGTAGTAGTAGATAAGGGACGCCCCGAGCTGTGGACAGGGCGATTTTCCGCTTTCCCGACAGCCACTTGGGTGAGCCGGCTGGCTGTGCGCAGCCGCGCTTTGCTGCTGTCGCGCCAAGGCGAACAACTTCGGGTTGCGCACCACGGCTGTGGACAAGCCGCTGCTTGTGCCGGAACTGTCCCCAGAGTTGTCCTTTGACAGGCTTTCGTGAATCTGCGATGACGCTCATTCCTCAGCCCTTGAGGGTTTGCTCGAGCACGTGCAGCTGCTGATTGAGCTCGGTAAGCTGCTGGCGCTCGCCCGAGATCTTTCGCACCGCGTGCAGCACCGTCGTGTGGTCGCGGCCGCCGAACAGCTCGCCGATCTCCGGCAGGCTCTTCTGTGTCAGCTCCTTGGCCAGATACATGGCGATCTGGCGTGGCCGGGCGATCGATGCCGGGCGCTTCTTCGAATACATGTCGGCGACCTTGATCTTGTAGTAATCGGCCACCGTCTTCTGGATGTTCTCGACCGAGATCTGCCGATTCTGGATCGAGAGCAAGTCACGCAATGCTTCGCGTGCGAGCGCGATCGAAATCTCTTTCTGGTTGAAGCGCGAGTAGGCGAGGATCTTGCGCAGCGCGCCTTCGAGCTCGCGCACGTTGGAGCGCACGTTCTTGGCGACGAAGAAGGCCACTTCCTCGGGCATCTCGGCACTTTCGGCGCGCGCCTTGTTGATCAGGATCGCCACGCGCATCTCGAGCTCGGGCGGCTCGATCGCGACCGTGAGCCCGGAATCGAAGCGCGAGACCAGCCGCTCGTGGATGTCCGCCAAGCCCTTGGGATAAGTGTCGCTGGTCATCACGATGTGCGACTTCTTGGCGAGCAGGGCCTCGAAAGCGTTGAAGAATTCTTCCTGCGTCCGATCCTTGTTGGCGAAGAACTGGACGTCGTCGATCAGGAGCAGGTCGAGCGAGTGATAGCGCTCCTTGAACTCGTCGAAAGTCTTGCGCTGATAGGCTTTGACCACATCCGAAACGAATTGCTCGGCATGGATGTAGAGAACTTTGGCGTCCGGCCGGTCGGAAAGGAGCCGGTTGCCCACCGCATGCATCAGGTGCGTCTTGCCCAGGCCGACCCCGCCGTAGATGAAGAGCGGGTTGTAAAGATGGCCCGGCATGCCGGACACGTGCATCGCCGCCGCGCGCGCCATCCGATTGGCAGTGCCTTCGACCAGCGTATCGAAAGTCAGCCCGGAGTTCAGCCTGTTCTTGAAGGCGGTGCTGCTCAGGTCCTCGCCCGGACCGGCCACGTCGCGTGGCACGTCGGTCTCGGAGACGATTGCCATCGAGACAGGCCTGGTAACGATTTCTCGAGGAGCAAGCGCTAACTCGATGATCACCGGCTGGCCGTAGAGCTTCTCGGCCATGGAAGCGATCTTGCCGGCGTACTGGGCCCGGATCCAGTCGAGCTTGAAGCGGTTGGCAACGAAGACAGTGACGCGCGAAAGATCGTCCGCGACCCTCGCGGTCAGCGGCTTGATCCAGGTATTGAACTGCTGCTCGGACAGCTCCTGCGCGAGTTGGTCGACGCAGGCCTGCCAAAGGCTGTCACCGACGCCGTCACTCGGCATGGGCGCTCTGAAATGTGGTGTGTCCCTCGGCCATTTTTCGTTTTGGTGTTGTGGATAGTCGCACCCGTGATGGGCCGTCGATTCTAACTTGTCAAAACCTTATCCACACCGTTGCGGCGAGCGCGAAAACGGCGTGAGACCGGCCGCGGATTGTTGTTCCACAGAATGTTTGCGATAATCGCGGGTTTCCCTGAAAACCTCTTTGTGTGTTTCGGGGTAGTCAGCAATCCCCCGGGGCCCCTGGGTCGGAAAATCGGCCTCCGGGTCAATCAGGAAAATCATCATGAAACGCACTTATCAAGCATCCAAAGTCCGCCGCGCCCGTACCCACGGCTTTCTGGTCCGCATGAAGACCCGCGGCGGCCGTGCCGTGATCAACGCGCGCCGCGCCAAGGGCCGCAAGCGCCTCGCCGTCTAACGGCGGCTGTAGTTACCGTTGCCAGTCGTACCGCTGCCGCCGTTCTCGTTCATCGGCGCTTTGCGGTTGGCTCCCATGCAGCGGCTCAAGACCCGCGCGCAATTCCAGGCCGTACTCGCAGGTGCCACCGTGGCGCGCACCGCCCACTTCGCATTGCACCGCTGCGCGCTCGCTGCGCAGTCCGATGCCACGCCACTGTTTGAAACGCAGGACGTGTGGCTCGGCGCAATGGTCCCCAAACGCTGGGCCCGCCGCGCGGTCACCCGCAACGCCATCAAGCGCCAGATCTATCAAGTGAGCGCCGCCTCCGAAGCTTTCTTGCCGCCCGCGGCGCACGTCGTGCGCCTGCGTTCTGCTTTCGATCGCAAGGAATTCGTAAGCGCGAGCTCCGACAAGCTCAAGGCCGCCGTCCGCGCCGAGCTCCAGCAACTGCTGGAGCGGGCTGCGGCGGCGCGCGCATGATGCGGCGCCTGCTGATCGGCCTCGTGAAGGCCTACCGCCTGTTGCTGAGTCCGTGGCTGGGGTCGTCCTGCCGCTTCGAGCCCACCTGTTCCGTCTACGCGATCGAGGCGCTGGAGCAGCATGGCGCCGCCGCCGGCAGCTATCTCACCCTACGCCGTCTCGCCCGCTGCCAGCCCTGGTGCCAGGGCGGCCACGATCCGGTTCCCCCCAAGGCGCAGCGCCAGACCCCGGCTTCGGGCTCGCTGTTCTCCTTTCTCTCTTCCGACGACAAGAAGTCTTCTTCATGAACGATATCCGCCGCACCATCCTGTGGGTGATTTTTGGCTTCTCGCTGGTGCTGCTGTGGGACCAATGGCAGGTCTACAACGGCAAGAACCCCACCTTCCTGCCGTCGACCAAGCCTCCGGTGACAGCGACGGCACCGGCAGCCGCACCGGCCGGCGCCGCTCCGGGCGCGGTGCCGCCGGCCAGCGTCGCGGCCACTGCCGGCAACAGCACCGGCGCCGCGGCCGTTCCGGGCGGCACGACGACGGCGCCTGCGGCAGGCGAGAAGGTGGTGGTCAGCACCGACGTGCTCAAGCTCACCTTCGATACCGAAGGCGGCTCGCTGGTGCAGAGCGAATTCATCCAGCACGACGACCTGACCGAGAAGGACAAGCCCTTCATCCTGCTCGACCAGAGCCCGAACCGCTTCTATGTGGCGCAGACCGGCCTGATCGGCGGCGCCTTCCCCACGCACAAGACGCCGATGACCTTCACCGGCGAGCGCGCTCTGAAGGACGGCGCCAACGAACTGGTGCTGCGCTTCGAATCGCCCGACCTGGGCGGCGTCAAGCTGGTCAAGACCTGGACGCTCAAGCGCGGCTCCTACGACATGGCAGTGCGCCACGAGATCGTCAACACCGGCTCGGCACCGGTGTCGCCGCAGCTCTATCTGCAGCTCGTGCGCGACGGCAACAAGCCGCCGGGCGAGTCGTCCTTCTATTCGACCTTCACCGGTCCGGCCGTCTATACCGAGGCCAAGAAGTTCCAGAAGATCGAGTTCAAGGACATCGAGAACAACAAGGCGGACTTCGTCAAGGAATCGACCAACGGCTACGTGGCGATGGTGCAGCACTACTTCGCCAGCGCGTGGCTGCTAAAGGACGGCATCCCGCGCGACCTCTTCGCGCGCAAGGTCGACACCAACCTCTATGCGGTCGGCATGATCACTTCGACCGGCCCGCTCGCGCCGGGCGCCAGCAAGGCGATCGACGCCGAGCTCTTCGTCGGTCCCCAGGCGGAGAAGACGCTCGAAGCCGTCGCTCCGGGCCTGGAACTGGTCAAGGACTACGGCATCTTCACGATCATCTCCAAGCCGCTCTACTGGCTGCTCGACAAGCTGCACGGCATGCTCGGCAACTGGGGTTGGGCGATCGTCGCGCTGGTGGTGCTGCTCAAGGCCGCGTTCTATTGGCTCAACGCCAAGGCCTACGCCAGCATGGCGAAGATGAAGGCCATCAATCCCAAGGTGATGGAGATGCGCGAGCGGCTCAAGGACAAGCCGCAGGAGATGCAGCAGGAGATGATGCGCATCTACCGCGAGGAAAAGGTCAACCCGATGGGCGGCTGCTTCCCGATCCTGGTCCAGATCCCGGTGTTCATCGCGCTCTACTGGGTGCTGCTGTCCTCCGTCGAGATGCGCCACGCGCCGTGGATCGGCTGGATCAAGGATCTGTCGGCGCCGGACCCCTGGTTCATCCTGCCGATCGTGATGACCGCCACGTCGCTGTTCCAGACCTGGCTCAACCCGACGCCGCCCGATCCGATGCAGGCCAAGCTGATGTGGATCATGCCGCTCGCGTTCAGCGTGATGTTCGTCTTCTTCCCGGCCGGCTTGGTGCTGTACTGGATCACGAACAACGTGCTGTCGATCGCGCAGCAGTGGTTCATCAACAAGCGCCTGGGCGTGCTGGGCAAATAGCGGCCGCCGAGCGCCGATTTCGAACAAGGGCCGCGGAAGCGGCCCTTTTTGCTGAAAGAATCCTCACCCATGCTTGCCCGCACCACCGATCCGATCGTCGCCGTCGCCACGGCTTCGGGCCGCGGCGCGGTCGGCATCGTGCGCGTGTCCGGCGCGCGGATGGCGCCACTGATCGAGGCCGTCTGCGCGAAAAACCTCAAGCCGCGCGAAGCTACCTACCTGCCCTTTCGCGATGCCGGCGGGGCAGCCATCGATCACGGGCTGGCCATCCACTTTCCGGCGCCACATTCCTTCACCGGCGAAGACGTGCTCGAACTGCAGGCGCATGGCGGACCGGTGGTGCTGCAGCTGCTGCTCGCGCGCTGCCTGGAAGCCGCCGCCGAAACCGATCCGGCAACCGGCCGGCCGCGGCTCGCCGGCCTTCGGGTGGCCGAACCGGGCGAGTTCAGCCAGCGCGCCTTCCTCAATGGAAAGATCGACCTCGCGCAGGCCGAGGCGATCGCCGATCTGATCGATGCGAGCACCGAGGCGGCGGCGCGCAGTGCCGGGCGCTCGCTCTCGGGCGCGTTCTCGCAGGAAATCCACACGCTGCGCGACGCATTGATCCGCCTGCGCATGCTGGTCGAAGCCACGCTCGACTTTCCGGAGGAAGAGGTCGACTTCCTGCAAAAGGCCGATGCCCAGGGCCAGTTGGCGTCGCTGCAGGTCCAACTGGGCGCGGTCCAGCAGCGCGCACGCCAGGGTGCGTTGCTGCGCGAGGGGATCAAGGTCGTCATCGCGGGTCAGCCCAACGCAGGCAAGAGCTCGCTGCTCAATGCCTTGGCCGGGGCCGAACTCGCCATCGTGAGCCCGATCCCGGGCACCACGCGCGACGTGGTGTCGCAAACCATCCAGATCCATGGTGTGCCGCTGCATGTGGCCGACACCGCCGGGCTGCGCGACAGCGCCGACGAGGTCGAGCAGATCGGCGTCGCGCGCGCATGGGGTCAGATCGAGGGCGCCGATGCCGTGCTCTTCCTGCATGACCTGACGCGCGCCGAGCGGCCGGAATACGCGGACGCGGACGCCGAAATCATGCGCTTGCTGAGCGAGAAGCTGCCTGAGAGCGTACCGGTGCTCGATGTATGGAGCAAACAGGACGCGGCGCCTTCAGCCGCTCCGCATACCGGCATCGGCCTTTCTGCCCGGACAGGGTTCGGCATCGAGACGCTCCGGCGCCGCCTGCTCGAGGTGGCGGGTTGGCAGGCGGTGCCGGAAGGCGTCTACCTCGCGCGGGCCCGCCACGTGCAGGCGCTGTCGCGCGTCGAAGAACATGTTGCCGTGGCGGCGGAGCATCTCGCGGCGCGGGCGCAGGCGCTGGATCTTCTGGCTGAAGAGCTGCGCCTTGCGCAGAATGCGCTCAACGAAATTACGGGGGAATTTGGGGCGGACGACCTGCTGGGCGTGATTTTTTCCCGTTTCTGTATCGGAAAGTAAACGAAAAGTGTTATGGCTTGTGACTTCTGTCAGCGAAGTTTAGAGCGATAGAAGATACTTCAGCCCGCACAGCAGGATTTGCAACATGTCATCGAACATCCAGGATCTTTGCCGCGCCATCGCGCAGAACACGAGTTACGACGCTTTTGCGCCGGCCTTCAATCCGCAGCAGTGGGAAACGCTGGCCAGCTATCTGCAGCCCTTCGACCTGGCGGCCGGCCAGGTGCTGATCGACCAGGGCGCCAACGACCGCACGATTTTCTTCATCGAGAGCGGCGCGCTCAGCGTGCACCTGATCGGTGAGGGGGGCCAGATGCGGCTCGCGATCCTCAATCCGGGGTCGGTGGTCGGCGAGGGAGCCTTCTTCTCCAGGCTGCCGCGCTCGGCCAACGTGGTGGCCACGGGCGCCGCGCGCGTCTGGCGCCTGACGCCCATTCGCTTCTCGGAAATGTCGAACCGCCAGCCCAATCTGGCGCTGGAAATGGCATTGGCGCTTGGCGCCGTGATTGCCAAGCGAATGGTCAACCGGCCCAAGCGCGTCGCGGTGACCTGAAGCCCGGAGTCGCTACAGATGGCCGTGGTGTGCGCTTCCTGTCAGACGGAAAACCGTGACGGCGCGAAATTCTGCAAGGGTTGCGGCCGCAGGCTGATCTCGCCGCCGCCGGCGTCCAGTGCGCCCGCCGAGGAGCGCGCCACCGGCGGTGACGGGTGGCCTATCACCGAGCGCATGCCGCTGTCGCACGGGCCCGCGGCGGATGAAGTCACGGTCGTGATAAGCGCGGCGGCCTCTCCGCCGCCGCCTGCGCCCAGGCCCGAGCCTGTCCCGCGACCACGAGCACGACCCGCCGCTCGGGCACGCGCGCCGAAAGCTGCGCTGCATGCAGCCGCGCTCCCCGCTGCACGCAAATCGAATGCCGCCCGAATGAGTGTCTTCGCTGTGCTGATGGCGGCCGTGCTTGCGGCAGGCGGGTGGTACGCGTACGGCCAACGAAGCGCCAGTTCGCCGCCTGCGACGCAGCAGGCCGCCGCCGCGCCTGCGCCGGTCGTCGTGCCGTCCCCCGCGCCCACGTCCGCGCCTGCGCCCCCGCCTGTGTCCGCGCCCGTCGCCGAGGCGCCGGCGGCCGAACCCCCGCCGCCGGCCGAGCCGGTTCCGCCGCCGCGGGCCGAGCAAGCCGCGCCGCCCCCGCGGGCCGGACCGGCCAAGCCCACGGTCGCCGCTGCACCCCGGGCACGCAAAGCTGCGCCGGCCGCGCCGGTGGCTGCACCGCCGCCCGCTGCCGTCGCGCCGCCTGCACCGGTCGTGGCGGCTGCCCCGGTGGAACCCGCCGCACCTGCGAGTCCGGAAGCGGCATGCGCAAGCCAGGGCTTCTTCGGCCGCGCGCGCTGCATGGTCGCGCAGTGCGCCAAGGCGGAATTCAGGGCGAGCGCCCAATGCGCGGCCGTGCGGCGCCAGCAGCAGATCGACGAAGAGAAGCGCAATCCCAGCCTGCTCAACTGAAGGGCGCCCTGTACGGCGGCGTCCTCAGCCCTTCTGAAGCATGTCGATCGCCAGGGCGAGCGCACCCGGCTTGCCCGAGAGCACCAGCGTGTCGCCGTCCGCCAGCAGCGTGTCGTCGCGCACTTCCTCGGCCTTGCCGTTGCGCCTGCGCAAGCTGGCCACTCGAACGCCCACCGCCAGCAGCGCGGCCCGGTCCAGCTGCTGGCCCACTGCACGCGCGCCGGTGGTGAGCGTGAAGCTGTTGAGCCGCTCGTGGTCGAGTTCGTCGGCGTTGTCGTCGTCGGCGCCGTGGAAATAGCCGCGCAGCAGGTTGTAGCGCGCATCGCGCTGGTCCTGCACCACGCGGATCACGCGCCGCATGGGCACGCCCACCAGCGCCAGCGCATGGCTTGCCAGCATCAGCGAACCTTCGATCGCTTCTGGCACCACCTCGGTCGCGCCGGCGGCCTGCAGCTTTTCGAGATCGCGATCGTCCTGCGTGCGCACGATCACCGGCACCTGCGGTGCATGCGCCCGCGTGTTGGCCAGCACCTTGAGTGCGCCCGGGACATCGAGATAAGTCACGACCACGGCGCTGGCACGCGCCAGGCCGGCCGCCATCAGCGCCTGAAGCCGCGCCGCGTCGCCGAAGACCACCGAGTCGCCTGCCGCAGCGGCCTGTTGGACGCGATCCGGGTCGAGGTCTAGCGCCAGGTACGGTATGCCCTCGCGTTCCAGCACGCGCGCCAGGTTCTGCCCGCAGCGCCCGTAGCCGCAGATGATCACGTGCTTCGCGGTGTTGATGGTCTTGCGCGCGATGGTCGTCATCTGCAGCGACTGCTGCAGCCAATCGCTCGCCACCAGCTTTCGCACGATGCGATTGCTGTACATGATGATGAAGGGCGTCGCGAGCATCGACAGCACCATCGAGGCGAGCACAGGGTTTGCGAGCCACGACGGCAGGAGCTCTTGGTTTTGCGCCAGCGTCAGCAGCACGAAACCGAACTCGCCCGCCTGCGCGAGGTAGAGGCCGGTGCGCAGCGACACGCCGGCCGTTGCGCCGAGCACGCGCGCCAGCAACGTGACCAGGATCAGCTTGAAGGCCAGCGGCAAGAGGAGCAGTCCGGCGACCAGGGCCCATTGCTCCAGCACGATGTGCCAGTCGAGCGACATGCCGATCGAGATGAAGAACAGTCCCAGCAGCACATCGTGAAAGGGCCGGATGTCGGTTTCGACCTGGTGCTTGAATTCGGTTTCCGACACCAGCATGCCGGCGACGAAGGCCCCCAGCGCCAGGCTCAGGCCGGCGAGCTCGGTCAGCCATGCCAGGCCCAGCGTGACGAGCAGCAGGTTGAGCATGAACAGCTCTTCGCTGCGCCGGCGCGCGACGATCGTGAGCCACCAGCGCATCACGCGCGGACCGCCGTAGAGCAGCACGGCAATCAGAAAGCTGGCCTTGAGCCAGGCGAAGGCGAGCGCCTTCAGCATCGTCTCGGGCGGCGCCCCGAGCGCCGGGATCAGCACCAGCAAGGGCACCACCGCAAGATCCTGGAATAGCAGCACGCCCATCACGCGCTTGCCATGTTCGCTGTCGAGTTCGAGTCGCTCGGCCATCAGCTTCACGACGATCGCGGTGCTGCTCATGGTGAGCGCGCCCGAAAGCGCCACCGCCGTCTGCCAGCCCAGGTGCCAGGCCGGCGGCAGCCAGGTGGCGAGCCACAACGCGCCCGCCGTCGCGATCGCCATCGTCAGCATCACCTGGAGCAGCCCGAGGCCGAACACGTGCTTGCGCATCGCCCGCAGCTTGGGCAGGTTGAACTCCAGCCCGATCACGAACATCAGAAACACGACGCCGAACTCGCCCAGGTGCCTGATGGCTTCGGAGTTCTCCGCGAACGCCAGCGCGTGCGGTCCGATGAGCACGCCGGCCAGCAGGTAGCCGAGCATCGGCGGCAGCCTGAGGTAGCGGCAGACGACCACGCCGATCACCGCAGCCAGGAGATACATCAGCGTGAGATCGAACGACGACATGGGCCGATGCTACTGAATGTGAACCCCTCAGTTCAGACTGCCGAAGCCCTTGACCGATAAAATCCCGCGATGAGCTCCCGCCCCGACCTGGCCTCCGCGGCCGAACCCGACGCAATGCTCGCGCGGGCGCGTATGACTTTCGATATCGAGGCAGAGGCCGTGCTCGGTCTCAAGCAGCGCGTCGGCGCGAGTTTCGTGGATGCCGTTCGGAAAATCCTCGAGGTACGGGGCCGCGTGGTCGTCATGGGCATGGGCAAGAGCGGCCATGTCGGCCGCAAGATCGCGGCCACGCTCGCATCGACCGGCACGCCGGCGATGTTCGTGCACCCGGCGGAGGCGAGCCACGGCGATCTCGGCATGATCAAGGCGGTCGACCTCGTGCTCGCGATCTCGAACAGCGGTGAAGTCGAGGAGCTCACCACCATCCTGCCCGTGGTCAAGCGCCAAGGCGTGCCGTTGATCGCGATGACCGGGCGCTCCGATTCGACGCTGGCGCACCATGCCGACATCGTGCTGGACAGCGGCGTCGAGAAAGAGGCTTGCCCGCTCAACCTGGCGCCCACCGCCAGCACCACAGCGCAGATGGCGCTCGGCGACGCGCTCGCCGTCGCCTTGCTCGATGCGCGCGGCTTCGGCACCGAAGACTTCGCCCGCTCGCATCCCGGCGGCGCGCTCGGCCGCAAGCTGCTCACCCATGTGAGCGATGTCATGCGCTCCGGTGACGACGTGCCGCGCGTCGGGCCCGGCGCCAGCCTCAGCGAGATCATGCGCGAGATGAGTTCCAAGGGCCTCGGCGCGACGGCCGTGGTCGATCCCGAAGGCCGCGCGATCGGCATCTTCACCGACGGCGATCTGCGCCGGCAGGTCGAGACCGGCGCGGACCTGCGCGCCATGACCGCGGCCGACGTGATGCATCGGGGCCCGCGCACGCTGCGTGCCGATGCGCTGGCGGCCGAGGCTGCCGAGCTGATGGAACAGCACCGCATCACGAGCGTGCTGGTGGTCGATGCCGTCGGCGTCCTGATCGGCGCGCTCAGCATCAACGACCTGATGCGCGCGAAAGTCATCTGATGGCGCTCGAATTCAAGGCGGAGGCCTTGCTCGCCGCGCAGGACATCCGCGTCGCCTTCTTCGACGTCGACGGCGTGCTGACCGACGGCGGCGTCTATTTCAGCGAGCAGGGCGAAACCCTCAAGCGCTTCAGCATCCTCGACGGTTACGGCCTCAAGCTGCTGCGTGTCGCGGGTATCACGCCGGCGGTGATCACGGGACGCGACTCGAAGCCGCTGCGCGTGCGCCTGCAGGCGCTGGGTATCGAGCACGTGCGCTATGGCACCGAAGACAAGCTGCCGGCGGCCGAGGCCATGCTCGCAGCGCTCGGCTTCGACTGGATGCAGACCGCCGCCATCGGCGACGACTGGCCCGACCTGCCCGTGCTGACCCGCGCCGCATTTGCCGCGGCGCCTGCCAACGCCCATGCCGAGGTGCGCGCCATCGCGCACCACGTGACCGCGGCGCGCGGCGGCGAAGGTGCGGCGCGCGAATTCTGCGACCTGCTGCTCACGGCGGGCGGCCACTACCGCCGGCTTCTGGACGTTGCGCGGGGCCCGGCGGCATGAAGGCGAAAGCGGTCTGGAATCTGCTGCGGGATGGCTTCGATCGCGTCACCATCTACCTGCCGATCATCCTGACGGCCGCGCTGGCGCTCGGCACCTACTGGCTGGTACGCAACGCGCCGAAGTTGCTCGAGCCGGTGGCCAAGGAGGCGCCCAAGCACGAGCCCGACTTTTTCATGCGCGGCTTCGTGGTCAAGAACTTCCTGCCCAACGGCGAACTGCGCAGCGAGCTCTTCGGTACCGAAGGCCGGCACTATCCGGACAACGACACGATGGAGGTGGACCAGGTCCGGCTGCGCTCCATTTCTCCGGAGGGACTGACGACCCGCGCGACCGCCAATCGCGGCTTGTCGAACGGCGACGGCAGCGAGATCCAGCTTTTCGGCAACGCGATCGTGGTACGCGAAGCTGCCGTCTCGGCCGGCGGCAAGATCATGCCGCGCCTGGAATTCCGCGGCGAATTCCTGCACGCCTTCCTGGACACGGAGCGCGTCAAGTCGCACAAGCCTGTCACTCTGATACGCGGCGCCGACCAGTTCACGGCCGATTCGCTGGACTACGACAACCTGACGGGCGTCGCCAACCTCCAAGGCCGCGTTCGAGGCCTGCTGATGCCTTCGGCCGCAGCGCCCGGGGCGAAGCATTGACGCGCCTGGCGTTCATCACCGGTGCGTCGAGCGGCATCGGCCAGGCGCTGGCGGCGCGCTTCTACCAAGCTGGCTACAGCCTCGCGCTGGTGGCGCGGCGCACGGCCGAGATCGAAACCTGGGCCCGCGCCGCCAAGATCGATGCCCAGCGCTATCGGATCTACGGTGCCGATGTTGCCGATACCGACAGCATCGTCGCGGCGGGCGCCGACTGCATCGCGCACCAGGGTGTCCCGGACGTGGTGATCGCGAATGCCGGCATCAGCGTGGGCATCGATACCGAGGACCGCGGCGATCTCGACGTGCTCGCGCAGACCTTTGCGATCAACAACGTCGGCCTGGCCGCGACTTTCCATCCTTTCGTTGCCGCGATGAGGGCGCGCGGCAGCGGCCGGCTGGTCGGCATCGGCAGCGTCGCGTCGATTCGCGGCCTTCCCGGCCACGGTGCGTACTGCGCCAGCAAGGCGGGCGTGGTGGCGTACTGCGAGAGTCTGCGCGGCGAGCTGCGCGCCAGCGGCGTCAAGGTCGTCACCCTTTGCCCGGGCTATGTCGACACCCCGCTGACGCAAGGCAATCGCTACGGCATGCCCTTCCTGATGCGGGCGGAGGACTTCGCCGATCGGGCCTTGCGCGCGATCGAGGCCGGCGCCAGCTACCGGGTAATTCCGTGGCAGATGGGCGTGGTCGCCAAGCTCATGCGCTTGCTGCCCAACTCCCTGTTCGACCGCGCCGTGCAGGGCCGCGGGCGCAAGAAGCGGCGTGGCGAATAGCCTTCAGGCTGTTCGCGTCGTGTCACCATCAAAAAAGGCTCCCGAGGGAGCCTTTTTTGTGATGCTTGCTGGGGGCGAATTCAGTACCCGCTGTTGCCGCCGTTGCCGCCGCCACCGCCGTAGCCGCCGCGGCCACCGCCGCGCGGGCCAGCGCCGTACGGGCTGCGGAAACCGCCATCGCCGCCACCGCCACCGCTGCGGCCACCGCCGCCGTAACCACCACCACCACCGCCACCGCCGTAGCCGCCGCCCCCACCGCTGCGGCCGCCGCCGCCGCCACCATAGCCGCCACCACCGCCGCCGCCATATCCGCCGCCACCGCCACCGCCGTAGCCGCCGCTGCGCGGCGGACGGGCTTCCATCGGGCGCGCTTCGTTCACGACGACGCTGCGGCCGCCCATGTCCTGGCCGTTCATGCCCTTGATGGCCGCTTGCGCTTCTGCATCGCTGCCCATTTCAACAAATCCGAAGCCTTTGGAGCGCGGGGGGCTGGAGTCGCGCTCCATCATGACCTTGGCGCTTGCCACGGTGCCGAACTGGCTGAAGGCATTGTGGAGATCATCGTCGCGCGCCGAATAAGGCAGGTTGCCGACGTACAGTTTGTTGCCCATCAAGGGACTCCTATAAACACATCAAGAAAAGCGATGGAGTCCCGAGAGCACCACCCAAACGAAATCCGCCGAGCCGCGCGAAACTGTCCGATCACCGAATCACCGCCCCGAAATCTGAAGGGAGGCTCGTGCATTATGTGTGAAATGCTTCGAGCGCAAGTAGGAATTTGCCCGCAACCGCGCCGCGCTCAAAAATTTTCGAAAGCTAGCGCACGCTTACAAGAATCCTCGATGCCGCACTACAATCGCGCCGTCATTGGGGAGTAGCCGCCTTCCATCGCGAGAAGGGTTTGCGTCAACAGACTTGTCGTGCCCCGTGCAGGACATGGCGCAGGCAGTGTTCCACCTGGCGAGACCTTTGACCGTGCAACTTCGGATTTGGCCGAAGGCGTTGCACGGTCAATTGCGTCTTCGTCCTTCGGCCCAAGGAACCCCTTTCTCATGGAAGCTTTTCTCGTTGCGACCGGCGTGGTCGCGCTCGCCGAAATGGGCGACAAGACCCAATTGCTCTCACTCGTGCTCGCCGCACGATTCCGCAAGCCCTGGCCGATCGTGCTGGGCATCTTCACCGCGACCGTGTTGAACCACGCACTCGCAGGCGCGGTGGGCAACTGGGCCACGCACACGCTCGGACCCGACGTGCTGCGCTGGATTCTGGGTGCTTCGTTCATCGCGATGGCGCTTTGGATGCTGATCCCCGACAAGCTCGACGAGGACGACATGCCGAGGGCTTCGCATTTCGGCGTGTTCGGCACCACCCTGACCGCCTTCTTCCTGGCCGAGATGGGCGACAAGACGCAAATCGCGACCGTCATGCTCGCCGCGCGCTACGCGAGCGCCTTTGTCTGGGTGGTGCTCGGTACCACGCTCGGCATGATGCTGGCCAATGCGCCGGTCGTGTGGCTGGGCGAGCGCATCGTGAAGCGCGTGCCGATCCGCCTGGTCCATGGCGTCACTGCCGTGCTGTTCCTCATGCTCGGCGTCGCCGCGTTGATCGGTTGGGACTGAGCCGCATATACTTGCCGGACGCGCCGATTTGCTCCAGCTTGCGGGCGCTTAACAAATGCAGCTAAAGACGGATGCCGGACCCGGCTCGTTTTTGGCGAGGCCGGGTTTTTTCATCATTCATGTCGTTGGTCGTCTCCTCGCAATCGATGCCGTTCGCAGGCCCGCTGCCTCTCAGCAGCGGCGCATCGATTGCCAACTACACCTTGGCCTACGAAACCTACGGCACGCTCAATGCCGATCGCAGCAACGCGGTGCTCGTTTGCCATGCGCTGAACGCTTCGCACCATGTCGCCGGCGTCTACGCAGGCCAGGACAAATCCGAGGGCTGGTGGGACAACATGATCGGCCCCGGCAAGCCCGTCGACACCGATCGTTTCTTCGCGATCGGCGTCAACAACCTCGGCTCCTGCTTCGGCTCCACCGGGCCGATGCATGTCGACCCTGCGACTGGGCGCGTCTATGGCGCCGATTTTCCGGTGGTCACGGTCGAGGATTGGGTTCGCGCGCAGGCTGCGCTGCTGGACGCGATGGGCATCCAGACGCTCGCGGCGGTGATGGGCGGCAGCCTCGGCGGCATGCAGGCGCTGTCGTGGGCGCTGCAATACCCCGAACGCGTGCGCCATGCGGTGGTGATCGCCAGTGCGCCCAGCCTGACGGCGCAGAACATCGCGTTCAACGAGGTCGCTCGCCGCGCCATCGTGACCGACCCCGACTTCAACGGCGGCCACTTCTACGAGCGTGGCGTGATCCCCAAGCGCGGCCTGCGCATCGCCCGCATGATCGGTCACATCACCTACCAGAGCGACGACCTCATGAACGAGAAGTTCGGTCGTGCTCTGCGCAGCGCGGTCGAGGGCGACGTGTCGAGCGCGGATTTTCTCTACTCGACCCAGGAGGTCGAATTCCAGATCGAAAGCTACCTGCGCTACAACGGCGACAAGTTCAGCGAGTACTTCGACGCCAACACCTACCTGCTGATCACGCGCGCGCTCGACTACTTCGATCCTGCGCGCGCGCACGGCGGCGATCTGCGCGCCGCGCTGGCGCAAGCCACGGCCAAGTTCCTGCTGGTGAGCTTCACCACCGACTGGCGCTTCGCGCCGGCACGCAGCCGCGAGATCGTGAAGGCCCTGCTCGACAACCGCCGCAACGTGAGCTACGCGGAAATCGACGCGCCGCACGGACACGATGCCTTCCTGCTCGACGATGTGCGCTACATGAGCGTGGTGCGCTCGTACTTCGAACGTATCGCCAAGGAGGGAGCGACAGCATGAGCGATCTGGACACCCAACGCGTGATCGCCCGGCTCGTCCCCGAAGGCTCGCGCGTGCTCGACCTCGGCTGCGGCGACGGCGCGCTGCTCGATCTGCTGCAGCGGGAGCGCGGCTGCAGCGGCTACGGCGTCGAGATCGCCGACGGCAACGTGCTGCAATGCATACGGCACGGCGTCGACGTGATCCAGCTCAACCTCGACGAAGGCCTCGCGCTGTTCGACGACGCCTCCTTCGACGTCGTGCTCCAGATCGACACGCTGCAGCACCTTCGCAATGCCGAAGTGATGCTGCGAGAGACCGCGCGCGTCGGCCGTACCGGCATCGTCGCCTTCCCCAATTTCGCGCACTGGCCGAACCGCATCAGCATCGCGCGCGGCCGCATGCCGGTCACGCGGCGCCTGCCCTACCAGTGGTACGACACACCCAACATCCGCGTCGGTACCTTCAAGGACTTCGAGGTGCTCGCGCGCAAGAACCGCTTGCGCGTGCTCGATGCCTTCGGCCTGCAGGAGGGCGTTGAGGTGCGCTGGCTCCCGAATGCACGTGCCAGCACCGCCGTCTTCAAGTTCGAACGCGAACGCTAGCGGGCGAACGATGCCCTTCACGCTCGCCGCGCCGCAGCACAGCGAGCTGCTCGTCAAAAAGAGCCGATTCATCGGCTGCGTGCAACCGGTCATCGACCGTGCGGCGGCGCAGGCCGTCGTCGATGCACTGCGCAGCGCACATCCTGGCGCGGCCCATGTCTGCTGGGCGTTGATGGCCGGAGGGCAGTCCGCGGCCAACGATGACGGCGAACCCGGTGGCACCGCCGGCCGGCCGATGCTGGAAGTGCTGCGACATCACGAACTCGAAGGTGTGCTCGCAACGGTGGTTCGCTACTTCGGCGGCATCAAGCTCGGCGCGGGCGGGCTGGTGCGTGCCTATACCGATAGCGTCGCGCGGGCGCTCGCCGGCGCGGTGCTGGTGCCGCTGGTGCGCCAGCGCAGCCTGCAGTGCGCGGTGCCCTACGCGCTCGAAGGGCTGCTGCGCCGCGAGATCGCGTCGGCGGGTGCGACGCTCGTCCAGGTCAGCCACGACAGCATGGTGCACTTCTCGTTGATGCTCCCCGAGCCCGAAGCTGCCGGCTTCATCGCCAGGGTCGATGATGCTGGGCAAGGGCGCGCCGTCTGGCAGCAGGCGTGAGGCGGCGGCGCGGCGCCGCGGACTCGGGCACCGCCATCGCGAACACGCCGCGCGGTGCGACCGCGACCGGCCCCTCCTCCGGTCCGCGCCGCGCCATCTCGGCGGTGACGATGCCGGTCGGCACTGCGAGCACGCCCCAGCCCAGCAGCATCATCACCGAGGCGATCGCGCGGCCGAGGTCGGTCTTCGGCACCAGGTCGCCGAAGCCCACCGTCGCCATGGTCGAGATCGCCCAGTACACCGCCACCGGAATGCTGGTGAAGCCGTACGTCGGTCCCTCCACCACGTACATCAGCGTGCCCATCACCAACACCACCAGCATCACGAAGCCGACAAAGACCGTGATCTTGCGGCGGCTGGCCGCGACCGCCGTCACCAGCGCGCGGTACTCGACCGAATAGCGAGAGAGCTTGAAGATGCGGAATACGCGCAGAAGACGCAGCACGCGCACATCGATCAGGTAAGCGAACTCCGGCGCGAGCGCCACCAGGAATGTCGGCAGCAGCGCAAGCAGATCGATCACGCCATAGAAGCTTGCCGCATAGCGCAGCGGCCGCTTCACGCAGGCCAGCCGACCCAGATATTCGAGCGTGAAGAGCGCGGTGAACACCAATTCGAGCACGCCGAACACGTGACCCGCGCGTTGCCGGACGGACTGCACGCTGTCGAGAATCACGACCGTCACGCTCGCCACGATCACCGCGATCAGGATCAGGTCGAACAGCCGGCCTGCGCGCGATTCGGATTCGAAGATCACCGCGAAGAGCACGCGCCGCCAACCGTGTGCGGGTTTGCCGAACCGCGCATCCTCGTGAACCGGATCGGACACAGTGGAACCAGATGCAGTGTTTGAGATCATCATTCAGGGTCTGAGGTGAGGAGCGCTGCCATTGTCGATGCGGCCCTACGCAGACGAAAGTTCCCAACGATGCGTGTTCGAGACGTATTCAGTTACGCTTCTTGCGCAATGAAGTGCGAAGCGCCGTAAGCGCCTTCTTACGATAGCCCTTTTGAGGAGCTCCCCATTGGCCACACAGTCCCCCTTCTTCGGCAAGCGTGATCGCGACGCCGACTCCCTCCCCTCCCGTCCCGCGCCGCTGATGGGTTCCGGCACCAACCTTTCGGGCACGCCGGTCAATCCTTCGAATTTGTCGGCTCAAGCGGCCAATGCGGCAGCGAGCACAGCCAAGGAAGGCGGCAGCAAGCTCACCGTCGGCCCCAACATCAAGCTCAAGGGCGTCGAGATCACCGACTGCGACACGCTCGTGGTCGAAGGCCTGGTCGAAGCGACGATGGATTCGCGTGTCATGCAAATCGCCGAACAAGGCGCGTTCAAAGGCTCGGCCGAAATCGACATCGCCGAGATCCGCGGCCTCTTCGACGGCAATCTCACGGTGCGCGAAAAGCTCGTCATCCACTCCACCGGCAAGGTCACCGGCAAGATCCGCTACGGCAAGATCGTGGTCGAAGAAGGCGGCCAACTGTCCGGCGAGATCAGCTTCGGCGCATCCGCCGGCAGCACCAGCAGCGGCAGTGCCAAGCCCGCACTGCAAGCCGCGGCCTGACGCGACTTCAGTTCAGCCCAGGCGCTGAATCAAGGCACCTGCTGCGGCCGGTGCCTTTTCTTTTGCGCCGTTGATGAAGTAGATGAACACGTCGCGCGCCGCGCCCGCCTTCGGCGCGGCCTTCTCGACGCGCGGCAACGCAGCCGGCGAACCGCCCTCGGCCCAGGTCTTGGCGGCCTCGGCCCATGCATCGAGCGCCTTCGGCGCGTAGCCGGTTTTCAGCTTGGCGTCGCTCATCATCAGGCGCGCATAGACGAACTCGCCGGTCAGGTCGGCGAAGGACGGAAACTTGTCCGCGTCGGTGAAGACCGTCGCGGCCTCGTACTTGCGCGCGAGCGCCAGGTACTCCGGCGTCATGAAGCTCTCGTGCCGAACATCGAGCACGTGGCGCAGCGTGCGGCTGCCCTCCTTCTTCGGCAGCAGCGCGAGAAAGCCCTCGAAGTCCTCCGCATCGAACGCCTTGGTCGGCATGAACTGCCAGACGATCGGGCCCAGCTTTTTGCCCAGCTCGGCGATGCCGCTCTCGACGAAGCGCGCGATCGACTCGCTGGCCGCCGACAGCTGCTTGCGGTTGGTCGCGAAGCGCGATGCCTTGAGCGAGAACATGAAATCGTCGGGCGTCTCGTCATGCCACTTCTTGAAGGTCGGCGGCTTGAAGCTGCTGTAGTAGGTGCCGTTGACTTCGATGGCAGTGAGCTGCCGGCTGGCGTAGCTCAACTCCTGGCTTTGGGGCAGCCCGGCGGGATAGAAGTTGTTGCGCCAGGGTTCATAGGTCCAGCCCCCGATTCCCACGCGAATGCGCTTGTTTGTGCTGCTCAAGATCTCGCCTTTCGATAAAGCCGCCACTTTGAAGCAGCGGCGAGATTAGCCCAAGGGCTGCGGGTTTGGCGAGCTGCGCCCATAATTCGCCACTCCCCCTTCTCACCCGCGGAGACCCCATGAACGCTCCCCTGCACCGCGAAATCCCCTCGGACCTGCTCGACGCCGAGCGCGCCCTGTCCGATGTCTCGTCCAAGTGGGACCAGGACATCGTCAAGCAGCTCGCCGACTACATCGCGATCCCGGCGAAATCGCCCGGCTTCGACAAGGACTGGGTGCAGAACGGCTATCTCGAAACCGTTCTCCAGAACGCCGCCAGGTGGGTGGAGGCGCAGAAGGTCGAGGGCCTGAAGCTCGAGATCGTGCGGCTCGAAGGCCGCACCCCGGTGCTCTTCTTCGAAGTGCCGGCCACCGGCACCGAGATGAAGGACACCGTGCTGATGTACGGCCACCTCGACAAGCAGCCCGAGTTCACCGGCTGGCGCAACGACCTCGGCCCATGGACGCCGAAATACGAAGACGGCCTGCTCTACGGCCGCGGCGGCGCCGACGACGGCTACGCGGTGTATGCGAGCGTGGCGGCGCTGCAGGCGCTCAAGGCACAGGGCGTGGCGCATCCCCGCATCTTGGGCCTGATCGAGACTTGCGAAGAATCCGGCTCCTACGATCTGCTGCCCTACGTCGATGCGCTGCGTTCGCGCCTCGGCGAGGTAGGCCTCGTGATCTGCCTCGACTCGGGTGCCGGCAACTACGACCAGCTGTGGCTCACCACCTCGCTGCGCGGCATGGCGAGCGGAACGCTGAAGGTCGAGATCCTGACCGAGGGCGTGCACTCGGGAGACGCCTCCGGCCTCGTGCCCTCGAGCTTCCGCATCATGCGGCAGGTACTCGACCGTCTCGAGGACAGCAAGACCGGCCGCCTGCTGCCGGAGAGCTTCCATTGCGAGGTGCCGGCCGAGAGGCTCGCTCAGGCGCGGGCCACCGCAGCCATCCTCGGCGACGAGGTCTACAAGCGCTTTCCGTGGGCGCACTACGACTGCGGCGGCGCGACTGCGTTCGCGTTGCCGACCACCAGCGACCCCGTGGAAGCGCTGATCAACCGCACCTGGAAGCCGACGCTCTCGGTCACCGGCGCCGAAGGCTTCCCGGCATTGAAGGATGCCGGGAATGTGCTGCGTCCCTACACCGCCTTCAAGCTTTCGCTGCGCCTGCCGCCGCTGGTCGATGCCGACCAGGCGGTGCAGCAGCTCAAGACTCTGCTCGAGGACAACGCGCCCTACCAGGCCAAGGTCACTTTCGACAGCAACGGCGGCGCCACCGGCTGGAATGCGCCGGGCACCGCGCCGTGGTTCGAGCGCGCGCTCAACGCCGCGTCGCAGGCGCACTTCGGCGCCAACTGCGGCTACATCGGCCAGGGCGGCACCATTCCGCTCATGAACATGCTGAGCGTCGGTTTCCCGAAGGCACAGATGATGGTCTGCGGCGTGCTCGGACCCAAGAGCAATGCGCACGGCCCCAACGAATTCCTGCACGTGCCCTATGCGAAGAAGCTGACGGCAGCGGTGGCCGAAGTGATCGCCGCGCTGCCGGCGGCGCACGCCCTCGCCGCTTGAAGCCGCAGCCCGCGCAGAACAGCGCGCTGCGCACGCCGGACGGCGAAACGCTGGTCCAGCACGAGTGGCCGCTTCCCTCCGGCCATGCCGAGAGAGCCGTCGTCGTGCTGGTGCATGGCCTCGGCGAGCATGCGAGCCGCTACCGACACGTGGCCGAGCGGCTCAACGACTGGGGCTTTGCGGCGCGTGCCGCCGACCACCACGGCCACGGCGCATCGAGCGGCCCGCGCGGCGGCCTGCCCAGCGTGATGCGGCTGGTCGACGATCTCGCGCTTGTGGTCGACGACACGCGGCGAGCGCATCCCGGCGTGCCGCTGGTGCTGCTGGGCCACAGCCTCGGCGGGTTGGTCGCGGCCAGCTTCGTGGCGAGGGCGATGCGCAAGGTGGATGCGCTGGTGCTTTCGTCGCCGGGCCTGGACCCGGGCCTCGGCGCGATCCAGAAGTTGCTGATCGCGCTGCTGTCGCGCTTGGCGCCCGATTTGCGCGTGGGCAACGGGCTGGACGACAACTACCTCTCGCACGACCCGGCCGTGGTGCAGGCCTACCGCGACGATCCGCTGTGCCACGATCGCATCGGCGCCCGGCTCGCGCGCTTTCTCGCCGACGAAGGTGCCGTCGTTCAAGCAGCCGCGCCGCAATGGCAGGTGCCGACTCTCCTGATCTATGCGGGCGACGATCGCCTAGTGAAACCTGCGGCCAGCCGCGCCTTCGCTGCCGCCGCGCCGGCTTTGGTGCTCAGCGCGACCTGCTTTCCGGCGCTCTATCACGAGATCTTCAACGAGCGCGATGCGGCGCTCGTGTTCGAGACGCTCAGGCGCTGGCTCGACGAACGTTTCCCGCCTTTCTAGACGGTCGCAGCCGCTGTACTGCGCTGGCGACGCGCGAGCCACAGCAGCGCCGCGCCCGTCAGCACCACCGGCACCAGCGAGCCGAAGTTCAGCAGCCGCCAGCCCTGCGTGGTGACCAGCACGCCCGAGGCGAATGAACTCAGTGCCAGCGTCGCGAATACGCAGAAGTTGAGTGCGCCCTGGGCGCGGTCCCTTTCTTCAGCCGTGTAGGCCGACAAGGACAGCGTCGTGCTGCCGGTGAAGAGGAAATTCCAGCCCACGCCGAGCATGAAGAGCGCGATCAGGAATTGATGCAGGTCCACACCCGAGAGCGCCACCGCAATGCAGCCGAGGTTGAGCGCCAGCCCCACGCCCATCACCGGCAGCGCGCCGAAACGGCGGATCAGGTGGCCGGTGAAGAAGCCTGGCGCGAACATGCCGATCACGTGCCATTCGAGCACCAGCGCGATGTCGTCGAAGGGCAGGCTGCAGATCTGCATCGCGATGGGCGTCGCGGCCATCAGCAGGTTCATCACGCCGAAGCCGAGCGCACCCGACACGGCCGCGACGATGAACACCGGCTGGCGTGCGATCTCGGCCAGCGAGCGGCCGCCGGCACTCCTGCTTTTCGGCGGCGGGGCCGGAAAGTCGATGAAGTGCATCAGGCCCATTGCGAGCAGCGCCACCGCCGCGAGTGCCAGGTAGGCGCCGGCGAAGGGCACCGGGAACCAGTCGCGCGTGACGGCTGCCAGGTTCGGGCCCGCCACGGCGCCGAGAAGTCCGCCGGCCATCACCAGCGAGACCGCCTTCTCGCGCCCATCGGGCATGGTCAGCTCGGCGGCGGCAAAGCGGTAGAGGCTCGCATTCGCAGCGTAGTAGCCAGCCACCACCGTGGCGAAGCACAGCAGCCAGAAGTCCTTCCAGACCGCGGCCTGCGCGCACAACAGGGTCGAGCCCAAGGCCACCGCGAGGCCGATCTGGAACGAGTGGCGCCGCCCGAAGCGTTGCTGCGTGTGCGCCACCAGCCCGGTGGCGAGTGCGCCGCCGACCACGTAGCCCATCACAGGCAGCGTGGCCATCCAGCCGCGCGGTGCGAGCGCCAGGCCGACGAGGCCGTTGATCGCGATGAAAGTGACGTTGTTGGTCAGGAACAAGCCCTGGCAAACGGCGAGCAGCCAGAGATTGCGCTTCATCGAGAAGTCTTCAACCCTTTTGCAGCAGGCCGCTGAGCGAGGCCAGCAGGTCGTCCCGGTTGCCGATGCCCTCGGCCGGCACCTGGCCCTTCGGCGTGAGCTGGTCGATCAGCGTGGGCAGCAGCGCGGCCAGCATCGGCAGCAGCGTCGCGGCATTGATGCCGAGTTTTTGCGCGATGCCTGAGATCACGTCGCTGCCAAGCACGTCCTGAAGCTGGCCGCCCGAGATCGGCGCGTTCTCGCCCTTGCCAACCCAGGAGCCGATCACGTCGCCCATGCCGGCCTGCTCGAACTTCGAGACCAGGCCGCCCAGACCGCCCTGATCGCCGTTGTTGGCGAGCAGCCCGCCGAGCGCACCCGCGAGACCGCCGAGATCACCGAGTCCGCCGCCCATGCCGCCGAGGCTGCCGAGGCTGCCGAGGCTGCCCTCCTGGGCCTGTGGCTGGGTACCGCCGAGCACCTGTCCGAGTACCGAATCGAGCAATCCCATGTCGGGCTCCTGAAGTAATGGGGGAGATGGCCTACTTCGACCGCGGCGGACGCTTCGGCAGCAGGGGCTCGCTCACGCCTTGCACGCCGACCAGCCCCAGCACGGTCAGCAGCGCATTCTGCGCGCCCTTCCATCCGTCTGTCACGTCGATCCATTCAGAGAGCGAGTGAAAGCCGCCGGTCTTGCCGCCGCCGCCGATGATGATGGCTGGGATGCCGAGCGACATCGGCACGTTGGCGTCGGTGCTGGCGCCGGTCAGCAGGGTCTTGTGGCCGAAGGCGCTGTTCGAGCGGATTGCCGCTTCGACGATCGGCGAATCCGAGGGCGTGCGCCCGCCCGGCCGGTCGCCGATCAGCTTGTTGGAAACGCTCAGGGTGGTGACGTTCCAACGCTTGTTCTCTTCCGCCACCGCTTCCTCGATCGCAGCCAGCACCTTCTTCTCGGTGTCGAGCAGCGCGCCCATCTCGTCGGAGCGGATGTCGACCGCCATGCGCGCGTCGGGTGCAATGGTGTTGACCGAAGTTCCGCCGCCGACGGTGCCGACGGTGAAGGTGGTCTTCGGAAAGCTGGGCGTCTTGATCTCGGCGATCTTGGCGATCGCGCGGCCCATGCCGTGGATCGCGCTCGGCACCTGGCCGAAGGCGGCATAGCTGTGGCCGCCGGGTCCTTTGAAACTCACCTCGTAGCGATGGCTTGCGGTGCCGAGGACCAGCACGGTGCCGTCGGGCGCCGGCTCCACGCCCACCATGCCGTCGATGTCGAGGTGGTCCCGGAAAATGGCTTTCATGCCGCGCAGGTTGCCCAGCTCCTCTTCGCCGACGTTGCCGACGAAGAGCAGGTCACCCACGGTCTGCACCTTGTTGTCGTTGAGCACCTTGAGCCACGACAGGAGCACCGCGAGGCCACGCGTGTCGTCCGAGATGCCGGGCGCGTGGAGCTTGCCGTCGCGCTCCTTCACCTTGACATCGGTGCCGGCGGGAAAGACTGTGTCGAGGTGGGCCGAGACCAGGAGCTTGGGACCGTTGCCCGTGCCCTTGCGCAGGCCCACCACATTGCCTTCGCTGTCGATCCGCGCATCCGAGAGCCCCAGCGCCCTCATGCGCGCGAGAAAGGCCTCGGCGCGCTTCTGCTCCTTGAAGGGCGGCGCTTCGATTTCGGTGAGCAGCTTGAGGTCCTCGATCGAGCGCTCATGGTCGGCCTTGACCGCATCGAGCAGCTGCTTGACGGCAGGCGCTGCCAGGAGCTGCACGTAGGCCTGGTCGACGGCCGGCTTCACCTGTGCGGGCGTCGGCGCCACGGCCGTTGCCTGCGCATGGACATTGCCCGCAGCGCAAAGGGCGGCGAGCACGACAGGCGCGAAGCGTGACGGAACGAAATGGAGAGGAGACATGCGTTGGGGGCCTTGGGCGCGATGGGATGGAAGAAAGAAGATTCTGGTCACTGGCCCGCAAGCAATGCGAGCGCCGCGAGGGCCGCCGTTTCGGCGCGCAGCACGCGCGGCCCGAGCGTGAGCGGCGCGAAGCCGCGCGCGATCGCGTCCTGCTCCTCGGCGGCGCTCAGGCCGCCCTCGGGGCCGCTCAGAACGCATGCGCCGCGAAGCGCGGTAGTCGACGCGCGCTCGCGGATCTCGCGCATGTTGCAGCTGCGCTCGGCCAGGCTCAGGACGAAGCGCTCCGCGTCGTCGATCGGCGGCGTATCGATCCAGCCGCCCAGGGCGCGCACGGGGTGGATCAGCGGCAAGCGGTTGCGGCCGCATTGTTCGCAGGCGGCGATGGCGATCGCTTCCCAGTGCGCACGCTTCTTGTCGGCGCGCTCGCCGGCGAGGCGCAACACGCCACGGGCGGTCATCAGCGGCTGGATGCTCGCCACGCCGAGTTCGGTGGCTTTCTCGACCAGCCAGTCCATGCGTTCGTTGGCCGGCATGCCGATCGCCAGGTGCACGGCGCGCGGCGCTTCTCGCTCGACGGCGAGGTGGTTCTCGACCTGGACCGTCACTTCGCTGCGGCCCATGCGCTCCACCTTGGCGGCGTACTCGCCGCCGTTGCCGTCGAACAGCGTCAGCTCATCGCCCGGCTGCATGCGCAGCACCTGCACATGGCGCGCGGCGCCGGGCGGCAGCGCCAGCGCGCTGTGCGCGGCCAAGGCCATGGCGCAGTGGAAGCGCGGCGTCACATCCGCCCGTACGCAAAGCCGGTGGCGGCCTGCGTGCCTTCGACCTCGTCGATCACGCGCAACAGCGGCGTGAGTTCGCGATAGCGGCCGGCAGTCGCCCGGATGTAGGCAATGAAGCGTGGGGTGTCGGCCAGGTACCTCGGCTTGCCGTCGCGCAGCGTCAACCGCGCGAAGATGCCCGCCACCTTCAGATGGCGCTGCAGGCCCATCCACTCGACCGCGCGGTAGAAGGCGCCGAAGTCCTCGTCGACCGGCAGCCCGGCCTTGCGCGCCTGTTCCCAATACCGCACCGTGACATCGAGGACGAAGTCCTCGTCCCAACTGAGGAAAGCATCGCGCGTCAGGCTCGCGATGTCGTAGGTGATCGGGCCATGGACCGCGTCCTGGAAATCCAGCACGCCCAGCGTCGGCCCGCCCGTGATCATCAGATTGCGCGGCATGAAGTCGCGATGCACGTAGACACGCGGTGCAGCCAGGTTGTTCTCGACGATCAGGTTGAAGCTGCGTTCGAGGCGCTCCTGCAGCCGGCCTTCCACGCGCACGCCGCGGTGCCGCGCGATGTACCACTCCGGAAAGAGCGCCAGCTCGCGCTCCAGCAGCGCTCGGTCGTAGGGCGGCAGCACGTCGGGCCTGGACGCCAGCTGCCAGCGGATCAGCGCATCCACCGCCTGGGCGTAGAGCGGCCGTGCCGCATCCGCATCGGCCGGGTCGATCATCTCGAGCATGGTCTGCCGGCCGAGGTCGTCGAGCAGCAGGAAGCCCTGGGCCTCATCCCATTCGAGCACCTGCGGCGCGGTGAGGCCGGCCGCGCTCATCAGCTTGGCGACGTGCACGAAGGGGGCGCTGTTCTCCTGGGCAGGTGGCGCGTCCATCACGATCCGCGTCGGCGCGTCCTCGCTGGCGTCAATCCTGAAGTAGCGCCGGAAGCTCGCGTCGGCCGACGCGAGGCGCACGGTCGCGGGCAACAGCCGATGCCGCTCTGCGATGCGTTCGAGCCATTGCGCGAATGCCTTGGCGCGCTCCGGATCGCTCCAGCTGAATGGGTAGGAAGGCGTCGCGGCGCCGCTGGCCGGGGGCGGGGAAGCTGTCATGGATAATCGATTCTACAAATCCGCCCGGCGCGGACCCCCGCAACCCGCCAGCCGCTGGCGCCATTCCCCCGAAGATTTTCTCCGTTCCGTACCGATGCCTGACCTGACCCGAGCCGCCTGGCGCCGGTGCCGCCCGCCCTTGCCGCTGGCCGTGCTGTCGCTTGCACTGCTTCAAGCGCACAGCGCGTCGGCACAGGACGCCGGTGCGGACGCGCCGCTCACGCTCAAGCGCACGCCGCAACTCGTCGAGACCATCCCGCAGGCGCAGCGGGGCCAATTGCCGAGCTTTGTCGACGGCGACCGCATTTCAGGGCGGCCCGACCTCGAAACGGTGGTCGAGGGCAATGCGTCGCTGCGCCGCGGCGAGATCGTGATCCATGCCGACCGGCTCGAGTACTACCAGCCCGACGACCTCGCCAAGGCGCGCGGCAACGTCCGCATCAACCAGGCCGGCAACGTCTACGAAGGGCCCGAGCTGGAGCTCAAGCTCGAGACCTTCGAAGGCTTTTTCAACAACGTGCGCTACCGCTTCCTGGCGACGGGCGGGGGAGGCGATGCCGAGCGTATCGACTTCGTCGACAGCAATGTCTCGGTCGCCCGCCGCGCAACTTACACCACCTGCCGGCGCGAGGACTATCCCGGCTGGATGCCTGCCTGGCTTTTGAGCGCCGCGACCCTCACCACCGACACCGAAGAGAACGTCGGCGTTGCCACCGATGCGCGCTTGAGCTTCATGGGCGTCAGCACGCCGCCCTTTCCGTCGCTGAGCTTTCCGCTCGGCAACGACCGCAAGAGCGGCTTCCTGCCACCGACCATCGGCATCGACAGCGTGAACGGTGTCGATATCACCGCGCCGTACTACTGGAATATCGCGCCCAACCGCGACGCGACCTTCTATCCGAACGTGATGAGCAAGCGCGGCCTGAACCTCGGCACCGAGTTCCGCTACCTCGAAGAGACGTACAGCGGCGAGGCCCGCATCGACTACATGCCGACCGACACCCTGCGCAACCGCGAGCGCTGGGGCATCTGGACGCACCACCAGCAGGCCTTCGATGCCAAGTCCTACGGCCTGGACTCGCTGGGCGCCACGATCAACTTCAACCGGGTCAGCGACGACGACTACTGGCGCGACTTCACCCGCACGCCCTCGCTGACGCAGCGGCTGTTGTCCAACGACGCTGCGCTCAACTGGAGCAAGGGCGACTGGAGCGGCGCCGTGCGCACGTTGAGCTACCAGACGCTGCAGTACGCGCCTTCGCCGATCCTTCCGCCCTACGACCGGCTGCCGCAGATCACCGCCAACTACAACAAGTACGACTGGCACGGTTTCGATTTCTCGCTCAACACCGACTACACGCGTTTCCGCGGCGACCCGGTGCAGCAGCGGCAGCCCAACGGCGAGCGGGCCTTTGCGCTGGCGTCGCTGAGCCGGCCCTTCCTAACGCCTGGCACCTTCGTCATCCCGAAGGTGCAGCTGCATACGACTTCCTACCAGTTTGAGGCGCCGCTCGCCAACGGCGCAAGCTCGGCCAGCAGGACGGTGCCGACCTTCAGCCTCGACAGCGGCATGATCTTCGAGCGCGACGCCAACTTCTTCGGCCGCGCGTTCCGCCAGACGCTGGAGCCGCGCGCGTTCTACGTCTATACGCCCTATCGCGATCAGAGCCTGCTGCCGAACTACGACTCGGCGTCCAACGACTTCAACTTCGCGACCGTCTACACGGAGAACGCGTTCTCCGGCAACGACCGTATTTCTGACAGCAACCTGCTCACGCTGGGCGTGACGACGCGCCTGATCGACCCCGAAAGCGGCGCCGAGGCCGCGCGCTTCGGCATTGCCCAGCGCCTGCGCTTCAGCGACCAGCGCGTCACGCTGCCCAACACCACCGCGGTGACCGACCGGCTCAGCGACGTGCTGCTCGGTGCCCAGATCAACTGGACGCCGAAATGGAGCGTGGACACCACGCTGCAATACAACCCCGACGACCAGAAGTCGACCCGAACGGCGATCAGCGCGCGCTACAACCCCGGCTCGTACCGCAACATCAGCGCGGCCTACCGCTACCAGGCCAACAGCACGCCGATGGCCGCTGACGGGAACAAGTCGATCGACGTGAGCTGGCAATGGCCGCTGAACGACCTGTGGGGCGACAAGGGCCAGGACCTCGGCCCGGGCAAAGGCCAGGGCGGCGGGCGCTGGTACGCCGTCGGCCGTCTCAACTACAGTCTGCAGGATCGCAAGCTCACCGATGGCGTGCTCGGCTTCGAATACGACGGCTGCTGCTGGATCGGACGCGTGGTGCTGGAACGCATCAGTACTGGCCAAGTCACGGCCGCGACGCGCATCATGTTCCAACTCGAGTTCGTCGGATTTGCCGCCATCGGTTCGAGCCCGAAGCGCACGCTGACACAGAACATCCAGCGCTACCAGCCCCTGCGTCAACCGGTGGCCGCACCGAGCCGCTTCACCAATTACGACTGAGCTTCTTCGCCATGAACCACATCCGCTCCATCCTCACCCTGGCGTGCCTCGCAACGCTGGCCGCGGCGGCCGGCGCGCAGGGGCAAGGGCCGCGCTCCGGCACCGGCCTTGGCATCACGGACATCATGCGCGCGGGCCCGCGCCTCGCACCGGTGCCTGCCGCACCGCGCGCCACCCCCCCGGCCGCGCCGGTGCAGCGCTCGGCCGAATACATCGTGGCGCTGGTCAATTCGGAGCCCATCACCAACACCGAGGTGCAGACGCGAGTCGAGCGCATCCTGAGGGAAAACGCCGAGGCGCAGCGCGTGCCGCGCGCCGAGCTCACGCGCCTGGTGCTCGAACGGCTCATCGCCGAACGCGCCCAGCTGCAACAGGCCAAGGAAGCCGGGATCAAGGTCGACGAACTCGCGATCGACCAGGCCGAGCAGACGGTGGCGCGCCAGAACCAGATGAGCCTGCCCGAGCTGCGCAGCCGCGTCGCGGCCGAGGGCATCTCGCCGCAGGCCTTCCGCAACGACCTGCGCGACCAGCTCCTGCTGACGCGCCTGCGCGACCGTGAGGTCGAGGCCAAGGTCAAGGTCAGCGATATCGAGGTCGACCAGTTCATTCGCGACCAGCGGACCTCACCCAATGCAGCGACGCAGAACATCAATATCGCGCAGGTGCTGATCGCCGTGCCCGAGAGCGCGAGCGACGCGCAAGTCGCTTCGCTGCAGCAGCGCGCCCAGGGCGTCGCCCAGCGTGCCCGTGCCGGAGAGGATTTCGCCAAGCTTGCGCAGGAATTCTCGGACTCGCCGGATCGCGCCAATGGCGGCGCGCTGGGCATGCGCAGTGCCGACCGCTATCCGACCCTGTTCGTCGACGCGACGCAATCGACGGCGGTCAACGGAATCGCGGGGCCGGTCCGCTCGGGCGCCGGCTTCCACGTGCTCAAGGTGCTGGCCAAGAGCCAGCCTGGCGCGGACGATGCGGTCGTGACGCAGACGCAGGTGCGCCATATCCTGCTGCGCAGCGATGCCAAGCGCAGCACGGCGCAAGCCGTCGCCCAGTTGGCCGAGTTCAAGGAACGGATCCAGAAGGGCACCGCCGACTTCGCCGGCCTGGCACGGGACAACTCGCAGGATGCCAGCGCCAAGGAGGGCGGCGACCTGGGCTGGTCGCGCCCCGGCCAGTTCGTGCCCGAGTTCGAAGAGGCGATGAACCGGCTGGCGCCGGGCCAGCTCAGCGATCCTGTCGTTTCGCGCTTCGGCGTACACCTGATCCAGGTGGTCGCCCGGCGCGACGCCAAGCTGAGCCAGGCCGAACAGCGCGAAGCCGCTCGGGCCGTGCTGCGCGAGAAGAAGGTCGAGGAGGCCTTCGAAACCTGGGCGCAGGAAATTCGGGCGCGGGCCTACGTCGAGTACCGCGAACCGCCTCAATCCTGAAACGCCGCGCGGTGAAACACATCGCGCGCAAGCGCTTCGGGCAGCACTTTCTGTCTGACGCCGGCATCATCGATGCGATCGTGCGCGAGATCGCGCCCCAGCCGGGCGATGCCATGGTCGAGATCGGGCCGGGCCTCGCGGCGCTGACGCAGCCGTTGGTGGAGCGCCTGGGGCGGCTCACGGTGATCGAACTCGACCGCGATCTGGCGCAGCGGCTGCGCGCCCACGGCCAGCTCGAGGTGATCGAGTCCGACGTTCTGAAGGTGGACTTTGCCGCGCTGGCCGCCAGGCTGGTCGCAGCCCCTGCAACGGCTCTGCGCGTGGTCGGCAATCTGCCCTACAACATCTCGACGCCGATCCTGTTCCATCTGCTGGGCTCTGCGCACTTGATCGCCGACCAGCATTTCATGCTGCAGAAGGAAGTCATCGACCGCATGGTCGCGAAACCGGCCACCTCGGACTACAGCCGCCTGAGCGTGATGCTGCAATGGCGTTATGCGATGGACAACGTGCTGTTCGTGCCGCCGGAGAGCTTCGAGCCGCCGCCGCGCGTCGACAGCGCGGTGGTTCGCATGGTGCCCTTCGCGGCGCCGCCGCAGGTCGACGCAGCGCGGCTCGGCGAGATCGTCCAGGTCGCGTTCAGCCAGCGCCGCAAGCTGCTGCGCCACACCTTGGGCAGGTGGCTGGAGCAGCACGGTTTTGCGGGAACCTTCGACACGCAGCGCCGCGCCGAGGAGGTGCCGGTTGCGGAGTACCTTGCGCTCGCACAGGCCGTCCCGCCATGAAAAAAGCCCGTCCGGAGACGGGCTTTTTTCTTCAGCGTGCTGCCGTCACGCCGCGGCGAGCCAGTAACCGGCATTGAAGGGGCTGCTCATGCGCAGCGCCAGCGGCGAGACGTCGACCAGTTTGTCGGTCGGCATCTTTTCGGCGGCCGGGTCGGTGGGTGGGAGATCGATGCCGGAAACCGGAGCGGCAGCGTTCTGTTGAGCCTCGTTCGCCCGTTCTGCTTGGCTGGTGTGTGCAGAACGGGCTACAGAAAAGAATAGAAGCACCTGAACGGTATCTTCCTGTCCCCCCAGTAGTCGGCGGCGTCGCGGAAGATGTCGAGCAGCTGCTCGCGGGCTTCCTTGTCGAACTTGGCATTGGCCGGGATCTGCTCGAGCACGATGACGAAGCCGGGCTGCGGGCCCGATTTATGCAGCGGATCAGTCATGCAGTCGTACAGCGCGTCGAAATTCTTGCCGAAATGCTGTGGAAAGGTGAACTGCTGAGCGATCAGATCAAGCACGTCTTGCTTGGTCTGGGCGTTGCCCAGATTCGCATAGAGGAAGTGCTGGCCCGCCGCATGCGCCGCCTCCTGCAGGTCGCTCACGCGAAAGGCGCGAATCGACTGCACGATATTAGGTCGCACGGAACGAAGGGATAGGGTCATCTCCGCTGGTCTTTCCATAGTTGTCGTCGTCATCATTTCTTCTGGACGCTTGGGTGCGCCGCTCCAATCCAATTCATTGCTCATGGCACGATCCGTCTGAAACTTGCATAGTGGTCCGCCGTGTACCAGCACGTCGCCGGCGCCGTACGCTCGCCTCCACAGACGATGCGTCGTGCACCACGGTCACGCGAGCCGGGTGTATCGACCGTGTACTCTCGGTAGTGGCCTCGTCGCTCTCGCGGCAACAAGCGTTCGCGATTGCCGAACACCGTGCCGTCTTTCTCATACCGGAAAGGACCACCGTTCAATATGGCCCCATAAGTGCGCTGGCCCTGCACCGGCAATTCGGCCAGAGCGATCGTTTCCTGTGCCGGCTGAACGGCGCGGGTGCCGGACCATTCACGGGCCTGGGCTCCGGCAGTGAGGGCTACCAGCACTAAGCTAGTGAGCGCAAACTTGGAGACGCGGGACGTGATCGAGGCGTAAGCCGCCATGGGGCACCAGAAGGAAAAGAGCGAGGGCCGAATCGGGGGCAACCTTGGGGTTAACCCGCAATTTCAAGGCCGCAAGTGTGCACCAGGGGCGCACAAATAGCAAGCGTCTGCTCAATCTTTGAGCAGACGTCAGGGTCTAGCCCGGCCTCTGAAGTTAGCGACCGCTGTCGCGTTCGCGCCTATCGTTCTGCGTTTGCGTCCGCGACCGTGAGAGCTGTCATATTCACGATCCGGCGAACCGTCGCGCTCGCCGTGAGAATATGCACAGGTTTGGCCGCTCCGAGCAGGACAGGGCCAATGGCGATGTTGCCGCCTGCCGCCGTTTTGAGCAGGTTGTAGGAAATATTGGCCGCGTCGATGTTCGGGAAAACCAGCAGGTTGGCGTCGCCGGCCAGGGCGCTGTGCGGCATGACGGCGGCACGCTGCTTGCCGTCCAAAGCAACGTCGCCGTGCATTTCGCCGTCGACTTCCAGCCAGGGTGCCTGGACGCGCAGCAGATCGAGGGTCTGGCGCATCTTGACCGCGCTGGGTTGGTTGCTGCTGCCGAAGTTGGAATGCGACAGCAGCGCGGCCTTCGGCTTGAGGCCGAAGCGCATCATTTCCTCGGCCGCCATGGTGGTGATTTCGGCGAGCTCTTCGGGCGTCGGGTCGTAGTTGACGTGCGTGTCGACCAGGAACACCTGCCGGTCGGGCAGGAGCAGGCCGTTCATGCAGGCATAGACGGGCACGTCCTGCGGCGTATTGGGACAGCCGCCCGGACGCTTGCCGATCACCTGGTCGATGTAGTGCAGGTGGATGGCTGTGGTGCCCCAGGTGCCGCAGATCATGCCGTCCACGTCGCCCTTGTGCAGCAGCATGGCGCCGATCAGCGTCAGGCGGCGGCGCATCTCGATCTTGGCCGTCTGCACCGTCGTGCCCTTGCGCTCGGTCATGCGGTGGTAGGTCTGCCAGAAGTCGCGGTAGCGATGGTCGTGCTCGACGTTGACAATGTCGTAGTCCAGCTCTTCCTTGAGACGGAGGCCGAACTTCTCGATGCGCTGGGCGATGATCGCCGGTCGGCCGATGAGGGTGGGCCGCGCGAGGCCTTCGTCCACCACGATCTGCGCCGCACGCAGCACGCGCTCTTCCTCGCCCTCGCAGTAGGCGACGCGCTTCCTCGGGGCCCGCTTGGCGGCATCGAAGATCGGCTTCATCGTGGTGCCGGAGGCGTAGACGAAACTCTGCAGCTTGTCGCGGTAGGCGTCGAGGTCCGTGATCGGGCGCAGCGCGACGCCGCTTTCGGCCGCCGCCCTGGCCACTGCCGGCGCGATCTTCATCATGAGCCGCGGATCGAAGGGCTTCGGAATCAGGTACTCGGGCCCGAAGCTGAGCTTTTCGCCGACGTAGGCTGCGGCCACGCGTTCGCTCTGCTCGGCCTGCGCGAGTTCGGCGATGGCATGCACCGCCGCGACTTCCATCTCGTCGGTGATGGTGGTTGCTCCGCAGTCGAGCGCGCCGCGGAAGATGTAGGGGAAGCACAGGACGTTGTTGACCTGGTTCGGGTAATCGGTGCGCCCCGTGGCCATGACCACGTCGCCACGCACGGCATGCGCGTCCTCGGGCGAGATCTCGGGGTTGGGATTGGCCAGCGCGAAGATCACCGGCTTGGCGGCCATCTTCGCGACCATCGCCGGCTTGAGCACCCCGCCGGCCGAGAGGCCGAGAAACACATCGGCGCCTTCGATCACCTCGGCCAGCGAGCGCGCCGACGTCTTCTGCATGTACTGGCGCTTGTCGTCGTCCATCAGCTCGGTGCGGCCTTCGTACACCACGCCTGCGAGATCGGTCACGAACACGTTCTCGCGCTTCAGTCCGACCTTGAGCAGCAGGTTCAGGCACGCCAGCGCCGCGGCGCCGGCGCCCGAGGTGACGAGCTTGACCTGCGAGATGTCCTTGCCTACCACCTTCAGGCCGTTGAGCATCGCCGCCGCAACGGTGATGGCCGTGCCGTGCTGATCGTCGTGGAAGACCGGGATCTTCATGCGCTTGCGCAGCTCGCGCTCGATGTAGAAGCAGTCCGGCGCCTTGATGTCTTCGAGGTTGATGGCGCCGAAGGTCGGCTCCAGCGCGGCGATGACCTCCACCAGCTTGGCCGGGTCCTTCTCGTCGATCTCGATGTCGAACACATCGACGCCGGCGAACTTCTTGAACAGGACGCCCTTGCCTTCCATCACCGGCTTGGCGGCCAGCGGCCCGATGTCGCCGAGGCCCAGCACTGCGGTGCCGTTGGTGATGACCGCGACCAGGTTGCCGCGGGCGGTGTACTTGAAGGCGTTGACCGGGTCCTTGACGATCTCCTCGCAAGGGGCCGCCACGCCGGGTGAATAGGCCAGCGCCAGGTCGCGCTGGTTGAGCATCTGCTTGGTCGCCGCGATCGCGATCTTGCCCGCGACCGGAAGCTCGTGGTACTCGAGCGCGGCCCGGCGCAATTCGGCGCGCTTGTCTTCGGGCGTGGAAATCGGGGAGGTCAGATCTGACATGTGCCTTGGCTCCGTGCAACGCTTCTTGTGAGGGGCGCCGATTGTAGACCTCGGGCTCCAAGGGCACCGCCCGAGGCGCAGGGCCCCAAGAAGCGCAGAAGCGTCGACCCCGATGTGGCAATATGCCCGGCTCAGAAAAACCTGACGAGGAGCGACCATGGCGCTGATGGATTTCATCAAGAAGCAGTTCATCGACATCATCCAGTGGACCGAGACCGGCGACGGAACGCTGGCCTGGCGCTTCCCGATGGCCGAGATGGAAATCCAGAATGGCGCCTCGCTCACCGTGCGCGAGTCGCAGATCGCGGTGTTCGTCAACGAGGGCCAGGTGGCCGACGTGTTCGGCCCCGGCATGTACAAGCTCACGACGCAGACGCTGCCAGTGCTCACCTACCTCAAGAACTGGGACAAGCTCTTCGAGTCCCCGTTCAAGAGCGACGTTTATTTCTTCAGCACGCGCCAGCAGGTCGACCAGAAATGGGGCACGCCGCAGCCGATCACGATCCGCGACAAGGACTTCGGCGCCGTGCGGCTGCGCGCCTTCGGCAACTACAGCTTCCGCATCGGCGACGCCAAGCTGTTCCACACCGAGATCTCCGGCACGCGCGACATCTATTCGGTGGCCGATCTCGATGGCCAGCTGCGCGGCCTGGTGCTGCAGAACATCAGCAACGCGATCGCTTCCAGCGGCGTGCCATTTCTCGACCTGGCAGCCAACCAGATCCAGTTCGCGCAGGCGCTCGCCGCGCAGCTGGTGCCGGAGTTCGCCAAGATCGGCATCAAGCTCGAGGTCATCACGGTCCAGAACGTCTCGCTGCCGGAAGAGCTGCAGAAGATCCTCGACCAGAAGATCGGCATGGGGATGGTCGGCAACGACATGGGCAAGTTCATGCAATACCAGACGGCGCAGGCGATCCCGAAGTTCGCCGAGGGCGCGGGCGGCGGCAGCGGCATCGCGGGCGATGCGATGGGTCTGGGCGCCGGCGTGGCGCTGGGCCAGGTGCTGGCGCAGAACCTCTCGCAGGGGCTCAGCCAGAACAACCCTGCGGCGGCAGCGGGCGCACCAGCGGCACAGCAGCCTTCCGTCGCCGTGGTCAGCCCGGCCGACGTGATGACCACGCTCGAAAAGCTCGGCGAGCTGAAGACCAAGGGCATCCTCACGCAGGAAGAATTCGACGCCAAGAAGGCGGATCTGCTGAAAAAGCTGGTCTGAGCCGCTTCCGTTTGCGCTGAGCCTGTCGAAGCCTTTCGACCGGTCCGGGGCGAGCGGAACTCTGCCTGTCGCCTTTCGTGGCCACCGACTCCTCCCAGCAGCGCTACTACCGCGCGCCCTGCCCCGGCTGCGGCGCGCCCGTCGAATTCCGTTCGGCCCAGTCGACGCACGCCGTCTGCCCCTATTGCCAGAGCACCGTGGTGCGTCAGGGCGACACGCTCGCGCGCACCGGCAAGATGGCGGAGCTGTTCGACGACTTCAGCCCGCTGCAGCTGTTCGCCGCCGGCCGCATCCAGGACCAGCCCTTCACGCTGGTCGGACGCCTGCAATACAGCTACGACGGCGGGCGCTGGACCGAGTGGATCGCCGCGCTCGACGGCGAGCGCACCGGCATCCTGAGCGAGGACAACGGCGCCTTCGTCTTTTCGCTGCCCTTCAAGCTGCAGCGCGAGGCCCCGCATCCGGCCGAACTGCGCGTCGGCGCCACCACCGCCTTCAACGGCCAGAGCTACACGGTGGCTTCGAACGAGCAGGTCCGTCTGGTGTCGGCCCAGGGCGAGCTGCCGCGGCTGCCCGAGCTCGGCCGGCCCTTCGCGGTGGTCGAACTGCGCAGCGACAAGGGGCAGGTGCTCAGCCTCGACTACGACACCCAGCCGCCGGGCGCCTACCTCGGCCGCGCCGTCCGGCTCGAAGATCTGCAGCTCACCGGTCTGCGCGACGAATCGGCCAAGGACGAGAAAGGCCGCAGCTTCAACTGTCCGAACTGCGGTTCGCCGGTCACCGTCAACCTGGCGGACAGCAAGAGCATCACCTGCCGCGCCTGCGACAGCATCATCGACCTGACGCAGGGCATCGGCGGCGAGCTGAAGCATGCCGTGCAGGACGAGCCGGTCCAGCCGCTGATTCCGATCGGCACCGTGGGCCAGTTCCAGGGTGCGCAGTGGCAGGTCGTCGGCTTCCAGCACCGCATGGGCGTGGCGCCCGGCGACGACGAACATTTCGGCTGGAACGAGTACCTGCTGTACAACAAGAAGCGCGGCTTCAGCTTCTTGGTCGATGCCGAAGACGGCTGGAGCATGGTCAAGCCCACCACCGGCGCGCCGACCATGGCCGAGAACGGTTCGAGGGCCACATACCTCGGCAAGGTCTACCAGCAGCAGTACGCCTACAACGCCGAGACCGGCTACGTGGCGGGCGAGTTCTACTGGCAGGTCGAGCGCGGGCAGAAGACGTTCAACCGCGATTTCGCCAGCGGCAGCGCGCTGTTGTCGATGGAGCGTTCGGCCAAGGAGCTGACCTGGTCCTCGGGCAGCAAGGTCGATAGCGCGGCCGTGGCCGCCGCCTTCAAGCTCGATGGCAAGAAAGACATGTTCAAGCGCGGCGACGCGCTGCCCGTGAGCGCGGCCTCCAGCCTGGGCTGCGGCACGATCATCCTGATCATCGTGATGATCATCATCCTGCTGATCATCCTGAGCACGTGCAGCAGTTCGAGCGGCGGTACGCGCCGCTCGGGCGGCTCCTATGGCGGCTATTCGAGTGGCGGCAGTCACAAATGACGTTTTTTTCCGGAGGTCCTTATGTTGGGAATTGAATGGTTACGGCCCGCGGCCTTCCTGGGGTCGATCCTCTACGCGGTCATCGGCGTGCTGCTGTTCTGGGTTACCTTCCTGCTCATCGACAAGCTCACGCCCTATGACCTGTGGCAGGAGCTGGTCGAGAAGCAGAACGTGGCGCTCGGCATGGTCGTGGCTGCGATGAGCCTCGGCATCTGCGTCATCGTCGCCGCCGCCATCCATTGAGCTCCCCGGCCTGCCACTTCGTGTGCTTCGCCGCCCCCCGCGGGGGCGGCTCGGCCACATTGGGGCGGCCCGGCTGCGATCCATGAACGAAGCGCCCATGTCCGCGCGCCCCGCTGCGGGGAGTGGACCGCAGCCCGTCGAGATCGCGCTGCTCGCCAGCGTGTTCGTGGTCGCGGCCTGCGGGCTGGTCTACGAGCTGAGCGCGGCGGCGCTGAGCTCCTACCTGCTCGGCGACTCGGTGCTGCAGTTCAGCACCATCATCGGCACCTACCTGTTCGCGATGGGCGTGGGCTCCTGGCTCTCGCGCTACTTCGAACGCCAGCTGCCGGCGCATTTCCTGCGCATCGAGCTGATGGTGGCGCTGATCGGCGGCGCGCTGCCTGCGCTGCTCTTCATCGCCAATGCCTATGTTCCGGGCGCGTTCCGCCTGCTGCTCTACGGGCTGGTGCTGGTGGTCGGCACGCTGGTCGGGCTCGAGATCCCGCTCGTGATGCGCATCCTCAGGCGCAACGTGGCGCTCAAGGACCTGGTCTCGCAGGTCCTGACCTTCGACTACCTCGGCGCGCTCGCGGTGTCGGTCGCATTCCCGCTGCTGCTGGTGCCGCAGCTCGGCATGATCCGCACCGGCCTGCTCTTCGGCCTCATGAACGCGGCGGTGGCGCTGTGGGCGCTCTGGCTGTTCCGCCACGAGCTGCGCCGCGTCGGCGCGCATGCGCTGGCCTGCGTGCTGGCGCTCGGCGCGCTGGCCGCCGCCTTCGTGTTCGCCGAGCACATCACGACGCTGGCGGAGGACAAGTTCTATCAGGACCGCATCGTGTTCAGCGCAAGCTCGCCCTACCAGCGGATCGTGGTCACGCGCGGCAGCGCCGGGCATCGCCTGTTCCTCAACGGCAACCTGCAGTTCGCCGAGCGCGACGAGTACCGCTATCACGAGGCGCTGGTGCATCCCGTGATGGCCGCGCACGGCGCGCCGAAGAAGGTCGCCGTGCTTGGCGGCGGCGACGGCATGGCGGTGCGCGAGGTCCTCAAGTACGCCTCGGTGGAAAGCGTCACGCTGGTCGAGCTCGATCCGAACATGACGCGGCTCTTCAGCGAACACGAGACCCTGGCCGCGCTGAACGGCGGCGCGCTGAAGTCCCCGAAGCTCCGCATCGTCAACACCGACGCCTTCCAGTGGCTGCAGCAGGCCGGCGAGGTCTTCGACGTCATCGTGGTCGATTTCCCCGACCCGACCAACTTCGCGATCGGCAAGCTCTACACCAACTCCTTCTATTCGCTGCTCGACAAGCGGCTGGCCGCCAGCGGCTATGCCGTGATCCAGACCACCTCGCCGCTGGTGGCGCGCAAGAGCTTCTGGACCGTGGCCGCCACCGTCGAATCGGTGGGGCTGCTCGCGACGCCCTATCACGCCCATGTGCCTAGCTTCGGCGAGTGGGGCTACATCATCGCGAGCCGGCGGCCCTACCGGCTGCCCGATGCCCTGCCCGACGGACTGCGCTTTCTCGCGTTGTCGGCGGTGCCGCAACTGTTCGAGTTCCCGCGCGACATGGCGCGCGTGCCGGCCGAAGTGAACCGGCTGTCGAACCAGACGCTGGTCACCACCTACGAGCAGGAATGGGGCAAGGTCACGGGCGACTAGATGAAACGCCGTGAATTCCTCGGCGCTGCGGCAGCGGGTGCTGCCGCCGTTGCGGGCTGCGAGGCGCCGCACCGCATCGAAGGCGGCTTCACCGGCATCGATGTAGAGCGCGGTCACTCGTTGCGCCATGGCGCCTGGCGCGCCGGCGCGCCTGTCGGCGTGCGCCGTACCCGCGTCGTGATTGCCGGCGGCGGCGTGGCTGGCCTCGCCGCCGCCCGCGCATTGCGGCTCGCCGGCATCGAGGACTTCGTGCTGCTCGAACTCGAAGACACCGCCGGCGGCAACAGCCGCGGCGGCCAGGTCGGCGGTATCGCCTGCCCGCTCGGCGCGCACTACCTGCCGGTGCCGGGCGACGAGGCGCGCGAAGTGCAGGACCTGCTCGAAGAACTGGGCCTGCGCCGGCGCGTGGCGGGCCGCTGGGAATACGACGAGCGCCACCTTTGCCACAGCCCGCAGGAACGCCTGTTCTTCCAGGGCGCGTGGCAGGACGGCCTGTTGCCTGTGCAGGGCGTTGACGAAGCCACGCTGGCGCAGTACCGCCGCTTCGCGCAGCGCGTGGAGACTTTGCGGCACGCGGCGCGCTTTTCGATTCCCGTGCTGCGGGCGCAGCCTGCACCGCTCTTGCTCGCGCTGGACGGCGTGCCCTTCGGCGCCTGGCTCGACCGCGAAGGCTTTACCGACCCGCAGCTGCGCTGGTACCTCGACTACAGCTGCCGCGACGACTACGGTGCCGGCGTCGCCCAGGTCTCGGCCTGGGCCGGCATCCACTACTTCGCCAGCCGCCATGGCTTCCATGCGCCGGGCGTGGACAGCGCCGAGCGCGATGCGGTGCTGACCTGGCCCGAGGGCAACGGCTGGCTCGCGCGCCGGCTCGCCGACCCGCTCGGCGATCGCTTGAAGGCGGCCCACGCCGTTGTGCGCATCGCGGACACCCGTTCCGGGGTCGAGGTCGATGCCTTCGATGTCGCCACCCGGTCGCGCGTGCGCTGGCAGGCCGAGCGCTGCATCGTTGCGCTGCCGATGTTCATCGCCGCGCGCGTGGTCGAGAACCCGCCCGAACTGCTGCGCCATGCGGCCGCCCGCCTGGGCTACGCGCCGTGGCTGGTCGCCAACGTGCATCTGCGCGCGCCGCTGGCCGACCGGCCCGGCGCGGCGCCGAGCTGGGACAACGTGATCTACGGCACGCGCGGGCTCGGCTATGTCGACGCGCGCCACCAGGCGCTGGACCCGACGCCGGGCGCCACCGTGCTGAGCTGGTATCGCCCGCTCGGCCCCAGCGCCTATGACGGGCCGGACGGCCGCCGCCGGCTGCTCGATCGTCCATGGACGGCCTGGCGCGGCGATTTGCTGGCCGAACTCTCGCCGCCCCACGCAGACATTGCCGAGCTCGCCACCCGCGTCGAGATCACACGCTACGGCCACGCGATGGCGATACCGGCGCCCGGCCTCCTTTCCCAGCTCGGCGCGCCAGAGCGTGTCGTCGCCGGCCGACTGGCCTTCGCGCACAGCGACTGGTCGGGCTATTCGATCTTCGAAGAAGCGTTCACGCGCGGGCATCTTGCAATCTGACCCCACCCCCAGGCTTCGCGCACTTCGTGTCGCGCGCGCCTTCCCCCTTGCAGGGGGCAACACCAGCGGCCCGGCGAAGCCGGTTCCGCGGTGTTTCCCGAGGGGGCCTGGCTTCGCCGCCCACGGGTTGCGTGTTGAGTCAACGCGTTGCGGGATCTTGCTGATTGGCGCAAAATGCGCCAATCAGGAGTAAAACCATGTCCACGGCAACCCCCTTTGCTTCGGTCAAGCTTCCGGCCGCGCTGGTCGACAAGGCGCGCGACGCGGCGCAACCCATGCGCCGTTCGGTGGCCAGCCAGATCGAATACTGGGCCACCCTCGGCCGCGCGCTGGAGCAGGCGGGTCTGTCCACGCAGGACAGCCAAGCGCTGATTGCGCGCGAGGAATCGGCGGCCAATGCCGTCGAGGTCAACGTGCAACCCACCCTCTCGCCCGAACTCGACGCCCTGCACGGCCACGTGCTGGCATTGGCGCAGTCCGGTGCTTTGGCCGAGCGCGCCAAGGTGGCGGTGGCCGAGAACCGCGCCAAGGCAGCGCCCCGTGCGCGCGGCCGCAACGCGGCCTGATGCCGGTTCTCCACCTGATCGCCGGCCCCAACGGCGCAGGCAAGTCGACGCTCTATCGCTACCTGCTTCAGCCGCGCTATCCGCAGCTGCCCTTCATCAACGCCGATCTGTACGAGCGCGAGCAGCTCGGCCATGTCCGCCACGCGGTCCGGCGCTCCGAAGCCGCCCGGGCCTGGGCCGATGCTCAACGCGAGGGCCATCTGCGCGCTGGGCAGTCCTTCGTCAGCGAAACCGTTTTCTCGCATCCTTCCAAGCTCCGGTTCCTCGTCGACGCGCGTGCGCTCGGCTTCGAGGTGGCGCTGTACATCGTGTGCCTCGATGAGCCGCGCCGACTGCTCGAGCGCGTGCAGCAGCGCGTTCACGAAGGCGGCCACAGCGTGCCCGCGAACAAAATCCTGGCACGCTATCCGCGTACGCTCGAGAACCTGCGGCAGGCCGTGCGCGAGGTGCAGCTCGCGATGCTGTTCGATGCGACGGACACGGACGCCGGCGGGCCGCACCTCGTAGCCTCGGTCGTTGCTGGCCGGCTCCAGCCGCACGGGCCCTGGCTGCCTGCCTGGGCGCACCGGGTGCTGACGCCGCCGGGCGATGCGGCTTAGGGCCGCATCAGCGCCTCGATCTCGTCGGCCTTGACCGGCACGCCGCGCGAGATCAGCTCACAGCCGGTTTCGGTGACGATCGCGTCGTCCTCGATGCGGATGCCGATGTTGTGGAACTGCTCCGGCACGCCTTCGCCCGGGCGCACATAGATGCCCGGCTCGATGGTCAGCACCATGCCCGGCTTCAGGATCCGGCTGGGCCGGTTCTTGATGACCTCGTTCGACAGCGGATCCTTGCGTTCGCTCACCTCGCCCACCTGGGTGGGCTCGACATAGCTGCCGCAGTCGTGCACGTCCATGCCCAGCCAGTGGCCGGTACGGTGCATGTAGAACGGGAAGTACGCGCGCTGCTCGATCACGTCGTCGACGCTGCCCACCTTGTTGGCATCGAGCAGGCCCAGATCCAGCATGCCCTGCGCCAGCACCTTCACCGTGGCGTCGTGCGGATCGTTGAAACGCTGTCCGGCCCGGGTGGCCGCGATGGCCGCGTCCTGGCTCGCCAGCACCAGCTCGTACAACGCGCGCTGCGGGCCGGTGAATTTGCCGTTGGCCGGAAAAGTCCGAGTGATATCGCTGGCGTAGCCGTCGAGTTCGCAGCCGGCGTCGATCAGCACCAGCTCGCCGTCGCGCACCGGCGCCACGTCGGCGCGGTAGTGCAGCACGCAGGCGTTGGCGCCGGCGGCCACGATCGAGCTGTAGGCGGGGTATTGGGAGCCACCGATGCGGAATTCGTGCAGCAGTTCGGCGTCGAGGTGGTACTCGCGTACGTCCTTGCCCTCGCGCAGCATGCGCGCCGACAGCTGCATCGCGCGGATGTGGGCCCGGGCGCTGATCTGTGCGGCGCGGCGCATGGTGTCCTGCTCCTGCGCATCCTTGACGAGCCGCATCTCGTCGAGCGGCCCGCACAGGTCGCGCTGGCCTTCGGGGCACAGCGCACCGTAGCGCACCCGGGCGCGCACCGCCGACAGCCAGCCGTCGATGCGCGATTCCAGCCCCTTGTGCGTCGCGAAGGGGTACCAGACAGTCGACCTGTTCTCCAACAGCCGGGGCAAACGGGCGTCGAGTTCCTCGATAGCGAAGGCTTCGTCTACGCCCAGTGCGGCCGGCGCTGCCTCCGGCCCAAGCCGGTAGCCGTCCCAGATTTCTCGCTCCAGGTCCTTGGGCGCGCAGAACAACGTGGCACGACCTTCGCTTGTGAGTACCAGCCAGGCGTTGGGCTCGGTGAAGCCCGTCAGGTAATAGAAGTAGCTGTCGTGGCGGTACAGGAAGTCGCTGTCCCGATTGCGTTGCCGCTCGGGCGCAGTGGGAATGATGGCGATTCCGTCCGTACCCAAATAAGTAGAAAGACGTACCCGACGAGCGGCTTGATGATTTGCGGTCATAACGTCACTATGCAATACCTTTGTAACTCCACTAGGGGAGAGTGGAAAAACATCAGGAAAAGATTTGCAAGAAGGGTTGCCCGGTAGGACACCTCCCACGTACAAACGCACATCTTTGTAAATTGGAGGTGTTTTTGTTGAAATTTATCCATAAAAGCGCGCTTCTCCTGGTTGTTGCCGCTGGCGCGTTATCAGCTTGTGGAGGTGGAGGAGGAGGCGGTGGCGGCGGTAGCTTCGCTGGCCTCGCTGCCGCGAGTGATCCGGGTGCGGGCACGACGCCCGCGAGCACGCCGATGCCGAACGACGTGGTCGACAACGCCGGCAATCCATCGGCCGATGCCTACAGGTCGACCGCTGCCCAGTTCGCGAAAGATGCGGGCATTGCCTACCGCTACGGCAACGCCGCGGCGGTGGACAACTCCGGCGTCCCGACCCTGGCAGGCCGCGCGGACCAGACGATGAGCCATCACGCCGGCACCTGGCAGGTCGGCGGCCCCGTCCTCCCGGACGCCGGCCTGTATTCGACCAACCAGGCGCACGTCGGCTTCGTGGCCGACAACCCGGCTGCGCGCGTTGGCGTTGGCGATCTGCAGATCACGGCGGTCGATCACAACACGTTCTCGCAGGCGCCGCAGCTGCCCTGGCAGGAAGCGGCAGCCTGGGACGGCAGCGCCGGACGCGACAACTACAACATCAGCACCTACAAGGCCGCCGGGCAGGTGACCGGCGAACCGGTGGCTGTGGCGCGTTGCGCCGGCCGCGTGGGCTTCTGCGCGACTTCCCTGGTGGCTTTCCAGAACGGTCTGATCGGGACCGCTGGCACCAACACCGCGAACAACCGCGTCTCGGTGAAGCTGCCCGCCAACAAGGTGCCGACCGGCATGGCCATCACCAACACCAGCGAATACGCGCTGGTGACGGTGTGGGACACGACGGCGCTCAAGGGCCAGGTGGCGGTGATCTCGCTGGCGGGGCTGTGCAACAACTGCGATCCCTACAACCCCAATGGCGGAAACGCGACGGGCATTCGCGATACGAAGTACAGCGCCTGGTACGACTGGTGGCATGAATGGTTCGGCGTCTATCCCGGCCTGCCGAACATGGGCAACATCGCCTTCATGAAGGTGCTGGGCTACATCGATCTGCCGGGTATGAACGCGCCGACGGAAATCGCCGTCACCACCGGCTTCGATCAATTCCACACTTCCTTGCCGGAGAAGAATGGCGAGTTCATGGGCCAGACCTACTCCCCCCTGACCGATGCGGGCAAGCGGGCGAGCTTCAGCGGCTCCGGCTCCAACGCGAATCGGTATGCCAAGGCGGGCGTGGCAGTGGTGATCTCGAAATCGGAGAAGAAGGCCGCCTTCATCGACCTGAAGCCGCTGTTCAGCTACGTCAACAGCGTCTACTTCGGCACCGGTCCGACGGAGTTCACCAACCTGGGCCAAGCCGACAACCAGTGGCCGTACACCTTCGCCAACAAGCCGCAGCAGACGCCGACGGTGATCACGACGGTGGCGTTGGATGACCGGCCGACCGCGGTCAAGACGACGGTCTTCGGCAACGTGCACCGCGCCTGGATCGCGACCGAAGCAGGTTCGCTGCGCATCTACGGCCTGGGCAACGTGCCCACCGGCACCACCGCGACGGACGTGGTCGAGCGGAGCCGTGTGGCGATCGGCAAGAACCCGACCTCGCTGGCGATCTCGAAGATCGATCCGGACAGCGACATCGATGCGAACAACCAGCAGGTGCTGGTGGCCTCGCGCGGCGATCGCAAGATCCAGTGGGTGCGGTTTGCCGCCGACGGCAACAGCGGCAGCGTGGTTCGCACCTTGCAGGACTCGCGCATCGTCGACCCGATCGCGGTGGAGGACGCCGACAACTTCTCGAACGTCGGCCACGTGCTGACAGTTGCGGATTACAGCGGCAAAAAGGTATCCAACTATCGCTATGGACCGGTGTTCTTCTCCGATCGTGGTGGCTCTTGGAATTGCCAGCCGCCGGGCGGGTGCCCCGTGCAGGCCACCGGCGATATCAAGATGGAGTTCGGGGGCAGCTACGCGATGGAAGGCAAGCCCTTCCAACTCAGAACCGCCAACGTGCCTTGATCGGCTGCGAACTGCAATCAACTTGAACTGCGGCCCCGCTCATGCGGGGCCGCTTTTTTTTGCCTCGCTGCGGCAGAACCATGGTTTCCTGTTTTCGTGCCCCCTCCATATGACAGTAAGAAGTAAGACAACAGTCCAGTGTTCGAATTTGCGTTGAAGTCGTCACCAAGCACAACCTTCGTAACACGGCCCAAGGAGGCCTGAAACATGCAGGAAAGGAAGTGCAAGAGAGGTTGCTTGCATCGCTCATCCCCCGTAAAAACCCGGACTTAACCAATTTGGAGGGATTTGCTTGAAAGTCACAGACAAAAGCGCGCTTCTGCTGCTTGTTGCAGCAAGCGCACTCGCAGGTTGCGGGGGTGGCGGTAGCGGCGGTGGTAACGGCGGCGGCGGATTCGTCGGGCTGGCAGACTCGGCGTCTGCTTCCACCACAGCTGAACCAGTCGAAACTGCAGCCACTAAGGAGGCAGCACCGGTCAGCAAGCTCGATGCGAGCTGGACCAAGGTTGCGGACGAAAATCAGTCGTTCACGCTCAGCTCCGGGACCGTCGTGCAATACGGCGCGAACGACACCTATGCCAACAAATCGCTTTCGGGCACCGTGGCGTGCAGCAACGCCACATTCGGCGATCCGCTGCCCTACGTGGTGAAAGCGTGCTACACGCAGACTGCTGCGGCACCCGCCCCAGCACCCGCCCCCGCCCCCGCCCCCGCCCCTGTGGCAGGAACGCGGCTCGCCGGCGAGGGTTCGTCATTCAGCGTCGCCTCTGCGACCCTGGTGCAGTACGGATCCGGTTCATCGTGGGTTCAAAAGACGGTCAGCGGCACTGGCAGCTGCACCAACGAATTCTTCGGCCGCGACCCTCTGCCCTTCGTCGTGAAGGCCTGTTATTCACTCGGTTCGGCAACCGCACCGGCTCCCGCGCCAGCACCGGCGCCTGCGCCGGCTCCAGCACCGTCGCCCGCTCCGGCACCGGCCCCTGCTCCGGCACCGGCACCGGCACCGGCACCGGCTCCGGCCCCCGTCTCTGGCGACGTCGTCGACAGCGCCGGCAACGTGCAGGCCAGCGCATACCGCGCCATGGCCCCGCTCCTCGGCAAGGCAGAAGGCATCGCCTACCGCTACGGCAACGCGCCGACCGTGAACAACACCGGCATCCCGACGCTGTTCAAGCGCGCGGACCAGACCATGAGCTACCACCCCGGCACCTGGCAGGTCGGCGGCCCGGTCCTGAGCGAGCACGGCCTCTACATGACCAACCAGGCGCACGTGGGCTTCGTCGCCGACAACACGGCGGTGCGCATGGGCGTGGGCAACCTGCAGATCTCCGCCATCGACCACAACACCTTCGCGCAAGCGCCGCAGCTGCCCTGGCAGGAAGCGGCCGCGTGGGACGGCAGCGCCGGGCGCACCAACTACAACGTCAGCACCTACAAGACCGCCGGCCTCACGACTGGCGACCCGGTGGCGGTGGCGCGCTGCGGCGGACGCGTGGGCTTCTGTGCGACCTCGCTGGTGGCCTTCAACAACGGCCTGATCGGCACCGCCGGCAGCAACACGGCAAACAACCGGACCACTGTGCAACTGCCCGCGAACAAGGTTCCGACCGGCATGGCCATCACCAACACCAGCGAATACGCGCTGGTGACGGTGTGGGACACGACGGCGCTCAAGGGCCAGGTGGCGGTGATCTCGCTGGCGGGGCTGTGCAACAACTGCAACCCGTACAACTCGGCGAAGAACGGCACCTACGACGCGTGGTACGACTGGTGGCATGAATGGAATGCCGTGTACCCCGGCCTGCCGAACATGGGCAACATCGCCTTCATGAAGGTGCTGGGCTACATCGATCTGCCGGGCATGAACGCGCCGACCGAAATCGCGGTGACCACCGGCTTCGACCAGTTCCACACCGCGTTGCCCGAGCAATACGGCGAGTTCATGGGACGGACCTACTCGCCCTTGACCGATCCGGCCAAGCGCGCGACCTTCTCGGGTTCCGGCAAGAACGCGAATCGGTATGCCAAGGCGGGCGTGGCGGTGGTGATCTCGAAATCGGAGAAGAAGGCCGCCTTCATCGACCTGAAGCCGCTGTTCAGCTACGTCAACAGCGTCTACTTCGGCACCGGTCCGACGGAGTTCACCAACCTGGGCCAGGCCGACAACCAGTGGCCGTACACCTTCGCGCACAAGCCGCAGCAGACGCCGACGGTGATCTCGACCGTGTCGCTGGACAGCAAGCCGACCGCGGTCAAGACGACGGTCTTCGGCAACGTGCACCGCGCCTGGGTCGCGACCGAAGAGGGTTCGCTGCGCATCTACGGCCTGGGCAACGTGCCCACCGGCACCACCGCGACGGACGTGGTCGAGCGGAGCCGTGTGGCGATCGGCAAGAACCCGACCTCGCTGGCGATCTCGAAGATCGATCCGGACAGTGGCGTCGATGCGAACAACCAGCAGGTGCTGGTGGCCTCGCGCGGCGATCGCAAGATCCAGTGGGTGCGGTTTGCCGCCGACGGCAACAGCGGCAGCGTGGTTCGCACCTTGCAGGACTCGCGCATCGTCGACCCGATCGCGGTGGAAGATGCCGACAACTTCGCAACCAACAACATGGTGCTGAGCATTGCCGATTACACCGGCAAGCAGGTGTCGAACTATCGCTATGGCGCGGTGATCTTCGCCGACCGCGGCGGCTCCTGGGCTTGTCAGCCGCCCACTGGATGTCCGGTTCAGGGCACCGGCGGCATGAACATGGAGTTCGGCGGCAGCTTCGCGATGGAGGGCAAGCCCTTCACGATCAGGACGGCGAACGTGCCCTGATCGACCGACTGTGATCTAGCCTGTATGCGGCCCGCCTTGTGCGGGCCGTTTTTTTTGGTTCAGTGCGGCAAGGCGCTCGGGCGTGCCGACGTCGGCCCAGGCGCCGGCATAGAGCTCGGCGTCGACCTGCCCATCCTTCATGGCGGCGCGCAGGAGGGGCGCGAGGGGCGCTTTCGTGCCTCCGGCGTTGCCGGCGGCGATGGCGCAGTACGGCGGCGCGAACAGCGTCGCGCGGTACAGGCCGATGGTCGAGAAGGTGTACTTCTCGGCTGCCTCGCAGAGCGCCAGCCCTGCGGGCGAGATTCCGAAATCGCCGCGCGGGTTGTGCGGCGGGTTCGGCACCAGCCACAGATGCGCGAGCCGGCCGCTGGCGGCGAAGCGATCGACGGCCTGCTGCGTGAACTCGAATTCCGGCGCGAACACGTCGCCTGCCAGCACCCAGAAGATGTCGCCCAGGAGCGGCAGCGCGCGCACGATGCCGCCTGCCGTCTCGAGCGCACCCCCGAAATCGCGGCCCTCGTGGGAATAGGCAATGTCGCAAGACGCGTGGCGGGAGCCGAAGCGAAGCGGAATCTGCTCGCCCAGCCAGTCGGTATTGATCACGAGCCCGGTGAAGCCGCCAGCTGCCAGGGCCTCCATCGGCCACTGCATCAGCGGCTTGCCCTGAACCTCGAGCAAGGGCTTGGGCGTGACATCGGTCAGCGGCCGCATGCGCTCGCCGCGCCCGGCGGCGAGGATCATTGCCTTGATGCTCACGCTGCGTCGGCCTTCCCGATGGTGCCGCGCGTCAATGCGTGCCTTTCCGCGTGGCCCGGCGAAAACAGCGCCTCCAGCGCCTCCATCACAGCCCTCGCCCGGGCCGAGTGGTCGGCGCCGAAGTTGCACACATAGACATCGAGCGTCACGCCGCGCTGCTCGGGCCAGGTGTGGACGCACAGGTGCGACTCCGCCAGCAGCACGGTGGCCGTCACGCCGCCGGGGCCCAGCGGCGTCGCAGGGAAGGCATGGAACAGCGTGCCGACCGCCTGCAACCCGGCCGCCTCCACGGCCTTGACGCAAGCCGCGCCGATGGCCTGGGCGTCCACCAGCCAATGCGTCCCGCAGCGGCAATCGTGAAGGTCGGCGGTGAGGTGCAAGCCATGCATGGGCGGCACTCTAGCAGCCCCGACCTGTGCCTCGGAGGGCCCGCGAAGCGCGCCCGTTAAAATACCGGGTTCCCCCTAACCTGCCCCCCAGAAAGCCGATCAGATGGCCAACCAAGCCTTGATGGCCAACGCGATCCGCGCGCTGGCAATGGATGCCGTACAACTTGCAAACTCGGGGCATCCGGGCGCACCGATGGGCATGGCCGACATGGCGGTGGCGCTGTGGGGCGAGCACCTCCAGCACAACCCCGTCAACCCGCAATGGTTCGACCGCGACCGCTTCGTGCTGTCCAACGGCCATGCCTCGATGCTCATCTACGCGGTGCTGCACCTCACGGGCTATGCCCTGCCGGTCGATGAGCTCAAGCGTTTCCGCCAGCTGCACAGCAAGACCGCCGGCCATCCCGAAGCCGGCGTAACGCCCGGCGTCGAGACCACCACCGGCCCGCTGGGCCAGGGCATCACCAACGCGGTCGGCTTTGCGCTGGCCGAGAAGCTGCTGGCCGCCGAGTTCAACCGCAAGGACCACGCGATCGTCGACCACTACACCTACGCCTTCCTCGGTGATGGTTGCCTGATGGAAGGCATCAGCCATGAAGCCGCGGCGCTGGCCGGCGCCTGGAAGCTGGGCAAGCTGATTGCGCTCTACGACGACAACGGCATCTCGATCGACGGACCGGTGAAGCCCTGGTTCATCGACAACACCGAAGAACGCTTCAAGGCCTACGGCTGGAACGTGATCGGCCCGATCGACGGCCACGACGTGAAAGACGTGTCCAAGGCCATCGACAAGGCCAAGAAGCACACCGACAAGCCAACCCTCATCATCTGCAAGACGCAGATCGGCAAGGGCAGCCCGAACCGCGCCAACACCGCCAAGGCGCACGGCGAGCCGCTGGGCGCCGACGAGATCGGCCTCACGCGCACCGCGCTGCAATGGGCGCACGAGCCCTTCGAGCTCCCGCACGCCGTGTACGAAGAGTGGGATGCCAAGGCCGCCGGCGCCCAGCGCGAAGCCGCGTGGAACGAAAAGTTCGCCGCCTACGCGACGCAGTACCCCGACCTGGCAGCCGAGTTCACGCGCCGCATGAAGGGCGAGCTGCCGAAGAACTTCCACCAGACCGCCTTCGACACCGTGGTCGCCGCCCACACCAAGGGCGAGACCGTGGCGTCGCGCAAGGCCTCGCAGCTGGCGCTCGAAGCCTTCACCGCCGCCCTGCCCGAACTGCTGGGCGGCAGCGCCGACCTGACCGGTTCGAACCTCACCAACACCAAGAGCACGCCCGCCCTGCGCTTCGACAAGAACGGCGCCGTGGTCCGCACCGAGGGCAACGAACAGGTCCCCGACGGCATGCCGGGCCGCCACATCAACTACGGCGTGCGCGAATTCGGCATGGCGGCCATCATGAACGGGGTGGCGCTGCACGGCGGCTTCATTCCCTACGGCGGCACCTTCCTCACTTTCAGCGACTACAGCCGCAACGCGATCCGCATGGCGGCGCTGATGAAGCAGCGCGTGATCCATGTCTTCACGCACGACTCCATCGGTCTCGGCGAAGACGGCCCGACGCACCAGTCGATCGAGCATGCGGCCTCGCTGCGCCTGATTCCCAACCTCGACGTCTGGCGTCCCGGCGACACCGCCGAGACCGCGGTGGCCTGGGCCGTCGCGCTGCAGAACGCCGACCGCCCCACCGCGCTGCTGCTGTCGCGCCAGAACCTGCCCTACTCGCCGAAGAAGGACCTGGGCGACATCAGCCGCGGCGCCTACGTGCTGTCCGAGCCGGAGGCCGTCGGCCTCAAGAACAAGAAGCTCAAGGCCGTCATCATCGCCACCGGCTCCGAGGTGCAGCTCGCGCTGAAGGCCCAAGAACTGCTGGCCGCCAAGAACATCGGCGCGCGCGTGGTCTCCATGCCGTCCACCACCACCTTCGACCGCCAGGATGTGGCGTATAAAAAGAGCGTGCTGCCCAAGGGAACGCCGCGCATCGCGGTCGAAATGGGCGCCACCGACGGCTGGTGGAAGTACGGCGTCGCGGCCGTCGTCGGCATCGACACCTATGGCGAGTCGGCACCCGCCGGCGTGCTGTTCAAGCATTTCGGATTCACGGCAGAGAACGTCGCTGCCACGGTCGAAGCGGCGCTCAAGCGCTGAACGCGACCGCACCCAGTTTTCAACCCTCCAGGAGCAAAGCACATGGCTATCAAAATCGGCATCAATGGCTTCGGTCGCATCGGTCGCAACGTTCTCCGCGCGGCGGTGCAGAACTTCAAGAACGACATCGAGATCGTCGCCATCAACGACCTGCTCGAGCCCGACTACCTGGCTTACATGCTCCAGTACGACTCGGTGCACGGCCGCTTCCAGGGCGAGATCAACGTCGAGGGCAACACCCTCGTCGTCAACGGCAAGAAGATTCGCCTCACCCAGGAGCGCGACCCGGCGCAACTCAAGTGGAGCGACGTCGGCGCCGACATCGTGCTCGAATCGACCGGACTGTTCCTCACCAAGGAAACCTGCCAGAAGCACCTCGACGCCGGCGCCAAGAAGGTGATCATGTCGGCGCCCAGCAAGGACGACACGCCCATGTTCGTCTACGGCGTGAACGACAAGAAGTATGCCGGCGAAGCCGTCATCAGCAACGCCAGCTGCACCACCAACTGCCTGGCGCCGCTGGCCAAGGTGCTCAACGACAAGTGGGGCATCAAGCGCGGCCTGATGACCACCGTGCACGCCGCCACCGCCACGCAGAAGACCGTCGACGGCCCGAGCAACAAGGACTGGCGCGGCGGCCGCGGCATCCTGGAAAACATCATTCCTTCCAGCACCGGCGCGGCCAAGGCGGTGGGCGTGGTGATCCCCGAGCTCAACAAGAAACTCACCGGCATGAGCTTCCGCGTGCCGACCTCCGACGTGTCGGTGGTCGACCTCACGGTGGAACTGGTCAAGGAAGCCAGCTACAAGGAGATCTGCGCCGAGATGAAGGCGCAGAGCGAAGGCGCGCTGAAGGGTGTGCTGGGCTACACCGAAGACAAGGTGGTCGCCACCGACTTCCGCGGCGACCCGCGCACCTCGATCTTCGACGCCGAGGCCGGCATCGCCCTGGACGGCACCTTCATCAAGCTCGTAAGCTGGTACGACAACGAGTGGGGCTACTCGAACAAGTGCCTGGAGATGGTGCGGGTGGTGGCGAAGTAAGCCGCCGCCGCGCCGAACGACAGACGCGCCTTCGGGCGCGTTTTTTTGCGTCTACACCGGCTCCAGCACGTGGATGACCCGGTTCTGGGTCCAATCCTTCACCTTGGCGCCGTAGGCCGCCATGTGCGGCGCGGTAGCGTGGGCCTGCAGCGCGGCCAGCGTTTCCTACTTCTCGATCACGACGAAGGTGTCGTCGCCGAAGGAGCCGCGCGAAGGCGGCATGCCGGCGGCATCCACCGTGGCGGCGTATTCGATGCAGCCCTGCTCGGCCAGCACCGCGGGCCGGTTGGCGCGGAAGGCCTCGAGGATCCGATCGCGTTGGCCGGGCTTGGCCGTGATGACGGCGACGACGTGAATCATGGGCAGGTGCTCCTTTGGAATGGAGCGTCGAATTTAGAGCCAAGAAGCCGTTCGCGCCTGTCGCCTGGGGAGCGGCCCGGTCAAGTCCTGGCGCCCAGCGGCCCGGCCGGGTGCCAGCCGCGCTCGGGCATGTCGTGGGCGTGGTGGAGCTGCATGCCTTGCGTCGCGAAGCTCACGACGCCGCGGCGCCGAAGCGCGTCGGTCACGATCTTGTAGTCGAAGGACAGCGCATCGCGGCCCACGGAGATGAACGCGGACTTCGTGTAGCGGCGCTGGTCCCGCGGCTGGCGTTCGCCCGCGATCCGATCCAGCACGCGGCTCGAGAGGTTGTCCGACCTGCCTTGATTGGGCACCTGCATCAGTCGAAGGCTGGCCGGCAGGTCGATTCCCAGGCGCTCCGCGAACGTGCACGCGCCTTCCAGCGCCCGAACACCCGCGTTGCCCGTCAGCAGCACACCCCGGCCTTCGAACTCGCTGTACAGCACGGCGCTCGACTCGTCCTCCGCGCTCGTGGCCGCCGTGCGAGGGAGCGGCTCGAAGTCCCACCGGCCGCCGACACCCGCGCCGGCAAGGCGAACCCATCGCGCCACGTCGGCCAGCGTGAGCGCCGCCGACCGCGGCAGGCGCGCTCCGAACGCCGGCAGCAAGGTGTCGACATACCACTGCCGCCGCGGCGAGAGCACCGTGAACGGTCCGATGAGGGCGCCCGCAAAGGGCTCGTGCACCGGGATCCCCTGGGCCAGCGCGAGCTGTTCGAGCCGATGCGCGGCGCCCAACTTCTTCCATACGCGTTCAGATTGCGCTCAGGGCCGATGCATCCACAGTTCGCCGACGTTGAGCTTTTCCAGGACCACGCCCAATCCCTCGCTGTGCTGGCGCGCGGGGTTGGAACTCACCACGTAATCCACGTGGGAGGTCAGGCAATGCTCCTCGATGTGCGCGACCAGTCGCCTGCCCGAGGCGGCCGTGCCGCCGTCGTAGACGAGCAGCCTGTAATTGCCGGGCGCGCCCCAGCGAACGGCGATAGCGGCCCCGTCCGCGAGCACGGGGAAAAAATCGACTTCGTAGCCCACGCGAACTCCCTGATAGCCTTTGTGTGACAGCGAAAATCTCGGCGCCGCCCGGTGAACCCGGATCTCGCGGCAGGCGTTTCGCCTGCCATCTGCGTGACGCGCAATATACGCTGGTTCGCGCACGTCATGCGCGTTTGGATCGAGCTACGCTCCGTTCGCTTCTCAAAGCGCAACGACCGCAACAATTCCAATGTCCACTCCTCGTTCGGCAGATTCCGGTGCCGAAATCACGCTCGCGGCGCAGTGCGTTCGGGCGCTGCTCGATCGCCATGGCGTTCCGCGGCGCAAGCATTCGGCCGTCGTGACCGAAGTCCTCAAGCTGTCGTATTCACAAGGCAACCGGCGCCTCACAACCGATGCAACCTGGGCGCTGGAGGAACTGCGCGCACTCGCCCAGCAGTACGGCGAGACATTGACCGACCTGATCTCGCTGGGCCAGGCCGACAGCACGGTGGATGCGATCGTCAACCTCGGCACGGCCACCGTTCCATGCCGGATCGTGCGCGGGCCGGCCGTCCATAGGCCGAGGAAGGGCGCCTTGGTCGCGGCAATGGTCGATTCGGTATGGCAGGTGCTGCCGGCCGAGCACGATCTCGCAACCCAGGCCTATGACATCCAGCGGCTCGTCATGGAGCCATCGTCGGCCGTCAGCCGCCGCATCGCGGTGCTGGACGATCACCCCGACAGCGCGCAGGCGATCGTCGACCACCTCGAGGCCGGCGGATTCGACCCCGTCAAATTCACCAGCCTGGACCGGGTCACGGCAGCCGCCACGGCGGAGCGTTTTGACGGCTACGTGCTCGACTGGATCCTGGTCAGGGGCGGAGAAAGGGTCACTGCGCAGGGCCTCATCGCGTCGATTCGCTCGCGCGATGCGCACTGCCCGATCATCGTGCTGACAGGCGAAGTGCGAACAGGTCTCGCCGACGAAGCCGATATCGCGGCCGCCATGACGAAATACCGTCTGAAGTTCTTCGAGAAGCCGGCTCGGCTGCCGATCATTTCGGCCGCCCTCGCCGGCGCTCTTGCCGCCGGCTGACGGGCCCTAAGCGCCAGCCCGCGCCGCCCAGCGGCCGACCTGCTCGGCCAGCCAGCGCCCATCGTCCAGCGGCAGGTCATGGCCGGCGGTGGGATGTTCGACCAGCTCGATGCCCCATTGCCGCGCCAGTCGTCGAGAGCAGCGCACGTCCACCAGCGCGTCGCGCGCGCTTGCCAGCGCCAGCAAGGGCACGGCCGGCGCCTGGGCCGGCGCACGGTAGCGCGCCGCGGCCAGCAGTTGCCGCACGGCGTTGGATGGCGAGACCGGCTGCGCTTCGCGCAGCGCCGTCCAGCGATCGATCACGGGCGCCTCGGCCTGCAGGTGGCGGCTGGTCAGGCGCAGGATGGTTTGCTCGCGCCGGCGTGCAGCATGGCGCCCGAACAGAAGACCGAGCAAGGCACCGTAGTTCACCGGCCGCAGGCGCCGGTACCAGGGACTGAAGGGGCGCAGGCTGGTGTTGATCAGCACGCAGCCGGCGAGGTCCCGGGGATGCTTCGCGGCCCAGTCCACCGCGACCATCGCACCGAGCGACATGGCGAGCAGATGGAAGGGCGGCTCGATGGCCAGCGCTTGCAGTTGCTGCCGGCAGCTCTCCATCGTCGCTTCGATCCGCGCGGGGCTGCGTGCCTGGTTCAGACGCCCGTTGCCCGGGAGGTCGAGCGCCACGATCCGGGCCCCGGGCAAGCGACTTTGCAGAAGTGCCGGGAAGTCGCCCCAGTGGCCGCTTTCCCGCGTCAGCCCCCGCAGCAGGATCCAGGTGCTCATCGCCCGTACCACCGCGCCATCGCCTGCTGCCGGTGGTGCGTTCTCTGTTCGCCGGCCGGCAGCCACCGCTGGTAGCTGCACACGGCCCGCGTGACGAAGTCCAGCCAGCCGATGTGCCGGCGCAGCACGCGCTGCTGCCGGTGCTCGATCATCGGATTGAAGATGCCGTGGCGCGAAAAGATCTGGCGCGGGTTCTTCTTGATCCACAGCCACGAGCCCATCTCCAGCGTCACCGGCAGGAACACCGTGTCCGGCCGGCCGGCGGCGTCCAGGTACAGGTGGTCCCACAGGTCGCCGTGGGCCAGGTACTGGCGGCTCTGCGGTTCCAGCCGGTAGCGGTGATGCAGCAGCGTCTGGTCGAGGATTTCGCACAGCGCGTGCATCTCGGGAAGATGGGCGATCGGGCGGGCGGTGTGCGCATGGGGAAACCAGATGCGGTCGGTCAGGCCGAAGCCCGAATGGCAATCCACCGCCACGCTCAAGGGCCGGCCCAGCAGCTCGGTCTCCACCAGCGCGCACAGCGCGGCGCTCTCGCATTCCATCGCTCGGCCCTGTGCACCGCGGTACCACGGCAGGCCCGGACTGATGCGCTGGCCGCCGACCAGGAAAGGCACCCGCTCCTTCGACTCGACGGGTGCGTTGCGCATCAGGTCGACGCCATTGGGATTGGCGCGCGTGCCGAGCCACAGCCCGCCCGGATTGACCAGCGGCATGAACACCAGGCGCATCGCCTCCAGCTGCCGGTGCAGCGTCTCGTCCCACGCCAGCCGCATCACGATGCTGCGCAGGTAGGCGATCGCCACCTCGGCGCCGATGCGCTCCAGGCCGTGCACGCCGCCGAAAAAGCCGACCGCCGGGGCGTCGGCGCGCGCGCTGCCGAGCACGAAGGCCTGGACCGGAAACCGCCGCTCGCCTGCCGTGACCTCGCACAGCACGCGCTGTTCCATCAGCGGACCCGCCAGCTCGGCGAGCTTCTGCAGTTCGAACAGTTCGGGCAGGTCCGTCGGATTCACTCGTCAAATGGAAGTCGGGTGAAACCAGGATAGCGGCATTGCATGCCATCAACGTGTCACACACCGCACTTAGGGTGGGACCATGCCTCGCATGCTCTGGCCCACCACAAGCCATTCGCTCCGCGCACTCGGCGGCGCCCTCGTCTGGGGCGTGGTCGAAGTGGTCGCCCTGGCGCGCTCGCGCTGGAGCGCCCGCAGGCACGCCGGCCGCTGAGCGCCCGCCTGCCTCACTCAGTCACTCGGCCAGCACCATCCACGACACGCCGAAGCGGTCGGCCACCATGCCGAAGGCCGGCGAGAAGAAGGTCTTGGCCATCGGCATCTGGACCTGGCCGCCTTCGCAGAGCGCGTCGAAGAGGCGCCGCGCCTCGGCTTCGTTCGGCGCGGTGAGCGCGAGCGAAATGCCCTGGAACTTGGGCTGGCCCTGGGCCATGCCGTCGGAGGCCAGCAGCTCGGTGTCGCCGATCTGGAATGAGGCGTGCATCACCTTGTCCGGCGAGATGGGCGCGCCGGTGCCGTTGCCGCATCCCTCGGCGGCGCCCTGGGGGTCGGGGTTGTCCTTGAAGCGCAGCAGGTCCTTCACCTTGGCGCCCAGCTTGCTGCCGTAGAACTCGAGCGCCTCTTCGCAGCGGCCGTCGAAAAACAAATAGGACTGGACTTTCATTTCGGATCTCCTTTGGGGGGTGGTGGGATATCGCCGATGCCGGCTTCAGCTCTTGGGAAAAGCGCTCATGTCCATGTACGCCAGCTCCCAGAGGTGGCCATCGAGGTCCTCGAAGCCGTGCTGGTACATGAAGCCGTGGTCCTGCGCCTTGTTGGGCGTGCCGCCGCCGGCGGCCACCGCCTTGGCGACCTGCGCATCGACCTCGGCGCGGCTGTCGCACGACAGGCACAGCAGCACCTCGGTGCTCTTCTTCGCGTCGGCGATGGTCTTGGGCGTGAAGGTCTTGAAGTAGCTCTCGACCAGGAGCATCACGTAGATGTTCTCGCCGACGATCATGCAGGTGGCGTTCTCGTCGGTGAACTGCGGGTTGAACTTGAAGCCGAGGGCGGTGAAGAACGCGACCGACTTGTCGAGGTTCTTGACCGGCAGGTTCACGTAGATCTGGGTCGCCATGGGTTTCTCCTTTGAAAAGCGCGATGGTTGGGGAAAGTCAGGTTTTGTGTACAACGTCCACAAGAAGATAGCAGACATAATGGACGCTGTCCACATGGAATTGAAAATGAGTGTCCCCAGCCCCGTCCCGCCTGCACGCAGCACCTATCGCCATGGCGATCTGCGGCGTGCGTTGTTGGAGGCAGGGGTCGAACTGGCGCGCGCCGGCGGGCCCGAAGCCGTGGTGCTGCGCGAGGCCACCCGGCGCGCCGGCGTGGTGCCCAATGCGGCCTACCGGCATTTCGCGAGCCGGCAGGCGCTCTTGCAGGCGGTGCGCGCCGCAGCGCTGGCGGCGGCCGCGACCGCCATGGAAGCCGAGCTCGCTGCGCTGAAGACCGATGGCGATCCCGCTGAAGTCGCGCGCGCGGCGGTGCGCGCCATCGGCGCCGGCTACCTGCGCTTCGCCCAGACCGAGACCGGCCTGTTCCGCACCGCCTTCGGCCCGCCGCTGGACGTGGAAGGCGCGCCGGACGAGGCCAAGGGCGGCCGGAGCGGACTGAATCCCTTCGAGCTGCTGGGCGCCGCCCTCGATCAACTGGTCGCGGCCGGCGCGCTGCCGCCCGAGCGCCGGCCGGGCGCCGAATTCCTGGCTTGGTCGGCGGTGCATGGGCTGGCCCTGCTCATCATCGACGGCCCGCTGCGCGGCATGCCGCGCGAGCAGACGGATGTGCTGGGCGAGCAGCTGCTGGACATGGTCGAAAAAGGCCTCTAGCAGCCGCCGCGATTCACTCGGCAACCTCCGCGCTATGCACTGCGGTGCTATTCGACTTGGGAGCGGCCCGGCGTCTCATGCCCGCAGCAGGTCCTCGACGCGCACCGGCAGATGACGCAGCCGCTTGCCCGTCGCGTGGAACACGGCATTCACGATCGCCGGCGCCACGCCGACCATCGCGACTTCGCCGAGGCCCTTCACGCCCAGCGGATTGAGCCGCGGGTCCGGCGTGCCGACGAAGTCGACCTCGATGCGGCCGATGTCGGCGGCCACCGGCAGCACGTACTCCGCCAGATCGGCGTTGAGAAAGCCGCCATGGCGCGGATCGACTTCGCTCACTTCGCGCAGCGCGGCGCCGATGCCCCAGACCACGCCGCCCTCGACCTGGCTGCGCGCGGTGCGCGGGCTCGCCACCGTGCCGCAGTCCGCGATGCTGACCACGCGCGGCACGCGGATGCGGCGCGTGGTCGGCTCCACGCGCACCTCGACGAAATGCGCGATGAAGCTGTAGGCCACGTAGTCCGGATACACCGGCCCGCCCACCGCCGGCAGGCCGCCCGTGAGCCGGCCGTAGACCTGCTCGGGCTGGCCCGGCGCGCGCCGGCGGCTCTCGGCCTCGGCAAAAGGGCGGCCCGAGGCGCGCAGCAGGGCGAGCGCCGTGCCGCTGCTGCCGCCCGCCTGCTGGCGCAGGTCCTCCATCAGCCGCGCCGCGGCGTCCTGCACCGGCGGCAGCACCGTCGCCGTGCCCCAGGAGCCGGCGGTCAGGTGCTGCGGCGCGGCCTGCGTGTCGCCGATCGCGATCTCGATCGCCGCCACCGGCGCACCGAGCGCACGCGCCACCGCCAGCGCGATGGCGGTGCGGATGCCCTGCCCCATTTCGTGGCCGCCGACGGCGACGCGCACGCGCCCGTCGGCCTCGAGCCGTACCTTGGCCACGGCCGGCGCGACGGCCGCCTTGTAGGCGCCAATGGCGACGCCCCAGCCCATGAGGCTGCCGTCCGGCGCGCGCATCGAGCCCGGCGCCATCGATCGCCGCGCCCAGCCGAAGCGCTGCACGCCTCGCCTCAGGCACTCGGCCACGTGGCGCGATGAAAAAGGCTTGCCGGTGATCGGATCGCTCCTCGTGTCGTTGGCGAGCCGCAGCGCCACCGGGTCCTTGTCGAGCGCGTACGCCAGTTCGTCGATCGCGCATTCGAAGGCGAAGCCGGCCGGGTGCTCGTGCGGCGCCCGCATGTAGCCCGGCGTCTGCACGTCGGTGCGCACCAGCTGCTCGCTGCCGCGGAAATCGGCGATGCCGTAGAGCCGCGACGTCATGTCGGTGCCGGTCGAGGGAAACAGGTCGTGGCGCGAGGTCTGCTGCTCGGTCTCGTGTATCGCCGCCAGCAGGCGTCCCTCGCGATCGGCGCCGAGTCGCACGCGATGCCGGCTCGCGGGCCGGAAGCTCGCGGCGTGGAAGAGCTGGCCGCGCGGCACCACCAGCTTCACCGGCCGCCCCAGCATGCGCGCGGCGATCGCGGCCAGCACCGTTTGCGACTGCAGCGAGTTCTTCTGCCCGAAGCCGCCGCCGAGGGTGGGCGAGAGCACGCGCACCTTCGCCGCATCGATGCCGAGCTGCCGCGCGAGCCCGTGGCGCACGCCCTCGGCGTTCTGGGTCGGCTCGTGCACGGTGAGCATGCCGTCCCTCCACTCCGCGACCGTGGCGATGAGCTCCATCGGGTTCTGGTGCTGGGCCGGCAGCTCGTAGCGCGCGTCGACGGTGACGGCGGCGCGCGCCAGTGCCGCGTCTGCATCGCCCGCGCGCTTGTCGGCGAAGGCCGGCTGCGGAAGCACCGAGGCCTGCGCCACGGTTTGCGCGCCGGGCGAGCCGATCGTCGCCGCGAAGGGGCTCGCCTCGGCCTCGACCGTCACCAGTGCCGCCGCCTCGCGCGCCGCCTCGAGCGTGTCGGCCACCACCAGCGCGAGCGCCTGGCCGCGGTAGGCGATCTCGGCCGAGCGCAGCGGCTGGAAGCTCTGGAAGCCGAAGCCGCTGCCGCTCATCAGGAAGCCGCCGCTCTCGAAGGCGCCGATGTTCTCGTGCGTGAGCACCAGCCGCACGCCGCGCACGCGCTGCGCGGCTGCGCTGTCGATGCGCAGGATGCGGCCGCGCGCGATGCGCGAGGGCACGAGCATCGCGTGCAGCAGCCCGGCGCGCGCGTCGTCGGCCGCGTAGCGCGTGGTGCCGCGCACCTTGTCGCGCGCGTCGACCCGCTCGGCGCCGGCTCTCGCGTTGTTCGTTGTGGTTGCCATGAGATCAGTTCCTGTCCTTGGCCAGCATGAGTGCGTCGGTCACCGTCTCGATGCCGAGCGCGACCTTGAAGCCGTTGTGTTCCAGCGGCTTCGCGCCGGCGAAGGCCAGCTCCGCCGCGCGCCGTGCCGTGGAGCGCGTGAGCGGCTGGCCGAGCAGGCTGCGCTCGGCCTCGCCGGCGCGCCACGGCGTGGTCGCCACGCCGCCGAGCGCGATGCGCGCATCGAGCACGCGGTTGCCCTCGATCTGCAGCCCGACCGCTGCCGAGGCCAGCGCGAAGGCATAGGACTCGCGGTCGCGGATCTTGTGGTACGTGGAGGCGCGCCCCGCCGGCACGCGCGGCACGCGGATGCGCACGATCAGCTCGCCGGCCGCCAGCACCGTCTCCAGGTGCGGCGTGGCGCCCGGCGCGCGATGCAGCTCGGCCACCGGCACCGTGCGCGCGCCGCGCGGACCGATCGTGTCCACCTCGGCATCGAAGGCCGCGAGCGCCACTGCCCAGTCGCCCGGATAGACCGCGACGCAGGCCTCGCTGCCGCCCAGCAGCGCGTGGCCGCGGTTCTGGCCCGCGAGCGCCGCGCAGCCGCTGCCCGGCGTACGCTTGTTGCAGGCGTACTCCGGCCCGCCGCGGAAGTAGGCGCAGCGCGTGCGCTGCAGCAGGTTGCCGCCCACCGTCGCCATGTTGCGCAGCTGCTGCGAGGCGGCTTTCCAGAGCGACTCCGAAAGCGCCGGAAACTCGGCTTTCAGCACCGCGTTCTCCGCCACTTCGCTCATCGGTGCGAGCGCGCCGATGCGCAGCTCGCGCCGGTCGGAGGTGTCGATGCCGCGCAGGCCGTCGATGCCGGTGATGTCGACCACCGTGGCCGGCGCTTCCACGCCCAGCTTCATCAGGTCGTAGAGCGTGGTGCCGCCGGCGAAGTAGCGCGCGCCGGGTTGATGGCGCGCCAAGAGCTGCACGGCTTCATCGGTGCTGCGCGGCCGGAGGTAGGTGAAGTCACGCACGGCCGTTCTCCTTCGGCATCCGCGCAGCCGCATCGCGGATCGCTTCGAGGATTCCCGCATAGGCGCCGCAGCGGCAGATGTTGCCGCTCATGTACTCGCGGATCTGCTCGTCGCTCGCCGCATGGCCTTCGCGCACGCAGGCGATCGCCGCCATGATCTGGCCCGGCGTGCAGTAGCCGCACTGCAGCGCATCGTGATCAATGAAGGCCTGCTGCATCGGGTGCAGCGTGCCGTCGGCCGACTCGATGCCCTCGATGGTGGTGACGGCGCGCCCGTCGGTCTTGACCGCCAGCGTCAGGCACGAGGCGACGCGCCGGCCGTCCACGTGCACCGTGCAGGCGCCGCACTGGCCGTGGTCGCAGCCCTTCTTGGCGCCGGTCAGACCGAGCTGCTCGCGCAGCACGTCGAGCAGCGAGGCGCGCGGCTCCAGTGCGAGCTGGTGCACGCGGCCGTTGACCGTGACGCGGGTGGCGGTTGCGGACGGGGCCGGGCGGGGCCTCTCGCTCACGGCGGCGCAGCCTGCGCCGGCGGCGGCCGCGCCTACCGAGGCCGTGCCGGCCATGAAGGTGCGGCGGTTGAAAGCCACTGCATCGCAAGCGGTCGTGTTCGAAGTCTTGTTCATCGTGCGTCCAGCGCGCCGTGGCCGCTGCCTCGGCAGGCGATGTAGAAGGCGAGCAGGGCCAGCACCACCGGGTACTCGATGCCGCGGTCGATCCAGGGATAGGTCGGCCCGAGCAGGTAGCAGATCACCAGCATCTGCACCAGCACCAGTGGCGCCACCAGCCGCGACAGCAAGCCGAGCGCCAGCATCAGCCCGCCCACCCCTTCGAGCAGCGCGACCGCCCACGCGATCAGCGGCGCGCCGGGCAGCTGCAGCACGTTGGCGATCAGGTTCGTCGATGCCGCCATCGGGTCGGCCATCGACCCATGGCTGCGACCCAGCAGCTTCGGCACGCCATGGGTCATGAGCGTCAGGCCGAAGCCGATGCGCAGCAGCAGGTACGCCAGCGGCTCGAGCCGTTCGAGGAAGGCGCGCAGGCGGGGAACGATCAGGGCGGACGCAAGGGTCGTCGAACTCATGGGAACACTCCTCGGGGTGAAAAAAGCAGTTGCCCGAAGTCTGGCTATTCCCCACGCAGCGATAAATATGCAAGCATTGCCAATACTGTTCAACACGACTCAACAATAGGACCCGGATGGACCGTCTCGATGCCCTGCAGCTGTTCGTGCGCATCGTCGAGCTCGGCAGCTTCACCCAGGCCGCCGCGGCCCTGGGCATTCCGCGGGCGACCGCCACCCACTCGATCAAGGAACTGGAAGCGCGCGTGCGCGTGCGCCTGCTGGAGCGCACCACGCGCCAGGTGCGCACCACCGTCGACGGCCAGACCTTCTACGCACGCTGCCGGCAGGTGCTCGATGACCTGGAAGACGCCGAGTCCTCGCTGGCCCACGCAGCGGCCAACCCGCGCGGGCGGCTGCGGCTGGACATCCACGGCGAGGCGGCGACCCAGATCGTGCTGCCCCGCATCGGCGAGTTCCATCGCCAGTACCCGAACATCGAGCTCGCCCTCGGCAGCGGCGACCGGCTGGTGGACCTGGTGCGCGAAGGCGTGGACTGCGTGGTGCGCGCCGGCGAGCCCAAGGATTCGTCGCTGGTCACGCGGCGCCTGGCGCTGCTGCCGCAGGTCACCTGCGCCAGCCCGGCCTACCTGGCGGAGCGCGGCACGCCGCTCTCGCCGGCCGACCTCGCGCAGCACCTGGCCGTCAACTTCTTCTCTGCCTCGCGGCCCGATGTCTTTCCCTTCGTCTTCCTGGTGGACGGCGAAGCGCGGGAGTACATGCTGAAGGACTGGATCTCCGTCAACAGCGCCAACACCTACCTCGCCGCCGTGGAGCAGGGCTGCGGCATCATCCAGCTGCCGCGCTACCACGTCGAAGCGCAATTGCGCGCGGGCACGCTGGTCGAGATCCTGCCCGACACGCCCTGCCCGCCGATGATCTATTCAGTGCTCTATCCGCACCATCGCCAGCTTTCGCCTCGCGTGCGGGTGTTCGTCGACTGGGTGACGCGCGTGTATGCGGAGCGCTTCGGCGCGCTGGAGGGCTACGCCGCGTGAAACCCCATCGCCCGCTTGCCGCGGCTGCCGCCATCGACTTCGCCGCGCCCTCGCACGAGGTCGCGCGGGCGCTGATCGGCGTCACGCTGCTGGTCGACGGCGTGGGCGGCCGCATCGTCGAGACCGAGGCCTACGACCGCGACGACCCGGCTTCGCACAGCTTCGGCGGTCCGACCCTGCGCAACGCCGCGATGTTCGGGCCGCCGGGGCGCGCCTACGTCTACCGCTCCTACGGCATCCACTGGTGTCTCAACTTCGTCTGCCGCGAGGAAGGGCACGGCGCCGGGGTGCTGATCCGCGCGCTGGCGCCTTCGATGGGCGTCGAGCGCATGCGCGCGCGCCGCGGGCTCGAGGACATCCGCCTGCTCTGCGCCGGCCCCGGCCGCGTCGCGCAGGCGCTGGGCATCGATGGCAGCTTCAACGGCAAGTCGCTGGATCGCCCGCCCTTCGTGCTGCTGGCCGCGGCGGACGATCATCCGGCGGTGATGGTCGAGACCGGGCCGCGCATCGGCATCTCCAAGGCGGCCGACGTGCCCTGGCGCTTCGGCGAGCGCGGCTCGCGCTTTTTGAGCAAGCCTTTCCGTCCGGCAGCGCGCGGCGCGATCAGTGCGACCCCAGGTTCTCCTCGCGGGCGACCTGCTGCAGGCTCTCGTAGATGAGCCGGCGCGGCGCGACCTTCCATCCGAGCAGCGCTTCGATGGCGGCCACCGAGCGCATGGCCAGCAGCGAGTGACCGCCGAGGTCGAAGAAGTTGTCGGTGCGCCCGATCTTCTCGATCCCGAGCAGCTCCGACCAGATGCCGGCGATGACCTGCTCGCTGTGCGTGGCCGGCGCCACGTAGCTGCGGCCGTCGGCCAGCACGACGTCGATGACCGGGGCCGGCAGCGAAGCGCGGTCGACCTTGCCGTTCGGCAGCATCGGCATCGCGTCGAGCGCGACGAAATGCTGCGGGATCATGTAGTGCGGCAGGCGCGTGCGCAGGTGCTCGCGCAGCTCGAAGGGCGTGGGCGCGGTGCCGCTGCGCGCCACGCAGTAAGCCACCAGCCGCACGTCTTCCTCGCTCTCGGCCCGCGTCACGGCCACGCAATGGACGACTTGCGGATGATCGAGCAGCGCAGACTCGATCTCGCCCATTTCGATGCGGTAGCCGCGCAGCTTGACCTGGTGATCGGCGCGGCCCAGCAGCTCGAGCAGGCCGTCGTGGCGCCAGCGGCCGAGGTCGCCACTGCGGTAGAGCTGTGCGCCCGCATCGTCGCTGAAGGGGTCCGGCACGAAGCGCTCCGCCGTCAGCGCGTCGCGGCGGTAGTAGCCGAGGGTGACGCCGGCGCCGCCGACGTAGAGCTCGCCCGGCACGCCGATCGGGCAGGCATGGCCGTGCTCGTCGAGCACCCAGACCGTGGTGTTGTCGATCGGCCGCCCGACGGCGATGCCGGTGCGCGGCGACTCGACCTTCCAGGCCGTGGTCCAGACGGTGGTCTCGGTGGGGCCGTAGATGTTCCAGAGCTCGGCACTGCGCTCCATCAGCCGCTCCGCCAGGATCGGCGGCAGCGACTCGCCGCCGATCAGCGCGCGAAAGCCCGGCGAACCGCTCCAGCCGGTTTCGATCAGCGCGCGCCAGGCGGAGGGCGTGGCCTGCAGCAGCGTCGCGCCGTGCCGTTCGAGCAGCTCGCGCAGGGCGGCCGGCTCGTGCACTTGCCGCTGCGAGGCGATCACCACCTTCGCGCGCACGACCAGCGGCAGCAGCAGGTCGAGCACCGAAGGGTCGAAGGACGGGCTGGTGATCGCCAGCACGCAGTCATCGGCCGCGAGCCCTGGCATCTTCACCATGCCGGCGAGGAAGTTGACCACGCCGCGGTGCGGCACGCGCACGCCCTTGGGCTGGCCGGTGGAGCCCGAGGTGTAGATCAGGTAGGCCTCGTCGGCCGGCGTGGCATCGAGCTCCGGCTGCGGCTCCAGCGCGTCGCTCGAGTGGCCGGCCGTCAGGGCCGCGTCGTCCACCGCCAGCATGGGCACGTTCAGCCCGTCGAGGATGGCGCTCGCGCTGCGCTGCGTGAGGATGGCGGACAGGTCGGCGTCGGCCGCCATGTAGCGCAGCCGGTCGACGGGATAGTCGGGGTCGAGCGGCACATAGGCCGCGCCCGCCTTCATCACCGCGAGCTGCGCGATCAGCATCTCGGGGCTGCGCTCGATGCACAGCCCGACGCGCCGGCCGCGTGCGATGCCGCGCGCGCGCAGCATGTGCGCCAGCCGGTTCGACTGCGCTTCGATCTCGCCATAGCTGAGCGTGCCGCCCTCGGCGTCGATGACGGCCACGCGCGCGCGGATCTCGGGCGCGCCCAGGCCCAGGTAGCGGTGCACCAGCTGCTGCGCGGGCAGCGGCGCCTTGGCGCCGTTCCAGCCGTGGCGCAAGAGGCTCATCTGCGCCGGCGACAGCATCTCGTATTCGGACAGGTGGCGCTCGGGCTGCGCGAGCAGCCGCTCGACCAGCGCCAGGTAGTTCTCGAGCATGCGCGCGGCGCTGGCCTCGCTGTAGAGGTCGCTCGCGTATTCGAGGTGGATGCGGTGCGAGAACTCGGTGTCGATGTGCATCGACAGATCGAACTGCGCGGCGGTGCGCTCGAAATCGAACTCGTCCACTTCCAGGCCGAACAGCTCGGGCTTGCCCACCGGCGCATTCAGCACGTTGAAGAGCACGCGCACCGGCCCCTCGGGACGCAGCGTGCGGTCGTGCCCGAGCGCATCGATCAGTTCGTCGAAGGGCGCCTCCTGGTGCGCAAAGGCTTCGAGCGCGTTCCTGCGCACGCGGTGCACGAGCTGCGTGAAGCTGGGGTCGCCCGTGAGGTCGGTGCGCATCACCAGCGTATTGACCAGGGTGCCGACCAGCTGCTCGGCGGCAAAGCGGTGCCGGTTCGCGATCGGCATGCCGATCGCGACGTCTTCCGTCTTCGCCTGCCGCGCGAGCATCAGCACGAAGGCCGACAGGTAGATGACGAAGGGCGTGACGGCCTCGCGGCCGCCGTACTCGCGCATCGCTTCGCGCAGCCGCAGCGGCAGCTCCGCCGACACGCGTGCGCCCTTGAAGCTGGCCTTGGCCGGGCGCGGGAAGTCGGTGGGCAGGTCGAGCTCCGGCAAATCGCGCAGGCGTTCGAGCCAATACGCGAGGTGCGGTCGCCTGGCCTCCACCGATTCGGGCCGGCGCTGCCAGGCGGCGTAGTCGGCGTAGGCGATGGCGGGCGGTGCCGATTCGGGCTTGCGTCCGGCCGCCAGGGCGCCGTACGCCGCGAGCGCCTCGCGCATGAGCAGTGCGCCGGCCCAGTTGTCGGTGATCGCGTGGTGCAGCAGCCAGAACAGCACGTGATCGCGCTCGCCGAGCCGGATGAGCGTCGGCCGGTGCAGCGGCGCCTGCGAGAGATCGAAGGGCTGCGCGAGCCGATGTGCCAGCAGCGCGCGTGCCTCTTCGTTGCGCTCGCGGCCCGGCAGATGGCTCAGGTCGATGAACTCGATCGGCACGGCGAGCTTCGGCGCGATCGATTGCATGGGCTCGCTCTCGCCCATCACGAAAGCCGTGCGCAGGCCTTCGTGCCGCTCGACCATGAGGTCGAGCGCCTGCTGGCACAGGGCAGGCTCGAGCGCGCCGCGCAGCCGGATCGCGATCGGCACGTTGTAGGCGGTCGATGCCGGGTCGAAATGCTGGATCACCCACATGCGGCGCTGCGAGAGCGAGACCGGCAGGGGTGCGCCGCGCGGCACGCGCTCGATGCTGCCGCCGTGCGCGGCGGCCGTCTCGCCCGATGCACGCTGCCGCTGCACCTGCGCCGCCATCGCAGCGACGCTCGCATGCTCGAACAACTCCGAGAGCGGCAGCGCCACGTCGAAGCGCGCCTCGATGCGCGAGAGCACCTGCGTCATCCGCAGCGAGTTGCCGCCGAGCTCGAAGAAGCTCTCATGCACGCCGAAGGCGCGCGTGCCCAGCACCTCGCGCCAGATGTCCCAGACGGCCTGCTCGCGCGCGTCGCGCGGCATCACGGCGCCGGGCCGTTCGTCGGGGCCGGCCTGGGGGTCGAACGCCGTCGCCTCGTCGCCGCCGGTATCGACCGGCGCCGCCAACGCGAGCTCGTTCGCGAGAAAGGCTTCGCGGCAGCGCTGCCGCTGGATCTTGCCGCTCGAGGTGCGCGGCAAGGCACCGGCGCGCACCAGCGCCACCGCGTGCACCGGCAGCCCGTGCTCCACCGCGATGGCGCGGCGCACCGCGCGGAAGACCGCCTCGGCGTCAGGAGGTTCCGCGCGCCGCTCGAGCTCCAGCGCCAGCACCGCCGCCTCGCCGCCCGGCGTATCGACCGCGAAGGCGGCACCGTGGCCCACGCGCAGATCGGGGTGGGCGCGCTCCGCGCTCCATTCCAGGTCCTGCGGATAGTGGTTCTCGCCGTGGACGATCACCAAGTCCTTCAGGCGCCCGGTGACGAACAGCTCGCCGCGGTCGAAAAAGCCGAGGTCGCCGGTGCGCAGAAAAGGCCCGGCGCCGTTGGCGAGGTGGCCGCCGAAGACGGCTTCGCTGGCCTCGGGCTGCATCCAGTAGCCCTCGCCCACGCTCGGCGAGCTCACCCATATCTCGCCGACCTCGCCGTCGGCGCAGGGCCGGCCGTCTTCGACGACCAGGATCTCGGTGTTCGGCAGCGCCCGCCCGCAGCCGACCAGGCGACGCACCTCGCCCGACGTGTCGGCGACGGGTTCGAAGCGATGGGCCAGCAATGCGACCGCATCCGCGGAGACGATGCGCGGCGGCGCATCGAGCATCCCCGAGCTCACGCCCAGCACGGCCTCGGCGAGGCCATAGGAGGGCGCGAAGGCATTCGGGCGCAGCCCGGCGGCGCCGAAGACATCCAGCACGCGCTCGACCGTCGCGGCGCGGATCGGCTCGGCGCCGCAGGTCAGCGACACCAGGCTGTCGAGGCGCACGCCGAGCGGCTTGTCGCCCAGTGCCTGCAGGCAGGCGGCGTAGGCCGATTCGGGGGCGCCGCTGTGCGTGATGCGGTGGGCCGCCACGGCCTCCAGCCAGCGCAGCGGCCGGCGCAGAAAAGCGATGGGCGACATCAGGTAGCTGGTCGCGCCCGTGAGGGCGGGCGCCAGCACGCCGAACACCAGGCCGTAGTCGTGGAAGTGCGGCAGCCAGCAGAGGGCCCGGCTGGTTTCGTTGCCATGCGTGGTCGCGACCACGGCGCGGATGTTGGCGATCACGTTGGCATGCGTCAGGCGCACGCCGCGCGGCGCGGAGGTGGAGCCGGAGGTGTACTGCAGGTAGGCGAGGCTGGTGGGCTCGGGCGCCGGCGGCGCGAAGGTTCCGGTTTCGGCGCCGGCCAGCGTCGCCGGATCGGGCAGCGCCATCCAACGCGCCATCGCGAAGGTGGCCGGATCCAGCGTGGCGGCCGCGGCATCGAGCAGCGCGGCGCTGGTCAGCACCAGCGCCGCGCGCGAATCGGCAATCAGGCTGCGCAGGCGCGGCGCCGCATGGTGCAGCCGCACCGGATCGGGCGCGGGAACCGGCACCGCCACGCGTCCCGAGAGCAGGCAGGCCCAGAACACGCGCACGAAGTCCAGCCCGGGCGCAAATGCGAGCAGCACGCGGTCGCCGGCGTGGCTCTGGGTCGACAGCCAGGCAGCGATGGCGTGGACATCGGCCTGCAGCCGGCCGTAGCTGCTCTCCTGCGCGACGCTCAGGTCGTCCTTGAGAAATCCATAGGCCACCTTGTTCGCGTGCGCCTCGCACTGCGCGTCGAACAGCGAGACCAGGCTTTGTTGGGGCAACACGCTGGGAGCAGCCGCGGACAAGGCGGTCTCGGTCGATGAATGAAACATGGATGGATTGGGCCCCAGAGAGTGTCGTGCCGATGAGTACTAAAGCCTGCGTCATTATGTTGCGGTGCAGCGGAATGTCACGCGTCGCCATCCCGTGCCGGCGTAGTCCCAGGCCTACCCTGAAGGGGCTGCGGAGCTCAGGCGCGATCGAGCAGCCGCAGCACGCGCCCATCGCCGACGAAGGATTCGCCGACCAGCATCCGGAACGCGGCGTCGGGCCGGAAGCGCGGCAGTGCGACTGTCGGTGCCAGGAACTCGACTTCGAGCGCCTGCGCCGTTCCGCGCCGGAATGCACGGCCGGGCGCCACGAACAACCGGGCCGAGAAGCCTTCGTTATCCACCACCAGCGCGCAGCGGTACTCCCCTTCGGCGATGGGCGTGTCTTCCGAAGGCAGTTGCGATGGGCGCAGCGTGAGTTCGACCAGGGCGTGCGGATGGAATGCGCCCTTGGCCTCGAAGCCCGCTGGATCGGCGCCCGCCGGGGCCTTGCGCCGCCGCTTCGCCATGAGCCAGGCGATGACGCTGCCGATGACCGGCAGCCACAGCACCATCAGCAGCGTGCCGATGTCGCGCGCGGTCGATCCCGGCGCCGCGAAATGCCGCAGCAGCGCGCCGCCGGCTGCCACGCACAGCAGCGCGATCACGATCAGCCGGCGCCGTGCCTGGATGGTGGTCACGGGGCGGCCGGGTCGGGTTCTGCGTCCGTCGCATCCGCGGGCCGGCTGCGCCGATGGCCGGGCTTGGCCAGGATCTCGGCATAGAACTGCGCGCCGCCCTCCTTCGCCACGCCGTCGACCAGCGCCGTGAGCGCGGACAGGTGAACCGGCTCGGCCGTTTCGGGCGTCGCACCGAACTTGCAGTCGAAGTCCCAGAAGTCCGCGCCCTCGGGCAGATCGCGCCGCCGTTCGCGCTTGACGTACTTGCGAAGCTCGTGCTTGACGGCATCCAGAACCCGGTTGGGGTTCTTGCCTTCGATGTGAAGCTGGAATGTCTTTTTCATGGGCGATCCTAACGCGCCGGCACCGGGCCGCACGCCCTCCGGCGCGGTGACAGCGCGGCGCGAAATGCGCGATCATCCCGCCATGGATCCCATCACCTCCATCGATCGCTACGTACCCGATTACACGCACGCCTGCGAGGTGTGCGGCACCACGCCGGTGGTGGCCGGCATGAAGGCCGAGAGGCTGGTCTATCTCGCCACCATGTGCGGCCCCTGCCTGTGGAGCGAGCCCAAGGCCCTCGACCCTGCCACCTGGAACGAGCAGCCTCCGGCTTGACGCGCCTCGGGCCTTGAACGGAAATCGCGATCCGCACCCCGCGCCGGGGCGAGGGCTGAGCAAGAAGGGTCTCAAAGCCGGGCTTCGGCGCGGCCGATGCCCGGAAACTCGACGACCACCGCATCGCCGGCAGCGACCGGCAGCACGCCGACCCAGGATCCGGTCGTGACCACGGTGCCGGCGGGCACCATGGTGCCGTTGCGCGTCGCGTGCCGGAGCCAGGCCGGCAGCAGCCAGACGGGGTCGCCCAGCGGATGGGTCCCGGTGCGCAGCACCGGCTCGCGCGCGCCGATGCGCGTCTCGCAGCGCTGCGCCGCCCAGTCGCACGCGGTGTAGGGAATCCATGTGCCGAGCACCAGCGCGCCGTGCGACTGCTGATCGGCGAGGCGCAGCCACGCCGACGCCTGCGCCGGGTCCTTCCAGCGCGAATCGACGATTTCGATCGAGACGGCCATCGCATCGACCACTGCCGAAGCGTTCTGCGGCGTGAGCGCGGCGGCGCGCTCGGGCGTGACGTTCGCGCCGAGCCGCAGCGCGATCTCGGCCTCGATGCCCGGCGCGTTGAAGTGCATGTCTGCGAATTGCGCGGGGCTCGCGCGCACGCCGGCCGGCGGCAGCGGCGCATGGGTGAGCACGGCGTCGCGCGAAGGACCGCCCGATTTCCAGTGGCCCGGCACGGCCGCATCGTCGAACCACCCCATCGCCGCCGCCACGCCTTCCTGCACGCGGTAGGCTTCTGCGGCATCGCCCACGCTGCCTTGCCACGCGGCGGCATCCAGCGCGCGGCCCTCGCGCCAGGCCGAGGCCAGCGCCTGCGCCAGCTCCATCACTGGATAACCTCCGTGCTCCGCACTGCGGTGCGAGCCCCTTCGGGCGGCCGGGCGTGGCTCATGCGTCGACCTTCACCTTGCCGTCCTTGACGACCTTGGCCCACTTCGTGATCTCGCTCGCGATGAACTGCCTGAACTTCTCGCGCGAGCCGCCGCCGTCCTCGGCGCCGTAGGTGTCGAGCCGCTCCTGCACGTCGGGCATCGCGAGCACCGTGTTGACGTCGCGGTTGATCTTGTCCGCAATGCCGGCCGGCAGCTTGCCCGGGCCCGCGAGGCCGTACCAGGTGGTGGCCTCGAAGCCGTCGAAGCCCTGCTCCTGCATGGTCGGAATGCCGGGGTGGCCCTTGGCGCGCTTGGTGCGCGTCTGCGCCACGCCGATCACCTTGCCGCTCTTCACGTGCGGCGTGGCCGCGGTCATGGTCTCGAAGCTGTATTGGATCTGGCTGCCCATCAGGTCGGCCAGCAACGGGCCGCTGCCCTTGTAGGGCACGTGCAGCGCATCGACCTTGGCCTGCAGCTTGAACATCTCCAGTGCCAGGTGCTGCGCCGAGCCGGCGCCGGCCGAGCCGAAGCTCACCTTGCCGGGCTCCGCGCCGCAGAGCGCCACGATGTCCTTCACCGACACCGCCTTCTGCGTCGGGCTCGCGATCAGCAGGTTGGGCGTGACGCCGACCAGCACGATGGGCACGAAGTCGCGCTCCACGCTGTAGCGCAGCTTGGGCTGCAGGGTAGGCGCGAGCGCATGGCTGTTGATGTGCGCCATCAGGAGCGTGCTGCCGTCGCTCGGCTGCGTCGACACGTAGTCCGCAGCGAGCACGCCCGCCACGCCGCCCTTGTTCTCGACGATGACCGACTGGTTCCACATCACCGACAGCTTGGTCGCCACCACGCGCGCCAGTGCATCGGTGCCGCCGCCCGGCGGAAAGCCGACCACGATGCGCACCGGCCCGTTGGGCCATTCCTGCGCGAACACGCGCGGCACTCCGAGCGTGACCGCCGCGGCCGCGCCCGCGGCCTGGATGAGGGAACGTCGCTGCATCTGTCGGTCTCCTTGTTGGTGAATGAATGGGCTCAGGCGGCCTTCTGCAATGCCGCCGGTGCCGCGTGGCTCGCGAAGTGGTCCATCGTGGCTTGCACGCCGCTCGCCGCGAGCTTCACGCCCGAGAGCTTGAGCCCCATCTCGACGCCGGCCACCATCGCGACCAGCGTGAGGTCGTTGCTGTCGCCCAGGTGGCCCATGCGGAACATGCGGCCCTTGAGCTTGCCGAGGCCGGTGCCGAGCGAGAGGTCGAAGCGCTGGTGGATCAGGCGCCGCAGCGCATCCGCATCCACGCCTTCGGGCGTGATGACGCCGGTCAGCACCGGCGAGTACACCGCGGGGTCGGCGCACTGGATCGGCAGGCCCCAGGCCTCGACAGCGGCGCGCACGCCGGCGGCCCAACGCTGGTGGCGTGCGAACACCTTGTCCAGGCCCTCGCCGAGCAGCATGTCCAGCGACTCGGCCAGGCCGTAGAGCAGGTTGGTGTTGGGCGTGTAGGGCCAGTAGCCGTCCTTGTTCATCTCGACGATCTCGTCCCAGGCCCAGAAGGCACGCGGCAGCCTGGCGCTCTTCGATGCTTCGAGCGCGCGCGGCGAAAGGGCGTTGAAGCTGATGCCCGGCGGCAGCATCAGGCCCTTCTGCGAGCCGCTGATCGTGACGTCCACACCCCACTCGTCATGGCGGAAGTCGGCGCTCGCGAGGCCCGAGATGCTGTCCACCATCAGGAGCGCCGGATGGCCCGCCGCATCGATGGCGCGGCGCACGGAAGCGATATCGGAGGTGACGCCGGTCGAGGTCTCGTTGTGCACGACGCACACGGCCTTGATCTTCTTCTCCGTGTCCTTGGCGAGGCGCGCCTCGATCAGGTCGGCCTGCACGCCGCGGCGCCAGCTCGGCGCGTGCGGCAGATGTTCATCGCTGCCCGACCAGGCCAGGAATTCGGTCGTGAGGCCCAGGCGCGTGGCCATCTTCTGCCACAGCGAGGCGAAGTGGCCGGTCTCGTACATCAGCACGTGGTCGCTGGGGCTCAGCGTGTTGGCAAGCGCCGCTTCCCAGGCGCCGGTGCCCGAAGAGGGGTAGATGACGACCGGATGCTTGGTCTTGAAGATCTTCTTAATGCCCGAGAGCACCTGCAGGCCGAGGGCGCCGAACTCGGGGCCGCGGTGGTCGATGGTGGGCAGGCTCATGGCCCGCAGGATGCGGTCCGGCACCGGGCTCGGGCCGGGGATCTGGAGGAAGTGCCTGCCGGTGGGATGGAAGTCGAGTTGAAGCATGCGAGACTGTCCTTTCTTTTTCAGTTTTGCATGCAAAGTGCAATCTGTAGTGCTCGTTAACCCCTATCTAGCTTGGACTGAGAGGAGGTCGCTTTGCATTCAAAATGCATTCAGGACAAAGTGAACCATGGCCGAAATCATTGAAATCTCTCGCCTCGCGTTGCATGACCAAGTGGCAGCGCGGCTGCGCACCATGCTGGTCGAAGGCCAGATCGCACCCGGCGCCAAGCTCAACGAGCGCGAGCTCAGCGCGCAGCTGCGCGTCTCGCGCACGCCGCTGCGCGAAGCCATCAAGCTGCTGGCGGCCGAGGGCCTGGTGGACCTGCTGCCGAACCGCGGCGCGGTGGCCGTCAAGCTCACCGAGGCGGACGTGGTCAACACCTTCGAGCTGCTCGCCACGCTCGAAGGCATGTCGGGCGAACTCGCGGCCCAGCGCATCACCGACGAGGAGCTCGCCGAGCTGCGCGCGCTGCACTACGAAATGATGGCCTGCTTCGCGCGCCGCGACCTCTCGGGCTACTACCGCCTCAACGCGCGCATCCACACCGCGATCAACGACGCGGCCAGGAATCCCGTGCTCGCGAGCACCTACCGTTCGATCAACGCCCGCGTGCAGTCGCTGCGCTTTCGCACCAACCAGAACGAGGCCAAGTGGAAGAACGCGGTGGCCGAGCACGAGCGCATGGTCGAGGCCCTGGCCGCGCACGACGCGGCCGCGATGCGCACGCTGATGATCCAGCACCTCAACCGCAAGCGCGACACCGTGCTGGAGCTGCTGCGCGCCGGCGAGATCTATCCGGCCAAGACCCAGACGGCCAAGAACTGAATCGGACCTCATGCGCATCGAGCCCGCGAGCCACCTCCAGCCGGCCGGCGCCATCCCGCCGCCCAACGAGACATGCGAGGCGCTGGCACGGCGGCTCGCCGCCGAAACCGAGGGCGAGGTGCTGTTCGACGCCGCCTCGCGCGGCCGCTATGCGACCGACGCCTCGATCTACCAGATCATGCCGGCCGGCGTGCTGGTGCCGAAGACCGAGCGCGACATCGCGACCGCGATCGACATCGCGCGCGATCTCAAGGTGCCGGTGCTCGCGCGCGGCGGCGGCACCAGCCAGTGTGGCCAGACCACGGGCGCCGCGCTCGTCATCGACAACAGCAAGCACTTCCGGCGCGTGCTCGATCTCGACGTCGAAGCGCGCCGCGCCACGGTGGAGCCGGGCATCGTGCTCGACCATCTCAATGCGCAACTCAAGCCGCACGGCCTCTGGTTCCCGGTCGACGTGTCGACCAGCGCGCAGGCCACGCTCGGCGGCATGGCCGGCAACAACTCCTGCGGCTCGCGCTCCATCGCCTACGGCAACATGGTCCACAACGTGGCGGGCGCGAGCGCCTGGCTGTCCGACGGCGAGCTGGTCGACTTCGGCCCGGTCTCCGCCCTCGGCCCGCGCGCGGCCGACATCGCGCAGCATGTGCAGCAGCTCGCGCACCAGCACCGGCGCGAGATCGCCGAGCGCTGGCCCAAGGTGATGCGGCGCGTCGCCGGCTACAACCTCGACATCTTCGACAACCAGAGCGAGAAGCCGTACACGGACGACGGCAGCGTCAACCTCGCGCACCTGCTGGTCGGCGCCGAAGGCACGCTGGCCTACACCCGCAGCCTCACGCTCAAGCTCGCGGAGCTGCCGCGCGCCAAGGTGCTCGGCATCGTCAACTTCCCGAGCTTCCATGCCGCCATGGACGCGGCGCAGCACATCGTGAAGCTGGGGCCGACCGCGGTCGAGCTGGTCGACCGCACGATGATCGAGCTGAGCCTCGCCAACCCCGCCTTCAAGTCGACTGTCGAAACCGCGTTGATCGGCCGCCCCGCCGCCATCCTGCTGGTCGAGTTCTCGGGCAGCGAGAAGGCCTGGCTGCTGCCCAAGCTGAAGGACCTGGCCGACCTGATGGGCGACCTCGGCCTGCGTGGCAGCGTGGTGCATATGCCCGACGACGCGGCGCAGAAGAACCTGTGGGAAGTGCGCAAGGCCGGCCTCAACATCATGATGAGCCTCAAGGGCGACGGCAAGCCGGTGAGCTTCATCGAGGACTGCGCGGTGCCGCTCGAGCACCTGGCCGAGTACACCGACGGCCTGAGCGCCGTGTTCGCCAAGCACGGCACGCGCGGCACCTGGTATGCGCATGCCTCGGTGGGCACGCTGCATGTGCGCCCGATCCTCGACATGCGCACCGACGGCGCCGCGAAGATGCGCGCCATCGCCGAGGAGGCGAGCGCGCTGGTGCGCAAGTACAAGGGCGCCTTCAGCGGCGAGCACGGCGACGGCCTGTGCCGCGGCGAATGGATCGAATGGCAGTTCGGCCCCGCCATCAACGAGGCCTTCCGCGCCATCAAGAACAAGCTGGACCCGATCAATCTCTTCAATCCCGGCAAGATCATCGATCCGCCGAAGATGGACGACGGCGCACTGTTCCGCTTTGCGCCGCCGTCGGCGCCGCGGCCCTACAAGCGCATCCCGCTCGTGCCCGTGCTCGACTGGTCGGCCTGGAACGTGCAGGCCGACCCGGTGACCGAGGAGACCACCGCGCCCGGCACCGGCGGCGACGCCACCGGCGGCTTCGCCAAGGCCGTCGAGATGTGCAACAACAACGGCCACTGCCGCAAGTTCGACGCCGGCACCATGTGCCCGAGCTACCGCGTCACGCGCGACGAGAAGCACTTGACGCGCGGCCGCGCCAACACGCTGCGGCTCGCGGTCTCCGGGCAGCTCGGCCTCGAGGCTTTCACCGGCGAGGCCATGTACGAAACGATGGACCTCTGCGTCTCCTGCAAGGGCTGCAAGCGCGACTGCCCGACCGGTGTCGACATGGCGAAGATGAAGATCGAGTTCTTGTCCCACTACAAGAAGAAGCACGGCCACACGCTCAAGGACCGGCTGATCGCGAAACTGCCCGACTACGCGCATGCCGCGAGCCGCTTCCCCTGGCTCATGAACCTGCGCAACAGCGTGCCGGGCGCGGCCTGGCTCGGCGAGCGGCTGCTGGGCCTCTCGGCCAGGCGCTCGCTGCCCGCATGGCGCAGCGACACCTTCTGGCGCGCCGCGGATGCATCGATGTTCGTGAACCGCGACATGGCCATCGCCGCCGCCTGCGTGGGACGCAAGGTCGCGGTGCTGTTCGTCGACACCTTCAACGGCACCTTCGAAAGCGAGAACGCCTTCGCCGCAGCGCGCGTGCTCAAGGCGGCGGGCTACCTGCTGCATACGGTCGAGAAGGACGGCGGCCATCACTGCTGCGGCCGCACTTTTCTCGCGAACGGCATGGTCGACGAGGCCAAGGCCCGCGCCGGCGCGCTCGTCGATGCGCTGCTGCCGCTGGCCGAGGCCGGCGTCGCGATCGTCGGGCTCGAGCCGTCCTGCCTGCTGACGCTGCGCGACGAAACGCTGGTGATGGGCCTGGGCGCGAAGGCCGAAACGGTCGCGAAGGAAGCGCTGCTGTTCGAGGAGTTCATCGCGCGCGAAGCCAAGGCCGGCCGCTTCAGGCTGGCGCTCAAGCCTTCGGCCAAGCCGATCCTGCTGCACGGCCACTGCCACCAGAAGGCCTTCGGCGCCGTGAGCCCGATCCTCGATGTGCTGCGGCTCATTCCCGATGCGAAGCCGGAGCTGATCGAAAGCTCCTGCTGCGGCATGGCGGGCAGCTTCGGCTACGAGGCCTCGCACTACGAAGTGTCGATGCAGATGGCCGAGGCCGGCCTGCTGCCCGCGGTGCGCAAGAACCCCGACGCCATCATCGTCGCCGACGGCACCAGCTGCCGCCACCAGATCGCGGACGGCGCGCAGCGCGAAGCTGTGCACGTGGCGCGGCTGCTCGATACGCTGCGGGCCTGAGCCGCCGGCCGGACGCGGATTAGGGCTTGGCGCCGACGCTGCGCAGGCCGCTCGCGAGCCGCACCGCCTCGGCCAGTTCCTCGAGCTCGTCCGCGTGCGCGGTCGCAAGCTTGGCCAGCGTCCTGCGTCCCTTGGGAAGCAGATGCACCTCGACCTGGCGCCGGTCGACGGTGCTCGGTTTGCGCCGCACCAGCCCGGCCTCCTCGCAGCGCGAGACCAGCGCCACCACGCCATGCGGCTGCGCCTGCAGCCGCTCCGCGATCTCGCTCACCGTAGCCCATTCGCGGCCCGGGAATCCCTGCGTATGGAGCATCAGCTGGTACTGCAGCACGGTGATGCCGGCATCGCGTGCCGCGTCCTCGCTGAAACGCAGAAAGCTGCGCAGCCTGAACCTGAACTCGGAAAGCGCTTCCATGCGCTGCTTGGTGACCTGCTCCTCTTCCATGCGTGCAATGTAGCAAGCCGACGGTGTTCGCCGGCAGGGTAATTACTCATGATGTGATGTATAAAACCTCATAGCATGACGTAAATGGGCCGCGCGTCGATGGCTTCGTTGTGCGCGCCCGCGTGGTCGTTGCCGGCGCACGCCCGCAACGATCTCGGCCGCCCGGTGCGCCCGGGTTCCGGCCGCTCGCTTGTTCCAACGCTTCATCTCACGGAAATCCATTCATGAAGATCAAGAGTCAAAAGGACTTCTTCTCGGGCCTGATGTTCTGCGGCGTCGGCGCCGCCTTCGCCATCGGCGCCACGAACTACAACATCGGCACCGGCGCCCGCATGGGCCCCGGCTACTTCCCGCTCATGCTCGGCATCCTGCTGGCGCTGCTCGGCCTGCTGGTGATCGCGAGTGCCGTGACGGTCGACACTGGCGACGGCGAGCCGGTGGGCAGGATCGCCTGGAAGCCGCTTTTGCTGGTCATCGGCGCCAACCTGATCTTCGGCGTGCTGCTCGGCGGCCTGCCTTCCATCGGGCTGCCCGCCCTGGGGCTGATCGCCGCGATCTACGCGCTGGTGATCGTCGCGAGCCGCGCCGCCAAGAATTTTCCGATCAAGTCGGCGCTGATCCTTGCGACCGTGCTGGCCATCGGCAGCTATCTCACCTTCATCCTCGGCCTCAGCCTGCAGTTCCAGGTCTGGCCCACCTTCATCAGCTGAGGCCGACTTCGTCATGGAACTCATCGACAACCTTTCCATCGGCTTCGCCGCGGCGTTCACGCTGCAGAACCTGATCTATGCCTTCGTCGGCTGCCTGCTGGGCACGCTGATCGGCGTCTTGCCCGGCATCGGGCCCGTGCCCACGATCGCGATGCTGCTGCCCGTGACCTATGCGCTGCCGCCGGTGGCCGCGCTGATCATGCTGGCAGGCATCTACTACGGCTCGCAGTACGGCGGCTCGACCACCGCGATCCTGGTCAACCTGCCGGGCGAATCGTCTTCCGTCGTGACGGTGATCGACGGCCACCAGATGGCCAAGCGCGGCCGCGCCGGGGCAGCGCTCGCGACCGCGGGGATCGGGTCCTTCTTCGCCGGCAGCGTGGCCACGCTGGTGCTCGCCGCCTTTGCGCCGCCGCTGACCGAGCTGGCCTTCAAGTTCGGCCCGGCCGAATACTTCTCGCTGATGGTGCTGGGCCTGATCGGCGCCGTGGTGCTGGCCTCGGGCTCGCTGCTCAAGGCCATCTGCATGATCATCCTCGGCCTGCTGCTGGGCCTGGTCGGCACCGACGTGAACTCGGGCGTGGCGCGCTACAGCTTCGACATTCCGGAGCTCACCGACGGCATCAGCTTCATCGCGATCGCGATGGGCGTGTTCGGCTACGGCGAAATCATCTCGAACCTGTCGAAGCCCGAGGAGGATCGACAGGTCTACACGGCCGAAGTGCATGGGCTCTGGCCGACCCGAGAAGATTTCAAGAACATCGTGCCTGCGATCCTGCGCGGTACGACGCTGGGCTGCTCGCTCGGCATCCTGCCGGGCGGCGGCTCGCTGCTGTCGGCCTTCGCCTCCTACACGCTCGAGAAGAAGCTCAAGCTCAAGCAGGGAGAGATTCCGTTCGGACAAGGCAACATCCGCGGCGTGGCCGGCCCCGAGTCCGCGAACAATGCCGGCGCGCAGACTTCCTTCATCCCGCTGCTCACGCTAGGCATTCCGGGCAACCCGGTGATGGCGCTGATGGTCGGCGCGATGACCATCCACAACATCCAGCCCGGCCCGCAGGTGATGACCAGCAACCCCGAGCTGTTCTGGGGCCTGATCGCCTCGATGTGGATCGGCAATGCGATGCTCGTGATCCTGAACCTGCCGCTGATCGGCATTTGGATCAAGTTCCTGTCCATCCCCTACCGCTGGCTGTTCCCCGCCATCGTGCTGTTCTGCGCGATCGGCGTGTACTCGACCAACAACAACACCTTCGACATCTGGATGGTCGCGGTCTTCGGCGTCATCGGCTATGCCTTCATCAAGCTCGGCTGCGAGCCGGCGCCGCTGCTGCTGGGCCTGATCCTCGGGCCGATGATGGAAGAGAACCTGCGGCGTGCGCTGCTGCTCTCGCGCGGCGACTGGAGCGTGTTCGTCACGCGGCCGATCTCGGCCGGCCTGCTCGTCGCCTGCGCGCTGATGCTGGTGATCGTGCTCATGCCGGCCGTGCGTTCGAAGCGCGAGGAGGCCTTCGTCGAGGAGGGCTGAGCGCGCCGCTTCAGCGCCCGTCCCGCAAGGCAGGCGCCGGCTGGCGCTGACTCATTAGATAGCTTCCGCGCTACGCGCTGCGGTATTCGCCTTGGGAGCGGCCCGGCGGCTCATGGCCCACTGCACGGCGAGGATGCTCGCCAGCACCGCGACCAGCCCGAGGAGCGACAGGCCGCGCATCGCCTGTCCCAGCAAGGCCCAGCCGAGGATCACCGCGGTCAGCGGGCTCAGCAGCCCGAGCGAGGACACCGCCACCGGCGACAGCCGCGCGATGCCGCGGAACCACAGCGCATAGGCCACGAGCGCACCGACCAGCGAAAGATAGGCGTAGGCCGCGATGTGCGTGCCGCTCAGTACCGGCAGCGGCGGATCGATGGCCCATGCCATGGGCAAGAGGATCAGCCCGCCGAGCAACAACTGCCAGCCGGTGAGCGCCAGCACCGGCATCGCGGGCTGCCAGCGCCGCGTGAGAAAGGTGCCGGCCGCCATGCAGGCCGCGCCGGCCAGGGCCGCGGCGATGCCGATGGGATCCCATACCGTGCCCGGCGACAGCAGCAGTGCCGCCATGCCCGCGATGCCCAGCACCGCGGCGCCGACCGCCAGCCGCGGAGGCCGGTGCTGGTCGAAGGCCCAGGCGAGGCCCATCACCAGCAGCGGCTGAATCGCACCGACCACCGCGGCCAGTCCGCCGGGCAGCCGGTAGGCCGCGACGAACAGCAGCGCCTGGAAGAAGCCGATGTTGAGCGCGGACAGCACGATCAGTCGGCCCCACTCGCCGCGCGCCGGCAGGTGGCGGCAGTACAGCGCCAGCAGCAGCCCGGCCGGCAGCGCGCGCAGCAGGGCCGCGGTGAAGGGCCGGTCGGGCGGCAGCAGTTCGGTGGCGACGATGTAGGTCGAGCCCCAGATCGCCGGGGCCAGGCCGGTCAGGAGGACGTCGGTCCAGGCGATGGAGGCGTGTGCGTTGCGCATCGAATTTGTCTTCAGTTCAAGATAAACGAAGCCTAGCAGATAATCTCGAATTCAAGATAAACGGGGTTTTGGCCATGGGTGCGAAGAAGCGGCCGGCGGACGCGGTGGATGCGATCCTCGATCAGTGGCGGCGCGAGCGTCCGGACCTGGACGTGGGCGCGATGGGCACCATCGGCCGCATCAAGCGCTGCGCGGCGCTGCTGCAGCGCGAGCTCGACCGATGCTTCGCGGACTTCGGCATGACGCGCTGGGAGTTCGACGTACTGGCCACGCTGCGGCGCTCCGGCGCGCCCTACTGCCTGGCACCGACCGCCCTCTTCTCGTCGCTCATGATCAGCTCCGGCACCATGACGCACCGCCTCAAGGGGCTGGAGTCGCGCGGCTTCGTGAAGCGCATCGCCAGCCGCGAGGATGCGCGCAGCATGCTGGTGCAGCTCACGCCGGCCGGCCTGAAGCTGATCGACCGCGCGGTGGAGGCGCATGTGGCGAACGAGCAGCGCCTGCTGGCATCCATCAAGTCCGCGGACCTCGCGGCGCTCGATGCGCGCCTGGCCCTGCTGCTCGCCGCGCTGGAACCCAGGGAGTGACCGATGCTGCTCGATGACACGCTGCGTGCCCTGATCGCCGAACGGCTTCGCGTCTTCGAGCGCCAGGCGCTGAGCGCCGTCCCCGGCTCGAGGCGTGCGGCCGTCGCCCTTGCGCTCATCGAGGAAGGCGCCGGCGCGGCGCTGCCGGGACTTCCCGCGCCCGCGGCCTGGAGCCGCGACGCCGCGGTGCTGCTGACCCGGCGCCCGTCCCACATGCGCAATCACCCGGGGCAATGGGCGCTGCCGGGCGGCAGCATCGACGGCGCCGAGTCGCCGGAACAGGCTGCGCTGCGCGAACTGCACGAGGAAGTCGGCCTCGAGCTCGACGACAGCGCGATCCTCGGCCGGCTCGACGACTTCGTCACCCGCTCCGGCTTCGCGATCACGCCGGTCGTGGTCTGGGCCGGCGCCGCACGCGCGCTGGTGGCCAGCGAGGCCGAGGTCGCCAGCATCCACCGCATTCCGGTTGCCGAGTTCATGCGCGCGGATGCGCCGCTGCTCGACCCCATCGAGGACAGCGTGCACCCGGTGCTGCGCATGCCGGTCGGCGACGCCTGGATCGCGGCACCGACAGCGGCCTTCCTCTATCAGTTCCGCGAGCTGTGCATCGCCGGGCGCACCACGCGCGTCGCGCATTTCGAGCAGCCGCTGTTCGCGCGCCGCTAGCTGGCGGACTTCGCACTAGCTACTCGATCACCGCATCCGCCGACGCCAGGACCGAGCGCGGCACCACGATGCCGAGCGCCTTGACGGCCCTCCTGTCGATCACCAGCTCCAGCTTGGTGGCCTGCTCGAACGGAATTTCGGCCGGCTTCGCGCCCTTGAGGATCTGGTGGACCAGCGCTGCCGCACGCCTGAACATGGCGGGGAAGTCCGATTGGTACGAGGCCAGGCCGCCGCCGGTCAGGAAGTCGCGGCCGCCCCACACGGAAGGCATGCGCCGCCGCAGGCACAACTCGTTGAGCCGAACCCGATGCGTGTACGTGTTGGCGTCGGCGAGCACGACCAGGCCGCCGATCCCATCGCGTGCCATGGCGTCGAACGCGCCTTCGAAATCGTCCGGCCCCCGGGCCTGGTACAGGGAGATCTTGACCCCGAGCGTTCGCTCCCATTTGGGCATTTCGCTGCTCAGACCACCGCGCTGCACGGCGTTGGGATTGCTCAGGATTCCGATCCGACGCGCAGTCGGCACCAGTTCGCTCACGAGCTGCAAACGCTTGGCGACGACTTCCTGGGCAAACGCACTGATGCCGGTGATGTTCCCGCCGGGGCGCGCCATCGTCTCCGCGAGCTTCATCTCGACGGGGTCATCGACGCTGGCGGCAACCACCGGGACAGTGCGGGTTGCATCCCTGGCAACCCGCGCCGGCGCAGGAAAGGCCGCGACCAGGACATCGGGTTCGAGGCGCAGCAACTCGTCGGCCAGCTCGCGAAGGCGCTCATGCCTGCCCTCGGCCGATCGGTATTCGACGACGATGTTCTGGCCCTCGACGTAGCCGAACTCGCGCAGCCCCTGTCGAAAGGGTTCGACGACCGCTTGCTGCAAGACCTGATCGATCGGCGGCTCGATCAGGAACCCGATGCGCGCCTTGCGACCCACGACCTGCGCCAGCACCGGCTGCGGCGGCGCCAACAGGGCGAACGCCGCGGCAAGCGCTGTTCGACGATCGATCCGGCAGCCATGTCCATCCGGCAAGGGCCTCGAGAATCTGCACGCTGCGCGGCAGCTCGACGCGATGCGGATCGAATTCATGGCTGTCTCCTTCTGCGGCGACGACCTGAGGCTACTTCAGCAGCAAAAAAAAGCGAATGGGTCGAAGCGGTAAACGGCAGACACAAGCGCCTTAGGAAGCTCTAGCGATTCTTTCAGCCCACTTCAGGACTTGCAAGCGACGTGCTGCTGGAGGCCGGACAGCTGCACGTGCCGGAGCGCCACTCCCCCTGGCCATCTATGCGCCGGAGCCCTCTGCCGTGCGGCTGGTGCATCCTGCTGCGCGCGGACCTTCACTTGGTCACCACGATCGGGTTCCCCTTCTCGACGAGATAGGTGGCGAGCTCGGCCGCGTCGCCGCTGCCGACGTTCCTCGCCGCGTGGGCCGCTCCCGCCGGGATGAACAGCGACTCGCCGGCCTTGAGCGTGATGGGCGGCTTGCCCTCGAACTGGTACTCCAGCGAGCCTTCGAGCGCGTAGGCGATCTCTTCGCCCGGATGCGTGTGCATGCCGAACGCCGCTCCGGGGGCGAAGTCGACGCGCACCTGGATCACCTCGCGTCCGTGGCTGCCGAGGTCGTGCCGCAGCGCCTGGGTGCGCCCGATGCCCGAGGGTTGCTGCGCCTGCGCCAGAAGCGGGGCCAGGCTGCTGCCGGCGATCAGCACCGCTGCCGCCATCATTCGAATCGTTGGCTTCATGGGGATTCCTTGTTCAGCTCGGGTCGATTGCTCAGCTGCCCTCGGTGACGCCGCGCGCGGCGGTGGCCCTGGCTTCGGCCTGCACGGTGCGGCGATCGGTGGTGCTGGCGCCGCGGGAGACGACGCCTGCGGCAGCAACGTCGCCGTAGGGGTTCCCCTCGCGGGCAATGGCAACGGCCTGCGCACGCACGCCGGTGCGGTCGAGCGGGTTCGCGAGACGGGGGGCCACGCCTGCGAAAGCCGCCTCGCCGTAGGCGTCGGCGCGGTGTGCAGCAGTCACGGCCTGGGCACGCACCTCCGCGCGGCTTGAAGTCGAGTTGAATTTCAGTACGCCTTGGTACTCTTCCGCGCCCGCGCCCATGGCGAACAACGAAGAGAAGGCGGTGACGGTCAGGATGGTGGAGATCTTCATTTCATTTCTTTCAAGGTATGTGGCTGTCGAGGGTCCTCGTGTTCGTCGTCAGCCAGTTCGACGCAGGACTCGGACCGATTCGGCAGGGCCGTTCAGAACCGATGGGAGCGATTCTTGGGGCGGAACATCCCGCGAGCTGCGTGGACCGTATGCCTGTGTATCCGGGCCGGCTTTCACAACAGTAAATTTCACTGTCGACGCTTTGCAGGCCCGCCCGGCGCTGGCGGGATCCGCCGAGACGAAACGTACTGTGTGCGGCCTCGCGCGGGACACAGACGCATACGTTCTGCGCCCCAAAGAGGCGGCGCTCCACTGAAGATTCGGCTGCTCTAACAGGTCCTCATCCCTCAGACAAAGCCGAAGGAAACACCATGCGATCCTCTTTCAGACACCTTGCCATCGCCGCTGCCGGCGCGATCTTCTGCGCCGCAGCCTGGGCGCAAACTGCCGCGGATACCGGACGGCCGGCGGCTGTCATTCCGCTGGAATCGGAAGCGCCGCCGAAGCTCCATGTGTATGCGCCGTTGGCCGGGCCCCTGGCCCGGGGGGTCGTCATCGTCCAGTACCGCACGGAGAACACGCGAATCATCCCGGTCTTCGGCGCGGCCGCCGTCGAGGTATCGCCCCGGGTCGGCCATCTGCACGTGACACTCGACGACCGGCCCGGCACCTGGGCCCACACGAGCGCGGATCCCATCATCGTGGTGGGCTTGAAGCCCGGCGCGCACAAGATGCTGATCGAACTTGCCGATCCGAATCACAAGATCATTGCCAGCGAAACGATCAACGTGACTGTCCCGGAGCAGAAGGCGGCCGAAGCCCACAAGCACTGATCGACAGTTCTCGCCGCTAGTCCGCTGAATCATTGAAATGGGCGGTGAGGGACGCCCGAGACGGGATGCGATGCAAGGCGCAAAGCACAGCGATACCCGTAGGTATCGCGAGCATTTGCAACGCCGCAGCGCGCCCGT
>NZ_RWKI01000015.1 GCF_003984645.1 Variovorax sp. MHTC-1
CGACTCCGAAAAATAACTAGATCAACACACTGATATGGGGTTGCAACCCGAAGACTGCAACCCCAAAACTGGTGCCCATTGCGGGAATCGGACCCGCGACCTCTCCCTTACCAAGGGAGTGCTCTACCACTGAGCCAAATGGGCAAAACTCAAAATTTCGTCAAAAAACTGTGCCTCGCGTCGAGCCGGACTTATGGAGCGGGAGACGGGAATCGAACCCGCGTCATTAGCTTGGAAGGCTAGGGTTCTACCATTGAACTACTCCCGCATTGCGGTGCGCCAACGCTTCGAGTTTTCGCTCTGCTTTGTCCTTTTCTTCGCTGGTGGAGAGGGCTGGATTCGAACCAGCGTACTCGTAAGAGGGCAGATTTACAGTCTGCTGCCATTAACCACTCGGCCACCTCTCCGGCGAACCTCGGAATATAGCACGGTTGGGAGGGCAGGTCGATGACACGCCCCGCCAAAAAGTTGCTGCGCCACAGGTCGGTCGCGCATTTTACCCGGGTCAATCAAAGGCCCTGCGCTTCACGCCAGGCGCGCGCCTGGCCGAAATGGCCGCAGCCGATGAAAGGCATGGGGGGGCGCAGCGCCGACAGCGGCGAGGGATGGTTCGCGGCCAGCACCTTGTGGCGGCGGGTGTCGATCAGCGCCCGCTTGCTCTGCGCATGCGAGCCCCAGAGCATGAAGACGACCGAGCGCTCGCCCTCCGCGACATGGCGGATCACGGCGTCGGTCAGCACCTCCCAGCCGCGGCCGGCGTGGCTGGCCGGCTGGGCCTCCTCCACGGTGAGGCAGGTGTTGAGCAGCAGCACGCCGTGCGTCGCCCACTTGACCAGGCTGCCGCCGGGGGTTGGGAATGGGGGCGGCGGAGTGCCCAGATCGCGCTCGAGCTCTTTGAAGATGTTGCGCAGCGAAGGCGGCAGCGCCACCCCTGGCGCCACCGAGAAGGCCAGCCCCTCCGCCTGGCCGCGGCCGTGGTACGGGTCCTGGCCCAGGATCACCACGCGCACCATCTCGGGCGGCGTGAGTTCCAGGGCCCGCAGCGGCCGCGGCGGGAAGATCACCGCGCCGGCATCCAGCCTCTCGCGCAGGAAGCCGAGCAGCTTCTGGCCGGCCGGCCCGCCGAAAAAGCCGTCGACCAGCGGCTGCCAGCCTGGCGCGACCGGCCAATCGGCCGGATCGCTGCTTGCCAGTTGGCTCGCTGCCGCGCTCATCGGAAAAGTTCGGCGAGCGCATCGCCCGGTTCGTCGGCGCGCATGAACGCCTCGCCCACCAGGAAGGCGTGCACGCCGGCCGCGCGCAGCTTCGCGACATCCTCGCGCGTCGAAATGCCCGATTCGGTCACGAGCAGGCGCTCGGCCGGCACCTTGGGCAGCAGGTCGATGGTGGTCTGCACCGACACCTCGAAAGTGCGCAGGTTGCGGTTGTTGATGCCGATCAACGGCGTTTTGAGCTTCAGCGCGCGATCGAGCTCGGCGCCATCGTGCACCTCGACCAGCACGGCCATGCCAAGCTGCGCCGCAATTGCTTCGAAGTCTCGCATCTGCGTATCGTCCAGGCAGGCCACGATCAGCAGGATCGCGTCGGCGCCCATCGCGCGCGATTCATAGACCTGGTAAGCATCGACGATGAAATCCTTGCGCAGCACCGGCAGATCGCAGGAGGCGCGCGCCTGCTTGAGGTAGTCGACGCCTCCCTGGAAGAACTGGCGGTCGGTCAGCACCGACAGGCAGGCTGCGCTGATCTTGCCGTCGCCTTCGGCATAGCTCTGCGCGATGTCGGCCGGGATGAACTCTTCGCGCAGCACGCCCTTGCTCGGGCTGGCCTTCTTGACTTCGGCGATCACCGCCGCCTGGCCGGCCGCGATCTTGGCGCGCAGGGCGCCCGCGAAGTCACGCGTGAGCACGCGGCTTTCGGCGTCGAAGCGCACGGCTTCGAGCGAGCTTCTCTTCTGCGACAGCGCGATCTCCTCGCGCTTGACGGCAACGATCTTCTCGAGGATGTCGGACATGGTTCCCTGCTCCCTCAACCGGCGGATGTCGCCTTGACCAGCTCGGCCAGCTTGGCCTTGGCCGCGCCCGATTCGATGGCGGCGCGCGCACGGGCCACGCCCGCGCCGATCGAATCCACCAGATTGGCCGCGTAGAGCGCTGCGCCGGCGTTGAGCACGACGATGTCGCGCGCCGCACCGGGCTGGTTGTCGAGCACGCCCAACAGCATTGCCTTCGACTGCTCCGGCGTCTCGACCCGCAGCGTGCGGTTGCTCGACATCTGGAAGCCGAAGTCCTCCGGATGCAGCTCGTACTCGAGGATCTCGCCATCCTTCAACTCGCCGACCATGGTGGCGGCGCCGAGCGAGATCTCGTCCATGCCATCGCGCCCGTAGACCACCAGCGCATGCTCCGCGCCCAGCCGCTGCAGCGCGCGCACCTGGATGCCGACCAGGTCGGGGTGAAACACGCCCATCAGGATGTTGGGCGCGCCGGCCGGGTTGGTGAGCGGGCCCAGGATGTTGAAGATGGTCTTGATGCCGAGTTCCTTGCGCACCGGCGCCACGTTCTTCATGGCCGGATGGTGGTTCGGCGCGAACATGAAGCCGATGCCGACATCGGCGATGCATTGCGCGATCTGCTCGGGCTTGAGATTGATGTTGACGCCCAGCGACTCCAGCACATCGGCGCTGCCCGACTTGCTGCTCACGCTGCGTCCGCCGTGCTTGCTGACCTTGGCGCCCCCGGCGGCGGCGACGAACATCGAGCAGGTCGAGATGTTGAAGGTGTGCGAACCGTCGCCGCCGGTGCCGACGATGTCCACCAGGTTCGTGGTATCGGCCACCGGCACCTTGGTCGACACCTCGCGCATCACCTGCGCGGCGGCGGTGATCTCGCCGATGGTTTCCTTCTTGACGCGCAGGCCGGTGATGAGCGCCGCCATCATCACCGGCGAGCACTCGCCGCTCATGATGAGGCGCACGATGTGCAGCATCTCGTCGTGGAACACCTCGCGGTGTTCGATGGTGCGCTGCAGGGCTTCCTGGGGGGTGATGGGCATGATGAAGTCTCCCTCGGTGGTTTCAATGGGCGGGATCGGCCGCAGCCGGATTCTCGAACAGCGCGAGCTTGATGCCGAAGCCGACGAACAGGGCGCCCGCGCCGCGCTCCAGCCAGTGCATGCCGCGCTGCACCGCGCCGACACGGCGCGCCGTCCAGCCGGCCAGCAGTGCCCAGGCGAAGTTCACGAAGATCGCATTGAAGTTGAACAGCGCGCCCAGCAGGAAGAACACCAGCGGCTTGTTGGCGGCATCGGGTGCGATGAACTGCGGCACGAATGCCAGGAAGAAGAGCGCCACCTTGGGGTTGAGCACATTGGTCCAGAAGCCGCCGAGGAACACGCTCTTCATGCTGGCGGTGCCTGCGGCATCCGCGCCGGCGCGTCCCAGCGCAGCCGGTTCCTTGGACGGCCGCGACAGCAGCATGCGCACGCCGATCCACAGCAGGTAGGCCGCGCCCAGCCACTTGAGCACGGTGAACAGGGTCGTCGATGCGGCCATCAGCGCGCTCACGCCCACCGCGGCAGCCGTGATGTGCACGAAGCAGCCGGCGGTGATGCCAAGGCCCGCCACGAGGCCGGCGCGCGTGCCCCAGCGCAGCGCGCGGGTCACGATGTAGAGCACGTCGGGGCCCGGCGTGAGATTCAACAGCAGGCCGGCGGCGATGAACAGCAGCAGGGAATGGAGCTCAGGCATGGAAGAAGCTCCGGATCGCGCCGATGGCGCGGTCGATGCCGGCCGCATCGACATCGAGATGGGTGGCGAAGCGCAGCCGGTATAGGCCCGTGGCGAGCACGCCGTTCTGCTTCAGGTGCGCCAGCAGCTCGGCCGAGCGCGCCTGCGCGCCGCCCACTAGATCGACGAACAGCAGGTTTGTCTGCGGCGCCTCGATCTGCAGCCCGGGAACCCCGGCAAGGCCGTCGGCCAGCCGGCGCGCGAGCGCGTGATCCTGTTCGAGGCGGTCGATGTGGTGCTGCAGTGCGTAGGAAGCGGCGGCCGCCAGCATGCCGGCTTGCCGCATGCCGCCGCCCGCCATCTTGCGGATGCGGTGGGCGCGCGCAATGAGCTCGCGCGAACCGCACAGCGCCGAGCCCACCGGCGCGCCGAGGCCCTTGCTGAAGCAGACCGAGACGCTGTCGAAGCACTGTGCGATGCGGCGCGCCTCGGCGCGTGCCTCTGTGCCGTGCTGCGCGGCCTGCACGACAGCGGCATTGAAGAGCCGTGCGCCGTCCAGGTGGCGGGCCAGCCCCTTGCGCTGCGCCAGCTGCGTCGCCTCTTCGACATAGCCGAAGGGCAGCAGCTTGCCGCCGATCGTGTTCTCCAGTGCCAACAGGCGGGTGCGCGCGAAGTGCGCGTCGTCCGGCTTGATCGCGGCCTCGATGTCCTTCAGCGCCAGCGAGCCGTCCGGCTGGTGCTCGAGCGGCTGTGGCTGCACGCTGCCGAACACCGCGGCGCCGCCGCCTTCCCAGCGGTAGCAATGCGCCAGCTGGCCGACGATGTACTCGTCGCCGCGCTGGCAATGGGCCAGGATCGCGCAGAAATTGCTCTGGGTTCCGGTCGGCACGAACAGCGCCGCCTCGAAGCCCAGCATCTCGGCGATCTGCGACTGCAGTGCGTTGACGCTCGGATCGTCGCCGAACACGTCGTCGCCCAGCGGCGCTTCGAGCATCGCCTGCCGCATCGCTGCGGTTGGCCGGGTGACGGTGTCGCTGCGCAGGTCCACCAGGGTTGTCGTGCTCATGCGGCTCACTCCAGGAAGTTCTTGAGCATGGCATGGCCGTGCTCGGTCAAGATCGATTCGGGATGGAACTGGACGCCTTCGATGCGCACCGCCGGCGCATAGCCGGTGTGGCGCACGCCCATGATCTCTCCGTCGTCGGTCCAGGCCGTGATCTTGAGCTCGGCCGGACAGGAGTCGCGCTCGATGGACAGCGAGTGGTAACGATTGACGCTGAACTTTTCGGGCAGGCCGGCGAACACGCCCTCGCCCGTGGTCGTGATCTCGCTGGTCTTGCCGTGCATCAGCTGCTGCGCGCGAATGATCTTGCCGCCGAAGGCCGCGCCGATCGCCTGGTGCCCGAGGCAGACGCCCAGGATGGGCAGCTGGCCGGCGAATTCCTTGATCGCCGCGACGGAGACACCGGCTTCTGCCGGCGAGCAGGGGCCCGGCGAAACCACCAGCCGGGCCACGCCGGCGGCAACGCGCTCGCGCAAGCCCTCGATCGTGATCTCGTCGTTGCGAAACACCTCGACCTCCGCGCCGAGCTCGCCGAAATACTGCACCAGGTTGTAGGTAAAGCTGTCGTAGTTGTCGATCATCAGGAGTTTCATGGCTTGGCTCCGATCCGATGCACGCCCTTGACCACCGGGAACACGTTGAAATTGATGAGCAGGCCCAGCGGCAGCCCCGAAAGCCGCACTGCGGCCTGCGCCTGTGCGCGATGCAGGTCGGTCAACGCATCGACGGCTTTCACCTCGACGATGAGCGATTGCTCGACCACGAAGCCTGCGCGGCAGACCTCGCCGAGCGAGCGGCCCTTGTAGGCGGCCGACACGGGCACGTCGCGCGCGAAGCCGATCTCGCGCTCGGCGAGTTCGATCGCCAGCGCGGCGGCATACGCCTCCGCGGGCAGGCCGATGCCGAGCACCCGCTGCACCTCGACCGCGGCGCCGATGATCTCGTGCGAGAAGTCGTTGTTCTGAAATTCGTCGGCCATCACTCGAGCCCTTCCTCGACCAGTTCGGCAGCGCGCAACAGCGCACGCGCCTTTGCTTCTGTTTCCTTCCACTCCAGTTCCGGCACCGAGTCGGCCACCACCCCCGCGGCCGCCTGCACGTGCAGCATCTGGTCCTTCACGATGCCGGTCCGGATCGCGATCGCGACGTCCATGTCGCCCGCATAGCTGATGTAGCCGCAGGCGCCGCCGTAAAGGCCGCGCTTGGTCGGCTCCAACTGGTCGATGAGCTCCATCGCATGCACCTTGGGCGCCCCGGTCAGCGTGCCGGCCGGGAAGGTGGCCTTGAGCACGTCGATCGCGGTCATGCCGTCTTTCAGCGTGCCTTCGACATTGCTCACGATGTGCATCACGTGGCTGTAGCGCTCGACGGCGAAGGCCTCCGTCACCTTGACGCTGCCGGTCTTGGCGATGCGGCCGATATCGTTGCGCGCCAGGTCGATCAGCATCACGTGCTCGGCGCGCTCCTTGGGGTCGTTGATCAGCTCGGCCTCGGCCGCGCGGTCGAGCTCGGGGGAAGCGCCGCGCGGACGCGTGCCGGCGAGCGGGCGGATGGTGATCTTCTGCTCGCCCTCGCCCGTGTGCTCCTGCCGCACCAGGATCTCGGGCGAGGCGCCGACCACGTGGAAATCGCCCAGGTGGTAGTAGTACATGTAGGGCGAGGGGTTGAGCGAGCGCAGCGCGCGGTACAGCGACAGCGGCGACTCGGTGTAGCGCTTGCTGATGCGTTGGCCGACCTGCACCTGCATGAAGTCGCCGGCCGCGATCAGCTCCTTGGCACGCTCGACCGCCGCCAGATAGTCGGCCTTGGCGAAGCTGCGTTCGGGCGGGTGTGCCTGCGTCGGCCTTACCTGCGGCGCGCTCACCGAGTACTTGAGCTGCTCGCGCAGTTCGCGCAGCCGCCGCTTGGCATTGGCGTAGGCCTCGGGCTGGCCGGGGTCGGCATAGACGATCAGATAGAGCTTGCCCGACAGGTTGTCGATGACCGCGAGCTCCTCGCATTGCAGCAGCAGGATGTCGGGGCAGCCCAGCGTGTCCGGCGGGCAGCTCTTCTCGAGCTTCTTCTCGATATGGCGCACCGTGTCGTAGCCGAAGTAGCCGGCCAGGCCGCCGCAGAAGCGCGGCAGCCCCGGCCGCAGCGCCACCTTGAAGCGCTTCTGGTAGGCCGCGATGAAGTCGAGCGGATTGCCCTCGGCGGCTTCGACGACCTTGCCGCCGGTCACCACCTCGGTCAGCGCGTCGGCGCCGAAGCCGCTCGCGCGCAGCAGCGTGCGCGCCGGCAGCCCGATGAAGCTGTAGCGGCCGAAGCGCTCGCCGCCCACGACCGATTCGAGCAGGAAGCTGTGCTTGCCGCCCTCCTTGGTATGGGCCAGCTTGAGATAGAGGGAAAGCGGGGTTTCGAGGTCGGCAAAGGCCTCGACCATCAGCGGGATGCGGTTGTAGCCTTGCGCGCTGAGGCTCTTGAATTCGAGTTCGGTGATCACGGGTGGGGTCTCCGTCGGCCAGCGACGCTTTTTATGGTCGCTGGCGGGGTCATTCAGGTGAGTGGCCGGGTCGGGATGACCGCTGGCCGCGGGCGCACGGCGTGCGCCATGCAATCAAACAGGCAACGACGATGGCGTGCGCCAAGGCCAGGCTCCCCGGCTGCCTTGACCTGTCTGAATGACGTGATGAATGAACATGGAAGTGTGAGTTTAGCCCAGCGACACGGCCCGTACAAAAAGATACATTGAGGCACTTTAGTTTTACTGACGGAGACACCTCGGATGATCCAGCCTGTACTGCGGCGCGCGCTTGCGCTGACCACCCTCGCCCTCGCCTCGCTCGCTGCTTCGGCCGCCTCGGTCGAAGTGGCCGGCATCAAGCTCGAGGACGCGCTCGATTTCAAGGGCAGCAAGCTTCAGCTCAACGGTGCGGGCGTGCGCTACAAGGCCGTGTTCAAGGTCTACACCGCCGGCCTCTACCTGGGCAAGAAGGCCTCGACCACCGAGGAAGTTCTGGCCGTGCCCGGCGCCAAGCGCATGGCGATCACGATGCTGCGCGACATCGACGCCAACGAACTGGGCAAGCTCTTCACGCGCGGCGTAGAAGACAACTCGCCCAAGAGCGAGATGCTGCAGCTGATTCCCGGCCTGGTGCGCATGGGCCAGATGTTCGCCGACCAGAAGCAGTTGAAGGCCGGGGACGTCTTCACCGTCGACTGGGTGCCGGGCACCGGCACCGTGATCTCGGTCAAGGGCGTGCCGCAGGGCGATCCGATCAAGGAGCAGGCTTTCTTCAATGCGCTGATGCGCATCTGGCTCGGGCCGAACCCGGCCGACTGGAAGCTGAAGGACGCGCTCCTCGGCAAGGGCTAGGGGGCGGCTTCGACAGGCTCAGCCCGAACGGAGTGGTGGGCTAACGTACCAGGTGCACACGCAGCGCACCCAGTTGCGCATACAGCTGCTGCACGGCTTTCGCGTCCAGGCCCGAGAACATCTCGAGCAGCCATTCCTCGTGCTCCTTGGCCATGGCCTCGAAGCTGCGGCGTCCCTTGGGCGTCAGGCTCACGATCCACGCTCTGCGGTCTTCCGGGCTGGCCGAGCGCTGCACCACGCCTTCGCGCTCGAGCTCATCGGTCAGGCCGGTGACGTTGCCGCCGGTCACCATCAGGTAGCGCGAGAGCACGCGCATCTTGAGGCCGTCGCGGTAGCGGTAGAGCTGCGCCATGTAGTCGAAGCGGGCCAGCGAGATGTCGAAGCGCTCACGCAGCCGTTTGCGGATCTCGGCCTCGATCTGCGTGGTGCTGGCCAGCATGCGCAGCCACAGCTTGAGCACTGCATGGTCGCCGGTGCCGGCCCGCGCTTCGTGGCCCAGTTCCTCCGCGTCGCTGAGCAGCGCGTGCGAGGCATCGTTCTGCTTCATGTGACTTCGCCTCCAGACACCGAGATCGACTGGCCGTTGACCGAAGCCGCGCCCTCGCCGCACAGCCAGCGCACCGCATCGGCCACTTCCGCGGGCTGAACGATGCGCCGCTGCGGATTGACGACGGCGAACTCGGCCAGCGCTTCGTCCGCGCTGCGGCCGGTCTTCTGGACCACGTTGGCCACGCTGTCGCGCAGGATGTCAGTGTCGGTGTAGCCGGGGCAGACGGCGTTGACCGTGATGCCCTTTCTCGCCACCTCCAGCGCCAGCGAACGCGTCAGGCCGATCACGCCGTGCTTGGCGGCCGTGTAGGCGCAGACGTAGGCATAGCCCTTCTGCCCCGCCGTGCTCGCGATGTTGACGATGCGGCCCCAGCCGGCTTCCAGCATGTCGGGCAGCGCGGCCTGCGCACACAGGAAGCTGCCGGTCAGGTTGACGGACAGCATGCGCTGCCAGAGCTCGACCGATGTTTTCAGGAATGGCGCGCTCTCGGCCGCGCCGGCGTTGTTGACGAGGATGGCGATCGGGCCGCGCGCCGCGCGCGCCTGGGCAAACGCGCCTTGCACGGCCTGGGCATCGGCCACATCGGCAGCGACCACGCCGTGGCCGCTGCCTGCGAGCGAATCGACGACGCGCTGGAGCGCGTCGCGGTCGCGTCCGAGCAAGGTCAGCGCCGCACCCTCGGCGGCCAGCGTGCGCGCGATCTCCGCGCCGATGCCGCGCGCGGCGCCGGTCACGAGGGCATGGCGCCCGGTCTGTGAATTTGTTTGCATGCCTGAATGGTTTAGTCCTGAATCATTCTAGCGGCGCACGTGTCGGGCCTCAGCGCATCAGCCGCCCGCCGTTCAAGTCCAGCGTTGCGCCGGTCATGAAGGCCGCAGCCGGCGAGGCCAGGTAGACCACGGCCGCAGCCACCTCCTCCGGTTCACCGAAGCGGCCGAGCGGAATGCCGGACGCCAGCGTGCGCTGCTGCATCCGGCTCATCGCATCGAGCACCGGACTGCGCACCGCCGCCGGCGCCAGTGCGTTCACCGTGACGCCGTGCGGCGCCAGTTCCTGCGCGAAGGAGCGGGTCAGCGCCACGATGCCCGCCTTGGATGCCGCATAGTGAACGCCGGTCGCCGCGCTGGCCTGCTGCCCGGCGATCGACGACAGGTTGACGATGCGGCCCGAGCCCCGCTCGCGCATGTGGCGCCCGGCGATGCGGCAGCCGAAGAAGCTGCCGCGCAGGTTCACGGTCAGCACCTCGTCCCACTCCTCGGTCGTGATGTCCCAGATCGAGGCGTACGGCGTGCGTGCCGCGTTGTTCACCATCACATCGATGCCGCCGAAGTGCTGCACGCCGGCATCGAAGCACAGCCAGAAGGCAGCCTCGTCGCGCACATCGAGCTGCATCGCGATGCAGTCGTGGCCGTCTGCGCGCAGCGTCGCCGCGGCCGCATCGACCGTGCCGTCGACATCGGCGAGCACGACGCGCGCGCCCGCCTCGGCCAGGCCACGCGCGATCGCGGCACCCAGGCCTTGCGCGGCACCGGTCACGAAGGCGCCCTGCCCGGCCAGCGAGAACAGCGGTGCATCCGGGTGCGCAGCCATGCGTTTTCAGCCCTTGGCCTGCAGGCGCGCCGCGGGTCCGCGGTCCCAGGTGATCGCGCTCACGCCGCGCTCGCGCAGCTTGTACTTCTGCACCTTGCCGTTCTCGGTGCGCGGCAGATCCGGCAGCAGGTCGACATAGCGCGGCAGCGCAAAGTACGGCAGGCGCGACTCGCAGTACGCCAGCAGTTCGGCAGGATCGATGCGTTGCCCGTCTCGCGCCACCAGCGCGGCCATCACCTCGTCTTCGGCCAGTTCGGAACGCACCGGGTAGACCGCGCAGGCCGCGACACGGGGATGGCTCAGCAGCACTTGCTCGACCTCGAAGGAGGAGATGTTCTCGCCGCGCCGCCGGATCGCGTCCTTGATGCGGTCGACGAAGCGGAAGGCGCCGTCGGCATCGCGCACCACGCGGTCGCCGGTATGAAACCAGAGGTTGCGCCAGGCTTCGACGGTCTTCTCGGGCATGTTGAAGTAGCCGCTCGCGAAGGCGTAGGGCTCATCCGCGCGCAGCAGCAGTTCGCCCGCCTCGCCGTCCGGGAGAGCGACGTCGTCCTCGTCCGCCACGCGCGCCTGGAAGCCGGATCGCAACCAGCCCATCACGCCGCCGCGCGGCGAATCGGGCGAGGTGGCGATGGCGAAATTCGTCTCGGTGGAGCCGTAGCCTTCCAGCAGCCGAACGCCGGTGCGTTCCAAGAAGGCCTGGGCGGCCGCAGCCGGCACCCCGGGGCCGAGCCCGGTGCGCACGCGGTGCTCGCGCTCGCCGGGCCCCTCGGGCTGCGCAAGCAGGATCGGCACCATCGCACCGAGCAGATAGACGACCGTCGCCCCCGAGGCGCGCATGGCCGGCCAGAAGCCCGAGGCCGAGAAGCGCCCTTCGAACACCACTTCGCAGCCCGTGATCGCGGCCTGCGCGAAGGTGTTGAGCGCATTGATGTGAAAGAGCGGCAGCGTGGTGCACAACACGTCCTCGGCTCCCACGCCCAGCACGTCGACGCTGTTGACGCCCCACCAGTGGTACTGCGCATGCGGGCAGATCACGCCCTTGGCCGGGCCGGTGGTGCCGGAGGTGTAGAGGATGGCGAGCGGATCGCCGGGTTGCACATCGGCCGGCGCGAGCGAGGCGCTTGCGGCGGGATACGGCCGCACGCGAATGTCCGGCCACGCAGCGCGAGCTGCGCCCTCGCCCAGCACCCAGATCTCGCGCAGCGACGTGCGCGCGAGATCGGCCGCCTGCAAGCGCTCGATGAAGGCCTCTTCGATCACCAGCAGCTTCGCCTCGCTATTGGCAAGGAAGTACTCGATCTGCGGCCCCATCGACGCGGTGTTGATCGGCACCGCCAAGGCGCCGAGCCAGCCGCAGCCGAGGAACGCTTCGAGGAACTCGATGCGGTTGCCGCTCATCACGGCGACGCGGTCGCCGCGCTGCACGCCGGCCTCGGCCAGCGCCGCGGCGCGAAGGCCCGCGGCCTGCGCTGCATCGCGGTGCGTCCACGACCGCCCCGCGATGTGCAGCAATGGACGTTTGCCGAACAGCGCCGCCTGCCGCTGCAGCATCGCGGGCAGCGTGCGCTCGCCCGGAGGCAGCGGACTCGCCGCTCGCTCAGGCGTCGCCATTGGTGCCACCGCCGAGGTAGGTCGCCTGCACGCGCGGATCGCCGGCCAGTTCCTGCGAAACGCCCGAGAGCGCGATCTCGCCGGTCTCCAGGACGTAGCCGTGGTCGGAGGTCTCCAGCGCGGCGCGCGCGTTCTGCTCCACCAGCAGGATCGACACGCCGTCCTCGCGCAGCTTGCGCACGATGGTCAGGATGTCGCGCACGATCAGGGGTGCCAGCCCGAGGCTTGGCTCGTCCAGCATCAAGAGGCGCGGCGCCGACATCAGCGCGCGGCCCACGGCCAGCATCTGCCGCTCGCCGCCCGAGAGCGTGTCGGCGCGCTGGGCGCGGCGCTCGGCCAGGCGCGGAAAGCGGTCGTACACCGACTGCAGCCGGCGTTTCAGGGCATCGCTGCGGAGCCGGCTGCCGAAGGCGCCGAGCTGCAGGTTGTCGAGCACGGTCAGCTCGCCGAAAAGCTCGCGCTTCTCGGGCACCAGGCACAGGCCGCGCTCCACGCGCGCCTCGACGTCGAGCCCGTGCAGGTCCTCGCCCTCGAAGCGCAGCAGCCCTTTGCAAGGCAAGAGGCCCATTGCCGCGGCCAGCAGCGTGGTCTTGCCGGCGCCGTTGGGGCCGATCACCGAGATGATCTGGCCGTGCTCCAGGTTGAGCGAGACGCCGCGCACCGCATCGACCTGGCCGTACGACACATGCAGGTCGCCGATCTCGAGCATGGCGCTCATTGGAGATCCTCCCCCAGGCTCGTCACTTCGTGTACTTCGCGCACCCCCTCCTGAAGGAGGGGGCGAGCGCCTTCGGGCGGCCGGGCGGCGCTCATACCACGCTCCCGAGGTAAGCCGCCTGCACGCGCTCGTCCGCACGCACCGCCGAGGGCACGCCCTCGACCAGCTTGGAGCCGAAGTTCATCACCACCAGCCGATCCACCAGTTTCATCACGAAGTCCATGTCGTGCTCGACGATAAGGATGGTCACGCCCTCCTCGCGCAGCTTGCGCAGCAGGTCGCCGAGCGCCATCTTTTCCTTGCGGCGCAGGCCGGCGGCCGGCTCGTCGAGCACCAGCAGCACCGGGTCGGCCGCCAGAGCGCGCGCGATCTCCAGGATGCGCTGCGTGCCCAGCGGCAGGCTGCCCGCGAGTTCGTGCGCGCGGTCGCCGAGCCCGATGCGGTCGAGCTGGCGCTGGGCCTCCTGCAGGATCTGGCGTTCCTCGGTGCGATCGAGCCGCAGGCCCGCCTTCAGCACGCCGGAGCTCGTGCGCGAATGGGCGCCGAGCGCGACGTTGTCGAGCAGGCTCATGTGCGGCCTGAGCTTCACGTGCTGGAAGGTGCGCGCCAGGCCCAGCCGCGCGACCTTGCGCTGCGGCAGCCCGGCGATGTCCTGGCCCAGAAAGCGCACCTGCCCGGCGGTCATCGACAGCGTGCAGGTCAGCAGGTTGAACATGGTCGACTTGCCGGCGCCGTTGGGACCGATGAGGCCCATGATCTCGCCGGCCTTCACTTCGAAGCTGACGTCGTTGACGGCCACCAGCCCGCCGAAGCGCTTGACCGCGCCCGTGACCGACAGGATCTGCGAGCCGCGATCGGGCAGCGTGCGATGCGGCAGCGGCGAAACGGGCGGCATCGGCACGCGCGGCGCACGCGCTGCCGAGAACCGGTGCGTCCAGCGCCGTACGAAACCCATCAGGCCGCCGCGCGCGAAGTGCAGCAAGAGAATGAAGAGCGTCGCGAAGGCCACGGCCTCCAGTTGCCCGGCGCGCTGGGTCAGGAGCGGCAGCACGTCCTGCAGGCCGTTCTTGAGGATCAGGACCAGCGCCGAGCCGACCAGCGCGCCCGCCAGATGCCCGAGCCCGCCGGCCACGGCCATCAGCAGGTACTCGATGCTGGCGCGCACATCGAAGGGCGAGGGGCTCACGAAGCGGTTCATGTGCGCATAGAGCCAGCCCGCGAGTCCGGCGAAGAGGGCCGCCGTCACGAAGAGCGTGAGCCGCACGCGATAGGCATCCGCGCCGACGCTGGCCAGCAGGATCGCACCGCCGCGCAGGCTGCGGATCGCGCGGCCCGGCCGCGACTGCAGCAGGTTCCGGCTGAACAGCACGGCCAGCCCGACCAGGGCCCAGATCAGGTAGTAGATCGCGCGCGGATCGGCCAGCGACCAGGGGCCGATGGTCAGCGCCGGAATGTTCGACAGGCCGGTATGGCGCCCCAGCGCATCGACGTTGCCGAAGAGCATCGCGATCGACAGCCCCCACGCGATGGTGGACAAAGGCAGGAAGTGTCCGCCCAGCCGCAAGGTGAGCAGGCCGATGGCCAGCGCCGAGAGGCCGGTCAGCAGCAGCGAGAACGCCAGCCCCAGCCAGGGCGACATCCCCTGCGTGGTGCTGAGCCATGCAGTCGCATAGGCGGCGATGCCGACGAAGGCCGCCTGGCCGAAGGAGGTCGCGCCGCCGATGCCGGTGAGCAGCACCAGGCCCAGCGCGACCAGCGCGCCGATGCCGATGTCGTTGAGCAGCGAGACGGTGAAGTTGCCGGCGAGCAGCGGCACCACGGCCATCGCGACGACGACGAGGCCGATCCAGAGCAGGCGCTTGGAGGCCAGGTTCATCGATCTTCCTTCCGCGGGCTTGCTCGCGGCGCCAGCGGCTTCATCGAACACGGGACGCACGACTTCGGGTGTGGGCGCGGCGCTCATTGATCCACCTCCTCTTCTTCCTCTTCCGCATGCACGCTCAGGAACGAACGCAGCATCAACACCGGGATCAGCAGGCTGAAGACGATCACGTCCTTCAGCGCGCCGCTCCAGAAGGAGGCGAAGCTCTCGACCACCCCGACGGCCAGCGCGCCGATCGCGGTCATCGGATAGCTCACCAGCCCGCCGATGATCGCCGCCACGAAGGCCTTGAGGCCGATGATGAAGCCCGAGTCGTAGTACATGGTGGTGACCGGCGCGATCAGCACGCCGATCAGCCCCGCCAGCAGCGAGGCGCAGCCGTAGGCCAGCAGCGCCGTGCGCGCCGGCCGGATCCCGACCAGCCGCGCGCCCACGCGGTTGACCGCAGTGGCGCGCAGCGCCTTGCCGGCCACCGTGCGCTCGAACACGAGAAAGAACATGCCGCTCAACACGATCGCCGCGCTCACCATCAGGATCACCTGGCCGCTCACCGCGAAGCCGTCGCCGAGCGGGATCGAGCCGCCGGCGAGCGGCTGCGTCCGCGAGCCCTCGGGGCCGAAGAACAGCAGGCCCAGGCCCGAGAGCAGGAAGTGCAGCGCCAGCGACACGATCAGGAGCACCAGCACGGACGCATCGGCGATCGGCTGAAACACCACGCGCGAGAGCAGCGGCGCGATCGGCACCACCAGCAGCACCGCGACCGCGATGTGCACCGGCGCCGGCACGCCCGGCCGGCTCGCCAGCCAAGCCAGTAGGCAGGGCACGAGCGGCAGCACGCCCCAGCCCAGCACCGCCTTGGGAATGCGCGCGATTTCGCCGCGGCGCACCAGGCTGCCGACCTCGGTCGCCAGCGCGAGCGCGGTGAGCACCAGCACCAGGCCGATGGTGGGCGGCACGCGCCCGGTTTCGAATGCAGCCAGCGACAGCGCGGCAAAGGCCGCGACGTCGCCGAAGGGCACGAAGACCACGCGGGTGACCGAGAAGATCAGCACCAGCCCCAGCCCGGCCAGAAGATAAACAGCGCCATTCGCCAGGCCATCGATGCCCAGGATCAGTGCCACGTCCGGTGTCATTGAACAGTCCTCCGCTTTGTCTCGCTCTTGCTAGTGCCGGCTCAGTTGGCGAGCTTCCACTGGCCGTTTTCGAGCTTGACGATCACGCGCGCGCGCTCGTCCACGCCGTAGAGGTTGCCGGGCTTGAAGTTGTAGACGCCGTGCGTGCCCACCACTTCCTTGGTGCTCGCGATGGCGTCGCGCAAAGACTGCCTGAACTCGGGCGTGCCCGGCTCGCCCTTGGCGCGTGCCGCGGCATCGGCGAACACCAGCCAGGCGTCGAAGGAATAGGCCGAGTAGGCATCGCTGGTGGGCGCGTTGTTGACCTTCTGGAAGGCGGCGCGGAAGTCCATGGCGACCTTCTTGGTCGGGTAGGCGGCCGGCAGCTGCTCGGCCACGATCACCGGGCCGGTCGGCATCGTCGCGCCCTGGCCCGATGCACCGACGACGCGCACGAAGTCGGGGTTGATGAGACCGTGCTGGCCGTACACCGGGCCCTTGAAACCGCGCTCGGCGAGCGCCAGGAAAGGCAGCGCGCCCGGCGTGCCGGCGCCGCCGGTCATGACGGCATCCGGACGCATCGCGACCAGCTTCAGCACCTGGCCGGTGACCGAGGCGTCGGCCCGCGCATAGCGCTCATTGCCCAGTACCTTGATGCCGGCCGCGGGCGCGGCCTTCATCAACGCGTTGTAGACCAGGTCGCCCCAGGCATCGGAGAAGCCGATGTAGCCCACGGTCTTCACGCCGTCCTTCTTCATGCGCTCGACCACCGCGTCGATCATCAGCTGCGTCGGCTGCGCGACGGTGAAGACCCAGCCGTTCTCGGCCGGATCGAGCTGGATCGGCGTGAGTCCGATCATCGGCACCTTGGCATCGCGCCCCACCTGCGCCATCGCGATGGCGGCGGGGACGCCGGAGGTGCCCATCAGCACGTCGACCTTCTCCTCCTCGACGAGCTTGCGCGCGTTGCGGCCCGCGGCGGTCGGGTCGGAGCCGTCGTCGAGCACGATCAGCTGGATCTTGCGGCCGTTGACCTCCGGCTTGTAGGCCAGCGCGGCCTGCATGCCCTTCGCATAAGGCACGCCGAGCGACGAATTGGGGCCGGAGAGCGAGACGCTCAGGCCGACCTTGAGGTCGGCCGCGAGCGCGGTCATCGCGAATCCGGTGGCAAGGGCGGTGGCCAGCGCACTCTGCGCCAGGGTCTTCATCAAGCTCGTCTTCATGTCGGGGCTCCTGGTGGTGGAAGGGTCAGATGAACAACTGGATGGCCGGCAGTGCGCGGCCGGCATTGAGCAGGTCGATGCGCTTCTGCCGGATCAGGAAGCCCTCGCCGTGGCGAACAAGCAGGTGGCGGCAGGTGCCGGCCAGCAGCACCTGGTTTTCGCCGCGCGCTTCCACATAGATGAAGGGCGTGGTGAGCGCGAGTCCGGCCTCGTTGTCGTGCTCGACCACAGAGCGCTGCATCACATGCTGGCAATGGCTCTTCGGATGCTGCGAATGCGCGCGCGGGTTTTTCAAGCGTTCGACGCGCAGCTGCAGCAGCAGCCGGTCTTCGTAGGCGATGGAGTTGTGGGAGAGCGGGTCGGCCTGCGCGGCGCCCAGCAGCGGCACCCAGTAGTGACCATCGTCGGCGAACAGCGCGAGCCAGTCGTCGAAGCGGCCGGCGTCCAGCAGCGCGGCCTCGTGGGCGACGAAGTCATGCGCTTGCGTCATGCCGAAGGCTCCGTCATGAACTTGGCCCAGGCGCGGAACTGATTGCGCATCAAGAGCTCGTTGGTGCCATTGGTCGTGATCGTGTCCTGCCCGAGCTCTGCGGCATCGAAGTTGCGATGCAGGCTCACCCATTCGTTGCCTTCGGCCGCGAGGCCTTGCTGAATGCTTTCGAACAGGTGCACGTCGTCGTGCGCCACCACCGACATGGGCGAGAAGACCAGCCGGTTGTAGGTCATCGCGCGCTCGAACAGCAGGTCGGGCGCGCCGGCGGCGCGGAAGCTCCACGCCTCGATCAGCGTGCGGTTCGCGGCCAGCGGGCGGATCACGCGGATCGCCTGCGGCGAGCCCTTGACCGAGAGGCTAGGGAACAACACCGAGTTCTGCGGCGAGCGCTGCAAGATCTCCATCGCGCGCTCGGCGCCGTGCGCCTCGCGCATCGCCGCCTCGTAGTCGGGCAGCTGCGCGTAGTTCGAGTGGATGCTGAAGTTCACGCCCAGCACGCTGTGGCCGTTGGCGAACACGCGGCCGCCCATCTTGTCGAAGAAGTCGTAGCCCGAGCCGAAGGGCAGGATCTGCTCCATCGCGATCGGCTTGGGTTCGTCGGCCGTGCGCCCCTGCCACAGCGCGCCGGCCGCCTGCGTGGCCGACTCGTGGGTCGACATCGGATGCACCGTGTCGTTGATGTTCTCGAGGTACATCTTCCAGTTGCAGTGGACGATGTTGCGCAGCACGCCGCCCTCCGCCGTGAGCCTGCCTTCGGGCGAGCGTTCGACCATGTTGTCGATGGAGCGCAGCACCTCGCCGAAGTAGGCCTCGAAGTCCGGGCCGCGATCGGCAATGCGCGTGAAGACGAAGTCGCGGTAGACGGCCGTGTGCTTCAGCTCGGTCAGGCCTTGCCCCGATTCGCATTCCTTCAGGCGCGTGCCGTCGTAGCCGGTCTTGAGCGGAATCGCGAGCGGCGCACCGTCGAGCTTGTAGGTCCAGGCGTGGTACGGGCAGCGGAAGAACTTGCCCGTGTTGCCGCTCTCGTCCGTCACGAGCCGGGTTCCCTTGTGCGCGCAGCGGTTGTAGAACACGCGCACCGCGCCGTCGGGCTGGCGGACCATCATCACCGGACGGCCTGCGAGCTCCAGCGACCAGAAATCGCCGGCATTCGGTACCTGGCTCGCGTGGCCGACGTAGAGCCAGGTGTTGGCGAAGAAGCGCTCCTGCTCCAGCGCGAACAGCTCTTCGCTCAGGTACACGTCGCGGTGCACGCGATCGTCCTGGACGAGCGCGCGGATCGCTTCCGGCGTCATTGCTCACCCCCGTTGCTTGCTCGCTTCGCGTAGCCGCCTCCCCCCTTCCAGGGGGCCCCGCCAGCGGCCCGGCAAAGCCGGTTCCGCGTCGGCTCCCGCACAGAGGCGCGCTGCGCAAGTCCGCGAGAAATCATGGAACAAGCTTCCACTGGCCCTTTTCCATGCGCACCACGACAACGGCGCGCTGGTCGGAGCCATAGCGGTTGTCGGGCTTGAAGTTGTAGACGCCGTGCGTGCCCACCAGCTCCTTGGTGCCGACGATCGCATCGCGCAGCGCCGTGCGGTAGGCCGGCGTGCCGGGCTCGCCCTTGGTGCGCGAAGCGGCGTCGGCCAGCAGCAGGTAGGCGTCGTAGGTGTAGGAGGAGAAGGCATCGGTAGGCACCACGCCGTGCGCCTTCTGGTAGGCGCTGCGGAAGTTCATCGACACCTTCTTGATCGGGTTGTCCGCAGCGAGCTGGTCGGCAACCAGCACCGGCCCGCTGGGCACCTGCAGGCCTTCGATCGATGCGCCGCCGACGCGCACGAAGTCGGCATTGATCAGGCCGTGCGTGCCGTAGATCTGGCCCTTGTAGCCGCGCTCGGCGAGTGCGAGATAGGGCAGCGCGCCCGGCGTACCGGAGTTGCCGGCGAACACCGCATCGGGGCGGCCCGAGATGATCTTCAGGACTTGGCCTGCCACCGATGAATCGCTGCGTGCGTAGCGTTCGTTGGCCACCACCTTGATGCCGGCGGCCTCCGCGCTTTTCACCAGCGAGTCGTAGGCCAGGTCGCCCAACGCGTCGGAGAAGCCGATGAAGGCCACCGTCTTCACGCCCGACTTCTTCATGCGCTCGACCACGCCCGCCACCATCAGCGGAAAGGGCTGCGAGACGGTCACGGTCCAGGCGCCCTCGGGGCCGGGGATGGTGACCGGCGTCGGCGAGATCAGCGGCGTGTTGAGCTCGCGCGCCACGGCCGCGATGGCCATTGCGCTGGGCACGCCCGAGGTGCCGATCAGCACGTCGACCTTGTCCTCCACCACCAACTTGCGCGCGTTGCGGCCGGCAGTGGTGGGGTCGGAGGCGTCATCGAGCACGATCAGCTCGACCTTGCGGCCGGCCAGCGTCGGATGCTCGGCAATGGCAGCGCGGATGCCCTTCTCGTAAGGGATGCCGAGCGCGGAAATCGGGCCGGACAGCGAGCTGATGAAACCGATCTTGAGGTCAGCGGCCGTGGCCTGCGCGGCCGCCAGGGCGATGGCCGTGAGGCCGGCAAGTTGAAGAAAGGTTCGCTTCATCTCAGTCATCCAATAGGGAAGTTCGTTCGGGGAACGCCGCGGGAACCGGCTTTGCCGGGCCGCTGGTGTTGCCCCCGGTGAGGGGGTTGGCGGCTACGCGAAGTGAGCAAGCCTGGGGGAGAGTCCTTTCACGGCACCAGCTTCCACTGGCCTTTTTCCAGCTTGACGACGACGCGCGAGCGCTCGTCCGAGCCGTAGCGGTTATCGGGCTTGAAGTTGTAGACGCTGTGCGTGCCGACCAGCTCCTTCGTGCTGACGATGGCATCGCGCAGCGCCACGCGGTAGGCCGGCGTTCCGGGCTCGCCCTTGGCGCGCTGCGCCGCGTCGAGGAAGAGCAGCCAGGCGTCGAAGGTGTACGCCGAGAAGGCATCGGTAGGCGGCGCGCCGTTGGCCTTCTGGTAGGCCGCGCGGAAGTCCATCGAGACCTTGCGGATCGGGTTGGAGTCCGGCAGCTGCTCGGCCACGATCACCGGGCCGGTGGGTGCCAGGAGGCCCTCGACCGAGGTGCCGCCGACGCGCACGAAGTCGGGGTTGATCAACGCATGCATGCCGTAGATCTGGCCCTTGTAGCCGCGCTCCGAGAGCGCGAGGTAGGGCAGCGCACCGGGCGTGCCCGAAGTACCGGTGATCACCGCATCGGGACGCAGCGCGACGATCTTCAGCACCTGGCCCGTGACCGAGGCATCGGCGCGCGCATAACGCTCGTTCGATACCACCTTGATGCCGGCCGGCTCGGCGCTCTTCGTCAGCGCGTCGTAGACCAGGTCGCCCCAGGCGTCGGAGAAGCCGATGTAGCCGACCGTCTTCACGCCCGACTTCTTCATGCGCTCGACCACCGCGCTCACCATCAGCGGCGCAGGCTGCGGCAAGGTGACCATCCAGGCGCCCTCCTCGCCGGGCAGGTTGGCGTTGGCGATCGAGATCAGCGGCGTCTTGGTTTCGCGCGCGACGGCAGCGATGGCCAGCGCGCCGGGCGAGCCGGCCGTGCCGATGATGACGTCGACCTTGTCCTCGTCGATCATCTTGCGCGCGTTGCGCGCCGCGGTGGACGGGTCCGACGCATCGTCGAGCTGCACCAGCTGGATCTTGCGCCCGCCCACTTCGGACTTGTAGGCCAGCGCGGCCTTCATGCCCTTCTCGTAGGGAATGCCCAGCGAAGACACCGGCCCCGAGAGCGAGGTGATGAAGCCGACCTTGTAGTCGGCAGCCCAGGCACTCGCGGCGCTCAGGGCGCCGACGCCGACGACGATGCCCGCCAGGGCGCGGATGGGGCTTGGAACTTTCATGACGATCCTCCAGGGGTTGAGCTGAGCCTTAACATGATTTATGAAATGTTTAGACCTAAACAATACTAGCGAGACGATGGTGCAATGACAAGGGAGACAACCAGAGGTTTTTGCGTTTGGCGCGCGATGCACCGCTACAGCGCGAGACTGCCCACACTGGTGCCGCCGCACACATAAAGAACCTGGCCGGTGACGAAGCTGCTGGCGGGGTCGACAAAAAAACGCACGGCCCGCGCCACGTCGGATGATTCGCCGAGGCGCTGCACCGGCACCGAGGCGGCGAGCTCGCGTTCCTTCTCGCTGCCGGCTTCCACCACGTCGTAGAACATGTCGGTGCGGATCGGCCCGGGCGCCACCACGTTCACCGTGATGCCGTCGGCCGCGAGCTCGAGCGCCCAGGTGCGCGCCATGCCCAGCATGCCGGCCTTGGTGGCCGAATAGTTCGTTCGCGTGGCCAGGCCGACCGCTGCGCGCGAGGACAACAGCACCACGCGGCCGAAGCGCTCGGCGCGCATCGCGGGCAGGGCCGCCTGCACCAGCTGGATCGCGCAGCCCAGGTGCAGTTCGACCAGCGCATCCAGGTCGTCGAGCTTCGCGTCCGCGAGCAGCGCGGGCCGGATCACGCCGGCGTTGTGCACCACGGTCCGCACCTCGAAGCGCTGCACCAGTTCGCGCGCGGCCTCGGCGGTGGCGGCGCGGTCCATCAGGTCGACCTCGATGTTGAACAACTTGGGATGGTCGATCTCGCACCGGCGCCTCGCCAGCGACACCACCTCGTAGCCCTGCGCGAGCAGGTCCGCGCAGATGGCCTTGCCGATGCCGGCACTGCCGCCGGTCACGGCGGCGACGGGATGCGTGAGGTTCATGGTGCTCTCCTGTTCTTGCCCCCTCTCCCGCCCCGCGGGAGAGGGTTGGGGTGAGGGTGAATGCCGCGCGAGGCACCCTCATCCCCCGCCTTCTCCCGCAAGCGGGAGAAGGAGCCTGACGCCCTCATGCGGCATCCCCCACCAGCGCCAGCACGCGCAGCGGGCTGCCGCTGCCCTTCTCGATCTTGAGCGGCGGGCAGATCAGCACCGCGCCGGCCGGCGGCAGCAGGTCGAGGTTGCTGAGGCACTGCAGCCCGTAGCGCCCGGCGCCGTGCATGTAGTAGTGGCACGGATAGGGCGGGCGCAGGTGGTAGCCCTGGCCGGCGTCGGTCCCGATGGCTTCCGAGCCGAAGCCCAGCACCTCGCGCTGCTCGACCAGGAAGCGCACGGCCTCCGTGCTCGGACCCGGGGTGTGCTGCCCGGTCTCGTCGAAGTTCTGGTACGCCTCGGGATCCTGGCGCTTCGACCAGTCGGTGCGCATCAGCGCCCAGGCGCCCTTCGGGATGCGGCCATGCTTCGCCTCGTAGCGCTCGATATCTTCCACCGTGAGCAGGTAGTCGGGATCGGCCGCCGATTGGCTGGAGCAGTCGATCACGCAGGCCGGCGCCACGAAGTGCTGCACCGGGATCGTGTCGACCGAGTTGTTCGGCAGGTCGCGGCCCGAGATCCAGTGGATCGGTGCATCGAAGTGCGTGCCGGTATGCTCGCCGCAGGAGAAGTTGTTCCAGTACCAGCCGGGCCCGCGCTCGTCGTACTTGGACACCTCCTCGATGCGGAAGGGCCAGCACTGGCCCATCTCGGGCGGCAGCGCGATCTGCGGGAACTCGGGCGAGAGCGTCTGAGTGAGGTCGATCACGCGGATGCGGCCCGTGGCCATCGCGCTCACGAGGCCGCCGAGGATCTCGGCGGTGGACATCAGTTCGGTGGTTGTCGTCATCTCATCCTCCAGCTGCGAGCTCGCGCTCCAGCACTTTGGGGTTGTCGCGCCAGCGCTCCAGCCATTCCTGCGCCACGTCGCCCGGGTACACGTCCTCGATGCCGTCGCGCAGCGCCTTGACGATCGCGTTGGCCAGCGCGCTCGGCGCCAGCTTGGGCGGCGGCATGTGCTGGTTCCATTCGTCGTCGATGGGCCCGGGGAACACATTCACCACGCGGATGCCGGCCGGCCGCATCTCGGCGCGCAGGCACTGCGCGAGCGAGTAGGCCGCGGCCTTGGACGCGCTGAAGGTGCCGTGCGGCGGAAAGTTGGACAGCGCATAGATCGACAGCAGGTTGACCCAGGCCGTCGCGCTGCTCACGCCGTCGGCCGAGCGCCCCTTGAGCGCCGGGCCGAACTCCTGCGCCAGCCGCAGCAGGCCGAAGTAGTTGATGTCCATCTCGGCCTTGGCGACATCGGTGCCGCGGCGCGCGCCGATGCCGAAGCTGCGGTGCACCTCGGCGTTGTTGATCACGATGTCGACCTTGCCGCCGATCTCGCCGGCCAGCTCGCTCACCGATCGGCCATTGGTCAGGTCCAGCGGCACCAGCGTGACTTGCGGCAGCGCCGTGATGTCCTCCAGGCCGCCCATCTTCTTCCACGGCTCGGCATGGCCGACCCAGACGATGTCGGCGCCGGCCTTCACCAGGGCGCGCACGATGGCCTGCCCCACCTCGGTCTTGCCGTCGGTGACCAGCGCCTTGCGGAACTTGGGGTCGCTGGTCATCTCGCGCAGCATCTTGTCGTCGGCCATATGGGCACTCCCTTCGTTCGGAAAACCAATGAGGACGGCCTGTCCTGCGCGGTCGAGCCGGGCGCCGACGCGCACGCGCGCCGGCGCCTCGCCCACTTCGCCGTGCAGGTGCACCATCAGCGTCGGGCCGGCATCGAGGTGCACCAGGCCCAGCCGCCAGGGCAGGCGCTCGCGGAAGAACAGGTCGTTGCTGTGATGCAGCGTGGTGCTGCTGATGAGCTCGCCTTCGCCGGTCTGCTCGCGCCAGTTCAGGCGCGGCGACAAACACTTGTGGCAGGCCTCGCGCGGCGGGTACTGCACCGTTGCGCAGTCTTCACAGGTCTGCAGCTCGAAGCGGCCCTCGGCCGCCGCGGCGGTGATGCCCAGCGCGACGCGGCCGCGGGAGCCCGGCGGCAGGTTCATCTGCCGCGTGCGCAGGACCGGGTTCTTGCGCTTCGGGCGCATCAAGGGCATCGTCATCGCGCCTCCACAGGGCCGCCCCAAGGCAGGCGCGTGGCCTCCTTGGGCGAAAGTGCAGCCGCGCAGCGGCAAACGTGGGGGCTCATCATGCAGGTCTCCCCAAGATGACGGCACCGGTGCAGAGGCAGCGGTCATAGGTCACCATGCCGAAGCCTGCGACCAGGCCGAGCTGCGCGTCGGGCACGGTGCGCGGCCCGGCCGCATCGGTCAGTTGCCGGATCGCTTCCACCATGCCGAGGAAGCCGCCTGCCGCACCAGCCTGCCCGGCCGACAGCTGGCCGCCGCTGGTGTTGTTGGGAAAGCTGCCGTCGAAGCTCATGCTGTTCGCGCGCACGAAGTCCGGGCCCTCGCCCTTCTCGCAAAAACCCAGGTCCTCGAACTGCATCATCACGATGACCGGATAGTCGTCGTAGGTCTGCACGAAGTCGAGCGCGGCGGGCTTCACGCCGGCCTGCGCATAGAGATCGTCGCGGTCCATGCGCCAGCCGCCCTGCACCATCACCGGGTCGTCGGCGAAGGCGTTGTGCCGCTCGATCGCGCCGCGGATGACGGCGTGCGCCAGACCCAGGTCGCGTGCGCGCTGTTCGCTCATCACGAGAAAGGCCTCGGCGCCCGCGCAGGGCATGACGCAATCGAACAGGTGGATCGGATCGGAGATCGGCCGCGCCGCCATGTACTCGTCGAGCGTGAGCGGCTTCTTGAACATCGCGTGCGGATTGCCCAGCGCGTTGGTGCGCTGGTCCACCGCGATGCGGCCGAAGTCCTCGCGCGTCGCGCCGAAGGTACGCATGTAGTTGGCCGTGATCATCGCGAAGATGGAGTTCGGCCCGCCCGAGCCGTAGGGATAGCTCGCATCGCGCGCGAAATTGCTGAAGCTGCCCAGCGTCTGGCGGAAGGAGTCGACGTGGTTGGTGTCGGCGCCGACGCAGGCCACGATCTCGGCATCGCCGGCCTGCACGGCACGCGCAGCGCGGCGCAAGCACATCACGCCGGAAGCGCCGCCGGTGGGCACGTGGTCCAGCCAGCGCGGCGACAGGCCGAGGTGCTGCGTCACACCCACCGCCGTGTCCGGCGCCAGCGAGAAGCTGCTGAGGCACAGCCCGTCGATCTGTTCCTTCGGCACGCCGCTGGCCTGGACCAGCGCTTCGAGCGCCTGGCCGATGAACCAGTGCGCGGTGCGCGTCGAGTAGCGCACGTAAGGCACCGTGATGGGAACGGCCACCGCGACGCCTTCGTAGGACTGCCGGCGCTTCATGCTTGCCTCTTCTTCATCGCGCGGGTGTCGATGCAATGGCCTTGCCCCGGCAGTGCCTGCGCCAGTTCGCGCAGCTGCCCGCGCTGGATCTTCTGCGAAGCGGTAAGCGGCAGCGCATCGACGAAGGCGACGTAGCCCGGCGCCTTGTAGTAGGCCAGCTGCGCCAGCGCATGCTCGACGATGCTGGCGGCGATCTGCGCGTGCTGCGACGCGTCGAGCGCCTCGCGCACCACGATGCAGGCCAGCACCTCGTCGCCGCGCACCGCATCGGGCGTGGCGGCCACGGCCGAGGTCTTCACGGCCGGGTGCTGGTTGAGCACGCTCTCGACCTCGACGGCCGAGATGTTCTCGCCGCTGCGGCGGATCACGTTCTTTTTGCGATCGACGAAGAAGAAGTTGCCGGTCGCGTCGCGCCGCACCAGATCGCCGGTGTGGAACCAGCCGCCGGCCCAGGCTTCGCGCGTGGCTTCCTCGTCCTTCAAGTAGCCGGAGAAGAAGTAGCGCCGCGGGTCGTCGCCGGCGGAGCGCACCAGCAGTTCGCCCGGCGCGTCGCCAGTCACCTCCTGGCCTTCGTCGTCGACCAGGCGGATCTCGACGTGGTCCTGCTGGCGCCCGAAGCAGCTCGTGCCCACCAGGCGCGGCTCGCGATTCGCCATCACGCAGGCGGCCGCGCCGGTCTCGGTCATGGCCCAGGCCTCGACCAACGGAAAGCAGAAGCGGGCCTCGAAGGGCGCATGGTTCTTGCGGTCGACGCCGGCGCCGAAGCCCCAGCGAATCGCATGGTCCTTGTCGGCCGCCGACGGGGCGGCCGCGAGCAGCATGGCCGGCATCACGCCCAGGTAGTGCGCGATGGTGGCGCCGCTTTCGCGCGCGCTTTGCAGCCAGGTCTTCGGGTGGAAGCGATCGAGCTGCACCAGGCAGCCGCCTGCCACCAGCACCACCATGGTCGAGAAGGCCATCGCGTTCATGTGGTTGAGCGGCAGCGGCGTGATAACGCGCTCGGCATCGCAGCGCATGCTGCACACGCCGTCGAGCGCGGCATACCACTCGCCGGCCCGCAGGAAATAGGCGTTGCTCAGCATGCAGCCCTTGGGCCGGCCGGTGGTGCCCGAGGTGTAGAGCAGGCCGCATTCGGTGCCGGTGCCGATCGCTTCGCCGGCACGCGGCGCGGCGACCTGCGCGGGTGGCACTTCGTCATCGGGGCCCATGGTCGAGAAGGCGATGCCGGCCTGCGCCGCCGCGGTGCGCAGATCGGCCGCGCGCTCGGGCAGGGTCACGGCCAGGCCGATCTCGCTGTGGCCGATCAGGTAGACCAGTTCGGCCGAACGCATCTCGGCATTGATCGGCACCACGCTCACGCCCAGCGCGTTGAGCGCGAACCAGTGGAACAGAAAAGCCGGCCGGTTCTCCAGCAGAAGGCCGACCCGGTGGCCATGGCCGTAGCCGGCTTGCGCATAGGCCGTGCGCAAGCGCTCGACCTCTGCAGCAGCTTCGCCCCACCGAATGGCACCGGCTGCGATGCCGTAGGCGCGGGCGGTCACCGACTCGGTGAACAGGAACTCGGCCGCGGGCGTGCGCGCCGCGGTGGCCGTGAAGAGGTCGTGGACGGTGGCGTGCATCGCGCCCCTAGATGAAGAGCTGCACGGCCGGCAGGGCGGCGTCGCAGTTGAGCAGGTTGACACGCTTGCGCGTCATGCGCAGCGCGCCATCCACCAGCGTCAGGTGATGAAAGAAGGTGCCGACGTAGAACTGCAGCTCGTCGCCCTGCGACTCGGTGTAGTGGAACTCGGTGCGCACGATGAAGCGATTGCCGGCTTCGTCGAACTCCTCGACCGTGGGCGTCTGCAGCAGGTGATGGCAACGGCTCGGCGGCTGCTGCGAGAAGGCGCGCGGGCTCTTGAGACGCTCGACGCGCAGATCGCGCAAGAGCTTGTCCTCGTAGAGGTGCGAGGTGTGGTTGATGCCGTCTTCCTGGTCGGGGACGAGCGGCACCCAGTAGAAGGCGTCGTCGGTGAAGAGCGCGTTCCACTCCTCATAGCGCTTGGCGTCGAGCAGGCGGCACTCGTTCACCACGAAGTCGATCAGATCTTGATGAATGATTGCACTCATATCAGTCGCTCCGATCGCGGCGGCTGTTCATTCGGGAAACACCCCGGAACCGGCTTTGCCGGGCCGCTGTTGGTGCCCCCGGTGAGGGGGAAGGCGCGCGCGACACGAAGTGCGCGGAGAGACTGGGGGAGGTCCATTTCTACATGGTCTCCGTCATGTAGCGCGCCCAGCTGCGGTACTGATTGCGCATCGGCAGCTCGTTGGTTCCGCCTGTCGTGATCTCCCCGCCGGCCAGCTCGGCCGGGTCGTAGTTGCGGTGCAGGCTGACCCACTCGTTGCCGCTTGCATGCAGCCCGGCCTGGATGCCGCGGTAGGCCTGGAGGTCGTCATGGCCCACCACCGAGAAGGGCGAATTGATGAGCCGGTTGTACATGGTGGTGCGCGCAAGCAGCTCGGGCGGCGCGCCTTTCAGGCGGAAGGTCCAGCTTTCGATCAAGGTCTTGTCGACCGCGATCGGCTTCACCACGCGGATCGCCTGGATCGCGCCCTTGATCGTAAGGTTTGGGTAGTACACGGTGTTGTGGCGCGCCATGCCGAGGATCTGCGCGGTGCGCTCCTCGCCGTACCTTGCCTTCATCGCCTCGTCGTAGGCGGGAATCGCCTTGTACTTGCTGTGGATGCTGAAGTGCACGCCCGTGAAGCTGTGGCCGTTGTCGTAGGTGCGGATGCCCATGTCCTCGAAGAACTTGTAGTCCGACATGAAAGGCACGAACTGCTCGACAGCCATCGGCTTGGGCTCGTCCTCCGGCTTGTCGGCCCACATGCGCTTGGCGGTGCCGGCCGAGGACTCGTGCGCCACCATCGGATGCATGGTGTCGTTCAGGTTCTCGACGAACATCTTCCAGTTGCACTGGTGCATGAAGCGCAGGCAGCCGCCGGCGATCTCGAGCTCGCCCTCGGGCGAACGGTCGGCCATGTTGTCGATGGAGCTCAGCGAGTCGCCGAAGTACTCCTCGAAGCCGGGCCCCACGTCGTTGATCTTGACGAAGATGAAGCCGCGGTAGCTGCGCACGTTCCGGAGGGTCGTCAGGCCCTTGGCCGATTCGCATTCGTGCAGCTGCGTGCCCTCGTAGCCGTTCTTGAGCGGGATCGCGAGCAGCGAGCCGTCGGTCTTGAAGGTCCAGGCGTGGTAGGGGCAGCGGAAGAACTTGCCCGTATTGCCGCAGGGCGCGGTCACGAGACGCGAGCCCTTGTGGGCGCAGCGGTTCATCATCGCGCGCACCGAGCCGTCGGCATGGCGCACGATGATCAGCGGCCGGCCGGCGATCTCGTTGCTGATCCAGTCGCCGGGCTTGGGGAGCTGGCTTTCGTGCCCGGCATAGTTCCAGGTGTTGGCGAAGAAGTGCTCCTGCTCCAGCTCGAAGATTTCCTGGCTGGTGTAGAGGTCGCGGTGCACGCGGTCGGGCTGCACCAGCGCGCGCACGGCATCGGGGTTGTCTCGGTAGGAAGCCATGTTCTTCTTGCTCCTTCAGATGTCCAGCACCAGCCGCGGCCCCTTGGCGCGCGAGATGCAGATCTGCATGACGTTGCCCTCGGCCTTCTCGCGCGCGCTCAGCACGTAGTCGCGATGGTCGATCTCGCCTTCGAGCACAGCCGTCGTGCAGACGCCGCATTCGCCGCGCTTGCAGTCGAACATCGGGTCGCAGCCGTGCTCGATCAGGCAGTCGAGGATGCTCTGATCGGCCGGAACCGTAAAGCGCTGTCCCGATTGCGCCAGTTCCACCTCGAAAGCCTGGTCGCCCTCTTCGACCACCGGCGTGGTGAAGAGTTCGAAGTGCACGCGGTCGTGTTCCCAGCCACGGGCCTGGGTGCGAGCCAGCACGGCATCGAGCATCACCTTGGGTCCGCAGACGTAGAGGCGGTCGCCGGCCGGGCAGTCGTCGAGCACGGCATCGATGTCGAGCGGCGCGCCGGCGTCGACGTCGGCGTGGACGCGAAGGTCGTCGCCAAGCAAGGCCTGCAGCTCGGGCAGGAAGGCCATCAGCTCGCGGCTGCGCCCTGCGTAGTGCATGCGCACGGGCGCGTCTTCGGCCCGGCGGCGTGCGGCCATGCTGGCGAGCGGCGTGACGCCGATGCCGCCGGCGACCAGCACCGTGCCGCCGGGGCCGGTGTGCAGCGGGAAGTCGTTCTTCGGCGCTTCGATGCTGAGGAGATCGCCCTCCTTCACGCGCTCGTGCATGAAGCGCGAGCCGCCGCGGCCCTCGTCTTCCCTGCGCACAGCGATCCGGTACTCGGCGGGCGCGTTGGTGGCGTTGCGCGCGGTCGCGAAGTTGATGAGCGAGTAGTGGCGCCAGTCCTGCTTGCCGTCGGGCAGCTGCACCTGGACGCGGATGTGGGCGCCGGCGGCGTAGCCCGGCAGTTCGCGGCCGTCATCGGCGCGAAGGCGCAGCATCCGGATCAGCGGATTCAGTTCGCGCGCTTCGACGACGCGCAGTTGGAGGGTGGCGGTCATGATGTTGTTCGCATCCCTTGATCAGGCCAGTGCGTGCTGCGCCAGCGAGGCGCGCAGCTTGTGGCCATGTTCATCGGCCAGCGCGGCGTCGCGCAGTTCGCGCAAGGTGGCCGGCGCGAGCCCTGCGCCGGCGCGCTGGAAGGCGGCCATCACCGTGTCGTAGTTGCGCAGGCCGCGCTCGTGCGTGTCGCTGTAGCCCTTGACCAGGCGCTGGCACTGCGCGACTTCGACCGCGAGTTCGGGATGGCTCGCCGCGGTGGCGGCGATGCGCTGCAGCCATTCCTCGATGCGGCGGTTCTCCTCGGCATAGCGCAGCGTGGACCGGCGCCAGCGCTTCATCGCGGCAACGGTGCGCAGCATCAGGTAGCCGTGCAGCGAGCTGGTCTGGATCACGCGGCCCTTTCGCGTGAGCCGTTCCACCAGCCGGCGCGGGAGGCTCGAATTCATCAGCCAGCCTCCGATGCCGGCGGGCAGCGTTTCGCAGATTTCCTGCAGGCGCGGATGCATGTACTCGTTGATCGCGAGCACTTGCCCGTCCTTCACGCCGGCCTCGCCGCGCACGCGCTCGAAGCGCGAGTCACGGGTCTTGAGCGCGGCGACGCGGGCCGTGTCTTCGTAGGACATCCACAGCGCCAGGTGGCGTGCGGTCTCGCGCAGCAGGCGGTGCTCGTCCCGGCTCGGCAGCGCGGCGATCGCGGCCGCGCGGTCGAGGTAGAGGTCGGCGTAGGCCAGGTCCTGGTAGTCGATGAGCCGGCGCACGCCTTCCAGCAGCACCGGATGCACCGCGGCGGGGAAGTCGCGTTGCACGCGCTCGACCAGCGCGCGCACGGCCGGGTGCTTCGGCTGCGGCGCCGCGGCGGGCAGCGCCATCGGCGCCTCTTCCACCGCTGCACCTTGCGCGCGCATGAAGGCGGCGCCGAAGGCCTTGAGGCTGGGCTTGACGCCGAGGCCGCCGCGCTCGATGGTGGCCTCGAACTGCGCGCGGCTGAAGGGCAGCACGCCGGCGCCGGCCAGCGCCCCGAACAGCACCGCGCTGATCACGCTGCCCGCGTCTTCGGCGGCTTGCGCCATGTCGAAACGGATGAAGCGCTTGGCGGCCTTGTCCGCATGCGCGAGCAGCTCGGCGCTGTCGACGCGCCCGTCGCCCATCGCGCTCTTCTCGGCGATCGAATAGACGCGGTGCGTCGATGCGACCAGCGTGGTGCGCTCGCGCGTGACCAGCCCGCGCTGCACCGCGCGGCCGGCTTCCATCAGCTCCGAAGCCAGCACCACATCGACATCGCCCGGCAGCGGCATCAGCGCCAGCACCGGCCGGCCGCCGTCGGCCTGGGCCTGCGCCTCGGGATAGAGCTCGACGTAATAGATGGTGGCGCCGGTGCGCTGGGCCACGCCAGGCACCGAGGTGGTCTGCGCGACGTAGCCGTTGGCCTCGCCCATATCGACGATCCAGTCGGCCAGCACGCCGCCGCCCTCGCCGCCCATGGCGAGGATTGCGATCTTGATCGGTTGGGTCATTGCTCGCCCCCAGGCTTGCTCGCTTCGTGTAGCCGCCAACCCCCTACCGGGGGCGATACCAGCGGACCGGCGAAGCCGGTTCCGCGGTATCCCTGGACTTGTAACGCTGCGTCGTTGTGTCGCATAGCGAGATTCATTCAGAAGGCGTACTCGGCGCGGCGCTTGGCCTCGCCACGCTGGAGCCAGCCGATCACGCCGCTGCGCACGCGTTCGCGCAAGCGGTCCCAGCTGTTCGGGTTGCTGACGATCTGCGCCTTGTAGAACGACGGGCAGAGTACCGCGGCATGCGAGACATCGCCGCAGTTGCCGCAGCCGACGCAGCTCTCGAGCACGGTCGCGACCGGGTCGGTGCGCAGCGGATCGGGATTGGCCTTGATCGACAGCGAGGGACAGCCCGACAGGCGGATGCACGAGTGGTCGCCGGTGCAGGTGTCGGCGTCGACGCCGAACTTGTCGCGCACCATGCGCTTGCCCTCGGCGATCGCCTTGCGCACCAGCGGCTTCTCGCGCCGCTGCTTGTTGAGCATGCATTCGGACTGCGCGATCAGGACTTTGGGGCCCTTCTCCTTGGTGGTCAGCGCCTCCTTGAGCGCATCGCGCATGCCGGCCACGTCGTAGGTGCGGCGGATCGTCCGCACCCACTTCACGCCCACGCCGCGCACCGCGCGCTCGATCTCGTGGCCGGTGCTGCGCGTCGCATTGTGCGCAGTGGACGACAGGATGTCCTGGCCGCCCGTGGCCGAGGTGTAGTTGTTGTCGACCACGATGGTCAGGTTGTCGCTCTTGTTGAAGACCGCGTTGGCGACGCCGCTGGTGAGGCCGTTGTGCCAAAAGCCGCCGTCGCCCATCATCGAGATCGCGCGCCTGCCAGCGGGTGCATTGAGCGCCGCGGCGCCGGCGCCGCCCAGGCCATAGCCCATGGTGGTGTTGCCGATGTTGAAGGGCGGCAGGATCGAGAACAGGTGGCAGCCGATATCGGCGCTGACGTGATGCGGGCCGAGCTCGCGCTCCACCAGCTTCATCGCGCTGAAGATCGGGCGCTCCGGGCAGCCGGTGCAGAAACCCGGCGGGCGTGCATGCACGTTTTCGTCCAGCGGCAAGGCAGGCTCCGGCGCGCCATCGACACCGACGTCGGCGACCTCGATCAGCGGGATCACCTTGCGCACCGGCGCAGGCACCGGCAACGGCTGCAGCCGGCCGTAGCGCTCGCCGAAGCTGCGCGCGCCCTTCAGCAGTTCGGCGGCGGTGTATTCGCCGGCCACCGGCAGCATGTCCTTGCCGTGCAGCGCCGTGGTCGAGCCGGCCTGGCGCAGGATGGCCGCGAGGTTCTGCTCGACGAAGTTGGGCTGGCCTTCTTCGACGATCAGGACCGCGCGCTTGCCTTCGCAGAAGCGCAGCACCTCGCTCTCGATGACCGGATAGGCCACGTTCATCACGTAGAGCGGCACCTCGCTGTTGCCGTAGACGTCGGCCAGGCCCAGGCGCTCGAGCGCGCGCAGCAAGGTGTTGTAGCTGCCGCCCTGCACGATGATGCCGATGTCGTCGGCGTCTTCCGAGAAGAACTCGTTGAGCTTGTGGTCCTCGATGAAGCGCACGGCGGCGGGCCAGCGGTCCTTCACCTTTTCCTGCTCGTGCAAGAAGCTGGCCGGCGGCAGCACGATGCGGCTGACGTCGCGCTGCGGGTTCTCGAGCGCGTCCTTGATCGTGAAGGCGGGCCGCCGGTTGGCGCCGGCCACGAACTGCCCGTGCACGTGACAGGCGCGGATGCGCAGCTGCAGCATCACCGGCGTGCGGCTGGCCTCCGAAAGCTCGAAGCCCTTTTTCACGGCATCGACGATCGAGGGCAGATTGGGCCGCGGATCGAGCAGCCAGATCTGCGACTTCATCGCAAAGGCGTGGCTGCGCTCCTGCATGATCGAGGAGCCTTCGCCGTAGTCTTCGCCCACGATGACCAGCGCGCCGCCGGTCACGCCGCCCGAAGCCAGGTTGGCCAGCGCGTCGGAGGCCACGTTCGTGCCTACCGTCGCCTTGAAGGTCACGGCGCCGCGCAGCGGATAGTTGACCGAGGCGGCCAGCGTGGCGGCGGCCGTGGCCTCGCTGGCGCTGTTCTCGAAGCGGATGCCCTGCTCGGCCAGGATGTCCTGGGCGTCGGCCAGCACGTCCATCAGGTGCGAAATGGGCGCGCCCTGGTAGCCGGCGACATAGGAAACACCCGATTCGAGCAGCGCCTTGGTGACGGCCAGAATGCCTTCGCCCCGGAACAGCTCCCCCTCCGAAAGTCGGAGCTTCTTGACCTCCTCGACGAACGATCGTTCAGCCATGATGTGCCTTGTTCCTCATGACGGCATTGGCCGCCTCATCGTGCAGCCCATATAATGTTTACAAGTGAATGTATCCACAATCATGAATTACCCTAGACATGCAAGCTGCGTGCCCGACACTGCACCGGGGGCCGTTCATGGCAACAAAGGCCGCTAAGCCGCCGCGCTTCGTCGACGACTACCTGCCGGCGCTGCTGGCGCAGGCCAGCCAGCTGATCTCCTCGGAGTTCCATGCGGTGGCGCGCCAGCACGGCTTCTCCGTCTCCGAGTGGCGGGTGATGGCCTCGCTGGCCGGCGGCGAGCCGATCAGCATCGGGCAGCTGGCGCAGGTCACGGTGACCAAACAGCCGACGGTGACGCGCCTGCTGGACCGCATGGAATCCAAGGGCCAGGTCGAGCGCCTGCCCCATGACAGTGATCGCCGCGTCACGCTGGTGCGCATCACGCGCAAGGGCGCCAAGACGGTGGAGCACCTGATGGAGCTCGCCAGAGAGCACGAACTTCGGGTGCTGGAGCCCTTCGGCCTGCTGCGCGCGGAAGAGCTCAAGACCACCCTGCGACAGATGATCGAGCTGCACGCGCACGTGGCCCTGGAGACGGATACGGACGAGAGCGAGGAGTGAACTGCGCTCAGGGGATCAGGACGGCGCGGCCACGATGCCCGCGCTGCGTGATCCACTCGAGCGCCGCGGCCGCCTCGTCGAGCCGGAAGCGCTTCACCTCCAGCTTCAGGCGCCCGTCCCCCAGGCGCGCCAGCAGTTCGGGCGCAGCGGCCCGCCCCGCGGCCTCGCGCCTGAACATGTTGAGCGGCAGCAGCGCCACGTCTCGCTGCAGGAAATGCGCGATGTCCAGCGCCAGCGTGTTGCCGGCCGTGTAGCCGATCAGCACCGCGCGGCCGCCGGGCGCCACGCAGGGCAAAGCCGCTTCGAGCACCGGTCCGCCGACGGTATCGACCAGGAGCGTCGCCGGCGCGCCGGCCTCGGTGATCACTTCGGCACCCGCATCGCGCGCCAGCTGCACCACCATCGATCCGACGGCGCCGGAGGCACCCGTCACCCGCACGCGCTCGCCGGCCTGGAGCTTGGCGATCTCGTGCAGCGCGACCCAGGCCGAGGTGCAGGGCGAAAAGAACGCAGAGCCGAGGGCCATGTCGACGTGGTCGGGCAACAAGCCCAGCGCCTCGTCGGGTGTGTCGATCAGCTCGCACCAGGTGCCATCGGCCGTGGTGCCCAATCCGGCGCCGCGCAGCCAGACGCGCTGGCCCGGCGCGAAGCGCTCGCTCGCGATCACGGTGCCCGCGGCTTCGACACCCGGAACATAAGGCAGCGGCGGATGCTTGAGAAAGCCGCCGCTCCAGACGGTGCGGTCAATATGGCCCACGGTGGCCGCGGCCATGCGCACGACGCTGCGGCCGGCGCGAGGCAGCGGGTCTTCCACCTCTTCCAACACCGCCGCGGCGCCGAAAGCATGGACGCGCACCGCCTTCACGGCAGCGTCTCCAGAAAGTCGAGCACCGCTGCGGCGAAGGCTTCGGGCATCTGGTCGGGCAAGGGCACCATGCCGCCGACGATGTCGACGATACGTGCGTGCGCCAGGTGCGTCTGCAGTTCGGCCGCGTGCGGCGCGGCGAAAGGGTCCTCGGTAGCGCGCAGGATCAGCGTGGGCTGCTCGATCTTCCCGATGCGCTCTTCCATGCGGTAGGCAGCCACGGCGCGATGGCCTTCTTCGAGCCGAGCGCCGACCATGAGCGCGTCGCGCACGAAGGCCTCCAGCAGCTCGGGCCGGCCCGGCGGATAGAAGGGCTGACGCTTCCGCCACAGCGCCGCGAGATGACTGCCGTCGTCGCTCGGCGCCACCTCGTCGATCGGTGGCCGCTCGGCGCGGGCGCGGCGGAAGGCCGCGTCGGCATAAGGCGTGGAAGACAGCACCAGCCCATGCACCCGGTCCGCGAAGGAAGCGGCCAGCTCGACCGCGATGACACCACCCGTGTGATGGCCCACCACGTGTGCGCGGGCGATGCCCAACGCATCGAGCAGCTCGACCGCCACGCGCGACCACTGCTCGATGCTCGCTGGCGCCGGCCCGGCATCGGAATCACCGAATCCCGCGGTGTCCATCGCCATCGCCCGGAAACGCTCACCGATCAGGGGCAGCACGTGCCGGTATTCGGCCCAGCTACGCGGCGACTGGTGCAGCAGCAGCACCGTCTCGGCGCGCGGATCGCCGCAGCTCGCGTAGTGCACCTGTCCGACCGACAGATCTGCGAAGGCGCGGCGGATCTTCATGGCTGCGTCTTGTCGGCCGGCGCCCGCCAGAGCCCCGCATGCCGCAGCATGCCGAGCGTGCGCGCAAGCACGTCGCGCCGGTAGGCCGCCACGTCGCGGCCGTCGTAATCGTAGAAGCCGCTGCCGGTCTTCAGGCCCAGCCGGCCTTCGGCCACCATGCGGTCGACGATGGCCGGCGCAGCATAGCGCCCCTTGTCGATCGACGCCGACATCTCGCGGCTCGCGTGGTGCAGGATGTCGCAGCCGCCGAAGTCGATGAACTCGACCACGCCGAGCGCGGCGAAGCGCAGGCCCAGGCCGTAGCGCGTGGCCTTGTCGATCTCTTCGGCGGTGGCCGCGCCCTCCTCGATCATCCGCGCCGCCTCGTTCATCACCAGCGCCTGCAGCCGCGGCACGATGTAGCCGGGCGAGGCGCCGCACACCACAGGCAGCTTGCCGATCTGCTCCATCAGCTGCTTGGTGCGTTCCAGCACCGCGGCATCGGTGCCCGGGTGGCAGCTCAGCTCGACCACCGGGATCACGTAGGCCGGATTGAGCCAATGCATGTTGAGGAAGCGCTCGGGCTTTCTCACCAGCGCCGCGAGCTGGGTCACGAGGATGCTGCTGGTGGTGGAAGTGAGGATCGCGTCGTCGCTGCAATGCAGGTTGAGCTGCTCGAAAGCCTCGCGCTTGGCCTCCAGCGTCTCGGGCACGCCTTCGAAGAGCAGCTCAGCCCGGCCGAGCGCGCGCGGCGCCTCGGCGGCCGGCACGAGTTCGACGCGGTCGGCAATCGCGCTCACCTGCGCGGCCTCGATGACGCCGAGTTGCGCGAGCCCCGAGAGGCTGCCCTCGATCTCTGCTCGCGCTTCGGCGCGAAGCGTCTGCCAGGCCTCGTCGCTGCGGGGACGCAGATCGATCAATGCGATGCGATGGCCTGCGTAGGCAAAGGCGATCGCGATGCCGCGGCCCATCCGCCCCGCACCGACGGCGGCGAAGCGGGGCGCGGGCGCCTCATTCGCCATCGTGCAGCCTCTTCGTCAGCTCGGCCTGGTCGAGCCCGGCCAGGCCCAGTCGCTCGAAGGTGCGCGGGCCCTGGCGCAGATCGCGGCCGAGGAAGCCGCCTACGATGGCCAGCAGGCCGTGCGCGATCGGCGCATCGACGCCCGCGTAGCGCGCCGCCGAGGCGAGAAAAGCCAAGCCCAGTTCCGTGTCTTCGGTGATGTAGCGATGGGCGTAGAGGTCGATGTTCTCGCGCCAGTCGCCCGACTTGACCAGCTGCTTGTGGGCGTCGCCGTACATCCACCGGTCGTTGTTGTAGTGGTCGGCCAGCGGATAGTGCGGTGCGCCCTGCCCGAACGCCTCGCGCACCGCGATGCGCTCCTGGTCGAGCCGGTCGGTCACATCGCGCACAGCGCGCTGCGTTCCTTCGTTGTGGATGTCCCAGCGCTCGAAGTGCTGCAGCGGCGCGGCGTTCATCACCATCAGCGGCGGGTGGATCACCGGCCCGGCGTTCATCAGGGCACCCGACAGCGCGTCGCCGCAGCCATGCACGCTCGGGTAAGCCTGGCGGATCACCTCCAACGCCTGTGCTTCCTTGCGCGCAGGATAGACGCCGGTCGGCAGGCGGATCGCGCGGATGGTGACGTTGACCTCGCGCTCGCCGTGCTTGCGCGCCAGGTAGGGCAGCGTGCCGGTCTCGGCCCAAGCGACGTCGGCGCGGCTGCCGGCCTCCTTGACGGCGCGCGCCATCACGAAGCTGCCGAAGGTGCCCGGCGGCAGGAACACCACCTGGCCGTCCACCAAGTGCGGCGCCATAGCGCGGGCGATGTCCTGCTGCGCAATGGCGGGGGTCGGAATCACGATCAGCGCCGCGCCGCGCAGGGCCTCGGCGATGTCGGCGGTCGCCAGCGCGATCGGTACCTCGCGCGACCCGCGTGCGTCCTTCAGCGTGATGGCGCCGGCCTGCCGAACAGCGGCGAGCGCATCGGCGTCGCGCCGCCAGAGCCGCACTTCATGGCCGGCTTCCGAAAGGTCGGCAGCGGCGGCATAGCAGCCGTGGCCGCCGCCCAGGATCGCAATTTTCATGGTCGAGAAGAAGTTGTAGGCCGCGGGCCGCCGATCCGCAAATCAACGGGCTCGCAGATACATTACTTTTCAACCATTCAATTGTCAACCATCGAGAACCCGGCCCAGCTCCGCCAGCGAATCGACAAACCCGTCGGCGTCCACGCCGCGCACCGGCTCGCCGTGGTTGTAGCCATAGCTCACCAGCACCACCGGGCAGCCTGCCGCCCGGGCCGCGCGCGCGTCATTGCTCGAATCGCCGACCATCAGGGTGCGCGCCGGCAGCGTGCCCAGCGCCGCGCAGGTCTTCAGCAGCGGCAGCGGATCGGGCTTCTTGCGCTCGAAGGCGTCGCCGCCGAACACCACGTCGAAATAGCCGTCGAGTCCCTTGGCGGTCAGCAGCGGGCGCGCAAAGGCGGTGGGCTTGTTGGTCAGGCAGGCCAGGCGGATTCCGTGCGCACGCAGCGCTGCCAGCCCGTCGATGACGCCCGGGTAAACCTCCGCATGCCGACCGTTGATGGCCAGGTAGTGCTGCTGGTAGCGGCGCCACGCCTGGTCGAATTGAGCCTCGTCGGCATGCAAGCCTTCGCGCACGTGGCGCAGCACCGAATGGATCAGGTGTTCCGAGCCCTTGCCGATCAGGGGCGCGACGGTTTCGGCCGTGACCTCGCGCAGTTCGAGCCCCTCGAGCATGTAGTTCAACGCAACGACGAAGTCGCCGAGAGTGTCGACCATGGTGCCGTCGAGGTCGACGATCGCGGCGTCGAAGTTTGAAAGGTGCAAGCGAGTGGTGTTCAAAGCGCGCGGCGGGAAGCCCGGGATCGCCTTGATTCTGCCGCGTCGAGATCAGGGGCGCAGCGGCAGGGACAAGCGCTAGGCCTCGGCCAACTGCGGGCCAGGTTCAAGCCGGCGGATCGAGGGCGCGGGGATCGCGGCAAACACCTTCCAGCGCGCGGCATGTGCGAGCGTCGTTCGCTGCGCTCCGAGCAATACCTCGTGGCTGCGCGCAATCTTGCGCCAGTTGCCCAGGTCGAAGCTATCGATCGGACTGCGCACGCCTAGGGCGATCAACCCCGACAGCGAAAAGTCCTCCCAGGACGCATAGTGCGCGCGGGCCGCCTCCTGCAGGCGCTTAAGCGCAGCTTGCGCGCCAGCTCTGGACAAGTATCCGGCCGAGAAACCCAGACGCACCAGGTAGGCAGCCTGCTGAATCTCCCAGGCTGCCGGATTCAGATGAACGTTCCGGATCTGCCGGGCCTCGACCAAGCGCGCATCCTGAACCAGGAACCTGCAGATTTCCTCCAGCGCCGCGTACGCGTCGGAGTCGACGACGTGACCGCTGCGCCGGGCCGCATAGGCGGCTCTCTCCGCCGGGAACCCAGTTCCCGGCGATCGAAGCCAGCGCTCGACGAGCCAGACGCATTCGCATCCGCGCTGCACGCGCCAATGCTGCATGAGGATGGCCTCGACTTGTTCTTTAGCAAGCGAGCTGCCCAGTTGATTGAAATCATCCCCTTCGAGCACTGCGAAATTCGCGCTCAGCAGGTAGCCGAAGAGCTGGTCCGGCGACACCGGCTCCGTGGGCCGGAATGCGATCTGCCCAGCCCAGCGGGCTACTGACTTTTCTCCCCAGGCATTCAACAGAAGAACAGCGCAGAGGATCCACAAGGCGACAAGAGCAATCCAGAAATTCATGGCGATGACTCCGGCCGGTGTTGAAGAGGACGCCGCGCAGCCGCGAATACCTTCGTGTGCTTCTTGCCGTGTTCCTTGCTGAGCTTGTAGCCCGCGTAGCGAACGTTGTTGAGCCTCCATTCGCCTCCATGAAGGGAGGCGAGTCCGAGATGACTACGCAATCGGGCTACGTTGGCATCGATCCAGCGGCTGGACGCATCAGGAGCCATGCCCGAGGTCATGGCCCGCAGCCAATCCCTCGACAGCACGCGATCGACGTTGTGGAAAAACTCGAGGGCGAGTTCGAACTCGGCCGGTCTGAGGTTGATCTCCGCTCCATCGACCATCACGGACTTCTGGGAAGGGAGGAAGAGATAGTGGTCCCAGCTCAGCCCCGCGCCGGTGGTCGGCAATCCGTGCTGCGCCATGAATTCCCCGAGACCGTTGTAGATCTCGGCGAAGGACGAAGGCGCCACGAGGACCGAGTCGCCTTCGACGCTGCCCAGCGTCTGCAGCGCCTTCAACAGGTTTTCGCGGGTGACGAACAGTACCGGCACCTTTGCTCCGACCACGCTTCTGGCCTTATGCACCCACGTGCGGAGGTCGATGGAACCAAAGGTGGCGCCCGAGAGAATGCTGAACGAGAGTTCCCGTGAGGTGCCCTCTTCCGAAGCGATCTGCTGGATCACGGACGGGTTGCTGACGATGATCTTGTCCTTGTTGTCCGGGAACATGCGGTTCCACACGTGAATCGCTTTGTCGACATCGAGGATGAAAGGCGCCAGCAGCAGCGCGTCCTTGTGCGTGCACGATGCCGTGATGACCAGCGTGCCGGCGATCTCGTGCATCTGGCGCTGCTGATTGACCTGCGAAACCGCCGAACTCCCCATGGCGATGGAAGCGCTGCCGTAGGCGCCGCCGGTCAGGAAGCTGAACGGCCCTGCGCTGCCGCTCACGGCTGCTGTGACGAACCTCTTGATGTCGGAGACCGTGTTCTGCGCCTCCTGCTCGTTCTCGTCGAAGGAGAAGTACTGCGCATCCATCTTCAGCGAGTCGGCCGCGAGCGGCATTGTCTTGGTCCGCGTGCGCAGGTAGTCGAGCGGGCTCTCGAGACTTTGGTTGACGGTCTTCATCTTCACGCGCAGCGGCTGGATCTTGGTCTCCTGCTCGACGCGGATGGTCGCGTAGTCCGCTGCCGCCTTCGAGACCGACTTGTTGACCTCCTCGCGCTTGGCGACCAGCTCGGCGGGATTGATGTTCATGTCGGTCAGTTCGTTGATCGTCATGTCGAGGCTCTGCCTCATCGAGATGAAGGAGTTCATCGTCTCCTGCGCCGTATCCACAGGCGCCAGCAGCGACGAGATCGCAACCAGGTTGTTCAGCGCCTCCGGCTCGACGATGTTGCCGAGCGTGAGCGAGGGGTCGTAGGGGATCGAGGTGGGCATGTTCGGGTCCTTGGTTTGACGGTGAATCGAAGGGCTGCAACTCGAAGCCCTCGCATCCAGTTTCGGCCGCCAAGCCGTTTTCCGCGCTGACCGAACAGCGACCAAATTGCGACCGGAAGACGATCAAGGGCGAGCGGAGGAAGAGGCGCGCAACGACAAAGCCGAGGCAACCGCCATGCGGCTGCCTCGGCTTTCGCGCGAGCTATAACGACTCAATGCCGAAAGGTCATCTGCCGCTTTTTGCCGTCTTGGTTTCGGCCTTCGCTGTCTCTTCCGATGCCGCGTCGGGGCGGTGCCTGGCCAACCACATCTCGGCAAGCGCCGCTTTCGTAATCGGCTTGACGAAGTAGGTGATCGGCACGCCGCCGCACTCCCCGTCGCTCACCTTCTCGAGGTAGTCGTCGAATGCGGTCACCAGCGAGTTGAGGTTGATCACGTCGTTCTTCCTCTCGTCGATCTCGTCCAGGCCGAGCATCACGCTGCGAGCTTGCGCGCCTTTGAGCTCCGTCAGCTTCCTGGCGTTGACGGCCTCCTTCGACTTCTGTGCGACGCTGGTGGTAGCGGACGGCGACGCAAGATTGCCGAGGCTCTCCATCATTTCCTTCGCATCGAACTTCGCGAACCTTTCGACGCCGGCCTCGAGTTGGTTCGACTTGATCGATGGGACGACGCCCATCGTGATCAAGGTCACGTGGGTCGAGAAGTCCTGCTTGCCCAGAAGTCGCTTGATGTCGTTGACGAAATCGGAATCAGCACCGAGGCCGCCACTCTCGCTCTCGAGCCAGGCAGCGACCTTGAACTTCTCCTGCATGCTCTCGGCGACCTCGGTCATGCTCTGCCCCGAACCCGCGCCCTGGCCGACGTCGGTCACTTCATTCTGCAGAACGTGCACCATTCCCACGAAGCTTGACCCATATGTCGCACCAGTGAGCAGATTGAGCGACTGCTTGTTTGCACCTTCGGCGGCCGCCGCTGCCGTCATTCCCGCAGGGTCGCCGGCCTTCAGCTTGTCAGACGGGAACGCGTGATTCCAGATGCTGATCGCCTTGTCGACGTCAATGACCAACGGCTGCAGAAGCGCCGCCTTCTTGTGCGTGCAGGAGGCCGTCACCACCAAGGTGCCGACGATCTGATGCTCCCTGCGCTGCTTGGCCACCTGGCTGACGCCGGCCGTTGCCATCTCGGTGGCGGCTTCTGGGCCCAGATGATCGGCCGCTCCGGCAATGAGATCCTTGATGCCGGCCATGCTGTTCGCAATCCCCTGCTCGTTCTGCTCGAACGAGAAGTACTGCGAATCCATCTTCAGCGAGTCCGCGGAGATTTCCGGGTTGACGATCTTGCTCGCCTCGTAGTCGACCGGACTTTCAAGCGCTTGATGCACGCTCTGCACCTTCGCCTTCAAGGGCCGTATCTTGGCTTCGTTCTCGATGCGCAGGGTGGCGTAGGCAGCTGCGGCCTTCGAGATTTCCTTCTTGATCTCTTCGCTCTTCGCCTTGATCTCGCGCGGATCCACTTCCATGTCGATCAGCTCGTGCATCGTCATGTCGATGCTGCGCTTCATGGAGATGAAGGAGTTCAGGTTGTCCTGGGCCGCGTCGATCGCCGCGTCGAGCTCGGAGATCTGGGTCAGCGTGACGAAGGCGTCAGGATCGACGATGGCGCCCAATGCCAGCGACGGGTCGTAGGGAATGGTGGAAGGCATGGTCTCTCGATATGGATTGGCCGTGTGGGCAGCTGCCGCGCGGACGCGCTCGAGAAACAGTCTGCTGCACGCACACGCCCGCCGCGCTGACCAATCAACGACCAAGAAATGACCGGCAGATGATTCCGGCTGTCCACCGGAAGAGGCTCAGGCTTCGGTGAGCGACTGCGCGGCCACCACCGCTTCGGTGCGGTTGCGCACGTTGAGCGCGCGGAAGATGGCGGCGAGATGGATCTTGACCGTGCCTTCGCTAATGCCGAGCGCGCGCCCGATCAGCTTGTTCGGCTTGCCCTGCGACAGCAGTTGCAGCACCTCCACCTGGCGCTCGGTCAGCACGTTGCGCAGGTGTTCGAGCGTCTGCGCCGAGGCGGCGGCCGACGCGCGCTGGCTGGCCTCGGCCGGCACCCCGGCCACGATGCCGGGCGGCACGGCCGCGAGCATCATCGGCGGCACGTAGACGCCGCCGGCCAGCACCAGCCGGACGGCCGACAGCATGACCTCGGGCGAATAGGCTTTCGGAATGAAGCCGAGCACGCCACGCTCCAGCGCACTGCGCATGATCGCGGGGTCTTCATAGCCCGAGAGCACGATGACCGGCACCGCCGGGTGGCGGCGCCGGATCTCGTCGACGTGGGCTTGCCCGTCCGCGCCGGGCATGTTCAGGTCGATCACGGCCAGGTCGATGTCGTCGGAAGCGCCGGCGAACAGTTCGTCGACGCTCATTGCCAGAACGAACTCGATGCCGGGTTCGATTTCCGACAGTTTGGCCTTGACCGCCTCGATGACGAGCCGATGGTCGTCGGCGATCAGGATTTTCATGGCAGCCCCAAACGTAGTGAACTCAACGAATACCAAAGATAACGTCGATCGCCATGCGCGGCAAGGCTCGCCCGCTCCACGAACGACATAGTCCCCAAGCGATATGGCGGGCCCTGGAGGGCGTTGAAAGAATGTTCCCGCACCCAACGAACACAGGGACATCGGCATGTGCCATCGATGCAGGCGCAAACCCAAGGCTCCCGCCACCAGCGAAGAATAGCGCGAGCGTTGCATGGCTCGCCTGTTCGACTGTTTCTGCGCCCTTTTTTCATTCGGCCTCGAACTCGACGCGGCGACCGCCGCAGGGCGCGTGAGCCCTGCGCCCGATGCAGCGCAGCGCAGCGCCCTGGATCTGCTCGAGCACGCCCGTGTCGCGGCGCAGGCCGCTGGCATCTCTGCCCACCGCATCGAGTCGGCGTCCTTTGCCATGGTCGCCTGGCTCGACGAGATCGTTGCGCGCAACCCCGGCTGGAGCACCGGCATGACGCCGCTGCAGGTGCAGCTCTTCAATTCCAACAACGCCCACAGCGAGTTCTTCCACCATCTGTCGGCGCTGCAGGCCGACGACGGCGAGGTGCGCGAGATCTACTGGCATGCGCTGGTCTACGGTTTCAAGGGCCAGTACTACTTCGAAAACGGCGACAGCGGCGAGCTCGGCAAGCTCAAGGACCTGCATGGACAGCAACTGCCGGTGCAGCCGTTGGCGCCGGACGCCCTGGACGCCGACCGCATCACCCCCCAGCCCTACAGCGTGCCCGACCCGCCGGGTCGTCCACGCATCCCGGAGCGGCGCGAGCGGGCGCTGTTGCGCGCCACCGGCGCGCTCGCGCTGCTGATTCCGCTCCTGTACCTGCTGGGATCGATGCTGAACGGCCCGCACGAAGCGCCGTTCACGCTGGCGCAGCGCGTCGAGCAGCAGCTGCAGGACTACGCCTGCGCGGACCTCGCCGCCACGGTGGGCGACGACGGCGCGACGCAGGTGAGCGGCTTCGTCTCGGTCGCGGAAGACATGGCGCGCGTGGAGCGCGAGGTGCGTGCCATGCCGGGCGTGAGCGCGGCGAGCTTCCAGCTCCGGTTGCGCGTATGGCCGCACTGCGAGGTGGTCGCCATCCTCAAGCCCTACCAGGCGCGCAATCGCGACAAGCGGCACGGGCTGAAGGTCGCGGCCGCGAGTGCGCAGAACGGCCGGCTGCGCGAAGGCGATCTCGTGCTGGTGCAAGCCACGAATGCCGACTACGACGGCTATCTCTGGGTCGACTACTTCACGGCCGACGGCGCCGTGATGCATCTCAACGCGGGCCGCGGCCAGGCCCGCCTGCGCGCCGGCGAAAGCATCGAGCTGGGCCGCGACATCCCGTCGAGCTGGCTCGTGGGTCCGCCCTTCGGCACAGTGCTGGTCACAGCCCTTTCCTCGCCCACGCCTTTCAATGGCGCCGCCGACAGCCCGCCCTTCGAACTCGCCTCGGCCTATCTGCAACGGCTGCGCGAATCGCTGGCCGCCAACGAAGCGGGCGGCCGGCCGATCGCCGACTTCGTCTTCCTCGAAACCGTCTCGCGCTGAGCAGCGTCTTCGACCCTTCCTATGAACGCCCTGCACCCGCTGCCCACCTACTACTGGCCACTGCTCGCGCTGTGCCTGCTGGGGCTTTTCGCCTTCTGGTGGTTCATGCTGGGCTCGCGCTACGTCGCGCGGCGGCGGCTGCTGCGACGGCGCATCGAAGTCCTCGGGCAGCCATCGACGGCTCCGGAGCAGGCGGCGCTCGCAGCCCTGCGGCAGGCGATCGTGCAAGCGCGCGAACTGCTTCTTCGTTCGCCGGCGCAGCGCGCAGTGCGCAATCCGCTCTACGACCAGCCCTGGCTGCTGTTCATCGGCGACGAGCCGGCGGAACTGCCGGGGTTGCTGGCCGCCGCCCGCCGCGCCTCCCCGCCGCTGCTGCAATCGGAGCGCGACGCCAGCGGCGATGGCTTCTGGCGCTGGCACTTCCTGCGTTCGATGATCGCGATCGAAACCAGCCCGGGCGCGGTGCGCGAGGCGGCCTCGCGGCACGAGCGAAGCCTTTGGTACCAAGCCCTGCTGGCGCTCGCCAATCAACGCGAGCGCCTGCCGCTCAACGGCATCGTGGTTTGCGTGAGCGCGGCGAGCTTGCTTGGCGACGCACAGGCGCTGGCTGCCGATGCGACGCGCCTGCGGCAGCGGGTCGACGAAGCGGCCGAGCATCTGCGGCTGCAGCTGCCCGTCTACCTGGTGGTGACCGGCCTGGAGCGGATCGGCGGCTACGACGAATTCCGCTCCGCATTGCCGCCCGAGGCGCTGGCGCAGGCCCTGGGCCATCGGCTGCCGGCCGACGCGGCGGGCGCCCGGCTCGAAGAACTGTTCGGCCCGATGAAGCTCCGGCTGCACGCCTTGCGCATGGGCCTGCTGTGCAGCCAGCCGGAGCCGGCGCGACGGCTGGCCATTCACGGCTTCGTGGAGCAGCTGCGCGCGCTGCAGCCGGGGCTGCGCACGCTGGCGGCACACATGTTCGACAACGGCCTTGGCCGCTCGCTCGCGCCGGCGCGCTGGCGCGGCCTCTATCTCACGGCCGCACCCTCCCTCGGCGAGGACGACGCTTTCGTCGCCGATCTGTTCCGGCGCTTCCTGCCCAGCGATCAGCCGCTGGCGCGCCCGTAGCGATGCGGCTACTTCTTCGGCGCCGGCGGCGGGGGTGCCGGTTCGATGCGGATCTGGATCTGGCGCGCACCGAAGTTCACGCCGACCAAGAGCGGCTTGCCCGGCTCGATCGCGCGCACCTCGCGCCAGCGCGCGCGGTCGAGATCGCGGTAGGCCGCCATCACGCCGATCGCCTTGATGTCGGCGGCCAGCGTCATCTCGAGCTTCTTGCTGTCGCCGGGCCGCAGCAGCAGCTCTTCGCGCTGGGCCATCTCGGCGCCGAGCGTGGCCTGGTCTTTCTCGAACAGCGAGAAGAAGTCGGCAGCCTCGAAGGCGCCGCTGGTCTTGAGCGCATAGACGCGCACCGTGAGCGGCGAGGCCCGGCCGCGCGCGTCGGGATTGGCATCGGCACCGGCCGCCAGCGTCATCGCGATCGGCGTGACCACAGGCTTCGGCGGCGGCGGAGGGCTGGAGCAACCGGCGGCGAACGCGAGTGCCAGCAGCATGCCAAGGCCCGCCATCGCGCGCCGATGCCCCGCATCCTGAAGACGTCCATAGGGCGAACGGCGTGTACCAGGGTCTCTCATGCTATTTCCTTCGTTGCATTGACCGGCCAGGGAGCATCTTTGATTATCCCTAGTGAACTCGAACAGGCAACATGCTGACTCCCGAACTCGTCGAAGCCCTGCAGGCACCCATCAGCGAAGCCTCGCCATGCGGTGACGACCTCGAGTACGACCCGGCGTTCACCGCCTTGGCCTCGGCGGCGCAAGGCAAGCCCGAGCAGCAGTTCGGCGACACCGTGATCCCCGCAGTGGAACCCGAGTGGCGCACCGTGGCCGATCAGGCGCAGGCCCTGCTGGGCCGGACCAAGGACCTCCGGGCCGCCGTGCTGCTGCTGCGCGCCAGCACGCGAATGCAAGGCATCGCCGGCTTCGTGATGAGCCTGCGCCTGCTGACCGTCCTGCTCGACCGCCACTGGGAAGGCATACATCCAAAGCTGGATGCCGACGACGACAACGATCCCACGATGCGCCTCAACGCGCTCGCGCCGCTGACCGACGAAGCCATGGTGCTGCGCGACCTGTACGAAGCCGATGTCGGCGTGGCGCGCGGGGTCGGGCCGATCCGCGTGCGCGACATCGCGATCGCGCACAACGCACTGGCGCCGGCCGGTGCCGAAACGGGCTACTCCGCCGCGCAGGTCCACGGCGGACTCGAGGCCATCCACGGCGAGACGCCCGAGGTGCTGCAGACGCTGATGGAGATGCCCACGCTGGTCACGCAGCTGCAGACGCTGCTCGTCGAGCGCACCGGCCGCACGGACCTGATCGATCTCGGGCCGCTGCGCGCGATCGCCAACGTATTGAGCAAGGCCTGCGCCGCGGTGGCCGGGCCCGCGGCGCAGGCCGAAGCGGAAGCCGAAGCCGCCGCGGATGCCGGCACCGGCAGCGCCGCCGTCGCGCGCGCCGCGGTACCCGGCGAGATCCGGAACCGGCAGGACGCGCTCCAGACCCTCGACCGCGTGATCCGCTATCTCGAACAGGCCGAGCCGGGCAATCCGGCGCCGCTCCTGATCGCACGCGCCAAGAAGCTCATCGGCGTGAGCTTCTTCGAGATCATGGCCGATCTCGCGCCGAACGCGCTCGACACCATCGAAACCGTGACCGGCAAGCAGCCCACCGCGTGAACGCCACGCATCTCGCACCCCTCCGACACCCACCCTCGCAAGGAGCATTTCCATGTCCAAGAGCAGCCAGAAATTCATCGCCCGGAATCGGGCGCCGCGGGTCCAGATCGAGTACGACGTGGAGCTCTACGGCGCGGAGAAGAAGGTCCAGCTGCCCTTCGTGATGGGCGTGCTGGCCGATCTCTCGGGCAAGCCGGCCGATCCTCTGGCGCCAGTGGGAGACCGCAAGTTCCTCGAGTTCGACGTCGACAACTTCGACGTGCGCATGAAGGCCATGAAGCCGCGCGCCGCCTTCTCGGTGCCGAACACGCTGACCGGCGAGGGCGAGCTCAAGGTCGACATCACCTTCGAGAACATGGACGACTTCTCGCCCGCCGCCGTGGCCAAGAAAGTCGATGCGCTCAACAAGCTGCTCGAGGCCCGCACCCAGCTGTCGAACCTGGTCACCTATATGGACGGCAAGGGCGGCGCCGAAGACCTGCTGGCCAAGGTGCTGGAAGACCCGGCGCTGCTGCAGACGCTGGCCGCCAGCAAGAAGCCCGAAGAAGGCGCCGCGCCGGCCGCCTGACGCCCCATTTTTTGCACACGAGGAGAACCCGACATGGCTGAAGCACTCGAGCAGCAGAGCGCCCTGAAAGACGTTGCCTACGAAGGAAGCGACTTCTCGTCGCTCCTGCAGAAGGAGTTCAAACCGCGCAGCGACGAAGCCAAGAGCGCCGTCGAGGCGGCGGTGCTCACGCTGGCGCAGCAGGCGCTGGCCAACACGCAGGTCATCGGCAAGGACGTGACCAAGTCGATCCAGGCCATGATCGCCGCGATCGACCAGAAGCTCACCGAGCAGATCAACAAGATCCTGCACAACGAGGAGTTCCAGAAGCTCGAGAGCGCCTGGCGCGGCCTGCACTACATGGTGAACAACACCGAATCGGACGAGAACCTCAAGATCCGGGTGATGGACATCTCCAAGAAGGAGCTGCACAAGACCTTGAAGAAGTTCAAGGGCGCGGCCTGGGACCAGAGCCCGCTTTTCAAGAAGGTCTACGAGCAGGAATACGGCCAGTTCGGCGGCGAGCCCTTCGGCGCCATCGTCGGCGACTATCACTTCGACCAGAGTCCGCCCGACGTCGAGCTGCTGGGCGAGATGGCCAAGCTCGCGGCCTCGGCGCATGCGCCCTTCATCACAGGCGCGAGCCCCAACCTGATGCAGATGGAGTCATGGCAGGAGCTCGCCAATCCGCGCGACCTGACCAAGATCTTCGGCACGCCCGAGTACGCCGGATGGCGCAGCCTGCGCGAGTCCGACGACTCCAAGTACATCGGCCTGTGCATGCCGCGCTTCCTGGCGCGCACTCCCTACGGCGCGAAGACGAATCCGGTCGAGGAGTTCGACTTCGAGGAAGAGGTTTCGGGCTCGGACCATAGCAAGTACAGCTGGGCCAATGCAGCCTACGCCATGGCCACCAACATCAACCGCTCGTACAAGCTCTACGGCTGGGGCTCGCGCATCCGCGGCATCGAGTCGGGCGGCGCGGTCGAGAATCTGCCGCTGCACACCTTTCCGAGCGACGACGGCGGCGTCGACCAGAAGTGCCCCACCGAGATCGCGATCAGCGATCGGCGCGAGGCCGAGCTCTCCAAGGCCGGCTTGCTGTCTCTGATCCACCGCAAGAACTCCGACTTCGCTGCCTTCATCGGCGCGCAGTCGCTCAACAAGCCGGCCGAGTACGACGACCCCGACGCGACGGCCAATGCCAACCTCGCGGCGCGCCTGCCCTACCTCTTTGCCTGCAACCGCTTCGCCCACTACTTGAAGTGCATCGTGCGCGACAAAGTCGGCAGCTTCAAGGAAAGAGCCGACATGGAGCGCTGGCTCAACAACTGGATCATGAATTACGTCGACGGCGATCCGGCCAACTCGTCCGAGGAAACCAAGGCCCGCAAGCCGCTGGCCGCGGCCCAGGTGGTGGTCGAGGAAGTCGAAGGCAATCCCGGCTACTACAGCTCCAAGTTCTTCCTTCGACCGCACTACCAGCTGGAGGGCCTGACGGTGTCGCTGCGCCTGGTCTCGAAGCTGCCGTCGGCCAAGGGCGGCAAATAAATTTCGGCGAATCGTTGCAAACGGAACGAGCAGTTCGTTCTCTTTACAGCTTCCGAGCTGGCCCGCAGGGCGCACTGCAAGGAAGCTGATTTTCTTGGGTTCATACAAACTGAAAGGTGGAATCATGGCCGTAGACATGTTTATCAAGGTCGGCGACGTCAAGGGCGAGTCGAAAGACAGCAAGCACAAGGAGGAGATCGACGTGCTGGCCTGGAGCTGGGGTGCCAGCCAGTCGGGCAGCATGCACCTGGGCAGCGGCGGCGGCGCGGGCAAAGTCAGCGTCCAGGACCTGTCCTTCACCAAGTACGTCGACTCCTCTTCCAATGCGCTGCTGCTGGCCTGCTGCAACGGCAAGCACTATCCCGATGCGACGCTGGTGGTGCGCAAAGCGGGCGAAGACGCACAGGAGTACCTCACGATCACGCTGAACGAAGTGCTCGTGTCGGCCGTCTCCACCGGCGGCAGCGGCGGCGAAGACCGCCTCACGGAAAACATCACGCTCAACTTCGCGAAGTTCAAGTACGAGTACAAGCCGCAGAAGCCCGACGGCACGCTCGATGCGGCCAAGACGGCGGCCTGGGACATTCGGGCCAATGTGAAAGCCTGAACGGCTTGATCGAGGGGCGGACGCTCGGCAGCGTCCGGCCCCGGGACGGGCTAGGGCGGCAACCGCTGCGTCACCTCGCCGTCCGCATCGTCGGGATGCGCCCACAGCGTCAGCGCGGTGTAGTTGTCGTAGCTCGGCTTCGCGTTGGCCCTGACCTGCCGGTCGATCTCCTCCACCCATCGGCTCGCGCTGTTCGTCGCGCGCAGCATCTCGAGCAGGCGCTCGTCTCCCAGCGGCTCCCACACCCCGTCGGTGCAAAGCAGCAGCACGTCGCCCGCCATCAAGGGCATGGGCGCAGCCACCGCGATCTCCGGTTGCTCTTCGATCGAGCCCAGTGCCGACAGCAGCATGTTGCGCTGAGGATGAAGGCGTGCGCCCTCCTCGTCGAGCATGCCGCCAGCCACCATCTGCTGGACCAGGCTGTGGTCGACGGTGCGCGCCACCGGCGCACCGGAACGAAACAGGTACGCGCGGCTGTCGCCGCTGTGAGCCCAGGCGATCTGGTTCTCGTGCAGGTCGACCGCGGCCAGCACCACGGTCGATCGCATCGCAGCCAGCTTGCCGCCCTCGGCTTGGCGCGCCACGATGTCGAGGTTGGCGCGCGCGATGAGCCGGTGCAGCAGGCCGGCATCGAGTCCCGGATTCGCCGCGAAGCCTTCCAGCACGCTGCTGCGCGCGATGGCCGCCGCGACGTCGCCGCCGCCATGGCCGCCCGCGCCGTCGGCCACTACGCAGGCGACGTAGCGGCCATCGTTCCAGTGGCCGAACACGTCCTCGTTGTAGCTGCGGCCGCCTTGCTTCGACAAGGTGACGATCTCGATGTCCACGGGCCCTCCTCCTCTTCGTTTTTCTTCAGCCGCCGGACTTCAAGCGCGCCATCTGCTCTTCGTAGGCCTCGATGAAGGCCTTGCCGAACAGCGTGTGGAAGTCGTCCTCCGCCTCGCTCGCGATGCCGCCGTAGAGCGCGATGAACTGGTCCCACAGCTTGGCCTTGCGATTGGCGGCGAACAGGCTGTCGAGTGCCGACCTGGCGGCGATCTTCTTCTCGAGTTCGTCCGGCGCGAAGCGTTCGATGACGTGGGCAAGCGCGGCGCGCATGCCCACCATCACGCCGAACTGGTGGGCGCGCAGATCGTCGAAGGCATCGCGCATCGCGGCCTCGGCCGGCATGAAGCCGCGCACGCCGGGCCCCAGCAGATGCGCGAGCGCGACCTCGACGGTGGGTGAGAACTTGAGCGGGTTGTTGGCCTCCGCCGCGATCATCGTGACCTCGGCGCGCACTTCGCGCTTGAACTCCTGGCGCGTGAGCAGCAGTTGCAGCGTGCCTTCGGTCGCGGCGCGCAGCAGGACGCCAACGCGTTCCATCATTCCCGGCGTGAGCATCTCGGGCATCTGGTGCGTGCTGCCCAGGCCGCGCAGGAAAGCGGCCAGCAGCGCATCGGCCGGCACCGCCGCGGCCGGCGGCGATGGCGAGAAGCCTGGCGCTTTCGCGGCCAGCGGCGGGGGCACGGGTGCTTCGATCCGCGCGCCCGTCATGTCGTCGAAGCTCGGCGAACCGAGCGGCGCGTCCAGATCGTCCAGCAGCGACGAGGCTGCTGGCGGCGTGGTCGCCACCGGCGGCACGTAGCCGAACTGCCCGATCGGCACGTGGTCGCTGCGCGGTGCCGGCGCCACGGGCGCGCGGCCTTGCAGCGCGGCCAGCGGATCGAGTCCGCCTGCCGTGTTCGGCTGTAGCAACGGATCCGCCAGCGGCGAGAGCGCCAGCGGATCGCCGCCCAGGCCGCCGCGGCCTGGGCTGCCGCCGAACAGCTCGTCGATGCCGGCAGCCTTTCCTGCCGGCGGCGCGGCCAGATCGGAGAAGTCGTCGAGCGCGCCCAGGCCTGCCGCGGCCTTCGCGGGTCCGGAGGGCGCAGGCGCCAGCAGATCGGCAAAAGGATCCGTGTCCGCGGCGCGGCCGCCGGCAGCGCCAGGGCCGAAAGGGTCGGGAGGCGGCACGGGCGCACTCGCCGCCGGCGCAGCGCGGCGTGCGGGCGCGGCAGGCGTTGCAGGCGCCAGCCCCGCGAGCAGGTCGGCGAAGGGGTCGTCGTCACTTGCCGCCGGCACGTGCACCGGCGCCGGCCGCAAGGCAGCATCAGGCGCGTCGGCCGCTGCGTGCTGCACCGAGAGTTCGAAACTGCCGATCACCAGCCGATCGCCGCTCGCCAGCTTCACCTCGCTGCCCGAGCCCAGCGGCTGGCCGTTGCGCTGCATGGGATTGCTGCCGTGATCGGCGATGTAGAACTCGCCGTTGCGAAACGAGATCTGCGCATGCAGGCGCGATACCGTCCGGTCGGGATCCTGCAGCACCAGCGTGTTGGTATCGGCACGGCCTATGGTTCCGCCGGCCGGACCGAAGCTGGCGGCGAGCGGCTGCACGGGCGGCGCGCCCCTGACGTTGAGAACAGCGATCCGTATCACCTGGTGGCCTCTTTGCTCTCTGTCTAAGGTGCGAGCAGCAGCACCTTGACCTGACTGGGCGCGATCGACACGCCGGGGCAGTTCGTGCTGTTCTGCAGAGCCACGCTGCTGAGCCGCGTGGCCGGCTTGCCGCCGATCAGCACCGTGAACGCACCGGTCAGGTTGCGCGCCGGGCCCATGACGGTGCCGGAGGCCACGCCGGTGGCGACGCCGGCGTTGTCGCCGTTGGTCATGGGAATGGTGGTTCCCAGGTTGTGTGCCGGCGCATTGCTGAGCAGCACGGTATAGACCGCGTTGACCGCCATCGGCCGCGTGGCGATGTTCGGATAGGGCGTCGGCACCGGCCCGCCGGGTGTCGGCGTCAGGCAGACATCCGGGAACCCGGTGTCCTGGCCGCCCATCTGGGTGTTCGCGAACATGGCGATCCTTTCATCCGACGTGAATCTGGGCGCCGTCGACCTTGGTCAACTCGCGCGAGGAAAGCAGCATCGTCCCGGCCCGGATGTTCGCCACGTGCTCCGCTTTCACGTCGAGGATGCCGGTGCGCACATGCTCCGCCTGCGCAATATGACGATAGCTGCGATCGGCCGACACCTGCAAGCGCGACAACACTGCCTCCGCGGCCTCTGCGAAGAGCCGCGCCGCCGCGGAACGCAGCACGAACTCGACGCCGGTCACGCGCATCAGACGCGCCGCCCAGTGCGCGCTGTCGAACTGCCCGGCGAAAGTCGCGGCCTGCAGATGCACGGCCTGCTGCGCTTCGAGCCGAATGTCTTTGTCCGACTTCAGCGTGAAGCCTTCGGGGGCATGGAGCGTCAAGGGGGCGCCGCTGGCCCGGCTGAGCACCGCGGTCATGAAGAGGCGACCGTCCGGCGTGCGGAACAGGCCCACCTCGTCGCCTGGCTCCGGAACCACCATGCAGCTGAATGCGCGCGCGGCCTCATGCACGCGCCGTTCGAAGCTGACATAGACCACGTCGAAAGCGGTCTCCACGACGCTGCCGACAAGGTAGGCCGAGGCGGCGGGAGACGCTGCGAGCTTCGGCTCGCGTTGGTCGATGACTTCCATGGCATTCACCTTTCTTTCGCTGGCGGATCGACGGGGCTCCACGCTTCGGCCGCGGCGAGCTCGGGGTCTTCGTACAGGATGCTGGCGCCGGCGGGCAGACGCACGCCGGCGCGCCGTGCCTGATGAAACTTGGTGCGCTCCCAGCTCGCGCCTTCGAAATCCGCGCCGGACACATCGGCATGGGAGAAGTCCGCGTAGACCAGGTTGGCGCGCGCGAAGCCGGCGCGCAGGCACCTCGCACGATGAAGCATCGCCTGCTCCAGCCGCGCGCCGATGAAGCGCGCGTCATCGAGCCGGGCATCGCTCCAGATGCTCTGGAAGAAGTCCGCGCCGCTGCCGTCCATGCGCTCGCAGCGCGATTCGATGAACAGGGTGTTGGCGGCCTTGGCCTTGACCAGGTTCGCGTCCGTCAACGTGGCGCCCTTGAAGTTGCATTGCTGCAGCTGCGCGCTCGAGAGGTCGCCTCCTTCCAGATCTGCCTCCATGAACTGGCTGCGCTGCCAGTCGGCACCCGCCAGCCGCTGGCCCGCGAGGCGCACCTTGCTCATGACCGATTGATCGATGCGGCAGCCCCTCAGGTCGGCAGCCGAGAGATCGGCCTGCACCACCACGGACTTGAAGAGCAGCATGTCGGAGAGGTCGATCGCCTCGGTGCGCGTTTCGACCAGCGACAGTTGCACGGCTCTTGCGCCCGCGAGCCTGGCGCCGGCCAGCGAACACTGGATGAAGTTCGCCTCCGTCAGATCCGCCCTGCTGAAGCTGCTGCCGTCGAAGCGGCTCTGGACCGCATTGAATCCCACGCAGACTGAGTCCGACAGATCCACGTCGCAGGCGCTCGACTCATGCAGGGTCGCACCCGTCATCAGCGCGCCCAAGAGGCTGGCGCCGTCCAAGCGGCACTTGCTCAGGATGCTGTCGGCAAAGCTGGCACCGGCCATTGCGCAGCCGCGGAAGTCGACGTTCTCGAACACGGCGCCGCCCAGCCTGGCGCCAGAGAGATCGACGCCTTGCAGCGAAGCGCCTTGCACCGGGTCGGCATTCTCGATCTTCGCCATGAGTTCGCTCTTTTGCATCGGCGTCATGGCGATGAAGGCACAGGCGGGCGCCAGCGCGGATAGATACGCGCCCGCTTCGTGAGCGAGCCTTCGAAGGAGGTGCGCTCGTCGGAGCGGATGCGTGCCAGGTCGGCCGCGTACAGGTTGCAGTCGCGCAGCTGTGCCGAGAAGACCTCGGCGTTGCTCAGGATGGCGTCCATCAGATTCGCACCGCTCAGATCGGCCCGCTCCAGCAGCGCCTTGCGAAAGCTGGCCTCGCGCAGGTCCGCGTGCCTGAAGGCGGCACCGGCAAGGTTGCAGGCGGTGAAGTCCGCCTGGCGCGCCTGCACGCGGTCGAAGCGGCCGCCGCTCAGGTCGCTGCCCTGGCCGAAGTACGCGCCGGCCAGGTTGGCGCCGTCGAAGAGCGCGCCGGCGAGATCGATCGCCTCGACGAAACGAGTGCCCGGCAAGCTGGCATTCGAGAAATCGGCGCCGCGGCAGGCGAACTTGTAGAACACGGCGGTGCCGCCGGTGCACCGCAGCCACCGCGCGCCCTCGGCCTTGCAAGCGATGAACTGGGCGCCGCCGAAATCGGCATGGCTGAGGTCGGCCGACGACAGGTCGCACTCGATGAATTGGGCGTCGGCGAGCTCCGCATGCGAGAGGTCGACGCCGATCAACGATGCGCGGTAGAACTGGGCGGCCCCCAGGATTGCGCGCGCCAGTCCGGCTTGCTCGAGCCGCGCCTCCCACAGGTTCGCTCCGGCGAACACCGCGCCGGCCGCGTCCACGCCGGTCAGGTTCGCCTTCCCCAGATTGGCGTTGCTGAAGTCGCAGCCGGCCGCGAGGGCTTCGCCCAGGTCGGCGCGCACCAGCACGGCTGCGTCGAAGCTGGCGCCGGCGAGCTGCATGCCATGGAGGTTCGCTGCTTCGAGCATGGCGCCGGTGCAATCCACACCGCGAAGATCGAAGCGGCGCAGATCGGCGCCCGTGAGATCGAGGCCGCGCAGGCCGTGACCGGCAGCGAGCCGCTCTTCCACCCAGCGATGCTGCCGCTCGGCGAACCTGCCGGTCGCGACGGGCGCGGGATGCATGTGCTGGGCATGGCGGGAATAGATGTCGCGCAGCTGCCGGTCCTGCTGATCCCAGCGTGCGTGCAGCTTCTCGTCGGCCAGCATCTCGTCGACTTCGTCCAGCGGGGTATTGCTGCGCTTCGCCACGCCCTGGAGCTCGTTGAGCGTGTCCATCGTCTGCGGCTTCAGCGGCTTGGGCGGACCGCCCTGCCCCACGCCTGCCAACTCGTCGCGAACGACGTCGAACGAAAGGCCCTGCTGCGTGTACGCCGCTTCCGACGCCTGCAGCATCGCGGCGGCCGCCTTCTTGCCCTGCTCGATCCGCTTCCGCCCGTCCAGCGCGAGATTGCGCATGAACTCGCCGAGCTGGGGCAGCGGCGGCATGGGTGGAAGCGCCCCGAGCGTGGCCGCGGGCGCATGCGCGTCGGGATCGAGGCCCAGGGCGATCACCTCGTCGCGGCCCGCCTTCAGCTGCGCTTCCGCGCGCCTGCGCAGGCGCTCGCCGTAGCTGTCGGTGGACGGCTTGCGGTTGAGATCGAAATCGGCCGGCAGCAGGCCTTCGAAGGGCAGGTCCTCGGGCAGCAGCTGCTCGTCCATCAAGGACAGCAATGCCGCGTCTTCGGACTCGACGCGGTCGAGCAGCACCTGCTTGTAGTGCCCGCGCACGCGCGGGCGGCCGATGTGTTCGGCGGCCACCATCACAGCCTGGATGTCGCCGGCATCATCGTCCGCCACCTTGCACAGGCCTTGCCAGACCAGCACGACCCGGTCGACCTCGGGCAGGAAGACGACGGTGCGCAGCGCCGTGCTCAGTTCCTCCATCTCGTACGCCGCGCTCTTGCGCTGGATGAACGCGCGCACCGCGACGCCCGGCAGCGCGCCGCGCACGAGCGGCTCCGAAGCCGAGAGATGCACCAGTTCGTAGCGCTCGTCGCCGGCAAAGGGCGCAGCGGTGCGCTGGTCGACGGGCGCGATGTTGTGGATGCACAGGTCCGCATCGAGCGCCAGCCCGGGAAACTCGGTCTTCAGCCAGGCGTCGTCATAAGTGCCGGCGCAGGCGAGTCGCTCCGGATGCGCGAGATCGAGCACGCCGAAGCCCATCGGCCGGTTGCGTGCCGCATCCGGATGCCAAGGCTCGTCCACCGCCTCGATGCACGGCAACGGAAGATAGCCGTCGGGCCGGACGGACGAGGGATGCCCGCATCCGCGCACGTTGAGCGGGAACTCCTCGCCGCCATAGGCATTCGCCCAATCGAGGGCGACGCGCGTGAGCAACTCCTGATGGACGATCGCCTGGCCGTCGCCGAACCGCCGTCCGTGCGCCAGCGCGATCTTCTCGATGCCGGCGAAGCGAATGCCGAAAGAGATGCTCGCCGCCTGCGACCCCGGCGGCGCGTGGACGGCGCCCGCCAGCAGGAACTCGCCGCCCTTCTTGGGCGCACCTGCTTCGGCGAATTCGGGAAAGGCCCGCGGCAACACCGTCCAAAGATTCTGCTCGGAGAACAGCATGGCCGCCTCTCGCAGCGGAACCATCGCAAGAGTCGACACGCAAAGGAACAGCTCCCGCCTGTGCTCGATGCATCGGGGGAGCACGCTGAGGCAGTTGGGCTTGACGATTCTCATGAGGCTCGGGCTCGCTCACCCGATCAGATGCAGGCCGGCCTTGTCCACCACCACGGCGGCCTTCTTCAGCACCGGACCGGCGTTCTCGAGGAAGCTTCCCAGATGCAGCAGCGCCACCCCGGCTTTCTTGTTGAAGAGGCCGCCCTCGTCGATCTTGATGCCGCAGGCCTCGGCCTTGAAGCCCGTGCCCTCGATGCTCATCGGCGTCAGCTTGACGATGTTGTTGTAGTTCTCGAGCAGGTTGCCGCCCAGGCGGCTGAAGAAGCTGTCGATGTATTTCACGCCTCCCGGTGCGCAGACCGTCAAGCCTCCGGTCGCGGTGATGGTGTAGGCACCGGCCGTCGTCGTCGTGATGCCGCCGGCGACGGTCTGCTTGAGCGAGCCGCCGATACTCTGGGTCATCGACCCGCCGACCGTGTCGGTGCGCGAGGCGCCGACGGTGATGCTTTCGCCGGCACCCACGGTCTTCGTGTCGTCCGCGCCGATGGTGTGATCCCGCGCCGCGCCGATCGTCACGGTCTCGCTGGCGCCGACGGACTCGGTGCGGTTCGACGCGATGGTGATGTCCTCGTTGGCGCCAACGGTCTCGGTGCGATTGGCGCCGATGTCGATCTTCTCGTCGACGCCGACCTTTTCGGTGCGGTTGTTCTTGATCGCGCTGGTCTCGTCGTTGTCCACCGTCTTCTTGCGGTCGTGACCCACCCAGTGCGTCTCGTCGTTCTCGACCTCGATGTCCTGGTTCTTCTCGGCATGCAGGAAGACCTGCTCCGAGCCCTTTTTGTCCTCGAAGCGCAGCTCGTTGCAATTGGCCGCGCTGCCCTTGGGCGTGGAGCGCGTGCGAATGCCGCTCTGCGTGTGCGAGTCGAAGGGGATCGGCTGGTCGTCGTTGTAGACGCGTCCGACGATGATCGGGCGGTCCGGGTCGCCGTTCAGGAAATCGACGATCACCTCCTGCCCGATGCGCGGGATGAAGTAGCCGCCCCAGCCCTTGCCGGCCCAGGGCTGCGACACGCGCACCCAGCAGGTGGATTTCTCGTTGCTCTCGTCGTAGCGATCCCAGTGGAAATGCACCTTCACGCGGCCGAAGTCGTCGGCATGGATCTCCTCGCCCTTCGGCCCGACCACGATCGCGCTCTGCGGGCCGGGCATGGTCACGCGCGGCGTCAGCCGCGGCGGGCGGAACAGGGTTTCGGCCGGCAGCACGGTGAGCAGGAAGACGCCGTTGCCGCGCACCGGCTGGGAAAGCTCCGGCGAGGCGCGCACGATGTCCTGCAGCGCCTCGATCCAGTGCGCGTTGATCGGGTCCTCGCGCAGCAGATCGAGCAGCACTTGGCCCTGCCGCTCGACCTGGCTGTCGCTCTCGCTCATGCTCTCGTAGCCCGGATGCGTCACGACGAAGGCGCAGCTCGCGATCAGGTAGTCGCCGTCGGCGCCGCCGGCCGGATGGCCCTTGAAGCTGAAGTTCATCCCCGCGGCGACGTCGGGCCAGCGCGTGATCGCCCAGTTCAGGCGACGGCGCGCCACCAGCTCCTCGGTGCGCACCTTGGCGGCGTCCTCGGTGTCGGCTTCGCGAAAGTAGCCGCCGGGAAATTCGAAGGTTTCGAAATCGGCCAGCTCGTGCACGTCCGGGTCGCCCTTGTCGGCGCTGAGCTTCTTGCGGATCGCCTTGAAGTCGCTGTCGCGCGAGGCGAAGCTTCCGGTGTCGAGGCGGCGCGAATCCACCCACAGGCTGATCTCGTTGAAGCGCGCCTCGCTCGCGCCGGTGGACAGGTAGTTCAGCGTGTCGACGACCGGCAGCTTCTTGTGCGCCACGTCGCTCGCGTCGGCCAGGTGCATGGTGCCGGGCGCGTCGTGCGCGTCGAACCAGTAGTAGACGCCCTCGTCCTCGAGCAGCCGCGAGAGGTACTGGTAGTCGCTCTCCTGGTGCTGCACGCTGTAGCGCCGCGCATCGTGCGTGCCGATGACCTTGTCGGTCTTGATCTTCTTGAAGCGCTTGATCGGACTGTCCTCGAACACCGCGTCGAGCAGGTCCAGCACCGGCTTGTCCTGCAGGATGCGCGAGTTGCTGCGCTTGGTGAGCAGCCAGAACCACGAGCGCAGCGTGAAGCGGTATTCGAAGTAGCGCCCCACGCTGCCCTTGCGCATGAAGCGCACCGCATGCCCCTGGCAGTGGCGCTCATGCTTGGCGCCGTCGGCATCGAGGAACTCGAACACCACGTCGAAGGCGCGGCCGAGAATGTCCTTGGCGTCGATCTTCTCGTTCGCCGACAGCACGGTCAGCTCGTAGATCGCCGGCCGCGACAGGCTTTCCTGGCCCACCACGCTCCAGAACATCAGGTCGTCGTTGACGGGCGAATCGCTCTTGATGATGAACTGCGTATCGGCCATTGCCTTTTCTTTCTGTGTGCTTTTCTAGGACGAACGGGAGGTCGCCGCTTCGCGGGCTTGCGCCGAAACGATCCAGCCGTCGACCGGCTTGCCGCCTTCGATGCGCAGGTGCGCGGCCGCCACCGCGCCGGCGACCATCCCCGCTTCCGCAAGCACTTCGCGCAGGTAGCTGTCGCGATGGCTGTAGCGGCCGTGGTGGTGCAGATGGAAGCCCGCCTCCTTCGCATCCTCCTGCGCATCGAGGGCCTCGACGGTGAACACCAGCCAGCCGCCCGGCCGCAACGCCCTGGCCGTGGCCTTGGCCACCGCACGCAGGTCGCCGAAGTAGCACAAGGTGTCGGCCGAGATGACGAGGTCGTAGGAAGCCGGCGCCGCGCCTTCGATGAAGGCCGTGAGCTCGGCCTTGGCCAGCGCGTCGTAGACCTGCCGCAGACGGGCCCGGGCCAGCATCCGCTGCGAGAGATCGACGCCTTCCAGGCGCCGCGCGTAGGGCGCGAGCAGCGGGCCGCACAGCCCGGTGCCGCAGCCGGCGTCGAGCACGTCGAGCTCGCCGCGCGGCGCGCCCAGCAGCCCGGCCACGGTCTGCGCGATCAGCTCGGGCGCGCGGTAGTGCAGGTGCGCCAGCTTGGCGTCGAAGCTGTCGGCAAACCCGTCGAACACCTTCTCCACGTAGTCGTCGGCAGCACGCTCCGGCACGCCTTCGCCCGAGCAGGCCGCGAGATGATGGCGGGCCGCCGGGTTGCCGGGTTCGTCCGCCAGCCAGTCGCGGTACACCTGCGCCGCCTCCTCGAAGCGCCCGAGCGTGTAGTAGGCCAGGCCGAGCGCCTCGCGCGCCGGCGCATGGCCGGGCTTCAGCAGCAGGGCCTCGCAGAAGCAGCGCATCGATTCCTCTTCGCGCCCGAGGCCGTTGAGCAGGCGACCGAGATTGGTGTGGGCCTCGACGTTCTTCGGATCCAGCTCGATGGCGCGCCGGTAGGCGCTCTCGGCCGCTTCGGCGCGGCCCTGCTCGCGCCGCAGCACGCCGAGGTTGTTGTGGATGTCGGCGCGCGCAGGCGCCAGGCGCGCGGCCTGCTCGTAGGCATCGGCGGCGGCGTCGACCTGGCCGGTTTCGAGCAGCACGTTGCCCAGGTTGTTGTGCCAGTCGGGCACGGCCGCGTTCAAGGCGATGGAGCCGCGGATCAGCTCCAGGGCCTGTTCGCTGCGGCCGCGCTGGTGCGCCAGCACGCCCTTGAAGTGCATCGCATCGGCGTGGGCCGGCGCTACCTGGAGGATGCGCTCGTAGAGTTTCTCCGCATCGTCGAGTCCTCCGGCGCGGTGCAACTGCACGGCCAGCGCCAGAGCCTGGTGAGGCCCCAGCCCCTCGGCGAGCGGCACGAGACGACGATGGGAGCGCGTCTTCCGTTTCTGCATCCTAGATCGTTTTCAAGAAGCTGATGGCGTAGTACGACCAGCAGTCGGCCAGCTGGCGTGCATCGCCGGGGTTCGTCCGGGCCAGCGCCCTGCATCCGGGAATGCCATAGACCAGCGCTCCCGCGGAGTCCTTGTCCGTGGTGCCCAGCACCTTGTGCGTCAGCTCGTGGTAGATGGTCGCGGCCGGCCCTTCGTAGCGGTCGGGCTTGGTGAGGAAGCGCTGGTTGATCACCACGCGCATGCCCGAGCCCGTGTGGTTGCCGGCATTCCACACATAGCCGTAGACGCCGGGTCCGACCACGTCGTCCACCGTCGGCCCGAGCGGATCCACGCCATTGATGTAGTGGTTCGTGATGGTTTCGCGCAGCACGAAGGTGACGGGCCGCGTCTTCATGGCCAGCAGCATGGTCTCGGCCTTCTGCAGCATGTCCTCCATGGCCGCTCTCGACGCGGTGCCGAACCAGGTGGTGTAGCGCTCGAGCTCGGGCGAGCCGGCGCCGCGTCCGGTGGCCACGCCCATCAGCGCTGCGCGCATGCCCATGGTCGCCTTCTGCGCGCCGAGCATCGCGTCGGCGTAGCCGAGCCGCGCCTTCTGCAGCTTCTCGCCCGCGAAGCCTTCGTAGCGCACGTTGTCGAAGTTGGGGTCCGTCTCAAGCTTCAGCAGCATGCCGCTGTAGTCCGCGCCGAGCTGGCCGGCAGCCAGCTTGCCCGCGCCGCCGGCGATCTCGCCCAACAGGCCGGCGGGCCGGTTCATGCGCTGGATGCTGCTCTTGGCCGTCTGGTGCTGCGCGCTGGCCTTGTCCTCCTCGCCCAGCTGGCGCAGAAGGTCAGCCACCGCCCCATCGCTGTTGCGGATGCTCCTCAGGGGCTCGTCCTTGGAGTCCGTCCAGTTCTTCACTGCCAGCTTGAGCGCTCCCAGGGTCTGCGAGTCAGGGCGCTCGGTGAAGGACTTCAGCGCGGCATCGACCACGCGCAGTTCGGAGCTGCGCGGCTTCGTCAGGCCGCGGCGCGTGCGCCGCATCCAGGTGTCGTAGCTCATGACGGGCATGCTCGTCTCCTCGACGTCAGTGGAACCTGTAGGAGAAGCCGCCGTCGGCCACGCCCACCTCGACCTTCTCGATCGCCTTGCCTTCCATCATCCGATTCAGGAACTCGCGGCTGACGTCGGGCAGCATGGTGTTGGTGAGGATGGCGTCGATCATCCGGCCGCCCGACTCGCTCTCGGTGCAGCGGCTGACCACCAGCTTCACCACATCGTCCGAGTAGTCGAACGGGATCTGGTAGCGCGCCTCGACCCGCTTCTTGATGCGCTTCAACTGCAGCTCGACGATCCTGCCCAGCATCTCGTCGGAGAGCGGGTAGTACGGGATGGTGACCAGCCGGCCCAGCAGCGCGGGCGGGAAGATCTTCAACAGCGGATCGCGCAGCGCCTTGGCCATGCCTTCGGGCTCGGGCATGAGCTCCGGGTCCTTGCACATGCTGGCGATCAGGTCGGTGCCGGCGTTGGTGGTGAGCAGGATCAGCGTGTTCTTGAAGTCGATGCTGCGGCCTTCGCCGTCTTCCATGAAGCCCTTGTCGAAGACCTGGAAGAAGAGCTCGTGCACATCGGGATGGGCCTTCTCCACCTCGTCCAGCAGCACCACGCTGTAGGGCCGGCGGCGCACGGCCTCGGTGAGCACGCCGCCTTCGCCGTAGCCGACGTAGCCGGGCGGCGCGCCCTTGAGCGAGCTCACGGTGTGCGCCTCCTGGTACTCGCTCATGTTGATGACGATCATGTTCTGCTCGCCGCCGTACAGCGCCTCGGCCAGCGCGATCGCGGTCTCGGTCTTGCCGACGCCGGAGGTGCCGGCCAGCATGAACACGCCGATCGGCTTGCTCGGGTTGTCCAGCCCCGCGCGCGAGGTCTGGATGCGCTTGGCGATCATCTCCATCGCGTGGTCCTGGCCGATCACGCGCTGGCCCAGCAGCTTCGGCAGATTGAGCACGGTCTCGATCTCGTTGCGCTGCATGCGCCCGACCGGGATGCCGGTCCAGTCGGCCACCACCGAGGACACGGCCTGCGAATCGACCGAGGGCAGGATCAGCGGAGACTCGCCCTGCACGCTGCTGATCTTGGCTTGCAGTTCGTGGAGCTCGGCGAGCAATGCGGCGCGGTCTCCAACTTCTGGTGTCTCCGCATCCACCGGCTTGTTGCCGGCGCGCAGCTTGCCGCGCAACTCGAGCAGTCGGTCGACCAGCCCCTTCTCTTCCTTCCAGCGCGCATTGAGTTTCTCGAGTTCGGCATTGGATTCGGCAAGCAGCGCCTGCGCCTGCGTCGAGCGCTTGCGCACGTCGATGCCGATCGCCTCCTCGCGGCCGATGATCTCGCTCTCGACCGTGAGCGCCTCGATGCGGCGCTGGCAGTCTTCCACTTCGGGCGGCATCGCGTGCTGCGACACGGCGACGCGCGCACAGGCGGTGTCGAGCAGGCTCACGGCCTTGTCGGGCAATTGCCGCGCGGGGATGTAGCGGTGCGACAGCTTCACCGCCGCCTCGATCGCCTCGTCGAGCAGCTGCACGCGGTGGTGCTTCTCGAGCACGCTGGCGACGCCGCGCAGCATCAGGATCGCCTTGGTCTCGTCGGGCTCGGGCACCTGCACGACCTGGAAGCGCCGCGTCAGCGCCGGGTCCTTCTCGATGTACTTCTTGTACTCGGCCCAGGTGGTGGCGCCGATGGTGCGCAGGTTGCCGCGCGCCAGCGCCGGCTTCAGCAGGTTGGCCGCATCGCCGGTGCCCGCCGCGCCGCCCGCGCCCACCAGCGTGTGGATCTCGTCGATGAACAGGATGATCGGCGTGGGCGAAGCCTGCACCTCGTCGATCACCTGCCGCAGGCGTTGCTCGAACTCGCCCTTCATGCTGGCGCCGGCCTGCAGGAGGCCGATGTCGAGCGTGAGCAGCTTCACGTCCTTGAGCTGCGGCGGCACGTCGCCGCGCGCCAGGCGCTGCGCGAAGCCTTCCACCACCGCCGTCTTGCCGACGCCCGCCTCACCCGTCAGCAGCGGGTTGTTCTGGCGGCGCCGCATCAGGATGTCGACGATCTGGCGGATTTCCTCGTCCCGCCCGGTCACCGGATCCATCTCTCCCTTCTTCGCCTTCTCCGTGAGGTCGACAGCAAACTTCTTCAGCGCATCGCCCTTGCCCATGGCGGCCGGCGCCATCGCGCCGCTCTCCTCGCCGGGGGCGCCGCTTCCGATGCCGGTGCCGTCCTGCGCGCGCATCTTCGATTCGGGCGAGGCATCGCAGATCCTGGCGAAGTTGTCGGCCAGGTCCTCGAGCTTGACCTTGTCGAACTGCTTGGACAGGCCGAGCAGCGGATTGCGCAGGCTCGGCGTCTTCAGCATGCCGACCAGCAGGTAGCCGGTGCGCACCTGCGCCTCGCCGAACTGCAGGGTGGCGTAGGTCCAGGCGCGCTCGATCGCGTTCTCGATGTGCGGCGAGAAGTCGCTGATCGCCGTTGCGCCGCGCGGCAGGCGGTCGAGCGCGGCCGTCATGTCCTTGGCGATGACGGAGATGTCCAGTTGGTAGTGCTGGATCACGCGGTGCAGGTCGGAGTCCTGCGCCTGCAGCAGCTGGGCGAACCAGTGCTCCAGCTCGACGTACGGGTTCCCGCGCATCTTGCAGAACACCGTGGCGCCCTCGATCGCCTTGTAGGCCAGCGAATTGAGCTTGCCGAACAAGGCCGTGCGGCTGATTTCACTCATGAGTTTCTCCGTGTGTGCATGACGAACCACTTCCGTGTTTATTGAAGTGCCGCTCGATGGACAGGCGCGTCGCCGTCGATGCGGACATCGAGCGCATCGCGCGTGCGCTTGCACTCGCCGAGCCATGAAGCCCAGCCCAGGCGCGGCGCGTTGCCCTTCCGCTCGCCGAGGCGCGTGGGCGGCACCTGCTGCTTTTCCAGAATCAACTCGGCATCCCAGTGCAGCTCGTCGCCCAAGAGCTGCTGCATCCAGCGCTGCAGCGCGGGCCGCGCCGAACCGTTCGGCAGGAACATGCGATAGCGCTCGAAACCGAGCGGCCCCAGGTGCAGCCGCACGCTGTGCTGGCGATCCCAGGCGCGCCGGCCGAGCATCGCGCCCATGCCCAGAGAACGCGACGCCTCGCCGCGGCCCAGGCGCGTGAGTTCCTCCGCGGGCAGCGTCATCCAGTGCCCGACCCAGGGCTCGAGCCGCACCGGCACGCCGAAGTAGCCTTGCAGCACCGCCTCCACGCCCTCGGCGTTGTGCACGCGGCGTGCGAGCCAGCCTGAGAAGTGCAGCCGCGCGTCGTCGTGGATCTCGTCGCGCTCCTGCCGCGCGGCGGTGCCGATGCCGACCAGCGCGCCCACCTGGCGGCGAAAGGCATCCTCCTTCGGCCGGTCGAGCCCCACCGCCGGCCGGGCCTGGGCCCAGGCGCGGTAGAAGAACAGGCTGAAGCGGTGCGCGAAGCTGTCGAGGAAAGCGAGCCAGGTCGGATCGCCATGGTTGATCGTGCGCTCGCGGATGAAGTCGCTCAGGTGCACCGGCAGCGGTCCGTTGGGGCCGAGGTAGCCGAAGAAATGCTGGCGCAGCCGCGGCGGCGAATGCGCGCCGGCCGGCTCGAAGCGGCTGAAGCTCGCCGGCGCGAAGGACAGCGATGGCTCCTGCCCGACGCGCACCGGTTCGGCGCCGGGCAGCAGCGCGCGGCCCCAGCGCGGCGACGGCGCGGCGAGCGCCTCGAGCCGCCGCATGAGGGCGAAGTAGTCGTAGGCCCAGGGCTGGTCCGCGCACGCCTGCACGCGCTCGGCCACGCTCTCGGGCCGCGACGCCGGCACGGCTACAGGATCGGGCGTGCCCCGCACAGCGGCCTCCATCGCATGATCTCGCCCTTGCCCGAGGCCGTGAGCACGGTCTCGACGAAGTGGTTGACCTCCACGTGGCGCGCCAGATAGCGCGCCATGACGGCGCCGAACACGAAGGCGCTGTGGCCGTGGAAGGCATTGCGGTCGACCTCGAGCGTGACTTCGAGCCCGCGGCCGAAGGCGATCGGCCCGGCCAGCGGCAGCCGGCGCGCCACCGGCTTGGCGCGCACCGACAGCAGCCCGCGCACCTGGCTCTGGCGCACCTCGTCGGCGTGCGTCGCATAGAGCATCAGCATCTCGCGCAGCGCCGCTGCGCCCTCCTCGCGCGAGCTGTCGGCAAGCGACAGGTAGTTGAGCGCCAGGTGGTCCACCACGCGCCAGCCCAGGCCCTGGCCCACCACCGGCGAAATCGGACGCGAGGGGCCGCGCACCATGCGTATGCGCTGCACCGGCGACGAATCGATGCAGTCGAAGTCGCTCTCGCGGCCGAGCGGCATCAGGAGCGGCAGGTCGCGGTTGGTCACCAGCGCGGTCACCGCCAGCTGCCGCAGCGCGCCGGAATACGGCGCCTGCTGCGGATCGACGATCTGCATGTAGAGCTCGGAGCCGATGTGGCTGCTGCGATGCCCCTCGGTGCGCTGCTTGGCCGAGAGCATGCGCGGCTCGCGCGTGGTGGTGAAGTAGGCCGGGTGGCTGTGGCGGCTGCCGTGGAAGGCCGCATAGAAGGGCAGGAAGAGCTGCTCCAGCGCCGCGCCGGGGGTGCCGGGGTTGCCGTGGCCGACCACCTCGGTGACGGTGTGCACCTCGAAGTCCTGCGGGCGCGTGCGGTCGGGCACCAGGTGGAACTGGCTCACGCCCTCGGTCACGGCCACGCGGTCGAGCCGCTTGCCGAAGAGGTTGACGACCGGCACGCAATGCAGCTGCACGTTGTCGGCGCTCACCAGTTTCTCGAGCGCCGCATCGCCGCGCGAGAACAGCACCACGATCTCCACCTCGGTCACCACCATCGACGCGAGCACGCGCTGCAAGCCAGTGATGCGCGCGAACTGGAAGCGCTGCGGAAAGGCGAAGTACTCCTGCACCAGCCGATGACCGGAAAAGCCGGTTGCGGTGACGGGCAGGAGCGCCTCGTCGTCCTCGAAGCCCGCGGGCTGCACCGCGCTCGCGGGCAGGTGGCGCACCGCGCTGCCCGCCGCACCCGAGGCCGCGCCGCCGGCGGCCAGCGGCTGCACCATCACGCCGATGGGTTTGCCAAGCATGCACTCGTGCAGCTGCCAGGCGACGTCTTCGGCGCCGCCGAAATGGATCAGCAGTTCGTCGAGCGGGATCTGGTCGAACTTGAGGCCGGCGGTGGCGCGCAGCGCGATGCGCAGGCCGCCGCGGATCTCGCGCGACTGCGCATGCTGGGCGAGCGGCAGGTCGGGCGCGTAGCTGAAGTACTGCGCCCGCAGCACTTCGATTGGCCAGAGTCGCAGCGCCCGCGCGGTGCGGAACTCGCAGTGCGTGTTCTGCCCGACGGCCTGGCGCGCGCGCAACCCGCTGCCGCGCGGCAGCGTGGGCCCGGTCGCGAGATTGGCATCGTCGGGATCGGCCGTCATCGACACCACGGCCATCGATGGCGTGGGCGCCATGAAGTGCGGATAGACGATGTCGAGCAGGTGCCCGGTGAAGCGCGGGTATTCGGCATCGAGCTTCAAGGCGACGCGCGCCGACAGGAAGGCGGTGGCCTCGATCAGCCGTTCGACATAGGGGTCGGCGACCTCCTGGCCCTCGATGCCCAGGCGGTTGGCGATCTTCGGGAAGGCGCGCGCGAACTCCGCCGAGCTCTCGCGGAAGTAGCGCAGTTCCTGTTCGTACAGGGTCAGCAGGCGCGGGTCCATGACTGGGTTACCTCCGGGCGCCGCCGGGCCGCCCCAAGGCGGCCGGGCCTCCCCCACGGGGGGTGGCGAAGTACGCAAAGCGACAAGCCGGGGGGCTCATGTTCTCGGGCTTGTCATGTCCTCAATCTCGATCCGGCCCTCCTCTAGATCGATCCGGCTGCGCATCAGGAACTCCAGCGGCACGGGCTGGGCCCAGAGCATGCCGCGGATCCGAAGGCCGATGCGGTTGTGAGAATCAAGTGCCGAGCCTTCCATGACGAGTTCAACTTCGAGTGTGCGAGGCAGGATGCGGGGCTCGAACTGCAGGATGGCGTTCTTCAGAGCCTGTTCCATGCTGACACGCTGAACGGAGGACGTGAACTGGCCGGACAGCATAGGCAATCCGTAGTTGAGCACCGAGCGCGCCGCGTTCGGAAAGCGCTTGTCGTCGAAGGCGAGGCCATGGCCCGTGGCATTGAAGAGCCAGCTCAGGTCGCGCAGCACGGCCTGGCGCAGCGCCTGCCGGGTCAGGGTGCGCTTGTCGTCGCTCTCGCGCTGCTCGCCGGGCGCATGGTCGACCAGGCGATCGAGCAGCGAAGGCTGCAGGCGTTCCTGTGCGGTGAGCTCAGGCATCGCCGGTCGAGAACAGGATCTCGCGCACGTCCATCAGCGCATGCTCGGCGCCGTCGCTGCTGCTCAGCATGCGCTGGCCGAGCCCGGCCCAGACCTCGGGCTGCAGTTCGCGCCACTCGGTCCTGCGCGCGAGCTGCAATGCGCCGTCGCTGCTCTTCTCGGTGCCTTCGTAGCGCACGGGCACCAGGGCCAGCGTCTCGCCGCCGTTCTCGAATTGCAGATGCGCCGGCAGCCAAACGCAGTCGCGCAGGTCTTCGGGCGGATCGAGCTTCACGTGCGCCAGCCGCGCATAGGGAATCCAGTAGTAGCGGCCGTTGACGAAGGCTTCGAGCACCGGGCCCAGGCGCATGTCGGCATCGGCGAGCCATTCGAAGGGCTTGCCGTCGAGCGTGCCCGGCGTCGCGGGCGCGGCGTCGAAGGCGCGCCGGCGCAGGTCTTCGGCCAGCTTCGCATCGCCCACGCCCTGGCGCAGCAGCGACTCGATCAGCAGCGCAAGCCATTCGTCGGGCTGGCCGAAGACCATCGGCGTGCGCGTGCCGGCGAACACCTCGGCACGCAGGCCCTCGCAGCGCACGGCCTCGCCGTAGACCTGCTTCATCGGAATGGCCATCGCATCGAGCTCGGCCGCGACGTTGAGCTGGTTGAGCGCGCGCTCCCACTGGCCGAGCACGCACAGCAGCTGGGCCAGGAAGACGCGCAGCTTGCTGTCGGCGGGCTTGGCGCGCACCTCGTCGGTCAGGGCCTTGAGCGCGGACGCGGGGTCGGCGGACTGGAGGAATTCGGCAGAGCTGGTCATCTCAGTGACTCCTTGGCGCGATGCGCAATGCATGAAACAGTCGTAACCCATTCGGGGAACACCGCGGAACCGGCTTCGCCGGGCCGCTGGTGTTGCCCCCTGCAAGGGGGTTGGCGGCCACACGAAGTAGGCAAGCCTGGGGGTGGGTTCATTTTTTGATGGTGCAAGTGCGCACCGCGCCGCGCAGGCCGGTCTCGCTCTGCGGCGCGGAGCGGATCTCGAGGCCCTGGTACTCGATCTGGATGATTTCGCGCGGCCGCGCCGACCTGGCGGCGGTGAGCATCGTGTGGTTCAGCAGGCGCGCCTGGGTCAGCTCCAGCTCCAGGTGCGGCTGCAGGTCCTTCGAGGTGTCGCCGCCGGCCTTGTAGACCGAGATCACCACCTTCAGGTCATTCACCTGGTCGCGCAGCAGGCTCGCGATCGACGCGCTCGCGGCATCGCAATCGCGAACGACGAAGACCGCGGCGGCGCGCAGCTGTCCCTTGGTGGAACCCGGGGGCGAGAAAACGTCCAACTGATAGCGGAAGCCGCCGACTTCCAGGCGCGGCTTGCCGTCCGCGAAGGGGCGCGCCGAATCGCCTTCGATCGCCTTGCCCTTGGATTCGAGCAGCATCCAGTAGTCGTCGCCCGCCTCTTCGGAAACGAGGTCGAGCAGGCGCAGGCCCTCGTCCGGGTCCACCGCGCCATCAGAAGTCCAGCCCATGTCGATCTCCTAGAAAAAAACCATCGCGGCAAAGAGCTGCCGCTCCTTCGGTGCACCGAGCTGCCCGCGCACGCGCAGATCGGCCAGGGCCGGATCGACGCCCGCGCCGAACAGGCGCGGCGCGCTGTGCGGCACGGCCGGCGTCGCCAGCACGAAGAGGCGCGCACCCGCGCCCGCCAGCCACGGCAGCTCGAACTGCTTGGCCGCCGGCTGCTCGCGCGTGCCGCGTTCGAAACGGTTGCTTGCGCCGGCGGCATCGGGATACACCGGCCGCAGGCCGCCTTCCGCATCGATGCCGACGATCACCATGTCGAGCGAGGTCCCGCCGGTGTTGCGCACGTGGAGCACGAGGCGCTCGCCCGCGAGCAACGGGTTCGGCGTGGCGCTGCGGGCGAGGGGCTCGCTGCGCAGCAGGCGGTCGGCGCGCCAGGTTTCCAGCGCGGCCTCGAAGCCGTCGAGGCGCGCGCTGCCGGCCAGCCGGTTCAGTTCGCCGAGCCACTTGAGACGCGCGAGGCCCTGCAGGCGCTCGCGCAAGGCCGCGGGGTCGGCCGCGATCCCACTGGTGCCCGTTCCGAGCGCGGGCGAGAGCGGCTCCAGCCGGTGGCCGGCGGCGCCGAGATCGGTCCAGCGCAGATCGGCCTCGCTCGCGTCCTCGCCCGCGCGCGCCAGGCGGATGGAAGCGGGGTAGTCGAGGCTCAGTCCCGCGGGCAAGGGCTTGTCGGCGCGCACGCGCAGCGCGAAGGCGGCCGGCTCGGCCAGCGGGGTCACGCTCCACAGCGCGCTGCCCGGCACATCGCGCAGCGCGGCCGGCACCGGCAGCTGCGCGCTGCCGAGTTCGAGCTGCGCGAGCGTGGCAGAGGCGCTGCGCCGGGTGCCGTCGTCCAGGCTCGCGAGTACGCGCAGGTCCTGCCGCGGCACCAGCCCGTCGAGCTGGCCGGCCTGGATCGCGAGGCTCGCACCGCTGCGCTGCGCACGCCACACCGGACGCGTGCCGAGCGGCTGCGCACTGTTGGCGAACAGCGGCGCATCGAGATTGCCTTCGGCCACCGGCGACGGCAGCTCGCGCTGCGGAAAGCGCGCCTCGAGCTCGGCGATCACCGGCGGGTAGAGCGCGAGCACGCCGTCGAAGAGTTCGCGCCAGGTCGCGGGCCGGCGCTGCAATGCCTCCGCCACGGCCCAGGTCAGGAGGCCCTGGGGCTGCGCGTCGCGGCTCTTGCGCGGCAGCCGCAGCTCGGGCGTGACCTGGTGGCTTTCGGAGGCGAAGAAGGCCACGTAGCGCGCTCGCGGCACGGCCGGCGCCGCGGGCGCGGGCGGCACGGCGGCGCCGGCCGTGCCCTGCGCCAGCGAGTCCGCGCGGATGCCGCGAAAGCGCACCTCGTCGTCCGGCGAGCCCGCGACAAGCTCGGCGCCCGCGGGCGCGCGGCCGCGCGTCATCGACGCGGCCGAGCAGGTGTCGAACACCGACCAGACGAACACGTTGCGCGCCAGGAAGGCCTGCACCCAGCGGTCGACATCGACGTCGCGCAGGCCGCCCGGCAAGGCGCCGCTGCCGCCCACCGCGCCACGCACATCGCGCGCGAGGAAGTTCTCGGCCAGGCCGTCCGGCTCCTGGTAGCGCTTGCTCGCATCGCGCCAACGCGTGCCGTGGCCCGAGAAGTAGAGCAGCACGAAGTCGCCGCTCTTCGACTGTTCGAGCAGCCGGGCCAGCGCCTCGTGGATGCGCTCTGCCTCGGGCAGCGCGGCGCCGCTCACGCCGTCGGCCAGCACCGCGATGTCGGCGGCCGCGAAGCCATGCTCGAGCAAGGCCTGGCGCATCAGCATCACGTCGTTGCGCGGCGCCTGCAGCCACAGCGACGCCGGCTGATGGACCAGCTCGGACACGCCCACCAGCAAGGCGCGCTGCGCCGCACTCGCGCAGGCGGCTGCGGCCAGCATGGCCAGCAGCAGCACGATGCGCAGGCGGCGCCTCGTCATGGCGGTCCGACCGATTCGACCAGCGGCGAGCCGGCCAGCATGACGCGGCCCTGTGCCGCATCGGCCACGAAGCGCAGGCGCCAGCGGCCATCGGCATCCGGTCCGCCCACCGTCTCGGCGCCGGCCGAGCGCAGCAGCGCGCTCGCATCGTCCATGCCGACGCCGGCCTTCCAGCGCAGGCTCAGCTCGGCCGGCGCGGCGGAAGTGACGGGGCCCTGCACCGAGCGGAACCTGACCTCGTCGTCTTCGGCGCCGGGCCGCAGCAGCGCCGCGTTCTGCACCACGACCACCAGCGCCAGCAGCGCCAGTGCGGGGCGCACCACGCGGTCGGCGCCGAACCAGGTCTTCACGCGCGGCCACCAGCCCTCTCCTGCCGGCGCCGCGACGGCAGGATTGCCGGGCTTCGGCGTCGCCTGCAGCGGCGTGGCGAGCCGCGCCGCGGCTTCGAGGTAGAGGCTCTGGTAGTCGGCGCGCGGATCGCCCACGCCCAGCGGCGTGCCCGAGAGCACGGAGAACACGCCGCCGGCCGTTCGCAGCGCGATGCGGCCGGGCTCGGGCTCGATGGCCAGCGGCTGCTGCACGGCCCATTCGTCGTGCACCGCGCGGATCGCGGCCAGCCGCGTGGCCGAGACCTCGCCGAGCACGCGGGCGCAGAGTTGCGGCGTCTGTTCGAGCGTGAGCACGTTCCAGGTCTGGATGAGCCCGAACATAGGCTCGAAGGGTTCGTCGCCGGGTTCGAGCAGCACGTCGAAGGCGCTGGCCCAGTCGGCTTCGCCGGCGGCCATCCACCCGCGCCACAGCGTGTCATGCAGGCACTTGTCGAGCAGCACGCCGAGCAGTCGACCCTCGTGCAGCACGCTCACCAGGCGGCCCGGCGCCCAGCGGGCCGGAAAGGCGCGCTGCGCCAAGGCCTCGCGGCGGCGGGCCAGCTCCGTCAAGGGCAGCAGCAGGGTCTGGTCGGACTGTCGCGCCGGCATCGCGGCCGACTCGGCCAGCGTGGCAGCGCCCTCGCCAGCAGCGGCGAGATCGCCACCGCGCCCGAGGGTGCCGCGGATGAGGCTGAGCGGGGGCCAGAGGTCGATGGGCATGGTGCTTTGTCCTATGTCTTCAGGCATAAGACGCTTCAGCGCCCAGGATTTTGAAAACCTGCAGGATCGCACCCATGTTGCCGGCCTCGATCGCGATGCCGAGGGTCTGCGAGATCCACTGGCCCAGCGTGGTGCGCGCATAGTCGGCCGGCAGGCCTTCGCGCTTGTGCACGAGGCCGAGCCGGCCGGCGCGGTAGTGGTAGGAGGCGATGGCATGGCGCGCGGCCACGCCCGACAGGCCGCCCGCCGCCTCGCGGCCGAAGCCTTCGCACAGGAGGATGCGCTCGGGCTCGGGCAGCCCCGCGATGAAAGCACGCGCCGCGGCGTGCACCGAGGGCGCACTGAGGCCGTGCTCGGCCAGCTCGTCCTGCGCGTTGTCGGCTGCGCCGACGTGGGCCTCGAGCTGGCTCTCGGTGATCTGGTCGCCGATCGAGAGCTTGCGGCGGAAGGCGCTCGCGCGCGTGCAGTCGATCAGGTAACGCCGGAAGTAGGCGCACAGCGCGAAGGCGCTCGAGGGCGCACTGTGGCTCGCGGCCTCGCTGCGCGCGGCATCGTCCGCTTCGTCCGGATCGGCGTCGAGCCGCAGCACCTTGACGTAGATGAACTGGGCCACCAGTTCCTGCCGGCCTTCGCCGAGCACGCGCAGCTCGGGCGGGTTGCAGCTGCGCAGCGCGTCGCCGACCATGCGGTACATCTCGCCCATCTCTGCCGCAGACAGCGTCTGCCTGCGCCGCCAGAGACGGACGAGTTCGATGCTTTGTTCCGAGGACAGGGTTTCCTGCATGGCGTTGTTTCGGCTAAAGCAGGTTCTCGCTTTGGGCCGTTCGCTCGGGATGTGGTGCGGGTGGTCGATATGTGCGTGCGCCAGGGATGCCCAGCGCCCCCACCCCCGCCCTCCCCCAGAGGGGGAGGGAGTCATACCGCCTGCGCGCCAGAGAATCGCATCGCATCCTGTCTTGCTCCCTCCCCCTCTGGGGGAGGGTTGGGGTGGGGGCACCGGGCGCGTCCACACCGCCCGCCGCCGCGCCCATCAGCATTCCGCCTTTCCTAGTCATCGACGCACGCGCCTTCTTCAGGCACAAGGCATTGCGGCAAGTCGGCACCGACCGCCGCCCCGCGCGTGCGGATGGTCGAGGTCGCAGCCGCCGCCACGGCGAGCCCGCGCGGCAGCAGGATCCACAGCTGGCCGCGCTCCTTCATGCGCCGGGCCTGGGTCGCGGCCTGCTGGCCGTTGCCGAAGAAATAGTCGGCGCGCACCGCGCCGCGGATCGCGCCGCCGGTGTCCTGCGCGATGGTGAGCCGCTGCATCGGCGTGCCGGTGCCGGGCGCACGCGTGGAGACGAAGACCGGATAGCCCAGCGGCGTGCTGCGCGGATCGACGGCGATCGAGCGGCCGGCCGACAGCGGCACGCCGAAGGCACCGACCGGCCCGCCGCCGGTGCTCGGCGACTCCTTGAAGAACACATAGCTCGGGTCCTTGATGCCGGTGCCGATCACCGGCCCGGTCGCGCGCCGCCCCGGCACCACGACGGCGCCGCTGTTGACCGGGCGCGCGAGCGTGAAGCCGCGCGTGCGAATCACCGAGGTGTCGTTGTCGTCCTCCTCGTCGTCGCCGTCGTCGAGCTCGAGTTCGATCGCGCCGCCGCGCACCTTGACCGGACTGCGCGCCTTGCCCGACGAGGACCGCGCCAGCGTCGGCCGGAAGGGCTGGCCGTTCTGCTCGGCATAGGCGACGCGGATCACATCGCCGTTGGGCAGGCGGATGCGGCCCGAGCCCTGGATCTGCATCTCGTAAAGCGCGGTGGCGCTGTTCACGAAGGCCAGCACGCGGGCGTTGGGCGCGCCCTTGGTCTCGATCTCCTCGCGCGTGTAGTAGGGCAGGAGACGCTTGCCCTCGATGCGCAGGCGCACCTTGCGGTCCAGCGTGTCGCGCGTGACGGCCGAGAGGTCGAGCGCATAGAGGCCGGGCGCCCCCATGTCGCGCGTGCTGAGGCCGCTCTGCACCACCACGTTGCGGCCTACGACGCGCGCTGCCACCGTGCCGCTGCCGGCCGGCAGCTTGCGCGCATCTGCGAACAGCATGTCCTCGGGCTGTCCGTACACCGGGTAGATGAAGGGCGGCGCGTACTGCCGGCTGCCGGTGATCTCGGGCTCGAAGTAACCGGTCACCACGCCGTCGGGCCTTCGGTCGTCGTCGCGGATCTGGTAGGCCGAGAACTCGCGCTCGAAGAAGCCGCGGATCGCCGGGTTGTTCTTGTCGTCGACGGCGCGGGCGCGCTCGCAGACCTGCCGCCACTCGGTGCCGCGGCCGGTCAGCACCTTGCAGCTGCCGAGGAAGGCGGGCCAGCTCTCGGCGAAATCGTCGCGGCCCCAGCCCGGCACCGCGTCGAAGCCGACAGAGGTGTAGGTCGCGAGCTGGGTCGAGAAGGTGCGCGACTGGCCGGCGACGCTGGCGCCTGTCGAAGGCGGACGCGAGGCGGCGGGTGCGGGCGCGGCCGGTGCCGGCGCGGGTGCCGCAGGCGCGACGACCGAGGCGCTGGCCGAGGCCGGCGCGGGCGCCGGAGCCGGAGCCGGAGCCGGAGCCGGAGCCGGAGCCGCAGTGGAACTGATGGCACCCGGTCCCGGCATCGTGCCGCAGGCCGCGAGCGCGGCCATGGCGACGAGGGCGGCACCCCGGCGGGCGGGTGAAGCGAAGATCGGCGAAGAGAGCTTGTTCATGAAGAACTCCTGGTCTGGGGGGCGAGGCCTGGCAGGCCGCTGCCCCACAGACGATTACTTCTCGGTGATTCTGAAAAACGCCGTGCCATAGACGTCGCTGCACGGCGTGTTGGGCGCGCACACCGGCTTGCCTGCGAGCGGCGGCGGCCCGCTGCCTCGTGCAGCCTCGAGCGCGGCCAGCACGGACAGCGGGAACTGCGGGAACACGCCGTCGTTCTGGACGCCCGAGGCGCTGAAGTCGCGCTCGTGCTCGCTGACCAGCACGGCGAACTCGTTGATGCCGGCCGGCCCCCCCGCATCCATCGGCCACGAGGCGCGCGGCAGCGAGAGCGAAGCGCCGGCGGCGATCTTGTTGTGCTTGTCGAGCAGGTTCGGGAACAGCAGGAACATCTCGCCGCCGCTGGACAACAGGTAGACGTAGACGAAGCCTTCGCGCTTGCTGCGCACCTCGAAGCCGAGCCTGTCCTTGCCGACCGCCACCTCGGCCTTGCGCGGGCTCGCCGTCACTTCGAAGCCCGGCGCGGCGCCTTCGGCCAGCGACCGCAGCGACTCGGCCGGCGTGCGCGGCTTGGCCGGCGGCGGAGGCGGCGGCGGTGGAGGCGCCGGTGCCTGGGCGACTTCGCTGGGCGGCGGGGGAGCGGCAGCTGCCGGCGTCGCGTCGTCGGACTGGCCCTGGAACCACCACCACCCGCCCGCGGCGGCAAGAGCCGCCACCGAAGCCACGGCGGCGATCGCCGCGCCCTTGCCCTTGGGAGCCGGTGCGGGCGCGGGCACGGCAGGACTTGCGCCGGCAGCACGCCCACCCGCGGCAGCGGACGAAGGCGCCGGCGGACGGATCACCGTCCGGTCGCCCTCCAGGCCCAGCGCCGCGCGCAGCGCTTCCATCGACTGCGGCCGCGATTCCGGCCGCACGCCCAGGCCGGCATCGATGGCCGCGAGCAGCCCGGGGCTGTAGCGCTGCAGCAGCGCGTCGTTGCCCGCCAGCGGCACATAGCTGTCGGCCAGCAGGCGTGCGACCGAGGGCGGCGGCGCGCGGCCGCTGACGGCCACGTGCATCACGGCCGCGAGCGCATAGACATCGGTCCATGCGCCCTGCGACATGTCGGGCATCTCGGCGTACTGCTCGATCGGCGCGTAGCCGGGCTTGAGGATGACGGTGATCGCCTGCGTCTTGTCGGTGATCACGCGCCGCGCGGCACCGAAGTCCAGCACCACCGGCCGGCCCGAGCCTTCGAGCAGGATGATGTTGTCGGGCGCGATGTCGCGGTGGTAGCAGTGGGCGTGGTGCATCACCGCGAGCGCCTGCGTCACGCCGTCCATGATGCGCATCAGCCAGGCTTCGTCGACGCCTCCCGGCATGCTAGCCAGCGCCTGCCGCAGCGTGTCGCCGCGGTAGAAGGGCATCACCATGTAGGTGGTGCCGCGCTCCTGCCAGAAACGATAGACCTTCAGCAGCGAGGGATGGTCGAACTGGGCCAGCAGGCGCGCCTCGTTGATGAAGCTGCGCATGCCGAGCTCGAAGGTCTCGCGATGCCGTTCCGAGAGCGGCGCGACCGTGCCGTCCAGCTGGCGCGTCGAGAGCGAGGTCGGCAGGTACTCCTTGATCGCGACCACGCGTTCGAGCGTCGGGTCCCAGGCCTCGTAGACCACGCCGAAGCCGCCCTGTCCGACGATGCGCGTGACCTCGAACTCGGCCAGCCGGCTGCCCACCGGCAGCAGCCCGGCCTCGGCGTTGCTCGGCGCCTTCTCGGCGCGCGTGATGCCGGCGCCGGTGGGCATCTCGCTCGAAGGCAGCGCCGCGCCGCCCGAGATGACCGTCGCGCCTTCGTCGGGCGCGGGCGCAGGCACGGGCCGGCCGGTGACGACCTGCGTGCGGTCGTCGCCCTCTTGCGGCGGCGCGCCGGGGGGCCGGTCGTCGTCGGGCGTGGCGTTCATCGGGCAAGCTCCGCGCTGCGCGCTGCGGTATTCGCCTCGGGAGCGGCCCGGCGGCTCATGGTGCCTCTCCCTCCTGCGCCGCCGCATCGGGCCCGAAGCCGAACAGCGCATCGAACTGGTCGTCCTGCGGCAGGCCCTTGCTGGTCATACCGGGGCCTCTTTCGGCCACCGGATCGGTGAACCACAGCGAGTGGCGCGCCACCGGCAGCGCCAACGGCGGCCTGTCGCCCTCGCCCGCTTCGGCCGCGAAGCCCGCAAACAATTCCTGCAGGCGCGCATCGAAGCGCTGCGCATCGAGATCGTGCTCCAGCCCTTCGAGCGCGACCTGCGCGGCCAGCGTCCACCAGTGCTGCGTGCGCGCCAGCACCGGGCCTTGCAGCGCGGGGCGCGAGGACACCAGCTCGGCCGCGATCGTGAAGGGAAAGTAACGCCCCACGCCGTCCACCGAAGGCATCATCACGCCGAGCCAGCCGCCGGCGCCGATCACACCCTCGCCGAGCACGAAGCACCACAGCGGCGCCTGGAGATAGCGATCGGTCCAGTCCTCGTGCCGCAGGCGCAGGCGCGCCAGCCCTTGCTGCAGCCAGCGGTCCCACTCGCTGCGAAAGGTCTCGGGCAAGCGGCGGTTCGCAAAGTCGCCCATGCCGGGCAGCTTGCCGAACCAGCCCGGCGCCATGTTCGAAGCGGCATCCTGCTGCGAAGTCACAAGCCCTCCGGACATGCGAACTCGCGCAGCTCGCGCAAGCGGATCGGATGCTGCACGCTGTTGGTCGTGACCTCGAAGCGGGTCTTGCGCGCGCCGATCTGGAAGGTGATGAAGAACTTCTCGGGCGCGTCGCCGGCTTCGAGCTGGCCGTCGTCGAGCACGCGGAACAGGGCCCAGGGCCCGTCGACCGCCATGCCCGAGCTGCCGCTGGTCGAGGGCGGACTGACCTGCACGCGCACCTGGTTGCTGCCCTTGGGACCGGGCCACTGCACGGCCATCGGCACCACCGGGCCGTGCGCGTACTTCACGAGCTGGCTGTCGACGTCGAGGATGAACTGCGTGATGCCGGCATCCATCTCGACCGGCTTGAAATCCAGCCGCATCGCGGGCGTGCGGCCGGCGGCGCGGAAGAAGATGTCCTTGATGCGCGCCGCGCGCTCGAACTGCGCGATGGCCTGGACCGTGATCGCGCCCTGCTCCGCCACCGGCTTGTAGCGCCAGGGCCGCGTGCTGGTGTCGACCAGCGAAGCCAGCCGCTTCTGGAAGAACTCGTCCATCAGGCCGCCGGGGCCGAACATCTGGCCGAAATCCTCGGGCAGCACGTCGCGCTTGCTGCTCTGGACGAAGGGGTAGCGCCCGGCGATCGCGCGGGTGCAGAACTCGGTCACCGGACGCAGGTCCTGGCTCAGGCTGCCGCGCTCGGCCACGCGTGCCTGCGTGGCGCCGGCCTGGCTCAGGTTCTCGACCATGGTGCGCACCGGTTCCGGCAGGCGCCCGGCATCGGACTTGAGCTTGCCCGCCACGTCGCCGGGCGGCGGCGAACTGCGGCTCTTGACCGCGGTATCGACCGCGGTGAGGTAGACGTAGACCTCGTTGAAGAGCTTGAGCGCATCGTCGATCGGCGCCGGCCCGTTGGGCGTGGGCGAAGTGACGAGCCGGCGCAATGGCTCGAAGCGATCGTCGACGATGCTCTCGATGCGCCTGGGCGCGGCCGTCGGCTTGCCGGGGTCGCCGCCGAACAGGTCTTCGAGGCCCTTGCGGGTGTTGCGCACGGTCTCGGTGGCCTTGCTCACCACGTCCTTGCCGGTCTCGGCCGGCGTCAGCGTGGTCTCCTTGACCACCGCGCGCAGGAAGCTCGCGAGGGGCGAGCCGGTGCCCGAGAGGATGCGCGCGGTCTCGATGTTCTTCTCCAGGCCGGTGGCGCGCACCAGGCGCACGTCGGACAGGAGCGCCTCCCACACCTTGACGTATTCCTCGAGGTAGAGCCGGCGCACGCGGTCGGTCAGCGCGCCGAGCGCGGCGGCGTCGCGCAGCCGGTCGGCCGCGCCGCGCTCCTGGCCCAGCACCCACGGGTCTTCGCCGGCGAGCAGGCCGGTGAGCACCGTGACCTCGTTCTGGAAGCGCTTGTGGTAGCCGTCGTAGGTGAACATGCCCGGCACGCCGTCTGCGAGCGGCTTGCCGCTGATACGCTCGAACACCAGCGGGCCCGCGGGGCCGGCGGCGCTCGCGACGCTGAAGGGCGGAATGTCCTTGCCGAGACGCTGGCGCTTGAGGCGGCTGAAGACGCGCTGCTCCAGCGGGTAGCTCGCGAGCACGGCGCGCACGTTGCGCACCAGGTTCTCGTCCATCTTGAGCGGCGAGCGCGGCGGGCCCTGGGCGATCAGCACGTCGAGCTGGTCCTCCAGCAGCTTGCGCTGTTCTTCGGGAACGCCGCGGTCGAGGCTGCGCGCCCAGTCGAGCGTGATCCAGGCCTTGAGCGCATCGGCATCGAAGCGCTCGGGCTGATGCAGCATCAGGTAGGTCTTGAGCGCCTCGTAGCTGAACTCGAGATTGTCCTTCTGCGCGGTGCGCAGCTGATCCTCGATGCGCTTGGCGAGCTGCGGCAGGAAGGCTTCGTTCAACGCGCGCTGATGCGCCAGCATCGCGGCGGCATCGAGCTTGTCGCCCTGGTAGAGGCCGAGCGTCATCGACAGCGGTTCCTCGCCTTCGCGGTTCTCGGGCGTCTTCCAGATGTTGCGCAAGGCCTGCAGCACCGGCGCCACTTCGACCAGGTTCGACACGCGTGCAGGCAGCGCCGCCAGCGTCTGCCGCGCCGGCTCGACGCGCGCCTCGACTGCCTTCAGGTAGTTCATGTTCTGCCAGGTGCTCCAGCCCCAGGCGGCGAGCAGCGCGACGGTGAGCAGCGTCATCGCGGCCACGCCGACCAGGCGCAGCACATTGCGGCGGCGTTCGAGCTTGACGTCGGCGCCGGCTAGACGCTGCTCGGGGAACACCACGTCGCGCAACAGCGAGGTGAGGAAGTAGCTGCGCCCGCTGCTCTTCTGCGGCGGGAGCATGGCGCGTTCGAGTCCGAAGCTGCGCGCGAGGCTGCCCATCACGCGGTCGATCGGGCTGCCTTCCTGCGTACCGCTGGTGAAGTAGACGCCCCGCACCCAGGGCGGCTGCGCGAAGCGCGAGCCGGTGAAGACTTGGTCGAGCAGGTCGGACAAGAGCGGCCCGATGGAGCCGAACTGCGCCGGAAAGCCGAAGATCGCGGCGCGGCGCGTGCCGTCGGTCTCGCGCTGCATGCGCTGGATCAGGCCGTCGTTGATGCGCTCGTGCAGCAGGCCGAACTCGCGCTGGAAGGCGGTGGCGAGCCCCTTCTCGTCGACCTGAGCGCCCTCATCGACCGGCAGCGTGAACCCGAAGACCTGCGCGCGCTGCTCCTTGCCGAGGTCGGCGAAGTATTCGCTGAAGCCGTAGAGCAGATCGCTCTTGGTCACCAGCACATAGACCGGCAGGCGCGTCGTGAGCTTGGCGTCGAGCTCCAGCAGGCGCGCGCGGATCGAGGCCGCGAGCGTGCTGCGCGCCTCGGTGCCCTGGCTCAGCAGGTCGGCCACGCTGACGGTGAGGAACACGCCGTTGAGGGGGCGCCGCGGCCGCACCTTCTTCAACAGGCCGAGGAAGCCTTCCCATGCGCTCTTGTCTTCGGTCTGGTGGCTGTCCTGCGTGGTGTAGCGGCCGGCGGTGTCGATGAGCACCGCGTCGTCGGTGAACCACCAGTCGCAGTTGCGCGTGCCGCCGACGCCGCGGATCGCGCCGGGACCGAACTTGTCGGCGAGCGGAAACGAGAGGCCGGAGTTGATCAGCGCCGTGGTCTTGCCCGCGCCGGGCGCACCGATGAACACGTACCACGGCAGGTCGTAGAGGTAGTTGCCGCCCGAGAGCGAGAGCCAGTCGCGCCAGCCCGGCTTCTTGCCGGCCGCGTGCAGGCGCATCTGCCTCAAGGTGGCCACGGCTTCGGTGAAGCGCGTGTTGAGCACCTTCTGTTCGCCGTTGTCGGCGCCGGCCGCGGGCTGCGCGGTGGGCGCCTTCATGAGGCCGTCGGTGAGATGCCGGCTGGCCTTGCGCGTGCGCCAGCGGCGGTAGACGGCGCGCAGCGCCACCAGCAGCACGATCGCGCCGATCAGCACGGCACGCGAGAGCTCGCTTTCGAGCGGGGCCAGGGCGCCGATCTTGATCAGCGGGCCGATCCACCAGATCAGCAGCGCGACGACGAGCAGCGCCAGCGCGGTCAGCAGGAGGGGATGGAAGAGCCATCCGAAGAGCTTTTTCATCGCTTCGCTCCCGCGAGCTCGGCGGCCACCTGGTCCGGCGGGCTCAGGAGCACGATGTCGACGCGGCGGTTGCGCGCGCGGTTGGCCGGCGTGTCGTTGGCCGCGACCGGCTCCGCATCGGCCTTGCCGTCGGAACGCATGCGCGCCGGCTCGACGTAGTTGGAGAGCGCGCCCTTCACCGCATCGGCGCGCGCGGCCGAGAGATGCCAGTTGGACGGATAACGCATCGAGCGGATCGGCTGGTTGTCGGAATGGCCGGTGATCAGCACGTCGCCCTTGACCTCGGCCAGCGCCTCGCCGACGCGCTTCAACACCGGCAGCGATTGCGCCATCGGATCGGCGCTGCCGGAGCCGAAGAAGCTGTCGCCGCGCAGCCGCACGGTGCTGCGGTCGGCCTCGTCTGTGACGGTGACCAGGCCCTGCTTGATCTCGGGCTCGAGGAACTTGGCGAGCCGCGGCGACTTCGCCAGGATGGCGGGCGGCGCGATCTGCAGGTGCGGCACGCGCAGGCTGGACACGGCCGCGTAGGTGGTGTCGGAACGGTGGTTGAGCGTGAGCCGCAGGCCGAACCACGCGAGCGCCAGCAAGAGCGCGAAGCCGGCCGCGAAGACCCACATCGGCAGCGATTCGCGCAAGCGCGCCGAGCCCGTGCCCTGCCCGCGCCAGTGCGGCGAGAGCTCGGCCTCGACCGGCGGACGGTCTTTCGCGATCAGGTCGGCCAGGCGCTGGCGCACGGTGTCGAGCTGCGCGCGGCCGTTGTCGATCACGCGGTAGCGGCCTTCGAAGCCGAGTGCGAGCACGCTGTAGATCAGCTCCAGCAGCTGGCGGTGCGTGGGCACGTCCTGCGCGAGCTTGGCCAGCAGCTGGAAGATTTTTTCGCCGCCCCAAGTCTCGTTGTGGAACTGCACCAGGAGGCTCTGCTTGTTCCAGCCGCCCTGCACGCCCCAGGGCGTGTTGGCCACCGCTTCGTCGAGAGAGGTGCAGAGGACGTAGCGCGCGGCCAGCACCGTCTCGTTGGAGATGCCGGCGCGGCGCGCGGCGGCATCGAACTGGTTCACCGCATCGGCGGTCGATGCCCGCAGCGCCGGCACATTGGGCGCATGCGCCAGATTGCGCAGCTTGCCGATCAACACCAAGAGCTTGGCCGCGGCCGACACCAGCGGGTTGAGCAGGCCCAGCTCGCCGATCTCGGCCGGCAGCGGATCGGCGCCGCCGCCCATCGAGTTGGGCGGCACGGCCGGCGTGTTGCCCGGCCCGCGCGGCTTCGGCTTGATGACCGTGCGCTCCGACTCGAAGGCGGCGAAGGGGTCGGGGGTTGTCATGGCAGTGTGGCGCCGGATGCCGGCACATCACCCGGCCCTGGACGCGATGAAGGGAAACGAACTCGGGAGACACCGCGGAGCCGGCTTTGCCGGGCCGCTGGTGTCGCCCCCGGCGAGGGGGTTGGCGTAGCGACACGAAGTGCGCGAAGCCTGGGGGAGAGCAACAAGCCTTCGCGGAACCGGCTTTGCCGGGCCGCTGGTGTCGCCCCCGGCGAGGGGGTTGGCGTAGCGACGTGAAGTGCGCGAAGCCTGGGGGAGGTCATGATCGGATGGCCCAGAACGCCAGGTCGAGACCCGGGAAATCGCCCGCGATATGCATCGCGACGCCGCCCGACTGCTCGAGCTGGCGCCAGAGGTCGCTGTTGCGCGTGTCGAGCTCGAAGTAGTTGGCCCCTGAATGAAAGGGGATCTGCCGCGGCGCTACCGGCAGCGGCATCAGCGTGACGCCCGGCAACGCGAGGTTGACCAGGTCGCGGATGCGCTCGACCGGCGCGATCTTCACCTGCGTGGGGAAGCGCGCGCGCAGCGCCTCGCTCGGCATCTGCGCGTTGACGGCGAGCACGAAGGTGGCGTTGCGCTGCAGCTCGACGTCGGGAATCACGGCCACGCGCACGCCGTGCTTGCGGTCGTGCAGCTCGATGCGGATGGCCGACTGCTCCAGCACCATCGAGAGGCTGCGCCGCAGGTCGTCCATCACCGGCTTGAAGCTCAGCGCCAGGTCGTCGTGCACGTAAGGCCCGAAGCGCGCGACGCGGCGCGAATCGCGAAAGCTCGCCAGGTCGCCGGCCAGCGCCAGCGCGTGTTCGTAGAAGTGCTGCGGATGCAGCATCGCGCTCCTTGCCAGGTGCGCGAACACGGCCTCGTTGCGGTTGACTGTCTGCAGCAGCATGAAGTCCGCGATCTCGGCCACGCCGCCGGTGCCGCCCTGGCTCATGCGCCCGGCCAGCGCCTCGCCGCGCTGGCGCAGCAGGCCCAGCAGCTCGTCTAGCCATCCGCGGATGACCGCATGGCCCGCCACGTCGAGCAGCGGCGGCAGCAGCACGCGGTCGAGCTGCACCTGGTTGTCGACGCGCCGCTCGACGACGCGCGCGACGTTGAGCGTGGTCCAGGCATCGGTCGCGTCGCCGGCACGCATCAGGCGCGTGTGCAGTTGGCCCAGCTGCAACATCGCGGTGCGCTCGCCGGCGGTGTTGGAATCGGGCACATCGGACTCCAGCACGCGATGGCGCACCAGGTCGTCGTAGGCTTCGGCATCGGCCTCGCGCGCGCCCGCGCGGCGCAGCGGCAGGGCCAGCACCACCGCCTCGTCGCGCATGGTGCCCGGAATGTCGATGGGCTCGGGCAGCGGATCGACGGCCGGCATGTCGAACACCGTGCCGTCGCCGAACACGCCGACCGCGCGCACCAGCGCCAGCTTCCCCAGCGAGAGCGCGGCCTGATCGATCTCGAGCTCGGCAAAACCCCAGGCGTAGGGCGTGGTGCTTCGCAACAGAAGATGCCGCGCATGATCGGCATGGCGCTCGCTTTGCTGCAGGTGCTGAGGCTGCAGCAGCATCCCCTCGCTCCAAACCACTTTAGTTCGCCAACTCATCCGCGCTCCGTCGACGGCGGGGGCTCCCGCCTGAATGGAAACATCTAGTTTCCGGCGCGAGGGGGCCCAGGCAAATCTGGCTAATGGCCTAGGCGACGGGGACGGGATAGTGCTAAGGGGCTAGGCGCAATGAAGCGCGAGCCCTCGCAGAAATGCGATTGCCATCGCGTTGTGGCAGGCGGATATTGATGGCATGTCCGCCTCGCATGCCGCCGACGTTCCAGACGCGATGAGTGCGCTCATGCGCCGACTGCTCGGAATGCTGATGCTGACGCTGTCCGTCGCACTCGCACTTGCGCTGGCGGCAGCCGTCCCTGCGCAGGCCCAGCCGACCGACAAGCGCATCGCGCTCGTGATCGGCAATGCGCGCTATCCGAAGGTGCCGCTGGACAACCCGGAGAACGACGCGCGGCTGATCGCAAACAACCTGCGCAAGCTGGGCTTCGACGTCAACGAGCAGCTCAACGTCAACGTGCTGCAGTTCAGGCGCGCGCTGCGCGAGTTCGCGCGCCGGGTGCAGGAGGACGATGCGATCGCGGTGCTGTACTACGCCGGCCACGGGGTGCAGATCGACGGCCGCAATTTCCTGCTGCCGGTCGACATCAACCTGCGCGACCAGGAAGAAGTGAAGGACGAGTCGGTCGACATCGAGGAGCTGTTCCTCTCCCGCATCGAGAAGGCACGCTCGCACCCGCGCATCGTGATCCTCGACGCCTGCCGGGACAATCCCTTCGCCGGCAAGACGCGCAATATCCGCTCGGCCGGCGGGCTGGCGGAGATGGGTGCGCGCGGTACGCTGATCGCCTTTGCATCGGCCCCCGGCGCGCCGGCCGAAGACGGCCCGAGCGGCCGCAACAGCGTCTACACCAAGCACCTGGCCACGGAGATGATGGTGCCGGGCCTGGAGGTCGAGCAGATGTTCAAGAACGTGCGCGTCAAGGTGCTGCGCGACACCCGCGAGCGGCAGCTGCCCTGGGTCAACACCTCGCTGACCTCGAACTTCAGCTTCAATCCGGTACGGGATGCGCAGCCGGCCCGAGAGCAATCGACCCGGGAGCAATCGGCCCGAGAGCAGCCGGCGGCGCGCGAAGCAGTGCAGAAGCCGCCGGCACGCGAACCTGGGGGCCGGCGCTTCGAGCCGAACGAACTCGAGAAGCAGCTCGAGCGCGCGCAGCGCGAACTCGATGCGGGCCGCGCAACGGCGTCGCCGCCCATCCAGCCACCGGCGCCGCAGCCCCCGCCACAGCCGGCCGCACAGCCGGCCGCGCAGCCGGCCCCGCAGGTGGCGGCGCTCTCGCCTCCGGCGAGCAGCGCCACACTCGCCTCGGCGGCGCGCAAGTTCCTGGACCGCGCCGAGGTGGAGCAACTCCTCGTCGGCAAGACGCACACCCTCAAGGACATCGGTGCCGGCTACCTGATGCGCTGGGACCTGCGAAGCGGCGGCCTCATCTACTACAACAGCCAGAGCATCGGCAACGCGAGCAGCAACGGCTCGGGCCGCTGGGAACTAAAGAACGACGGCAGCCTCTGCGCCAGGTTCAATCCCGTGCCGCCGGGCCGGCTGACCGACGCGCGCAGGCCCGATGACGGTTGCTGGCACTTCTACCGCGACGGCGAGAAGCTCATGCGCGCCAGCGCCGCGGCGCCGCAGGCCCAGCCGCAAGCGGAGATCGTGAGGATCCAGTAGCGAGTGGCTAGGTCTACTCGGCGCGGATGTCGTTCGCCTTGACCACGTCGCCCAGCAGCTTGTAGTAGTCGCGCGTGAGCTGCCCCAGCTGCTCGGGCGTGCCGCCGCCGGCTTCGTCGCCGCGGTCGGCGATGGTCTTCTGCACGTTCGGGTCCTTGAGGGCGCTGTTCATCGCCGTGTTGACCTTCTTCACGATGTCGGCATTCAAGCCGCCCGGGCCGTACAGGCCGATGAAGGAGATGACCTGGAAGTCCTTGATGCCCTTCTCGGTTGCGGTGGGCACGTCGGGGAAGGCCGGCACGCGCTTGGCGCCGGTGGATACCAGCGCCTTGAGCTGGCCGGACTTGAGGAAGGGCGCGACCACGGACGAAGCGTCGAACATGGCGGGAATGCGCCCGGCGATCAGGTCGGTCATCGCCGGGCTGCTGCCCTTGTACGGCACGTGGCTCATCTTGGGCTTGCCGATGCGTTCGCGGAACAGCTCCATCGCCGTCTGCACCAGGCTGCCGGGGCCGCCCGAGGCGTAGTCCACGGTCTTGCCTTCCTTGTCCTGCGCCTTGACCCAGGCGATGAATTCCTCGAGGTTCTTGACCGGAAGGCTGGCCGGCACCACCAGCATCAGCGACGAGGTCAGCAGGAGGCCGATGGGCGTGAGCTTCAGAGGATCCGCCACCGGCGTGTTGCGGTAGGTGTGCGGGTTGAGCACCATGTTGCTGCCGTTGCCCACCAAGAGCCTGTAGCCGTCGGGCGGCTGCTTCGAGACGAAGTCGGTCGCGATGTTGCCATTGACGCCGGGCTTGTTGTCGATCACCACGCTCTGGCCCAGGCTGGCCTGCATGCCGGCGGTGAGGATGCGGCCCGCGAAGTCCGTCTGTCCGCCGGGTGGATAACCGACCACCAGCGTGATCGATTTGGTGGGCCAGGCACCCTGGGCGGCGGCGAATCCGGGAAGCATGTTCGCGCCGAGGCCTCCCAATGCGAGTTGCAACGCGGTGCGCCGCGACAGGGAGGCGTTCGGCTCGATGGGCATGGTGGTCTTCTCCAGATGTTGGGGGTGTGAGCGGCACATCTTAGAAGCGCGCCGAGCGCCCCACAAGGCTCACCTGGCCGCGCCGGCGCCCGTCGAGAAAACGAAGCTCTTGGCGAAGGACACGCCGTCGTTGGTGCCGGCGACCCTCACCGCGTAGTCGGTGTTCGGCATGAGCGAAGCATCGGGAATGATCAACGCCTGGTTGGCAGCCAGCACTGCGTTGGGGTCGTTGTCCCGGGTCATCGTCGGCCGCAGCACCACGGGAACGTTCCCCGACACCGTCTGAATCGCGGCCGAGGAGATCGCGAGCGTCTGTCCGCTTCGCACGGCCACCAGCAGGCCGGGGCCGATCGGGCTGGCCCGCAGGTCGCGGCCCGGCACGGGGTTGGGGGTTTCGTTGGTGACCTCGAAGAAAATGCCGCTCGTTCCTTCGCAAGGATAGGTGAGCACCTGGTCGCTGGCCGGCTCCTGCCGCCCGGCATCGCGCTTGTAGCCCAGGTTGAACTGCTGCACGGTGCGCACGCCGAAGATGCCGCTGGTGCCGAGCTCGTCGCTGCCGCGGATCCCGATCCCCACATCGCGATAGCCTGCCAGCATGCCCGCCGCGTGGTACGGCAGCGCAAGCAGCGCGCGCACGGCGAATACGCCGGTGCCCGCGGTCGAACCGGAGTAGTAGAGGCCGGAGATCTCGTCGCCTACGCCGCCCAAGGGGTAGCCCGCTGCGGTGACGCGGTCTGCCGGGGTGGCGCCGGTGAAGCCGGTGGTGCCCGGCGTTTCGCTGTGACTCAGCTGGTTGTTCAGGATCTGCCAATCCGCATGCGCCGTGGCGGCGCTGTCGAGCTGCGCGTTCTGCGCCAGAAGACCGAATCCGCAGCGCCCGCGCTCCGCATTCAGCAGCACGAAGGCCTGGTGCGCCTCCGAAGATGCGCCGTAGCTGTCCGGCGGGACGGAGCTCACCAGCGTGGAGGCCTGCCCGCCATCGGCAGGCGCGCTCGGCGGGGTCGACACCGTCGTCCCCGGCGGCAGCGCCGCCACGCCGCCGCCTCCGCCCCCACCGCAGGCCGCGATCAAGGCGCAGGCGAGGGCTGCGAGCGCATGGGGGAAATGGTAAGCAGATATGGAAGAAGAAAGCGAACGCGTCATGGCGCCATGACGTCACGAAACCGCGAACCTTCTTGTCAGCGCGCGGCCATCGTTGACGTAGGCAGGCCGACCCCGGAGACTAGCCCCCGGCTAGGCAAGTCCCGAACAGACGCTGACGGCATCGCCGACTAAGCTCGAACCGACGGCGCATTCCTGCCGTGGCCAATCAACCAAGGAGCCGACATGCCTCGCTATGTAGTCGAACGCACCTTTCCCGAAGGCCTGGAGATCCCGGTGACCGATGTCGGCGCGCGGGCCTGCGGCATGGTGATCGCCAACAACGCCAAGAAAGGCGTGACCTGGGTCCATTCCTACGTGAGCAAGGACCATCGCAAGTCCTTCTGCGTCTACGATGGCCCGAACCCGGAGGCGATCCGCGAGGTGGCGGGCGACAACAGCCTGCCGGCGGAAGGCATCACGGAAGTGACTGTGCTCGATCCCTACTTCTATCGAGCCTAGGCGGCGCGCCCGTGCTTCGGGCCGGGACTCATCACGCCGACGATCATCGCGCCGGCGATGCCGAGCAGCGGGAGGGGCGTGTCCATGGTTGTGCTTTCGCTCCAAAAGCGCGATGGTATGTGCTTGTCTTCAGGCTCGCGATCACAGGAGAAAGCCATGCTTCAGAAGTCACCGATGTACGCCTACATCCCGGCGCAAGACGTTGCCCGTGCGAGGCAGTTCTACGAGCAGAAGCTCGGCTTCAAGCCCACGGCGGAAGTGGACGGCGGTGTCATCTACGACTGCGCAGGCGGCACCAGCTGCTTCCTGTACCCCACGCCCAACGCCGGCACCTCCAAAGCCAGCCAGGCCTTCTGGCAGGTCGAGAACATCGAGAGCGAAGTCGCCGACCTGAAGGCGCGCGGCGTCGTGTTCGAGGACTACGACATGCCGGGCAAGGACGAGAACGGCATCGTGAACCAGGGCGGGGCGAAGGCTGCGTGGTTCACGGATACGGAGGGGAACATCATGGCGGTGATACAGGGCGTTTGAATGCGCCCGTCTCCGGGTGTTGGAACTTAGAGCTCCCCAAGTGCTGCACCGTTGATAGGCTTTTGCAGCCATTTCGCGATATCGCCGCCCAGAGCGTAAGTCACCACACCCACCATGCTGCAGGTGCTGCGCGGCAGCCCGAAGTACATGAACATCTGTCGTTGCGCGGTGAACCCGGCGGGGGCCTCGCCCCGGCGCTCCAACGTGCCACGCAGCTGCACGATCTTGGGGCCGCCATAGAGGCCGCCAGCGTTCGCGAGGATGTCGGTGATCTCGATCTTCAGCACAGGTGCGCCGTCGACGCTGGATGCGGGAGGCGAAAGCAGGTATTCGTATGGCGTGAGCAACTGGTCTTGCACAGACTGCTGCAACGAAGTCGGCACATCGCATGGATCGTCTGCCTTCGACAATCGGATGCCCTTGGCGGTTGTGCCATACGCGATGGCGGGCATCACTACGGTGTTGTGCACGGCGGCAGCCGCTGGCGCTGCCTCGGGTCCCGGCGGTTGACGCGAGCCGCAAGCGGTCAATAGTGCCCCGACGATGAGCAAGGCGCTCATTTGTGCGGATGTTTGTTTGTTCATGATCGATCCCTGTGTGGGAGCGCTGGCGCGTCCGGTATTGGCGCGGCAACTTCTGTTGCAGGATCTGCTTCAGCTCCCTCGTCCTTTTAAGCGGCGAATTCTGGTGTGCACGCCCGCTGTTTTGGGCCGTGCCCGAAGAATCACCACGCTTTCGTGACTGAATGCGCGGCCGTCGACGAGTCGTGGTGATTGTCTTAAGTCGTTCGTGCTAACGCACTGATTTGCCCGGCGCGGCGCTCGGTGAGGAAGGACATCTGATGCTGCGATGGACGAGGGTGACCTGCGCGAGACGCCCGGAGAGAATGCGTCTCCCCCGGGGCGCAGGACGGAATACTTTGAGTCTTGATGAGGGTCCCGACAGGCAGGTTCTTCACGTGGGCCGCCCTTGACCGTGTCGCCGGCCACCTGCTCGCCTCTCATGTTGAGGTCGCCCGCCGCTCTTGATTTTTTTTGTGTCGGTCGCGGTGACGAGGGTGTTGTCGTAGCGAACTTCGTTGCCGATCGACTTGCCCTGGTTGCTGCCGGCGTTGGCTTGGAGGTGTTCCAGTCTTTCACCAGGGCACCCGTGCTCGTGGCGTCGCCCGTACGCACCGATGGGTCTCCGGCCAGTCCCGAGATGCCCGACTTCGTTGTGCTGGTCTGGCTGCCGCTGGCGCTACCCACACCGGCGCTGCCGCCCGGGCGCGCATTGCTCTGCGCATTGGCTGCCGCCTTCTTGTCCGCATCGGTCGTGGCCGTGCTCTGACCCCCCGCCGCAAACCCCACGCTGCCGCTCACCGAGTAGCTGCTGCCCTTCGAGGTGCTGTGGTTCTGGATGTCGCTGGTCGCGAGGCTGGCAGTCTGGAAGCGGTTCTTGTCCGCATCGATGGCCGCCTGGGTGCTGGAGATCACCCCGCCCTTCAGATCGGTGCGGCCCGCCACATTGACGTTGAAGCCCCCGTCCCCGGCCTTGATGCCCGACTGCTCCTTGACGCTGGTGAAGTCGCCATTGGCCTTGGCACTCGCGGCACTGCCGCCCACGGTGCTGACGCCGTAGCAGATCGGCGGAATGCACAGGCTCACGTTCAGGCCCGAGCTGCTTTGCTTCGATGTCTGGGTGCTGGTGTCCTGCAGGCTCTCGATGTTGAGGTTGCCGCCGATGTCGGCCTTGACCGTGTCGCTGGCCACCTGCGCGCCTCGCAGGTTGAGGTCGCCGCCGCTCTTGATCTTGAGGGTGTCGGTGGCGGTGACGAGGGTGTTTAGCGCATGTGCCGCAACGTGCCTTCGAATAGCTCGCCCGTATCAAACTTCCTTGAAAACACGGAGCGCGGTGGAGACATCGGATAGAACGCCACGGGCGTTCAGATCGAAAAATTCACACCCCCACGTTTCGCTTCAATCTAGAAATCCTCTGACGAACACCCTGCGCCCAACTTTTTCTAATAACCAAATCCTTCAATACATCGTCGAGTGCTGGAATTTCTCTCGCGCTGTCACCAATCCAGTCCAATGCTTTTGAAGCCCAGTAGTCTGACCCAGGGTAATTTAACGCACTAGACAACAACAACGCTTCCGGGAATTTTTCGCGCCATTTTGAGACGACGGGAAATTGCTCAATATTTTTATAAAGCCATGCGCGACTGTATTCAAGGAGCGGCAGCAAAAAAGCACAGTCGCCGTGATTTTCGATTAATTTGACTCTTCCGCTCACTCTAATTGCCCATCCGTCGAGCGAATGAACACCCAGCCAAACCTTGCCTTGCCCCATTTCCGCAATCCACCACCACGGAGGCTCGGCAATCTCAGTAGAAAAGAAGCTAATCATCAATACCCCACGATGGTCCACAGGCCTATTCACTCGACTACTTAGCCATTTTTGAAAATCTGCTCGAATTTCCGGCGTCCAATTCTGCCCAGCTTCTAGGCGTCGTAGCCGGCCTTCAGCGCCAGCGCACCCTGCAAGCGGCTGTCGTCCGTGTTCTTCGACTCCTGCGCCATGTCGTAGGCGCGCGTGATGGCGCCGCCGACCGTGCCGGTCAGCTGGGCGCCGATGGTGTGGTTCTTGACTTCCGCGCTGTGCGTGCTGCGGCCGCTGGAGGTGGCGGCGTTCAGGTTCACTGCGTTGCCGGAGAGCGTGACCTTGTCTTTCGCCAGCAGGTCCGCGCCTTCGGTCGTGATGTTGCCTTGGCCCGACCCGCTGTACTTGGAATCCAGCCCGGCCACCATCGTGAGGTTGCCGCCGTTGGCGCTGAGCAGGCTGGTAACGGCGGTGCTGGAATCCCCGGTGCCGTTCTCCGTCCCTCTGACGTTCGCGTACGCCGTGTGCCGCGGCGCCAGGCCGGGCTGGAATCCGAAGGTCTTGTTCGCGTGGGTGCCGACGGAGCTGGAGCCAATGCTGCGGACGTCCTCTGCGGGAGCATTGGCGCGAGGCGCTTCCGATTATTTCCCAGAAGCCAAGCCGGCCTCTTCCAACTGTCGAACAGGGTTCCAATTAGTAGATGACGGCAAATATTCACTCCACCATTTCATCCCGCCATTCACCCATTTTTCGCGCAAAACGGAATGAGAAACTTCAGAATCATCATATCCAAACTCTGTCCCGCAACATGGACAGATGCTATACGTGGCGCATCCAAAACTGTCATATGGAGCCTCATTAAGGTCTGGATAACCACATACAGGACACATAAATGACGATGATTTATTGAGCATTGAAATAGTCCAAATTAGATCCCTTTCCGTGCACTGCCGGATCGGGCTTGTAGTATGTCCGAATGACCCCGCTACCAGAGACCACGCCAAACTCACCGGTTGACGGATTGAAGCGAACAATGTCTCCGTTCGCCCTCACCTTCTCAAGCACTCCAGGAGACCTAGAATTCCCCAAGAATACCGCCGCTTGAGCCTGATATTCTCGCGCGCTCTTCGCGCCAAAATCTCCCCCGTGGCGTGCAAAGTGATCCTGAAGCTTGGCTTGATCCCCAAATTTTGAGCCAATTTCAACCCCTTTGGCCGTTTTAGTTGCTGAAGCGGCTTCCAATGCCAACTGATCCGCCGTCTTTATCACACCTCCAACGCGCTTGATGCTTCCAACTCCCATCGGCAGGTTTGCCAGCACCTCGCCACCGATCTTGCCGATGGCATAAGCATCCCCGCGCTCGTAGGCAGAGGCAAGCTGCTCGCGTTGTGATTCGTTTGCCGCGCTGAGGACTTGCGCCAGGAGCGTGGGATCCGCGAGAGCCATGGCGCTTCCCACAAACTCCGACACGCGCTCGCCGGCTTTGGCGTCGCCTTGTCCGGCCAGCACCAGTGTGCCGATTCCATCGGCGAGCGCCTCTAGCCCTTCGGCCGTCGCTTGCGCGAAACCTGCCGCGAGGCCGGCCGTCTTGCCGGCGGTAGAGAGAGTCCCGTCGGCCTGCGCCTGCGTGTGCAGGCGCTCGAGCTGCGCCGTAACGCTGGCTTCGCTGAGCCCCAAACGGATGATGTCCGCGTAGGCGGAGCGAACTTCAGCTTGCTTCGACGTGCAATCTGCACTTAGTTGATTCGCGCAGGCGTTCGCCAATTCGCGGTCACGCTGCGCGCTCAGCGCGTCGAGCTGTCGGACGGTTTCGCAAGCCTCCTTGTTTCCACCGTCGCACTGCTGCTGAGCAACGATCTTCTTCTCGATCTCATCGTGCTTGAGGTAGTTGTGCACCGTCGCGTTGTTGGCCACGGTGGCACCCAGGCCCGCATTGCCGCCTGCCGCGCCGATCGTTGCACCCAGCAGCGTCGATCCGGCCGTGAGCATCGCGTCAAACTCTGCTTTTTTTTGCGCGCTCTGCTCCGGGGTCAGCGCAGGGTCGTCATAGTCATAGCCGTTCCTCTTCAGATAGTCGGCCATCACCGGCAACAGCGCTTCATTGAGTACACCCGCCGTGGCCCCCACCAGCGCGCTGCCGTCGCTGACCGTGGCCTGGATGACCCCCGCCAGCCCATGCAGGACGATCTTCTCGGTCGAGCCGTCCGCCCATGCAGTGACCACCCTTGGCGCCTCGCCTGCGGCTGTGGCCCGCTGGTTCTCCTGCTCCTGCGCCTGCCGATTCAGCGACTGGCTCACATCCCCGATGACGTTGTCGATCACGCTGCCCACCAGCTGCGCTGCACGCTGCCGATCCTGCGCTTCCTGCTGCAGCCTGGGGATCTCCTTGGCCTGCTGCAGGGTCAGCGTGTTGACCAGCGCGCCGTTGGCCGTCTCCGGGTCTCGGGTGGTGAGGGTTGCGACGTTGGTGTTGCTCTTGTCATCGACCTCCTTGACGCCGGTGCCCACGATCTTGATGGTGCCCGGGCTGATGACGCTCAGCGTCTGGCTGGTCTGGTTGTTGTTGCCGGGCAGGCCCCTGCCGCCGTTGAGGTTGGCCAGCGCGGTGTTGGTCACGCTGCGCGCGGCGTTGGTGGCGGCGCTGGTTCCGGCGCTGTAGGCGTTCGCACCCGAACTGACGCTCACGCTGACGCTCGTGCTGCTCGAGTTCGTTCGCTGCTTGTTCTCCAGGTCGCTGGTGGTCAGGCTGCCGGTGGTGAAGCTGTTCTTGTCGATGGGCGCGGTGCTGGTGATGGCGCCGCCCTTCAAGTCGGTGTTGCCCTTGACGGTGATGTCGAAGCCGCCATTGCCTGCAACGATGCCGCTCTGGCCGGTGGCGCTGCGGTAGTTGTGGTTGACTCTCTGCTTGGAGTAGTCGACCGTGGCCGAGACGTACTCGCCGTAGCAGATGGGCGGGATGCACAGGCTGACGTTGACGCCGCCGCTGCTTTGCTGGCTCGCGTAGTTGGTGATGTCCTGCAGGCTCTCGATGTTGAGGTTGCCGCCGATGTCGGCCTTGACCGTGTCGCCGGCCACCTGCGCGCCTCGCAGGTTGAGGTCGCCGCCGCTCTTGATCTTGAGGGTGTCGGTGGCGGTGACGAGGGTGTTGTCGTAGCGGACCTCGCTGCCGATCGACTTGCCCTGGTTGCTGCCGGCGTTGACCTGGATGCTGAAGCCGTTCTGCGAGCCGAAGCCGAAGGTGACGCCGCCGCCGAAGGAACGGCCGGAGCTGTTGCCCGCGGTGGCGGCGGTGTTCTCCCTTGAATTGATCCGGGAGTCATCGCTAAGCCGATGGCTGAACGAGACCCCGGAGATAGGTAAAGCGGCCTGCCTTCAAATCGGCGTGCAACTCTTTGCCAAGCTCAAACTAAAGGGTCGATAGGCACCCCCTCCTCGCACAGGTAATCGCATAAGGTCTCCAGAGCAAGCCGACTTTCCCCATGAAGCGCGTACCTTCGCACGAAATCTACCGACTCGGCATCGAGCCTGCGACGAAACGCTTCAGCTATTTGGTCAATCTGAACAGCAAGGGTGGTCATCTAAGAGGCCAAACGACTGATGGAACACCGTCGGAAGGCTTCGTTGATCACGCCGATCCGACTCATGCAACTTGCATAAGCAGCGCCAGGGGGGTCGCCGATCAAATGGGTTTTTCACCCTCAAACAAGGTCACAACCGATCCATCTTCAAAGTAGCTTCTGAATGCGTAGGCTGCCTCCGCAAGTCGGGCTGCAGAAGACTTGTCATTCAGCCTGAGCAGCACAAGTGACGCACCATTTTCGAGTCCGGCCTGGCTCGCAATTTCCCGCTCCACTTCCTGCAACGGCTTCGCAGAGGACAGAAGAAAGGAGTTGGCAAACAAATCCGTTCGATCTGATCTCATCTGGGCAATCTTCCGATCTGTTTCGTCCACCTGAGTTGCGCAATAACAAAAAATATCCACCGCCATCAACAGGACCTCAGCTGTGCAGCTTAAACACTCCGATCGATTATCGGACGCCCAATCACCCCAGACAATTACGCTTAAATGACGTTGCAACTGCCTGCGCGATCCGGCGTCCTCCAAGCATCGATGGTTCAATATTTTTAACAAAATCTTCTGGGACGGAACACACAGTCCGCAAATCCAAAATTTCTACATGATTGGCGAGTGCAATCTTTGTTATTCGATCATTGAAAAAAGATAGGGCACTGCTCACGCGGCGTTGGTAGTCTTCGTCGGCAAAACTCCCTTCGTAGATCGTGCAGACGCTCATACGAGACACCATCTTTAGACACCTGGAAACAATTAAATTGTAGGTAGCCTCAAAGGAGTTACCGATATTTGAAAAAATTCGAAGCACGTCCGCAGAAGAGGCGACAGGAGTATCGAGAAGCGCAGCGTGTAGTAGCGCATCATTGCCACCGACGCTCAAGAACAATTGCGCGGACCTGGAATCAAAGTTTTTCTGTTGCGCGAGGACATCCGCCGTAGTCGCACCGTCAGCTGCCAGCATAGAAATTCGTGTATGCGGCAGCATTTCTTGAAGATGATCCTTGACGCTCTGGCCCACAGCAACATGCATACGATTATCAAAAATCGAATCGCCCAGCAATACGACTTCACTACTCATGCTCGTACCCTGCAAGAGGAAAGACCTTGAGTATATTTGCCATTGCGAACATCACTTCATCGCTCGGCGTCCAGATTTCCACGCCCTCGAGGCCCAGCATCAATGATTTTGCCTTGTCTTTTCTGGCAACCCCTCCTTCTTTGTCACGGAATTCGATACGACGATCGATGTCTGCTAGCGCAATTGTCTTCAGCCCGTTCTCACCACTGGAAATAACCTCCCTTGTGGTAATCAAGGTCCACAGCTGCGTTGAGGCCTTCGCTAAGAGCAGTGGCTTGCCATCGATCTTTCGGTCTGCCGGAAGTAGCTCAGAAGTCGAAGGCAAGTCATTTATCAAATGACAATAAGGGAGCGATGAGAAGCGCTGCAGGCGCGCGCGATGCAAGATTCGGTTCTCATGCCATTCATCAATCTTAGTAAACAATGAAGTAATCTCCTGATTTATTTTGATTTCTCTCCACTCGACCGCCAAAGAATGGTTTTCCGTCGTTAGCTCTTCGAGCCAAAAATTCATCGAGCTTTGGGTTTGCAAGATATCCGGTATCGACTTTGGCACTAGTGGCGCCCTGCGATTTAACGTAAGAAACCAATTTCTGAATGTCAGAGGCACTTATCTCCATCGTAAGATCAATCCGAACCGTGGCCACGCCGTCGACGATGACGATCTTGCCAAGATCAACCCCAAGCCGCGTCGCCTCAGCCGTAGGAACTCGTGCACCAATACCTGGCGGGGCGATTGCAGAAGAGTTCCCTGCATTTCCCACATTGCTGGCTGTGGCCCCGATAAGCGCACCGCCGAACGCGTCCTTCATACTGATGCCATCACCTGCTGCTTGGGAGGCCCGCGCCACGTAGGAATTGAGACCAATTAGATCAGCTTGGTCGGTGGTGACCCCTCTGGCCTTCATATCAGACCGCACTGCCTGCAGTTGCACCAGCGATCCGACTGCGCACGTCGTATCGCCCACCGCACACTGATCGAAGGCCTTCATGGCGTTGATCGCCGTGATCGTCGTCTCCGCGCGATCGCTCACCAGTCGGTCATAACGCTTGTTGACATCGTCGACGCAACCCTTCGCCCCTCGGCACGCCTCGATGTTGCGGTCCTTGGCCTGTTGCTCTTGCGGGTTCAGCCCACCAACGTTCCGCGGATCGATCGCGTTCAAGCGATCCAGGCGTTGATCGGCTTCGGTGTAGTTGAACAACGTCGCCGTCTGAGCGTTGCGAAGCAGCTCGAGCGCGCGGGTGTACTCGCCATCGGCATTGTTCGCAACTGCCTGCTCCGTGGCTTGCAAGGACGCCCTCGCGGGATCGTCATCCCGCTTGCCCGCAGCACAATGCACGAGATAGCAGGCCGCGTCCGTGAGTTGCTGCTCCAGCACCGGATCACCGTTCGCCAACTGCTTGATCTTGGCCTTCTCGTTTTCGTGCAGAAGACGGTTGTTGACGGTGGCGTTGTGAGTCACCATCGCGCCCAAGCCTGCGTTCCCCGTGGCCGCGCCGACTGCGGCTCCCAACATGGTGGAGGCAGCCGTCAGCAGTTGATTGAACTCTTGGTTGGGTGTTCCATCCCTGTTGTAGCGATTGATGCCCTCGTCCTTGAGGATTTGTTCCAACTGCGGCATCAGGGCTTCATTCAGCGCACCGGCAACGGCGCCCGTCAACGCACTTCCGTCTCCGACCCTGGCCTGGATGGCCCCCGACAGCGCGTGCAATGCAATCTTCGGTGCGCTGCCCTCGGCCCAGCCCTGCCTCTGCGCCACATCGCCGATGACGTTGTCGATCACGCTGCCCACCAGCTGCGCTGCGCGCTGCCGATCCTGCGCTTCCTGCTGCAGCCTGGGGATCTCCTTGGCCTGCTGCAGGGTCAGCGTGTTGACCAGCGCGCCGTTGGCCGTCTCCGAGTCTCTTGAGGTGAGGGTCGCGACGTTGACGTTGCTCTTGTCATCGACCTCCTTGACGCCGGTGCCCACGATCTTGATGGTGCCCGGGCTGATGACGCTCAGGGTCTGGCTGGTCTGGTCGTTGTTGCCGGGCAGGCCCCTGCCGCCGTTGAGGTTGGCCAGCGCGGTGCTGGTCACGCTGCGCGCGGCGTTGGTGGCGGCGCTGGTTCCGGCGCTGTAGGCGTTCGCACCCGAACTGACGCTCACGCTGACGCTCGTGCTGCTCGAGTTCGTTCGCTGCTTGTTCTCCAGGTCGCTGGTGGTCAGGCTGCCGGTGGTGAAGCTGTTCTTGTCGATGGGCGCGGTGCTGGTGATGGCGCCGCCCTTCAAGTCGGTGTTGCCCTTGACGGTGATGTCGAAGCCGCCATTGCCTGCAACGATGCCGCTCTGGCCGGTGGCGCTGCGGTAGTTGTGGTTGACTCTCTGCTTGGAGTAGTCGACCGTGGCCGAGACGAACTCGCCGAAGCAGATGGGCGGGATGCACAGGCTGACGTTGACGCCGCCGCTGCTTTGCTGGCTCGCGTACTCGGTGCGGTCCTGCAGGCTCTCGATGTTGAGGTTGCCGCCGATGTCGGCCTTGACCGTGTCGCCGGCCACCTGCGCGCCTCGCATGTTGAGGTCGCCGCCGCTCTTGATCTTCAGGGTGTCGGTGGCGGTGACGAGGGTGTTTAGCGCATGTGCCGCAACGTGCCTTCGGATAGCTTGCCCGTATCAAACTTCCTTGAAAACACGGAGCGCGGTGGAGACATCGGATAGAACGCCACCGGCGTCCATCAGATCGAAAAATTCACACCCCCACATTTCGCTTCAATCTAGAAATCCTCTGACGAACACCCTGCGCCCAACTTTTTCTAATAACCAAATCCTTCAATACATCGTCGAGTGCTGGGATTTCTCTCGCGTTGTCACCAATCCAGTCCAATGCTTTTGAAGCCCAGTAGTCTGACCCAGGGTAATTTAACGCACTAGACAACAACAACGCTTCCGGGAATTTTTCGCGCCATTTTGAGACGACGAGAAATTGCTCAATATTTTTATAAAACCATGCGCGGCTGTATTCAAGGAGCGGCAGCAAAAAAGCACAGTCGCCGTGATTTTCGATTAATTTGACTCTTCCGCTCACTCGAATTACCCATCCGTCGAGCGAATGAACACCCAGCCAAACCTTGCCTTGCCCCATTTCCGCGATCCAGCACCACGGAGGCTCGTCAATTTCAGTAGAAAAGAAGCTAATCATCAATTACCCCACGATTGATGGTCCACAGGCCTATTCGCTCGACCACTTAGCCATTTTTGAAAATCTGCTCGAATTTCCGGCGTCCAATTCTGCCCATAGTGCCCACTATTTTCATTGGTATAAAACTCTCCATTTGGCCCCCTTTGCATAGTGCCACCAACTACTTTACTCTCATTCGCGCCGATTGAACGTGCAAGTTGCTCATGTGCAGATCCGTCAAATTGCCCTCGTGCAGGCTTCCCGGCAGCGAATGTCCTTGTTGCCGGGTCATACACGAATTCTGTGCCTCCGCCACGCGGATAGTAATTTTGAAGGGCCGTTACTGGGGTATCGTCGGTAATTCCGATAACTCCGCGCGCCGGCCCCGAACCTGCCCACGGCCGAGCATTTGGCGGTGGAACAATTTCTTCCGCAATCTGCTTGCCACTCTTGCCCGTTACCTTGATACCACCCGGCAAGATCACCGCGCCCGCGACATCGATGAACGTGCCAGCACGGAAGTTCTGAAGGTCTTTGGCTTCCTGCGGCGTCAAGTAGGCTAGTTCAGATGGGCTGCCGTAAGTTGTGCCCAGCGTGCTCTGAGCGATGCTCGCCAGCTCTTCGAGGTTGGTCCGGTACTTCTCCAGCAACTGCTTGATGTTGTTGGACTCCTCTGGCGTGTATTGATTGAGGCCCTTGCCGGTGCCGTTCTTCGCAAGTTCGGCGAGGTCGGCCTGCATCTCCGCGATGTTGGCGCGGCACGCCTGTGCGCCGCCGTTGATGCAACTGTCCTGGATCTGCGCATTGCGATCCTGGCTCACCTTGTCCCACTTGGCTTCGATCTTCGTCCGACACTCGTCTGTGGCGCAGGCCTTGAGCTCCGCATCCTTCTTCACCAGCTCTGCATGCTTGAGGTAGTTGTTCACCGTCGCGTTGTTGGCCACGGTGGCACCCAGGCCCGCATCGCCGGTAGCTGCGCCAACTGCCGTCCCCAGCAAGGTCGATCCGGTACGCCGTGTGCCGCGGCGCCAGGCCGGGCTGGAAGCCGAAGGTCTTGTTCGCGTGGGTGCCGACGGAGCTGGAGCCAATGCTGCGGACGTCCTCTGCGGGAGCATTGGCGCGAGGCGCTTCCGATTATTTCCCAGAAGCCAAGCCGGCCTCTTCCAACTGTCGAACAGGGTTCCAATTAGTAGATGACGGCAAATATTCACTCCACCATTTCATCCCGCCATTCACCCATTTTTCGCGCAAAACGGAATGAGAAACTTCAGAATCATCATATCCAAATTCTGTCCCGCAACATGGACAGATGCTATACGTGGCGCATCCAAAACTGTCATATGGAGCCTCATTAAGGTCTGGATAACCACATACAGGACACATAAATGACAATGATTTATTGAGCATTAATCAAGTCGCACTGCTGTGGCCGCTTTTTCTTAGAAAACGGGGTGTTAAGCTTGATCAACCCATCAGGTTGAATCATCCCTCCATGACCGGACCCATTGCGGCGGCGGAACTTATCGGAAATTAAGACTCTCCGTTACCATCCAAGATTTCCTTGCTTTCTAACAAACTTGGAATCTCAACCACGTACTGTTCCATATTTCCAGTCGCCTGAGGCACGCGCGGCCGATCTTTCAATGCCGAGCGCAAAACTCATAGGTACCGCAATGGATCGCTGGCCTGACGTCGACTACGTGATTGCCCTTGGTATTCGACCGACATCTCCGTTCCCACCATAAGGACTCGCAGCCAAATACCAAATAAGGTAGTTAGCCCCATCCCATGCGCTTGAAAAGAAGGCTGGAGCACATCTTTTCCCTCGCTCGGCAATATAGAACACCCACATACCGTTTTCATCATGAAAGCACACAACCCCATCATCACCGGCATCAGGCATCCCAATCACACAATCCTGAGCTGAAATGGAAAGTCTTTGGAGTTCGCGACGAATTGCGCCATAGACAGTCTCGCGCAGCGATTCGAGCTCCTGAGCCGCCATCCCACCTAATTGATATCTCTTATCCAACAAGAAACCAGTCATCATTTCACCTTGATGTATTCATACTTAAGCAAGTCATTTACGGTTGCAGCTCGGCCATCGACCTCGGGAATTCTGAATTGATATTGATATCCTCCTCCAGGCTGATCAAAGGCTGGGGCGATGACGGATCTCTCGCCATTAATCGGCCGGAGTATTTCGTACTCTGCATAGCCGTTTGCTTTTGAGCCGGGGCCAAGGGCGCGTTGCTCATAGGGTGTGCCCGCAGGAGAAAAGAACGAGCCAAAGCGACTGCCAAATCTATCAAGTGTTCCAGTCTCAAGGGTTACGGCTTGAGTAGTTCCAGGCACAGCGCCATTGTTCGGGGCCATCCTTGACCAATCCCACTCGCCCCCTTTTCGTGGCGAGTTGGCCATTCTGTAGGGGTCGTATTGCTGATAGTCGTCTGCGCGTGCATTTAGTTCAATTTTCAGCTTGTCCGCTGCTTGCTGCTCAGCCGTAACCGCCGCCCTGGACTCGACTTGCTTGACGATGCCTGCATAACCCACTTGCCCCAACTTGGCCGTCACCGCCGTAGCTACACCCCCGAGAGCCAGCGCGTCCACCAGCGCCTCGCCCTTCACCTGCGGATCATCGCTTGCGAGCCTGTTCTTCAACTCCGCCGGCAAGCCCGCAATGCCTTGTGCGAGTGACACTGCGGTATCGGTCAACCCGTTGTTGAGGATCGCCGTCGTCAATTCGTACGCCGCAATGCCGCTGCCCGCCACCAGCCCGGCTGGCGTGATCTTGCTCAGGCCCTTGCCGATGCCGGCCAGATAGTTGGCGTTGTCCCTGCAAGCCTGCGTCGTGCACTGCCGCTGATCAAGACCGTTGCGGATGATGGTCTGCGCGTTGGTCTCGAGGTTCAGGATACGGCCCACATCTGCCGGATCCATGCCTGCGCCGATGAGATCCTGGATGGCACCGTAGCCTTTGCGATATTCGGCCTTGAGTTCGTCGCAGTTGTTCGTGGCTCTGCAGTTCAGCAGCTCGATGTCGTTGGCCGTACTGACTCGGTAAGCATCGTCGATGGCCTTGTCCTTGCACACCGTATCTGCGCCGCAGTCCTTGATTTTCTTGGCGAGCTTGTCGACATCCTTGTGCTTGAGATAGTTGTTCACCGTCGCGTTGTTGGCCACGGTGGCACCTAGCCCCGCATCGCCGGTGGCCGCACCGACTGCAGCACCCAGCAAGGTCGATCCGGCCGTCAGCAGGCTATCGAAGGCCTGCTTCTTCTGCGCTTTCTGTTCCCGCGTCAGCGCTGGATCCTCGTAGTCGTACCCGTTCTTCTTCAAGTACTCCACCAGCACGGGCAGCATCGCCTCGTTGATCGCACCCGCCGTGGCCCCCACCAGCACGCTGCCGTCGCTCACCCTGGCCTGGATGACCCCCGCCAGCCCATGCAGGACGATCTTCTCGGTCGAGCCGTCCGCCCACGCAGTGACCACCCTCGGTGCCTCGCCTGCTGCGGTGGCCCGCTGGTTCTCCTGCTCCTGCGCCTGCCGATTCAGCGAGTGGCTCACATCCCCGATGACGTTGTCGACCACGCTGCCCACCAGCTGCGCTGCGCGCTGCCGATCCTGCGCTTCCTGCTGCAGCCTGGGGATCTCCTTGGCCTGCTGCAGGGTCAGCGTGTTGACCAGCGCGCCGTTGGCCGTCTCCGGGTCTCGGGTGGTGAGGGTTGCGACGTTGGTGTTGCTCTTGTCATCGACCTCCTTGACGCCGGTGCCCACGATCTTGATGGTGCCCGGGCTGATGACGCTCAGGGTCTGGCTGGTCTGGTTGGTGTTGCCGGGCAGGCCCCTGCCGCCGTTGAGGTTGGCCAGCGCGGTGCTGGTCACGCTGCGCGCGGCGTTGGTGGCGGCGCTGGTTCCGGCGCTGTAGGCGTTCGCCCCCGAACTGACGCTCACGCTGACGCTCGTGCTGCTCGAGTTCGTTCGCTGCTTGTTCTCCAGGTCGCTGGTGGTCAGGCTGCCTGTCGTGAAGCTGTTCTTGTCGATGGGCGCGGTGCTGGTGATGGCGCCGCCCTTCAAGTCGGTGTTGCCCTTGACGCTGATGTCGAAGCCGCCATTGCCCGCGACGATGCCGCTCTGGCCGGTGGCGCTCCGGTAGTTGTGGTTGACTCTCTGCTTGGAGTAGTCGACCGTGGCCGAGGCGAGCTCGCCGTAGCAGATGGGCGGGATGCACAAGCTGACGTTGACGCCGCCGCTGCTTTGCTGGCTCGCGTACTCGGTGCGGTCCTGCAGGCTCTCGATGTTGAGGTTGCCGCCGATGTCGGCCTTGACCGTGTCGCCGGCCACCTGCGCGCCTCGCATGTTGAGGTCGCCGCCGCTCTTGATCTTCAGGGTGTCGGTGGCGGTGACGAGGGTGTTGTCGTAGCGGACCTCGTTGCCGGTCGACTTGCCCTGGTTGCTGCCGGCGTTGACCTGGATGCTGAAGCCGTTCTGCGAGCCGAAGCCGAAGGTGACGCCGCCGCCGAAGGAACGGCCGGAGCTGTTGCCCGCGGTGGCGGCGGTGTTCTGGGCGGCGAGCAGGTTGATGTCGCGCTTCGCGTCCAGGCTGATGTCGCGCGCCTGCAGCTTGGCGCCGGTCATGTTGATGTCGGTCTCGCGCGCAGTGATGTCGATGCTGCCGGCCTGGATGTTGGTGCCGCGCTGGGTGGTGGCGCTCTCCGCGCTCGCCGAGCGTTGCTTGCTGCGCTGCTCGCTCACGCTCACGCCGAAGGCGGCGCCGGCGGGGTCGCCGCTCGCCCCGGGCGCGCTCAGGCCCTGGATGCCCTGGCCCAGCGCGCCGTCGGTGGCGAGCTTGTAGGCGTCGTAGCCGGCCTTCAGGGCCAACGCGCCTTGCAAGCGGCTGTCGTCGGTGTTCTTCGACTCCTGCGCCATGTCGTAGGCGCGCGTGATGGCGCCGCCGACCGTGCCGGTCAGCTGCGCGCCGATGGTGTGGTTCTTGACTTCCGCGCTGTGCGTGCTGCGGCCGCTGGAGGTGGCGGCGTTCAGGTTCACGGCGTTGCCGGAGAGCGTGACCTTGTCTTTCGCCAGCAGGTCCGCGCCTTCGGTCGTGATGTTGCCTTGGCCCGACCCGCTGTACTTGGAATCCAGCCCGGCCACCATCGTGAGGTTGCCGCCGTTGGCGCTGAGCAGGCTGGTAACGGCGGTGCTGGAATCCCCGGTGCCGTTCTCCGTCCCTCTGACGTTCGCGTACGCCGTGTGCCGCGGCGCCAGGCCGGGCTGGAATCCGAAGGTCTTGTTCGCGTGGGTGCCGACGGAGCTGGAGCTTTGAACGTCCTGCGCAGAGAGGATGTCGATGTTCCGGCCAGCGGTGATGGCGATGTTCTTGTCGGCCAGCACGTTGCTGGCAATGACCTGCACATCGCGCCCGCCGTCGATGCTGACGTTGCCGCCGCTGACCGTGCTGCCGACCTGCGTGGTGCTGCTTCCGGCCTCGGCGCGGTTGTTGAAGCCGCTGCCGTAGCTGAGGCCGCTGGCCCAGCTCGCCGAGTACCCCTTCTTGCTGCTGGCCGAGTAGCTGCTGCCGTTGCCGTGGTCTTGCGAGCTTTCGATGCGCACGTCGCGCCCGGCGCTCAGGCTCAGCAGATCCTGCGCGACGACGCTGCTGCCCCTGACGGCAAGGTCGTTGCCGGCGGAGATGACCACGTTGCCGCCGCTGAAGCTGCTGCCGATCGAGGTGTTGTCGGCCTCGGAGCCGATGAGCGTCGAGGTCCTCTTGGAGAAGGTGGACTTCTTCTCCTCATAGGATGCGAACGCCGTCGAACGGGTCGCACGCCCTTCGGTGATGTTGACGTCGCGATCGGCAATGACCACCAGGGTGCCCTCTGCGGCAACGCCGGCGGCTCTGGCATTGATGTCGTTGGCAGCCTTGAGCGTGACGCTTCCTCCCCCGACGACCTGGCTGCCGACTTCCTGGCTGCTGGCTTCCACGCGGAAGTTGCGCGCGTTGAAAAGCATCGCGCTGTTCCGGGCTTCGGTCACGGTGCCGAGGTTGATGTCGTGGCCCGCGTTGATCAGCGTGCGGCTGTCCTTGCCCGTGTTGGCGATGATGGCGCCGACCACGTTGACGTCATTGCCCGCGCTGGCGACCAGCGTGCCGCCGGGGTTGGTGACGTACACGCCCGCCACGCGGTCGATGTTGGTCATGCCGGCCTGGGCACCCTTCTGCGTGCTGGTCGTGGTCTCGATGTTGATGTTGCGGCCGGCCGTCAGAACGGCGGCGTCGTGCGCAGTGATGCTGCCGCCGATGTTGTTGAGGTCGTTCCTGGCATCGAGCGCGACGCTGCCTCCGGCGATGCGACCGCCCAGGTTGTTGATGTTGTCGGCGTTGATGGAGACCAGCGTGCGCCCGGCAATGGTGCCGCGGTTGATGAGGTCACCCCCTCCCGGCGCACCCTTGATGACCATTCGGTCGGCCGACAGCAGCGAGCCGCTGCCGTCGATGTCGCCGGGCTGCACCCGCACATACACCTGCGGCACGAGCACGCGCTGGGTGCTGCCGTCAGGGAGCGTCACGGTCTGCTCGACCAGCCACACGATGTCGCTGGTCAGCTGGGCCATCTGCTCGGCTGTCAGCGCCACGCCCGGACGCAGGCCGTACGCCTTCGCGAAGGTGGCCCCGGCATTCATCAACGCGGTGTACTGCTCTTCGTCCGAGTAGAAGCCGTCGAGATAGCGGTAGCCGGTGAGCTGGGCGACCTGCTCGCGGATGAGCTTCTGCTCATAGAACCCGTCGCCCAGGCGTTTTTGGAGGAAGTTGGGGTCCAGACCCAGCGCGTTGAGCAGGTAGTCGCTGGACAGCCATTGCCGGTAGTTGGCGAAGCGCGGGTCGGTCTCGACGAGGTAGCTGCCGGGCCCCGCGTGGAGCCCGAACAGGCTCGCGCTCGGAATGGTGGTGTTCGGCGTGCTGGTGCGAACGACCAGCGCGATGGTGCTGCTGCCGGCGGTGCCCGATGCGCCAGCGGCCGAACCAGTCGCATCGGCGGTGCTGCTGCTGGTCTTGACGACCCCACCGACGGCGGAGGGGACTTCCAGGATCGCTCCCGCCCGCCCACCAGAGACGCCGCTGCCCGCGGCCCCCGCCTGGGCCGCAACACTGACGGAACGTGCCACACCGGGCCCCTGGATCGAGGTGGCGTTGGTGAACTGCTCGATCCGGTTGGTGCCCACCGCGATGGTGCGAACTTCCTGCTCTATCGGAATGGCGAAAGGGACCATGTTGTTGCCCGTGACGCCGGGCACGAAGATGCCGGTCCCCCCGTGGTCGATCACCTCCTGCCCCATCGTCGGGGTGTTGTCGACATTGGCGGGGTCGATGGTCAATCGGCCGCCCGACAACACATGGCTGTCGCGGTTGTGCAGCATGCCGTCGATGGTCATGTCCCCGCCCGACACGATACGGCCGGGATCGGCGGGATTGACCGCCTCGTCGCGGTGCACGGTATCCGTGCGCGTCATCACGGTCCAGCCCTTGCCGGTGACGAGTTGACCGTTTTGGATCGTGGCCCAGTTCCTGGCGTCGTCCGTCGCGATGTACGCGGGCTCCCACGGCATCTCCACGCCCAGCCCGGTAGGAATGATCGTCACGGGATGCGCAGGGTCGCTCGGCGTGGGAGCATAGTCACGCCGCACCACTTGCATGTGCGCATCGATGTTGTTGATAGCGACCGCAGCCAGGCTCATGGCGCCGAGCGACTCGATGGTGGCACTGGCGTTGTTGATCGCTCCTGCTTTGCCGATGGCGAAGCGGTTGGCGTCCAATGCGCCGCCGATGTACATGTCACCCACGCTGAAGATCAGTGCGTGCTCGCGGTTGTTGAGGGTGCCTGCGCCGATGTCCAGATCGCCGCGTGCGGCGATCGAGCCGCTCCTCGTCTGGCCGTTGATGGTTTCAACGTCGTTGTTGAGAGTGCCGGCCGAGATGGAGATGCGGTCGCCGTAGATTCGCCCGGCGCCTACGTTGTTCAGCATGCCGGCATCGATCTGCGTCTCCCCGCTGCTGTCGATCAGGCCACGGTTGGTGAGCGTGCCGGCGGCACTGACGGCCGTGTTCGTGCCGGTCATCTCCGCAGCGGAGGTGTTGTCGACGTTGTTGCCGCCCACCGTGAGCGTGCCACCTGCCAGCAACTTGCCGTTGTTGGTGAGGTTGCCTGTCGTCGCGTAGGTCAGGTCACCGTTGGCGCTGACTTCCGCGTTGTTCACGAGGTCCTGCGTGAGCCTGATGCTCAGGTCTTGGCCCGCGACGGCTTTGCCATCGCCACTGAAGGCCGCCGCATCGAGCCGCAGGCTCTTGTCGGCAACCAGCGTGCCGTTGGTGTTCGTGATGGCAAGCGTCTTCGCTGCCGGATTGGCCGCGTTCGTATCCTTGATCTGGAGCGCGCCGACCGCCGAGATGAGCCCTGCCGTGTTGTTGACAGTGCCGCCGCTGGCGATGGTGACATTGACATCGGCGCGAATCGCGCCGGAGGTGTTGTCGAGATGGCCCGCGCCGATGACAACGTTCTTGCCCTCGATGCCTTGGTCCGTGCCCTGCGTGCTGGCGTTCGCCAGCGCGCCCGCATTCAGCGTCGTCGTCGCGAGCGAGCGGATCAGGCTGGCGGTGTTGTCGATGGCGCCAGCATCGATGCGCAGGTCGCCGATGGCCTGCGTCTGGCCGCCGCGGTTGTCGTAGCCGGCGCCGTTGGTGTGGATGGTCACCGCGCCCTGGCCGAGCACCAGGCCGCCGGTGGCATTGGTAAAGGCTTGCGTGCTGGCGCTCAGCGCGCCCTTCGCGCCGATGAAGCCAGCCGTGTTGTTCACGGCGCCGGTGCTTAACGTCAGCGTGTCGCCGCTGGTGATGCCGCCCTGCTTGTTGTCGTAGCTGGCGGCTGCAGTATTGATGAGCGCCTGGCCATTGGTGTCGATGCGCACCGCGCCGCCGGACTGGATCAGGCCGGCGGTGTTGGTGAGCGCGCCCGATTTCAGGTCGACGCCCTGCGTCGCCGCCAGCGTGCCCTGCGTGTTGTCGAGCGCATTGCCGCGGGTGTCGACCGAGAGGCTGTTGCCGCCGACCTTGCCGCCGATGTTCACCAGCCCGCCGTTGGCCAGCGCGACGTTGCCGCCGGCTTGCAGCTTGCCAGCGGTGTTGGTGGTGACGCCCGCAGTGGTGACGCGCAGATCGCCGTTGACAGCTGCGGCGGTGCCGCGGGTGTTGTCCAGGTCCGCGGCTTCAATGGTGGTATTGCCGTTGGCAGCCAGGGTGCCGTCGACGTTGGCCAGGGTACCGGCGACGGTCGCGCTGAGATCGCCCACCGCGGTGACCCGCCCTTCGGCGCTGTTGTTCAGGCTGCCGGCATTCAGCGTGGTGCTGCCGCCGGCGCCGATCTCGCCCTTGCTGTTGTCCAGCATGCCGCCGACTGTCAGGCCAAGGTTCGAAGTCTCGGCCGCACGGATCGTGCCGCCCTGGTTGCTCAAGCTGCCTGCGGCAACGGCAGTGTTTCCGTTGCTGGCGATGGTGCCGGCGTTGTTGTTCAAGGCGCCCACCACCGTGATGCGCGTGGCGCCTGCTTCGCCCTGGACGATCTTGCCGCCCTGGTTGCTCAAGGCGCCGGCATCGAGGGTGATTTGCTTGGCGTAGGTGTTGCCGCCGTCCTGGTTGAAGGCGCCCGCAAGGTTGACGACCAGCGCCCCGTTACCGGTGATCTGGCCGTTGGCGCCGCTGTAGCTGCCGCCGCCAATGCTCAGGGTGCCGCTGCCCGCGTGCTCGATCTGGCCTGCGGTGCTGGTGATGCTCGCGGCCGAGAGGCTCAGGTCCTGGCCGTTGGTGGCAATGCGGCCCTGGGTGTTGTCGATGGCACCCGAGGTGGCGATGGTGGTGGCACCGGTGCCGGTCTGCACGATCTCGCCACCATTCGCATTGGTGACGTTCGAGGCGCGGAGGTCGAGCTGGCCCGCATTGAGGGTGCCCGCATCGTTCACCAGCGTTTGAGCGGACTGCACGTTGGCGCTCACGCTCAGCGTGCCCGGCGTGACGACCGTCGCACCGCTCGTGCTGACGTTGCCCTGGGTGGCGGTCAGCGCGAGGTTCGCAGCGCTGGTGCTGCTCGAGGACAGATCGATGCTCGCGCCCTGCAGCGCGGCACCGCCCGCGGCGAGCTGGGTGCCTGTAGCCACCAGCGCACCGGTGGTCGTCACGCGCAGATCGCCGGCGCTGCCGAGCTTGCCGTCGGCCTGGATGCCGGCGCCGAGCACGCCGGTGCTCTGCAGGCTGCCGGCGGTGATCGTCGTGTGGCGGCCGGACGTGATGCTGCCGTCGTTGATGAGCGTGCCGGCGACCTCGAGCGCTGTGTCGTTGCCGCCGCGCAAACTGCCGCTGTTGTTCAGGCTCCCCGCCTGGACCGACAGGTCGGTGGCCGCGCCGATCGTGCCCTCTGCATTGAGCACCTGGTTCGCCACCGTGAGCCGCGTGCCGGCGGTGGCCGACTGGATGATGCCCTTGCTGTTGTCGAGCGACTGCACATCGAGGGCAACGCCCTGGTTGGCCAGCAAGGTGCCGGCGCTGTTGTCGAGTGCGCCGCTGGCATTGGCCGTCAAGCTGCCCGCGGCCGAGACGATGCCTCGCGCGTTGTGGAGCGCGCCGCCCGCGCTCAGGCTCGCATCGCCATTGCTCTCGAGCTTGCCGTCCTGGTTGACCAGGTCGCCCGCGGCGGCGATGTTCAGGCTGCCGGCGCGCAGCGTGCCGCCGGTGTTGTCGAAGCGGTCGACATGGGCGCTGAAGTTGTTCGCAACGTTGACCGTGCCGCCCACGTTGCTGAAGCTCGGGCCACTGGCCGCCAGGCTGGTCGTCGCGAGCGTGCCGCCGTTGTTGTTGACCTGCGGCGTTTGCAGCGCGATCGGGCCGCCCGCGTAGATGCGCCCGCCATCGTTGAGGATGGAACCCGCTGCGGTGACGCTGCCGGGGGCGGGAGGCATGTAGGGCTGTGACGGCGCCGTGCCGCCGCTGCTGCCGGTGCCAGTGCCAGTGCCAGTGCCAGTGCCACCACCATCGCCCGTGGTCGGCGTGCCGGGGTCCGTGGTGCCGCCGGTGCCTGTGCCGCCCGTGCCTGTGCCGGGATTGGGCTGCGCAGGCGCCTCGGGAATCGGCTCCGCCCCGATCACGCCACCCGCGGTATTGCTCAAGCGCGGCGCCGCCACCGTCAGGCCGACGCCGCTGGTCTGGCGGATGGTGCCGCCGCGGTTGTCGATGTCGCCGCCCGCGCTCGCGAATTCGACCCTCGGGCCTTCGAGCGTGCCGCCCGCGTTCCCGAGCGTGCCCTGGGTGGCGATCTTGAGTTCGCCGCCGCTGGCGATGCTGCCGCTGTTGGCCAGGCTGTCGGCGGACAGGTTGGCACCAGCGCTGGCCTGCAGGGTGCCGATGTTCTCCAGCCGCCCGGCCGCGGTGACGACGAGCTGACCGGCCCCGGCCAAGGTGCCCGCGCCGTTCGCAGCCTGGATGGTGCCGGCATTGCGCGCGCCGAGCCCGGCCTCGGTGCCGATCAGCATGATCTTGTTGGCGTACATGCCGCCGAGCTGGGCGACATCGAGCGCGAAGGTGGGTGCAGGCCCGGTCCCTGCGGTCGGGCTGATTTGCCCGTGATCGGCCGAGA
>NZ_RWKI01000016.1 GCF_003984645.1 Variovorax sp. MHTC-1
CCGTGCTCGCGGCGGCCTGCAGCTACCTCAGCCGAAATCGCGCCGGCGCCAAAGCGTCCTCGGGCAGGAGGACGCGTTGTGAGTGAGGCTCCATCGCGGATGCGAACTTGTGCTCGAGGGGGCGCAGAGTTGTAATTCGAATACTTCGATTTCACTTTCCCAGCGTCGGCCTGGGAGATGGCAGCGAACAAGTTGTAGCGGGCGCCCTTCGTCGCTTTGGTTGGCCAGGGCCGTTCTTTGGAGCAGATCAACTCTTCGGACACCCAGCCATGCGCCTCTTCAACAACCTGAGAACAAGAATGCAGGTGCTGTCGACTCAGGGACGCCAGGTCGGAGCCGCCATCAGCGGACTGTTCGACCTCACGCTCCACCACCAGACCCGATCGGCCCGGACCGATCATCCCAATCCGCTCAACCGCTACGGAAAGAAGTGCTTCTCCCAGACCGATGAGGATGGCCTCACCCTCGAGATCCTGAAGCGAATCGACTGCCTGAAGAAAGGCGTCTACATCGAGTTCGGTGTCGGCGACGGGACGGAGAACAACACGCTGATCCTGGCTTCGCTGGGCTGGAAAGGCTTCTGGGTCGGCGGCGACACTCTCAGGATCAGCATTGACCCGAACAGTGACCGGTTCGCCTACCTCCGCGACTGGATCACGCTGGACAACATCCTGCCGCTGGTGCAGCAAGGGCTGAGCAGGATTTCGTCGACCCATATCGACGTCATCTCGCTCGACCTGGACGGCAACGACATCTACTTTGCCGAGAAACTGTTGGCCAGCGGGCTCGAGCCGAAGCTGTTCATCGTCGAATACAACGGCAAGTTCCCGCCGCCCGTGGAGTTCCAGATCGTCTATGACGCGAAGCACAGCTGGAAAGGCGATGACTACTTCGGCGCTTCACTGACCAGCTTCGCCAAACTGTTCGAACGATTCGGCTATCGGCTGGTGTGCTGCAACTCCCATTCGGGCGCCAATGCCTTCTTCGTTCATGGCGCCTATTCCGCCGCGTTCGCTGACGTGCCGGCCGATATCGAGAAGATCTACGTCGGCCCCCGCTACTTTCCGTACAGGAAATTCGGGCACCCCCAGTCGGTCAGGACCATCGAGCAGATCCTCGGCAGCCACCCTGCGCAGCTGGCCGCGCCGGATGTCGGCTGAGCTCGTCACGCGTCGTGAGGCACGTCCTGCGGCATCCCAACCGCGCGCAGCACCTGCATCGGCCCTATTGCGTGGACGCGGTCCAGCGCCTCTTGCGAACGCAGGAACAATGAGCCGGCGAAGCCGATCCCGTTCACGGGAATCGATTCGAAGCATGCGCGCGAACGCGGCACGACGAGCATCCAGCCTCGGCGAACCAGCAGGTTGTAAGGCGCCGATTGCAGCTCGCCCTCTTCGCCGGCGATGGCTGAAATGCCGCACCGGTGAAGCAACTCGCGATAGAGGGCATGCAGCTCGGGCGCCGTCGCTTGCGGCGCCAGACGTGCGAACGCATGCCTGAACGGCAGCAGCGAGCCGCTGCCGAGCACCCGCTCCATCGGTACTTCGTCCGGGCTCTCGTCTGCGAGCGGAAGCGGCACAAGCTGCAGGTGCTTGTGCCGCTGGCTGGCCCCGGCTTCGACGCCCCCGTTGTAAAAGCCGAGTCCATCGACTTCGCTCAGGCAAGCGATGAGCGCCGCGAAATCCTCGACGCTAAGGAGGCACTCCTGGCGTTCGAAGCGGCGCGTGACGAGCAGCACATGGCCGGCGAGCAGTTGGAACTTGTTCAGCAGGACGTAGTGCGAGGGCGCGAGGTCGGCTACGAACAGAGAACGGTCGTAGTCGCCGAGTGGATCCGCGGCCGCCGCGGCATGGCGCGCCTTGTCCTTGCGCGCGAGGCTCGACACCGTGCGCAAGACGAACCGGACGCCATCGCTGTCGAGGAGAACGGCTTGAGTCTCGATCGGCTGCAGTGCACCGTCTGCCAGGGCGCGCAGCATTGCATGTTGGACGATGGACAGCGAAAACACGCGGTCATTCTCGACCCGGGTCGGGCCTAACGCCAGTCTTCGGCCCTTCGAAGCGGCACCTGTATTTCGGCTGCGCGCGCCCTCAGCTGGCCGCACCCGCCGTCGACGTCCTGGCCGGCCGAATAGCGCAGCTTCGTCAGAATGCCCCGCTGGTGCAGCGTGCGAGCCATCTGCTCGCAACGCTCCCACGACGGGCGGTCGAACGCCACGCCATCCACCGCGTTGAACGGGATCATGTTCAGCACGCCGTACTTACCCGAGAGCAGTCTGACGATGCCTTCGATCTCCTCTTCCCCGTCGTTCACACCTTCCAGCAGCGTCCACTGGTACTGGATCGGGTAGCCGGTGGTTCTTGCATAGCGTTCGCAGGCGGCGACCAGCTCCTCGGGACTCATGTGCGGAGCGCGCGGAAGGAGTCTTCTGCGCAGCTCAACCTTGGTGGTATGCAATGAGAGTGCCAGCGCCGGTCTGACGCGCTGCTGGTGCAGTCTCTCGAATGCGCGAGGGTCGCCCACGGTGGAGAACACCAGATTCTTGTGGCCGATGTTGCCCACCGTGCCGAGCAGGTCGATCGCCTCCATCACGTTGTCCAGGTTATGGGCCGGTTCGCCCATGCCCATGAACACCACCTTGCGTACCGGCCTGCGTACGCGCGCGAGGGCGACCTGGGCAATGATCTCGGCGCTTCCCAGTTGGCGCAGCAATCCGTCGCGGCCCGTCATGCAGAACCGGCATCCGACGGCGCACCCGACCTGCGACGAGACGCACAGGCCGTCCCGAGGCAGCAACACGCTCTCCACGGTCTGACCATCCGCGAGGGCGACGAGCAACCGCTCGGAACCATCGGCGCCGGGGTGGACCGCATGGATGCGCGCCAGCCCCGCAAGCTCAGCTTCGATGGACGGCAGGGCAGCCAGCAGCGACGACGGAAAGAAGCTCTCTGGTCGACGCTTGCCGCTGTTTCGGGGTAGCGCATGGGACCACAGCCGCAAGATCCGGTGCTCGTGGCTCGGGCCCGCTCCGGCTTCGCGCAGCCGCCGTTTCAGTTCGGGAATTCGCATGCACTGCCCGGCGCAAATGGACTCCTGGACACGTCAGTGGTCCAGTCGCGCTGGCGCGCAAACGTACAGAGTGATGGTCGACATGCGACGGATTGTGCAACGTCGGCGCGAGTCGCTGGGAGGCGGTCGTCAGCCCGTGATGCCGCGCTTGCGCGCACGGTAGGCAAGTTGGGGACGCGTGACGCCCAGCATGCGCGCCGCCGCGGAGAGGTTTCCTCCGCATTGTTCCAGCGCACGGCGTATCAGCGTTTCTTCCACTTGTCCCAATGAACCGGAGCCGACGTGGTCCGGCACGGCGTGACTCGCAGGCCTGGCCTGCGGAGGCGCGGCGTCGGCAGCGCCCGCGCCAGCCAAGTGGCCATCCGGTCGTACCGACAGCACGTTCTTATCCAGCGTCTCGCCGCTCGTGAACAGGTGGTGGACTTCGAGCAGGCCGCCCTCGGGCGCGACGATCAGAGCGCGCTCGATCAGGTTTTGCAGTTCGCGGATGTTGCCGGGGTAGTCGTAGTTCAGAAGCGCCTTGACGGCGGCTTGCGTGAAGCCGGCGACCTGCCGGCCGTGCTTGCGGCCGTAGTGCTGCAGGAAATGGCTCATCAAGAGAGGCACGTCATCGCGCCGCTCGCGCAGCGGCGGCAGGTGAATGGGAAAGACATTGAGCCGGAAGAACAGGTCGTCGCGGAACTTGCCCTCGCGCACGGCCTGGCGCAGATCGACGTTGGTGGCCGCGATGACGCGCGTGTCCACCTGTACGCTGCGCGTGCCGCCCACGCGCTCGACTTCGCCCTCCTGCAGGGTGCGCAGCAGCTTGCCCTGGGCCGCGTAGCTCAGCGTGCCGATCTCGTCCAGGAACAGTGTGCCGCCGTGGGCGCGCTCGAAGCGTCCCGGCCGCGCTGCGCCGGCGCCGGTGTAGGCGCCGCGTTCCACGCCGAACAGCTCCGACTCGATCAGCGTCTCCGGAATGGCGGCGCAATTCACTGCGATGAAGGGCTTGTCGCGCCGCGGGCTGATGTTGTGCAGCATGCTGGCGAACTTTTCCTTGCCGACGCCGGACTCACCGGTGAAAAGCACAGTGGCGGTGGTCGGCGCCACGCGATGCAACAGGTGGCAGGCCGCGTTGAAGGCCGATGACGCGCCAACCATCGCGTCGCTCTTGCGCGGCGACGTGGGCAACTCCGCGGCTTGCGGCGCTGCGCCGCCGCACCGAGACACTCCGACGAAGTCGCGCGCGCGCAGGTAGCGCATGTCTTCTTCCACATCGTCCCAGCGCTCCGCCGATTTGCCGATCACGCGGCATTGGCTCTCGCCCATCGAGCGGCAGGCGACCTCGCGGAACACCACCAGCCGCCCGAACAGCGTGCTGACGTAGCCGGTGGCATAGCCCACCTGCATCCAGCAGGCCGGCGAGCCGCCGATGCCGTAGGCCGCGATGTGTTCGTCGTCTTCGCTCGAGTGGTGCCAGAGGAATTCGCCCTCGTAGTCCGAGGTCTCGGGGTCGTAGCGCGCGTGCACCAGCTCGACCTTCACCAGGCCTTCCAGGGCATGCAGGCGGGTGCCGGCCATGGCGGCCGCGGCCGGCTCCGCCTCGGGCCAATGCTCGCGCACCAGCTGCGCGTCGCGCGCGCCGCTGACATAGCCCGCGCGCGTGAACAGGCCGCGGGCCTTCTCCTGGCCCAGGCTGTCGATCAGCTCGCGCCGCAGAGAGCCCAGCGCCTCGGTGTGCAGAAGCACCATGCGCTGATCCTGCAGCCAGATGCGGCCGTCACCGGGCGAAAAGAACAGGCATTCGCTGATGTCGGCAATCGTCGGGTGTTCTTCGCTGCCCACATGCGATGCCTCGAAGCGGCTCATCGCACGCGCCACTTCGGCACCGTCGAACCGGCCCAGCGCAGCGCCGGTGGCGCGCGCCACGTCGGCCAGCGAGATCCGCTCCGGGACCGGCGAGGCAGTGAGTTTGGTCAATTCCGAGCTCATCGATTGGTGAAACGAGCGGCCGATTTTTGATCATTTGATGAAGGCGCCGATCAGGGTAAACCAGTTATTCACGATAACTATCAAGGGATCCGGGAATTCCCCTAATCCCCAATGAAAACCGGCCTCGCGCATGGCGTCGTGCCACCCCGCCGCGGCGCCGCTGGTACGCCCGTTGCGAAAAGAAGGCACTGCCGCGGGCATTTCCGCCCGCGGCCGGCCGATCAACTTTTACGCAAGGGGTGAGTCATGGGTGTTTCGGAGAAGCTGGCGTTCCTGGATGCGGCGGCCTGGGCCGGCAAGGTGTTCAATGGCGGGTGGATCGCGTCCGCAGGCGGTGTGCGCGACGTCGTCGAACCGGCCACGGGCCAGGTGATGGCGGCCGTCGGCATCGCCGACGCGCAGGATGTGGCACTGGCCACGGCCGCCGCGGCGCGCGCGCAGAAAAGCTGGGCGCAGGTCGCGCCGCGCGAGAAGGCCGCGGTGTTCCAACGGGCCGCGGCGTTGTTCCAGCAGCACTTCGACGAGCTGGCGCTTTACGTCGCCCGGGAGACTGGCGCCATCCTGCCCAAGGGACAGCACGAGGTGCGCGAGGCAATCACCCTGTGCCATCTGGCGGCGGCGATGCCACTGCAGGCACAAGGCCAGATCCTGCCGAGCGCGAGCGGCACCACCAGCCTGGCGCGGCGCGTGCCGCGTGGCGTGGTGGGCGTGATCTCGCCCTTCAACTTTCCACTCATCCTCACCATTCGCGCCGTGGCGCCGGCCCTCGCGGCCGGCAACGGCGTGGTGATCAAGCCCGACTCGCGCACGCCGGTGAGCGGCGGCTTCATGATCGCCCGCGTGTTCGAAGAGGCTGGCTTGCCCGGCGGCCTGCTGCAGGTGCTGCCCGGCGACGCCGCCGCCGGCGAAGCCCTGGTGACCGATGCGCAGGTGCCGATGATCGCTTTCACCGGCTCGCCCGCCGTGGGCCGGCGCATCGGCGAACTGGCCGGGCGTCATCTGAAGAAGGTGACGCTGGAGCTGGGCGGCGCCAACTCGCTGATCATCCTGGAAGACGCCGACCTCGACGTGGCCGCGAGCAATGCGGCCTGGGGTGCCTATCTGCACCAGGGGCAGATCTGCATGGCGACCAATCGCATCATCGTGCACGAGAGCATCGCCGCCGACTTGACGCAGCGTCTTGTCGCGAAGGCCCAGCACCTGCCGGTGGGCGACGGCGCCAGCGGCCAGGTGGCCCTGGGCCCGCTGATCGACGCCAAGCAGCGCGACCGCGTGCACGCCATCGTGCAGGACAGCATCGCCGCCGGCGCGCAGTTGCTGGCCGGCGGCAGCAGCGACGGCCTGTTCTACAAACCCACGGTGCTGGCGGGCGTGAAGGCCGGCATGCGCGCGTATGACGAAGAAGTGTTTGGCCCCGTCGCCAACATCATCACCTTCAAGAGCGACGAGGAGGCCGTGGCCCTGGCCAACAACCACCAGGGCAGCCTGGCCTCGGCGGTGATCTCGCCATCGATCGGACGGGCCATGGCGATCGCCGCGCAGTTGAACTCCGGCATGGTTCACATCAACGACCAGACCGTCAACGACGAGTGCGTCAACCCCTTCGGCGGCCCCGGCATCGCCGGCAACGGCAGCAGCGTGGGCGGCCCGGCCGACTGGGAGGAATACACCCAGTGGCAGTGGTTGACCATCAAGCAGGCGCCGCATCCCTATCCGTTCTGAGTGCCATCGACTGAACCCCCGAGGAGACATTTCATGCAGCTTCAAGGAAAAACCATCGTCGTCACTGGCGTGTCGTCGGGCATCGGCGCCGAGGTCGTGCGCGTCGCGCGCTTTGCCGGCGCCCGCATCATCGGCATCGACCGCAACGACCCCAGCCTCACGCTCGACGGTTTCGTCAAGGCCGACTTGGGTTCTGTCGCCGCCATCGATGCCGCCGTGGCGCAATTGCCCGAGCGCTTCGACGCACTGTGCAACATCGCCGGCGTGCCCGGCACGGCGCCGGTCAAGCTGGTCGCCGACATCAACTACCTGGGGCTGCGCCATCTGACCGAACAGGCGCTGCCACGCATCCCGCGTGGCGGTTCCATCGTCAACGTGGCCTCCATCCTCGGCGCCGAATGGCCGCAGCGATTGGAGCCGCACAAGGCCCTGGCCGCCGCGCAAGGCTTCGAGGCCGGCGCCCACTGGCTGCGCGACCACCCCGTGCCGCAGGAGAGCTGCTACCAGTACTTCAAGGAAGCGCTGATCGTCTGGAGTGCCACGCAGTCGCAGAAATGGTTTCTGGAACACGGCGTGCGCATGAACTGCGTCGCGCCGGGTCCGGTGTTCACGCCGATCCTGGGCGATTTCGTGAGCATGCTCGGCCAGGAGCGGGTGCAGGCCGATGCGCACCGCATGCTGCGCCCCGGCTTCGCCGACGAGATCGCGCCGGTGATCGCGTGGCTGTGCAGTGACCAGGCGCGCTGGATCAGCGGCGCCACCATCCCGGTCGACGGCGGGCTGGCATCGACCTACATCTGACCTGCAATGACCCACCCTTCCATCCCCACCGTGCTCGACACGGCGCCTCTCGACCCGGCGCTGGCCGGCTTTCTGGCGCAAGCCGCCGCCCAAGGCAATCCGCCGCTGGAGTCGCTGCCGCCGCCGGTGGCGCGCCAGATCTACCGCGACCTGGCCGCCGGCCTGGGGCTGCCGGCGCCGGCCATCGCGTCGGCGAACGACCGCGTCATCGACGGACCCTGCAGCCGGTTGACGCTGCGCATCTACCAGCCCGACGCCCAGGGGCCGCTTCCCTTGCTGCTCTACGTGCACGGTGGCGGCTTCGTGATCGGCGACCTCGAAACCCACGACAAGGTTTGCCGCACCTTGTGCCATGACGTGGCCGCCGTGGTGGTGGCGGTGGACTACCGGCTGGCGCCCGAGCATCTTTTTCCAGCGGCGGCGGACGACGTGGCCTGTGCGCTGCGCTGGGTGGCCGCGCACGCGCACGAGCTCGGCGCCGATCCGTCGCGCATCGCGCTGGCCGGCGACAGCGCGGGCGCGCAGCTCGCCGCCGTGGCGGCGCTGCGTGCAGCCGGCGCGATCGCGCCGCGTGCGCTGGGCCTCGTCTATCCCGTCGCCCAGCACTACAGCGAGCCGAGCCCTTCGATGGTCGAGAACGGCGAGGGCAAGTTCCTCACCACCGGCGTCATGCAATGGTTTGTCGACTGCTACCTCGGCGGGCGCCAAGCGCTGGCGCGGCATTCCGATTTCGCCTTGTTGCATTCGCAGGCACTGGACACGCTGCCGCCCACCTGGCTGGCCACCATGGGCCACGATCCGCTGCGTGACGAAGGCCATGCGCTGGCGCTGCGCATCGCGCAGGCGGGCGTGCCGACCGAACACCGCCACTACCCCGGTGCCATCCACGCCTGCATTCACTTCACCGCGGTATCGACGCTGGGCACCCAGGTGATGGCCGACCTGGCGGCGTGGCTGCGCACGCAACTGTCGCCCCGCTCCCACCCCGGTCACTGAAGGAGACTGTCATGCCATCCATTGGCTGGCGGCCTTCGTCCTACTCGGACGGTCGCGTGGCCGTCAGGCCCGTGGGCGGGCCGTCGATCGCGGTCCACCCGCCATCCACCGACAGCGAACTGCCCGTGATGTAGCTGGCCGCGTCGGATGCGAGAAAGGCCACCGCCGAACCCACCTCCGACGGCTGCCCCCAGCGATTGAATACCGTGTGGGCCGCGTAGGTGTCGTAGATGGCCGGACGCTCCTTGAGCGGAGCGGTCAGCCGGGTCTCGATGATGCTGGGCATGACCGCGTTGACGCGCACGCCGTAGCTTCCAACCTCGGACGCGAAGCCCTTGACCATCTGCGCGATGCCGGCCTTTGTGGCTGCATAGATTCCAAGGCCGGGTTCGATCGTCACCGCCCGCATCGACGAGCACAGGATGAGGCTGCCGCTTCCCTGCTTCATCATCGGCGTGCCGAAGCGACGCATGAAATGGAAGGCGCCCTTCAGGTTCAGGTTCACGACCTGGTCGAACTCCTCGTCCGTGTAGTCGACGATGAGCTTGCGGATGTTGAGCGCCGGCGTTGCGACCGCGACATCGATGCGTCCGCGCGCCGCCAGCGTGTGCGCGGCCAGGGCGGCGATGTCCGCGCCACTCGCTGCGTCGGTGCTGCGCCATTCGGCGGAGCCCGTGCCCGATTGCGCGATCTGCTCGGCCGTTGCCTGCGCGCCATCGGCATCGCGGTCCGCGCACACCACGTGCGCGCCCATCGCGCCCAGTGCATGTGCCGAGGCTTGGCCGATGCCCGAGGCCGCGCCCAGCACCACGGCCGTCCTACCGGTGAGATCGAAGAGTTGGCGGTAGTTCTGCATGTTTGTTCTCCGTGGACAGGAAGTGTGACGCCAGTCTTTGCGGCTGCCGAGGCCGCGCGTGCGCGCAGCGCGATGTCACGGTTTGAAGAAGGAGGTCGGCACCATCAGCTTCGTCTCCTGGGACACGAGATAGGCGGCTTGCGCGCTCTTCTCGAGATAACTCGCCCAGGCAGGGTCGCGCTGCATCGCCGCGCGCTTGCCGGCGCGATCCGCCGCATCTGCGAAGACCCAGATGTGCGTGTAGCTGTTGACGTTGCCGGTTTCGGTCTGCAGATAGGCGAGCGGTTCGCCGAGGTGGCGGCGCTGGGTGTCGAAGCCGTGCTCGGCATACAGCGCGAGATGGCGCTTCAGCGTGCCGGGGCGGCAGGTGTAGGTACGTACGTCGTAGAGCATGTGTTCTCGGTTTTCTTGCGGATTCTGGAGGGTTCTCTCATTCAGTCCACGGTCGCGCCTGAGCGTTCGACCATTGCGCCCCAGCGCTTCACTTCCTGCGCGACGAAGGGCTGGAAGACTTCGTGACTGTCGCCGATGGCATCGGCGCCGAGTTCCTTCAGGCGCGCCTGCACGGCCGGGTCGGCTACCGCCTGCGCGATCGATGCGGACAGCTTGGCCACCACCGGCGCCGGCGTGCCGGCTGGCGCGAAGAGGCCGAACCACGAGCGTGCGTCCATCTGCGGGTAGCCGGCTTCGGCGAAGGTCGGTACCTCTGGCAGGCTGGCGCGGCGGGCCTTGCCGGTCACCGCCAGCGGCCGCAGCTTGCCGGCCTGCACTTGCGTCAGCACCTCGGGCAGATTGGCGAACATCGCCTGCACCTGGCCGCCGATCAGGTCGGTCTGCGCCAGCGCGCCGCCCTTGTAGGGCACGTGCAGCATGCGGGCGCCGACCAGGGTGTTGAATTGCTCGCCCGCGAGGTGCGCCGCCGTGCCGGTGCCGCCGGAGGCGAAGTTGAGCTTGTCGCCCTGCCCCTTCGCGAAGGCCGCGAATTCTGGCGCGCTGCGCGCCGGCACGCCGGGATTCACCACCAGCACCAGCGGCACCGATGCCAGGTTCGACAGCGCGGCAAAGTCCTTCGTCAGGCTGTAGTCGAGCTTGCGGTAGAGCGTCGCGTTGATCGCGTGGCTCGAGGTCGCCATCAGGATCGTGTAGCCGTCGGGCGTGGCACGAGCCACGGCGATGGCGCCGATGTTCCCGTTGGCTCCGGACTTGTTGTCGATCACGACGGGCTGGCCCAGCTGGTCCGACATCTTCTGTCCCACCACGCGGGCGATCACGTCGGTGGCGCCGCCGGCAGCGAAGGGCACCACGATCCGGATCGGGCGCGCCGGGAAATCGGCCGGGCCCTGTGCATGGGCCTGCATCAGCGTGCATGCGCCCAGTGCCGCCAGGGCCGAGGCCCGCAGCAGTTTGTTCATGTCTGTCTCCTGTTGGTAAAGAAAGGTCGGTCAGGACGCGGCGCGCAGCGCCTTCTCGCGCAGCTCGCTCAGGGTGGCGCGCGGCGTCAGGATCTCGGGCTCGATCGCGAGCTCGATGAGCGCGCCGCCAGCGGCGAGGGCGCGCTGCAGCGCGGGCGCGAAGTCCTCGCTGCGCTCCACCCGCTCGGCATGCAGGCCGAAGGATTGCGCGTAGAGCACGAAATCGGGATTGCACAGGTCGGTGCCGATGGGCCGGCCCGGATAGTTCACTTCCTGGTGCATGCGGATGGTGCCGTACATGCCGTTGTTGAAGACGATGAAGACGATCGCCAGCGCATGGCGCTTGACGGTCGCGAGCTCCTGCGAAGTCATCAGGAAGCAGCCGTCGCCGGCCAGGCAGATCACCTGCCGCGACGGATGCTGCAGCTTGGCCGCGATGGCCGCCGGCACGCCGTAGCCCATCGCGCCGCTGGTGGGCGCAAGCTGGGTGTGCGGTCGCGAGAACGGGTAATAGCGGTGCGCCCAGGCGCTGTAGTTCCCGGCGCCGTTGGTGAGGATCGCGTCGGGCTCGAGCGTGTCGCGCAGGGTTTGGATGACGCGGGCGGGGTCGAGCTTCGCCCGGCGCGTCGAGGGCGCGATATAGCGCTCGTAGTTTCCGCGCAGTTGTGCGAGCCAAGCGCCCCGCGGTGCCGGGTCGACCGGCGGCATCGCAGCTGCGGCCTGCGCGAAGGGGGCCACGCTGCTCAGGATCTTGAGAGCCGGCTGGTACACGCGCCCGAGCTCTTCGGCGCAGGGCAGCACGTGCACCAGCCGCTGGCGCGGTACCGGTACTTCGAGCAGCGCGTAGCCGCTGGTGACGATCTCGCCCAATCGCGTGCCCGCGGCGATCAGCAGGTCGGCTTCGCGCACCGCCTTGGCGAGCTCGGGATTGACGCCGATGCCGAGCTCGCCGACATACTGCGGATGGCGGTTGTCGAAGAGGTCCTGCCGTCGAAACGCGCAGGCCGCGGGCAGGCCGTTCTGCACGGCGAAGCGCTCGATCGCGTCGCGGCCCGGCGCGCTCCAGCCCGGTCCGCCGAGCAGCAGCAGCGGCCGTTGCGCCGCGGCAAGGTGGTCGCGCAGACGAAGCATCGCCGCGGGCTCGGGATGCGCTTGCGGCACTTCCACGCGCGGTGCCGCGGCGGGAAAGGCGGAGTCGGTCAGCATGTCCTCGGGCAGCGCCAGCACCACCGGACCGGGGCGCCCGGACATCGCCACCGAATAGGCACGCGCCATGAGTTCGGGCACGCGCGCAACGTCGTCGATCTGCGCCACCCACTTCACGAAAGGGCCGAACATGCGCCGGTAGTCGATCTCCTGGAAGGCTTCACGCTCGATCATGTCGCGCCCGACCTGGCCGATCAGCAGGATCATGGGCGTGGAATCCTGAAAGGCGGTGTGCACGCCGATGCTCGCGTTGGTGGCACCCGGCCCACGCGTGACCATGCAGATGCCGGGCCGGCCGGTGAGCTTGCCGTGGGCCTCGGCCATGAAGGCGGCGGCGCCTTCGTGGCGGCAGGCCACCACGCGCACGGCATCCTGCTGCGCATGGAGCGCGTTCAGCACGTCGAGGTAACTCTCGCCCGGCACGCAGAACACGGTGTCTGTGCCCTGCGCAAGAAGCGCATCGACGATCAGCTGGCCGCCGGTACGGAGCTTGGGGGAATCGTTCATCGTCAGCCATCGGACCGCCATCGCGGCGGCGGAGTTGAAGAGAGATGAACTTTAGGCGGCCGGGCGCCTTAGGCGGTAGGACGATTGCGAGCTCGTCTTGTACTTTTCGACCGGCCGGACTAGGGGCCAGCTAGCGGAATGTGCCGTAGCGCTTCTTGAACTCGCCGGGTGTCAGCTGCGTGCGCTTCTTGAAGAAGCGGCTGAAGTAGGCATGGTCTTCGAAGTGAAGGTGGAAAGCAATCTCGGCGACTCCCATGTCGGTGTTGCACAGCAGCCGCTTGGCCTCGAGCACGAGGCGCTCGTGAACCAGTTCGCCTGCGGTCTTGCCGAGCGTGCGCTTGACGGCATCGTTGAGCTGGCGCTCCGTGACATGCAGCCGTTCTGCATAGTCGCGCAGCGGACCGAAGTCGAGGTAGTGCTGGTCGATCAGGAGCTTGAAGCGCTTGGTCAGCGAGTAGCTTTGGGGGGAGGCGCCGTCGGCGGCACGTGCCGGATAGAGCCGCCGCAAACGGGTCAGCAGCACGAGCAGGTAGGAGCGCACGATGTCCAGGCGCGCCTCCGCCCGGCCAAGCATTTCCTTTTCCATCTCCAGCAGCAGCGGCAGCAGTTCGTCGTGCTGGGCCTGATCGAGGTAGAGCACGGGCGCGTCGGAGGCGATGTGGAAGAAGGGGTACTGCGCAATGTCGTCGGAGCGCGGAAACATCTGCACGAAGAACTCGGTGCTGAAGTTGATGACGAAACCCTTCGGCCGCACGGCAGAGGCCCAGGCGTGCAGCTGGCCGGGCGAGACGAAGAACACCGTGTTGGCGCGCGCATCGAAGGTCTCGAAGTCGAGCAGGTGCGTGCCCGCCGCTTCGCTCATCCACAGCAGGTGATAGTAGTTGTGACGGTGCGGGAAGCCGCGAGGGATGTCCGGACGGTCCTCGAGCCGTACGAGATCGAAATGGAATGCACCTGCTTCACCGCTGAAGTCTGAGCTGTCGAAGACCGGGAAATCGGCAGTAGCCGTGGTGTGCGCGAGGGAGCTTGCCATGGATGATCGATTCACCTCATCTGGGACCATCGTTCGACCACCACTGCTGCAAGCGACGCAGCAGCTGAACCGGACGCTTGTCCGCTCGGACGCGGCGCAGGTGCTCGCGATAGAGCGCGCGCTGGGTGGTCAGTGCTGCCCGGAGAGCGCCGAGGTTGTCTTCTGTGTACAGCCAGACGCCTTGAAGCACGAAGTTGCCGGGCTTGCTCGGATCCGGCTTCGGTCGAGCATGAACGTTTGTCGCACCGATGCTCCTTAGCAGCTCGATCCGTGCGGCCGCGACCATCATGCCGTCGCCGTACATCTCTATTTCCCGGGTCAACGTAAAGTGCACGCTCTGTATGCTCGGGAAGCGCTCGGCCAGGAACATGGTGACCTCGACCAGCAAGAGCGGGCCGAAGTTGCGCTGCTCGGTTTTGACAGACGGCGAAGGCAGAAAGCGACTGATGCGAACTTCCGACCTGTCGGCGCTTACTTCGACCGGGTCCACCGAGCCGAGAAGGCGACCTCGATCACGGGCGACGATGGGCTTGCCCAGTTCGTAGCTCGACAGGTCCGGCCCCGCGAGGTGCAGTTTCTCAAAGCTCAAGGTTCATCAGGGGGTCGATTCCCAGCCATCAGCGGCCGAATGCCCGGCCAGCGGTGGCACATTCTCGCCGCAGCGGGGTTCGCGCGTTTCGCCGAACAACGAGGACAACGCGCCTTGCTTCAGCGATATGGCTTGCAGGGACGGGCCGCCCTGCTGCGGCTCAAGCCACCGGCGGCAGGCGATCCAGCAGCTTGTCGAGCGTGATCGGATAGTTCCGCACGCGAATGCCGGTCGCGTTGTAGACGGCATTGGCCACCGCAGCAGCGACGCCGCACATGCCGAGCTCGCCCACACCCTTGGCCTTCATCGGTGAAGAGATCGGGTCCGTCTCGTCCAGGAAGATCACGTCCTGGTGGGGAATATCCGCGTGTACCGGCACCTCGTAGCCCGCCAGGTCGTGGTTGACGAAGAAGCCATGCCGCTTGTCGAGTGACAGTTCCTCCATCAGCGCCCCGCCGACGCCCATCGTCATGGCGCCGATCACCTGGCTGCGGGCGGACTTGGGGTTCAGGATGCGCCCAGCGGCACACACGGCGAGCATGCGCCGGACCCGTATCTCGCCGGTCGCGGCGTCGACGCCGACCTCCACGAAGTGGGCGCCGAAAGTCGACTGCTGGTACTTCTTGTCGAGGTCGCCGTACTCGATGCCGTCCTCGGCAACCAGGCCGTTCGCGCCGGCGGCCTCGGCGAGCGGCACCGTGCGCTCGCCGGCGCGCACCATGCCGTCCGAGAACTCCGCGTCGCCCGATGCGATGCCGAGCTTGCTCGCCACGGCCTCGCGCAGCTTCATGCACGCCGCGTAGACACCCGAGGTCGAGTTGTTGGCACCCCACTGCCCGCCGGAGCCGGCCGAGACGGGAAACGCCGAATCGCCGAGGCGCACGAGCACCCTCTGCAGCGGCACGCCCATCGTTTCGGCAGCGGTCTGCGCGATGATGGTGTACGAGCCGGTGCCGATGTCGGTCATGTCGGTTTCCACGGTGACCATGCCACGGTTGTCCAGGCGAACGCGCGCGGCCGACTTTGTCAGCAGGTTGTTGCGGAAAGCCGCGGCGACCCCCATGCCCACAAGCCAGCGTCCGTCACGCTGCTGCCCCGGTCGTGCGTTGCGCCTGCTCCATTCGAAGCGTTCGGCCCCGGTGCGCAGGCATTCGATCAATCTGCGCTGGGAGTACGGGCGCTCCGGCTTCTCGGGATCGACCTGCGTGTCGTTCCGCACCCGAAACTCGACCGGGTCGAGACCCAGCTTTTCCGCCATTTCGTCCATGGCGATCTCCAGCGCCATCATGCCCGGCGCCTCGCCGGGCGCGCGCATGGCATTGCCTTCGGGCAAGTCCAGCACCGCCAGCCGCGTGGTCGTCAGGCGGTTCGCGCCGGCGTACAGGAGCCGGGTCTGGTTGACCGCGGTCTCCGCCTGCCCGCCCGGAAGGTCGCCGGACCAGCCCTCGTGGGCGATGGCGGTGATCTTGCCCTCCCGCGTGGCACCGATGCGGATGCGCTGGATGGTTGCCGGCCGGTGCGTGGTGTTGTTCATCATCAAGGGCCGCTGCAGTGCCACCTTCACGGGCCGGCGGACCGCTCGCGCACCCAGCGCGGCAAGCACCGCATCCGTGCGCACGAACAGCTTGCCGCCGAAGCCGCCGCCGATGAAGGGCGAGACCAGCCGGACATTGGCTTTGGGGATGCCGAGCGTCTTGGCCACGTCGCCGACGCCCCAGGCGATCATCTGGTTCGATGTCCAGATGGTGAGCTTCTCGCCCTTCCAGGCCGCGATCGACGCATGCGGCTCCATCATCGCGTGCGACTCGTCGGGCGTGGTGTAGGTCGCATCGAGCTGCACCGGGGCCGCGGCGTATGCGCCGGCGAAGTCGCCCGCCTTCGTTTCCGGCTCGCCAGAGAACGGGTTCGGTTTGGGCAGTTGCGCCGCCGCCATTTCGGCGCTCAGGTCGAAGCGGCCCGGCGAACGCGTGTAGTCGATGCGCACCAGCTGCGCCGCGGCGCGCGCCTGTTCGAAGGTATTGGCCACGACGAGCGCGACGGCCTGATGGTAGTGATCGATCTCGGGCCCGCCCAGGAGCTTGGCCGTGTTGAAGTCGCCCTTGCCGAGCTTGCCGGCATTGCGCGCCGTGACGACGGCCAGGACGCCCGGTGCCGCGCGGGCGGCACTCAGGTCCATCGAGGCGATGCGGCCTTTCGCGATGCCGGCGCCCACCACGTACCCGTAGGCGGCGTCGGGCGCTTCGGCGTTGCGTTCATAGGCGTAGCGGGCGGAGCCCGTGGTTTTCACCGGTCCATCGATCCGGTCGGTCGGCTTGCCGATGACCTTGAGCTGGTCGATCGGATTGGTCGTGGCGGGTGTGTCGAACTTCATGATCAGCTCCTCGCTTGCAGCAGGGCGGCGGCCAGCGTGCGCTCGGCCAATGGCAACTTGAATGCGTTCTCGTGGGACAGCTCTGCACCGGCCAGCAGCTGCGCCGTCACCGCCTTCGCGCCCTGCGGCAGCGCGGCCTCCGCAGCCTCGAGGCGCCACGGCTTGTGGGCCACGCCGCCCAGTGCCACCCGGCCCGAGCCGTCGCGCTGCACGATCGCCGCGACGGAAACAAGCGCAAAGGCATAGGAGGCGCGATCGCGGACCTTGCGGTAGATCTGCGTGCCGCCGACCGGCCGCGGGAGCGTGACGGCGGTGATCAGCTCGTCCCGCTCCAGCGCGGTCTCGATGTGCGGGGTGTCGCCGGGCAGGCGGTGGAAATCGGCAATCGGGATCACGCGCGTGCGTCCATCGGGGCGTACCGTCTCGACCGTCGCGTCGAGCACGCGCATCGCGACGGCCATGTCGCTCGGATGGGTTGCGATGCAGGCCTTGCTCGCGCCGATCACCGCTTGCTGGCGAGTGACACCGCCGATGGCGCTGCAACCGCTCCCAGGCTGGCGCTTGTTGCACGGCTGGTCCGTGTCGTAGAAGTAGGGGCAGCGCGTGCGTTGCAGCAAGTTGCCCGCCGTCGTCGCCTTGTTGCGCAGCTGGCCGGAGGCGCCCGCCAGCAGCGCGCGGGACAGCACGCCGTAGTCGCGTCGCACGCGTTCGTCGGCGGCCAGGTCGGTGTTGCGCACCAGGGCGCCAACGCGCAAGCCGCCCTCGGGCGCCGCTTCGATCTTGTCCAGGGCAAGACCGTTCACGTCGACCAGGTGCGTCGGCGCTTCGATCTGCAGCTTCATCAGGTCCAGCAGATTGGTGCCGCCGGCGATGAACTTCGCACCCGGGCTGCGGGCGACGGCCGCCGCAGCCTGCGCCGGAGAATGTGCACGCTCATAGGTAAACGGCTTCATGTTCTGCTCCCGGCCACTTCGGTGATGGCATCGACGATGTTGGAGTAGGCGCCGCAGCGGCAGATGTTGCCGCTCATGCGCTCGCGCAGCTCGTCGGCCGACAGGAGAGGTCGCGCGGTGAGATCCGTGCTCACGTGGCTCGGGACCCCCTGCTTGATTTCGTCGAGGACGGCGACCGCGGAGCAGATCTGGCCGGGCGTGCAGTAGCCGCACTGGTAGCCGTCATGCTTGACGAATGCGGCCTGCATCGGGTGCATGCGCTGCGGCGTGCCCAGTCCTTCGATGGTGGTGACCTGCGCGCCCTCGTGCATGACGGCGAGCGTCAGGCATGAATTGATCCGCCTTCCGTCGGCGATGACCGTACAGGCGCCGCACTGGCCGTGGTCGCAGCCTTTCTTGGTGCCGGTCAGGTTCAGGTGTTCGCGCAGCGCATCGAGCAAGGTCGTGCGCGTATCGAGCTCGAGCGAACGGGCTTGGCCGTTGACGTTCAGCGATAGCTTCGCACGGGGTATTGCCGCCGCCGAGGGCACAGGCTGCGCTGCCGCGGCAGGCGCAGAAGACGAAACCGCCGCGGCGGCGGCGGCGCCGGCGCCGGCAATGAGGGCGTCGCGTCGCGAGATCAAGGGGGTCGTGGGACTGTCCATGTCAGCTCCTGTCGTTCGAAGTTCGGGTACGTGGTGCCGGTTCGTTCGCCGTGGGCGAAGCTCGCCATTCTTCTAGAGCTCGTACGGGATCGATAGAACATTTCGCTTGTTTTCTTGCCTAATCCGATGATGTCGCAGCGTCCCGTGGGGCAAGTTCTGCCGTTCGGAGTAAGGTAGCGTTCAAGAGATTTTCTTGCGCGCATGACACTTCACGACGACATGGCACGACAGCGAAGCGCACCGCCCGCGACCCCGCATGAGCAGCTGGCTCGCACCATCATGCAATGGGCAATGGGAAAGGAAGATTGCGCGACCCCGATTCCGAATCTCACGTTCTTTCAGCGCAAAGTGCCGTCGGGGCCCTTCTTCTGCATGGTGGAGCCGTGCATCGTCCTCGTCGTTCAAGGTACCAAGCAGATGCTGATAGGCGGCCAAGCGTATCCCTACGACGCCTCACGCTTCCTAATTACATCGCTGGATCTGCCGGCCAGCTCGGAGGTGATCGTTGCCAGTCCCGACCGACCTTGCCTGGGTCTGACGTTGAAGATCGACCTCCGCATGCTGACCGAACTGATCGCGCAGGGCGGATTGCCGCTTCCCCGAGATCGCTCTGTCGGAAGAAGCGTAGGTATCGGCTCGGTCACGCCGGTCCTCTTGGAGTCTTTCAGGCGCCTGCTGGATCTGCTGAACGAGCCGGAAGCCATCCCGGTTCTCGGGCCTCTTGTCCAGCGAGAAATTCACTATCGCCTGTTGACGAGCGATCAGGCGCCTCTGCTGCGCCAGATCGCATCCGTGGACAACCAGGGTCATCGGATTGCAAAGGCCATCGACTGGCTGAAGGCGAACTACGCCACCCCGCTTCGTATCGAAGAACTCGCAGCCCGCATACAGATGAGTGCCCCAACCTTTCACCATCACTTTCGACAACTTACCGCGATGAGCCCACTGCAATACCAGAAATGGCTGCGGCTCAACGAAGCGAAACGGTTGATGCTGAACGAGCACCTGGACGCGGCGAGTGCGGCATTCCAGGTCGGCTATGAGAGCCCATCGCAGTTCAGCCGCGAGTATGGTCGCTTGTTCGGAGTGCCGCCCAAGCGCGATATCGCGGCATTGCGAAGCGAAACCAATGGCGCTGACGCGGCGTCAAGTTCCGCGCGCGGGCGCAATGCCGGGAGTCAGCCAGGTACACACGTCAGGGACGGCGCAGATTGAGCCGCGGTCCTGCAACTGTGCCGTTCTGAAGTTCGAGAACGAAGCGCATCTGCGGATCTCCGGCAAAAAGCTGGAGCTTCAGCCGCGCCATGATCTTGTCGCAGCTCAGATGGATGCCGGCCCACCTCGCCACCGCGTCGCGGACAGATAGCGAAGCCATCTCCAAAGTCAAGCCGCTACCGACCGCTTCCGAGTGGAGTCCGATCGCATTGCGACCGTCGGTACGCCCCTCCGTGTGGGCTTGCATGCCGGGCACGGCGAAGAGTCCATCGCCAAGCTGCACGTCACCAGAAAGCGCGGTGCGCCCCAGGAGAAGACGTGCCTGCTGCGTGAGGCCCTGGCTCCGGCCGCCATCGGCCTGGCGCAGCAGCGCCTCGACAAAGGACTGCAGCCGCAGCTTGCCGCGCTCGGAAACCCACGGGCTCAGCAAAGCGCCGCGCCGCTCGAACTCCACGCCCACAAGCGGCGCCGACGCAAACTGATAGAGATAGCTACGCCCGTTCGGGGCGTCGACATAGAGCCCGAGTCGACTCACGCCCATGCGTGAATCCGGCCCCACATGCTCGACAGTGGCGTCGTTGAAGTCGACCTCCCCGTGCCGTATCGGCACCGTCACCTCGGCGTCGAACAGCAAGTGCGCGTCCGTGATCTCTCCGCGAATCGTGCCGTCGGCTGTAGCGAGTGGACCGAAGCACCATCTGTCGGCGCCTGCGCCGCCTGTTGCAGTATCGGTAGGTGGCGCCACGCCGATTCGCCCCTGCAAGGCGTCATGCACCCTCTTGATCTGCGGCGACACGATCAAAGGGCCGAGCAGCTTCACGCCCGACAGCTCGGCCTTTGCCGCCTCGACGACGGACAGACGCGATGTGCCGGCCTCGGTCCGCACTTGCCCCAACAGGTTGTGCACGACGATATGGCCGATCTCCAGCACAAGCGGCCCTGCCGCAAGCCTGAGCGCCGTCGCTTCGAGCTTTCGGATGCCGACCTCGGTCACGCCCTCGTGATTGAGTCCCCACGTGAAGCCCTCGAGCGAGCAGCGATTGCTCGCGGCTTCGTCGGAAGGTCCGAGCGCCGAGCCGAGCAAGAGATCGACGATCGAAGCCGCGAGCGGGACGGTCATGGGGAAGCTTTGTACCAGACCGATGCGCCGCAGCACACCTTCTGCCCGACCCAACGCCCAGGCACCTCACCAGAACGCGACGCTCAGTGCCGGTGGCTGCTTGCGCGCGCGCGGCCGTAGTGTTCGCCGAGCACGTCGCGCCCCCAGTCACCCTGGAAGTCGCGCCATACGCTGTGGATGTGGTTGCCGCCCGAGTTGTCCCATTCGATCAAGAAGCGCGCGCCCTGGATGCGCCAGTAGTGCGGCTGGCCGGGCTCGGTGGCGCCGGCCCATCCGAAGCGGATGCCGTCCAGGCCACCCGCACGCACGCGTTCCAGTCGCTGCTGTGCCAACGAAGATTCGGCCACCGAGGCCAGCGATTCGATGATGCGCAGCAGCAAGGCCTGCTGCGCTGCATCCATGGCGCTGAAGGCCACACCCACAGGTGCCAACGGGTCCAGCTGGGCGGCATTGCGCGTGACGATGTCGCCGAACGGCCGGTCACTGAAGATGGCCTGCTGGCGCTGCGCCGGCAAGAGCGCGGCCAGCAGCGCAAAGGCGCGGTCTTCCTCCTCGCCCAGCGCGCGCTGGCCTTTGCGCGGGCCCTTGTTGGCGATGTCGCGCGGCACCTGCGCCGGATTGGCACCCAAGAACTGCGGCAGCGTGGCCGCCACCTGGCCGTCGGCCAGCGTGAAGTGCAGCGAGAGATGATGCCCTTCAATACGCCAGCCCCAGGGCGAAGTGGAGTCCGGCGTGCCGAACAACGCGATGGCGTAGTTCTCCGGATCGCGCGAGAAGCCGAAGGATTCGATTTCGCGCAGCGCGATTTCCAATGCGATGACGGCCTGCACCTTGACCAGTCCAGGCTCCGACAAGGCCGCGGCCAGCAACTGCTGCGCCGCCCGGCGCTGTGCATCCTCCATGGCCTTGAATGCAATGCCGGGCCGGCTGCGCGGCGTGTAGTTCCAATCGGCACGCGCCTCCAGCGTGAACGGCCGCAGCAGCTCCGGCCGCTGCCCGGCCGGAGTCGCCCCCAGCAGCGCCCGCGCCGCGGCCGTCATCGCCTGCGCCGCGCGGCTGGTGTCGGCTGCTGCGGCGGCAAGGGGGACCACGGCGAGCAAGGTCCAGCAGCTCATCCAGGCGGGGAGAGTGCGCAGCAGCATGGTCGGTCTTTCTACTTGAGATGACCAATGAACAGGTGCAAGAATGCCTGAGTCCGGATGGCGAGTCGAGTCGGAGAGCATCGGCGGAACATCATTCGACATTCGCTCGATGCGAGGTGAGCATGGGATTCAGGCGTTCGCCGCTTCCTGTGCAGCCAGCGCGATGGTTCGCTTGGCGATGTTGACCAGGTGGATCTGACTCGTTCCCTCGTAGAGCCGGAACAGGCGCACATCGCGGTAGAAGCGCTCAGCCACATTGCCGGCCATGTAGCCGCCGCCGCCGAAGACCTGCACGGCCCGATCCGCGACGCGGCCGCACATCTCGGAGGCGAACAGCTTGCACATGGATGCTTCCATCGTGACGTCGGCGCCGTCGTCCCGCTTGCGTGCGGTCTCGAGCACCAGTGCACGCGCCGCATGCACCTCCGTGTTGCTCTCGGCGATCATCTGCTGCACCAGCTGGAACTCGCCGATCGGCTGCCCGAACTGCCGGCGCGATTGCGCGTGCTTCGCCATCTCCTCGACGAGCCGGATCGCAGGGCCAGTGCACAGGGCGGCCAGGTTGATGCGCTGCTTGTTCAGCGTCTTCATGGCGGTGCGAAAGCCCTGCCCTTCGATGCCGCCGACGATGGCGGAGGCTGCAACCCTGACCCGGTCCAGCACGACCTCGCCCACCGGGGACCCATGCTGGCCCAGCTTGCGACAGGGCGCGGAGGTCGACAAGCCCGGCGCGCCCCGCTCGACGAGGAATGCGGTGATGCCCTTGGCGCCTTTCGCGTCCGGGTCCGTCCTGGCGAAGACGGTGAACAGGTCGGCGATCGGTGCATTGGTGATGAAGCATTTCTTCCCGGTGATCAGGAAGCTGTCGCCGTCGCGCACCGCGACCGTCTTCTGTGCCGTCGCGTCGGAGCCGGCTTCCGGCTCGGTCAACGCGAAGCAGCCGGTCATCTCGCCGCTGGCGAGCCGCGGGAGGTAGGTCTTCTTCTGCCCGGGCGTGCCGTCGACCACGATGGACTCCGACGCGATACCGGTGTTGCCGCCGAAGCGCGCCCGGAATGCAGTCGCCACCTGCGAGACCTCGATGTTCACCAGCGACAGCTCCTCGGTGGTCAGGCCGGCGCCGCCATAGGCCTCGGGAATGCTGTGGCCGAACAGGCCGATCTCGCGCATGCGCTGCACCAGCGCCTCGGGGATCTCGTCGTTGCGGTCGACCTCCTCCTCGAGAGGCAAGCACTCGGCGCGGACGAACTGGCGCACTTCGGCGAGCAGGGCTCCAAATTTTTCAGGGTGACGGATCACGTGTCTATCCGATGCGGACTTGCCGCAGCAGCGCATACACCGAATCCCCGGGCGCTGCGCAACCCACCGGCTGTCGCGCACCGAACAGGTCCTCATCGGCGAGCGCGAGCTCCGGGCGCTCGCGCTCCTCGATCCAGTCGTACACGACCGTCCTGGCGGCGATCCGCCACTCGCCGTGCCGGCGTTCGAAGCGGTCGACGTAGCGTCCGCACAAGAAGGTCTGCCTGGGGTTCCCGGCAGCGGCCTGCAGCGCAAGAAAGCAGCTCTCCACCCCCGCGCGATCCTCATGCAGCTCGATGGAAACATTGCTCACCTGGTGCACGCGCCGGCCGCCCAGGCGCAGGCGTTGCAATGCTTGATCGATGAAACCCGCGGCGCTGCCCTTCCAGGCGCCGTGGCAGTCCGTGGCGTCCTCCCAGTAGGCGGATCGCAGCGCCGCCTCGTCGGCACGGTCGATGCCGCGGCAATAGCGATGGAGGCACTCCCGGATCGCCTCGCGATCGAGCAGGGCCTGCAGCTGCGCAGCGGAACTCATTGCGCCGGAGCGGCCGCTCGCTTGAACAGCTGCACGACGTTGCCTTCGGGGTCGCGCAGCGACATCACCGCGCCGTGCGCCCCCATGTCACGGATGCCGAGCACCTGGCCGCCCGCGCCGGCGATGCGTTCCTCGGCCCCGGCGAAGTCCTCCACCTCGAACACCATCACGAGCCCGGACGTCGCCGGCGCCGCCTCATCCTGGCACGCCACGGCCACGCTGGTGTTGCCGACGCCGTACTGGAACCAGCGGTCCCTGTCCTGGAACTTGAGCTTGAGCCCCAGCGCGGATTCGTAGAAGGAATGCATTTCGGCCGGCCGCTGCGCCACCACGTACACGTTCTGCAGCCGTTGAGGAGCGCTGTGCGTCGCGCTCACAGCGAAGTCTCCGACGCGCCGCCGTCGAGGCGCAGCACATCCGCGCTGATGAACCGAGAGCCGTCGCCGGCCAGGAAGCAGATCGCGTCGGCAATGTCTTCCACCGTCCCGAGCCGGCCGAGCGGCGTGCGCGCGATGCGCTTCGCATCGAGTTCCGCATTGCGGTGCTTCGCCGTGCCTTCGGTCGGCACCGCGCCCGGCGCCACCGCATTGACGCGGATGCGCCGCGCACCCAGATCGGCGGCGGCGGCGCGGGTGATCCCGAGCACGCCCGCCTTGAGGCCGCTATACACCACCGACCGGGCCGGCGACTTGAAGGCAGCGATGGACGCCACATTGATGATGGAGCCGCCGCGCTCCGGGTCCATCGCCTCGGCGGCGGCCTGGATGCCCCAGATCACCGACTTGAAGCCGATGTCGACCATGCGGTCCATCACCTCGGGCGTGATCTCCGCCAGCGGCTGGTAGCGCACCCAGGCGGCGTTGTTGACCATCACGTCCAGGCGGCCGGCGTCGCGCGCGAAGCGCAGCACGGCTTCGCGCATGCCGTCGCGGGTCGAGACGTCCTGCGGCAGCGGGATCGCCTTGCCGCCGAGTCTGAGGATCTCGGCGACGGTCTCTTCCACGAACTCCTGCTTCAGGTCATTGACGCCGACCGTGGCGCCCAGCCTGGCCATGGCGAGCGCGGCGGCCCGGCCGATGCCATGGCCGGCGCCGCTGATGAAGCCGGCGCGGCCTTCGAGAGATGCATTCATTGCTTGCCTTTCGTTTCCGGCACCAGCAGCGCATCGAGCGCGAATGCGCCATGCCCCTGGTCCATCACCACCAATGGATTGATGTCGATCTCCGCGACGACATCGGCGTGCCGCGCGGCGAATTGCGAGAGCGCCGCGACGGCGCGCGCCGCAGCCGCCACGTCCGCCTTGGCCCGGCCGCGCGCGCCGTCGAGCAAGGGGAAGGCCTTGAGCGAGCGCAGCATCTGCGTCGCCTGCTGTTCGCTGACGGGCGCGATTTGCAGCGCCACGTCGCGCAGCACCTCGGCAAAGATCCCGCCCAGGCCCACCATCACCACCGGTCCGAAGACCGGGTCTTTCTTGGTCCCGAGGATCAGCTCGATGCCGCCCTGCGCCATCTGCGCCACCAGCACGCCTGCGATCCGCGCCCGCGGCGCCTTCTGCGCGACCCGCGCCAGCAAGCGGTCGTACTCGTCCAGGAGCTGCACCTCCGAGCGCACGCCGACCACGACGCCGCCGACCTCGGTCTTGTGCAGGATGTCGGGCGAGACGATCTTGAGCACGAGCGGAAATCCGATCTCGCGCGCCGCCGCCAGCGCCTGGTCCCGGCTCGCAGCCGTGATCTCCTTGAGCACGGGCAGCCCCGCCTGCGCCAACACCGCCTTCGCATTCGCCTCGTTGACGAAGGCTTCGTCGGGCAGCACTTCGTCCGATGCCGCCGGCGCAGCCGTCGCGGCGGGTTCGCCGCGCGTGCCGAGCCGCACCAGCGCTGCCAGCGTCGAGCAAGCCGCATCGATGGTTTCAACCGTGGGGAACCCCATCTCGTTCAGCTGCGCCATGGTGTCGCGCGGCGGCTTGCAGCACAGAAGAATGAGCCGCGAGGGATGGTCGCGGCGCACCTGTTCCAGCGCGGCGAGGTAGATGTCGCGCAGCCGCGGCAGCTGGAAGGCATACGCGGACTGGAGGATCACGGCATCGCAGGATTCATCCTCCGCCACCGCCGACAGCACCTCGACCAGCAGCTCCGGCCGGCTCGACACCTGGGCCGTCATGTCGACCGGGTTCGCAGCCGATGCGAACGGCAGCACGGCGAGGATGCGCGCCTGCGTGCGCGCGGAGAGTTTCGGCAAGGCCAGGCCCTGCACGCTCGCCGCATCGGCCATCAGCACGCCGAAACCGCCCGAGGCCGTCACCAGCGCAGCGCGGTTGCCCTTCGGAACGCGCGCTGCGCCGACCACCGAGATCGCGTGGCCGACGTCCAGCAGCTGCTCGATGCCCGGCACCCGGATGGCGCCGCCATTGCGCAGCACCACGTCGAACACCGCGTCCGAGCCTGCCAACGCGCCGGTGTGCGATGCGGCTGCCTCGCTGCCGGCCGCCGACACGCCGACCTTCAGCACGACGATGGCCTTGCCGGCCTCGCGCGCCATCGACATCGCCCGCAGCAGCTTGCCGGCGTCGCGGCAGGTTTCCATGCAGCACAGGATCACCGAGGTGGCCGGGTCGCTGGCCAGCGAGGCGATGCCGTCGGCGATGTCGACATCGCATTCGTTGCCGGTGGTGAGCAGGCGGCTGATGCCGATGCCGCGTTCGGCGGCGAGGCGCATGGTGTAGCTGCCGAGGTTGCCGCTTTGCGAGACGATGCCGACATGCCCCGCGGCGGGCATGGCCGACTCCAGCGCCACCGAGAAGGTCGCGATGCTTTTCTCGGCCACCCCGATGGAGCCCAGGCAGTTCGGCCCCACGATGCGCATGCCCGATGTCTTCGCAACCCGGCCGATCGCGGCCTGCAGCCGGCTGCCTTCCTCGCCCATCTCGGAGAAGCCGGCGGAGAGAATGACCGCCGCGCGCACGCCTCGGCTCGCGCAGTCCTTGATCGCATCCAGCACGCTCTCGGGCGGCACCGCCACCACGGCCAGCTCGGGCGCCTCCGGCAGGTCCGCCACGCTCGCGTAGGCGGGCAGCGACTGCACCGTGCCGGCCTTGCGGTTGATCGGGTAGATCGCGCCGCGGTAGCCGTATTTCAGGAGAAACTGCAGCGGCCGCCCGCCGATCTTGGTCACGTCCTCCGAGGCGCCGACGATCGCGATCGAGCGCGGCTGGAACAGCGCGTCCAGGCCCCTTCCCACTTCTACGACGGTCATGGCTCAACGTCCCTTGTAGACCGGCGGGCGCTTTTCCAGGAAGGCCTGGCGCGCTTCCTTGGCGTCCTCGGTCTTGGACAGCGCCATGGTGATGTTCTGCTCGAAGCGGTAGCCGTCGCGCTGCGGCATCAGGTCCATCATGTTGGCGGCCTGCTTGGCGTAGGCCAGCGCGAGCGGGCTCTTGGATGCCATCTCCTGCGCCAGGCGCAGGGCCGCGGGCAGCAGCTGGTCCGGCGGCAGCACTTCGTCCAGCACGCCCCGGCGGTACAACTCGGCGGCGGGCACGCGCATGCCGGTGAAGAACATGCGACGCGTGAAGGATCGGCCGAACATGGTCCGCAGCATCGACACCCCACCGGCCAGTCCGACGTTGATCTCCGGCATCGCGAAGCTCGCGTCCTCGGAGGCCAGGAAGATGTCGCAGGCGGCCATCAGGCCGAAGCCGGCGCCCAAGGCCGGACCATTGACGGCGGCGATCACTGGCTTGGCGCACTCGCGGATCGCGTTGCCGGTCTCCCGCGTCAGGCGGTTGTGGCCCAGGAAGTCGCCGGGCTTGTCGGCGTCGGGGCGATCCTTCAGGTCGGCGCCGGAGCAGAAATACTTGCCCGTGCCGGTGAGGATGGCGACGCGGATGTCGGCGCGTTCGGAGACCTCGTCGAACACATCGATCAGGCGCTGCCGCGTCGCGCGGTCCAGTGCGTTGACCGGCGGCTTGTCGAGCCGCACGACGGCGACGTACTCGGAAACTTCAAGGCTGACGTTCATGGCGAACTCCTGGAAAGGTGGGTTGCGGCGCGAGTCGGCGACTCGTCCGCCGGGGCATCGGGGTCTTGCGGCGCGAGCAGCCGCGCCGCGTGGGTGAGGCGGTCGCCGTAGCGGAATTCGGAGGCCAGCAGGCGCTGGGCCAGGCGCGTGGCCAGGACCTCCTCGCTCACGCCCATGCCGCCATGCATCTGGATCGCGCTTTCCGCGCAAGCCCTTGCGCTGTCCGCCAGCGCCACCTTCATCAGGCGCAGCGTGCGGCGCAGGCCGGCCGCGCCGCTCTCGTATTCCCGGAAGGCGTGCATCAGCAGGCCCTTGGCGCCGAGGTAGCGCACGTACATGTCGGCCGTGCGGTGCCTGAGCACCTGGAAGGACGACAGCGTCACGCCGAACTGGCGCCGCTCCTTCAGGTGGTCCACGGTCTGCTGGATCAGCGCGGCCAGCGCGGCCACGGTGTCCGCCGCCGTCAGCAGGAGGGCCGCGTTGTCGGCCTGGACCAGCGCGCGCTGCGCCTCGGCGCCGCGCGCCATGCAGGCCAGCGCCGGCACTGTCAGCTGCTCCAGCCGGAAGTCGGCGCCGCGCCGCCCTTCCATCGTGCGGTAGCTCGTCGCGGGCGCGGGGATGCGCTCCCTGTCGACCAGGAAGATCGCCGCCTCGCCCGTGCCCTGCAGCACCGCGGGCACCAGATAGTGCGTGGCCTCCAGCGACACATCGACGCCCTGGACCGCCCCGGTCAGCTCGTAGCCGATGTCCAGCTGCTTCGCCTGCACCGCGATGTCGTCCAGCGATGCGGACAGCGCGGTCAGCGGCGCGATCTTCGCGCTGCCCTCGCACACGGCTTCCAGCCAGCGCGCGGCGGTTTCGGGCGCCGCGGCCTGCAGCAAGATGGGTGCGACGGCACAGGTCTCCACCACCGGCAAGTGCAGCCCGTGCGTGGCGAGGCCCTCGACGACGGAGCCAAGGTCGGCCAGCGTGCCGCCGACGCCGCCGGACTCTTCGGGCACGACCGTGCAGGCCCAGCCCATTTCACGGATCGGATCGGCATCGGTGAAGTTCTGCGTCGCGGCATGGTCCTGCGCGAAGCGGTCGGCCGCATCGAGCAGCATGCCGGGAAACAATGGCGTGAATGACATGGACACTTTTCAGGCTCCCAGCAATTCGTTGGCGACGACATTGCGCTGCACTTCGGAGGTGCCGCCCGCAATCGTTCTCGCCCTCGTGAACATGTAGTTCTGCACCCAGGTCGCGCCGGGCTCGCCCTCGCCGTCATCGGCGAGAAAGCGGTGGGCCGCCTCTGGTCCGACCGCATCGAGCGCGATGGAGGTCAGGCGCTGGGCGACGTCGCTGCACAGCAGCTTGATCACCGAAGGCTGCACGCCGAGCGGACGCTGGTGCTTCAGGTCATCCGTCGCGTTGGCCAGGATGACGCGCGCACCCTTGACGTCGGCTTCGGCCAGCAACAGCCTGTAGCGCAGGCTGCTGAAATCTCGGCGGCCGACGACCGCCTTCGCAGCCTCTTCCACCACGCGCGTGACTTGCCGGCGCACCAGTTCCAGCCGCGCGACATTCGCCGGCGGCAGGCGCTCTCGTTCCAGCAGGTACTTGGCGCAGGTCCAGCCTTTGCCGACCTCGCCGATCAGGTTGGCGGCGGGCACACGCACCTCGTCGAAGAACACCTCGTTCAGATGGTGCCAGCCGTCGATGGTGCGGATGGGGCGCACCGTGATGCCCTTGCTGTCCATCGGCACCAGGATCAGCGAGATGCCGTCCTGCTTCTTCGCCTCCTTCGAGGTGCGCACCAGCATGTAGATCATGTTGGCTTCGTGCGCGTGCGAGGTCCAGATCTTCTGGCCGTTGATCACGTAGTCGGCGCCGTCCAGCCGCGCGCTGGTGCTGAGCGACGCGAGGTCCGAGCCCGAGCCCGGCTCCGAGTAGCCCTGGCACCACCAGTCGGAGCCATCCAGGATGCGCGGCAGGAAGCGCGCCTTCTGCTCGGCGGTGCCGAAGCGGATGATGACGGGGCCGATGTGACCCAGACCGTGGTGGTACAGCGGCGGGCAATCGGCCTCGGCCATCACTTCCTCGAAGATCAACCTCTGCTGGATGTCCCAGCCGGTGCCGCCGTGCTCGCGCGGCCAGCTGGGCGCGCCCCAGCCCTTCTCATGGAGGATCTTCTGCCACCCCAGGTATTCGCGCTTGGTGACCTTCTGGCCCGCGGCGACCACGGCGCGGATCTCCGGCGGGCAGGCGCTGCGGGCGAAGTCCTCCAGCTCGCGGCGGAACGCGGCGTAAGCATCCGCCTCGCCATCGGCGATTTCGGTGTTCGACATGTTGTCTCCAGTCCTGTTGTCTATTGGCCGCCGGGCTCGGCGGCCGCGTCGCCGCCCGTGCGCAGCTTCGTGATCAGTTCGTCCAGGGCGGCAGCGGCCCCGTCCGCGTCACGCCGGCGAAGGCAGAGCACGACCTTGCGCCGAAGCGGAAACAAGTCCGGCCGCGGCCGCATCCGGATGACGTGCGTCATCCGTTCGCGCAGGATGGTGGTCATCGTCTGCGCCATCAGCGTGAGGGCCTCGTTGTGGCCGGCGGCCGCGATGGCGGAGAAGAAGCGGCTTGCCGACTCGATGCGCTGGTCGAGCGATTCCGTGGCCTGATGTCGCTCGATGCCGTCGACGGCGGCCTCGATCGCATCGATCTCGCCTTCGGCGGCTCGCTCGCACGCCAGCCGCAGCAGCGTCCCATACAGCGTGCGGTAGGCTTCATCGAGATCGGCCGAGCCGAGCCGGCCCTGGATCACCAGCGTGCGAAGCGACTCGGCCAGCATCATGTAGGCGCCCTTGTAGAACACCAGCGCCTGGTCGGCGGGGCCTCCGCTCATGTGCTTCACTTCTCCGATGAAGACGTCGTGATCGCCGGCCTCATGACGGGCGTGGACGCTGCACTCGAAGCTGGCGAGGCAGTCTTCGATGACCGGCATCCCGAGAGGCCCCGAGCGCCAGGCCACGCCTTCGAACTTGTCCGCGATCTTGCTCGAGGCGAAGCGACTCGACAGCGCATCCTGGCGCTCGGACAGGATGTTGATGGCGAACGCATCGGCTTCGGCGAACGCGCCCAGCAAGCTGCTTGCCTTGCGCAGGCTGAACAGCACCAGCGGCGGCTCCAGCGATACCGAGCTGAAGGAATTGCAGGTCAGGCCTGCGGGCTGTCCGTCGGCGGTACGCGTCGTGATGATGGCCACGCCCGTCGGAAAGCAGCCGAGCAGCTGTCGAAACAGCGTCGGTTCGATGGCATCGCGGTGCAAGGTCGTGCTGGTCATGGCGTATACCTGCGCGCCTCAGGCGGCGGCGACCTCGGTGGCCGGCTTGGCCACGTGCGGCGGGTCGTTGGCAATCTCGCGCTGCACGGCGGGCATGATGACCTTGGCCCACAGCTCCAGGTGCTTCAGCATCGTGGGGTGGTCGAAGTCACCCATCTGCGTCTGGAAACAGTAGTGCACGGGCTTGATGGCGCGGATCTCGCGCACCACCCGCTCGATCACCGTGTCCACCGAGCCCACGGGCAACAGGGCACGCATCTCGTCCAGGGTCGGCTCCCCTTCCACCATCGTCTCGGCCACCTGGTAGTCCTCGCCGATCTGCGCCGTGCGGCGCTTCAGGCTGAGCGCCACGCGACGCTGGTAGCGGGCGCAATCGAGGTAGCGATCCACTTCGGCCTTGTTCTCGCTGGCGTAGGCCGCGCGCAGCACGCCGACCGGCACCTGGGCCGGGTTCTTGCCTTCACCCACAGCCACCTTGTCGATCAGGGCGCGGGTGGCCTGCAGCTTCTCCACGCCGCCGTCGCCGCCGGAGACGAACACGTGGTGGCCGCCACGCACGGCGCGGGCCAGGAAGGTCGGGTCCACGCTGGTCACCCACAACGGCGGCATCGGCTGCTGCACTGCGCGCTGGCTGATCGCACTCTCGGGCTGCTGGTAGAACTGGCCGTCGTAGGCGAACTTCGGCTCCTTCAGGCCGAGCTCCAGCATGTCCAGCATCTCCAGCGTGCGCTGCTTGGAGGTCTCCAGCGAAACGCCGAAGCGCTCGAACTCGAAGTGCTGGTAGCCGGAGCCGATGCCCAGGTTCAGGCGGCCGTCGGACAGCTGGTCCACCATCGCGACGTCGGCGATCAGGCGGGCCGGGGTGTACAGCGGTGCGACGACAATGCCGGTGCCCAGGCGAATGTTGCGGGTGACGGCGGCGCAGTGCGCGATCATCGTGAGCGGCGACGAGCACATGCCGTAGTTGCTGAAATGATGTTCCGCGAACCAGGCGCCGCCGAAGCCCAGTTCGTCCGCCAGCCGCGTCTGCTCCACGGCATCGCGCAGGATCTGGTGGGAGGTCTTATGTTTGTTTCGCTGCTGCATCAGAATGAAGATTCCGAAATCCATGACGAGGCTCCTGGTTGGCTTTGGTTGCGTGGAGCGATCTTAGGAACGGGGTGCCTGCCCTGCGCACCACGCCGCGCACACCTTCTTTGCGGTTTCTGAAATGAAGGCCCTCGACTCGCTGCGAATCTTCGTGACCACCTTGAGGAAGGGAAGCCTCTCGGCGGCGGCGCGCAGCCTCAGTCTTTCCCCTGCCACCATCTCGCGCCGCATCAGCGCGCTGGAGGAAGAGTTGGGCGTGCAACTGGTGGACCGCACCAGCCGCAAGCTCAAGGTCACCGAGGCGGGACAGGCCTTCCTGACGCGCGCGGAGGTGGTGCTGGAGGCGATGGCGGAGGCGGAAGAAGCCGCGCGCAGCTCGAAGCTCCTCCCCGAGGGGCGGCTGCGCATCCACTCGCGCACGCAGATCGGCCTGCGCGTGATCGCGCCGCTGCTGCCGCGCTTCGCCGAGCGCCATCCGGACATCCAGCTGGAGATGGAACTTTCCGAACACCCGGTGAACCTGGTGGAGCAGGATTTCGACATCGACATCCGCACCGGGGAGTCGCACGATTCGAGCTTCGTGATCAAGCGGCTGCTCAGCAGCGACGAAGTGCTGGTGGCCAGCCCCTCCTTCATGAAGGTCTACAAGCGGATCCGGCATCCGCGCGACCTGCCGGAGGTTCGATGCCTCACGTACCGACGCGAGCATGAGGCCACCACCTGGAAGTACATCGACGAACAGGGAGAGCAGCAGGAGCTGGTGATCCGGGGGGTGCTCAGTTCGAACAACGGCGAGCTGCTGCGGCTGGCCGCCATCGGCGGCATGGGCATTGCGCTGCTGTCGGAGCCCACGGTGCGCAGTTGCATCCAGGACGGCTCGCTGGTGCGGCTCCTGCCCGACTACCGGTTCGCAGTGCGCGGGTTCTCCAACGGGATCTACGCGGTGTTCCGCCAGAGCCGCGCGCTGCCCTTGAAGGTGCGCGCTTTCGTCGACTTCATCGCCGAGGCGCTGCGCGAAGGCGATGCCGCCTGAGGCCGGCCTCAGTCCGCGAAGCGGTGCGCCGGCATTCCGGCGGCCGGCATCCCGCTGAGCGCGAACAGGCCGCCATCCTGCGGCCGGAGGCCCGCGAGATGCGTGCTCCTGGAGATCGACGTGACATAGGCCACTTCGAACTGCGGTCCGCCGAAGCAGAGGCTGGTCGGATGGGTGGCCGGCAGTTCCACCATTCGGTCGAGCCGTCCGTCGGGCGCGAAGCGGGCGATCTTTCCGATCCGGGTCAGCACGGTCCAGAGGAAGCCCTGGGCGTCCACGGTCGCGCCGTCGGGGCCGGAGCCGTAATCCTCGGTCTGCACGAAGACGCGCTGCCTGGACAACGGCCCTTCCGGCGCGTAGTCATAGGCCCAGATCGTGCGGACCGCGCTGTCGGCCACGTAGAGCGTGCGGCCGTCGAGGCTGAAGCAGGGACCGTTGGTCAACCCGAATGCATCCGCAATGCGCTCCACAGAGCAGTCGGGCCGCAGCCGATACAGGCCGCCGAGGACAGCGTCGCCCGGCTGGCGGTTGATGTGCATGGTGCCGGCGATGAAGTTGCCCCAGGGGTCGCATTTGCCGTCGTTGAGGCGCACGTCCGGGTGATCGATGTCGATGCGGGCCAGGATCTCCAGCTTGCGCGAGGCGAAGTCGTAGCGGGCGAAGCAGTTCTTCAGCGCCGCGACCACCGAGCCGCTTTCGCAAGGCGCGATCGAGCCGACCGGCGCGGGCAGGCCGTGTTGCTCGGCCTCCCCGGCGGCAGGCCACAGCCGCCGTAGCGTTCCCGCCAGCGAGTCGATCCAGCACACGGAATGCGTGCGCGCATGCCAGCATGGGCTTTCGCCGAGCAGGTCCTTCGTCTCGCCGATCCTTCGAATCTCCACGGTCGTCATGGGCTCGAAGTTTGGCGGCGATCCGGCGCCGCCGATGGCGCGCCCTGCAAAGCAGCTTTGCGCTTCCTGCGTTCCCGTGCTCCCGCCCGGCTCCTAGAGTGACCCGGATGAACGAACGAGCCGCTCCTCCCCCGCCCCTGCAGGGCATCCGCGTTATCGAACTCGGCAATTACATCGCGGGCCCCGGCACCGCGATGACGCTGGGCGACCTCGGCGCGGAGGTGGTCAAGGTCGAATCGCTGGAAGGCGACATGGCGCGCCACACGGGCCACTTCGGCCACGCCATGCTGCGCGCCTACAACCGCAGCAAGAAGTCGATTGCCCTGGATTTGCGCAATCCGCGCGGGGTGGAGATCGCGCGGCGCCTGATCGCGCATGCCGACGTGGTGGTGCAGAACCTGCGGCCTGGGGCTGCCGAGGCACTTGGACTGGGCGCCGATGCGTTGCGCGAAGGACAGCCGGGACTGGTCTACGTCTCGATCAGCGGCTTCCCCGCGAGCGCGCCTTCGCGCGACCGGCCCGGCTACGACATCGCGGCGCAGGCGGAAAGCGGCCTGATGTCGGTGACCGGCGAGCCGCAGGGCCTGCCGCAGAAGGTGGGCGCCACCATCATCGACACGGCCACCGTGCAGGTGGCGGCCCAGGCCATCCTCGCCGCGCTGTTCCGCCGCGTGCGCACCGGCATCGGCGAAACCATCCGCATCTCGCTGCTGGAAGTGGCGCTGAACCTGCAGCTGCCGAACTGGAGCGACTACCTGGCGCGCGGCGTCGAGCCCACCCGCAGCGGCGACGGCCAGCCGCTGAGCGCCCCGGCAGCAGACATCTTTCGCACCCGCGACGGCATGGTCGTCGTCTCCGCCTACGTGCAGGCGCACTGGGTGCGCCTGTGCGAGACCATCGGCTGCCCCGAGCTGGCGACCGACCCACGCTTCCTCACCAACGAGCTGCGGGTCGCGAACCGGCCGGCCATGAAGGAGGCCGTGAGCGAACGGCTTTCGCGCTACGGCACGCGCGAGTGCGTCGACCTGCTCACTCGCAACAGCATCGTGGTGGGTGTCGTGCGCAGCTACAGCGATGCCCTTGCAGGCGAAGACTTCCGGGCCAGCAGCATGGTCATCGAGGCTGCGCCGAACGGCGATCGCCCCGGTTATCGCAGCTTCGGCCTGCCCTACGAGCTGTGCGACACGCCGCGCCGCCAGACCCAGGCCGCACCGGCCCACGGCGCGCACACCGAGGAATTGCTGCGGGAGGCGGGGTTGAGCCATGCCGAGATCGCGGCGCTGCGCGAGGCAGGCGTCGTGAAGGCCGATCAGTCCGCCCGCGTCCCCGGAACGGTGGATGTCATTCGTTGAAGTGCTCAACGGATCGACGCGGATAGGCCGCGCAGCGCTGCCCCGCGTGCACGACATACAAAGCAGCTTTTCATTCCCTGCACGTCCGCGCGCTGCACCCAGCCATAGACTGAGTTCAGGATTTACCCGCCCGCTGAGGGACAACAAGGAGACAAAGTGAGCTATCTGAAATTCATCTCGGGACTGCTGTCCGGACTGGTCGTGGCGCTGGGTTCGGTCCATGCGCAGACGGCCACCAAGATCGTCGTCCCCTTCGCCGCCGGTGGAGGCACCGACCAGTACGTCCGCATCCTTGCAGCCGAACTGACGAAGCGCGGGACCCAGATCATCGTGGAAAACAAGCCCGGCGCCAGCGGCATCGTCGCCGCAGACTACGTGGCGAGGTCGCGCCCGGATGGGCTCACCGTGCTGGTGTCATCGCTGGGGACCCTGGCGAACAACACCGTCCTCTACGAGAAGCTGCCCTACGATCCCAACAAGGACTTCGCGCCGGTCACGCAGATCGCCTACCAGCCGGCGATCATCGTCGGCCGGGCCGACCTGCCGTACCACAACATCAAGGAGATGGTCGCGTACGCCAAGGCCAACCCCGGCAAGATCAACCGCGGCTCCCCGGGTGCGGCGATCCTGACCAACCTCGCTCCCATGAGCTTCGAGAAGAACGTCGGCATCAGTACCACCCATATCCCCTTCAACGGCGATGCACCCGCCGTGCAGGCCCTGCTCGGCGGCCAGATCGACATCCATGGGACGTCCCTCACCGGCTCCTTGCCGCACATCCGCAGCGGCAAGCTCCGCGTGCTGGGCGTGATGGACAGCCGCAGGCTGCCCCAGCTGCCCGAGGCGCCGACGTTCAAGGAAATGGGCTACGACCTCGAAGCCACGCTGTGGTACTCGCTTTCCGTGCCGTCTGCCACGCCGAGGGACGCGATCGACCGTCTGAACAAGGCGGTCAACCAGGTGATCGCCGACCCGGAGTTCGTTACCAAGGCCCGCGCCATCGGCATGGAGCCGCGCGGCGGTACGCCCGAGGAGCTGGCGAAGTTCGTGCGCACGGAGCACGATCGCTGGGTCCCGCTGCTGCAGAGCCTGAACCTTCCGAAGCAGGTGCAATGAGCGGTTAGGCCTGGTGATTCGAAGGCCGCCCAGGGGCGACGCCCCCGATTGACGGCGCGGACGCAAGGTCCGCGCGACTCAGGCGGAAAAATGGGTCGCCGGAAGGGTGGCCGCGGTCGAATCACCGTGTAAATGAACGACGGCTCGAAGACCGCAATCGAGGAAGGCATGTCGTACACCATTCCTCCGGGCCACGACGCATGGGTGGAAGGCAACGACCCGTTCGTTGGCTTGGAGATGATGAGCGCAGAGGAATACGCGAAGCCTAAGAGCTGACGCGCACCTGGCTCGGGGTGCCCATCAGATCCGAGCCGCTGATTGCCCGCGACAAGCGTAATATGCACCGGCCATTTTTCCCCCAAGGAGTCGGCGCAGGTGAACTCGGCTGATCTCAGGCAGCGCTTGGTGGCGATCCTCGCGGCGGACGCCGCGGGCTATTCGCGCCTGATGACGGTCGACGACCGCGCCACCGTGGCCGCGCTCGACGCGGCGCGTGCCGTGTTCCGCAGCCGCATCGAGGCCAATCATGGCCGAGTGATCGACATGGCCGGGGACTCGGTACTCGCCGTATTCGGGACGGCGACCGGCGCGGTGGCGGCGGCGATCGTCGTCCAGCGGGAGCTGGGCGCGTCCATCGACGTCCTGCCGCAGGACCGGCGCATGCTCTTTCGCATCGGCATCCACATGGGCGACGTGATCGAGAAGGCGGACGGCACGGTGTACGGCGATGGCGTGAACATCGCCTCCCGGCTGTGCGGCGTGGCCGAGCCGGGCGGCATCTTCGTGTCCGACGCGGTGTACGGCGCCGTGCGGGACAGGATCGGCGCGAGCTTCGTCGACCACGGCGAGCAGCCGATGAAGAACATTTCGCACCCGGTCCACGCCTTCGAGCTGACGCCCGCCGCGCCGGCGTCCTCGCGAACGCCGGCATTGCGCTTGCCGGACCGGCCTTCGCTGGCGGTGCTGCCGTTCACCAACATGAGCGGAGACCCGGAGCAGGAGTACTTCGCGGACGGCATCACCGAGGACATCATCACCGACTGCTCCAAGATCTCGGGCCTGTTCGTGATCGCGCGCAATTCGACATTTACCTTCAAGAAGCAGAACGTCGATATCCAGGAGGTCGGGCGCAAGCTGGGCGTGCGGCACGTGCTCGAGGGCAGCGTGCGGCGCGCCGGCATGAGAGTGCGCATCAACGTGCAGCTCATCGATGCCGAATCCGGCGGGCATGTCTGGGCCGACCGCTATGACCGCGAGCTCGAGGACATCTTCCTGGTACAGGACGAGGTCACTCGCAAGATCGTGGAGACGCTCGAGGTAAGACTCACGGGCAACGAGGAGGAGCGCCGGCAGGAACGCGGCAAGGTCAACGGCGAGGCCTACGACTATCTGATTCGCGCGAAGAGCTGCATCGTGCAATTCACGGCGCCGGCCCTGGCAGAGACACGCGAGATGCTGGAACGCGCACTGGCGATCGATCCGGGCATGGCGCTGGCCTATGCCTTCCTGGCGATCGCCCGCGGCGTCGAGTACGCCAACGCCTGGAACGGCCGGACAGCCGACGATCTGCAAGAGAACCTGGCGCTGGCGCGCAAGGCGTGCGAGTGCGACCCTCTTGAACCCATGGCACACCATGCGCTTTCCAATGCGCTGATGTGGCTGCGCAGGCTGGACGAGGCCGAGCGCGCCGCAAGGCGCTCGGTCGCGCTAGACCCGAACTCCTCCCAGAGCTACGGGACGCTGGGCATCATCCTGGATTTCGCGGGGCGCCACGAGGAGGCGATCGAATCGCTCGCGAAGGCGTTGCGCCTCGACCCGCAATTCAGCCTGTGGCTGCATGCGCAGGGCCGTGCCCAATTCGTCCTCGCGCGCTATGCAGAAGCCGAAGCGAGCTTCAAGCGCCGCCTCATCCACATGCCGGGTTCGGACGTCACGCGCGCCTACCTGGCCTCGCTCTACGGCCACACCGGTCGCAATGAGGAGGCGCACCAAATCTGGCGCGAGCTGATGGACATCCATCCCGAATATGCAATCGAACTCACGCTGCGCGTTCTGCCCTACAGCAGCCCGTCGCCTCTTGAGCAGTTCGTGGCGGGCCTGCGCAAGGCCGGGTTGGGGATCTGAACGCACGAGCTCCCTGTTCCGCGAAGACCTTGCCATCGAGACCAACCGGGGCGCCAGGTCTCGACCCGCCCCGCCCTCAGCGGACGCGCCCGCGGCGCACCAGGTTGACGATCGCCAGCAGGATCACGGCGCCGATGAGCGAGGCCAGCAAGCCCCGGATGCTGAAGTCGTTCTGGTTGACCGTCGCGGCCCCGAGAAGCGGTGCCACGAGCCAGCCGCCGAGCAGCGATCCGACGATGCCGACGATGACGTTGAGGATCATGCCTTGCTGCTCATTGGTCTTCATGATCATGCTGGCAACCCAGCCGATCAGTCCGCCCACGACAAGCCAGATGATGAGATTCATGGTGCGCTCCTTGGTTGAGGGTGGACGCAGCGTCGTTCGGCGGGCGTTGCGCCCCTATAGGACAACGCCTCCAAACGCGAGTGGTGAAACACGGCGGAGCCCAGCCAGGCCGCGGCGTAGCCTTACTACACTGGCCAAGATGAGCCACCCCCCTCGATCGCATCCCGTGCGAGGCCTACTTGCTTCCTATTTCTGGAGTGGCGACGCCATCCGCAGTCGAAGCGTGAGTGATGTCGTGCTATCAGGCATGGTCGACATCCCCTCGCCCCCTGCGAGGCTGCTGGCAGATTGGCAAAGGGAGACATCTTTGCGCCTGGGTTTGGAGCCGGGCGAGGTCGAGGCATTGCCTCTGGCGCGAGCGCGTGCGCGTTGGCCGGAATACGGGCAGTGCGTGGAGTCGGTGTCTGATTGGACGCGCACGCTCGAGCTGCCTGAGGTGCTTGCCTCCTGTGACGTCGCCCTGATGGCCTGCCGCGGCGCGAAGTACCACCATGACGGCGCACGCTATGGCGGTGCGGCCTTCTGCAATCTCTTCCTCAGCGAGGACAGGGATCTGGATCTGCATTTTCCCGCTACAGGTCATCGAATCCCCCTTGCCAGGGGCACGGCCGTGATATTCGATACCGGCCAGCCTCACGCGGTGATCAAGCGCCGCAGCGACGGCTTCAACGTGGCCGATTTCGCGCCGGACCAGGATTGCACCCAGGTATTCCTGAGTTGGGAGCTTCCCATCGAGAATGCCGATGTCGGGCGCGCGCTTCGGATCGACTTCGACATCGACCCTTCGACCTCGTTGCAGCTGGATGAAGAGCAGCTCTGGCTGAACGGCGCGCGCGCCAGTGTGTGCCCGGATTCTGGTCGGTGGTGCCGGGCTGACTACGTCCGAATGCATCACCCCAACCAGAGGTGTAGTTGATCCTGCCGGCTGTACCCCGGCATGCCGAGCTTTCGTCCCTTTAAAGCGCTTTGAGCCGAAGCCGCCCGTTCGCTGTTTGGAACGTATCGGCGCCGGTCTTGTCGACGCTCATCCCAGTCTCAAGCCGGTACTCGGTTGCGATTTCGTCTTGGTGGGGCGCTCCGCCGTCGAGGTGCTCGGTGTACTTCACCACAACGTGCCGTTTGCCAACCTGGTCGGTGACCTCGATGCGCTTGGCGGGCATCATTCTCTTGTCAGGCATGGTCCTCCGTTCGCGAACGTCGAGCGGAAATTATCTCCTTCGCAAGCTACTCGCAGTTGCCCATGGTTGCCCGATTCACGGGGCTTTAGACCGTGGAGCGCGCCCCGACCCGCCACATCCGAAACGATCGCTGGGTTGCTTGTGCGTCAATGCTTGCCATCGCGCCCGCCGGCTCGGAGAATTCTTTGTTGCACGGCACAGTCGCTGATAGGGGATGTGATGAACCTCGACCCTGCCCCTCCCGTCGCGCTGGTGGTGGACGACGAGCCGGTGGCCCGACTGATGGTGAAGCTGGCACTGGAGAGCTTCGGCTGCTCTCCCGTCCTGGAAGCTGCCGACGGAATCGCGGCGCAGGAGGTCTTGCGCGAGCACCCGGATGTCGCCCTGGTGCTGACGGACATCATGATGCCCCGGATGGACGGCTTGGAACTGCTGCGCTGGGGACGCGAGGCAGTGCCGGACGCCATGTGGATCGTCCTTTCGGGGCTGGAGACCTTCGACTCGGCGGTGGCCGCGATCCGGCTGGGGGCGTTCGACTTTCTGCCGAAGTCGCCGCGCACGGAAGAGATGGGGGTCGCGGTGCGCAACGCACTCGAGCGGCGGCATCTGCTGGCCGAGCGCGAGCGGCTGCACCGGGAGCTGCAGCGCAAGGTCCGCGAACTCGAGGAGGCCTCCGAAGTGCTGCGCCGCGACCTCGAGCGGGCGGAAGTGATCCAGCGCGCCTTGCTGCCTCGCAGCCCGCCCCCCATGGAAGGCTATTGCATCCAGGCGATCTACCGCCCGGGGCAGCATGTGGGCGGCGACCTCTACGACGTCGTCCGGCTGGGCGACCAGCACCTCGCCTTCTATCTGGCCGACGCCACCGGCCACGGGGTGACCTCGGCGATGCTGTCGGTGATGTTCAAGCAGCGGCTGGTCCTGGTGGACCCGGCGACGGGCCTCGCGCTGCCGCCGGCGCAGGTATTGGCCGCTGTGAATCGCTCGATCTGCGAGGCTCACGCCGCCCCGGGGCTGTTCCTGACGGCCGTCTTTGGCCTGCTGAATACCTCGAACGCAAGTCTCGCGCTGGCATCCGCGGGCCATCCGCCCGTGCTGCACGCACGAGACGGCCGAAAAACGCGCCTGATCCGCCGCACGGGCCCCGCGCTTGGACTGGCGCCGGACGCGCGTTTCCGGCAGGCGCGTCTCCGGCTCCTGGCGGGCGACCGGATCCTCCTCTACACCGATGGGCTCCTGCCCTCCGGGTCGGAGCGCGAGCTGCAGCTGCTGCAGCAGGTGCTCGCCAGGCCGCTCTCGAGTGCGCAGGAAGCGATGACCCAGCTTCACGGTGACGCACCCGCGGGAGCGGACCGGGATGACGTGACCATCCTGCTCATCGACGCGCACGCGGGCGCCTCCTGGTTCGACAATGGCGTCGAGCTCCCCGCGGCTGCCGCATCCGGCGCGCCGCGACCCGAGGGCGAGGTGGTGTTCTATGGCGAAACAGACAATGCAGCCTACCTTGCGCTGCGCGGCCGGGCCAGCTGGATGCATTGCGATGCCTTCCATGAAACGGCCCTGGCGGTGCTGGGCGCGGGGCGCCCCCTGGTGCTGGAGCTCTCCGGCTGCGAGTACATGGACAGCACCTGCCTCGGCACGGTGCACGAGTTGGTCACCCACGGCGGCGTGGTGCTCGCAGGGGTGACGCCGGCCGTGCGCGCCCTGTTCGAGGAACTGAGCATGCAACAAGTCCTGGCCGCGATCCGCGAGGACATTCCCGCCGCGCCCGAGCTCTACGCGCTGGGCACGGAGGGCGATCAGGCCGTGCTGCAGAAGCGGATCCTGCAGTCGCACGAGGCTCTTTCCGCGCTGAGCGAGCGCAACCGCGAGGAGTTCAAGGACGTCGTCGAGTCGCTCCGCGGCGAACAGGACGGGTCGACATGACCGCTCCGATTCGCGTGCTGCATCTCGAGGACGACCCGGCCGATGCAGAGCGCATCCGGGCCGGGCTGCAGGCCGAGGGCCTGGCCTGCGACATCGCGTGGGTGCAAACCCGGGAGGACTTCATCGCCGCCCTGCAGCGGCAAGCCTTCGACCTGGTGCTGTGCGACTACGAAGTCGGCGGCATGGCGCTGCTGCGGCAGGTGCTGCAGCAGCATCCGGGCACTCTTCTGATCGTGGTGACTGCCGAGTTGCTGCCCGAGGAGGAGGGGGTGGAGTGCTTGGAGGCCGGCGCCACGGACTACGTCATCAAGCGGCGCCTGCGCCGGCTGGGTTACTCGGTGCGGCGAGCGATTGCCGAACGGCAGCATATGGCGGCCTTGCGTCAGGTGGAAGACGACCTGCGTGCCCTGAACGCCGACCTGGAGGCGCACGTTCACCTGCGCACCGCCGAACTGGAGACAGCCAATGCCTTCCTGAACTCGGTGATCCAGCACATTCCCTATCAAGTCCTCGTCAAGAACGCCGACGATCTGAAGCTTGTCCGCGTCAATCGCAGCGTCGAGAAACTGCTGGGGCGCACCGAGCAGGAGCTGCTGGGCAAGACGGCTCGCGACTTCGTCAGTTCCAAAGAGGAGGCCGACTTCTTCACGGCCAAGGACAAGGAAGCGCTGGCGCTGGGCCGGGAAGTGGACATCCCCGAGGAGACCCTGCATACCCGAGATGGCAGCGTGCGTGTCCTCCATGCGAAGAAGATTCCGATCCTCGACGAGGCCGGCCAGCCGCGCTGGCTGCTGACCATGTCGGAAGACGTGACGGAAAGGAAGAAGAAGGAGCGTGAGATCGAGCGGCTGAATGCGGCCCTGGCGCAGCGCAGCGCCGAGGTGGAAGCCGCCAACCGCGCCAAGAGCACTTTCCTGGCCACCATGAGCCACGAGATCAGGACACCCATGAACGGCATGCTGGGCATGCTGGAACTCCTGAGCCTGACCGAGCTGGACGCCGAGCAGCGCGAGACGCTGGGGCTCGTGCGGGAATCGAGCCGGTCGCTGCTGCGCATCATCGACGACATCCTCGATTTCTCGAAGATCGAGGCCGGCAAGCTGGAGGTCCGCCCCGAAGTGGTTTCGATAAAGCGCTTGATCGAGGAGGTGCAGAGCATCTACCTGGGCAACGCCAGCAGCAAAGGCCTGGTCGTGCGGCGGATGGTCGACCCGCGCATCAGTCCGGCGCTGCGGGTCGATCCGGTGCGCCTGCGCCAAATCCTCAACAACTTCGTCAGCAATGCGATCAAGTTCACTTCCGAGGGCTGGATCGACATCAACGTGCAATGGCTGGGGCGAGCGGATGGGCAGGAAAGCCTGCGCTTCGAGGTGAAGGACACCGGCATCGGCATCTCGCCCGAGGACCAGAAGCGCCTGTTCCAGCCGTTCAGCCAGGCAGACGGCGACGAGGCGCGGCGGCGGCCGGGTGGCACCGGCCTGGGGCTGGTCATCTCCCGGCAGCTGGCGCAGATGATGGGGGGCTCGATCAGCCTGGACAGCGCTCGGGGCAAGGGCACGACGATGACCCTCGAACTGTCGCTGCCCGTCGCCGAGTCCCCGCCGGGCAGCGACGCCGACAGCGCGCGCCCTCTTCCGGCGGCCACGGCCATGCGCCGCATGGCTCCCGGCACCGCGCAGGCGGAGACGGAAGGAACGCTGGTGCTGCTGGTGGACGACCACCCCGTCAACCGCATGCTGCTGCTGCGCCAGGTGCGAACGCTGGGCTATGCCGCCCAAACCGCCGACGACGGCGTCCAGGCCCTTGAGCTGTGGAAGTCGGGTCGCTTCGGGCTGGTCATCACCGACTGCCACATGCCCCGCATGGACGGCTACGAACTGGCGCGCAGCATCCGCGCTTTGGAATCCGACGCAGGGCGCGAGCGCGTGCCGATCGTCGCCTGCACCGCCAACGCGCTGCAGGGGGAGGCCGAGGCCTGCCTGGCCGCCGGCATGGACGACTTCCTGGTCAAGCCGGTGGAACTGGCGCAGCTGACCGAAAAGCTCGACCGGTGGCTGCCGCTTCCCCAGGTCCCGTCGCAGTCCGCCGCTTCCGCCGGCTCGATTCCGGAGGCCGCCCCTTCGGTCAGCCCGATCGACCAGGCGCTCCTTACGGCGACATGCGGCGGCGACGCGTCGATGGTGGGCGAGGTTCTTGCAGCCTTCCGGCGAACCTGCGAGGACGACTCGGCCGGACTCGGGCAAGCGGTGGCCGCCGGCGACCTCGCGCAAGTCACCCAGTTCGCTCACCGCATGGCAGGCGCCGGCAAGATGGTCGGTGCGGCCGCGTTCGCAGCCGCATGCGAGAACATCGAGCGCGCCAGCCGCATCGGCGACTGGAAGGCGGTGCTCGCCGGCATGCCCGCGTTCGAGCAGGAACGGATGCGCCTGGCTGCTTATCTCGAGGGGCGCAAGGGAACGCGGACGAGAACGCAGCCGGGCTCGTGAAGCCGAAGCTTTGAGTGCCTACGGCCTGAGGACGGCAGCGTGGCCCCGTCATATCGAGGGGTTGACTACCCCAATACCAAAGCGCTCAATCGATCTTTTCCCGACATCGACTGGGGCCAGGTATGAAGGCATCTTCAGTCGTGGCGTGTGTCGCCACTTGCACACTCGTTCTCGGCTGCGACACGCAGCCCAGCGTTTTATTCGTGGCGCAGGGAAGCCGGTTCCACATGCTGCAGTTGACCGATGCCCATGACGAATGCATTGCACCCTATCGACTTTGCTACCTGACGTCGTGGGATGGCACGACTTCCCGCGGATGTTGGGTCCGCGAAGAAGCCAACATCCGCGCCCGCTTTCCGGATTCGGATGACAAGCTGGTGCCGGTGATCGATTTCCGCCGCACGACGTTGGCAGAGTACCGGAACGCCGCGTTGGAGTAGACCGTTGCGGCCTTGACTACCGCTGCCGCCCCGACGGCTTGGCGCCCTTGATGAGAAGCCCGTCCAGCAAAGCCTTGAACACCTTCACAGCGCGCTTCGACGTGGCCGCCGGATCGTCCGCATTGGCGATCCATTGGGCCGCGTGCAGCGCGGCGCCGCTGAGCAGACGGGCAGCACCTTCGGGATCGACGTCGATGATGAAGCCGTCTTTCTTCAGCGCCCTGAGGCTCTCGGTCATCGAGCGGTTGCATTCGCTCTGGCTCGCCCATGTCGAAGGGTCGCCCAGCACTGCGGGGCCGTCGCGCATCACGATGCGCCGAATCTCGGGCTCCAGGGCCATCTCGATGTAGGCGATGTTCTCGTCGACGAAGCCGCGCCACGGATCCTTCGCCTTGGCAGAGATGGCGCGCAGGCGTTGCGACATCTCGTCGTCGATCTCGGCGATGACTGCCTGAAGCAGCCCCTTCTTGTCGCCGAAGTGGTGATAGAGCGCGCCGCGCGTCAGCCCGGCCGCGGCCGTGAAGTCGTCCATCGAAGCGGCCGCATAGCCGACCGAACCGAACGCCTGGCGCGCCGCATCCACGAGCTTGGCCCGGGTTTCGGCAAGCATCTCCTTGCGCGGTCTGTGCGCCATTGCTTTTCCTTTCATATACGCGGCGTATGTTTTTGACATACACTGCGTATGTCATTATGCCATTCCAGGAGTTTGCCGATGCTCAACTTCTACAGCGAGATCTTCAAGCCGCCGGGAGCCAAGGGCTTTGCAGCGGCCGGCTTCATCGCCCGCCTGCCGGTTGCCATGTCCACGATCGGCATCGTCGCCATGCTGTCCCAGACGTACGGCGCGTACGGGCTCGCGGGTGCGGTCGCCGCCACGTTCGCGCTCACCAACGCACTCGTCGCGCCGCAGATATCCCGCATGGTGGATCGGCTCGGCCAACGCCGCATCCTGACGCCGGCGACCACGCTCTCGGTGATGGGCTTCATCGGACTGATGGCCGCGACGCATCTCGGCGGACCGGCCTGGATGCTGTTCGCGTTCGCGCTGCTCGCCGCGGCGATGCCCAGCATGCCGGCCATGGTGCGGGCGCGGTGGACGGAGCTCTACCGCGGCACCCCCCAGCTCAACACGGCCTTCGCCTTCGAGTCGGTCGCCGACGAGCTTGTGTACATATCTGGATCGGCGCTGGCCGTCGGTCTCAGCGTCTCGCTGTTCCCGGAGGCCGGCCCGCTCGCATCGACCTTGTTCCTGGCCTTCGGCTCCGCGGCCTTCATCCTGCAGAAGAGCACCGAGCCCAAGGTGCAACCGGCGGCCAGGAGCGGCGGCACGGCGACCATCCAACTGCGCCCGGTCCAGATCCTGACCTTGGCGCTGGTGGCCATCGGCGCGATCTTCGGTACGGCGGAGGTGACCGTCATTGCGCTCACGGCTGAATTCGGCAACGCGGCCGCGGCCAGCCTGGTGCTTGGCGGCTATGCCCTCGGCTCCATGTTCGTCGGCCTGGTGTACGGCGCCCTGAAGCCCAAGATGCCGCTTTCGCGCCAGTTCGCCATCGCGATCGCCGTCGCGGCAGCGACCACCGTGCCCCTGCTCTTCGTGGGCAACGTTCCGATGCTGGCACTCGCCCTGTTCGTCAGCGGCGCAGCGATCTCGCCCACCTTCATCACGGCCTTCGGTCTGATCGAGCGGCTGGTCCCGGCCGCCAAGCTCACCGAAGGCATCACCTGGGTGATGACAGGGATCGGCATCGGCATGGCCATCGGCTCTTTCGCTTCCGGCTGGGTCATCGACGCCTTCGGCCCCGGTCAGGGATTCTGGGTTTCGGTTGCGGCCGGCGGCGTTGCCTTTCTCACCGCGCTGTGCGGCCAGCGCAGTCTTGCGGTTTCGCACCGTATCGGCGACCGGCTCCCGGCATGCGCCTGATACTGCGGTGACGTTCGGAACGTGAGACGCGCTCCACGACTAGGGCCTGTTAACGCTATTTGCGGGGTCGCGAAGGCCTGCCAGGGCGGGCCAATCAAGGCGCGCGACGCCGTGCGTGCGTCGGCACGCACAAGGAGCGCAACGCCGAGTGGCGCGCCCTGGCAGGCCTTCCCTTCGGGTTGCCCAGCCAAGGGGCCGTCTGCGGCGTTGCCCGCGCTTACAAGGCGCAAGCCTTGCTGCGCACGGGCGCCTTGCATCCAGCCCCTTGGCTGGGCAACGCGATCCCCGCAAATAGCGTTAACAGGCCCTAGGCCTTCGGACCTTTTTTGACGGGCGCCGCTCGACGATATCGTCGTCTGCTAGTCCAGATCATCAACCGCACCGAACCTTCTTGAACGCGCCAGTCAACTATCGAGGGTGCTCAAGTTCGGTCTCGCGCCCGCCTCTGACGCCGGCGGGATGATGCCGGCAGATCGATTGAGTGCTGGAACATCAAGTACTCTCACGCCGCCATACTCGAGAGAAACGACCCCGGCGATTTGCAGGCGCCTCAATGCACCGCTTACGATCTGACGAGACAAGCCGCACAGCTTTCCGAGTTCTTCCTGGGAGATTCGCACTTTGCAGTCGGCTGCCGGATTGAGAAGCGGGTTGAGCAGACTCGCCAAACCGAATGCGACTTGCGCCGGCGTCTCTGCCATCCGTGCTTTCTCAACCAAGGAAATGAACTGCCCCAGCCGCGCATTGAGCTGGGCGATCAGAAAGTGGTTGAAGGGGAGACTGTTCTCGTACAGCCAGAGGAAGGTCGAGCGCGGCATGAAGGCGATCCGGCTCTCCTGAAGAGCCACGATCTCGTACGGACGGGGCTCGTCTTTCAGTACAGATCCTTCGCCTAGCCAGCCGCCCTTCGATACCCCGATGAATGTGGTGGTGCGGCCATCGACCTCCATGGTGTCGACCTTCACCATGCCGCTTACCACGCCGATCCAATGATCGGCAGGCGCCCCCTTCATCGTCACGATGGCGCCCGCATCGAAGCATCGGTCGACGAGGCTCTGCTGCACAAGCAGCAGCTCTTGAGGCCTGAGTCCATTCGCCCATCTGGCGTCGCGCAAAAAGATCGAAAGTTCGGCATCGGCAGACATGGTCGGACTCCCAGCAAGCGGAACTATTCTGCCCTGCCCGGTGCGGTTCCGCGGGAGCGCGCCGGCGATTTCGCCGCATCGAAGACATGGGACTTACCCTCGAAATGTCAACGCGGCAACAGACGGCAGATGTGTAGATCACTTCAATGCCGGTAGCGACGCGTCCTGAGCGTTGCCAACCTATACGGAGACGCTGATGAAACGCAACTTACCTACTGGATGGACAACAGCGCTGGCTGCAGCAGCCGCGCTGCTGGGCGGTTGCGGCGGGGGCGGCTCGGGGGGCTTCTTTCCGCCGGTGAACCCGCCGGCTTCATCGACAGCCGTTCCGTCCGCCGTCAAGACACTTTCAAATCGCGCCGACCTCGTCAGCGACGGCGACGCCTACATTGAGGTGGTTGTGCCCGCCGGTTCGAGCGCCGCGGGCATCAAGGTCGACCTCAACGGCGCGGACGTGACATCGAAGTTCGCCATCCGATCGAGCGGCAGAATGCTGGGGGTGCTGACCGGGCTTAACAACGGCAGCAACACCGTTACCGCCACGGGTGCAAACGGCAAGGGGGCAAGGCTTTCGCTCACCAACCACCCTCGTGGCGGGCCGATATTCGCCGGCCCCCAGGTCAAGCCGTGGATCTGCGGCACGAAGGATGGGAAGGCAGTGATGCTTACCGTCGAAGGCACAGGTCTTTCCGACAGCGTTCCCACGCGAGTCAACGGCCTTGACTCGGATCCTACGGACGACCAATGCAACGCCCCGGCCAAGTTCATCTACTACTACGAACCTCAGGCGAAGCAGGGCTCCGGCTGCACGCTGACGATATCGGGGGCCAATCCCTGCTTTGTCGAATACCAGCCCGCCGCGCGGCCTTCCAACGCGGAGATCGCCGACTTCACAAATGATCGCGGCGTTGTCGCGAAGCGGCTGCTGCGGCTCGAGAAAGGAACCTTCGGCCGCGGCACCTACTCCGTGCTCGCGTACTTCGATCCCGCCCAACCCTGGGAGCCCTGGGCTCCGCAGGCGGGCTGGAACGGCAAGCTTCACTGGAAGTTCGGGGCATCGGCATCCGGCAATCGATTCCAGCAAGACGCATCGCTGAGCCCGTTCGGCGGATTCGTATGGGATGAAAACGCGCTCGCAGCGGGTTTCATGGTCGCGAGTGCCCAGCTCACGAATCACAACGACAACAACAACGAACTGTTGGCGGCAGAGAACATGATGATGGTGAAGGAGCACATCATCGACACCTATGGCGAGATCCGGTACACGATGTCTGATGGCGGCTCCGGCGGATCGATGATGCAGACGGTCATCGCCTCCGTGATGCCTGGGCTGCTTCAAGGCCTTCAAACAGGAGTGAGCTACCCGGACGCAGTGTCTACCTGGATCGAGACCAGAGACTGCGGACTGCTGGAACGCTACTATCAGACGCCGAGCGGCAGCGCTCTGGCCGATGCGGCGCGTGCCGCCGTCAATGGACACCCTTCGACCTACTGCAAGACCTGGAACAACTCGTTCATCAACCCGCAAAACCCGACTCTTCCAGCGAATTGCGGGGCCGGCTTTCCGGCATCTCTGGTCTATGTGCCCGGAACGCGCCCCAACGGCGTTCGCTGCTCTATCCACGACATGATGATCGCGATCTTTGGTACGGTGACGGACATCGACGGCAGCATCAAGCCGAAACTTCCCTACGACAATACCGGCGTTCAATACGGCCTCAAGGCACTCCGAGAGGGCGCCATCACCGCGGAAGAGTTCGTTCAATTGAATGAAGGCATTGGTGCCTTTACCGCCGACATGGCATGGACCGGAGGCGTGGTCACTGCGCCGACGGTCCCCGCCGCTCGATTCAGATCATCGCCTGATGTCTTTCCGCAGATCTATCGAAGTGGCCTGCACAGCAGTGCAAGGAATCTTGCCAAGGTTCCAATCATCGACCTTCGTCCTGAACTAGGAGCGGACATCCACATGACGTGGCGCAGCTTCCAGGCACGGGCGCGTCTGGATCAGGCAAATGGCGGGCATGGCAACCACATCCTTCGTGGCAGCAGCGGTTTCGGCGGGGCGGCACTTGCAGCGCAATCGTTCAGGATGATGGATCGCTGGCTCGCCTCTATCGAGGCGGACAAGAGCCCCGCGTCCCTCGAGACAAAAGTTCTTGCCAACAAGCCTGCCGATGCCAAGGATGGCTGCTTCGCAACACCGGGCGGCACCGATGCGGAGCTGGCGGCAGAGCTTGCATTGAACGACCCGGCTTGCCCATTGAGGCCCACGCTTTCGCCGCGCCAGGTTGCAGGAGGCCCCGTGTCCGAGGACATCTATCAATGTCAGCTCAAGCCCCTGACCCTTGCTGACCCTGACTACGGCGCCACCGTGTTTTCGCCGGCGCAACAGGCCAGACTGGCGGCGGTCTTGCCGCTCGGCGTTTGCGACTGGTCAAAGCCGGGCGTCGGCCAAACCCCTGAATGGCAGTTCACCAACTTCAACGCTGGACCGAGTGGCGTGCCGATCGGTCCCGAGCCGAGTTCAGTGGCCTTCTGACCACCTGCCTGGGCATCGACTGGACCTCTCAGCAGGAAGCCTCAAGGCAACAATCGATTGCAGGCGGCGGGCCGCGCCGTGTTTCAGGGCATCCCGCTGCGGCGAGCTGTGCGCCCATGCGATCACAACCTGCTTTGTCGTTTGGAAGCTCTGGACTGAGACCGGCGATATCGAAACCCTCGGCGTCGGCCTCGAGAACTTCCTGGCTGCCGCGGCCGCGGACCAGGTCGACTATTCAGATCAAGCGCAGCGAGTCGTGAAGGATGTTGTCGGGCACATCAGGGCAACTCAGCGTCGCGGCGAAACCGGCGTGCGCGGGCTCCTACGATGACCGATGCTGCCCTGCCGGCGAAGTCAGGAGCGCCGATGCGCTAAAAAGCGTCTTCCACACCGCAGTGAACTGCGCGACCTCCCGCCAATGCCCCTCGCTCGATGACCCCGCTCGCCATCGCCCTCCATCCGCCACTGCTCATCGTGCTGAACGCCGGTTCGGGCAATGGCGCGGCCGGCGACGCCCGTCGGGCCATCGAATCCGGCTGCGCCGCAGCGGGCCGCGAGCACCGCATCTACGAGGTTGACGGCCCCCGCGCCCTGCAGGCGTGTGCACGCGAGGCGGTCGAGAGCGCCCGCGCATCCCAGGGCGTGGTGGTGGCTGCGGGCGGTGACGGCACCATCAACGCGGTGGCGCAGGCCGCGCTGGGCAGCGGCTGCGCGTTCGGCGTGCTGCCGCAGGGCACCTTCAACTACTTCAGCCGCACGCATGGCATTCCGAGCGATACCGGCCAGGCGCTGCAGGTGCTGCTGAACGAAGTGCCGCGCGCCGTTCAGGTGGGCCTGGTCAACGACCGGGTGTTCCTGGTCAACGCGAGCCTCGGCCTCTATGCCAAGCTGTTGGAAGACCGCGAAGCCTTCAAGGCCCAATACGGCCGGCATCGCTGGGTGGCCTTCTGGTCGGGGCTGCTCACGCTGGTGCGCGGCCACCGGCCGTGGTACCTCCACATGTCGTGGCACGGGCAGCAGCGCGACATCCGCACCCAGACCCTGTTCGTGGCCAACAACGCGCTGCAACTGCACCAGGTCGGCCTGCCCGAAGCCGATGCCCCGGAGCGGGGGCAGCTGGCGGCCGTCGCCCTCAAGCCGCTGGGCGTCTTTGCGATGCTCGGACTGCTCGCGCGCGGTGCGCTCGGCCGACTCGGCGAGGTCGACGGCGTGCTGAGCTTTCCCTTCGAGTCGATGACGGTGCGGCCGATGCGCAGCCGCCGTCGCGTCAAGGTCGCGACCGATGGCGAGATCGGCTGGCTCGAGATGCCGCTTCACTTCCGCGTCTCGCCCGAGCCGCTGTGGCTGGTGCGTCCGGCGGTCTCGCCGGAGCTGGAGGTCACGCGCCAATGAGCGTGCTGCTGCAGATCTCCGACACGCACTTCGGCACCGAGCAGGGACCGGTGATGCAGGCCCTCGAGCAGCTCGCGCGCGCGCAGCGGCCCGAGCTGGTGGTGCTGTCGGGCGATATCACGCAGCGCGCCACGCGGGGCCAGTTTCGTGCGGCTCGTGCCTTCGTCGATCGGCTCGGCGCGCCGGCAGTACTGGCTATTCCGGGAAACCACGACATTCCGCTGTTCGCGCTCGGCACGCGGCTGCTGGACCCTTACGGCCGCTACCGGGAAGCCTTCGGTCCGGAGCTGGAACCCGAGTTCGAGTCGGCCCACTGCATGGTCGTAGCGGTCAATACCACGCGCTGGTACCGTCACGAGGACGGTGAGGTCTCGGCCGCGCAGATCGAGCGCGTGGCGGCGCGGCTGGCGGGCGCCACGGCGCAGCAGCTGCGTGTGGTGGTGGTGCACCAGCCACTGGCAGTGACCTTGCCCGAAGATGCGAAGAACCGCCTGCATGGACGCGATGCTGCCGTGCCGCGCTGGGCCGCGGCAGGGGCGGATCTGGTGCTCGGCGGACACATCCACTTGCCTTTCGTGCGGCCGCTGCACGAGGCCTTTCCCGATTGCACGCGTGCACTGTGGGCGATCCAGGCCGGCACGGCGGTGTCCTCTCGGGTACGCCGCGGGGCACCCAATTCGGTCAACCTGATTCGCTGCACCGACCGCCTTTCGCGCCATTGCGTGATAGAGCGCTGGGACTGCGCAGCCGACGGGGCGCGCTTCGAGATCGCGGCCACCCACACCCTCGCGCTTGCCGAGGCGCCGGCGTCGAAGCATGCCGGTTGAGACATCGCCGCTGATCGGCTTCGCGCAGCAGCTGGGGCAGCATGCGCTGGCCGCGTTCCTGGCCGGGCTGCTGGTGGCCGTGCTGGCGGGCGGGCTCGCCGGGGTGCTGCTGCGCTGGCGCGATGCGAGGAGAAGCCGGGCCGAGGCCGGCAGCGCGCCCACCTTCGCGTGGCTGCTCGCCGGCCTCGCTATCGGCTTCGCGCTGGTCCTCGGCACCGCGAGCCTGTTCGCTGCCATCGCCGATCGGGTCGGCCCGGGTCGCACGATGGGCCTGGCCGACCAGGTGCTCGCCGATGCGATTGCGCAGCACACGCCTGCCGCCGCACTCCGTGCGTTCGGCCTGCTCACGCACTTCGGCGATCCGCTGGTGCTGGTCTTCCTCGGTGCGCTGGTGGTGTCGTGGCTGTGGCACAAGAGGGAGCGCCTGCTTGCCTTGGGCTGGGTGGTCGCGCTGTCAGGCAATGCCGTGCTAAATCCGCTGCTCAAGCAGGTGTTCGAGCGTGCGCGGCCGCTGCACGACGCCGCACTGGCGCAGGCCACCGGCTTCAGCTTTCCGAGCGGGCACAGCTCGGGCGCGATGGTGGCCTACGGCATGCTGCTCTACGTCCTGCTGCGCGTGCTGCCCGCCCGCTGGCATCCGGCTGCGGCGATGCTCGCGGTGGCACTGGTCGTGACCACCGCCTGCAGCCGTGTGTTCCTGCGGGTGCATTTTGCGAGCGACGTGGCAGCCGGCCTGCTCTCGGGCCTGTCGTGGCTATGTGTCTGCGTGGCGAGCCTGGAGTTCGCGAGACAACGGCGGCTCGCGAAACCCTGAGCGCATCGCGGCGCCTTGACGCCCTGCTCTTGCAGTCTGTTCTGAAATCTCCAGCGCGTCGTCGACCTCGATCCTCAGGTACCGGACCGTGCTTTCCAGCTTGGTGTGTCCTGGTCCACTGCTCGGCCATGGCAAATATCGCGTACCCGAAGCGAAGCTTCGAGAAAGTCCATGGCATGGGCGGCACGATCCACTGATGGACGCTCGCAATCACGCATATCTCACTTTTCCTGGTACCTGCTTCGGCATCAACGCGGCAGTGCTTTCTTTAGCATAGGCCCACCATCCGACCAATGCGAACAGGTTTCACATGTCCAAGCTTCTTGTCCCCTTCGACTTCGACCAACTCGGCGAGCCGCGTGAATACCGCCCGCCGGCGGAACGCGTCATCGAGGGCGATGTCGTATGCCGCAACTGGGACATCGACAGTGCGAAAGACGGCAAGGTGCGTGCGGGTGTGTTCGAGTCGACAGTCGGCGTCAATCACTCCATCAAAGGAGACACGTGGGAGTTCTGCCTGATCCTTTCTGGCGTGGTGGAGATCACGGAGCAAGGTCAACCTCCGTTGACCTACAAGGCCGGCGACTGCTTCATCATGAAGCCGGGCTATGTCGGGACGTGGCGCACCATCGAAACCGTCCGCAAGGTGTGGGTTACCGCCTGACCGGAAAGTGCTCTGTTGACAGCCAACCTATCCATGGACGGAAAGCTTGACCATGGCAGCCGATAAGCACAGCTGGGAGGACTCCCGTTTTTACATTGATGGGTCCTGGCAGGACCGTACCCGTGCCGCAAGCATCGCGGTCGTCGATCCGTTTTCCGAAGAGATCGTTGGGCATGTCGCAGCCGGTTCGTCGATGGATGTCGACCTTGCCGTCGCTGCAGCCCGACGCGCTTTTGAAACGTTCTCACGAAGCACGGTCGACGAGCGGCTTGCGCTGCTGGGCCGAATTCTGGCGCTGCTGGAAGAGCGTGCGGAACTGTTCGCGCAAGCCATCGTGACGGAGATGGGCGCGCCCATTGGATTCGCCAGAACCGCCCATGTGCCTTTTGCGATCGCGCATGTTCGCGCTCAGATGGAAGTGCTGCAACGCTACAAATTTCTTTCCATCGAGGGCGGCATCGCTATTTCGAAAGAGCCGATCGGCGTATGCGCGCTGATCACGCCATGGAATTGGCCGCTGTATCAGCTCACCGCCAAGGTCGCGCCGGCGATCGCTGCCGGCTGCACGATTGTCCTGAAGCCCAGCGAACTGTCGCCGTACAGCGCGCAGCTCTTCGCGCAAGTGATGCACGATGCCGGCGCGCCGCCCGGTGTGTTCAACCTGGTCGGTGGCACGGGTGAGGTCGTCGGTGCCGCGTTGGCGGCGCATCCCGATATCGACATGATCTCCATCACAGGATCGACCCGTGCGGGTGTCCTCGTGGCCCAGGCGGCTGCGGTGACGGTCAAGCGCGTCGTGCAGGAATTGGGCGGCAAGTCGCCTAACTTGTTTCTCGACGACGCTGATTTCGAACAAGGAGTAGCAAAGGGCGTGCTGGCAGGAATGCGCAACGCAGGCCAGTCATGCAGTGCACCGACGCGGATGCTAGTGCCCGCGTCGCGCCTGGCCGAGGTGGAAGCATTGGCAGTTGCAGCCGCGGCTGGTATCACGGTCGGTGATCCGCGCAATGAAAAGACATCGATGGGTCCGATTGCGAATGCCGCGCAATACGCAAGGGTGCAGGCGATGATCGCCAGCGGAATCGACGACGGCGCCAAGCTGATCTGCGGCGGTCTGGGCAGGCCTGTCGGTTTGGCGCAAGGCTACTTTGTTCGGCCGACGGTGTTTTCCGATGTGACGCCCGATATGAGAGTGGCGCGGGAAGAGATATTCGGCCCCGTGCTGGTCATCATGCCTTACCAAGATGAGGCTGAAGCCATCGCGATTGCGAACGATACGGTCTATGGTCTCAGTGCAAGCGTGCAGTCTGGTGACCGGGAGCGGGCACAGCGGGTGGCGGCGCAGCTCCGCGCCGGCCAAGTGCATATCAACTACCCGGCATGGAGCAGCCATGCCCCGTTCGGCGGATACAAGCGGTCAGGCAACGGCCGCGAATACGGTGTTCACGGGCTCGAGGAATATCTTGAAACCAAGGCAGTCATTGGCTATTGATCTCGCCTCCAAGATCTGTCGACAAGTGAAAGCAAACATGTTTTCAGTTCACTGACCCTTAACGGACATCCCGCGAATGCCTGCACCTCTATTTCCCGTCGAGTCCAGTCTGGATCTGCCGACGCACGCCGACGTGGTCGTGATTGGCGGCGGCATCATCGGAGTTTTTGCTGCCTACTACATGGCAAAGCGCGGGATGAAGGTCGCGCTCGTGGAAAAGGGGCGTGTCGGCGCTGAACAATCGAGCCGGAACTGGGGTTGGTGCCGTCAGCAGAACCGAGATGCTCGCGAATTGCCGATGGCAACAAAGAGCCTGGACCTGTGGGAACAATTCGCGGCAGAAACCGGCGAAGTGACGGGGTTCCAGAGATGCGGATTGCTCTATCTCAGTAACAGCGAAAAGGAATTGGCCGGCTGGGCTCGCTGGGGGGAGTTTGCGCGCACCGTCGACGTGAAAACCCAGATGCTCACCGCGGACGAGGCGGCGCAACGCGGTCGGGCGACCGGCAAGCCTTGGAAAGGCGGTGTCTTTGCTCCTACCGACGGCATTGCGGACCCATCCCGTGCTGCCCCTGCCGTAGCGCGGGCCGTCATGAGACTTGGCGGCACGGTACACCAGGGCTGCGCGGCGCGGGGCGTCGAGACTGAGGGCGGTCGGCTCTCGGCAGTGGTCACCGAGAATGGAACGATCCGCACCAAGGTCGCGGTGCTTGCCGGAGGAGCCTGGGCATCCTCGTTCTGTCGCCAGCATGGCATTCGGTTTCCCCAGGCTGCGATCCGGCAGACGGTGCTGTCGGTTGCCAAGAGTGGCAAGGAGATGCCGGCTGCGCTCCACACGACCAACGTTTCCATGACGCGGCGTGTGGACGGCGGATATACCTTGGCCATCAGCGGTCGAGGACGCGTTGACCCAACGCCGCAACTTCTCCGTTTCGCACCGCAGTTCCTGCCCATGTTCCAACGGAGATGGCGCAATCTAGCGCCCGGCGGACTGGAAGGCGTCCGCTCGGGCCATGAAGGCTGGTTTCGCTGGCGGCTCGACAAGCCGACGCCGATGGAGCGGATGCGCATTCTCGATCCGAAGGTGGACGCATCGGTTGTTCACCTGACGTACAAGCGTGCGGTAGAGATGGTGCCGATGCTGATGGAGAGTTCGGTCACGGCAGCCTGGGCCGGCTATGTGGACAGCACGCCTGACGGCGTCCCGGGCATCGGCGAGATGTCGAGCCTGCGTGGACTCGTGCTGGCGGCCGGGTTCAGTGGCCATGGCTTCGGTATTGGCCCTGGGGCCGGCCATCTGATTGCCGACATCGTCAGCGGCGCCGAACCCCTCGTCGATCCCCGCCCGTACCACCCGGACAGATTCCTGTCTTCGGCGTGGGGCAAGGTCGCGGACTTCTAGAGCTAGCCCATGACGTTCGATCCCTCCCGTGGCCTGCACGCACCGGCGGACAAAATGGCGCCGCACCTGACCGCGCTGCGCGTCGATCACTTGCCGGACGCGGTCAGACAATCCTCCGCGCTGGGATGGCCATATCGCGAGGCCGACTGGCGCTTCGCGTTCGATCTCGGCAGCGGGTTCGCGGCGGAAGTCGATGGCCGGCTGGTCGCCACGGCGATGTGGTGGCCCTATGGCGAGACCCATGCCTCGGTGGGCATGATCATCGTTGACCCAGGCATGCAAGGGCGAGGCCTAGGGCGTGCCTTGATGGGACAGTTGCTCCGTGAAACGAGCAACCGTACGGTTTTCCTGAACTCCACTCAGGAGGGGCTCCCGCTCTACACGCAACTCGGGTTCGTCGCCCGCGGGCAGGTGTTCCAGCATCAGGCCGTACTGCCCGCGGAAACCGTTCTTGCCCCCACACCGGCGGGCGTACGTCCCATCCAAGCAGGAGATGGCGAAAGGGTGCGCCGGTTGGACCTGGCCGCCACGGGGATGGACCGGACTGCATTGTTGGATGCATTGTTCGGAGCCGGGACGACGATGGTCATCGATCGGGGCGTCGGTGTGTCGGCTTACGCGTGCGCGCGGGAATTTGGACATGGCGTGGTGATCGGGCCGGTGGTCGCAACGGGAGCAAGTAGTGCTGCTGATGCGATGGACCTCATCGCCGCACTCGCCGGCCGAGCCCGCGGCCGGTTCCTTCGCATTGACGTGACCGAGAGCAGCGGTCTCTCTGCATGGCTGACCGACATAGGGCTGCCCTGCGTCGGCCATGCAGTGCCAATGGTGCGCGACACCCAGGCTCGCCCGATCGATGCTGATGTGGGCGTGCGCCTGTTTGCCCTTTCCAACCAGTCGTTCGGCTGACTCGCCGACTCATCCATGCAAATGCGTCCTCCGCGATGATGGAAATTTGAATATGAAACTGATGCCCTACTGGCTCGATACCTCGCCGAAATTCACCGATGGGCAGACGGAGGCGCCCAGCGGCAACGTCGATGTGGCGGTGGTTGGTGCAGGCTTTACCGGTTTGTCCGCAGCAATCGCACTGGCGAAGAAAGGCGCAAGCGTTGCAATGTTCGACGTCGGAACCGTGGGCAATGCTGCTTCCGGTCGCAACGGCGGCATGTGCAATAACGGCTTCGCACAGGACTATTGCGCTTTGTCGAACAGACTCGGGCGAGAGCGCGCCAACATGCTCTATCGCGCTTTCGACGCGGGCGTTTGCAAAGTGGAGTCGCTGATCGCGGAGGAAGGCATCGACTGTGATTTCAAGCGTGTCGGCAAGCTCAAGCTCGCTGCCAAGCCAGAGCACTACGACAAGCTGGCCCGCTCGCAGGCACTGATGGAGAAGGAATGCGATCCAGACACCTATATGGTGACGCGGGCAGAACTGCGGAACGAGATCGGGTCGGATCAGTATTTTGGCGGTCTGGTCTTCCGCAAGAGCGCAGGCATGCACGTGGGCCGTTATGGCCACGGCCTTGCCGTGGCGGCAGCGAAGCGCGGCGTGCGCATCTACGAGAATGCGCCCGTCCTTGGCCTCAAACGCCAAGCCGGTTCAGTGCATCAGATCGAAACACCTAAGGGCAGCATCCGCGCCAAACAGGTGCTGCTTGCGACCGGTACGTCGACCGTGGGGCCATTGGCCTGGTTCCGTCGTCGCATCGTGCCCGTGGGTGCATTCATCATCGTGACCGAACCGCTGTCGGTCGAAGTGCTCGATCGGCTAACGCCGCGGCGCCGAATGACGACGGACACGAAAAACTTCGTCAACTACTTCCGCGTCACACCGGACAACCGCTTGCTGTTCGGTGGCCGCGCGCGTTTTGCGACGACCAACCCCGAATCGGACATGAAGAGCGGCGCCATCCTGCAACGATCACTCGTGGAAGTCTTCCCCGAGCTGAGAGATACCCGCATCGATTACTGCTGGGGCGGCATGGTCGATATGACACGCGATCGCTTGCCGCGGGCCGGAGAGCGCAACGGCCTTTTCTATTCCATGGGCTACAGTGGGCACGGAACCCATATGTCGACCTACATGGGCGCGATCATGGCGGAGGTGCTGGATGGCCGCGCGGACCTGAACCCATGGCGGGATTTCGATTGGCCGGCGATTCCCGGCCATTTCGGCAAGCCATGGTTTCTTCCTATCGTCGGCGCTTATTACCGTTTCCAGGATCTGGTGCGCTGAGTACCTTCGGCGACGATGCGCCCCAGGCAGCGGAGCCACGGCATCGAGCACTGACATCGGCCACCGCGCCCGGGGCCGCCTGCTGCGCACCGACATCGTCCTCCGCCAAGGCGGCACTGCCAGCCCTTCACCGACTATCTGGGCTGAGGAGGCGGCCTTTCCAGTTCGACCGGCGACTGCCATACTCCGCATTGAATCCTGAATGTCGCGAAGCCCCTTCGTTTTCGCCGTTCTTGCCGTTCTAGCACTATCGCCATGGCTTGCGAGGTCGGTTTCCTGCGCCCCCGCAGAGACCAGGAATGAAATCCTCGAACTCTCCGCTGCGACGGAGCCCCCCGTCATCGCAAGCGCGGACTGGGAAGGCCTTCGGCGCGACACCTGGTACTTCGTGGGCTATCAGGCTGCGACGATCGCCGTGCTCTACGCGCTACCGGCCGAGCAGACGCGTTTCGACCGGAGCGGCGCGAGCTACGGCAAGTGGCGCGACAACGTCACGAACCCGGTCTGGGACCGGGACAATCATTTCGTCAACTACGTGCTCCATCCCTATTGGGGTGCGGCGTACTACATCCGGGCCCGGGAGCGCGGCCTGGACCGCTGGCAGTCCCTGGGCTACTCCGCCTTGCTCTCGGCGGTCTACGAATTCGGCGCCGAGGCCTTGTTCGAGCCGGTCTCCTACCAGGACCTCGTCATCACGCCCCTGGCGGGCTGGCTGCTCGGGGAGTACGTGTTCTCGCCCATCCGCGAGTCGATCAAGGCGAAGCCGGGCGAGCTCGACGCCATGGACAAGGTCGCACTGGTCCTCACCGACCCTCTGGGCGCGCTCAATGGCCTGACCGATCGAATCTTCGGCGTCGAAACCCAGATCAGCCTGGCGCCCATCCGGCCGATCGGCCCGTCAGCACCCGCGGCGGCGGCAGCGCTTGCCGAAGGCCGAGGCAGCTGGCCAGGGCCGCACCGCACCAGCCCGAGAGCTGTGAGCTGGGGCCTGCAACTGCAGGTGCGCTGGTAGCGATTTGAAGCCTGACAGCAGTCGCTCAATGCTTCATCAGGCGGCGGACGAGGCACCGTCCGCATCGACGGTGCGCGGCTTCTCGCTCGTCAGCTGGGCTGCGGCGGCCTGAGCTTTGCGGCGATCTCGGATGGAGCATCGCGAGCTACCGCGGTTTTGCGAGCTGCCACGGGTGCCGCCCGATCAAGCCGGCCCCGCCTCAGCCCGACGATGACGACGTGCGCTTGGCGTCCTTCGCGTCGTCGTCGTCCTCCTCGGCCATACTTAGAATGTCCTGGGACGAGAGCTTCCCGATCAATTCAGGATGGTCGCGGTTCACATGCGCCTGTACTGCCGCGAGAAGTTCCTCATCGGTGGAGCCACGGACCGCTTCGCCGCATTCGCAGTTGATCAGCTTTGCCATGTCTTCCTCCTTTCAACGGGGGTGTCAGTATGGTGCCAGACGAGGATGGAGAAAACCTTGGCGAAACATTGGCGCCCGGGGCGGAAACGCGGATCCAGCTGTGCGGCCGCCTGGTGGCCAAGCTCGAGGGACGGCGCATCGAAGAACTTTTGCCGGGGCGGCAAGGCCGGCTTCTCTTCGCCTATCTCGCAGCGCAACGCAGGCACGCCGTTACTCGATCGCAGCTCACGAACGCGCTCTGGCCGAACAATCCTCCGCCTGCTGCCGACGCGGCACTCAGCGCCTTGCTCACCAAGCTCCGAGGGGTGCTGGGCACGCACGCCGTAGTCGGAAAGCAGGAGCTGCGGCTGGTGCTTCCCGCCGATGCTTGGATCGACTTGGAAGCCGCCCTCGAGGGACTGCATCGGGCGGAGTCTGCCGTCTCGCGCCAGGATTGGACGGCAGCATGGGGGCCGGCCCGCGTGGCCTTGCACATTGCCATGCGGCCCTTTCTTCCAGGCTATGACGCACCCTGGGTCGACGCGACCCGCGAACAGATCGAAGACGTCCTGCTCCGAGCCCACGAGTGCGTCGCCGTCACCGGTCTCGCACTGCGCCGGAGCGAGCTGGCATCGGCCGCGCGTTCGGCGCGCGCGCTGATGAAACTGGCGCCCTACCGGGAATCGGGATACCGCTTCATGATGGAAATCCTTTCGCTCCAAGGCAATGTCGCCGAGGCGCTGCTGATCTACGAGCGCTTGCGCCGATTGCTGTCCGACGAGCTCGGCGTCTCCCCCAGTCCCGCGACGCTGGCCGTTCACAAGCGGCTTCTCCAGGGCGACACCGCGCGCCGAGGGGCGTAGCGCGCGAACTGAAGACCGTCCTGTTCACCGACATCGCCGGCTCGACTGAGCTCGCGGCGGCTATCGGAGATCGTGCCTGGCAGGATCTCCTGAAGTACCAGGACATCCTTCGGCGGCAGCTCGAAGGAGCGTGGCCCACCGACGGCCAGCTCGTGCAGGCAAGCTTTGCACGACGAGCTGCTAATCTTCTGCGCTCGACCGCATCGCGCGTCGCCGGCAAACGGTCAGCCATCGATTGGAGCCCAGCCATGCGAATCACCATCCTCGACGACTACTTCGACACGCTGCGCACCCTGGAGTGCTTCCGCAAGCTCGAGGGCCATCAAGTCACGGTCTGGAACGACCACGTTCAGGACGACGAAGGGCTCTCGCAGCGCCTGCGCGACACCGAGGCGCTGGTGCTGATTCGCGAGCGGACCCAAATTCGCGCACCGCTGCTCGCGCGCTTGCCGAAGCTGCGTCTGATCAGCCAACGCAGCGTGTTTCCCCATATCGACGTCGATGCCTGCACCAGGCTTGGCATCGTGGTGTCGTCGAGCCAGCATCCCGGCACGCCCTCCTACGCGGCAGCGGAGCTGACCTGGGCGCTCGTGCTTGCCGCGGCGCGCCAGATCCCTCAGCAGGTGGCCGCGATGAAGGCCGGACGCTGGCAGATCGGCGTGGGCACCACGCTGCGAGGCAAGACCCTGGGCGTGTTCGGATACGGCCGCATCGGCAGCGAGGTCGCCCGTTACGCGAGGGCGTTCGGCATGGAGGTGCTGATCTGGTCGAGCGAAGCGTCGCTGGCCCGCGCACGCGCGGATGGCTTTCGCGTTGCCGAGAGCCAGGCCGATTTCTTCAGCCGATGCGATGTACTGAGCCTGCATCTGCGCCTGGTCGACCGCACACGCGGCATCGTCGGCGCCGAGGACCTGGCGCGCATGAAGCCGTCGGCGCTGCTGGTCAACACCAGCCGCGCCGCCCTGATCGCGCCGGGGGCGCTGGTTGCAGCATTGAAGGCCGGGCGACCCGGCGGCGCTGCGGTCGACGTCTACGAAGACGAGCCCGTGCGGGATCCGCGCCATCCGCTGCTGGAGCTGGACAACGTGATCTGCACGCCTCACATCGGCTACGTGTCGCGCGACGAGTACGAAGTCCAGTTCACGGACGTCTTCGATCAAATCGTTGCGTACGCTGCCGGCAACCCGATCAACGTGGTGAACCCTGAGGTCCTGAGTCGGCGTCGATGAGAAGCAGAGCCGGTTTCGACGACTCGGTGTCGACGGGCCACCCAGCCGCACGCCGCACGGCGTCGGGGTTCAGCGATTCACCCCCTTGTTTTCCACATCCCTTATCCCCCGCCGGGTGAACAGATCGTCAACTCCGGACTGGGTGCCGAGACCACTCAACCGGGAAAAACGACCTTGGCTGTCGACCCAGTTCTGAGCTTGAACTCCATCCAGCGACGCCTACACTTTCGCTACCACGGGCATGTCCATCTCGACGACCCCCGTCGTCGTCCGGCCAGCAACGTGAGCCCCGGCTCGACTTCCGCCGCACATTCGAGTCGTCCGCCCCGCGGCACCTCAGTTGGAGATCGAGCCATGAAAGAGCTTGTTCCCTCAGCCGCGCGCGGCACGGGCCACCGGCTTGCGCATGGGGTGGCCGCCTGCGCCGCGGCTGCCCTCGGATTGATGGCGGCATCGATCCCCGCATCGGCCGACCAGAACGAACGCGCAGATGACGACCGCGGATCGCGCAAGAAGCCGCCGACGCTCCTGGCGACGCCACCGCTGTACTGGAACAACCTCGAGGGTTTCATCTGCTCGGTCGCGAACGTGGGCACGGCACCCCAGCAAGTCACTGTGACTATGCACACGGAGTTCAGGCTCATCGGCGGGGGAGGCCCCTTTCCGGACATTGTCGAGACCATCACACTGCCGCCAGGGCGCATCCGGTCCTTTGGATTCAGCGTCCCGAGAGTGGTGCCTTTTCCTACGGGGAACTGGTGCGTTTTTGAATCGGCAGACACCAGCGTGCTCCGGGCGAGCGCCGCGATCCGGGATGGAGATCGCATTCTCAGCACCATCGTGGCCCAGTGAAGCCCGTCGGTATTCGCATGCACCCCGACTCGACTTCGCCGCAGATCCGAGTCAGTCCCGATCGCGGCAGTTCAGATGGAGGCCCAGTCATGAACAACCTGATTTTTTCGGCAGCACGACGCACAAAGCGCGGATTCGCTCATCGGGCGGCCGCATGCGCCTTGGCGGCCATCGGATCGATGGTGACATCGATTCCCGCATCGGCCGACCCGAACGAAGGCCATCCCGAACGCTCCGGCGGCGCGGGCAAACGGGCGCCGACGGTCCTGGCAACGCCACCCTTCTTCCTGGAGACCAATCAAACTGGTGCGTGTGCGCTCTTGAACCTGGGCGCTGTCGCCAGGGAAGTGACCGTCACCTACCACACTGAGGAAACTCAGCCGGACGGCGCCCCCATTCCGGACGCCGTGACCACCGTCACGATCGAGCCAAATCAGGAGCGCGCCTTGAGATTCGGCTTCGGCATGAGCAGATCCCTCACGCCGGTGCCGGCCTTCTGCAAGTTCCAATCGACGGACACCAGCTTGCTCAGGGGCGGCGGCTATGCCGCCTCGGACTCCATCATTCAACGTCCTGCCCGAGCCGTAGCGGCAGAGTGAAGCGGCTGGCTCGTCGTACTGGCCTTCGGACAACACCGTGCCGTTCTCGTGGTGGCGGGCCCTAACCGGCTGTTTGCGGTCGTCATGATGCTCTCCCAGTCAGGCCGGCCGCCTCTATAAACACCGCTACGGCCTTCTGCTCGGCTCTCCCGCCGCCACGTGCTCCCATCCGGGCGCTGTGCCGGGAACGGTGCGTGCGTTTTGGCTATAGGCTTATAAATCGTAGTCAGGCAGCTGGACCTCGCAAGGAGCAGGCTGCCGCGCTGCTTGTCTGCATCACCCACCGCCGGCCGAGCAGCGCTTGCATCCCGTGGAGATGTCCGGCCGCGCAGGTGACGTCTTCCTGATGGACCTTCGTCTTTTGCACGCGCCGTCGGTCAACTCGACAAGAAGCGTGCGGATGATGGCTACGACTCGCTGCTTCCTCAACACCTGAGGGATCTTCGGCCCGGGTCGGCTGGCGCTGCAATATGGATTCCAGGAAGGAATTGCACCGAAGGCCGGCGCGGGCATCGAGGACGGAAAATTCATGGGCGAAGCCAATGGTGGCCATGCACGCGAGCGGCGGCCGCGCTGCCTGCGGATCAGGCGGCGGAGGGCGGGCCGCCCAGCCACTCGGCCCAGTAGTCGATGCACGCCCTGATCTTCGGCAGGCGGTGGCGCTGGCGCGCGGTGACCGCGAACACCGGCACCTCGCTGCGCGCATCGACGAACTCCGCCAGCACCGGCACCAGCAGCTTCTGCCGCACCAGCGGATCGCCCACCAGCGTCGCGAGCCGCCCGATGCCCAGGCCCTGCAGCACCATCGTGGCCGCCATGTTGGTGTCGTTGGTACGCCAGTGCCCCTCGGCCACGATCAGCTGCGGCTTGCTCTCGACCACGAAGGGCCAGCGGTTGAGCGGCGTCACGAGGCCGTTGGTGACGAGCCGGTGCATACGCAGGTCCTCAGGCCGTGCGGGCAGCCCCGCCGCGGCCAGGTAGGCCGGCGCCGCATAGAGCGCGCGCGTCAGCGTGCCGATGCGCCGCGCCACCGCGGCATCGGGCAGCGGGTTCTCGGCACTCGCGGTGCGCACCGCAATGTCGATGCCGTCGCGCGCGAGATCGAGCATCTGGTCGCCTACGACGAGTTCGACGCGCAGGCGCGGATGCCGCGCATGCAGCCCGCAGAGGCTGGGTACGAGCTGGTGCTGCGCCAGCACGGTGCTGGCCGTGACCCGCACCAGCCCGCCGACCTCTGCCGCGCTGCCGGCGAATTCGCCCTCGAGCTCGTCGAGCGTTTCGAGCATGCGCTCGCAGTGGACCAGGAAGGTCTGGCCCTCGGCGGTGAGCGACAGCCCGTGCGTCGAGCGGTGGATGAGCCGCGCGCCGCAGGCCTTCTCGATGCGCGCCAGCGTGCGCGAGATCTGGCTCACGGGCACATCGCGCTCGCGCGCGACGGCCGACAGCGTGCCGCACAGCGCCACGCGCGTGAACAGGTACAGATCGTCGAGGTGCAGTTCCCGCATGCGCACGATGGTAGCCAACCGGCCTTGCACGCCGCGCAAAGGCGCTTTGCGCCGCGCCCCGTTTCGCCGCGCCCGAGCGGCTCCTAGAGTGGCTGCACCGCGAGCAACGAAAGGAACACACCATGAACAACACCGATCCGAACCGGGGCGACGACGGTCAGCTGATGGTGCAGGCCAAGGCCTATGCGGCGGTGCTGCGCCGCGCGGCGATCGACGATTTCTGGCGCGGCGTCGGTAGCGCGGCGCGCCGTGCACTGCACGGCATGGCGCGGCAATGCCGGCTGCGCGGTGTAGCGCGCATGGGCCCGAAGAGGGTCTAGGGCCTGTTAACGCTATTTGCGGGGATCGCGTTGCCCAGCCAAGGGGCTGGATGCAAGGCGCCCGCGCGCAGCAAGGCTCACGCCTTGCAAGCGCGGGCAACGCCGCAGACGGCCCCTTGGCTGGGCAACCCGCAGGGAAGGCCTGCCAGGGCGCGCCACTCGGCGTTGCGCTCCTTGTGCGTGCCGACGCACGCACGGCGTCGCGCGCCTTGATTGGCCCGCCCTGGCAGGCCTTCGCGACCCCGCAAATAGCGTTAACAGGCCCTAGCCGAAGTGGTCGAACGCGCCGAAGCGCTGCACTGCCCTCGCGCGGCGAGGCAACCACGGGGGCATTCGGCCCTTTGTCCAGCCGAACACGACCGACGCAGCAGATGCACGCGCCACCTGGGTCACTTCGCCGCCTTCTTCGGCGACCTGCGCGCGGCGTCCAGCGCCGCGGCCTTCTCCGCGTGCTTCTCGGCGCGCGTTCTGCGCGGCTTGGGTTTCTTTGCTTCATTGGCGGCCGGCGTTTCCTTCCTGACCTTCTTGTCCTTGGCCTGGGGATGATGCGTTCGCATCAGCCGCTCGAGGGCGCTCGGCCTGGGTTGCAGCGCCTGCGCCTTGCGCTTGTCCCGCTCCTCCTTGAGCAGCCGGCGCTCCTCGATCAGGGCGGACTCGGCTTCGGACGGCTCTTTGTCCGCCCCTCCAGCTTCCATCCGGGCCTTCATCGCGCGATGCAGCGCTTGGCCGTTGGCCGAGATCCTCTTGGTCAATGACGCAGTACGAATCGGCATTTGGCAGTTCCTCATGGTGCTGAAAGGCCACTGTAGGCCAGCCCGGCGCGCGACGCCAGTCTGTTTGTGCCATTGCGGTGCAGCAGGCTTTTACATGAGCACGTGCATGTGCATGTGCATGTGCATGTGCTGAATCTTCCGGCAGGCTCTGCGCGCCGCGACGCCGGCGCGCGAAGTCCGGCTCCATCGCGCAGTCGAGGCTGCGCATCTCAAGACGCCGAGCGGCGACGGCTCCGCAGGTGTGCGTCGGCACCGTCATGCTCGCGCCCTTTGCCAACCTGCCAGCGCTTCCCACGGGCAGCCGCGCGTGGACAAGCTTCGTGATCAAGGGCGTCATCTATACCGGTCTCGTCTTCGTTCGGCTCCGCGCGCGCCACCGGCCCCGGTCCATTCGTTGGTTTTGTTTTAGATGGCGAGACGATAGCCCACGCCAGTTTCAGTCAGGAGGTAGCGCGGCTGCGCTGGATCGGCTTCGAGCTTCTGCCGCAGATGGCCCATGTAGATGCGCAGGTAGTGGCTTTGCTCGCCGTGCGAGGGACCCCACACCTCGCGCAGCAGCTGGCGCTGCGTGAGCACGCGGCCGGCATTGGCGACCAGTACCGAGAGCAGCCGGTACTCGGTGGGCGTGAGGTGCACCTCGGCGCCGGCGCGCCGCACCAGGCGCGCTGTGCGGTCGACCTCGACCTCGCCGAAGCGGAACACCGGCTCGGGCTCTTCGCCGCCGTTGGCCGTGCGCCGCCGGCGCAGGTTGGCGCGCACGCGGGCAAGCAGTTCGCCGGTGCCGAAGGGCTTGGTCAGGTAGTCGTCGGCACCGGCATCGAGGGCGGCGATCTTGTCGGCCTCGTCGGTGCGCGCCGAGAGCACGATGATCGGCACGCCCGACCAGCCGCGCACGTCGCGGATCAGCGAGACGCCGTCGCCGTCGGGCAGCCCGAGGTCGAGCACCAGCAGGTCGGGCTGGCGCGTTCCGGCCGCGGCCAGGCCCTCCCGCAGCGTCGCGGCCTCGTGTACCTGCCAGCCCTCGGCCTCGAGCGCGCCGCGCACGAAGCGGCGGATCTGCGGCTCGTCCTCGATCACGATGGCGGTGGGGTTGGGCATGGTTCAGGCGCTGATGTCGCTCGACTCTGCCGGCTCGGGTGGATCCCGGCGCGGCAGCGTGACGGTGAATTCTGCCCCGCCGCCGGCCGCGTTGGCCGCCCCGATCTCGCCGCCATGGGCGCTCACCACCGCCTTGCAGATCGCAAGGCCGAGCCCGACGCCCGGCGTGGCCGATTCGGCCTGGCCGCGCGTGAACTTGTCGAACAGCGTCTGCTCGCGGCCCTTGAGCGCGGCCGGCAGCCCCGGGCCGTGGTCGCGTACGGCGAGCACCAGCGCGCGCTCGGTGGCGCGCGCGCCGACCTCGATCGGCGCCGCGCCGTACTTCACGGCGTTTTCGAGCAGGTTGACCAGCACGCGCTCGATCAGCACTGCGTCGAACTCGACCAGCGGCAGCTCGGCCGGCAGCGCGGTCTGCACCGCCATGTCGCCGAGCGCGGGCCGCGCGGCGCGGATGGCCGAGCCGACCACCTCCTCCACCGACTGCCACTCGCGCCGGAGGTTGACCGCGCCGCCGGCGATGCCGCTTTCGAGCCGCGCCATGTCCAGCAGGTTGTTGACCAGCGCATGCAGCTGGTGCGCCTGCGCGACGATGGCGAGCGCGATGCGGCGCTGATCGCCGGGCGCCTCCGGCAGCGCCTGCAGCGATTCGGCGAGCGCGATCAGCGCGGTGAGGGGCGTACGCACATCGTGCGAGATCGCGCCGAGCAGCGCATTGCGCAGCCGCTCCGATTCCATCTCGACCACCGCCTGCTGCGCCACGTCGACGTAGTGCACCCGCTCCAGCGCGATCGCGATCTGGCGCGCCAGCGTGTCGAGCTGCTGCGCCTGCTCGGGGATCAGAAGCCAGCGCGGCTGTGCCGGCTCGAGCGCGAGCACGCCGCGCACGCGCATCGGCGCCTTGAGCGGCACGTAGTGCCAGGGCTGCGCGGCCAGCGTGGCGGTCGCGAGGCCGGCAGGCTGGCCTTGCCTGAAGGTCCAGTCGGCCACGCTGGCATCGAAGCCGGCCGGCGGCTGGGCGGGCATCACGAGGCGGTCGGATGCGTCGGGCACCAGCACCAGCGCGTGGCCGCCGAAGTGGCCTTGCACCGCGGCCGCACCGAGCGTTACGACCTGGTTGGCTTCGAGTGCCGCAGAGAGCTCGCGCGTGAGCTCGAAAAGCGACTGCGCGCGCCGCTCGCGGCTGGTCGACACGCCGGCCGCGAAGCGCAGGCCGGCGGTGAGCTGGCCGACCAGGAGGCCGACGCCGAGCATGACGGCGAAGGTCACGACATACTGCACATCGCTGACCGCGAAGGAGAAGCGCGGGGGCACAAAAAACACGTCAAAGGCTGCCACATTGAGCATGGCGGCGAAGGCCGCGGGCCCACGGCCGAAGCGCATCGCGACGCCGACCACGCCCAGCAGGAACAGCATCACCATGTTGGCCAGCTCCAGCACGCCGACCAGCGGCGCGGCGAGCAGCGTGATCGCGACGCTGCTGGCGGCCGCCCAGGCATAGCCGGGCCAGCGCGCATGCGGGCGGTCGCTGTCCTCCACCTCGGGGTCGCGGCGGCGGCCGCCGGGGCGCATATGAGAGATGCGGCGCGCGCTGTCGGCGCGCGCGACCTCGACGATGTCGATGCCCGGCGCATGGCGCGCGAGCTCGCGCGTGAGCACGCGCTGCGGCCACCAGCGCTGCCAGCCCCGGGCCGACTCGGCGCGGCCCACCACCAGCGTCGCGCAGTTGAGCCGCCGGGCCTGCGCGGCGAGTTCCTCGGCTACGTCGACGCCGGTCAGCACAGCGGTTTCGGCGCCCAGCTCCTCGGCCAGCTGGAGCACCGCGAGGATGCGGTCGCGCTGCGGCGCAGCCAGCCGCTGCAGGCGCGGAGTTTCGACGTATGCCGCATGCCAGCGCACGTTGAGCTGGCCGGCCAGGCGCGCCGCGGTTCGCACGGTCTGGCCTGCGCCCTCGTGCGGGCCGACGCAGGCGAGCAGCGCACCCGAGGTGTTCCATGCCGGCGGCCCGACCTCGCCCTCGCGGCCGGATTGCTCGATGCGCCAGCCGCGCACGTCGTCTTCCACGTGTTCGGCGGTGCGGCGCAAGGCGATCTCGCGCAGCGCGATCAGGTTGCCCTTGCGGAAGAAGTTCTGCGCCGCGCGATCGGCCTGTTGCGGCAGGTAGACCTTGCCGGCCGCCAGCCGCGCGGTGAGTTCGTCCGCGGTGACGTCGACCAGCACCACCTCGTCGGCCTCGTCGAGCACCGTGTCGGGCACGGTCTCGTGCACGCGCACGCCGGTGATCGCGCCGACCGTGCCGTTCAAGCTTTCCAGGTGCTGCACGTTGAGCGCCGACCAGACCTCGATACCCGCGGCCTGCAATTCCTGCACGTCCTGCCAGCGCTTGGCATGGCGCGAACCCGGCGCGTTGGAATGCGCGAGTTCGTCGACCAGCAGCACGGCCGGCTTGCGCGCGAGCGCGGCGTCGAGATCGAACTCGGCAAGCAGGCGGCCGCGGTAAGGCACGTCGCGCAGCGGCAGCGTTTCGAGGCCGGTCAGGAGCGCCGCGGTCTCGCTGCGGCCGTGCGTTTCGACCACGCCAATCACCACGTCGCGTCCGGCCGCGCGCTCACGCTGCGCGGCGCTCAGCATGGCCCAGGTCTTGCCGACGCCGGCGCTCGCGCCGAAGTAGATGCGCAACTTGCCGCGCCGGGCGCGCTCCTCGTCCGCACGCAACTGGGCCAGCAGCGCGTCGGGGTCGGGGCGGGCGATTTCATTCATGCGGTGCGTGGCAGGTTATCGCATCCGCCGCTCCTTGCGACTGTGGCGACGGGCGTGGCGCCGCGCGGTGCGCGCCACCATGAACCATGCGAAACCCATCGGGATGAAGAAGGCCGCGAGCGCGCACAGCGCATGCAACAGATCATCGTGCATGGCAAGTTCCACTTCTCGGAAAGCCATGACACCACATGGCACGTACGACCCATGAACCAGGGACAAGCAAAGCGAGGCCCGTTCGGGGAACACCGCGGAACCGGCTTTGCCGGGCCGCTGGTGTTGCCCCCGGCGAGGGCTGAAGGCCGCGGCTCCAAGCCTGCCTGCGCAGGCTTGGACGGCCGGAAGGGCCAAGGCCTCCGTGCCGCGGCATGTTTGGCGGCCACACGAAGTGGGCAAGCTTGGGAGTGAGCTTCATCCCGCGTCCATCGCCAGATTGAGCGCGAGCACGTTCACGCGCGGCTCGCCAAGAACACCCCAAAGCGGCGTTTCAGTATGGTCCGCGATCAGCTGCTCGAGGCGCTCGGCGGGCATGCCGCGCACGCGCGCCACACGCGCCGCCTGGTACCGCGCCGCGGCCGGGCTGATGTGCGGGTCGAGTCCGCTGGCGGAAGCCGTGACCAGGTCCACCGGCACTGCCTGCGTGTTGCCCGGGTCGGCCGCGCGCAGCGCCTCGATGCGGCTCTTGACCACCTCCGTCAGCGCGGGGTTGAGCGGGCCCTGGTTGGAGCCGCTGGATGCGCCCGCGTTGTAGGGCATCGGCGCGGTGGCCGAGGGGCGGCCCCAGAAGTGCTTCGGATCGCTGAAGTTCTGCCCGATCAGCGTGGAGCCGACGGGCTTGCCGTCGCGCACGACCAGGCTGCCGGCCGCCTGTGCCGGGAACAGCGCCTGCGCGGCGCCGGTCACGGCCAGCGGATAGAGGAGCCCGGTAAGCGCGCTCAGCAGCACGAAGAGCACGAGCGCGGGACGAAGAATGCTTGTCATGGTGATGTCCTCAGACCAGACCGACCGCGACCAGCAGCCAGTCGATGAGCTTGATGCCGATGAAGGGCACGACGAGGCCGCCCAGGCCGTAGATCGCGAGGTTGCGGCGCAACAGCGCCGCGGCGCCCACCGGCCGGTAGCGCACGCCCTTCAGTGCGAGCGGGATCAGGAACACGATGACGAGCGCGTTGAAGATCACCGCCGACAGGATGGCCGACGAGGGGCTCGCGAGCCGCATCACGTTGAGCGCGCCGAGTTGCGGGTAGGTCGAGACGAAGATCGCCGGGATGATGGCGAAGTACTTCGCCACGTCGTTGGCGATCGAGAAGGTGGTGAGCGAGCCGCGCGTCATCAAGAGGGCCTTGCCGGTCTCGACCACTTCGAGCAGCTTGGTCGGGTTCGAATCGAGATCGACCATATTGCCGGCCTCCTTGGCGGCCTGCGTGCCGCTGCCCATGGCCACGGCCACGTCGGCCTGCGCGAGCGCCGGCGCGTCGTTGGTGCCGTCGCCGGTCATCGCGACCAGGCGGCCTTCGGACTGGTACTTGCGGATCAGCGCCAGCTTGTCCTCGGGCGTGGCCTCGGCCAGGAAATCGTCGACGCCGGCCTCGGCCGCGATCGCAGCGGCCGTGAGCTTGTTGTCGCCGGTGATCATCACGGTCTTGATGCCCATCGCGCGCAGCTCGGCGAAGCGCTCGCGGATGCCGGTCTTGACGATGTCCTTCAGCTCGACGATGCCGAGCACGCGCGAACCCTCGGCCACGGCCAGCGGCGTGCTGCCGCGGCGCGCGACCTCATCGGCGGCGCGCAGCACCTCGGGCGCCATCGAGCCGCCGAGCGCTTCCACATGCCGGCGCAGCGCGTCGACCGCGCCCTTGCGCAGCGGGATCGCATCGGCGTCCAGGCTGTCCGGCGCCGCCGGCAGGTCGACGCCGCTCATGCGGGTCTGGGCCGTGAAGGGCACGAAGTGCGCGCCTTCCACGCCCCGGTCGTCGGTTCCGCCGCGGCGCGCGAGCTCGACGATGCTGCGGCCCTCGGGTGTTTCGTCGGGCAGTGAAGCAAGCAGAGCGATACGCGCCAGCTTGTCCTGCGGGACGCCGGGCGCCGCGAGGAAGGCGCTGGCCTGGCGGTTGCCGTGCGTGATGGTGCCGGTCTTGTCGAGCAGCAGCACGTCGACGTCGCCCGCGGCTTCCACCGCGCGGCCCGAAGTCGCGATCACGTTGGCCTGCATCATGCGGCTCATGCCGGCCACGCCGACGGCCGACAGCAAGCCGCCGATGGTGGTCGGGATCAGGCACACCAGCAGCGCGACCAGCGCCGTGAGCGACACCACGCTGCCCGCGTCCATCGCATCGACGCTGAAGATCGAGTACGGTAGCAGCGTGACGGTGACCATCAGGAACACCAGCGTCAGCGCCACCAGCAGGATGGTCAGCGCGATCTCGTTCGGCGTCTTCTGGCGCTTGGCGGCCTCGACCATGCCGATCATGCGGTCGAGGAAGGATTCGCCCGGGTTGACCGTGATGCGCACCAGCAACCAGTCGGACAGCACGCGCGTGCCGCCGGTAACGGCTGAGAAATCGCCACCCGATTCACGCACCACAGGCGCGGATTCGCCGGTGATCGCGCTCTCGTCGACCGAGGCCACGCCTTCGATCACCTCGCCGTCGAGCGGGATCACGTCGTGCGGCTCGACCAGCACCACGTCGCCGCGGCGCAGCTCGGGCGCCTGCAAAGGCAGCCACTTCCCGCCGTGGCAAGGCTCGACCATCTTCTTGGCCCAGGTGTCCTTGCGCAGGCCGCGCAGCGACGCGGCCTGCGCCTTGCTGCGGCCCTCGGCCAGGGCTTCCGCGAAATTGGCGAACAGCACGGTGAACCAGAGCCAGATCGAGACCGCGAGCACGAAGGCCGGCGGCACGCCGGTGTCGCCCGGGAAGCTCAGCGCATGCACCCACAGCAGCGTGGTCAGGATGCTGCCGATGTAGACGATGAGCATCACCGGGTTGCGCCACTGCACGCGCGGGCTCAGCTTGGCGAAGGCGCCCCAGAGCGCGGGCTTGACCAGCGCGGCGTCGAACAGCGAGAGCTGCTTTTTCTGCCTGGCCAAGGCCTTGGCTTCGATCACGACCGCCGGCTGGGCAGGCTCGCCCAGGGAGATAGGAGAGGCAATCTTTTTCATGGTCTGCGGTCTCATTTCCACAGCATCAGGTGTTCGACGACCGGGCCGAGCGCAAGCGCCGGCACATAGTTGAGCAAGCCCACCAGCAGCACGGTGCCGATCAAGAGCGTCACGAACAGCGGGCCGTGCGTGGGCATGGTGCCGGCCGTGACCGGCAGGCGCTTCTTGGCGGCCAGCGAACCCGCAATGGCGAGCACCGGCACGATCACGCCGAAGCGGCCGAACCACATCGCGACCGCGAGCAGCGCGTTGTAGAAAGGCGTGTTGGCCGACAGGCCTGCGAAGGCGCTGCCGTTGTTGTTGCCGGCCGAGCTCAACGCATAGAGGATCTCGGAGAAGCCATGGGCGCCGGGGTTGGCGATGCCCGCGCGGCCGGCTCCCATGCCGACCGCGAGCGCGGTGCCTGCCAGCACCAGGATCGGCGTGACCAGGATCGCGATCGAGGTCAGCTTCATCTCGTGCACCTCGATCTTCTTGCCCAGGTACTCGGGCGTGCGGCCGATCATCAGGCCGGCGATGAAGACCGCGAGGACCGCGAAGATCAGCATGCCGTAGAGCCCGGTGCCGACGCCGCCGAACACCACTTCGCCGAGCTGCATCAACACCAGCGGCACCATGCCGCCCAGCGGCGTGAAGGAGTCGTGCATAGAAATCACCGCGCCGCAGGAGGCGGCCGTGGTGATGGCCGCGAACAGCGCAGAAGCGCTGATGCCGAAGCGCACTTCCTTGCCTTCCATGTTGCCGCCGGCCTGCCATGCGCTCGCGGCCTGATCGACGCCGAGCGGCGGCAGGAGCGGATTGCCGGCCTGCTCGGCCGGAATGACGGTGACCACCGCGAGCACGAACATCAGGGTCATCGCGGCGAGGATCGCCCACCCCTGCCGCTGGTCGCCGACCACGCGGCCGAAGGCGAAGCACAGCGCCGCCGGAATCAGGAAGATTGCGATCATCTGCACGAAGTTGGCGAGCGCCGTGGGGTTCTCGTACGGGTGCGCCGAGTTGGCGTTGAAGAAGCCGCCGCCGTTGGTGCCCAGTACCTTGATCGCTTCCTGCGAAGCGACCGGGCCCATCGGGAGCATCTGCGTGGCGCTGCTCGCGCTGGCTTCGACGGTGGTGACCGTCTTGTAGGCGTCGAAGTTCTGGATCACGCCCTGGCCCGCGAACACCATGGCGATCGCAAAGGAGATCGGCAACAGCAGCCAGGCGGTGATGCGCGTGACATCGACCCAGAAGTTGCCGACGGAACCCTTGCCGTCCGTGCGGCGCGCCGCAAAGCCGCGCGCCAGCGCGAAGGCCACCGCCATGCCGGTGGCGGCCGAGAGGAAGTTCTGGACCGTGAGCCCCAGCATCTGCGTGAGGTAGCTCATTGTCGATTCGCCGGCATAGCCCTGCCAGTTGGTGTTGGAGACGAAGCTGACCGCGGTGTTGAAGGCCGAGTCGGGCGGCACGGCGCCCATGCCGGCCGGGTTGAGCGGAAGCACGGCCTGCAGCCGCTGCAGGCCGTAGACAGCGAGCGCACCGACGGCATTGAAGGCCAGCAGGCCCAGCGCATAGCTGCGCCAGTGCATCGACTGCTCGGGCGAGACGCCGGCGAGCTTGTAGAGCGGCGCTTCGACGCGCAGCATCCAGCGCGGCAGCCGGCCCTCGCACAGCGCCGCGAGGTAGCGGCCGAGCGGCCAGGCCAAGAGGCCCAGCACAACGAGGTAGAGGGCCAGCAGGCGCCAGGCCGAGCTGTCCATCTCAGAATTCCTCGGCGCAGATCAGCGCGAACACCAGATACGCGAACAGGATCACGGCGATGAGGCCTGCGAAGCCATAGAGAGCATCGAGGCCCATCACGTGCGCTCTCCCTCGGGTGCGTCGAGCTTGCACAACCCGAGCACGGCTTCGGCCATCAAGACCCACAGCGCCGCGATGAGGGCGATCCATATGAAGTCCATTCACTACTCCTGCATCGAGAAACAATGCAGTCAGTGTCCGCACGGTTGCGTAAAAACGGGCGATAGAGTGCATTGGGCGGCGTAAAGAAAGCGTAAAAAACACCGACTTCTCCGCGTGCCGGCTTTCCTCGGACCCTGCAGGGCGCAAGCCTTCTTTCGTCCAGGAGTTTGCGGTCGGCGACGCCTTCTACCGCTGGCTCGCGCGGCATCAAGAGCGGCAAGGAAAGCTCTCGACTTCCGCACACCGGCTGAGATGTTCAGCCAAATCGTTGCATCGACCGGTTGAATCCGCAGATCGCACGGTACTCGGGCCAGCGCTCAAAACGTGAGAGTGATCGTGGTGCCGCACTTGGTGCAGAAGTGAACATGCACCTGCTTTGAACTACTTTCCGATCTGTGCGAGTACCGTGCCATCGGCTCGCCCGAGAACTGAACCGCGTCTACCGGATACATTGACTCTGCGTATGACGTTGCACCCGTCATTCGCTGGCAGAACTTGCAGTGGCAGGCCCATGGATTCGACTGGACCAGTATGTCGCCGAGCCGTTGCGGATCGAAGAAGGCATGGCGATCGCGCCAAACAGGTCAGGTCACGGAATCGACTTCGATTGGCAGGCCCTGGAAAAGATCAGCGTCTGAGCCGGCGGCTGCACACCCGCAACGTCGCCTGGACATCGAGCGCTCTGCCTGAACGTGCAGCAGAGCGGGCCTTGGTAGATCGGGCCACTAGGGCGGCAGGCGGGGCCGACGAGCGCGCAGCTTCCCACTCGCCGGTTTGTCCGGTCGTCGTGGCGCTCGCTGCGGGGCCTCTACGTACCGGATCGCTGCTCGCCTGCTATCTCCCATCGTCCAAATGCCTTGCGAGGAAGCGCACCATCTCGGTGAGCACGCGCGTCCTGTCTTCCTGGCGGCTGAGGCCATGGTCGCCCAGCGGCAGTTCGACGTAGCGCGCGTCAGCATGGTTCGCCTTCTTAAGTGCGTCGGCCATGTCGCGCGATTGCTCGACCGGAACGGTGAGGTCGTTGGCGCCGTGCATCAGCAGCACCGGAATGCGGATCTCGGCGGCGCGCAGGGCCGGGGAAGTTTGGCGCAGCTGTTCTCGGTCGCCCCACCAGGTGCCGATCTCCGCCTCCGCGCCCAGCTCGTAGCCCAGGAAGCGCTGTGCGTGGCCGAGCAGGTCGCGCAGGTCCGTGGGGCCCGCGAAACTGACCACGCAACGGTAGAGCGCCTGGTCCTTGACCGCTCCCATGAGCGCCGCATAGCCACCGAAGCCGCTTCCGACGATGCAGACACGCTTCGTATCGGCGATGCCCTGGCCGACCAGCCAGCGCCGGCCGTCGGCGAGGTCGTCCTGCATCTCGAGACCCCAGCGGCGGCGGCCGGCTTCGCGGAAGTCTTGGCCGTAGCCCTTCGCGCCGCGGAAGTTGAGCTGCAGCACGGCCCAGCCCCGGCTGGCGAAGAACTGCGACCAGGTGGCGTAGGCTGCAGCGGGGCCACCATGCGGCAGCAGGATGGCGGGCAGGGGTTTCGAGGGCTGCGCACCGGCGGCAGCGTTCGCTTCGTCGACCGGCGGCAGAGTCAGGTTGCCTTCCAGCAGCAGGCCGTCGCGGCTGCGCAGCGTGATGCGTCTCGGCGTTGCCAGCGGCTGCTTCTCCAGCTCCGGCTGGATGTCGCCAAGGTGTGCGGGACGGCCATCGGTCCAATCCATGAAGAAATATTGGCCAGGCCGCGCGTCCTGGACCGACAGCACGATGCTGCGCTGCCCGCCCTCATCGCTGCTGACGACGCGATTGCTGCGCCCGGGCAATGCGCGGTCCAGCAGTTCTTGCCGGCGGCTGGTTGCGTCGTCCCAGTAGAGCGAGCGCCGCACGTCGGTGATGTAGTCGATCCCCACGACGCGCTGCGTCGACGGATCGCGCAGGAGGGCACCGCGTACGTCGAAGCGGGCATCGGCCAGCAGCGTTTCCCGCGGAAAGGCGGGGTCCTGCAGATCGAGGCGCACCAGTGCGTCGCGTCCGTCGACGGGAGCGAGGGCGTAGAGGAATCGCGGATCGGCATCGAAACCCAGCGGTGTCAGCGCCCGCACGCGCGCCTGGGCGGCGTCGAGAACGTCGTGGCTGACAAGCGTGATCCATTCTGGCGAGCGCCCCGCCGAGGCCGGAGGCTTGACCAGCACACGCTGCGTCGTTCCGATCGCACCGATTCCGAGGCGCACCTCGCCCTGTGCGTCGGCCATCCAGTGGTGTACGCCGCCAAGGTGATGCTGCACCAGCTGCGACCTGCCACTGCGGACGTCGAGACGATAGACGTCCGGTTGTCCGGGCGCTTTGGAGGCGAAGGCGAGAAGCACGGTGTCGGGCTCGCCCGGAACTGTGCCGATGATGCGATCCTGAAACTGCGGCAGGTACGTCGGTCGCTCGAGGAAGCCGCGCCTCAAAGCGTTCGTAAGGTCGCCCTTGAGGTTGCCACCATCGCGATCGATCGCGATCAGCCGCGTCTCGACCGCGCGTATGCCGCGCCGCTCCTCCGGATAGCGGGCGCCGATGAGCAAGCGCTCATTGCCGGCCCAGCGCACCCAGGTCAAGGTGTATTTGTGGTTGTCGGTGTGGAGCACGACCTTGGGCTTGGCGCCGAAGCTTGTCACCACCACATAGCTCTTGCCGTCCATGTTCTGCACCAGCACGACGCTGCGCCCATCGGGCGACAGCCTGGGCTGCTGGATCGCGGGCAGCGTTGCGAAGGCTTCCAGCGGAATCGTGCGGGGCGTCGGCGCTTCGGCGGCCGAGGCGATGCCGAGGCAGGCGGCCCAGAGCGCAGCAAGGTGCGAGACGCGTCGACAGGTGAAGGGCATGGCGGACTCACTGAAGCCAGAAAAAAGTGGGCGCAGTGTATCGGTCTCGCATTGCGCGACATGTTCCCTCCCGGGCACGCCAAACAGCCGTCGGCACATCATGGCCCGCTGCGAGGCCGTTGCTTCGGATCAACGAGAGCATTGCGGGAAACGCTGCGCCAAACCAAGTTCGCCGCCAAGGCAGGAGAGCGAGCCTTGACCGACGAATGACTGTTGGCGCCGTATTCTGGAGATGAGCTGTACTTTGGCATGCCATTGCCAGACCCGCGGTAGACAATCATCGGCGTCCGGCGCTTGGGAATTTTCCGCTGCGGGCCTCAATGAACGCCACTGCCGCGTCAACTCCGCGCTCTGCCGAGATTTTCTCTCCCAGCTGCCTTGCATTCGCGCGAATACCAGGGTCATCTGCGGTATCGAGTGCAGCGGCCAGCCGCTGTGAAGACAAATGCCTGGCGGGCAGCGGGGGCGGACCAGCACCGAGCTCCGCGACGCGGCGCCCCCAGAAGGGCTGGTCTCCGAAGAATGGACAAATCACAGTCGGCTTGCCAGCCCGTAGTCCTGCCGCCGTCGTGCCCGCGCCGCCGTGATGCACAACCGCCGACATCAGCGGAAAAAGCTGATCGTGCGGTGCGCTGTCGAGCAGATGCACGCTCGCGGGGAGAGTTCGACCGCCCAGGCCGCCCCAGCCGGCGGCCAGCACTCCGCGCCGACCCGAGCTGTTCAGCGCGGCCACGACCAGTTCGGTCGTGGCCGCCGCATCCGCCAGGGGCATGCTTCCAAATCCCACGTAGACAGGCGGCGACCCCGCCGCCAGGAACGACGCCAGCGCTGGCGGCGGTTGCCAGCGGCTGTCGTCCAGAAACCAATAGCCGCTAACGAGAACGTCGCTGCCCCATTCGCTCGGAACAGGAACTACCGACGCGCTGTAGCCGTACAGCGTAGCGCTGCTGCGAGAAATGCGCCGCACCGAGCGCCCGGAGCCGAGGGTACTGCGTTGCCAAGCGCGCAGCATGCCGCCGAAAAGCAGCGTCGACGAGCGAGCTGTCAGCGTATGGCTCAGCGCATTCAGCGGCCCCAGGTTGGCGAACGGGAGCAGCGGTGTCGGAAATGCCGATGTGGGCGTAAAACCGGGGAGCGGCGAAGCAAGGATGGCCGCAATGCCCAAGTGTTCGGCGATGCGAGGAGCACCCAGCGCCTTCGGATGATGGACCATGACATTGGGGCGAAACGAGTTCGCGGCCGCCCATTCGGCGTCGAGCAAGCCGCCCATCATCGGCTTGAACCGCTTCAGCAGCTTCAGGATGAAACCTGGGCCCGCTCCACCCGCCGCAGCAGCCTTGAACTCCGGGTCGTTCAGCAGTTGGAGGAATTCAGGAGGGAGCGCAGCGAAACCGATGCCATGGCTTGCCGCGAAGTCCGAGAACTGGGCCGGTGCGGCGAGAAGCACTTGGTGGCCCGCGCGCTGCAGGCCCACTGCGAGTGCGACATACGGCTGGACGTCGCCGCGCGTTCCAAGCGTATGGATAGAAATTCTCATCGATTGGGATCTGCAGTAGCGCAGTGGCGTGCCGGGCTCTGCCTGACAAGATCGATATGGCAGAAGCGCGTGAGGTTGTCTTCGGGTTCCGGGCCGGCGTCCTGGTCCTGGCGATCGCTTCTGGCCGCCATGCGGTGTCGGTGCAAGGCACCATCAAACACGCGCGGCGAAGCGCTCCACGGCTTCGGTAGGACCCGAGACAATCAGAAGATCGCCAGCTTTTACAACCGTGTCCTCCCTCGCGTAGAGAAAGTCCTGGTGGCTTCGCTTGATGCCGACCACTGTGACGCCGTGTCTGGTTCGCACAGCCGACTCGGAAAGCGGCTTGCCGTGCGTCTCGCGCGGGGCCCTCGTCTTTGCGATCCCGAAACCATCTTCGAACTCGATGAAGTCGATCATCTTGCCCGTCACCAGATGCGCGACACGCCGGCCCATGTCCGACTCCGGGTAGACCACATGATGGGCGCCCACTCGCTCAGCAATCCTGCCATGCTGCTGGTTGTTTGCCTTCGCCCAGATGTCCTTGATACCCATCTGGCTCAGGTTCAGCACCGTGAGAACGCTCGCCTCGAGGTTCTGACCGATGCTGACCACAGCATGCTTGAAGTCGGGTACTCCCAGTTGCTTAAGCGACTCCAGGTCCGTTGCGTCTGCCTGTACTACATGGCCCAGAGCACCGGCGTGTTCCTGAACCGCCTCAGCGTTCGTGTCGATCGCCAGCACGTCGTGGCCTAACTCCGCAAGTGCTCGCGCCACACCAGAGCCGAACCTGCCAAGCCCGATCACGACCACACTGTCCGTACTAGTTCTACCCAACAATTGGCTTCTCCTCAGGATATCGATAGGCGCGCCGCGCATAGTTCACGGCCATCGCCGCGGCCAATGTGACAACACCGACACGTCCTGTGAACATCAGGACAACAAGAATGAATTGGCCCGCTGGCGGCAACTCGGCGGTGATGCCTGTTGACAATCCGACAGTGGCAAAAGCGGAGATGACCTCGAAAAGCACCTTCTCATAGGGTAGTGAGGTCATCGGCACAAGGGCGAGGGTGGCGAGAACGATGGCACCCGCGCTGAGCACGAGGATTGTCAGTGCCTGTCGTTGGACCGTCGTGGAGATGCGCCGTCCTTGGAACTCCACGTCTTGATGTCCGCGAATCTCATTCCACACCACAAGCAAGAGGACGAAGAACGTCGTGACCTTGACGCCGCCAGCTGTTCCGGCGCTACCGCCGCCGATGAACATCAACAGGAAGTGCAGATTCAGCGACTCCACGCTCAGGCTCCCGATGTCCAAGGCATTGAAACCGGCGGTCCGCGCAGAAACGGAAGTGAAAGTGGCGGCAAGCAAGCGAGTGGGCCAATCGAGGGATCCGAGCGTCGCCTTGTTCCCCGATTCGGCCAGCAGAAGAAGCAGGGCGCCACCCACGACAAGGAAGACAGTGCCCCAGATGGTCAATATGGTGTGGATAGACTTCGCCTGGCGACGCTCGCGCCGGACGATCGTCTCGTACAGCACCGGGAATCCAAGGCCGCCGACGATGATGGCGAACATCAAAGGTCCCAACACCCAGACGTCCTGCACAAATCTGACGACACTGTCGCTCCAAGTGGAGAACCCGGCGTTGTTGAAGGCCGACACAGCATGAAACATGCCGTGCCACAAAGCTTCACTCCAACCCATGCCATAGCCGACGGCGAACCTGGCGCTGAGAACCAGCGCGATGACGAGTTCGACGACAACAGTCACAAGCAAGACCAGCTTCGCGATGCTCTTGACGTCCCCCAAGCCGAGCGAGCGCGTCTCTGCCTGAAGCAATAGCCTCGATCGAAGGCGCAGCTGCCGATTGACGAGCAAGCCAAGGAGCGTCGCAGAGGTCATCATGCCGAAGCCTCCGAGCTGGAACAGTCCCAGGATGACGGCCTGCCCAAAGCCCGACCAGTAAGTTCCGGTATCTACAACGACCAGTCCGGTGACGCAGACGGCAGATGTGGCCGTGAAGAGGGCTGTCAGCCACGGAGCACTTTCGCCTGCGGCGTGGGATGCAGGAAGCATCAGTAGCACAGTCCCGAGGCATATCACCGTGAGAAACGCAAGGACGAGCACCGACGAGGGGTGCGATAGTCTTGTTGTCACGCCTTCTCGCTGAAGCGGTTTGCTGCGTCGGGTGGTGCTGTTTTGTACATGCGTTCAATGGCCGTCGCTTCCGGGCGAATGCGGCCTGTCAGGGTGGCGAGCGGACCGTGAGTATGCACGCCTGTCGGGCCTCTGCCTCTGAGTGCCAGGTGAAGTACCGCCAGCGCTCCATAGGATGAAGTCGCCGTGAGGGCGCAGCCTGTTTCATCAAGCTGTCGTGCCGCGAATCGCTTGTCATCGAAAGCTCGACTCCGAGCGCCGACAACTACTGTTCAAGATTCGGCCATCGACAAGAACGTCTGCAAGCGGGGCAATCAAGGATCCCCGATTCGGTCAGCACGACGTCAACGCGAATCTGTGTGCTTGACGAAGGCAGTCGCCGAGAGAAATCCGATCCTATTTCGTCTTAGGGAGATGGCTCCGCGCCTGCGCGGTCCAACTTCTCACGCAGAGGCCATGACTCCGTGACACCGGGCTGCACCGGCCGCTCCAGCTGGGTCGACAGCGCGACATAGCTGCGGGTCGCGGACACGCCCGGCGTGGCGTAGAGGTGGGCGAGCAACCCCTCCAGCGCTTGCGTGCTCCCGGCGCGTACCTTGAGCAACAAGCAGGTGTCGCCAGTGACCGAGTGTATTTCTTCGACCTCGGGGAAGCGCTCGATCGCGAGCAGCGCTTGCGACTTGCACCAGCCCGTCGTGTCGACATGAATGAAAGCAAGCAGAGGCTTGCCCATGGCGGTCGGATCGATCAACGCCGAAGTGCGCCGGATTGCTCCCGAGCGCCTGAGCCGCTTCGCGCGCTCATGCACGGCTGGTGCCGAGAGACCGACGCGTTGGCCAAGTTCGGCGTAACTGACGGTCGCATCCTCGACCAGAACGCTTAATATTTTTCGGTCGAAGTCGTCGATCTCGTATCCCGTCGTAGCGTTCTGCCGAACGCCATCTGTATTTCGTGACATCAGATGAATTCCTATTGAAGCCGAAGGTGATTTCGATATCGTGCGCTTATGACGAATTCAGTTCAATCAGGGGAAACGGCCTCGCCGGCGCGTGGATCGATCCCGGCGATCGCGTGGCTGCTCACCGGATCAGTCGCAGTGATCGGATCGAATTCGCTGTTGCTCGCGCCGATCGCTCCCGAGGTCGCGCGGTCATTCGCAGCTTCGACCCAGACGGTAATGACCGCTGCAGCCGCCTTCGGCGTGGGCACGGCGCTCGGCGCCTTGCTGCTCGCCCGATTCATCGACCGCTTTGGCGCACGTCGCATGTTGCGGGCCGCGCTTTTCATCCTCGCGGTGGCGCTGGCCTCGAGCTCCGCCGCACCGACCGTGGCTGCGCTCATCGCCGCGCAGTTGCTCGCGGGGCTTGCTTCGGGAATTGCAATTCCGTCTATCTACGCGCTCGCCGCCGCCGTTGCGCCGCACGGCCGCACCGGCGAGACCCTGGGTGTCGTGCTGACCGGCTGGACGCTCAGCATGGTGGCTGGTGTCTCGCTGTCGGCCGCGTTGGCGGATCTGGTTCATTGGCGGGTCGTCTACGCCGCTGTTGCGCTGCTCGCCCTCGTCGCGGCCGCGGCCATTTCCTTCAGCGGCTACCGAGACCCCTCCGGGCAGCGCGCCACGCATTCGCCCATCGTCGCGTTGAAGATTCCCGGCGTCGTGCCGCTCCTCATTGCCAGCGGTTCGTTCTCGATCGCGTTCTACGGCACTTACGGCTATCTCGGAGACCACCTGCACAGCGGCCTTCACCGGCCGGTCAGCGCCAATGGCGTGGCCGCCCTCGCCTATGGTGTTGGATTCGGCGCCGCGGCGTTGCTCGACTCGGTGATCGACAGGATAGGCGCACACCGCGCCCTGAGTACTGCGTTTGCGTCGGCCGCCCTGGTCTATCTGGCCTTCGCTGCCGCCAGTGGAACCTTCGCGGCGCTGCTAACGGTCGTATTCGCCTGGGGCCTGATTAACCATTTCGGACTGAATGCGCTGGTGTTGCGTCTGGCTGCAATCGATCCAGTCCAGCGGAGCAACATCATGGGGCTCAACAGCGCCGTGACCTATCTCGCCGTGTTCGCCGGAACGATGGCATTCGGCCCTATCTACACCGCCTTCGGCTTTGCAGCGCTGCCGACGGCGGCGGCGGCGTTGATGCTGGTGGCGGCGCTGGCGACGCGCTCACGGGCGGAGAATGGATTGGGGGCAAGAGCATGACCGAGCGAATGATCCGCACGAATGGGGCCGAACTCGCAGCCGAAGCATTCGGTGATCCGGCGCATCCGCCGCTGCTTATGATCATGGGCGGGATGGCTTCGATGCTGTGGTGGCCCGACGAGTTCTGCAAGAGATTGGCGGGCCACAACCGGTATGTCATTCGCTATGACCAGCGTGACACGGGCCATTCGACGAAATATCCGCTTGGCAAGCCTGCCTACGCTCTCGACGATTTCGTCAAAGATGCGATCGGCGTGCTCGATGAGTTCGGCATTGCAGGCGCTCACCTCATCGGTATGTCTCTCGGCGGCATGATCGGTCAGCTTGCTGCCGTCGGATACCCGTCACGCGTCCTGTCGTTGACGGCAATCAGCAGCACGCCCGTTGGGGCGGACAGTTCCCTGCTTCCCGCGAGCGGCAAAGCCTGGGTGGAGCATCAGGCGACAACTAGCGAGAAAGTGGATTGGTCAGACCGTACCCAGGTGATCGCTTTCATGGTGGACGACGCGCGCATGACCGCGAGCACCGCGCACCCGTTCGACGAAGCGCAAGTTAGAGCGTTTATCGAACGGGACTATGACCGCGCAGGCGGCTACCTGAGCGCGACGAATCACGGCGCACTGATGAGTGAAGTGTCGAAGCGCCGGTTGCAAGAAATGCGCGTGCCGTTGCTGGTCATTCACGGGACCGCGGATCCTGTGTTTCCGTTCGAACACGGGATCGCTCTGTCGAAGGCAGTCCCCGGCACGAAAGTCGTCCGCATCGACGGCGGCGGTCACGAACTGCACCGGGCTGACTGGGACACGATCATCGGCGCCGTCGTTGCACACACGAGCATCAATCAAAGGAGCGTGTCACATGGCCGCCCCAAGTACCCGTGAGCACCCAAGGATCGCATCTGAAGACGAGTGGCTGATCGCTCGAAAAGAACTGCTGCAGCGAGAGAAGGAATTCGCTCGTCTGCGCGACCAGATCAGTGCGCAGCGAGGTGCGCTGCCCTGGGTCAACGCGCGCCGATCTCTTCGATGGGTGCAGCCAACTGATCGTCAAGCACTTCGTGTTTGGTCCCGGCGAGGAGCGCGGATGTGTCGGCTGCTCGTTCGGCATCTGGAGCACGAACGCGCCGCTCATCGCCCCTTCCGTGTCCCCTATGGAGTTGGAGATCGCACCGCTTCCTTCGCGAGGTCGATGAAGGCGCGCGTCTTTGCGGGAGCAGCGATGCTGCCCGGATACGCCGCGTAGAGAAACATGCGCCCCGTCGTCCAGCCAGGAAAGAGACGAACGAGGCGCCCCGCCTCCACCTCACCGCGCAGATCTGCCGTACCCGGAAAGGCAGAGATGCCTGCGCCCTGGATCACCAGTTGAAGCACCGCGTCAGTACTCGCCACTGATATCGACCCGCGCAGCTTCACGCGCACCTTGCGTCCGCCGCGCGCGAAATCGATCGACCACGGAGCGGGCAGCAGCGACAGCGCGACCCACTCGTGATGCGCAAGCTCCGCAGGCTTGCGCGGAGTGCCATGCCGAGCAAGGTAGCTGGCGGCCGCGACGATCCAAACCCCGACCTCCTCCAGCACGACCGCGCGAAGTCCGGAATCAGCCATCGGTCCGATGCGGATCGCGAGATCAAAGTGCTCGGCGATAAGGTCGAGCTTGCGGTCCGTTGGCACATAGTCGACGCGCATCGCGGGATAGCGTTCTCGATACGTCGCGATCCAGCCGGCGACCATGCCGGCTGATCCCTGCGGGCTGGTAAGCCGCAGCGTCCCCGATGGCTGCGCGCGGCCGGTGCGTGCCCGCTCCATCGCAGCCTCGACGCCGGCCAGCAGCGCACGGCAGTCGGAGAGAAATGCCTCCCCTGCTTCGGTGATCGCGAGCTTGCGTGTGGATCGCTGCAACAACTGGGCACCCAACTCCCGCTCGAGCACCGCGACCGCCTGGCTGACTGCGGACTTGGTCATGTTCAGGCGTTCGGCAGCGGCAGTGAAGGATCCCGCCTCGGCGACTGCAGCGAAGGCCGCCAGGCGGCCAAGGGAGATGGCAGGAGCCTTCATGCGATCGTTCTCCAGAACTGGACAATGAATTCTCTCGCAGGCGCTTTCTGGAAACAATCGCGACGCGCACCATGGCACCCATCGCAACCTCACCAATGAATGGAACTGCCATGTACGTGCTCCTCGGCTCCAACGGCAACGTCACTTCCAAAGTCGCAGCACTGCTGCTCGCACAAGGGACCGCAGTCCGCGTTGTCGGTCGCAACGCGAGGTCGCTCGCCGCCCTCAAGGCTGCGGATGCGGACATCGCGGCTGGCGACATCGGCGATGCAGGCTTCCTGGCCCACGCATTCGCCGGCGCCACGGCCGTCTACACGATGATCCCGACCGACTACGCAGCGCACGACATGGCGGCCCAGCAAGATCGACTGAGCAATGCCATCGTGCGCGCAGTCGCTGTGGCCGGCGTGGAACGCGTCGTGAATCTGAGCAGCGTCGGAGCGCGTTTGAACTCGGGGACCGGACCGATCGCCGGCCTGCATCGGCAGGAGCGGCGCCTGGACGAACTCGCCGGTGTGGACGTGCTGCACTTGCGACCCGGCCACTTCTTCGAGAACCACCTGATCGCGATAGAGATGATCCGGACGATCGGCGCGTATGCGGACATGATTGCGCCCGATTCACCGCTACCGATGGTGGCGACCGCCGACATCGCGCAAGTCGTAGCGCGCGAGTTGAGCACGCCCTCAGGCAAGGGCAAGCGCGTGCTCCATCTGCGCGCACCAAGCCTTTACACAATGAGAGAAGTGACAGCGCTGCTCGGCGCGGCCATCGACAAGCCAAACCTCGCATACGTCCAATCCGATCCGCAACAAGGCAAGACAGCGCTGATGCAGCAGGGCTTCTCCGCGAGCGTCGCCGCGCAGCTAGAGGAGATGAGCGCGGCCTTCTCCACAGGGCGCCTCGATGGTGAGTACGATAACGGTCCTACAGAGATCACCCCGACGACGCTCGCGCATTTCGCGGCCACGGTCTTCAGAGCCGCCTTTGAGAAGACCTGAGGTGGTCGTGCGCAGGCAATCGGTCACTGAGAGGAGTTCAGACATGAACCCAGCAACCCGACGACGACTTCGCTTGTCTGGCGGCACGGAGTTGGCCTTCATCACGGCAGGAGATGCATCCAAGCCCGCCGTACTGCTCCTGCACGGACTTCCAAATTCCTCGCAAATGTTTCGTGAGGTCGTGCCCGAGCTGTCCCAAGATGCCTATGTGATCGCGGCCGATCTACCTGGCTTTGGCGAGTCCGACGTCCTGCCGGCGCCCTCGTTCTCCGCCTGCGGTCAGGCCATCTCGGAGCTGCTGGACCGGCTCGCGATCGGACCGCGCTACATCTACCTTCATGACTACGGGGCGCCGGTGGGTTTCCACCTCGCGATGCAGGCGCCGGAGAAAGTTCTCGGCCTCATCGTTCAAAACGCCAACGCTCATCGAACGGGTTTCGGGCCGCAATGGGATAGCGTGCTGGCCTACTATTCGCAGCCCAATCCGGAGAACGAGGCGGCCGCGACTGCGCACCTGACATTCGAGGGTACACGCGATCAGTACCTCTCCGGTGTCCCATCGGAAGTGGCTGCGCGGATCCCGGCCGAGCGCTGGGAAGAGGATTGGCGGGTGATGAACTTGCCCGGCCGGATGAACACACAGCGAGCGCTCCTCAGGGACTACGGGCATTACATCGAGCGGTTCGATGCCATCGCCGACTATCTCGCGCGCCGGCAACCGCCTGCATTGATGATTTGGGGAAGGCATGACGCATTCTTCGACCTCGCCGAAACGCTGTCGTGGATGCGCGCTTTGCCGAGGATGGAGGCCCACGTCTTGGACGCCGGCCACTTGCTGCTCGAGACGCACTCGGCGGCAGCCGTGCCGCTCATGCTCGACTTCATCAGGCGTACCACGCCATGAAAAACTTCCGCGCCACACACACCGCCGGCCCATTGGCTCTTGCATCGACCTTCATTGCTCCTGCTCACGGCCACCAGGATGCGCGAACGATTGCCCCTTCGAAAACACTGCGGGTGATCTATCGGCCGAGGAGAGGAGTTCTGGCATGAACCCAGCGAGCCGGCAAAGACTTCACCTGCCTGCGGTACGGAATTGTCTTTCACCCGCAGGTGAGGTGTCCAAGCCAGCCGTGCTGCTGCTGCACGGATTTCTGATGTCGTCGACATCACCGGTCCGGATCAGCAGGCACTTTGGAGCGAGTGCGACCGACTTTTTCATCGTCAGATTGCGGTCATGACCCAGGATGCGCTGATCGTGAATAGTCGGTGGAATCTCTGACGTCGAGCCCCTTGCGGTGGGACGACATGCTGCAGCGGAGGGCGGCCAGGAATTCTGCAGCGGATCTTTCAATGTGGCGCAGGACGTCGGTCTCAATAGCTTCAGGTCTGCGAATGGGTGAGCTGCCAGGCTCGCTCACCATCACCTGTCGCGATGCCGAAGCAGTCTGTGTCGAGGCAAGTTTCGGGTTCGATGTGCTCGTCCATGTCATGGCGCGTCGGCGGGTAGCGTGCCCACCATCGTCAACGCGCCCTGTCGGACTCGCACGACCACCCCTTCACCGGACGCCGGAGCGATGCCCGCCAGCGCGCTGACGTTGAACTGGTGCGTGGTCACCGCGAGCACGCCTGGCCCGCGCCAGCGCAAGAGCCGCGCCAGTGCGCGCTCAGTCTGCTCGCGCTCGGTGGAGCGATCGAGGAAGAAGGCGTTGAACGCACTGTCGGCCTGTGCCCGGACCGCCGGGAAGGCCAAGGCCGCGGTCTCCCGCGCGCGGCACCATTCGGAAGTGACGACGGCCGACACGACGATGCCGCGCTCGCGGAATCGCTCGCCGATGCGCCGTGCTTGACGACGACCGGTGTCATCGAGGTTGCGCTGGGTTTTGCAATCGTCCAGGCGCATTCCCGGCGGGTCTCCGATTCCCGGCGCCTGGGCATGCCGGAACAGAACGATGTCGCCATCGCGCAGCGCACCCCACACTGGATCGGCCTGGGCAGGGGCCATCGCGCAGCGCAGCATGACCGCGATGGTCAGCAACACGCGCGCCGCCAGGAAACCTCGCGCGCCGATCAACGCGGCCTCCCACGATCGCGTGCGCAGCGAAAGCCGATGTATACGGCCGCGGTGCCTCCAGGCTTGCGTTGCACGTGGTCGGCGCGCATCTGTGCCGCACCGTACCACCACGACCCGCCCCGCATCGCGCGTTCGGTATCGGGACCGCCCTCGTTGGCCTCGCCGATCCACTCCCAGGCATTGCCGCCCATGTCGTGCAGCCCGTTCACACCCGCAGGCGTGGATGAGACGCGCGCATGGCCGTGACCGCGCGCCAGCGCGGCACCGTTGCGGACGGCGCGGCGCTGTGCCTCGGCGCCGCAATCGTCGAGGCACTGCGCTCCAGCCGGGCTGTCACCGGCGGGATAGGCGTAGCGGCGCCCGCTGACGAACGGGGTCGGCGGGTTCGCCCGTGTTTCGGTGTAGGCTGCCAGCACCCATTCGCCGTCGGTGGGCAGCCGGCCTCCTGCCCAGCGGCAGAACGACTGCGCCTCGTCGTAGCTCAGGTGCACCGCCGGTTCGTCGGCGGCGGCAGCCGAGCTGCCGCCAAAGGGATTGCGCCAGGTCCAGCCCCGCTTGTGGACCCAGCCGGTCTCGTAGACCGTTCCGCCACCGGCGCGTTCAGCCTCGGTGACGCGGCCGGTGGCGTCGGCGAAACGTCGAAACTGGCCGATCGTCGTCTCGGTGCGTGCGATCTCGAACGAGTCGACCGGCATCCAGTCGATGTCTTCGCCGGCAGCCATGGCGCGTCCAGCGGCCAGCGCCACCAATGCGGCGAGGCCAGCAATGGCGGCGCGCTGCGCGCTCATGCGAAATGAAAGGGGAGCGAGCGCTGGCGCTCGCCCGTCAGCCGCGCCACCGCATTGGCCAGTGCGGGCGCCAGTGGCGGCAGTGCCGGCTCACCCATGCCCGTGGGCGGGTCCTGGCTGGGCACGATGTGCACGTCCATGCGCGGCGCGTCGGGCATGCGCGGCACCGTGTACTGATGGAAGTTTCCTTGCTCGACGACGCCGTCCTTCAGCGTGATCGCGTGGCCGGGCATCGTCGTGGCGAGCGCCATCATGACGCTGCCCTGGACCTGCGCCTCGACCGTGCGCGGATTGACGCAGAAGTTGCAGTGCACGCCGGCCGTCACGCGCACGAGCACCAGCCGTCTTTCGGCGCCCTTCCCTTCCATGCGCGCCTCGACCACGTAGGCCACCACGGAGTCGAAGCTCTCGTGCACGGCGACGCCCCAGGCGTGCCCTGCCGGCAGGGTGCGGCGCCCATAGCCGCTCTTGTCCACGGCCAGCTGCAGCGCCGCCCGGTGACGCGACGCCTTCGGATGCCCGTCCATCAGCTTCAACCGATACGCCACCGGGTCCTGCTTCGTCGCCACCGCGACCTCGTCGATCAGCGTCTCCATCGCGTAGGCGGTGTGGGTCGAACCCACCGAACGCCACCAGAGCACCGGCACGTTGAGCTGCGGGTGGTGCACCGAGAGTTGCATCGGCACCCGGTAAGGCTCTCGCATGCCTTCGGTACTGAGCGCGTCGACACCATCCTTCACGACATAGGCCTCGAAGGGCGTGCCGCTGCCGATGCTCTGGCTGACGATGCGGTGGTCCCAGGCCAGGATGCGGCCATCGTCGTCGAAACCGATCTCGGCACGGTGCAGCGTGAACGGCCGGTACCACCCGGCACGCATGTCGTCTTCGCGGCTCCACACTACCTTCACCGGCGCCGCCTGTCCCTTCTTTGCCAGCGCCACCGCGACGGCTGTGGCCTCGCGCACATACTCGGCCGTCGGCGCACCACGCCGCCCGAAGCCGCCGCCGCCCATCTGCACGACGATGTCCACCTTCTCCGCCGGCAGCCCGGTGAGCCGCGCCGCAGCGGCGGCGTCGATGCCCGGCATCTGAGAGGCGGTGTGGATCGTGCAGCGGTCCGCGCGCAGGTCGACCGTGCAGGCCAGGGGCTCCATCTGCGCGTGATTCAAGTATGGAAACACAAGCTCGGCGACGAGCTTGCGCGGCGCCTTGGCGAGCGGCGTCAGGTCGGCGCGCAAGTGCGGCTGCGGCGCCGGCTTGCCCGGGCTGGCTGCGAGCGTGCGGAACTGCTCGAGCAGCCGGCCGCTGTCGACCTTGTCAACGGTCGCGGTGTCCCATTCGACCTGCAGGGCGTTGCGTCCCTGCTGTGCCGCCCAGTAGCCGCTGGCGATAACCGCGACGCCCTCGCCGCGGTCCAGCGGCACGCGCAGCACAGCCTTCACGCCGGGCACCTGCCTCGCGGCGGTGTCGTCGACCTTGAGCGGCTTGCCGCCGAACACCGGCGGGCGCAGCACCACGGCGGTCAGCATGCCGGGGAGCTGCACGTCCATGCCATAAGCCTGGCGGCCGCTGCTTTTTGCCGCAGCCGCTTTCAGCCCGGTGGGCTTTCCAAGCAGCGTGAAACGGGCCGGGTCCTTCAACGTCACCTCCGGCGGCACCGGATGCTGCATCGCAGCCGCGAACAGTTCGCCGTAACCGGCACGGCGCCCGCCACCGCTGACCACGCCATTGGCGGCGGTCAGCGAAGACACCGGAACTTTCCATGCCTGTGCAGCTGCGGCGAGCAGCATCGCGCGCGTCCGTGCGCCCAGCTCGCGATACTGGCTAAAGCTGTTCTTCACGGCGTTGGAGCCGCCGGTGAGGTGCATGCCGGCCACGGGGTCGACGAATGCCGGCGACTGATTGCCGAAGCCGGTGCGCACGCGGCTCCAGTCGCCGTCGAGCTCCTCGCAGCAAATCATCGCGAGGGATGTTTCGACACCCTGGCCCATGTCCAGCCGGTTGCACAGGATCGTGGTCGTCCCGTCGGCCGCGATGGACAGGAACGCGGCGGGCATCTGGTGCGGCTTCAGCCCATCGCCCTGACCATTCCCGTTCGCCCGAACGGACGGGAGCAATGCGACCCCGAGCACACCCCCCACGCTGAGGGTGGCAAAGGCGCGCCGCGTGACCGCGACGTGGTGGTTGTGCGTCTCGCTGGACAGCTGCGTCAGGCGGTTGAGGATCACAGCGCTTCCTTTCAGGCCAGCGCCTTGGCGGCGTCGTGGATCGCAGCGCGGATGCGCGGGTAGGTGCCGCAGCGGCAGATGTTGCCAGCCATGGCCTCGTCGATCTGCGCGTCGGTCGGCTTCTTGACCCGCTGCAGCAGGGCCGTGGCACCCATCACCTGGCCGCTCTGGCAATAGCCGCACTGCGCCACGTCGTGGCGCACCCAGGCCGCCTGCACGGCCGCGCCGACTTTGTCGCGCGCCGCGGCTTCGATCGTCGTCACCCGCTTGCCGGCCACGGCGGCGAGCGGCGTAACGCAGCTGCGCACCGCCTGCCGGTCCAGGTGCACGGTGCAGGCGCCGCACTGTGCGAGGCCGCAGCCGAACTTGGTGCCGGTGAGCGAGAGTTCGTCGCGCAGCACCCACAGCAGTGGCGTGGAAGGATCCGCGGCAGCCGCAATGCTGCGGCCATTGAGTTCGAAGGTTGTCATGGTGGGGAAGGGTCGAGAGAAATTCGGTGCGTGCGGCGGTCGACTCAGCGCGACGACAGATCAGGCGACTCGCCCCTGAGCGCCGGGTCCCAGTGTTCGTCGGCCTTGCCGTCCCGGATGCGCCAGGTGTCGTACCACGTGGTCGTGTATGTGCGATTCGGGTCGCCGCGATCGCGCACGACGCGCCTGTACATCACGGTCACGAGATCGCCTTCGGCCAGCACGGCGACGATCGGCGTCTTGATGCGGGCGGGAATCGGGCGCGGCCGCACCTTGAGGACGCTGACGAAGTAGTGCACGACCGCTGCGCGCCCGGACGCTGCGTTGGGGTTGTGCTGGACATAGCGCTCGGTCAGGTACTCGTCCGCACGCTGCCATTGGCCGGCCTCGAGCAGGTCGCGAATGATCCGGTAGGCCACCTGCTTGTTGGCATGCAGCTTCGGATCGGAGCTCGCGAACAGGCTCTCTGCGTCTGCAGCGCCCGTGACTGCCTCCTGTGCGTGGGCGGCCGGTACCAGATTCAAGGCGGTGAGAAAGGCGGCTGCCGCCGCAACGCGGGCGCGCATCAAGAGGTTTGGAGATTCAAATGACGGCATCGCTCGCTTCGTGGCAAGGGGGTCTACGGGAGTCGAGGTCTATAGTAGAGACCTGCCCGTACCTTGAGAAGGAGTTACCCGCTCGTGTCCAGGACACTCGAAAGTAACCACTGCGAAGTGCCCGCCGTGCTGCCCTGCCCGCCCGGCGTGGACCCCTGTCCGGTGCGCGACGTGATGGATCACGTCGGCACCAAGTGGACGGCGTTGCTGCTTCTCACGCTCTATGCGGGTACGCAACGCTTCAATCAGCTGCACCGTGCGGTGCCCGACATCTCCAAGCGCATGCTCACGCAGACACTGCGCGACCTGGAACGGGATGGCTTGGTGCGCCGCACTGTCCTTCCCACCAAGCCGCCGAGCGTCGAATACGATCTGACGGTGCTAGGGCAGTCGATCATGGAGCCGCTCAGAGGCCTTGTCGACTGGGCCGCGCGGCACCACGCGGAGATCGTCATGGCACGGCGGGTGTTCGACACCGCACTGCGCTGACGGTCGACTGACTGCTGGTCAGAGCGGCCCCTTTGAAAGACGCGGGGAGAGCGGCTGATCGCTCATGCGGGTCGACTGCTCGACACCAGCGCGCCCGTCGTCCTGGTCGGCGATTTCAACGTGCTTCCGACAACGCCGACATTTTTGCAGCTGGTGCCTTTTGCAGTTCGAGGCGGCACTGCAACCTGAAGGGTGAAGCCTCTTCTTGAGCACATCGATGAGGCGGAATGCCCGCAACGCAGCGAAGGCCGTCTTTGCCGGCAGAATCTTGATCTTCATCAATCGCGCCCGAGAGCAATGCAAAGCTTCCCAATGAACGGCGATCGGCTTTCGCACGGCCTGTGGGAGGCCTCCGCGCCGCTGCCGCCGAAGACGCAAGCGCTGGCGGAGCGGATAGCGGTCGAAGTCGCGATCATCGGCGCAGGGTATACCGGATCATCGGCAGCACTTCACCTCGCGAGGGCGGCGCAAGCGCCGCGGTGCTGGAGACGTCCGACATCGGCTTTGGCGCCTCCGGCAGGAACGCGGTCGTCATTTCTTGCCTCGCCAGATGGTGTCTAGTGCTTGGTGGCGACCGACGATTCCGCACGTTCTTCGGATGCGCTTTTCGCGGAAGGCCCGCGCGCGCTGCATGGCCGCATCGCGCTGGTCTTCGTAGTAGGCGCCGGTCGAGATCGGGCGGTGCGTGGCGTGCGCCTCCGCCGCCACGTCGGTGGGCTGCAACTGATGCGTCCACAGGCCGTCGGCTTCGCCGGCGCCCGCGGGGCCAGGCCTCGGGCCGAGGTAGGGACGGATGGCGGCGGTCTGCCCGACGACGATGTCGCCGTCGATCAGGAACGGTGGCGCGAAGGACGGGCGGATGATCTCCGGATCATCGAGCCGGTCGCTCAGCGCGGATTCGCCGCCGCCCTTCTTCTCGGGCAGCCGCGCCACATCGAGTCCGCGCGACCCTGCAACCGGCTGGTTCAGATCCCCTCGGCGAGCTCGGCGGCTCTGCGTTTGGCCTCCGCTCTTGCGCCGGCATCGACTTCCGGCCCCATCAGCGTCTTTTCGACGACGACGGAGCGCACTTCGCGCACGCCGATGAAGCGCAGCCAAGTCTCGATGTAGGGCAGCTGAAAGTCGAGCGCGTGCGCGGAGCCGTCTTTCCCCAGCGGGTAGTCCAGCCCCCTTGCGCACACCACCGTCGCCATGCGGGTCTGGAGCATGCCCGAGAGGCCAGACGCGTCGAAGCGGAACAGCACGTCCTTGTGCGACACCACGTCGATCAGGTGCTTCAGCTTGTAGGGAACACCGAAGTTCCAGAGCGGCATCGCCAGCACGATGTGGTCCGCGGCGTGGAAGGGCGAGGCGATGCGCCGCACTTCGTCCCACGCCGTTTGCTGGGCGGCGGTGAGCGGCACGCCGTTGATGCCGGCGTACTTGGCGTCGAGCATGTCTTGCGATAGCTCGGGCAGCTCCATCGTCCAGGGGTTCAGGGTGGTTACGCGGCACTCCGGATGGAGGCGCGTCAGCTCGTCGATGAACGCCCCGGCAACTTCGATGCTGGCGGAGCGCGTCGTTCTCGGCGAGGTCTCGATGTACAGCAGTTCTTTCATGGCGTGCGGTGAGTAGTTCAGGTCAGCCGAGGCTAGGCACCCGGAACAAAGCACACAAGCAACATAATTTGCATCTATTCAGAATCAACCGCACTGAACGGCCATGCTTGACTCCCAGCTGCTGCGCGCCTTCGTCTCGGTCGCCGACCACGCCAGCGTGACGCGCGCGGCCGATGCCATGCACCTGACACAATCGGCCGTCAGTGCGCAGATCAAACGGCTGGAGGAGCAGCTAGGCTGCCGCGTCTTCGAGCGCACCACCCGATCGCTGCAACTCACGGCACAAGGCAGCGTGCTGCTGAGCTATGCGAGGAGCATCCTCAACCTGCAGCAGCAGGCGGTCTCCAGGCTCGCCGCGCCCCGCCATGCTCCGGCGACGCTGCGCCTCGGATGCTCCGAAGGGTTTCCCAGCGAATGGCTGTTCGCCGCGCTCGCGAGCTTTCGCCAGCGCCGGCCGGACGTACACGTGGAGGTCATGTGCGGCATCAGCACGCTGCTGACCAGGCAGGTGCGGCAGCGGTCGCTGGACCTGATGGTTGGAACGGTCTGCGACGCGGGGGACGACACGGAAACACTCTGGATGGAGCCGCTGGTCTGGGCTTTTTCCGAGCGAGCATTGCTCGATCCCGACGCGCCGGCTCCGCTCGCATTTCTTTCGGAACCCTGTCCATTTCGCGAGGCCGCACTCGCATCGTTGGCCGGTCACGACTCGAACTGGCGGATCGTGCTGACGGCGCAGAGTTCTGGCGCACTGGCCGCAGCGGCCGCCGCGGGACTGGCCATCACCGTGCTGACGCCTTCGGGCATGCCGCCGGGCCTGCGATCCATTCCGCCCGGGACCTTCTTGCCGGCTCTGCCGCCAGCCCGCTTCGTGATCCAGCGCGGCAACAGCAATGCGGCGCCGGAGCCTCTGTCGGAATTGGTCGACGAGGTTCGAGAGGCGTGCTTTCGATGGCGCGGCATGCACGCCGGCGCGGTCGAACGTCGACAGGAGCCGTAAGCCGTTCGGCCCGCATTCGATCCTCGGGCATTGTTCGCACTTGTAGAGAAACGGACAGGCACCTCGGCCGGCCGCTTCTGGCCGCATTCAATCTCTCGCTCCGGGCGCACCATTTGTTGCCTGCGGACCCGTCATCTGGTCTTGAACGCGGTCATAGGCAGACTCTCCACCATTCATCGGAAGATCCTCAGAAGCTTCGTGCCAAGGCGCCTCGTCATCTATGAAGAAGTGAGCGCTTGGTGAAATGGCTATGGATTCTTGAATCACGCCCGCTGATACGCCGACAAGCTCTGGCATCCTGCTGTCATAGGAGTGAACGTGAGTGCCGCAGTAACGGCAAAAGTGCCGTTCTACGTTCGCGGTCACCTGAAACCTGCCCGTGTGCTCCTCGCCCTGAACTTGCAAGCTAGCCCGCGGAAAGCTCACCCATGTCGTATAGGCAGCGCCGCCCAGCCGTCGGCATTGACTGCAATGGCAGTTGATAACGCTCGTTGGTATTGCGGTCAGGGTGAGCCGGACGGCCCCGCAATAGCAGCCCGAGCAAGTAGCGGTTTTGCATTGGAGGTCCATTGGAGATCGTCACCCGGCGTCGCGCAGCTTAAGCCGATCCCACCGCTGCCTGTGGGAAGCAGCCTTCTCGCGATACGCCGGCCCTGGTGATGGCCCCCTTGACAGAGAGCGACCCTATCAATGTCTTTGAAGACCGGCGCGCCCAAGGACCACCGCGGCAGACAGCGCGATTGCTAGGATGCTCAACGCCATCGCACCTCGCCACCTCGTTCTGTCTGCGCGCATCGCCAAAGGCTGAAACATTGGCAGCTTGTCATAGTGTTCCGCAGTCAGCCCTCGGTAGCTCATGATTCGAGGCACGAAATAGGCGCGCCAGGCATCCTCGTAAGAATTGACGGCGTTCACATGACGAGCGTAGCGTGGCGCGTCGATGCCAGCGAGCCGATCCGCAGTCATGGCTAGCGCCAAGCCCGGCGATAGCCAGGACCACCGCTCGAGCAGTACGAAGCGGCGTGCCCTCGTTTCGTCGAAAGCAGCCATCAACGGTCGGACCTTGAGGTCCTGAGCCAGATACCTGGGCAGGAAGCTGACGGGCCAGGTGTGGCTGTCGCGCAGGGCCGGTCTGTCAGCCGGATGGGCCGCATACCAAGCGGCCAGGTGGTCCTCCATGTGCACCTCGGCCTCCTGCTGCGCGGCGCGCAGTTCGGCAACTGCCATCAGTCGCGACGGCATCGGTGCCTGGCTGTCCGCCATGCCCGCCAGGGCGGCCGGGACGACGAACGTGGCAAGCAGCCAGGCACCGAGCATTCCGAGCGCCGCAGCGCCCGACGACACCGGCAACAAGCAGAATAGCCCCGCCAAAGCGGTCCAGCAGGAAGCAAAGGCGGCCAGCGTTGCCAGCCAGACCCCCATGGCGTGCCACGTCGAGCCGGGGTCCAGCGCAAACCCGATCAGCGATGCACCAGCGGCCACGGCCCATGCCATCGCCGCGCGAATGCAGAGCGCGATCGCGAAGACTTTCCAGGGTTGCGCGCATTGCGCGATCACGAGCCGCCATCGGCCCTGCTCACGGTCTTCCTGCACCAGTCCGTAGCACAGTCCCAGGACGGCGAGCGGCAGCAGCAGCGCGACCAGCGTCGCGAAATCGGGCGGCCCCAAGTCTTCGAGCAACGGGTTCGAGATCCGATCGCTCTTGCGAGCGTCGGTATGGCGGCTCTCGACCGTGACGCGCATCGTCGGGCTCAGCAGATCGAATGTTCCGGTTCCGAGGGCGAGGCCGCCGAGCGCGGACAGATGTGCGGGGGGCGCGCCGAGCCGAGCGAACTGGAACGCGGCCATCATGGCCTTTGTATCGTCACGCGGCGTCGCGGCTTCCATCGCGGCCGCACCCTCGCGTGCCCTAGCGCGAACCTGTTCCCAGACGGCCATCTCCTGCGCATTCAGTTCACGCAGCTCTCTGGCTGAAAGCCCCGACCAGACCGCACTCATGCACAGCAGCGCCCCTAAGGTGGCGAGCACCCAGAGATGGGTACGCTGGCGTATGAAGCGACGCCATTCCGCGCGCAGGATGAGATTCGTCATGGCTGCAACCTCCGCGCCGCAAGCGCCAACAGCCCGCAGGCCGCCACGGCCCAGGCCAGCAGGACGCCGAGATCGGGCAGCGCTGCACGCAGCGCGAAAACCACACTCGGTGGCCGGTAGTCGAAGGCATCGGCCGACCGCCACAGAGCGTCTCCCGCGTATTTCTCGTCGAACGAGGTCAGCCCGCGGGTGTTGTCGACGTCCCACTGGTCGATCTTGACGTTCACGCGGCGGCGGTACTGCTCGGCCGCTTCCTCGAAGTGGCGCTGATGCGCGAGGTCGGTGCCTGACAGCTTCATGGAGACCGCACGCATGGCCACCGTCGGGCTGAATGCCGATGCGATGCGCGCCACGCTCTCCTGCGTTGCGTAGCGCTCCCACAGGCGGTCGAAGTGGATGGCATGCACGCGATCGGCGTACGCGTCGCGATCCATCCGGCGCAGGGCATAGGCGCCGAAAGGAAGATCCTCCAGGCGCCGCACCCCGTGCCGGCGCAGAAGCTCAGCATCGAAACGCTGGGTCCGCGCGGCCAGTGCACCATCGCCCGGCAAGCCTTCGGCGTAGTCACGCTGGATGTCGCCCCAGAAGCGTTCGGCCGTCGGCAGCGGCGCCGCGCGCTGCGCGTTCGCGGCTCCCAGGCGCGGCACGACGAACACGAAGGCAATCCACAGGCCCAACAGGACGAACAGCGCGCGCCGGCTGCTCGCAAGCGAGGCTGACACCGCCAGTCCGAGCGCGGCAAAGACGCCGCAGTACATCAGGAAGGCGCCCGCCAGCACCGCTGCGCGCCAAAGTGCATCGGCATCGGGCCACGCGCCTGCCGTTACAAGGGCGAGGCCCGCCCAAACAGCAGCCAACAGCGCCAGCGAAACCACTGCGAGCAGCGCCACGAGCTTGCCTGCCAGCAACATGCGGCCCGGCAAGCCGACGCTGTGCAGCATGCGCAGGGTTCCACTCTCGCGTTCCAGGCTGATGGCGTTGAAGGCCAAGGCGAAGATCAATAGCGGCAGCAGCGCCTGCAGAACGAAGGCCGGCGTCAAGGCACCGAAACGCACCGACGGCGGCTCGTCGGCTGCGGGACGAAAGCGCGTCATGTTGCGCCGGTGCGGCTCGAGCCAGAGCGCCTGACCCAGGTAGGGACCGAGGCCGGGGTCGACCACCGCAAGCGGGGAGTCGGGCCGGAACGCGTAAAGACCGAAGTGCGCGCCGCGATGCGGGTGCTTGTCGCCCTGCGAATCCCATTGCTGCCGCACCAGCGCGCTGACCTCTGCCTTTTCTTGCGCGACCCGGCGATGCTGCTGGGCCGAGACGAACAGCAGACCGGCCAGCAGCAGGGACAGCGAGATGGCGAGGACAACGAAACGTCCGTCGCGCAGGATTGCGCGCAGTTCCTTCTGCAGCACGGCGCGCGCCCTCATGCGTCGGACCTCGGCGGCGCAGCGCGTGTGTAGACCAGGTAGGAGCGTTCCAGATCGTCGTGGCTGACCGTGTGCGTATCGAACTCGGCGACAAGGCGGCCCTCCTTCATGATTCCGATGCGATCGGCGACCTGCTTGGCATTGAACAGGTCGTGCGTGGCCATCAGCACCGCCATGCCCGCGTCAGCCGCCGCGCGCACGCGCTGTGCGAAGTCGTTGGCCGCGCCAGGATCCAGGCCCGAGGTGGGCTCGTCGAGCAGCATCGCCTTCGCGTGTTTGGCATGCGCGATGGCGAGGCCGACTTTCTGGCGCATTCCCTTCGAGTAAGTCGCGACGCGCGCTGTGTGCGACGGCCCCTGCAAGCCGGCCTGGTCCAGCAAAGCACTGGCCGCGGCATCGGCCAGCCGCACACCGCCAAGCGCGCAGAAGTATTGAAGGTTCTCGATGCCGCTCAGGTAGGGGTACAGGGCGACGTTCTCCGGCAGGTAGGCCAGACGAAGTCTTGCCGCAGCCGCATCGCGAATCGGATCGAGTCCGTCGACCTGGACGCTCCCTGCCGTCGGCACCACGAAGCCCAGGAGAGCGTTCAGGGTGGTTGTCTTGCCTGCGCCATTGCCGCCCAGCAGCGCGTAGACGCTCCCCGCCGGCACGCTCAGGTCGAGTCCATCGATTGCGCGGCGGCCGCCCAATCTGACGACCAGACCCCGCGCCGAGAGCACTTCGTGAACCATGCGGACCCTCAGAAGAAGTAGCGCATGGACGCGCCGACCTGTGTGCGCGGCTGCGGCGACACCAGCAAGCCGGCCGAGGTGCCGTATGCGATGTCGCTCGCAAACCGTCGCGGCTGAAAGATCGCGAACACCGAGAACTGGAACTGCTGCCAGTCGTAGCTCGCCTTGAGGTCGTAGCGCGTGTAGGTCGGCATCAGGCGCAGCTGGATCTGCGGCGTGCCTTCGTAGTACGGATTGCCCGAGGTCAGATAGGCGTCGGCGTTAATGGTGAGGCGGCCCTCGCCGAGGCGCTGCCGGTATTCGGCGCCCAGCTTGACCTGGTGCCGCGGCACCGACAGCCGCTCGCCGGTGTTGGGCAACGGGTTGTTGACGCGCGCCTCGAGCACGCGGCCATAGCTGCCGTAGACTGACCACGCACTATCGATCCTCAGCCTCGACTCGAGTTCGAAGCCCTTGCGCGTGGTCTCGCCCACCGACTTGAACGAGCCGTCGGGCTGCGCGACGATCTCGTCCTGGTTGAGGGTGTGATAGACCACGCCCGAAGCGCTCCAGGATGGCGTGAGCGCCGCCGTGAAGCCGAGGTCGTGGGATTTGACCTTCGAGGGCGCAACATCGAACACGGTGCCGCCACGCGCGCCCAGCGGGCCGGTCGCCCCGCTGCTGCTGATCTGCTCCGCGGCCGGCGATCGGAAGCCTTCGGCCACGTTGGCAAAGATGTCGAGCGCAGGCGTCACGCTCCACACCGCCCCAATCTTCGGGGTCGTCACGGCATCGGTGTAAGCGGTCGAGGCGGCGGGCAGTTTGCGATTGACGATGTCGTAGTCGAACCAGTCGCGCCGCACACCGCCGAGCAGCTTGAAGTTCGGCGTCAGCTTGTACTGGCCTTGGGCGAACAGGCCGTAGGTCAACAAGTCCAGCTTCTGGTTGTTGATGTAGTTGGCGGTGGGCACGCCATTGCGCCAGATGCGACGCAGTGCATCGCCCTTGTCGCGCCGCAGCTCGCCGCCCACGAAAAGCGATGCCGCGTCGCCGAAGACGAAGTTCTGCGCCAGCCGTCCGCCATAGAAATGCCGGGCGTCCGCGCCGACCGTTTGCAGCACGTTGCTCGTCGAGGTGCCGCGCACGCGTTCGAAATTCTCGCCGTACGCCGTGGCGTACCAGCCCGCCTCGCCGTGGGCCGGTGCGCGATTGAAGACAAGCGCCGTTCGTTCGCCGCTGCCGAATCCCGGCAGGTTGAATTGGGTCGACCTTGGGTCCACAGCGCCGCGCCGAAGATCGGACAGCAGCAGGTAGCCGGGCGCGCTCGATTCCGAGCGGTAGTGGTTCAGGCGCAGGCTGTACAGGCCGTCACCCTGCCGGGTCGAAAGCTTCCAGAACAGATTGTCCCGCTCGATGCGGCCGTCGCGCCGGTAGCTGTCCGTGCGATATGCATCGGCGATGAAGAGCGATTGCACTTCGTTGAATCGGTTGGACAGCACCAGCGAACCGCGACGCCCGCCGTAGCTTTCGAGCGAGACCCCGACGCTGGAGGATGCGGGCGCCGTCTGCGTCATGATGCTCACGGCGCCGGCGCGATTCTGGTCGCCGTACAACGCTGAGATGGGCCCCTTGATCACGTCGATGCGCCCGATCATGTCGGGCGTCAACCATTCCAGGTAGGCAGGTCCATGGCCGGCGCCGGCCTGGCTCGACGGCATGTTCTGAGGCACGCCGTCCACGTACACCGCGGTGTCCGCGCCGTGCGTCCCTTGCGTGGCGAAGCCGCGCATGCGAAAGCCGTTGCCCGTGTCGCCTTGATCGATATTGTTGGCGACCACGCCCGGCACGCGGCGGAACACATTCGAGATGTCGCGACCGATATTGAGCGTGCCGAGCTCTTCCGGCGTGATGACTGTGACGCCCGCGGGCAGGCCGGTGCTGTCGTTGGTGATCTGCGTGCGCTTGCCCGGAAGGTCGACACGATCGCCCTCGGCGGTCACGCGCACTTCGTTCAGCGTGGCCGCAGGAGTTTGAGCCTGAGCGGAAGTGGTCAGGAACGCGGCAATGGCAAACGCGAGGGGCATGGGCGCGTGGCACCCCAAAGATGATCGGTTCATGGAAAGAGAAATGGGTGCGTCAAGCGGCAGCCACGCTGGCTTGGCGCCAACGTCTGCATCGATTCGAGTGAAAGTTCGCCGCGTGCGCGGCGGCGTCAGACGCTCTGGGGCGGACCCCTGGGCGGAGCGCCCCGGTGCGCAGGAACTGCGGTGACGTGCGTCGGCGCCAGGCAATGGCGCCGAAGGCGTGTGGGAGGCGGGCTGGCTGGAAGCTCCGGCCTGGAAGCCAGCATCACCTGGTGAGGATGTGCCAGGCACCCGCTGCAATGGCAATGGGCCTCGCCGCCTTCATCACCGCCCTCTTCGTTTCCGCCGATAGCGAGTTCGAGAGGCGGGGAAGCGTGCTGTCCGGTCTCCGTTTCGAAACCGTGCGATGTGCCCGCGCCCGCGTTGATGAACGCGAAGGCAAGAACCAACCAGAGGAGAAAACGAGGGGTGGGCATGGCGGGGAGCGTGGATCATAGCGACGAAACGATCAATTGCAAATGCAATCGCATTTGCAATATGATCAAAACATGGAACGTCAAACACGCCAACGCGACGCCGTGCTGACTGCGCTGTCCGACAGCCACAGATCGCTCACGCCGCAGGAAATTTGCGATCTTGCGCAGCGCTCGGTCCCTCGCCTCAATCTCTCGACGGTCTACCGACAGTTGAAGGATCTGCTCGCGCATGGCGAGGTGCTGCGCGTCGATCTGCCAGGCCAACCCACACGCTACGAGGCGCTGTGCGAGTCCGACTACGGGCAAGCCGACCACCATCATCATCACTTCCACTGCAACGACTGCGACCGGGTGTTTCCGATCCACGGCTGCCCGGGGCACATGGAGGATCTGGCGCCCCAAGGCTTCCAAGTCCAGCGCCACGATCTGACGCTGCACGGGCGATGCGCGGATTGCACAGGCGCCAGTCGGAGCGCCAGGCGATGAATGCGCTCCTTCGAACCCGCAGGGAGTGGCGGCACTGCGTCACGTCGAATGCGGCATCGCCTCGACCCATCCGTTCTTGCGCAAGCGGGAGAACGCGTCGTGACAGCTGACGGCATCCGTACCAGCCTTCTCATGGCGGGGGTGTGGCGCAGGGTGCTTGGAGCGGCGGTGCTCGTCGGCTTGCTCTGGCTGGCCGTCGCCTGGGCGCTACCCTGATGGACACCAAGCTCAATCCATCAGCGATCCGGCTGAGCAACGTGACGGTTGCCTACCGCGGCCATCCGGCCGTTCACCATCTATCGGGCGAATTCACGCCGGGCTCCCTCACTGCGATCGTCGGGCCGAACGGCGCGGGCAAGACCAGCCTGCTGGCAGCGATCATGGGCCGCGTGCGGCCAAGCCATGGTGATGTTCAGTTCGACCCCGGTTCGCGCAGCCGCATCGCCTGGCTGCCGCAGCAGGCCGAGATCGACCGAAGTTTTCCGATCCGCGTGTTCGATCTTGTCGCGCTCGGGCACTGGGAACGCCTGGGCAGTTTCAAGGGCGTGGCGGTGACGCACGGCGATGCCGTCCACCGCGCGCTCGAAGCCGTCGGGCTCGGTGGCTTCGAGCGCCGCGGTATTGCAGAACTCTCCGCCGGCCAGTTCCAGCGCGTGCTTTTCGCGCGCGTGCTGCTGCAGGACGCGCCGGTGATCCTGTTGGACGAGCCTTTCAACGCGATCGATGCGCGCACCACGGCTGACCTGCTCGCGGTGGTGGCGCGCTGGCACGTCGAAGCGCGCACGGTCATCGCCGTACTGCACGACCTCGAACAGGTGCGCCTGCATTTCGACCGCACGCTGCTGATGGCGCGGCGCTGCGTTGCCTGGGGACCCACCGCCGAGGTACTGCACGCCGAGAACTTGTTTCGCGCGCGCCGGATGGCGGAGGCCTGGGATGACGATGCGCCGATATGCAGGGAAGCGGCATGACGGCCGCCTCGCTGCTTCTGCAGCCATTCGCCGACTACGGCTTCATGCGCCGTGCCCTGGCTGCCACCCTGGCGTTGTCCCTGGGCAGCGCGCCGATCGGCACGCTGCTGGTGCTGCGCCGCATGAGCCTGGTCGGCGACGCGATGGGACATGCCGTGCTGCCGGGTGCGGCGCTGGGTTTCATCGTCGCAGGCTTCTCGCTGGCGGCCATGAGCGTGGGCGGCTTCATCGCTGCGCTGTCCGTGGCGCTGGCGGCCGGCTTCGTGGCACGCGTGACTTCGCAGCGCGAGGACGCAAGCTTCGCAGCCTTCTACCTGATCGCGCTTGCGTTGGGCGTGATGCTGATCTCCACGCACGGCAGCAGCGTCGACCTGATGCACATGCTTTTCGGCAGCATCCTCGCGGTGGACGATGCCGCGCTGCTGCTGATGACCAGTGTCGCTAGCGTCACGTTGCTGACGCTGGCGGCGATCTACCGGCCGCTCATCGTCGAATGCCTCGACCCCGGCTTTCTGCGCAACGTGGGCGGACGCGGTCACCTCGTGCACGGCGTCTTCCTCGTGCTTGCAGTGGCGAACCTGGTGGCTGGCTTTCAGGCACTCGGCACCCTGATGGCGGTGGGACTGATGATGCTGCCGGCGACCGCGGCGCGCTTCTGGGCCGGCGAGGTCTGGAGCCTCGCACTCGTGGCGGGCGGAGTCTCGGCACTGTCGGGTTTCGCGGGCCTGCTGCTTTCGTTCCATGCGCAATGGCCTTCGGGACCGGCCATCGTTCTCGTGGCTGGCGCGATCTACCTGCTTTCGCTGACCGCAGGGCCGCGCGATGGACTCATCTGGCGCCTGCTGCGCCGTTCACACCTGAATGCCTGACATGAATCTCTCGCGCCGCTCCGCGATCACGACGCTGTGCGCTCTCGCATCCGGGCCCACGCTGGCGCAAGCCATGCGCCCGCTGCGCGTGGTGGCGAGCTTTTCGATCCTGGCGGACCTGGTGGGCAACGTCGGAGGGGCCGATGTCGAGGTCGCCGCGCTGGTCGGCGCCGACGCAGACGCCCATGTCTTCCAGCCCAGTCCGGTCGACGCTCGGCGCCTGGCGGACGCCGACCTGGTGGTGGTCAACGGCCTCGGCTTCGAAGGCTGGCTCGATCGTCTGGTGCGCGCCTCGGGCTATCGCGGCCCCATCGTGGTGGCGAGCGACGGCACCGCCGCACGAAAACTCGGTCGCGCGCCGGATCCCCATGCCTGGCAGGACCTTTCCAATGCGAAGCGCTATGTCGAGAACATTCGCAACTCACTGAGCCGAGCCCGGCCTGCGCTCGCCACGAACTTCACCGGCCGTTGCATCGCGTACGTGCAACGCCTTGCAGCACTCGACACCGAGGTGCGTACGCGCTTCGATGCGTTGCCGAAGAGCCGCCGCCGGGTGATCACGTCGCACGACGCCTTCGGCTACTTCGGCGTGGCCTACGGCATCGAGTTCCTGGCCCCGCAGGGCATGAGCACCGACAGCGAAGCTTCCGCCGCCACAGTCGCCCGGCTCGTCGATCAGATCCGACGCCACGACGTGCGCGCGGTTTTTGTCGAGAACATCACCGACCCCCGCTTGATCGAGCGCATCGCGCGCGAAGGCGCAGTCACCGTCGGCGGTCGCCTCTACTCCGATGCGCTGTCCGCGCCGGGCACAGAGGCAGACACCTACCTGAAGCTCTTCGCCCACAACGCGACGACCATCGTCGCAGCCCTTTCGGCGTAGCGCTGATCTTTTGCACGACCACCCATCGCCCTCACCTTAGACCAAGACCCCACCATGAGCCAAATCCCAGTCACCATCCTCACCGGCTTTCTCGGCAGCGGCAAGACCACGCTGCTCAACCGCATCCTGAAGGAACACCACGGTCACCGTGTCGCCGTGATCGAGAACGAGTTTGGCGAAACCGGCATCGACAACGAATTGCTGGTGCAGGACGAAGGCGAGCAGATCGTCGAGATGAACAACGGCTGCATCTGCTGCACCGTGCGTGGCGACCTGGTGCGCATCCTGGGCGAGCTGGCCGCGCGCCGCAGGAACGGCAGCGCGCGCTTCGAGCGCGTGATCATCGAAACCACCGGACTGGCCGACCCGGCTCCCGTGGCGCAGACCTTCTTCGTCGACGAAGAGATCAGCCAGACCTATCTACTGGATGCCATAGTCACTCTGGTCGATGCCAAGCATGCGATGGCACAACTCGACGAGCACCATGAGGCACAGGAGCAGGTTGGCTTCGCCGACCGTATTTTGATCTCCAAGAGCGACCTGGTTTCGACCGACGAAGTGCGAGATCTCGAACACCGCCTGAAGCGCATGAACCCGCGAGCACCCATCACCGCCGCCCACTTCGGACAGGCCTGGATCGAGGATCTGCTCGACATCCGAGGATTCAACCTGAATGCCATCCTGGAGATCGAACCAGCGTTCCTGACTGACGTGGACCACGAGCACGACGACGAGGTCTCGAGTTTCGTGTTTCGCGCGGAGTGGCCTTTCGACGCAGTTCGGCTGGAGGATTTCTTCGGCGCCATCCTTCGCATCTATGGCACCCACCTGATGCGCTACAAGGGTGTGATCGCGGTGACCGGCATGGATTCTCGGGTCGTGCTCCAGGGCGTCCACATGCTGATGGGCACCGAGGCCGGTCCGAAGTGGAAGCAGAACGAGCCGCGTGACAGCCGTATCGTCTTCATCGGCAAGCAGCTGCCCAAGGATGTGATCCTTCAAGGTCTGGAGCAATGCCTCGCACAGAAGCCGAAAACAGCGGCCTCGAAGGCCGCGGCCTGAGCGAGAAGCGCCCAGGAACTGCCGATCGACTGCCGCTTCCGATCCCCCGTTCTGGTGGACACGCACAAGCCGCACATGACCATCTCTACGTGGCCCCTGCGCATCAAGGCGAGGGCATCGGTGCGGCAGCCCTTGCAGTCGTGTTCGCCGATGCAGATGCACAAGGGATGCCTGTTCGAGTCGGCGCGCTGCGGGAGAGCGATTCGCTTCTATGCGCGACATGGCTTTGAGCTGGTCGAGGAAACCGAGTGGGACCGCTCTATGTTCGGACGCCGGCAACTGGGGTGAAGAGCGGCGCGTCAACCGGCTGAAGCGCGCGCCTGGCTCTGAGGTTCGGCCATAACCAGTCATTCGACAGCGCCGTGAGCGACCAGCGAAGACTCTCAACTTCCTAACACCTTCAGCCAACCGTTCCATCGACGGGGTGAATCCGCACCCAAGAGACCTGACATTTGTTCGGCACGTCGAATAGCTGAACCCGGCACAGAGTTCAAGCTCCAGCCGCGGCGTTTGTCGTGGCCTCACGGAAGAGGCACATACAGATACGCCGTGTTCAATAAAAGGCTGGGGCGTATTCCCCCTGCGACGAGCACCATTCCGTCCAGCAGGCGGATCGCGGTGTGGCCGAGGCGCCCTTCGCTCATCGAGCCCGAAACTGCCCACTGGTCGGTGGTGGGGTTGTAGAGTTCCATGCCCAGGGGATGGGTGTTGCCGCCGTCGGAGGTTCCTCCCAAGACCAGCACCTTGCCATCGGCCAACAGCGTCGCGGTGTGATGGGTACGGCCGTCGGTCATGGACGTGGTGGTGGCGGTCCACTGGCCGTTGGACGGGTCGTAGACCTCGGCAGTACGCAGTGCTTGGAGGCCAGCGAGCCCTCCTGCGGCCAGGACCTTGCCGTTTTGCAATAGCGTCGCGGCGTGCCCGATGCGCGGTTCGATCGTCGAGCCGGTAGCCGTCCAAGTGCCTGTGGCCGGGTCGTACAGTTCCGCCGTCGCCAAAGCGAAACCGCTCGACGCCCCTCCAAAGACGAGCACCTTGCCATCGGTCAGCAGCGTTGCGGTGTGGCTGGCACGCGCGCCGTTCATTGAGCCGGTCTCAGTCCACAAGCCCGTCGCGGGGTTGTAGAGCTCAGCCGTGCTCGCATTCCCGCCGGGGTCGCGCGATCCCATGACCAGTACCTTGCCATCGGCCAACAGTGTTGCGGTGTGGCCGTCGCGCACCCTGTTCATCGATCCGGTCGCAGTCCACAGCCCGGTGGCGGGGTCGTACAACTCTGCTGTGCTCAAGCTTCTTGACGTGAAGGGGTCGGAGTCGATCCCGCCTGCGACGAGTACCTTGCCATTGGGCAACAGTGTCGCGGTGTGAAATTCCCGGGCGTCCCTCATGGAACCCGTGAGCTTCCATTGGCCGGTGGACGGATCATAGAGTTCCGCTGTTCTCGTCGGGGGGTCGAAGCCGCCGGGCCCAACGTACCCTCCCACGATGAGCACCCTGCCGTCTGAAAGTAGTGTGGCGGTGGCTGCAGAGCGGCCAAGGACCATCGAACCGGTTGGCTGGAACGAGCCTGGCGCCACCACGGCGATGGACACCGTCGCAGAAGCAGTGCCGGCCGCGTTGCTGCCGGCGATGGTGTAGGTGGTAGCCGGCTGGAGATTCTGGGGAGTGCCGCTGATAACACCGCTGATCGTGTCCAGGCTCAGTCCAGCCGGTAGTGCAGGCGACACGCTGAAGCTGGTGATGACGCCGCCGGTGCTCGCCGGCTGATTGGACATGATCGGCTGGCCGACGCTGTACAGGGCGCTCGGCTTGCTGTAGCCAAGCGACGTCGGCGCAGGCGTTGGGTTGACGCCAGTGACGACCTGGACCTGCCCTCCGGGCAATGTCGCCACTGGAACCGTGCGCAGCTGGTATCCCGAACCGGGAGGGATGCGAGCGTCAGATGCTCTCTCCGCAGCGACGACCGGCTCCCCGCCACCACCGCTTCGCAGAACCGCAGTGCCCTTGAGACCTTCGACAAAGGCGGTCTCTTCGGATTTTGTCAAGGACGCGGAGGAATCCGACACAGGCGCCTCGCCACCACCCCCGCCACATCCGATAAGTCCGACCGCGATGGTCCAGACAAGCGCGAGCGCGCGCCCTACATTCACCAAAGCCATCGCCCTCAGCCCCTCATTGCTGTTAGCACCGCGCCAGGGCGGTCGGTTTGCCTGGAGGCGGGAGGATACAAGAATACGCAACCAAATCGACAGGCAACGACATCCTGTACTACACCGTTCGCAACCAAACGGCTCGACCTCTGCATGTTGCTTGGTTGAGGGACGGTCTGTACGTCGGCTTCTGCAACGTGTTCGCATCAAGCTCGATTCCGGTTTTCGAGAAGCTGATTCCTCCGCCACCGACAATTGAGTTGGTGCCTGGTGCGGACGTGCGATTGCAGTTGGAACGAGACGGCTCTACCTGCGCCAAGGAGACGGGGCTCATCTCAATGAGGGGAAGCCTCTTCCCTGTTCGATGGGGGGTTTGTTCCGCAGGTCCGCCATGTCGCACTGTCGTTGCAGGCGGAGGAGTGAGGTCTGCGCTTCTGACGGGAAGCGCCAGGAGCGGAAGTACGTCCCTGGCCTCCAGTTTCGAGACGCCATCGCCTTTCGGACGGCCCTGCAGAAGCTACAGGCAGCCTCGCGACTTCAACCCAATGACCCATCAAGCATGCTCACGGACATCCTGATTGCATCGACTGACGACGCACCAAATCCTCTCCGCCGTCCCGGGCAGTTGGCCTCGGTTGCAGTTCAATTGCAAGCGGTCAATTGACCGCTTCTTCCAACGCCGAGTCTGAGCAAGGATGCTACGTGCCCATGTAGAACA
>NZ_RWKI01000017.1 GCF_003984645.1 Variovorax sp. MHTC-1
ACAACGCCCCAGACCCACTTGCGGCGGACTTTCGAAGGAGGTATTTCAGCAGCCTGCTAGGAGCCTGATTCTTTATCGCACACCGTCTGTAGCGTCGTAGACCAGCCGACGGTGAGTATGCCGGAGCTACCTTGTTGTCCGGAGCTCGTACCGCGCGGACGAGCGCGGCCCCCGCTGGACTACCCTGTGCAGGGAGAACCCGAAGTCCTCGTAAAGATTTCGCAGCCCGAGCCGATCTGCGACGCAGTCCAGCTGAAGAAAAGGACGTCCGAGAGCTTGAGTACGTGCTCGGGCGAAGGACAGCCGATCGGTCGAGACTCCTTTCTTCGCCCACACCCGCGGCACGGCAAGCTTGTGGATGAAGCCCGATGTGCCGGGCTCCACCTCAGGCGAGAAGTACGGGTCGTCCAGCTCGAACCTCATGACACCAGCCACCTCCTCGCCGGCGCGGGCGATGAAGAAAAGCCCTGCATGGGCATCTCTCGCAACGCGTTCGTGGCCAATGGCAGCTGAAGACCAGAGCGCTCGGCCACCGGAGGCGAGCCATCGCGCAGCCTCTTATAGGACCGAAGCGATTGCAGGAGCCTCGGAGCCGTGTGCTGTTCAATGTGCAGATGGGGAGTCAAAGCGGTCGCGAACCTGATTGGACCAATAGACTGTACGTCCGGTTGTGGCCCGCATCCTGCCACATCCGCCTCGGCGCCATCGAGCCCGATTGCAGACCTTCGCTTTGCTCCAGGCAGCCGCTCGGGAAGTCAGCGCAGCCGCTCCGCACTACAGGCAGCACAGTAGTTGGCAGCCGGCGTGCACTCGACAGTCGACCTGGTCAACGCGCTGGAGCAATACGGCCTTGCCGAACCGGCCTACGGGGAGGACATGCTCAACCACGTGCTGGCGCGCGGCTACATCACCAAGCCGGTCGACAACAAGCGCGTGTTCCGATGCCTGCAGCAGCAACAAGCCGAGGTACTCACAGTTCGTCGTGATCGTTCAAACGGCGTCGGTCGAGATCTGAGGTCCCGTTGGCATTTGGGATCAGCAAAGCAAGGGAAACCGATCCTCTCGTAGCAGCTACGGCGACGATGAATTGGTGTTGCAGCTTGGCAGGTTATTGCGCACGGCCTTCCTAGCGGACTACTTCGTCGACGCGGCGTTCCGCCGCGAACTCCATCGGGTGCTCAACCGCGGCGAAGGGGTCAACGCCTTGAAGCGCGCCATCTACACCGGACGGGTGGCGGCGACGTAGCTCGCGCTAAGCGGGCGCGGCCTCGATGATCGAGACAACAGAGGAGGTCGGGATCAGGCGCAACGCATTGAACCCCGATGCATGGAGCAGCTTATCGAACTCCTCGGGGGTGCGCCCCCGGGCATTGCCGAACATCGCCATCATTTGGACATCGATCAAGTACGTCGTCGGGCGGCCGCGCTTGGGGTCGGGCTCAAGCATCTGCTCGGCGATGAGCAGGCGCGGATCCATTGACATGACGTCGCGACAATTCTTCAGGATGCGCACCCAGTCCTCATCCGACCAGTCGTGCAGCACGCAGCAGAGATGCTGGCAGCGAGTAGTGGGTATGTTTGGCGCAAGGGTGGCTTCCTCGCCATGAGGGGCGTCACCTGTTTGCTGATCCTCCCGATTGCTGGGGCTCTCGATGCCAACGGGGGAAGCGCGTTGGACCTCCTTGGCGGTTTGCGGAAATTTTGGTTCCCAGCGGCACGGCACGTTGTTGACGGACTGAAGGCCGAGGGGTCTGAGAAACCGGCTGGGGCTACTGGGGTGGAGCACCAGTCGCGCACTGCTCAGTGAAGCGCCAGGGCGCCGGGCGATGCGACGGCGCGCAAGAAGCGCGTCGGCGCCTCCACCTGCGGAATGTGGATGTCGCGCCGACGCTTCTCCGTTGAAGCGGATCACGCCGCCACGCGCCAGTCGCGACAGCACACGACTCGCGCTCCGTGAATCCAGGGCCGACCGCGGGCTCAGGCCAGGCGCCTGGCTAGACTGTCTAGCATCGCGTTCAGCGATTTCAGATCCGTGGCCCCTGCCAGGATCTCGTTCGAGACCCTGTCGATCTCCTGCGGACTGAGCTTGCCCGCGGCAAGGGCTGCCACCACGCGCGGCGCCATCAGCCGATGCAGGCCGTGCACCCGCTCGTCTCGCCCCGATACGCCTTTGCGCGGAAAGGTCCGATCGTAAGGCGGCGTCAGCGAAGGCGCATCGGACCGCGGGGCGGCCAGTTGGAAGACCCCCTCGAAGGTCGGCGCATGCCGAACGCGCTCGCCCAGCCCCCAGCGCGCCTGCGGAATGCCGTACCAGTGCAGCAGGGTTGCCATGAACGAGGTCGCGTCATAGGCCACCGGCGTCGGCGACCGAAAGACGGTCTTCTCCTGGATCCATGGCGAGACCAGGATGGTCGGCACCCGCACGCCCATGAGGTCGTAGCGAAAACCGTCGTTCACGTCGTTCGGCCAGGGGTTCACGGCGTAAGGCGGGCTCGCATGGTCGAAGAGGCCGCCATGCTCGTCGAAGGTGATGACGAGCAGCGTTTCGTTCCAGTCCGGCCCGGCCCGCAATGCGTCGTAGATCTCGTTGAGCGCCGTCTCGCCCGGCACCAGGTCGGCGCCAGGATGGTACGAGGTGGTGCCCGAGGCGGCGATCCAGGCCGGCTCCAGGAAGCTGAAGGCGGGCAGCTTGCCCGCGCGCGCATCCTTCTTGAACTGGTCGATGCCTTCGATGAAGCTCGCCTGGTTCTGCGTGATCGCGGCATCGAGCGACGGGATCTGCCCCTGCAGGAACAGGTGGTAGGTGTGGACGAAGCTCATCCACTCCACCGAGTTGTAGATTTTCCAGTCGGTGAAACCGTTGCTCCAGAGGACCTTCCACATCGACTGGCGATGCGGCGTCAGTGGCCAGTAGATGTATTGGGTGCCGTTCTGGAAGTTGTTGAGCTGGCCCAGCGCCGAGCCGGTGAACGCCATCGCGCGGTTGGGATCGGTCGCGCTCGGCATTGCGCAGAACCAGGCGTCGGATACGGCAAACCCCTTTGCCAAGCCGTTGAGCACAGGCAGTTGCTCGGGCGTGTAGGTCCACATGACCTGATCGACACCGTTGTTCCAGACGAAGCCACCCATGTCCGGACTGGCGCGTTCGGCATAGCCCTCGCGATTGGCGAAGAACAACTGGCGCAGGACGTCGGACTTGTCGTGATAAGGATCCTGAGGCAGAAAGTCCAAGTCCCACTCGTCGCTGAGCTGGCCGTCCTTGTACTTGCTGACGAAGACCTGGCGCGGGTCGCCTTTGCGGTCCGTGCTGCCGGGGTCGACGTTGACCATGTCGAGGCTGACGCCGTCGAACGGCCGGTCGTCGCCGACGAAGTTGATACCGTCCTCTCCCTTGGCGTACAGCCAGCCGCAGACATGATCGAAGGAGCGGTTCTCGAGCATCAGGTAGACGACGTGCCTGATCTTCGATCGCATGAAGTCGATGGTGCCGGGCACCTCGCTTCGTGCCATGTCGATGGACCGCAGCGACTGGAGGCCGGTCAGCATCGTGTTCGCATCGAGCCCCTGAGGCAATGTGCCGGTGCGCAGCGGCCCGGCCAGGGGGTCGGCGCTGCCTGGGTCGAAGCGCCAGAGCCGGTAGGCGCCGTCTGCCGGCGTCCAGTCCAGGACATGGTCGCCGATCGCCACCAGGCAATGGTTGGCGTCGATGTCCTTCCACTGCCCATGCTGGATCGCGGGTTGCCCCAGTGGCATCACGCTTTGCGGGTCGAAGCTCCAGAGCCAGTACTCGCCCGTCTCGGGCACCCGGTCGAGCACGTAGTCGCCCAGCGGAATCAGCTCGTGGCCGAACTGGATGGTGTCGAACGAGCCCTGCGGCGTGTAGGGCTGGGGAAGCGGGTCGGCGCGGCCCGGCGTCAGGGGACTGGGGTCGAAGTTCCAGAGCTGGAAGGTCCCGCGGCCTTCGGTCGGGATGACGTTGAGCATGAAGCCGCCCAGCGGCAAGAGCAGCAGTTCGCTGCCCGAGTCGTAGCCTTCGTGCGCCCCCTGGGGATTGCCGAAGTCCGGACGGTACTGCCAGAACTTCGTCTTGGTCCACACGCCCTTCTGCACCGTCGCGGCGGCCAGCGGGTTCGTGCTGGCCGGGTCGAACTCGAACAGGCGGTACGGATAGCAAGGCTGGTAGGCCTGCAGCGTCAGCGGCCCCCATTCGAGCAGGTAGCGGCCGATGGGTACCAGCGCGTGGGTGGGGTCGAAGGCGGCCTGCGGGTCCAGCGGCATTGGTTCCAACAGGCTGTCACTGTCGGCGTCGAAGCGCCACAGGCCGTAGGCGGGGCTTCCCTCGTAGATGCTGCTGGCGGGCTTGCGGCTGAGCACGAAGTCCTGGCTTGCGGGAGCGTTGTTAGCCATTGCGCAACTCCTGGTTGAAGGTCACGGCCGACGTCCGGGACAATCCACCAGCCGTGCCGGCCGAGGCAGCCCGCTCCCCAGCGCCGGATACTACCTTCGGTTGACATCTCCGTGTAAGGTTTGACGCGGCCCTTCGATGGCGGGACGGGAGAGCCCTTGTGTTCTGGTACTTCGGCTACGGATCGAACATGGACCTGAAGTCGCTGCGCGCGAAGGGGGTCGACCCGCGGATCTCACAGCGCGCCGTGCTGCACGGCTGGCGGCTGCGCTTCAACGTGGCGCACTTCTTTCGCCACGAAGGCGGCGTCGGCAACATCGAAGCGTCCGGCGATCTTTCTGACGTCGTGCAGGGCGTGCTGCATCTGTGCGAGGACGAGCACCTGGCCCTGCTCGACGCCGCCGAAGCCTGCGGCCACGGCTACGACCACATCGAAGTCACGGTACGCCACGACGCTGGCGAACGGAGCGCCATCGCCTACGCGGGGCTGCCCGCCTTCATCGACAACACCTGCCTGCCGACCCGGCGCTACCTGAACATCCTGCTGCAGGGCGCCACCGCCGCCGGACTCGACTGCGCCTATATCGAGGCCTTGCGCAAGCACCCGGTGCAGCCTCGACGCGCGGCGCCGCCGTTCGTGCCGCCGCCGGGCGACTACCCTTCCTTCAATGCCGCCACGCTGGCCCGGCAGCCCCTGCTCACGGCGCTTGCAGGTTGCGTGTTCGACATGGCGGATGCGCGTTCGCAGCACCGATTCCTGCAGAGCTTCTTCGGTGGCAAGGACATGACGCTCTTTCATCTCAAGCGGCTGGACCACTCCGACGGCAGTGAGACGCTCGAGGACCTCCGGTGCGACCGCCTGACGCTCGCGCAGCGGCAGTACCTCGACGAGTACCTGCACGCGTACATGGAGGAGTACGCGTACGCCGGGCGCTTCCTGTACGACTAAAGTCTTGTCGCTCGGCGAGCGCCGAAGTACGCTCGCAGGTTCCGACGAACAGGAGTGACGCGATGGACGAGTTGCCACCCGCCTTGCCGCACGGCGAGCTGGAAGAAGTCTTTCCCGATGTCTTTTTCGTCACCGGTGCCATGAAGACCGTGCTGATGGGCGCGCCCTGGCACTTCAGTCGCAACATGACGGTGGTGCGCGACGGCGATGCGCTGACCCTCATCAACACGGTTCGTCTCGACGACTCGGGCCTGGCTCGGCTCGAGGGCCTCGGGCGCGTGGCGAACGTGATCAGGATCGGTTCGCTGCACGGGCGCGACGACGCCTTCTACAAGACGCGCTACGGCGCCACGCTGTGGGCGCTGCCCGGCATGCAACACGACCACGGGCTGCAGGCCGACAAGGTGCTCGCGCCCGGCGGCGAGATGCCCTTCGCCGGCTGCAGCGTGTTCGCCTTCGGCACCACCAAGCTGCCCGAATGCATCGTGCACATCGATCGCGCGGGCGGCATCCTGGTCGCTTGCGACGCGCTGCAGAACTGGGTGGCGCCGGACGAATTCTTCTCGGACGAGTCGCGCCGGACCATGACAGAGATGGGATTTTTCCAGCCCGCCAATCTCGGTCCGCTGTTCATGCAGGTCAACGAGCCCAAGGGCGAGGACTACGCGCGCCTGCGTGCGCTGCCGTTCCGACACGCCCTGTGCGGCCATGGATCGCCGCTGCGCGATACGGCAGCCGAGGCCTACGCCGACCGATTCCAACGCGTCTTCGGCATCTAGCATCGGTGTCCGGTGGTGAAGATCCCCGGCTACCAGATCGGCGAGCGCATCCACCAATCGCAGCGGCGGTCGGTCTACCGGGCCGTGCGCGTTGCCGATGACCATCCGGTCATCATCAAGACGCTGGACGCCGAGTATCCCGGCCGGCAGGAAGTGGCCGAGCTGCGCCGCGAATTCCATTTGTTGACGCGGCTGCAGTCGGTCGAGTCCGTCATCCGCGTGCACGCACTGGAGGCCTGGGGCAACGGCAACGTCGCACTCGTGCTGGAGCCCTTCGGTCGTTCGCTGTCCGAGCAGATCGCGGCCCACGGCGAGCGCGGCCTCGCGCTGGAAAGCCTCTTCAGGATCGCCGTCGCGATCGCCCAGGCGCTGGCGCGCATTCACGAGCTGGACGTGGTGCACAAGAACATCGAGCCGCATAGCATCCTGGTCGACGGCACAGACGCAGTGCGTCTGATCGATTTCAGCATTGCGTCCGAGCTGTCGCTCGAACGCCAGAGCGACGCCCTGTCCAAGCGGCTCGAAGGCGCTCTGCGCTACATGTCGCCCGAGCAGACCGGGCGGATGAATCGCTATCTCGACTATCGCTCGGACTTCTACTCGCTGGGCATCACGCTGTTCGAGCTGTTGACGGGCGAGCTGCCGTTCCACGCCGAATCCGTGCTCGAATGGGTTCACAGCCACATCGGCAAGGCCCCGCCCTCGCCGAGCGAGGTCGACCCGCGAATCCCGCAGCCCGTCTCGGCGATCGTGCTGAAGCTGATGGCCAAGAATGCCGAAGACCGCTACCAGAGCAGCTTTGGCTTGATCGAGGATCTCGGTCGCTGCCAGCGCGAGCTGGCCCAGACCGGCACCATCGCTGCCTTCGCGCTCGGGCATCGCGACGTCTCGCGCAAGTTCCACATCCCCCAGCGGCTCTACGGCCGCGAACCGGAGCGGGCCGCGCTGCTGGCGCTGTTCGAGCGCGTGACCGCAGGCGGCACCGAGCTGTGCATGGTGTCGGGGCACTCGGGGGTGGGCAAGTCGGCGCTGGTCAACGAGATCGCCAAGCCGCTGGTTCGCCAGCGTGGCTACCTGATCCAGGGCAAGTTCGACCAGTTTCAGCGCAGCACGCCCTACTCCGCCGTGGCCGTGGCCTTCCGCAGCCTGGTGCGGCAGCTCATGGTCGAACCCGCCGAGCGGCGGCAGGCTTGGCGCCGCAAGCTGCTCGCCGCCGTCGCGCCCAACGCGCAGGTGCTGGTCGACCTCATACCGGAGCTCGAGCAGCTCGTCGGTGTCCCCCCGGCGGTGCCCGAACTGCCGCCCAACGAAGCGCAGAACCGCCTGCAGATCGCGTTCCTGAATTTCGTCAGAGTCATTGCCAGCGAGGAGCCGCTGGTGATCTTCCTCGACGACCTGCAGTTCAGCGACGCGTCGACGCTCAACCTGATCCGCTGGCTGGCCACGGCGCGCGAGCTCAGGCACCTGCTGGTGATCGGCGCCTACCGCAGCAACGAGGTCGACATCGGCCATCCGCTGCGCCTGGCATTGAACGAGATTCAGGAGAGTCGGGCCGTCCACGCGCTGGCTCTGCTGCCACTGGAGCTCGCTGCGGTCGAGCAGCTCGTGGCCGATGCGCTGCACACCGACGCCGCGGCGTGCCGCCCGCTCGCCGAGCTGCTGCACGAGCGGGCCCAGGGCAATCCGTTCTTCCTCTCCGAGATCCTCAGGACGCTCGAGCAGGCGCGGGCGATCGCGTTCGTGCCGGAGGCGGGGCGCTGGCGCTGGGACATGGACGCCGTGCAGCGCAGCGGGCTCGGCAGCGACGTGGTCGACTTCGTGATCGCCAACCTGCGCAAGCTGCCGGCCGCCACGCAGCGTGTGCTGCAGCTGGCCGCATGCATCGGCAACGCCTTCGATCTGAGGACCTTGTCGATCATCCACGAGCGATCCATGGACGAGACCGGCGAGGACCTCCTGCCGGCCCTCCAGCGGCACCTGGTCATTCCGCTGAACGACGACTACAAGCTCGTCGGCAAGGCGGGCGGCGCGGCGGCCACGGACACGGGATTGAATCCTAGCTATCGCTTCCAGCACGACCGGGTGCAGCAGGCCGCCTACGCCCTCATCGACGCCGAACACAAGGAGGCCGTGCACCTGTCGGTCGGCCGCCTGATCCAACGCCACGCGAGCGAGGACGAGCGCAAAGAGCGCCTGATCGAGATCGTCGGCCACCTGAACGAATGCCTGCGGCTCATCACCGATCCTGCCGAGCGAAAGGCGCTGGCGCGCCTGAACCTGGCCGCGGGCATCCGGGCCCAGCGCTCGTCCGCCTACGAGTCGGCCCTGGGCTACCTGCGCACGGGTCAGGAACTGCTGCCGCCGGACGCCTGGACGAGCGATATCGATCTCACGATGGCGCTGGCCACGGAGTACCAGCAATGCGCCTATCTGACGGCGCGCTATGACGAGGCCGAGTCGTGGATCGAACAGATGCTCGCCCATGCCCGCAGCAACCTGGAGAAGGCCGAGATCCTGTCGATGCGCACCCGCCAGTACGCCACCACCGGGAAGATGAGCGAGTCGATTGGCGCTGCGACCACGGGCCTGGCCCTGCTCGGCATGCGCCTCGCCGCGAACCCCGATCGCGCCGCGATCGGCCGCGAGGTTGCGGCCATCAGGCGCAACCTCGGCGGAAGGAAGATTGCCGAGCTGATCGCGGCGCCGCCGATGTCGGACCGTGCGCATCAGGTGGCGATGCGCTTGCTGATGGAGATCTTCCCCGCGGCCTTTCTCTCGGGCAGCGGCAATCTTTTCCTCTTCCTGGTGTTGAAGTCGGTCAACATCTCGCTGCGCTACGGAAACGGCCCCGAGTCGGCCTTCGCCTATGCCGCCTACGGCATGCTGCTGTGCGGCGCCCTCGACGACCCAGCGCTGGGCTATGAGTACGGCAAGCTCGCCGTGGCCATGAACGACCGGCTCGACGACATCGCGCTGAAATCACGCGTGATCTACGTCTACACGATGTTCGTGCACCATTGGAACAATCACTGGTCGAGCATGACGCCGTGGTTCCGCCGCGGCATCGAGGCCGGCTACCAGTCGGGCGACCTGCTCTACCTCGCCTACAGCGCGCAGGACTGCATCATCTGGGACCCGAAGCTCGACCTGGAAACGGCGGCGCAGGAGCATGCCGACTTCCTCACCATCGTGCGCGACTGCGAGTACCAGGACTCGCTCGATTCGGGCACCCTCTTCCTGCAGATGCAGCGCAATTTCCTGGGCCAGACCGACAGCCTGTGCTCGATGAACGACGCCACCTTCGACGAGCAACGCTGCCTCGAGGGCATGCGGCAGCGCAGGTTCATGACCGGCGTCGCCAACTACCACATCTACAAGGCGGAGATCTGCTGGTTCTACGGCGCACACGCACAAGCGCTGGCGCATGTGCGCGAACAGGATCGGTTGATCGCCTCGGCGATGTCGCTGCCGCAACTTGCGCGCTTCTACATCGTCGCGTTCCTCACGCTGGCGGCGTGCCTGCCCGGGATGGCACCGGACGAGCAGGCCGCCACGCGCAGGCGCATGCGCGCGGATCTGCGGCGCATGACGCGCTGGGCCGCGAACTGCCCGGACAACTTCCTGCATCTGCAGCGGCTCATGCAAGGGGAACTCGCCCGCGTCGACGGACGCATCGAGCCGGCGCTGCGGGGATACGAGCAGGCCATGGAGGCTGCCCGCGAGGCGGGGTTTCGCCGCGACGAAGCGATGGCGAACGAGCTCGCCGCCCGGCATCTACTCGCCACCGGTCGGGGCAAGGCGGCCGAAGGCTATCTGCGAGCGGCGCGCAACCTCTACGAAAGCTGGGGTGCTCGGCGCAAGGTTGCTCACCTCGAGGAGGAGTTCGCACAACTGCTTCGGTCGCAGGCCAGCCGGGGCAACGCAGTGGGCAGCGGTGCCGATCTGCGCACGGCCGATTCGATCGGCGTCGATTCGGCCGCGCTCGACCTGGCCTCGGTCATGAAGGCTTCGCAGGCGATTTCCAGCGAGATTGCGCTGGAGCAGCTGTGGACCACCACGATGCGGATCATGCTCGAGAACTCCGGTGGCCAGCGCGGTTGCTTCGTGGTCCGGCAGGACGGCCAGCTGGTCATCGAGGGCCTGTGCGAGATCGACCGCGAAGCCCCCGCTACCCCACGAGCGATTCCCTTCGACGGCAACGAGGGGGCGCTCCCGATCTCGATCGTCTACCACGTGCTGCACACGAACAGCCCGCTCGTGCTGCACGATGCGGCGCGTGCTGGGCGCTTCTCCCGCGACGCCTACCTGCTCGCGCGCAAGCCGCAGTCGGTGCTGTGCATTCCGCTGCTGCACCATGGCAAGTTCGAGGGCGCGATCTACATGGAGAACAGCCTGACCGGCGGCGTGTTCACCGACGATCGCATCGAGCTGATCCAGCTGCTCGCGGCCCAGGTGTCGATCTCCATCGAGAACGCCAGGCTCTACAAGGACCAGCAGCGCTTGATCGACGCCCAGCGCCGCTTCGTGCCGAGTCAGTTCCTGGAAAGCCTGGACCGGCTCGACATCGCGCGCGTGGACCTGGGCGAGAACGTGGCCAAGACCATGAGCGTGATGTTCGCCGACCTGCGCGGCTTCACGCCGCTCGCCGAACGACTCGATCCGCGCAGCATCATCGACCTGCTCAACCGCTACTTCCGCAGCATGGAGGAGCAGATCACGCAGGCAGGCGGCTTCATCGACTCGTTCGCGGGCGACGAGATCAAGGTGCTGTTCGACACCGGGGCCGACGCTGCCGTTCGCGCGGGCATCGGCATGTGGCGCGCGCTTGAGGCGTTCAACGAACGCGCCGCCGCGCTGGGCCAGCCCCAGCTGGCCGCCGGCATCGGCGCCAACACCGGGCCGGTGGTGCTGGGGACCGTGGGCGGGAGGGACCGCATCCAGTGCACCGTGATCGGCGACACCGTCAACCTGGCGTCGCGCATCGAGCAGCTCACCAAGGTCTATGGCGCACGCTTCCTGATCGGCGAGCACACCTTCCGCAGCCTGTACGAGCCGCAGGCTTTCGCGCTGCGCCAGATCGACCGGGTGGCGGTCAAGGGCAAGAACGTCGCGGTCGACCTCTATGAGGTGATCGACGCCGAGGCGCCGGCGCGGCGCGCGGCCAAGCTCGCCACGCGCGCGCTGCTGCGATCGGCGATGGAGAAGTACTTCGGCGGCGGCTTCGATGCAGCGCGGGCCTTGTTCGAGCAGGTTAGTGCAGTGGATCCGGGCGATGCCGTCCCGCGGCTGTTCGTCGAGCGTTGCGCCCGCCACCTGCGCGAGCCATCAGCAGGCGAATGGCAAGGCTTCGAGCGCCTGATCCACAAGTAGACGCCCGAGGGCTGAGCGGCCTGGCTTCCATCAGGGATCGCAGCCGAAGCAGGGCGAGAGGTCGGCGCCGCCCTTGCTCCGGCAACGCGCCATTGCCTGTTCGAAGGTGTAGATCGGCGAGATCGTCTTGGGGTTGAAGCACAGATCCATCTGTGCCAGGGCGCAGATCGTCAGGCGGTCGCCGTCGTTGACGGGATTTGGTGCGCCGCTGCCGTCGGGGTCGCCGAACCAGCGTTGGCAGGCTTGCTGCTTCGCCGCGGCCGGATCGATCGCCTCGCCCCGCCGCGCCGCATCCGCGCACTCGCCGAGGAAGGTCGCTGCGACCAGGTCCTGGGCTTCGTACTTGCGGATGTCCGGGATCTTGCCGGGGTCGCTGGTGCAACACCCGGTCACGCCCGCGGCGATCATGTGGTTGGCGATCATGTAGGGCGTCGCCTTGGAGCTGCCCGGGTGAATCCGAACGAATCCCGCCTGCAGCACGTTGGCCGTCGGCGAGCCGTTGGCGTCCTTCGGCAACTGGTCCTTGAAGCGCGTGCGAAACCAACCGGGCGCCTGCGGGTCGTAGAGCGGGGAACCGCACACCAGCAAGGGAAGCGTCGTCGGATTGGCCGCGTTGCCCGGTGGATTCAGCATCAACTCGAGCATCGAGCGGACATAGGTATGTCCATGCGCTTCGTTGTCGAAGAACATCGACGTCAGATTGATCGGGAAATAGTCATTTGGATACTCGCTCTCCCCGGAACCGGGCGCCGCGATCGGATTGACGTCGATGATCGCGTGGTAGCGGTTCGGCTCCTGGATGCCCACGCAGCGAAGGATCTGCGCCCAGCGGCGCAGCGTCATGTTGTTCAGATAGTTGGCGGTGCGGTAGGCGACGATTGGCGGATAGTGCAGCAGTGTCACGGCCTGGTGGTTCGCAATCGGCATGCCCAGCGGCAGACACGGCAACCATTCCGACGGGCCGTCGCTGCGGTTCACGGGATAGCCCGCCATCGGGTTCCACGCCGGGGTCTCCCGGCAGGCGTCGGCGCCTTGGAGCGCAAGGCCCGCACACCGGGGATCGAGCATCGCCACGTGCATGGCTGCGAACTGCTCGGCCTCGAGCGTGAAGGCCGGCAGGGCGCGGAAATTCACCACGTAGCCCGTGGCGCTGGCGGCCCTGCTCACGCTGAGCGAGTCGGGCTCGATCTCGATGCCGTCCTCCGCCAGCGAGCTGGCCGTGAAATGCGCGATCACGTCCTCGTAGGTCTCGAGCTTGAGCGCCTTTCGGGTGTCCGCATCGAGGTGAGAGGGATCGGGATAGATCCGTTCCTGGTAAGCACGCGAGCCGGGCAAGGAGTACAGGGTCACACCATCACCTCCGGAACTGGATCAAAGGCCAAGCGCCCGTCGGCGACTGGGGTCCGTGCCTGAGCGCCGACTATACGGGGACGCTGGTGGCGCGCAAGGCCGATTGCGACACCCCCGCCAGCCAATCCAACGATCCAGCCTGCAGCTCCGAGGCGTCAGCTTCACTCCGCTTGATTCCGGCCCTCCCTCTCCGCAATGAACGCCCTCGCTTCTTCCTCAAGGACAATGATCGCCGCGGCCTGGTTGTGCTGCTGGCCCGCCAAGGCGATACGGCACTGCTGGCTTTGGCCTTGGGAGAGGTCCGCATAACCAGCGACGAAGCCGTCCTCCGCAAGCTTGGTCAAACAAATTCGGACGGACCATCCCTCGTGATCGAAGCGCTTCACTTCGAACTCGTCATCGGCGTCCACAGCAGCTCCCCGAGATTGCGAACGCCGCCGACCGGCCGCGAATGGCTAGATTAAGCCCTTCGACCTACAACGCAGTCAACGGGTGGCGGGTTCTCCCAGCGGCAGCCCCTTGGCTTCGGGGCATCCAGGTCCGATCACACCAGAGTTGCGCGGGCAACGACGTAGACGCTCGCCTATCAGCGAATCGTCGAAAGGCGACCGAACGCCGTTGCGCATCCCATCGCCGTCGTGCACTCTTTCACCAACGCCGCGGATTGGGTTACTCGCTCTGACAGTCGATCGTTCAACGGCTTCCACCCACGGTAGTGCGGCACCATCAAGTACCACGCCGCCCCCGCCGCGGCCACGCCGGCGCCCATGAATATCCAGAGCATGACTTCCGCCCTCAACCTCTCGTTTGGTTAAGGCACGAGTTTGAATGGTCAGAGCCCGTTTTCGCATCGCCCTCTGGGTCTTCCTCAACGATGTCCTGGCCAGGCTATGCGCCTTCGCCGTCTTTGCTGCAGGGGGCCTGATAGCCATCACGAGCCCGCACTCACCCGCAGAAACAGCGTCGCGCTTGGAGGCTGCGGTCAAACAACGAGGATTGACCGTGTTTGCGCGTATCGATCATGTCGATGGCGCATCAGCGGTTGGACAGACGCTTCGCCCGACCGAGGTGTTCATCTTCGACAGCGCCCAGGCAGGTACGCCATTCATGGAGTGCCAGCAAACAGTGGGGATCGACCTTCCGCTCAAGGCCTTGATCTGGCAGGACGCCAATCAACAGACCTGGTTCGGCTTCAACGACCCTGCCTGGCTCGCCAGACGGCATGGAGCGGATGCCTGCCCGTCGGTCGAGGACCTGACCAAGGCCCTGGCTGATCTGGGCGCGGCGGCCACGTCACAATAGGCTCGCGGTCGATGCTCTGCGCGGTCAAACGGCCCCGACATACTCTCCGCGGGCCGGGTAGTTCTTCGCTAGCGCGAAGTCGAGCCGGGCGCAAAGCGCCGGGCCGAAGGTGAAGAACGCGATGATGTCGTTTTTCTCGCCTGCTTGAGGGGCGAATGCAAGACGCTTGGGTAACGCAGTCCCATCGAGCAAGCGCTTCGAAATCAAGCCTCGTGCGAACCGATCTCCGCCACAACCAATGATCGAGCGGAAGAGTATTGAGAAGGCAACTGCAAGAGCAATGCTCACGGGGCGAGGAAGCGGGCCACCTCCTCATTGCTGATCGGCGTCAAAGTGAGCCCGAAGTCTTCGCGCAGTCGCAGGACGAGCGATTGCGCCCGCATTGCGTTCGCCGCCACGCCGGCGTGGCCGTCCTTGAGCACGGCATTGTTGGGCTTGTCACCTGCCGTATTGGTGACGCGCAGGTCGGAGGCGATGGTGACAGTCTTGTAGGTGGGCTCTCCATTGGGGCCTCGCTCGCCCCATCGCTGCACGAACCAGGCTTCGACGTCGAGGAAAGCGATCCGCTGCGGATCGGCGAGAGCGAGCTTGCGCAGTTCGGCATTGGCGCCGGCCAGGGCTTTCTTGATATTGGCCATGGCGAAGCTGCTGCGGTACTTGTCAAAATTGTCTGGATCGTCGGCTCCAGTGCGCAATCCCACAAGCAGGATGCGCGTCGATGGGTGCGAGGCGTGGATCAGCGAGATGGCGGCGCTGATCTGCTGTGTGCAGTAGTCGATCGTGCGCCGCAGCTCAGGCGCCCAGGGATCGTGCGATTGGAGGTCAAGCCAGGCGTTCCAGTCGTTGGCTCCGATGCTGATCACCACCACGCCGCGGCGCCAGCGCTCGGCTTCCCGGTTCATAAGCGCCACCAGGCGCGGCGCCTGGCGGAAGCGCTGGCCAAACCGCTCGCCCATCAAATTCTTGCAAGCGGCCCCCGAGTTGGCGAAGTTGTAGAGGTAGTCCTCTTTCTGAGGCGCACGAGAGGCCGGCAGGCCGATCAACTCGCGCGCCAAGGCAACCCAGCCGGGCTGTCCCCACAGTACCCAGGGACCGATGTCAATCTCGTCGCCGCGCAATCGCGCCAGCACCTCGGTCCACTGGAAAGTGCGCGATCGCAATGCGCCGCCGCGCTCGCGAGTGCCGGCCGGAAAAGCCGTGCGATCCTGGTAGGAATGGCTGTTGGAGTCACCAAGCACAGCCAGAGGAATGGTATTCGCCGACGCAGACGGCACGGCCGGCACGTCGTCGCTCCAAGCTGCCACCACGCCGACGGTCAGCACGGCCAGCACCACGACCGCACGCGCCAACATCACTTCGATATTCGGACTGGCCGCCATGTAGACAGTCGTTGAGCGAAAGCCGAGAGCGACGATGGTTAGAAGCCCGGCGCGCATTCGATGAGGCGGATCAAGAAGGTAGCGGCTTGCATCTCTTGAACATTCGTGTGCTGTCCACGAAGTACAAGCCGGTGAAACTTGGAAATGAGCGTTCGGGATAGCCACGCAGCTCCATGGAGCGGTCCTGTACGGCCCATCTGTCCCAGAGGGTGTATCCAAGCGCCTTGATGTCCTGGATGAACCGAGCGCGGTTGTAGACATGCACTGGAGCGAAGGCTCCCTCACCAATTTTCTGCATGGTGACAAAGTCCTCTCCGTTGTAGAGGGGGAGCTGGCTCAACAGGATGTGCTGCGGCCGACGTGCGCACTTCTTGAGAAGCTGATCGGGCCGTGCGTCTTCAAAGTAGTGAATGGCGTTCACGGCGATCCAGACGTCCTCGCAGGGAGTTCCTATGGATTCATCGAGGCTCTCGCTCAAGCTCAGGGCCGCAGCGGCGTTTCGCGCCGCCAGGTGCTTTCCTGCCAGAACCACTGACGGCACCTCGACCACACGCCATTTCGGCGCATCTGGCATACGGAAGTACCGACAATTGGCGTCGCAGTGAAGGCCGATAGAGCCGCCGATGTCCAGAACGCTGCTCGCCCCGTCGCGCAGTGCGCGGTCAAGCCACCACATGAACGAATAGTCATAAGGGAACGCCTTCTTCGATCGCACGTCCTCGTGTTCGCTCAAAGCCGCGTCATCGAACTCCGGGCTGTTGGGCAGCCAAGCGCGCGCAGCCTTGAAGCTGTCGAACACTCCGAAGTGGGAATCGTCTCCATCTCGGGACAAGAACTGTCGGCGTCGCCATTGCAGTTGCGCAGGTCGTACCCGGGGCTCGTCCAGAAATGGACGGACGACGTCAACTGGGCTGAAGGAAGGCATTGTTTGGCTCCTCGATGCTTCGTCGGTAGTGCTGAGCGCAGCTGTGCTGCCCCCTCCGCCAGAAGCTGACACCGCGCGCCGAAGACGATGGCTGCGCCTTGAGACATGCTGGTCTCGAATTTCAGGGTGTTGCACGGTCGATGGACCGGGATGACACGCGCCGAGCTGTGGACCTGCTCGGCCGCGCTGCGGCGCCACGCCGCGGGAGTGAGCCCACGGACGCGATGCATCGGTCAACGTGAAAACGGCTTACCTGCGCGTGCGCAGGTGCGCAGCAGCGTTTCAGGCGGTGCGTTTTGGAGGTCTTCTAGGGCCGGCGAGGTCCGGCCACGGTGCGTCGAGTTCATCGACCACGATGGGACGCACTGCCTTTCCGGGAGGAAGGAAGATGGGAGCGACAAACCAAACGGCGGCAGTGTTGAGGAAGCCATCGATGACGACGTGCTGTACTGACTCTTCGGAGCCATCCTGCGTGACAGACCCATCATGGTGATGGTGATGCGCCGACCCCTGCCAATGGAGCAGCGCGTGTTCCACCTCCTTCGGTTCACCAAAAGTGCCGGTTCGGCCACCGATCACGAAGACCTGCCAGAGGGCGGACGCCATGAGGAGCAGAAGGACAAGCCGGAGGCGCATCTTTCATCCGTCGTGTGTTGTATGACCGGGCGTGTTTTGAAGTGAGCGATTCTACGGAATGTAATACCAAAGGGCTACTTGCTGCGCGAAGTTTTTACGCTAGCTCGCTGCCCAACGGACGTCTTTCCGGCCCACGAGGATCGACGGGCCCCGAATGCGCAACCCCACCTACACGAGCCCGGGTGACTCGCCACACTTCAGGCTATGCAGCGGTGAGTTCTCAGGGCGGAGGCATCAGTTAGCTCACCGCCAGTTCAGGATCTCCGGCATGTCCTCGCCGCGGGAAGTGATCCAGGCGCGGTGCGCCATCGGACGGTCGCGCAGTGCTGCTGCTTCACATGGCTCGCGGCATTCCGAATCCGTGGCACGTGGTCGATCGGCCGCCGGGTGAAGGCGGTCCAGCCGGCTCAGCACCGTGATGTCGAACGGGATAGTTGTCGTACCCTCTTCGCGGTAGCCGTGCGCGAGGAAATTGTCGTGGTTGTTGCGCTCGTAGATGAGTCCGTGAATCAGCCACGGGTACCTGTGGAAGGCGAAGATCACCGGCTTGTCTTCCGTGAAGACGGAGTCGAACTCGGAGTCCGCCAGCCCGTGCGGGTGCGCAGACGCGGACTGGAGCGCCATGAGGTTGGCCGCATTGACCACGCGGATCTTCAAATCGGGCGACTGCTGGGCATCTTCCCCAACGATGCCTCGATCACGTTGTTCGAGCAGAACGACGATTGGTCGCTCACCGGCGCTCCATGCAGCTTGGGGCTTGCAGACCCTGAGTGGTCTGCAATGGCACCACGCGCTGGGACGTGATTCTCCGCATCACAAACGAGGGGTTGTGACGCGGCGCGGAGGCTAGAACAGAGATGCCTATTTCTCTTTAAGCCAGTATGTCGATCAGCGTTTCGCATACGGCCGATCGAGATTTAGCGATTTCAGCGCTAACGCAGCATGCCGGCGACCCACGACGCTTCAGGTTAGCCGGCGAGCGGGTCTTGTTCGGCGTACTCCCGGTCGAGCAGGGAGCCGGTCGCCTTGAACCAACAGATCGAGTCGTGCGCGGCGACGACCGCCAGTTTGATCTGCTCGGACGCACCCGGGTCGGCCAAAGCCGCCCACTTGGCGCTATCGGCCGCCTGCTCGAGCTCGAATACGGCCTCGCGTTGGCCGGGGGCAGGGTCGCCTTCCATCGACGGCCGCGTTTTCGCAAACTTCCGCCGAAACTCCGCAACGACCGCCACGAGGACCGGGGATGCCATGCCGCCAGCCGCCAGAGCGGCTTCGGCCGCCGTCAATCGGCTGTCGAGTTGGAAGCAGACCTGTTTCGCAATCGTTATCGGCATGATGCTCTCCCACTCAGGCCGGCCGCCCTTAAAAAACACCCTTACGCCTTCCTGCGCGGTTCTCCCGCCGCCACGTGCTCCCGGCCGGGCGCTGTGCCGCGAACGGTGCGTGAGTCTTGGCTGTAGGCCTACAAATTCTAGTCAGGCAGCTCGACCCCGCAAGGAGCAGACCGTCGCGCTAAGGGTCTGCGGGTCTGCGGGTCTGGCGTATTTGGGCGGCCGAGGCGACGCAAGAAACCGACGCTCAAGAGACTCAAGGCATCGACTCAAGCCATCACGCCCGCGCCCATCCGGCCGGGGTCCTCAAACCGGCGGGAAGTCGCTATCCCTTCTCAGGCCCGGGCTAAGCCGCCCCCTGCTATTGCGACTCATCGCGACGCAGGAACGCGTGATCGATTCGTGAGACTTCATTGATGGCCGTGTGAATTGCAGTGGCCAGACTGGAGCCCAGGAACGGTGAGGCGGTGCAAGACGCACCGGGCCGTTCCGGTCCTTCTTTCACTTCGACGTCACAAGGAGTTTCACATGAACGCGCACCATCAACGCATCCACGGCGCCATCGCCAGCCTGTTCGCACTGGGTCTGGCCGCCGCCAGCACCAGCGCGCTGGCGCAGAAGGTCCAGACCGAGAAATGCGCCGGCGTCGTCAAGGCCGGCCACAACGACTGCGGCACCAGCAAGAGCTCGTGCGCCGGCACCTCCACGGCGGACCGCGACCCGGAGGCCTGGATCTATGTCGCCAAGGGCACATGTGCGCGCATCGTCGGCGGCATGGTGACCAACAAGCCCGAGAACGTGCACGGCGGCGCCGCCGCCGCGGCCAAGAAGGGCTGAGGAGCCGATCGTGAACACCACGGCTTCTATGCCCGCCGCCCATCCGAGTCGCGCCGGCCTGGCCCGGCGCCTGGCCGAGCAGGTGGGCGCCGCGCACCGCGGCCTGCGGGCGCTCGCGCCCCTGGCCGACCTCGCGGTGCGGCTGTTCGTCGCCGCCGTCTTCTTCAAGTCGGGGCTGACCAAGATCGCGACCTGGAGCTCGACGCTCGCGCTGTTCGAGAACGAGTATGCGGTGCCACTGCTGCCGCCGGAGATCGCGGCCTGGCTCGGCACCGGCGTCGAGCTGGTGTTCCCGGTGCTGCTCGCAATCGGCCTAGGGTCACGCTTCTCGGCGTTGGTGCTGTTCGTCTTCAACATCGTCGCCGTGATTTCCTATCCGGATCTCGGCGCGGTGGGGCTGCGCGACCACCAGACCTGGGGTCTGCTGCTGCTGGTGAGTCTGCTGCACGGGCCGGGGCGGCTCTCGCTCGACCATCTGATCGGCCGGCACTTCCGGCATCACCCAGGCCGTCGCTGAAGCGGGAGCGCACCATGTCCGAACACAGGAACATCGTGATCGTCGGCGGCGGCTTCGCCGGCACGACCCTGGCGCGCGCGCTGGCACCGCGCCTGCCGCAGGGCTGGCGCGTGGTGCTGGTCAGCGAGGAGAGCTACACCACCTTCAACCCGATGCTGGCCGAGGTCGTGGGCGCCTCGGTGTTCCCCGAGCACGTGGTGGCGCCGATCCGCCAGATGCTGCGGCGCGGCGAGACCAGCCGCTTTGTCATGGGCCGCGTGACCGGCATCGACGCCGTGCGCCGCCGCGTGCAGGCGCAGACGCTGGCGGGACCGATGGCGATCGCCTACGAGCACCTGGTGCTCGCCTTCGGCACGCGCGCCCACTTGGGCCTGGTGCCCGGGCTGGAGCAGCACGCACTGCCGCTCAAGCTGGTCGGCGACGCCCTGTTCATCCGCAATCGGGTACTGCAGCGCATCGCGCGGATAGAGCTCGAGCGCGACCCGGCTGAGCGCCGGCGGCTCGGCCATTTCGTGGTGATCGGCGGCGGCTTCTCCGGCGTCGAGGTGGCAGGTGCGCTGGCCGACTTCCTGCGCAGCGCCGCGCGCTACTACCCGCAGGTGCACCCCGAGGAACTGCAGGTCAGCGTGATCGAGAGCGGCGAGCGCCTGCTGGCCGAGCTGCCCGACTCGCTGGGCCATGCGGCCGCGCGCTCGATGCGCGGGCGCGGTATTGCGGTGCGGCTGAACGCGCTGGCGGCCGAGGTCGACGCCGACGGGGTCCGGCTCGCGAGCGGAGAAAGGCTCGATGTCGCCACCGTGATCTGCACGATCGGCACCAGGCCCAACCCGCTGCTCGATGCTCTGCCTCTGCCGCGCCTTCGCGGGCGCGTCCAGACCGAGCCCGACATGTCGGTCTGCGGCTGGCCGCAGCTCTGGGCGCTGGGTGATTGCGCGCTGGTCCACAACCAGGCGACGCAGCAGTTCGCGCCGCCGACCGCGCAGTTCGCCGTTGCGCAGGCGCAGGCCTTGGCGCGCAACCTGCTGGCGCGCATCGAGGGCCGCCGGACGCAGGCCTTCCGCCATGTGTCCCGCGGCATGATGGCCACCACCGGCCATCTCAAGGGGGTGGCGAGCGTCTTCGGCCTGCGCCTGCACGGGCTGCCCGCCTGGCTGCTGTGGCGCGCCTACTACTTGTCGCGCATGCCCACCGCTGGTCGCAAGCTGCGCATCTGGATCGAGTGGAGTTGGAGCATGCTGTTCGCCGCCGACATCACTCACCTGCGCTTCACGCGCACCGGCGAGGCCGACGCGGAACGTCCCGCCGCCGAGTCCCTGTCCCGCGTCCAACCCCAACCCTAGGAGCGCGTCATGCTCAAGCAGAAATCCGCCATCGTCACCGGCTCCACCAGCGGCATCGGGCTGGGCATCGCCCGCGCGCTGGCCCGAAGCGGCGCCGACATCATGCTCAACGGCTTCGGCAACCCGGTGGAGGTCGAGTTCACGCGCGGCGAGATGCAGCGCCAGTTCGGCGTCAAGGTTCGCTACAGCAGCGCCGACATGAGCCGGCCCGAGCAGGTACGCGCGATGATCGCGACGGCCGAGGCCGAGTTCGGCAAGGTCGACATCGTGGTCAACAACGCCGGCATTCAGCACGTGGCGCCGATCGAGGACTTCGCCGACGACAAGTGGGACGCGGTGATGGCGATCAACCTGTCCTCGGCCTTCCACGTGATCAAGGCCGTCGCGCCGGGCATGAAGGCGCGCCGCTTCGGCCGCATCATCAACGTCGCCTCGGCGCACGGGCTTACCGCCTCGCCCTTCAAGTCGGCCTACGTCGCGGCCAAGCACGGGCTGATCGGGCTGTCGAAGACCGTGGCGGTGGAGCTGGCCGAGTTCGGCATCACCTCCAACACCATCTGCCCCGGCTATGTGAAGACGCCGCTGGTGGAGAAGCAGATCGCCGATCAGGCCAAGGCGCACGGCATCTCGCCCGAGCAGGTGGTGCGCGACGTGATGCTCTCGCACCAGGCGCGCAAGTCCTTCATCGAGGTGGAGGAGCTGGCCGCGCTGGCCGTGTTCCTGGCTTCCGACGCCGCGGCCTCGATGACCGGCACCGCGCTGGCCATGGATGGCGGCTGGACGCTGCACTGAACGCCGGAGCGCATCATGGCCCACACAACGAAGCAGCGCACCGCCGCCGGCGGCCGCCGCGCCCCCCAAGCGGTCCTGCCCGGGCAGGTGGTGCTGGTGCTGCAGGGCGGCGGCGCGCTCGGCGCCTACCAGGCCGGGGTCTACCAGGCGCTGCACGAGGCGGGCATCGAGCCAGACTGGGTGATCGGCACCTCCATCGGCGCCATCAATGCCTCGCTGATCGCCGGCAACCCGCCACAGCACCGCATGGAGCGGCTCGACACCTTCTGGAGCATGATGCAGGCGGCCACACCCGGGGCGCGCTTGCCGGACTGGATGGGCCTCGGCAACCTGGTGTCGAACATGGCAACGGTGATGCGCGGCATCCCGGATTTCTTCACGCCCAACCTGCATGCGCTGCGCGGCTCGGCCGCGCCGCTGGGCGTGGAGGCGGCCTCCTACTACAGCACCGCGCCGCTGCGCGGCACGCTGGAGTCGCTGGTGGACTTCGAGTACCTGTGCGAGTGCCACACCCGGATGACGGTGGGCGCGGTCAATGCCTGCAGCGGCGAGATGCGCTACTTCGACACCCGCAGGGAGCGCCTGGGCGTGGACCATGTCATGGCCTCCGGCGCACTGCCGCCGGCCTTTCCGGCGGTGCGCATCGACGGCCAGCCGTACTGGGACGGCGGCATCTACTCCAACACGCCGATCGAGGCCGTGCTCGACGACAAGCCGCGCCGCGACTCGCTGATCTTCGCGGTCAACGTCTGGCACCAGACGGCGCCCGAGCCGGAGTCGATCTGGCAGGTGATGGCGCGCCACAAGGACATCCAGTTCGCCAGCCGCGCCGACAGCCACATCGCTCGCCAGAAGCAGATCCACCGGCTGCGCCACGTGATCCGCGAGCTGCACAAGCAGATCCCCGCCTCGCGGCGCGCGGACCCGAAGGTGGCATCGCTGGCCGCCTGGGGTTGCGGGACCACCATCCACGTGGCCCACCTGCTGGCGCCGCGTGTCGAGGGCGAGGACCACACCAAGGACATCGACTTCACGCCGGCCGGCATCCGCACGCGCCGGCAGGCCGGCCATGCCGACACGATGCGCATGATCCAGCGCGCGCCCTGGCACCAGGCGGACGCCGATCCCATCGAGGGCGTGCTCGAGCACCGCTGAAGCGCAGGGGAGCGTCCCATGATCGAACGCATCGAAGAGCTGCTGCGCAACAACCGGCTGTTCGTCGAGGCGCAGCTGCGCGCGGACCCGGCCTACTTCGAGCGGCTGGCCGAGGGGCAGCATCCGGAGTTCCTCTGGATCGGCTGCTCCGACAGCCGCGTACCGCCCGACCGCATCACCGGCACCGGGCCCGGCGACATGTTCGTCCACCGCAACATCGCCAATCTGGTGGTGCAGACCGACATGAACCTGCTGTCGGTGCTGCAGTACGCGGTGGAGGTGCTGCGCGTGCGCCATGTCATCGTCTGCGGCCACTACGGCTGCGGCGGCGTCAAGGCCGCCATGGGCTGCGCCTCGCACGGTCTGATCGACAACTGGCTGCGCACCATCAAGGACACGCAGCAGTATTTCCGGCGCCAGCTCGAGCCGCTCGCGCAGGAGGCGCGCTTTCGCCGGCTGGTCGAGCTCAACGTGATCGAGCAGGTCTACAACCTGGGCAAGACCAGTGTGGTCCAGCAGGCCTGGCGCGAAGGCCGCGGGCCGGCGATCCACGGCTGGGTCTTCGAGCTGGAGAGCGGCCGCATCGCCGCGCTGACGGGCCGGATCGAGGACGACGAGGCGATGGCGTCGGTCTGCAAGCTCCATGGCGCCGGAGCGCTGCCATGAGCCCGATGCTCGCGGGCCTGGCCTTTGCGCTCGCCGCGCTGTGCGCGGGCGTGATGGGCTTCGCGATCCAGCGCGGCGGAACCTGCACCGTCGCAGCCGTCGAGGAGATCGTCGACAAGCGCAGCGCGCGCCGGCTGCTGGCGCTCGGCGAGGCCTCGCTGTGGGTGGCCGGCGGCCTGCTGCTGGCCCAGGCGCTGCACCTGCTGCCGGCCATGCCGGCCGGCTATGCGCTCAGCGGCTGGACGATCGCGGGCGGGGCGCTGCTCGGCCTCGGCGCCTGGGTCAACCGGGCCTGCGTGTTCGGCGCCATTGCGCGCCTCGGCTCCGGCGAATGGAGTTATGCGCTGACCCCGCTGGGCTTCTACCTCGGCTGCCTGAGCGTGGGGCCGCTGTTCGGCGCGGGGCCGCAGCAGCCGCTGCCGCAAGGCTCGCCGGTGCTGCAGGCGCCGGCCTGGGTGGCCCTGCTCTTCCTCGCATTCGCCGCCTGGCGCGCGCTGGCCCCGCCGAGACGGATGCCCGGTGCGCGCCGCGCCCTGGCCGAGCGCATCTGGTCCCCGCATGCCGCCACCGTCGTCATCGGCATCAGCTTCGTGCTGATGCTGCTGGTGGCGGGCGCCTGGGCCTACACAGAGGTGCTGGCCGAGCTGGCACGCGGCATGGCCGCGAGCCTCGCGGCGCGCACCGCGCTGTTCGTGGCCTTGCTGCTGGGCGCCGTCTGGGGCGGCTGGACCGCGGGGCGCTGGCGCAGCAGGCGCGTCACCGCAGCGCAATGCCTGCGCTGCCTGGCCGGCGGCATGCTGATGGGCTGGGGCAGCCTGCTGATCCCGGGCGGCAACGACGGGCTGATCCTGGTGGGCATGCCCCTGCTGTGGCCCTATGCGTGGGCCGCCTTCCTGCTGATGTGCCTCGCCATCGGCGCGGCCCTGATGCTGGCGCGGCGGGCACGGTCCTGATGCGCCAGGCGCAATCTTCACAATTTCGTCACGGGCGCCGCCAGGCCCGGTCGCCTGCCTAGAATTTCCAGCACCAGGAGGACAGCATGCGACACGCATATTCCTCGTTGGCCGGACGCACCGGCATCGGCCTTCGGCCCGAGCACTGGCGCGCCTTCGCGGAGACACGGCCGCCCGTGGGCTTCATCGAGGCGCACAGCGAGAACTACTTCGGCCGCGGCGGCAAGCCGCTGCATTTCCTGCTGCTCGCGCGCCAGAGTCATGAACTCAGCCTGCACGGCGTGGGCCTGTCCATCGGCTCGGTCGATCCGCTGTGCGAAACGCACCTGTCTCGCCTCGCCGAGCTGGTGCGCATCCTCGAGCCCACGCTGGTCTCCGACCACCTGTGCTGGACCTCGGTGGGCGGCATCCACGCCAACGACCTGCTGCCGCTGCCCTACACCGAGGAGGCGCTCGCGCACGTGGTGGCACGCGTGCAGCGCGTGCAGGAATACCTTGGGCGGCCGATCCTGCTGGAGAACCTCTCAGCCTACCTCGACTACGCGCAATCGATCGTGCCCGAATGGGAGTTCCTGGCCGAGGTGGCGGCACACAGCGGCTGCGGCCTGCTGCTGGACATCAACAACATCCACGTCAGCGCGCACAACCTCGGCTTCGATCCGATCGGCTACATCGAGGCCATTCCGCGCGGCGCGGTACAGGAGATGCACCTGGCTGGCTTCACGCGCAACACGCTCGACGACGGCGCCGAGATCCTGATCGACACGCACAGCGCCCCGGTCGCCGACGCGGTGTGGACGCTCTACGCGGCGGCGCTCGAGCGCTTCGGCGCCGTGCCCACGCTGGTCGAATGGGACGCCGATCTGCCCCCGCTGCCCGCCCTCGTGGCCGAGGCCGGCAAGGCCCGCGCAATGATGGAAGCACGGCATGCCTGCGCTGCCTGACACCCAGCTCCGCGTGATGAACGCGCTGCTGCGGCGCGGCGACCCGGCCGCGGCGGTGGCACTGGTGCGCCCCGGCGCCCTGCCCGCCGCGCGGCGGCTGGCGATCTACCGCAACAACATGGTTCAGAGCCTGGTGGCCGCGCTCGCGGCCGTCTATCCGGTGACCGAGCGGCTGGTCGGCAGTGCCTTCTTCCGCCAGGCCGCCAAGGCCTGCATCGGCGTCCATCCTTCGCACTCCGGCGACCTGCACGACTTCGGCGTCGACTTCCCTGCCTTCCTGCGCGCCTGGACACCAGCGGCCGCGCTGCCGTACCTGCCGGACGTGGCCGCGCTCGAATGGGCGGTGCACCGCGCCTATCACGAGGCCGAGCTGCCGGCCCTCGCACTCGCGCGCCTGGCCGAGGTGCCGCCGTCCGCGCAGGCCGGCCTGCGCCTGGCGCTGCAGCCCTCGGTGCGCTTCGTGTCCTCGCCCTACCCGGTGCTGCGCATCTGGCAGGCCAACCAGGCCGGCGCGGATGACACGGTGACAGTCTCGCTGGATGAAGGCGGCGTCCGGCTGCTGGTGCTGCAGCAGGCGCTGGAGATCGTGTTCGTGCCGCTGGATCCCGCCGAAGACCGCTGGCTCCGCACCCTGGCCGATGGCGCCGGGCTGGGCCAGGCCAGCGCCTGCGCCTTCGACCTCGATCCGGCCTTCGACCTGGCCTCCACGCTGGGGCGCCACCTGGCGCTGGGACTCTTTACGGAGCTGCAGTCATGAGCGCCGCCCGGCTGCCCGAAGGCGCTCGCCCCCTCCTTCAGCAGGGGGTGCGCGAGGGACATGAAGTGACGAGCCTGGGGGAGGTCAGCCAATGACCCGCCGCGTGCTGGTGGTCGAGGACGACCCGGACATCGGCCGGCTCGTCACGCTGCAACTGGCCGAGCTCGACTGCGAATGCCGCCTGATCGCGGACGGCCTCGGCGCGGTGGCCGAGGGCGAGGCCGGCAACTACGACCTGGTCATCCTCGACCTGATGCTGCCGCGCATGGACGGCCTGCAGATCTGTCGCCGCCTGCGTGCCCTGCCGCGCTACACGCCGATCCTGATGCTGACTGCCAAGTCCTCCGAGCTCGACCGCGTGCTCGGCCTGGAGCTGGGCGCCGACGACTACCTGACCAAGCCCTTCAGCATGCTCGAGCTCGCGGCGCGGGTGAAGGCGGTGTTCCGCCGCGCCGACCACCAGCAGGCCGCGGCCGAGCACGCGCAGCAGGCGCGCCAGCCGATCGAGGCCGGCGGCCTGCGCATCGACCTTCAGCGCCACGAGGCGCTGCTCGATGGCCGCCTGCTGGACCTCACGGCCAAGGAATTCGAGTTGCTCGCCTACTTCGCACGCAGCCCGGGCCGGGTCCACACGCGCGCGCAGCTGCTCGACCAGGTCTGGGGCTACAGCCACAGCGGCTACGAGCACACGGTCAACTCCCACATCAACCGCCTGCGCAACAAGATCGAGCGCGATCCGGGCAAGCCCGACTACATCCAGACCGTTTGGGGCGTGGGCTACAAGTTCGCCGATCCCCAGAGTTGAAACGAGCCCCGCCACCGTGGAAAGCCTCTACATGCTGTTCGTCGGCGCCGCCCCGGCGGCGCTGGCGGCGCTGGGCATCTACTGGCGCTTCTCGCGGCGGCTCAGACGCCTGGCCGATGCGCTGGAGGCCGGCGCGCAGCTCGGCTGCCGTCAACCGCTGCGGGTGGCGGGCGCCGACGCGCACGGCGACGAGATCCAGCGCCTGTCGGCGCACGTGGAGCGCATGTCGGGGCGCATCGGCGAGCAGGTGGCCGAGCTCGAGCGCAGCGCCAGCCGGCGCCGCGAGCTGCTGGCCAACGTGTCGCACGACCTGCGCACGCCGCTGGCATCGATGCAAGGCTACCTGGAGCTGCTGCTGCTGCGCCACGGCAGCCTGCCGGTCGAGGAGGAGCGCAACTACCTGGAGATCGCGGTGCGCCACAGCGAGCGGCTGGGGCGGCTGGTCGACGACCTGTTCGCGCTGAGCCAGCTGGAGGGTGACGAGGCACGGCCGCAGCCCGAGGCCTTCTCGCTGGCCGAGCTGGCGCAGGACGTGGCGCAGAAGTTCGCGCTCGATGCGCAGCGGCGCGGCATCGTGCTGCGCGCCTTGGCCGGTGATGGCCAGGCCGGCGGCGTGCGCGCGCTGGCCGACATCGGCATGGTCGAGCGCGTGCTCGAGAACCTGCTGGACAACGCGCTGCGCCACACGCCGCCCGGCGGCACGGTGAGCATCGAGTTCGGCCGTGACGCGGGGCGCGCGCGCATGGCCGTGCGCGACACCGGCTGCGGCATCGCAGCCGACGCGCTGCCCGGCATCTTCGAGCGCTACGATCACGCCGACCGCGCGCTGCCCGGCGGGCGCGGCGGGCTCGGCCTCGCGATCGCGCGGCGCATCGTGCGGCTGCACGGCGGCGAGCTGGCGGCCACCAGCGTCGAAGGTGCAGGCGCTTGCCTGAGCTTCGACCTGCCGCTCGTGCCCGCCGAGGCATCCGCGCAGCGCATCACGGAGGAGGTAGTCCAGTGAGCTCATCTATGATCGCCGCGGCGCTGCTCGCTCTCGCGTTGCTCGCCTGGCTGACCGTCTCGGCCGCGCGCCGCGCCGCGCGTCGCCGCGACGAATGGAATGCCAGGCTGGCGCAGCTGGAACAGCGGGTGGCCGAGCAGCGTGGCGCGGTCGAGCGCGCCGAGGCCTCGCGCGCCGCCGCCGAGGCCGAGCTGCGCGCGAGCGAGGAGCGCTATGCCGCCGCGCTGCGCGGCAGCCAGGACGGCATGTGGGACTGGGACCTGGGGTCGGGCCGCGTGCAGCTCTCGCCGCGCTGGAAGAGCATGCTGGGCTTCGAGGCGCACGAGCTCGCCGATGATCTGCAGGGGTGGCGCTCGCGGGTCCATCCCGAGGACCGCGCCACGCTGGACGAGGCCCTGGCACGTCCGCTGGCAAGCGACGCGCCGCCGGCCGACGCACGCTTCGAGCACGAGCTGCGCCTGCTGCACAAGGACGGCAGCGTGCGCTGGGTGCTGTCGCGCGGGGTTGCGCTCAGGCGCGCGAGCGGCGCCGCGTACCGCGTGATCGGCCAGGACACCGACGTGACGCAGCTGCACCGCGTCTCGCATGTGCTGCAGGCGGTGGCCGATGGCACGGCCGGTGCCGTGGGCGAAGCCTTCTTTCCGGCCATGGTGCGGCACTTCGCACGCGCGCTCGGGCTGGACTGCGCCTTCGTCGCCGAGTGCGCCGACCAGCCGCCGACGCGGGTGCGCACCCTGGCCTGCTGGTCCGACGGCGCGCTTCAGGACAACTTCGAGTTCGTGCTGGCCGGCACCCCCTGCGAAGCCGTGGTCCGCACCGAGCGCCCTGCGCTGCATCGCAGCGGCCTGGCGCAGATGTTCCCGCGCGAGGCCGGCTGGGAGTCCTACCTGGGCCTGCCGATCATCGCCAGCGACGGCCGCATGCTGGGCCACCTGGCCTTCCGCCATCGCGCGCCGCTGGGCGACGAGGTGCTGGTCGACGCGGTCTACCGCATCTTCCTGGCGCGTGCGGCGGCCGAGCTGGAACGGCTTCAGGCGCTGGCGCGGCTGCGCGTGGAATCTTCGGGCGTCGCCGCTTCCTGACTGGCATCCTGGCCGGCGGCCAGCTGCGCTGCGGGCAGGTCGAAGCTGAAGCGACTGCCTTGTCCCGCGATGCTGTGCACCCGCAGCTCGCCGCCGTGCAGCTCCACGATGCGCTTCGCGATCGCCAGGCCCAAGCCGGCGCCGCCGCCGACGTGCTCGCGCTGCCGATCCACGCGGTAGAAGCGGTCGAAGATGAAGGGCAACTCCTCCTCGGGGATGCCGCCGCCGGTGTCGGCCACGCAGGCCGCCACCCGCCCGGCCTCGGCGTGCAGCGTCACGCTCACCGAGCCGCCGGCCGGCGTGTGCCGCAGGGCGTTGCCGATCAGGTTGTCGAGCACGCGCTCCACCAGCCCGAGGTCGGCATCGACCGGTGGTACCGCCTGTCCGCCCTCGAAGCGCAATGCGACCTGCTGCCGGTCGGCGCCGAGCTGGAACTTCTGCAGCACGTCGACCGCGAGCTCGGCCAACTGGAAGGCCTCGCGCGCCAGCCGCACGCCCTTGAAGTCCAGCTTGGCGAGCTCGAACAGCTCGTCGACCAGCGTCGCCAGGTGCTCGCTCTGGCGCAACGCGATCTCGACGTAGCTGCGCTGCGTGGAGCGCCGCAGCTCATCGCCTTTCAGCGTCAGCATCTCCAGGTAGCCGCGCAGCGCCGCCAGCGGCGTGCGCAGGTCGTGCGAGACGTTGGCGATCAGCTCGCTGCGCAGGTAGACGTTCTCGGCCTCCAGGTCGTCCTTGAGGCGCTGGACCTGCGCCAGGGCCTCGGCCAGCTGCGCCCGCGCCGACTGGTGCTCGCCGATCTCGCGCCGCAGGCCCTCGAACAGGCGCGCGTTCTCCAGCGCGATCGCGGCCTCGGTGGCCAGCATGCGCACCACCAGGATGCGCTGCGCGGTGAAGGCGTCGGCGAGCTGGCGGTTCTCGAGGTAGAGCACCCCCACCAGCCGCCCCTGCTTCTGCACTGCCACGCACATCGCCGAGCGCGGCCGATGCAGCTGGATGTAGGGATCGCTGCCGAAGCGGTCGTCGGCCGCCGCGTCGGCAAGCACCACGCTCTCGCCGGTGCGGCGCACGTAGTGGACGATGCCCAGCGGCAGGCTGCGCGATGCCGCGAGCGGCGTGCCGCGCGAGATCGCGGCCTGCGGCGCCTGCAGGGTGTCGGCCGCATGCACCATCGAATCGCCCTCGCCTTCCAGCACCAGGCAGCCGCGCTCGGCGCCGGCGTTCTCGATCGCGATGCGCATCAGCCGCGCCAGCAGCCGGTCGAGCTCGACCTCGGCGGCCATGGCCTGCGCGGCCTTCATCACGCTGTCGAGGTCGAGGCCGTCGCCGTGCCCGCCCGCGGGAAACGCGGCCGCGGCCGGCAAAGGAGCGGCGACTTCCGCACCGGAGGCGGGCGACACCGGTCGCAGCCAGGCATGCCGGGCCTCGAGCTGCGCCACCTTCGCCCCCGCCCCCCAGCGCGCATAACAGGCGCGCGCCTCGGCCATGAACAGCGCACCGAGCACGGCCTCGCCGCGCGCGAGCCGCAGCCGCGCATGCAGCTCGTTGGCGAGCGCGAGCAGCTGCAGCAGCGCGGCATGCTGCGCCGCGAACTCGATCGCCTGCTCGTGGAACTTGATCGCGATGCCCTCCTCGCCGTCGATGCGCGCGGCCTCGGCGGCAAGCAGCAGGGCTTGGCAGCGGAAGTTCTCGGGGCAGTTCTCGGCCAGCATCGCGAAGTAGGCTCGGGCATGGCCGATCTGTGCGCGCGCCGCCCCCTGCTCGGGCGGCGGCGCCTCGTCATGCCAGGCCGCCAGCGCGAGCGCGTGCCAGAAGGCATGGGTCAGGGGCCAGATGGTGCCGGCCACGTGGTGCACCGTGGCGGCGGCCACGCTCGCCGCCGCCAGTGCCTCTGCCGGCGTGCCGAGCAGGCTGCACAGGTGCAGCCGGGCCACCGCGTGGAAGCTGGCGAAGAAGGGGTTGTCGCGGTAGCGCTGGCGGTAGCCCTCCTCCTCGAAGTCCTCGTCCGACAGCGACAGTGGCCCGCGCGTGCGGCCCTGCAGTGCGAGCGCCCATTGCAGCATCAGCTGCGTCGCGTCGGCGAAGCCCTGGTTCTTGAGTTTGCGGATCAGTGCCACGTTGGGCACATGCGCCTCCACGAACTGCGCGAGGTCCTCGCAGGCGAGAAAGGCCGCCCACAGCTCCGTGCCGGCGCCGTAGGCCGCGTAGAGAAAGTCCCCGCTCTCCAGTCCGCTGCGGCAGGCTTCGCGTGCATAGGGAATGCAGCTCGCCAGCGGCCGCCGCCAGAAGTTCACGTGCGCATGGAACTGCTGGTAGATCTTGGCGCGCCGCCGCGTGTCGCCGAAGCGGTGGTTGACCGCCAGCGCCAGCATGCCGAATTCGTGCGCGCTGCGGAAGTCGCCCTGCACCGGACCGACCGTGATCGCGTGCGTGACGTAGCCGTAGGCCGACTCCTCGGCATTGCCGTGCGTGAGCGACAGGCGCACGAGGATCGCCGAGATCAGCCGCGCGAGCGTCGAGTTGCCGAGGATGAAGGCGGAGGCCCAGATGTCCGTCAGCATGCTCATCACGATGAGGGTTTCCGGATGGTCCATCGCGGGCAGCTCGACCAACGCCGCGATCGGCCGCGTGCCCAGCAGCGCGGCGACGCGCTCCATCTCGACGGCCAGCGCGGACTCGGTGTCGGCGGTGGTCTCCGGCAGGCGGAGGCCGAACAGCGCCAGCCCTGCGCGCGTGCTTGCCAGCGCCTCGGCATAGCGCGCCATGTGCTCGTGCTGCACGCTCTGCAGCCGATGGACGCGGGCGCGCTCGATGTTCGTCGCGGCGCGCAGCAGCAGCTGTTGGTACTGCGGCTGCGCGGCCTCGAAGCGGCCGCACAGGTACTCGCTTTCCACCGCCTCGAGCTGCAGCGCGAAGCACAGCGCATGGTCGCCCGCCCACTGCGCCTCGTCGAGCAGGTCGACACCGGCGCGGAAGAACTCGAGCGCGGCCTCGTGCGCGGTCGAGGACTTGGCCTCGCGCCCCGCGAGCAGGTCCAGCCGGGCGACCTCGCGCCGCTCGTCGGGCGCCTCGATCAGGCCGCGCCCGCGGTTGAGGTGGTGCGCGATGTCGAACAGCCCCTGCTGCGCTGGCGCCTCGCCCGCGCGCTGGCGCAGCAGGCGGCCGATGCGCAGGTGCAGCATGGGCTTGCGCGCCTGCGGAATCAGCGCATAGGCGGCTTGCTGCACGCGGTCGTGCAGGAAAGCGTAGGCCGGCGCGTCCCCGTGCGCCGAGGCCTCGGCATGGGGCGGGACGGGCACGATCAGCCCCTCGGCCATCGCCTGGGTCAGGTCCTCCGCCACTGTCTCCTGCGGCTGCTCGCAGATCAGCGCCAGCGTATGCGCATCGAAGCGGTTGCCGATGCAGGCCGCCAGCGTCAGCGCGTACTGCGAGCGGCTGGACAGGCGCTGGATGTTGCGCGTCATGAGCTCGACCACATCCTCGGCCAGGGGTGCCTGCGCGATGGCCTCGATCCGGTAGCGCCAGCGCTGCGCCACCGCGTCGAAGCGGAAATGGCCGTCGCGCTCCAGGCTGCGGAGGAACTGGTGCACGAAGAAGGGGTTGCCGCCGGTCTTCTCCAGCACCAGGCGCGCCAGCGGCAGGGCCTCCTCGAGCTCGCCGTGCAACATGTCGCGTACCAGGGCGGCCAGCTCGGCCAGGCGCAGCGGCCCGAGCGTGACGCGCTGCATCGCTACGCCGGCGGCCTCCAGCGCGCGCAGCGCGGGCGCCAGGTGCTGCGGCGCATCGGGCTCGTTGTCGCGGCAGGCGCCGATCAGCAGCAGGCCGCGGATCTCCGGGCTGTCGAGCAGGGGCTCGAGCAGGCCCAGCGTGGCGGCGTCGGCCCACTGCAGGTCGTCCAGGAAGACCACCAGCGGATGCGCCGGTTGCGCCACCGCGGCGACGAAGTTCCGAAACACGCGCTGGAAACGGTTCTGCGCCTCGGTAGGCCCCAGCGGCACGGGCGGCGGCTGCTCGCCGAGGATGAAGCCGATCTCCGGGATCACCTGCGCCAGCACGCCGCCGTTGGGCCCCAGCGCCTGCGCCAGTGCCACGCGCCAGTGCGCCAGGCACGCCTCGCTCTCGGTGAGCATCTGCCGCACCAGCTCGCGAAAGGCCTGGATCAGGGCGCCGAAGGGCACGCCCCGCACGACCTGGTCGAACTTGCCCGAGACGAAATAGCCGCCCCCGCGGCGCACCAGGGGCCGACACAGTGCGAAGACCAGGGCGGTCTTGCCGATGCCGGCATAGCCGTCCACCAGCAGCATCGCGGGCCGCGCCTGCGCCTCGCGCGCGCGCTCGCAGGCCGCGCGCAGCAGCGCCTGCTCCGCTTCGCGGCCGTACAGCTGCGCACGGATCGCGAGGCCCTGCGCTGGGTCGCGCAGGCCGGGCACGAAGGGCGCGATGCGCCGGTGCGCCGCCCATTCGCGCGCGCAGAAGGCCAGGTCCTCCGCCAGGCCGGCCGCGCTCTGGTAGCGCTCGCCGGGCGATTTGGCCAACAGTTTCATCACGATGTCCGACACCGGCTGCGGCAGGCCTGGTGCGCGCGCAGCGGGCGTCACGGGCGTGGCCGCGATGTGCGCGTGGATCAGCTCCAGGGCATCGTCGGAGGCGAAGGGCAGCTCGCCGGTCAGAAGTTGGTAGAGCAGCACGCCGAGCGCATACAGGTCGCTGCGGTGGTCGGGGCTGCTGCCGGTGCGGCCGGTCTGCTCGGGCGAGGCATGGCGCAGCGGGGCCACGGTGCCCATGGCGGCGGCCGGCAGCAGCCCTCGCCTGGCCTCGCTCCCCGCCTCCGCGAAATCGACCAGCCAGGCGCGGGCCGATGCGCCATCGGCGAGCACGATCTCGGGACGCAGCCCGCGGTGGACCAGGCCGCGCCGGTGCAGCTCGGCCAGCGCGGTGGCGAGCTGCACGCCGAAGTCGAGCGCCAGCGGCAGCGCCAGGCCGCCGGCCAAGAGCAGCGAGGACAGCGGCTCGCCGCCCGGGTCCTCCATCACCAGCGCCGGCCCGGCTGGCAGCTCGAACAGGCGCGGCTGCAGCGCCGCGGTGCAGGACAGGCCGGCCATGAGCTCGCACTCGCGCCGCAGCGCCGCGCGCTCGGCGGCGCCCGGTGGCAGCTGCTGCGCGCACTTGAGCAGCACGCGCCGACCCGCGAGCAGGCCGCGGCCGAGCCGGAAGGCACCGGTGTCGGCGATCCAGGCATGCACTTCGGGCGTCGGGCTCATCGCATTCTTCCTCTTCCCATGGCGCGGCGCAGGCGCGCTGTGCGCACTGTGCGCCCGATCCGGCCTCCCTGGCAATGCGTGACCAAAGCGTGAACTTTGGCGGACCGCGGCGTGAAGCGCGGCGGCCACAGTGCATCGCGGAGCCACCGAACGGTGGCCCGTCCCTCGTCAATCACGCTTCCAGGAGAAAGTCACCATGCACATCGCCAATCCCCCGCGCCGCTCGATCCGGCGCCATGCCCTGCTCGCGGCGCTGGCCGCAAGCGCGCTCGCCGCCCTGGCGCCGTCTGTCCATGCCGGCGAATGCCCGGCCGACAAGGTCGTCGCCGACGGACAGGGCCAGAAGCCCGGACCGACCACGCCCAAGGACGTGACGGACGTGGTGCGCTACAGCACCGACCTGTCGAAGGAGCCGCTGGCGCTCCAGGGCCGTCTGTTCCGCCTGCGCCAGCTCGAGATGAAGCCCGGCGGCATCGTGCCCTGGCACAGCCACAACGAGCGCCCGGCGATGATCTACATCGTCTCCGGCGAGGTGGTCGAGTACGCCAGCAGCTGCGCCGTGCCCATCGTGCACCGCGCCGGCGACGTGGCGCCGGAGAGGAACGGCACCTCGCATTGGTGGAAGAACACCGGCAGCACCACCGCCGTGCTGATCTCGGTGGACCTGTTCCCCACCGGCAAGCAGATGGACCCGCACGAGATGTGAGATGAGGAGCATGCCATGTTCATTCGCATCTCCCGGCTGCTGTCGGCGGCCTGCCTCGGGCTGGCACTGGTTGCGACGCAGTCGCCGGCGCAAGGTCGGGCGCCGCCTGCCGACGGCCTGATCAAGGTCCGCAGTGCCTATTCGGTGGAAGAGACCATCGCGCGCATCAGGAAGGACATCGCCGACAAGGGCATCGTGTTCTTCATGGCGGTGGACCAGTCCCAGCTCGCGGCCGACGCCGGCATCCGCGTGCGGCCCTCGACGCTGCTGGTGTTCGGCAATCCGCCGCTGGGCGCGCAGTTCCTGACCTCGAACCCGTATTCGGGACTGGACTGGCCGGTGCGCCTGCTGGTGCTGCAGGACGAGAGCGGCGCGGTCTGGGCGGCTTACACCGACTTCGACTGGATCGCACGCCGGCACGGCATCATCGACCGGCAGGCGCAGTTCGCGATGGCCTCCGCGGTGGTGGCCTCGATCACCTCGGTGGTGCGCGCGGACTGAGCTGCGCAGGAAAGGACCGGCCATGGCCACGCACTACGACGCATTGATCATCGGCAGCGGCCAGGCCGGGCCCTTTCTCGCGGCTCGCCTGGTGGAGGCCGGCATGCAGGTTGCACTGATCGAGCGCGAGCACCTGGGCGGCACCTGCGTCAATGATGGCTGCATGCCGACCAAGACGCTGGTCGCGAGCGCGCGCGTCGCCCACCTGGCGCGCCGCGCGCGCGACTTCGGCGTCGTGCTCCACGGCGCCGTAGGCGTCGACATGAAGGCCATCAAGACACGTAAGGATGCCGTGGTCGACAACGCGGTGAAGGGCCTCACGCAGTGGCTCGAAGGTATGCAGGGCCTGCGCCTGGTGCGCGGCCACGCGCGCTTCGTCGCGCCGCACGCGGTAGAGGTCGATGGCGAGACGCTGGAGGCGCCGAAGATCTTCATCAACACCGGCGGCCGTCCCGTGCTGCCGGACTGGCCCGGGCTCGACCAGGTGCCGGTGCTGACCAACACCTCGATGATGGCGCTGGACGTGCTGCCACGGCACCTGGTCGTCATCGGCGGCAGCTACATCGGGCTCGAGTTTGCGCAGATCTACCGCCGCTTCGGCGCCGAGGTCACGGTGCTCGAGTACGCTGATCGCCTGATCGCGCGAGAGGACCCGGAGGTGTCGCAGGAGGTGCAGGCCATCCTCGAGAGAGAGGGCGTGCGCTTCCTGCTCGGCGTGCGCGATGCGCGCGTGTCGAGTTCGGCCGACGGCCAGGGCATCCGCATCGCGCTGGCGGCCGCCGGAACGGCGCACGAGATCGAAGGCAGCCACCTGCTGGCCGCGGTCGGCCGGCGGCCGAACACCGACGACCTTGGCCTGGAGCGCGCCGGCATCGCCACCGATGCGCGCGGCTTCATCACCGTCGACGCGCAGCTGCGCACCAGCGTGCCCGGCGTGTGGGCGCTGGGCGATGCGAACGGCCAGGGTTCCTTCACACACACCGCGTACAACGACCACGAGATCGTCGCCGCCAACCTGCTGGACGGCGAGGCGCGCCGCAGCACTGAGCGCATCCCCGCCTATGCGCTCTTCACCGACCCGCCGCTCGGCCGCATCGGCATGACCGAGGCGCAGGCGCGGGCCAGCGGCCGTCCCGCCCTGGTGGGCGTGATGCCCATGAGTCGCGTGGGTCGCGCCAAGGAGCGCGGCGAGACGCAGGGCTTCATGAAGGTGCTGGTCGATGCGAAGACGGAGCGCATCCTCGGCGCGGCTCTGCTGTGCATCGAAGGCGACGAGATCGTGCATTCACTGCTGGATGCGATGGCGGCCGATGCGTCGTACCGCGTGATCCGACGCTGCGTGCACATTCATCCCACGGTGAGCGAACTCATTCCGGCGTTGCTGGATGGACTCGTGCCGCTACGGTGAGGGGCTCAGGACGCTCGAGCGTTGCATACCACTGTCGCTACCGAAGAGCGAATGCGGCCACGCGATCAGTCAGAAGCAAGGCACCAATCAGCAATGAGATCTCTCATGGAGCTGAACGGTCGTTGCCGAGCATTTGCTGAGGCGCCTTCACGACCGGCGCAGGCGAGCCGATTGTGCCCCCCACCATGTGCGCGGCCAGCGATTCGTAGAGAGGCCGGCTGATCATCCGCGAGACCAGGCTGGCCAGCATGGCCGAGGCCATCAGGCTCAGCACCATCGAATGGCCGTCGACCATCTCCATCACGATGATGAAGGCAGTAAGCGGCGCCTGCGTCACGGCGGCAAGAAAGCCGGCCATGCCCATGGCGATCAACGCGGGGCCGAGCCCGGAACCGGCGAATTGGGCGATGCCATTGCCGATGCCGGCACCGATCGACAGCGCGGGCGCGAAGATACCGCCCGGCACGCCGCACCAGGCGGTGAGCCACGTGGCGATGAACTTGAGCAGCGTATACAGCGGTGAGAGCTCGTCGTGCCCGGCCAGCATCCGCTCCACGGCCTCGGACCCCGCGCCGAAGGTTACACCGCCCGTCACCAGGCCAATCACCGCCACCGCGAGGCCACCCACCGCAGCGAAGCGCACCGGCCAGCGCGCGCGCACGCGGTTCAGCCGTCCGGGCGCGCCGGTGAGCGAGGCGATGAGGAGCCGCGCGAACAAGCCGCCTGCCACGCCCGTCGCCAGCGCGACCAGCAGGCCCGGCCCCAGTGCGTCCCAGCTGATGTGGGGCACCTTGATCACGCCGAAGTAGCTGAGGTTGCCAAAAGCCGACACCGCGACCAGCCCGGCCAGTACGATCGCTGTGATGATGAGGCCGCTCGCGCGCGCCTCGAGCCGGCCGGACAACTCCTCGATCGCGAACACGACGCCCGCGAGCGGTGCATTGAAGGCCGCCGCAATGCCGGCCGCGCCGCCCGCCACCAGGAGGGCGCGCGCGTCGATCGGCGTGTCGGGCGAGAGCCAGCGCCGCGCGTGCTGCATCACGCCGGCCGCGACCTGCACGGAAGGGCCTTCGCGGCCGATCGACAGCCCCGCGGCGAGCCCCGCCACCGCGAGCCCGATCTTGGCGACCGTGAGTCGCAGCGACACCAGAAGATTGCGCCGTTCAGGCGGCAGGGCCGGATGCAGCGCGGCCTTGACCTGTGGGATTCCCGAGCCGGCAGCGCCCGGAAACCATCGTCGCGTGACCCAGACAATCGCAGCGGTGATTGACGGGGTCCAAAGCAGGATCGCCCAGGGATAGGATCGGTGCAGGCTGTGGAACAGCTCGAAGACCCAGTCGCTTGCGATTGTGAACGCCACCACAAACAGGCCCGCAGCCACCGCATAGGCGAGAACAATGGCGCGGTCGAGCCAGATGCGGCCGCTCGAGAGTTCGGCGCGCAGGTTCTGCAGGAAATCGGGTTCACGGTTCATTGACGTTTTTCAATCTTGCAGCGGCATTGCGAGGAGGAGGCTTGTCCAAACCTGTGAACAAGAGCAATTTGCATGCTCACCCATGGCGCGACCTCGTTCACAAACCGCCGATGCATGGAACTGAAAGGCTCCGTAGCCGGTTCGCTCCTCATCTTCTGACGACGCGAAGAACGATGTTGTTGATGCCCGCATCGGCTTGACCTTGGCTCCTGCTGCGTCTCTGGACGAGGTCTGAAGCGACGACAACTACCAAGCGAATGCTCGGATTCACGCAAGGTCGGTTTGCTAGGCTACATTGAACGCCCTGCGCAACACAGTTTGAATTGTCCGGCGGGCTTTGCACCCGTCTTTGACTTTTCGTCCCAAGCGAGTTGGACCGACACCGGTGTCCCTCCAGCTTCATTGCTCTTTTTTTCGACGCAGGATATGCGTGAAGGAAGGCACGGTATGACCCAGACAAGCACTGCAGGGTCGGAAGACGCGACGCCATTGGAAGAGGCGCTCGCGAAGAACGTGGATGCCACCGAAGAGGTCAGGCGGACGGCAGACGAGTTGGCGATCGTCCGTGCAGTTCTGGACAAGGTGCCTGACGGAGCTCCACCCGAGGATATCGAGTTGGCCGCCGAACGCGCGGAAGAACTCGAAGGGGGTCTTTCCTCGGCGGCTGAAAAGCTTGACGAAGTGAACGACACGCTGGCAGAGGAGCTGAAGGCTCGTGGAACGACGAACGGCTGAGTGCCGCAACACGTCAGCGTGACCGCCTACACGGTAGCAGTAGGAGGCCCAGGATCATCGGGGCCGCAATGAGGCGGCCATGTCTACCAAAACATTCTTGGTTGAGGACAGCGCGACAATACGGGCGAATTTGGTCCCCGCGATGCGAGAGCTTGCCGATGTCGAGGTCATCGCATGCGTGGAAACAGAGAGCGAAGCGGTCGCTTGGCTTGCGACGTACACCGGTGATTTGCACCTTGCAGTAGTAGACCTCCTGCTAAGAGAAGGTTCGGGCCTCGGCGTCACCAGGCACTTTAGGCGGGCACGCTCCCAACTCGCAATTGTGGTCCTCACGAACTACGCGACAACGAGTACACGTGGGCGGGCTATGGCAGCTGGCGCTTCTGCGGTGTTCGACAAGTCGACGGAACTGGAGGAGTTCTTCGCCTACTGCGCGGCGCTGTCGCGTTAGGTGAGCGGCGACGCACCTCGTGCTCGCTGGATCAGTGGGGCGCCGGGCGGGCTGGGAAGGGCTACAGATGCTGCGTTGACCCGCTTAACTTAACGGTAGGAGAATTCTTCGTGCACCGGGTGGTGCGCTCACCGGCGGAGTCGCGGGCTACCCGCGCCGATGTGTCATCCCAGCCCGCCGGAGGACGATGTGATGGACGAAGCCAAGCTTAACGAGTTCATGGGCAAGCTCGTCGTCGACATGGGTGGCGCGGCCATCATGGCCAATGTGATCCTCGGTGAGGAACTGGGGTTGTACCGGGCGATGGCCGACGGAAACCCGGTGACGCCAGACCAACTGGCCGAGCGCACCGGTTGCAACGCCCGGCTCGTGCGTGAGTGGCTCAGCGGCCAAGCGGCGAGCGGCTACGTCGAGCACAACCAGGGACGCTTCAGGCTGCCCGAAGAGCAGGCCATGGCGCTGGCGCAAGAGGACTCGCCGGTGTACGTGGCCGGCGGAGCGGTCGTGCTTGCCAGCATGTACTTCGATAAGGACAAGGTGGTCACCGCAATGCGCGGCGACGGCGCGCTGTCGTGGGCCGATCACCATCCGTGCCTCTTCTCTGGAACCGAGCGTTTCTTCCGGCCCGGCTATCGAGCCCACCTGGTCAGCGAATGGCTGCCGGCGCTCGACGGCGTGGTGTCCCAGCTCGAGCAGGGCGCAAAGGTCGCCGACGTCGGCTGCGGTCATGGTGCGTCCACCCTGATCATGGCCAAGGCATTTCCGAAGTCGACCTTCCACGGATTCGACTTTCACGACCGCTCGATCGAACAGGCGCGCCAGCGCGCGGCGGACGCCGCCGTTGGCGAGCGGGTCCAGTTCACCCAAGCGACTGCACAAAGTTTCCCGGGTAGCGATTTTGATCTGGTGTGCTTCTTCGACTGCCTGCACGACATGGGCGATCCCGTGGGGGCAGCCCAGCGTGCGCACGAGGCGCTCAAGCCGGGAGGCTCAGTGCTGCTGGTCGAACCCTTTGCCAACGACGAACTGGACGAGAACCTCAATCCCGTGGGCCGGCTGTTCTACGCGGCGTCGACTTGCATCTGCACGCCCAACTCACTGTCGCAGGACGTGAAGCTGGGGCTTGGCGCGCAGGCCGGCGAACGCCGGCTGAGGCATGTCTTCGCTGAGGCGGGGTTCTCCCGCTTCCGCCGCGCGACCGAGACGCCGTTCAACTTGGTGCTGGAGGCGCGCAAGTAGCACCCGGCCAAGCTCGCTGACGTGGGCTTCCAGCCACGCGGCTCGCGAGAAAGGATTCTGCTTCCGCTTGTGACCGGATTCTGCCGGTGCCGATGGTGGACCCGTGACGCAGCCCTGGTGTTCGTCGCCGCACGCCCTGCCACGACCCAAGCCGCCAGCCACTGAAATCTCGCGGGCCCAGCCAGATATCCTTGACGACCAGGGCCGCCGCTGCAGGCACCGGGCGAATCCGATGCGAAGCCGAGCACTCATGGTGAACGTTTGATTCTCTGATCGGGCCCGTTTGTCAATACCGGGCTGTCTCTGTGTTGTGCGCACTGTGCTGGAATCGTCTCGGTGCGGGTCACGCTTCCCTACGCAGTCGGGGCCCTGGGCCTTCCGGCCAGGCGCTGCACGCATTGGTCAGACGGAGCGGAGAGCCACGCTTTTGGGCGCGCTTTGACGCGCAGCAGACGTTTGCGGCTTCATCCGGATCATCGTCTACCAATACCAGACGGAGCTGCTCTGCGGGCTGTTTCAGTGTCGAGGTTGGCCCTTGGCCCACGGCGCGTGATGCGCCGCCCGCCGTACAAGCATTGCCGCGTCGCTGCATGCGGCGTATGGTCCCCCGATGGCTCGTGAAGAAGCACGAAAGGTGAGCAAGGCGGATGCGAGACATCATTTCGCTTTGGTGCAGCGTGCGCTCGCCGCAGCCAACGACGCACAACGCGACGAGGCGCTTGGCGAAGGCTTCGCGCGCTTCGGCATGGGCTTCGCCTACGCGCTGGGCGAACTCGCCAGGCTCGAGAACACGCCCGGGCCCTACACGGCGCTGAGCGAGGAATCGGGAGCTTTCTTGCTGCGCTGGATCGGCGGCGCTCGCCTCACCAAGCGCGCCGACGACGACGAGCGCCGCGTCGCGGTGGGCGAGGAGATGCTCCTGATGGCGCAGGGCCATGTACGCATCGGCGGCATCGTTGCGCGAGCGATCCTGTCGCTGCCCGAGTCGCACCCTCAGCGCGACCTGCAACGAGCCGAGACTCTCGTGCGGCAACGGCTTGGCGCGGCGCTTGACGAAGACGATCCTTCATCGTTCGTCTCGTCGGTGATCGACTTGCTCGATCATGGCCTTGCTGGCGAGGATGAAGCCGCGTCGCTCTATGAGCAGGCCCGGCAGCGGCTGCCCATCGAAGGCGAGCCGCAGCTGCCGCGCCGCCTGGACGTTGCGTCGCTCAAGTTTCACGCCAAGCTGGCGATCGAGGCGCGCGACGCCGGCGAAGCTTCGCGCCTCAAGGAACAGTCCGCTCTCGCGCGCCAACGCGCCGATACGATCGGTGCCGAGCCTTCGAGCGACCGTGAGCTGCGCCAGAGCCGCATGCTGCTCGCGATGCTGATTGACGTCGACGAGAGCGGCGCCGCAGTCGCGGCGACGGCCTGGGCTGCAGCGCGCAGCGGCGAGCTGGTGCCGGACGACATTGACCGCATCGTCGCGTACCACGAAGGGCGCCGGCGCCTCGAACTCGGCGAGCACGAGGCCGCGGTGCAGCTCTTCGCACCGCTGATCGATGCGGCGCGCGACGACTACCTTGATGCACTGCGCGACGCCGATGTTCAGGACCGAGGTGAGCATTTCAGCAACCTGGCCACGCATCACGCCTTCGCGCTCGGCGCGCTTGGGCGCTGGGACGAGGCGCTGCGCGCGCTGGATGCCGCACGCAGCCTGCGCCTGCGCCAGCGCGGGTGGTTGCGCACGATCCCGCGCGGGCGAACGCTGCTGCGCCTCGAGCGTGAGCTGCATGCGCACGAGCGTGGCGCACCGCTTGGTTCGACGGCGACAGCCCCCGCCCCCGAACGCGCTGACGCCGGTGACCGCATGCACGGTCAGGTGTCGCGCCATGCACGGGTGTACGAGCGCTACCGCAGGCTGCGGCCGCAGTTCGATGCGTCAGCGCTGGTGTCGCCCGGCATCGCCGAAGTGGCAGCGGCGCTCGGTGAACACGAGGCGGTGCTTTCGATCGGCAGCGGTTTCAGGGGCACGCTTGCGGTGCTGGTGCGCCACGGCGACCGCGAGCGGCCGAGCCGCGCGCAATGGATCAGCGAGTGGACCCACCGCTATTGGATGCGTGTGATGGCAGGCGACGAGGCGCGCCCGGGTTGGCTCTTCGCGATGGGCGCGCCCGAGCTCGGCCTCGAACACGCCGCGGTGCTTGATGGTCTGCTCGCCGCGGTCGACGCCGACCTCGGACGCTGGATCGCGAAGGCAGCGCACGAGTTCGGTGTGCGCCGGCTCACGATCGTCGCGCACCGCTATCTGCACCTGCTGCCGTTCTGGGCGCTCCCTTCGCTGGCCGAGATCGAGATCGCGAGCGCGCCCAGCCTCGCGCACCTGCTGGCCTCACGTGCGCCGCGTCTGCCGAGCTCACGCCGCGCGGTGATCGTCGAGAACCCGACCGGCGATCTGCCGCTCGCCGCCGCCGAATGCGCAGCGGTGCAGAGCGCCTTGTGCGGCGCCGGCTTCGCCGTCGAACGCTTCGCGCACGAGCGCGCCACCGAAGCGCTCGTGGCACCCCCGCTGCGCCATGCGGGCGTGTTGCACTTCTGTGGTCACGGGCGATCGGAACCCGACCGCGACCGTGCATCGGCTTTGCTGATGCACGCGGGCGCCGGCGCGCTGGGCCTGCCGGGCGCCGACCCGCTCGGCGTGCTGGCCGCGGCCGCGGCCGCCGGGGCATGGGCGGAGCAAGGGGGCGGCCGGCGTCATACCGACATCGACGGGCGCGGTCGTCTGCATGAGATACGGCGCGAAGATGGCACGCCGCTCGAGCGCAGGCTCGAATTCAGCGTCACCGGCACGTTGTGGACGTTGTACCGAGACGGCGCGCCGCTGCGCAGTGCCGAGCTCTGGTCGGCGGGCGACATCGGCGTCGGCGCGCGCTTGAACCGTCTCGGCGTGGCCTTTCTCTCGGCTTGTGAAACCGGCTCCGGCGGCTTTGAGCCGGTGATCGACGAATACGGTGGCTTGCCCGCGGCTCTTTTGCTGGCCGGCGTGGGCGCGGTGGTGTGCAGTTTGTGGCCGGTGCCTGAGTCGCTCACGCTGCTCGCCGCCGACCTGTTCTACCGCCGGCTCGCGGCGTCGGGCGACGCGTTCGACGTCGTGACCGCATTGCGCGAGAGCGCCGGCGCTTTGCGCGAGATGCCGCGCGACGAGGCACGCGCGCGGTTCTTGGAAATGCGCGAACAGCGCCTGCAGCCGGCAGCGCGCTTCATGCTCGAGGCGGCTGCGACCCGCTTGCAAGGCGGGCCCGAGCGCCCTTACGCTCACCCGGTGCACTGGGCCGCCTTTTTCGCGGTCGGCAAGCCGCAAATCCGTTTCGCGAAAGGAAGACACCATGGGACTACTCGATGAGCTCATCGTGGGGACTGCGGCGGCGCACGACGCCGGCGTGGCCGTGGCCGTGGACGTGAGCGGCGCCAGCGATGCGCAGGTGCTCGGGACACTGGTCAGTACCTTCGGCGCCGACGATTCGTGTACCGAGATTCAGGTGCGGCGCGGAGGGGCGCTGCTCGGCACCGTGAACCGCGAAGCGACGATCGCGTTCGTCGGCGACGGCCTGAAGGGTGTCGGCGCATCCGACGCCATGGTGCTGCCGGGCGTGGGGAACTACAGCACCACGAACTGGGTGTGCCCGCGGCACGGCTGCGGCTACTCGCTCGTGACCATCGTGTTGGACGATGCGCCGAACTGCGCGCGCCACCCCGACCAAACGCTTGTCCTGCAAGGCTGAAGGTTGCACCGATGAAACTCGACGGCCTGATCGACAGCGGCTTGAAGGAGGTCGGCCCACGCTTGTCGCTGGTCGGCCTGCTGCCGAACCTGGCGCTGTTCGGACTGATCGCCTCGCTGCTCGCAAGCGGCGCGCCGCAGGCCGCACCTGACTTGGCCAAACTGTGGGCTGCTGCCAAGGACCCGGGCGGCGGCGAGGCACTGCTTATGGTGGCCGCGCTGCTCGCACTGGCGCTCGTGCTGCACCCCCTGCAGCTTTCGCTGGTGCGCCTGCTGGAGGGTTACTGGGGCAACGCACCGGGTGCACGCGATCTGGCGCGCCTCGCCACCGCGCGCCAAGCGCGCCGACGCGATGCATTGGTGAAGGCGCTGGGCTACGAAGGTGGCGGCCAGCCCGACGCACCGACCCGCCAGCGCATGCAGGCAAGCGCAGCGGCGCTGATCCAGCGCTATCCCTCGGCGGACCGGTTGATGCCCACCGCGCTCGGAAATGTGCTGCGCGCCGCCGAGGACCGACCGCAGCGTGCCTACGGACTGGACGGCGTGGTGATCTGGCCGCGGCTGTTCCCGCTGTTGCCCGAGTCAATGCGCAGCCTTTTGAGCGATGCGCGCAACCAGATGGACGTGACGCTGCGCTTCGCCGCAGTGTTCTTTCTGGCCGCGCTGGTGTGCGGCGCGCTGTTGTGGCGCCACCCGCCATGGCTGGGGCTGGCTTTGATCTCGCTCATGCTGGCGCGGCTGTCGTACCGTGCCGGTGTGCAGGCCGCGATCGCGTACGGGAACGTGGTGGAGGTGGCGTTCGACCTGTATCGTTTCAGCCTGTACCCGGCGCTTCACTTGGCGCTGCCGAATGACCTGGACAGCGAACGCAAACTCAACGCGGAAGTGTCGACATTCCTGCGCCAGCGGGTGATGCCCAACTACGCGTACACCCATCCGCCGCCACCGAAGCCGGGGTAAGCGGATCTCACGCAAGCGCGGGCGTGCCAGCAACCATCAGCTGGCGCCAGGCACTGCCGAGCGTGCGATCTCGGATGATCTGCGAACGCTACGCAGACTGCGGCCCGACGCTGCGGCGGAAAAGCTTGTGAATGCCATGGGGGTCATCCGCGGACCCCTGGCGTACAAGCGCGACAGGCAGCAGCCGCAAGTCGACATGGGCCCGATCGTGGAGAACAAGCGCCTGAGCCATGTGCTGCAGACCGCGCGGGTGATGCAGGTTCAGCGTGATGATCTTCAGGCGTCAAACATGGCACATCGCACGAACCTTGGCTGGTCACCGTACGCCAAGATGCCCTGGCCGGAACCAAACGCTGGCGCGCGAGATTCGCGCGCGCAGGCGCAGGCGCAGGCGCCGGCGCCGGCGCCGGCGCAGACCAAGGCCGCGCTCCGCACAGCGGGCGCAATGCGGTGGCTCGTTCCACCGCTGGTTTTGATAAGGCCCTGGGTTCTGCGGGAGACGTCAAACGTCTGAGACTCACGTGACTAGTTCGTTTGGCAGATGCGCATTCTGCCCTGTGGACGGATGATGTGCGCGTTTCGTTGGTTTCGCGGCGCGTCGTGTCGGTAGTTCTCGAGTTGCAATGCGGCACGCTTTCCGGTCCACCGAAGCAGCGCTGCATTTCGATCGGAGCGAGCACGTTGCTGCGCGTTGCCAGCCAGCGGTGATCCACGCCGCGGTATTCGGTCACCGGGCTGTAGGCGTGTTCACTGTGGCTCGGCTGGACAAAAAGCTTGGGGAGGCGGGTCGTCGCGCGAGAGTTGGATCTCGCGCGACGTGGGCAATGCCATTGCAAAAGAACAAGGGCGTGAGTTCTCCAAAGTCATGCGATGGAAGTCGACCGCTCTCTTCTGTGACGACGCGAACGTAACGCAGGCGCGACGTGGTCCGCGAAGCTTTTCGCCAGGCAGCAAGAGTGAGCGAATCCGGGGATGGCCCACACCGGCGGGTTGAGGACGGACAAAGAATGCGCACGAACGGCTCTTCATGCACGCAGACCGCGGTCTGTCCCGAAGACGATGGCTACGGCCAAGCCTGTACGGCGCTGGCGCAGAATCTTGTCGGCCACAGCGCGCCCTTTTGCGAAGCCATGGAGTTGGTGAAGCTCTACGCCGCGTGGTCCGCGCCGCTGCTGATCGCTGGTGAGACCGGCACCGGCAAGGAGTTGGTCGCGCGCGCGGTGCACTACCAGAGCCAGCGCCGGCATTGCCCGTTCATCCCGGTCAACTGTGCGACGCTGCCCGATACGCTGGTCGAGAGCGAATTGTTCGGCCACACCCGAGGCGCCTTCACCGACGCCAGCCAGGCGCGCCAGGGCTTGGTGCGCCTGGCCGAGGGCGGGACTTTGTTCCTGGATGAGGTGGAAGCGCTGTCGCCGCGTGGCCAGGGCGTGCTGCTGCGCTTTCTGCAGGACTCCAGCTACCGGGCGCTGGGGGGCAACCAGTTGCACCACGCGGACGTGCGCATCGTCGCGGCCTCCAACGTTGACCTGCACGAGAAGGCGGCGGCGCGCATGTTCCGTGACGACCTGCTGTACCGGCTGGACGCCTTTCGCGTCAGCCTGCCGCCGCTTCGCGAGCGTCTTGACGACCTGACCCTGCTCGTGCCGCACCTGCTGGCCAAGGCGGCGCGACAGACCGACGGCTTGGCGCGCCGCATCGGCGGGCCCGCCCTGGCGCTGCTTCATGCCTACGACTGGCCCGGCAACGTGCGCCAGCTGGAGCACGTGCTGCTCAAGGCCCACGTGGTCTGCCAGGGATCCGAGGTCGGCGTGGAGGATCTGCGCCGATGCGCGCCCGAGCTGGCCCGGATCGGCGTCGCCGCGATGCCAGCCACCGCCGCGCCTGCCGATTCACTGCGCGCCGCCAAGCGCGCAGCCGCCGACCAGGCCGAGCGCCGCTTTATCGAGGACTGGCTGTCGCGCACGGCCGGCAACATCAGCGAGGCCGCACGGTTGACCGGCATCGAACGAGCCTCGCTGAGCCGACTCGTCAAGAAATACGGCGTCAAGGCACGCGCGCTCGGCAGCGTTTAGCGCCGCCTCCCTTCTTCCGCCGCCCGCACCTCTCCGCTCTTTGGTGGATCGGATTCTTGCGCCGCTCGCGCGGCCCCATGTCGACGCAAGCACACCCGTGTGCGCCACGACACGTACCCCATGTGCACCAGTGGCTCTTCGGATACCGCCAACGCAGCGGCCGCGGATGGCAATGAAGGGGCTGTGCATCTGACCGCACAGCAAGCCCAAAGAGATCTGTCAAAACTCCAATCGAATCAAGCACTTGCAATTGAGAAACGGATGGCACGCTTGCTGCGAGCTGATGCGCTCGTGACTTCGTGGGGTGGACTTGAATGCCCAGCGCAACGACCTGATTGCGGTGACGGAAGTGGTAGCGGCCCTGGGCCGCTACGTGCGTGCGAATCCGCAGGCCTGCGACACCCTCGCGGGCATCGCCGCCTGGTGGCTGCAGCCGCGCATGGAGGGGAGTTCGCCAGACGTTGTCGGTGCGGCGCTGGCCGCGCTGGTGGCCAGCGGCGAGATGGAGTGCGCATTCGGTCCGGACGGCCAGACGGTGTACCGCGCCGCCCGGCCCGCGGGCCATGAGGGATCGCAGGCGGAGCCATCGGGCTCTTGATCATCAATCGATGGAGGGGAATGTATGCCCAGTGCCCTGAGTTACCCAGGCGTCTACGTGGAAGAGGTGCCCAGTGGCGTGCGCACCCTGACCGGTGTGGCCACCTCGATCACGGCGTTCGTCGGCCGGGCCGCCTCCGGCGCGATCAACGACCCGTTGATGCTGACCAGCTTTGCAGACTTCGAGCGCCGGTTCGGTGGCTTGGCCGTGGACTGTCCCATGTCCTACGCGGTGCGCGACTTCTACCTGAACGGCGGCGCGCTGGCGCTGGTGGTGCGGCTGGTCGGCACGGCGGCCGATCCGGATGCGGCCGATGCGCCGGCCGCGGCCTCCGCCGCCACCCTCCCGCTGCCGGCTGGCGGCGACAATCTCGTGCTGACGGCGGCCAGCCTGGGCGCCTGGGGCGGACGGCTGTCGGCCGCAGTGGACCATGGCACCGACAGCGGCCTGCCGGCGGCCGACACCACGCGCTTCAACCTGCGCCTGCGCTACCGCGTGCGGCCGGGCCGCGACGACTTCGTGTTCGAGACCATCGGGGCGGTGTCCACCACCGCCGGCGACCCGCGCTACCTGCCGCTAGTGCTCGAGCGTGAATCCACGTTGGTGCGCGCGCTGGGCGCGGTGCCGGCGGCGCGGCCCGCCTCCACCGTCACGCCCACCACCATCACATGGATCGACGCCGCCGGGGGCGACGACGGCCCCCCGCTGCGCGCCGAGGACCTGCTGGGCAACGCCGCCGGCCGCACCGGCATCCATGCGCTGGCCCATGCCGACCTGTTCAACCTGCTCGTGATCCCGCCGCTGGCGCGCAACACCACCACCCTGCCGTCCACCTATACCCCGGTGCCGGCCAACGTCTGGCAGGCCGCGCTGGCGCTGTGCGTGGAGCGCCGCGCCATGCTGGTCGTCGACCCCGATCCCGGCTGGGCCGTGCCGGCGGCCAGCGCCGTCGCCAATGCGCAGACCGGCCGCACCGGGCTCAACCTCAGCGGCCCCGGTGCGCGCAACGCCGCGCTGTACTTCCCGTGCCTGCGCATGGTCGACCCGCTGCGCGACAGCCGTGTCGACACCTTCATGCCCGGCGGCGCGGTGGCCGGCATCATGGCGCGCACCGACGTGGCACGCGGCGTCTGGAAGGCGCCGGCCGGGCTCGACGCGGCGCTCAACGGCGTGCAGGACCTGCAGATCAATCTGAACGACCTGCAGAACGGCCAACTCAACCCGCTGGGCATCAACTGCCTGCGCTCGATGGGTGTGAACGGCCGCGTGGTCTGGGGCGCGCGCACCCTGCGCGGCGCCGACGTCAGCGCCGACGAATACAAATACGTGCCGGTGCGCCGACTTGCGCTGTTCCTGGAAGAAAGCCTGTACCGCGGCACGCAATGGGTGGTGTTCGAGCCCAACGACGAGCCGCTGTGGGCGCAGGTGCGCCTGAACCTCGGCGCCTTCATGCAGGGGCTGTTCCGTCAGGGTGCGTTCCAGGGCGCCTCGGCGCGCGACGCCTACTTCGTCAAGTGCGACAGCCAGACCACCACGCAGGCCGACATCAACCTGGGGGTGCTGAACGTGGTCGTCGGCTTTGCGCCGCTGAAGCCGGCCGAGTTCGTGGTCATCAAGATCCAGCAGATGGCCGGCCAGATCCCCACCTGACCGAGGAAGAACGACATGGCACAGTTCAGCGTCAACGCCACCCGCTTCGATCCCTACAAGAACTTCAAATTCCGCGTCAAGTGGGACGGCCGCTACGTGGCCGGCATCTCCAAGGTCGGCGCGCTCAAGCGCAGCACCGAGCCGGTGGAGCACCGCGAGGGGGGCGATCCGTCTTCCACGCGCAAGTCCCCTGGCCGCACCAAGTTCGAGGCCATCACGCTGGAGCGCGGTGTCACGCACGACGCCGAGTTCGAGCGCTGGGCCAACAAGGTCTGGAACTTCGGCTCCGGGCTGGGCGCCGAGGTGTCGCTGGCGAGCTTTCGCAAAGACCTGATCATCGAGGTCTACAACGAGGCCGGCCAGCTTGCCATCGCCTACAAGGTCTTCCGCTGCTGGGTGTCGGAGTACCAGGCGCTGCCGGACCTGGACGCCAATGCCAACGCCGTTGCGATCCAGACCCTGAAGCTCGAGAACGAGGGCTGGGAGCGCGACTACGACGTGGTCGAACCGGCCGAGCCCACCTTCAACGAACCTGCCTGAACGACGACCCCGTGCGGAAGGTGGCGATGCGCGCGCTGACCGGCTCTGAACTGCTGTCGCTGTGGGAGCATGGCGCCAGCCGCCACGCGCTCGACCGCAGCGCGCTGCTGGCCGCCGCGGCGCGCCCCGACTGGCCGGCCGAGGCCATCGCCGACCTGCCGCTGGGTGCGGTCAACGCCAGCCTGCTGCAACTGCGCGCGGCCTGCTTCGGCGCGCGCATCGACGGCCATGCCGACTGCCCGCGATGCGGCCAGCGCCTGGCCTTCGCGCTGGACGCGCGGGAGTTGCTCGCCCCTGCCCATGACGACGACCTGACCCCGCGTGAGGCCGAGGTCGCCGGCCTGCGCGTGCGTGCGCCCAGCCTGCGCGACTTGGCGGCCGTGGCGGCCGACGCGGATGCCGAACGCGCCGCGCGCGAGCTGCTCGCGCGCTGTACCCTGGCCGGCGATGCCGCGCGCTTGGATGAGGCGGCGCTGCGGGCCGTCGAAGAAGGGCTGGACGCGCTGGACCCGCAGGCCGACCTGGCGCTGGCCCTGCAGTGCGTGGCCTGCGGCCATGCGGACCTGGTGCAGCTGGACGCCGGCCAGCTGCTGTGGGAAGAGATCGAGGCACGCGCGCTGGTGCTGCTGCGCGAGGTGCACCATCTGGCCAGCGCCTACGGCTGGAGCGAGGCGCAGATCCTGGCGCTGACGCCAGCGCGGCGGGCCAGCTATCTGGCCATGGTGGGGGCGGCATGACGGGCCTGCTGCACCGCTTGGCCCAGCGCGCCGCCGGCAACGCTTGGACAGTGCGCTCGGATGTGCGCTTGCCGTTCGGCGCAGATGGCTTCGATCGGCCGCAGGACGACACGGCGCGGTCGCGGATGGAAGCGGCTGTGCCCAAGACCCACGCGCCCGGGCGACCCGGGCCGTCCGAGCCAGCCTCGCTCGTCACGGCCGCGCCGGAGCAAGCCGTTCCATCACTTGTGCCATCGCCCGCCGCGGCCGCTCAGCCCGGCCGCGCGCAGCCCATAGCCCGCCAGTCAGTGGCGACGCGCACGCCGGTGGCCACGACGACGCCCGCCCAGCCACATGGCGCACCCGGCACGGCCGCTGTTCCGGCCGCTGCCATGCCCGCCATGGCGTCCCTGCACACACCCGCCCGGCCGCAGTCACCACCCCCGCCGCGCCGCGAGGAACTCGCGCCGCTGCTGCCGTCGCAGCCCAGCACCGCAGGCCACGCCGCGGCCTTGGCCCAGACGGGGCGGGGCCCGGCAGCGTTCGCCCTCCGGCCGGCGCCGCAGGCCGCCGCCAGCCAAGAGACCGAGGTCCACATCCACATCGGCCGCATCGACGTGACGGCCTTGCACGAAGCGCCCCGCCCCAAGGCCCGCCCGCGCGAGCGCACGCAACCCGTGTCGCTGGACGCCTACCTGGCCGCGAGGAGCAAGACATGAGCACGGCCCTCGCGATCGCCGGCGTCAGCGCCGTGCTGCGCGACCTGCTCAACGACGGGCTGGTCAACGGCAACGTCAGCGGCGTGCTGGGCTCCAGCGTGACGGTCAGCCTGCTGGCGCCCGACCGCGTGGTGCCCACCGGCGGCACCGAGGCCTCGCAGCTCAACCTGTTCCTGTACGGTGTGACGCCCAACGCCGGCTGGCGCAACGAGGCCCTGCCCTCGCGCGACGGCGCCGGCCGTGCGCGGCTCACGAACCCGCCGCTGGCGCTCGACCTGCACTACTTGCTGTCGGCCTACAGCGCCGGGGACCTGCATGCCGAAATCCTGCTGGGCTACGCCATGCAGTTGCTGCACGAGATGCCGGTGCTCACGCGCGAGGCCATCCGCACGGCGCTCAACCCCTCGCCCGGCACCGGCGCCACCTTGCCGCCGGCATTGCGCGCGCTGTCCGAATCGGGCCTGGCCGAGCAGGTAGAGCTGATCAAGATCACGCCACAGCACCTGAACAACGAGGAGATGTCCAAGCTCTGGACCGCCACGCAAAGCCACTTGCGACTCAGCATGGCCTACAGCGCGTCGGTGGTGCTGATCGAGGCCCAACGCCCGGCCCGCACGCCGCTGCCGGTGCTCACGCGCGGCCGCGTCGATGAAGTCACGGGCCGCGAGACCGGCATCGCCGTGCAGCCCAGCCTGCTGCCCAGCGTGCCGGTGCTGGTGCGCGCCGTGCCGCCGCTGCGCCAGCCGGTGGCAGCCATCGGCGACATCGTGGCCCTGCAGGGCAGCCTGCTCGACGGCGACGACCGCGAAGCCTGGCTGCGGAACGACCGCTTCGACATCGCGCAGATGCTGCCGGTGCTCGCCCCCGCGCCGGACCGCCCCGCCGCCACCGTGGCCGCCTTCTCGCTGGCCGGCCAGCAGGCCGCGCTGCCGGCCGGCGTGTACCGCGTGAGCGTGCGCTTGACGCGGCCCGATGCGCAGGGCGAGGACCGGCGGCACGAGACCAACGCGCTGCTGCTGACGCTGGCGCCGCGCATCACCAACCTGCCGCAGACCGTGGCGCGCGCGGGCAACGGCTCGGCCAGCGTCACGATCCAGTTCACGCCCGACCTGCGCGAAGGCCAGCGCGCCGTGCTGGTGCTGGGCGCGGCGGAGGTGCTGCCGCAGACGGCAGGCGCCACGCCGAATTCACTGGTCTTCGTGATCCCCGACGCGCCGGTCGGCGTGCATCTGGCGCGCCTGCGCATCGATGACATCGACAGCCCGATCATCGACATGGACTTCGAGCCGCCGGAACTGCCGCGCTTCCTGGACCGGACGGTGGAGATCACGTGAACGCGCCCGACCGCCTGCTCGCATGGAGCGACGCCAACCAGCGTCTGCTGGTGGCGGAGTTCGCGCGGCTGGCGGCCCTTTTGGGTGACGGTGCGGGCGATGGTGCGCGCGACGCGGCCGCGGCGGAAGCCGAGGCCGCGGCGCTGCGCGCCGCCATGCCAGCACCGGCCGCGATCGACACGCTGGCGGCGCTGTTCACGCTCAGCGCCTTCGAGCGCGACCTCCTGCTTTTGGTGGCCGGCGTCGAGATGGACGCGCGCATCGCCGCTCTGTGCGCCCAGGGCGGCAGCCAGCCGCATCGGCCGTGGGCCAGCTTCGGCCTCGCGCTGGCGGTACTGCCGCAGCCACACTGGAGCGCCATCGCGCCGAACGAGCCGCTGCGCCGCTGGCGCCTGCTGGAGGTCGACGAGAGCACCGGCATCGCCGGCGCCAGGCTCCGGCTGGATGAGCGCGTGCTGCACTTCATCGCCGGGCTGAACGCGCTGGACCACCGCCTGCGGCCGCTGCTGCAGCTGCAGCAGCCGGCCGGCGCCATGGGCCGGGACCAGCAGGCCGCGGTCGCGCAATTGCTGGCCCGGCTGCGCGGCGCCGCCAGCCGCCTGCCCGCCATCGTGCTCGACGGTGACGATGCCCCCGGCCAGCACGACGTGGCCGCGGCCGTCGCGGCCGGACTGGGTGCCGGCCTGTATCGATTGCGTGCGACCGACGTACCGACGGCCGCCGCCGAGCAGGCCGCTTTTGCAGCGCTGTGGTTGCGCGAGGCTGCGCTGCTGGGCTGCGGGCTGTTGATCCACTGCGAGGAGCGCGAGGCGCAAGCAACCGTAGCACGCCTGCTGGAACGCCTGAGCGGCCTCGTCTTCGTCAGCGGCCACGAATTGGCGCTGGGCGACACGCCGCAGCTGCACCAGAACATCGCGCGACCCGAGGCGCCGGAACGGCTGCAGCTCTGGCAGGCCGCCCTGGCCGACAAGGCCGCGGCACTGGGGCCGGTGGTCGGCACGCTGGCCACGCAGTACCGCCTGGGCGCGCGCCGCATCGCGCAGATCGCCGCCGGGGCATGCGGCGACGACGCAGCCGCCAACGCCGCTGCGCTGCACGCGGCCAGCCGCGGTCCGGCCCATGGCATGCCCGGCCTGGCCCAGCGCATCGACGCGCGCGCGCGCTGGTCCGACCTGGTGCTGCCCGAGGCCCAGCTGGCCGTGCTGCGCCAGATCGCGGCCCATGCGCGCCACCGGCTCACGGTGCACCACCAATGGGGCTTCGCCGCGCTGAGCGCGCGCGGGCTGGGCATCGCGACGCTGTTCTGGGGTGACAGCGGCACCGGCAAGACCCTGGCCGCCGAAGTCCTCGCCTCGGAACTCGGCCTGGCGCTCTACCGCGTCGACCTGTCGGCCGTGGTCAGCAAGTACATCGGCGAGACCGAGAAGAACCTGCGCAAGGTCTTCGACGCGGCCGAGGAAGCCGGCGCCATCCTGCTGTTCGACGAGGCCGACGCGCTGTTCGGCAAGCGCAGCGAGGTCAAGGACAGCCACGACCGTTACGCCAACATCGAAGTCAGCTACCTGCTGCAGCGCATGGAGGCTTACGGCGGCCTGGCGATCCTGACGACCAACCACAAGGCGGCGCTGGACGCCGCGTTCCAGCGCCGCCTGCGCCTCGTCGTGCACTTCCCCTTCCCGGACCAGGCGCAGCGCGAAGGCATCTGGCGCGCGGTGTTCCCGGCCGGCGCGCCGCTCCATGCAGACATCGACTACGCCAAGCTGGCGCGGCTCAATGTGGCCGGCGGCACCATCCGCAACATCGCGCTGGCGGCCGCCTTTCTGGCCGCCGAGGCGGGCACGCCCATTGGCATGGCCATGCTGCTGCAGGCCGCGCAGCTGGACGCCGCCAAGCGCGAGAAGCCGTATTCGGATGCGGAAACGCGGGGGTGGGCATGACGGCGCGCATCCCATGCCGGCGCCACGCCGAGTGACGAACAGCGAGCACGCCATGCCACGCATCGTCCTCTCCATCGACCGGTTGGTGCTGCGCGGGGTGGAGCGCGTCGATGCCGCCGCCGTCGCGGCCGCGCTGCAGTCCGAGCTGCACGCGCTGCTCGCCAGCGGCAGCAGCACGCTGGCCACGCAAGGCAGTGCGCACGCGCTGCAGGCCGGACAGGTCCGGCTGCCTCACGGCGCGGACGCTGCGGCCCTTGGCCGCGCCGTGGCCGTGCGGATCGCGGGCGACCCCCCGGCCCCGGCCGGCAACGAGGCAGGTGCGCCATGACCGCTGCCGTAGCCGCATGTGCCGCATGCGCCCCCGGCGCCGAACGCACGCAAGGCAGCGGCACGCAACGCAGGATGATGGACGTGCTGAACAGGGCCTGCCCATGACTCGCACGCGCAGCCCCCGCGTGCCGGCGACCGCAGCGTCCACGACTGCGCCGGGCTCATCTTGGCTGCAGCCCAAGCTGGCCATCGGCGCAGCGGGCGACCGCTACGAACAGGAAGCCGACCAGGCCGCCGACCGCGTGCTGCAAGGCGGCGGCCGGCCCGCGCTGACGCCACTGCGCGCACCCACGGTGCAGCGCCAGGACGATGAGCGCAAGAAGGAAGAGCCGGACCCGCTCGGCGAAGGGCTGGGCGTGGTCGCCGCGAACCTGGGCGAGAACAACCCGGCCTTCGGCGTCTTCACCGAGAAGCTGGCGGCGGACTTCATGCGCCAGCCGCCGGCGCTGAGCGTGGGCGTGCCGGTGTTCCTGGGCGCCAACTACGCCTTCCTCTGGAGCATGGCGATGGTGAACCCGGCCATGCGCCGCGACTTCGACGACTTCAACCTGGCGATGCTGCCCGGCATCGTGCCGCAGTTCCCGGTCAAGACCTTCACCTACCGCATCCTCGACAGCGCGCAGACGCGCTTCGAATTCGACTTCGGCCTGGACGCCACCTCGCTGCTGAAGGCCTTCAACGACGGCGTGCTGAATACCCGCCTGTCCAGCCTGAAGCTGGACAGCAGCGGCCGGCTCGACACCGCCGGCGCGACGCCGCTTTCGCTGTCGGCCCTGCAGGTCAAGCTGGGGCTGTTCAGCGACGGCGTCAACCTCACCGGCGGCTTTCGCAGCGGCATCTCGCCCTACCCGCTGATCGAGCCCGGGGGCAGCGTGATGGCGCAGACCCCGGCCCTTCCCGACCTGCAGGCCGGCCGGCAGGACGTGCGCTTCACGCTGAACCTGGACCTGGTGCGGCTCTACCAGCACTTCAACCCAGGCAAGCCCAACCCGCTGGGCCCGCAGATCGACGTCGCGCGCGAAGCGCAGCAGCCCGCGCAGGCGCCCGGCGCGCGCGAGAGCAGTCCGGCCGCGACCGCTGCGGTGCAGTCCACGCTGGCCGAGGGCGGCGCGCCGCTGGCGCCCGCGACGCGGCAGTTCATGGAGTCGCGCTTCGGCCACGACTTCGGCCGCGTGCGCATCCATGCCGATGCGCAGGCCGCCGCCTCGGCGCAATCCGTAGGCGCGCGCGCCTACACCGTGGGCACCGACCTGGTGTTCAATCGCGGCCAGTACGCACCGGCCACGCCGGCCGGCCGCCACCTGCTGGCGCACGAGCTGGCCCACGTGGTGCAGCAGGCCGATGGCGCCCACGTGATGCAGCGCAAGCTCGACGTGGAGGACTTCGACGCCGGCAGCTTCAACCTGCCCACGCTCAAGGCCTACCTGGCCAAGGTCGGCCCTGGCCGCATCGAGGACCAGGGCGACAGCGATGACAAGGCGCGTGCCATCGTCGCGCAGTGGCGCAAGGGCGTGATGCAGTTGGACGCCGGCCAGAAGATCGCGCTGATTCAGGAGATGCAGTCCGGCTTTACCGGCAACGACGACGAACGCGCCATCCTCACGCTGCTGCTGAACACGCCGCCGGCCGAGCTGCCGCTGATCTTCGCCGCCAAGGGCGGGCTGGACCCGAAGAACCTGGACAGCGACTTCCACGGCGCCGAGGAGGACGCGCTGCGCGCTTTCTACGACGAGAACTTCATCGGCGGGCGCAAGTCCGCGCTGGGCGGTTCGCGCAGCATGCGCACCGCACGCGCCGACGAGCCCGCGGTCACCGCGCCGGCGGCCACCGATATCGCTGCCGAAAATCCAGTGCAGGGCCCGCCGCGCAAGGACTACGTCTTCATCATGGGCGACGTGAAGAAGGACGACTTCTACCGCGAGGCCTTGCGCTACTTCTCCGCGCACCGGCCGACGGCCACCTTCGTCACCGACAAGCGCAGCCTGGCCGCGGTGCTGAGCCATGTGGCCAGCCAGATCTCGGAGCCGATCGGCAACCTGTACCTGGTCTCGCATGCCAACGAGGACGGCACCTTGAGCTTCGCGCTCGATGGCGACGACAAGGACAAGAAGCTCAACGTGACCGAACTGCGCAAGGCCTTGCGCCCGGCCAGCGGCGCGTCCCCGCTGGCCAAGGTCGGCAAGCAGATTGACGCGCGCACCGTGATCCGCATCAAGGGCTGCGACATCGGCCGCACCAAGGAGATGCTGGACCTGCTCGACGAAGCCTTCGCTGGCGCCGGCAGCGTGACTGCGCCCACGCACGAGCAGGAGTACGGCACCGACCCCCTGCTCGGCAAGCGCGCGGACGCGGCCTTCCGCGCCGAGGTGGCGGCCGCACATCCTGAGCCGCCCGCCGTCGACAAGAAGCTCAAGGGGGCGGAACTCAGGGCCGCCAAGGCGGCGCGGGCCAAGGCCATGGCCGAGCGCAAGGTGGCGATCGCGGCCGAGCTGAAGGAACGCGACGCCGAGCGCAGGACGCGTGTTGCGCAAGCCCAGCAGTACGAAGCCTTCTCGGGCCCGATGTTCCAGCGCCCGGGCGAGGACCTGTTCACGACGAAGGAACTGCTGCCCGAGCTCGAGCGCCTGTACGGCCACCTGTCCGAGAAGCAGCGCAAGGCGCTGGCGGCCAAGCTGGTGGCCAAGGACACGCGCCCCGAGAGCGTGGCGCTCAAGAACGGCACCTACCAGCAGAAGGGCCAGCGCTTGTACCGCCGCGTGATCGCGCAGACGCACTGGGACCCGCAGGGCGCGCCGGGCTTCCTGGCGCTGTACCGCAGCGTCCAGGGGAAGACCGGGAAGGGTTTCCAGCCCGGCGCCCTGAGTTCCCGCCCCTCGGTCGGCAAGGAAGGGCAGCCGCAGCTGACCTACCGGCTGACGGGCAGCCTGCCCGACGGCGGCAGCGAAGTCCACGAACTCAGTGCCGACGTCGTGCCCGACGACGCCACCTACCTGGCCACCGCGCGCGCCACGCTGAACAACCCCGACCGCTACCGCTGGGTCGTGGCGCGCACCCACAACCCCAAGACCGGCAAGACCACGCTGAAGGCCACGGCCACGCGCGTGCTGGCCTACCTGCACCACGGCGAGCTGGATGTGTCCGCGCACCAGCACTTCAACCGCCCCGAGCCGGATGCCGACTTCTACGCGAAGTCGACCTTCGCGCCGCCGCCGGCCAAGCCCCAGCCAACGCCCTGAACCATGACCACCTCCCCCAACTCCCCCAAGCTGATCAAGGGCGGCCTGGTGCTGGTCGACCCGGAATCGGCGCAGGTGCAGCGCGTGATCTCGCTGCAATACAACGCCGACTCGCTGACGCGCAAGCTCCAGGCCCAGTCGGTGGGCGGCGAAGGCACCGACCGCACCGAGCCCACGCGCTTCAAGGGCCCGGCGGTGGAGACCATCAGCTTCGAGGCCGACATCGACGCCACCGACCAGCTCGAGTTCCCGGACCAGAACGCCAGCGTCATCGCCCACGGCATCGCGCCACAGCTGGCGGTGCTGGAGTCGCTGTCGCATCCGAGTGCGGCGCAGCTGCAGCGGGTGGACAGCCAGGCCAGCTCCGGCACCTTGGAGATCGCGCCCATGCTGGCGCCGCTGCTTCTTTTCGTCTGGGGCAAGAGCCGCATCGTGCCGGTGAAGCTGGCCGACTTCTCGATCACCGAGGAGGCATTCGACCCGGCCCTCAACCCGATCCGCGCCAAGGTCTCGTTCAGCCTGCGCGTGCTGTCGGTGGACGACCTGGGCTTCTCGTCCAAGGGCGGAGCCTTGTTCATGACCTATCTGCAGGGCAAGGAGAGGCTGGCCGCCAAGGTGCAGCCCGTGAGCTTCTCCACGCTCGGCATCGGGGGGATTTCGTGATGGTCGATCCGATCCAGGCCTTCATGCAGGCCAACGGCCTGGCGCAGCCGACCTTCGCGCCGGACAGCCGCTACCACGGCTTGCCGACCGCGCAGGCCACCTTGCCGGACGGCCGACGGGTGGTGTTCGTCACGCGGCGCTTCCTGCCGCCGCCGGAGAACTTCGCGCGGATGGCCACCGCCACTGTCGTGGCCGGCGACCGGCTCGACAACCTGGCCGCGCAGCACCTGGGCGCGGCCGAGCAGAACTGGCGCCTGGCCGACGCCAACGGCGCGCTGCTGCCCGAGGCGCTGGTGGCCGATGTCGGCCGCCAACTGGCCATCACGCTGCCCGAGGGCGTGCCCGCCCCTGGAGCCGGAGATGTTCGCTAAGGGCATCCAGCTCAGCCTGTTGATCGGCCCCATCGTGCCGATCCCGGTGCCGCGGGTGGTGACGGACGCACTCGAGAGCGTCGAGGTGCGCACCGCCACCGGCAGCGCGAGCGGCTTCCAGCTCAAGTTCTCGATCACTGCGCGCTCGGAACTCAACACCATCTTCCTTTTGGCCGGCGTCAACTCGACGCCCTTCACGCCGGCGCTGCGCGTGCTGCTGGTGGTGACGCTCAACGGCCAGCCGCAGCCCCTCTTCGACGGCGTGATGACCAACGTGCAGGTTCAGCCCGGCAGCCAGGGTCAACCCGGCAGCCTGGTCGTGACCGGCGAGGACGTGACCAAGGCCATGGACAAGCAGGACTGGAGCGGCCTGCCCTTCCCGGCCGTGCCGGTGGAGGGGCGCGTGGCGCTGCTGTGCGCCAAGTACGCGCCCTTCGGCCTCATCCCCATGATCATCCCGGTGCTCTTCCCCGATGTGCAGATCCCGATCGACAAGATCCCGGCGCAGCAGGGCACCGACCTGGCCTACATCCAGGAGCTGGCGCGCCAGGTGGGTTATGTGTTCTACGTCGAGCCGGGGCCGACGCCGGGCACCAACATCGCCTACTTCGGCCCCGAACTCAAGATCGGCGTGCCGCAGCCGGCGCTGAACGTGGACATGGACGCGCTGACCAACGTGGAGTCGCTCAGCTTCACCTTCGATCCCGACAAAGGCGTGCTGCCCGTCGTGTTCATCCAGAACCAGCTCACGCGCGTCCCGGTCCCGATTCCGATCCCCAACCTGAACCCGCTGCAGCCGCCGCTGGGCGCGCTGCCCACGCCGCTCGCCAACATCAAGTTCATGAAGGACACCGCCAAGATGAGCCCGATGCGGGCGATCTCGGCCGGCCTCGCGGAAGCGGCCAAGTCGCAGGACGCGGTGAGCGGCAGCGGCACGCTGGACGTGCTGCGCTACGGCCGGCCGCTGAAGGCGCGCGCGTTGGTCGGCGTGCGCGGCGTGGGCATTGCCTACGACGGGCTGTACTACGTCAGCAGCGTGACCAGCAACCTCAGGCGCGGCGAGTTCAAGCAGAGCTTCGAACTCACGCGCAACGGGCTGGTGTCGATCACGCCCAAGGTCCCCGTCTGAAGGAGCCCATCCAGTGCCCGAGAAGTTCTACGGCAAGTACCGCGGCATGGTGCTCAACAACATCGACCCGATGCAGATGGGCCGGCTGATGGTGCAGGTGCCCGACGTGGGCGGGCTGATGCCCTCGACCTGGGCGCTGCCCTGCGTGCCGGTGGCAGGGATCCAGAACGGCATGTTCGCGCTGCCTGTGATCGGCTCGGGCGTCTGGATCGAGTACGAGCAGGGCGACATCGACCACCCGATCTGGGTCGGCTGCTTCTGGGGCAGCGCGGCCGAGGTGCCGGCGCTGGCGCGGCTCACGCCCCCGGCGGTGCAAGCCATCACCCTGCAGACACCGCTGCAGAACGGCCTGACCATCAGCGACCTGCCCGGGCCCAGCGGCGGGATCATGCTCAAGAGCGCGACCGGTGCCACCTTGATCGTCAACGACACCGGCATCTACATCCAGAACGGCAAGGGCGCGTCCATCGTGATGACCGGTCCCACGGTCACCATCAACGCCGGCGCCCTCACCATCGTCTAGGCGCAGCAGCATGTCCGGGCCCCTCCTCCACCTCGGCGCCACGGTCTTGTGCGCGCACGGCGGCCAGGCCACGCCTAGCGCCCCCGTGCCGCGCGTGCTGGTCTCGGGACAGCCGGTGGCGACGCAGGCGGCGCCCTACCTGGTGGCCGGTTGCGCCTTCTCGCCGCCGCAAGGCAACGGGCCCTGCGTGACAGCGCAATGGATCGTGGCGGCCACGCGCGTGTTCGCCGCCGGCCAGCCGGTGCTGCTGATGAGCAGCCAGGCCATCTGCGCACCCACCGGCACGCCGCTGGTGGCGGTGGCCGCGCAGACCCGCGTCATAGGGATGTGAACACCATGGACACCGACATCGGATTCCCCTTCCGCATCGACGGCCGCGGCCGCAGCGCGACGGTGTCGCGCGAGGCACACCTGCGCGACCTGATCGAGCAGCTGCTGTTCACCGTGCCGGGTGAACGCGTGAACCGGCCCGACTTCGGCTGCGGCCTGATGCAGCTGGTGTTCGCGCCCAACAGCCCCGAGCTGGCGGCCACGGTGCAGGCGCTGGTGCACGGCTCGCTGCAGCAGTGGCTGGGCCACCTGATGCGCATCGACGAGGTCAGCGCCGAGAGCGAGGACGCGACCCTCTCGGTGACGGTGCGCTACACGGTGCTGGAAACGCAGCAGAGCGGCCAGGCGCAGTTCCGGCGGGAGATCACATGAAGAGCCAATACCTCTGCAGCAACCCGGGCCGCATCGCCGCCGTGCGCCAGGCCGCGCAGGCCGATCCACCTCGGGCCTTCAACGGCATCGAGTACCTGGAGGTGGTGCACGGCCAGCCGCGGCTGCTGCTGCATTTCGTGCACGACCTGGCCTTCGCGCCGGCCGCGCCGCTGACCGCGGCCAACGTCGAGATCCGCGGCGGCGTGCGCGTGCGCGACCCGCACGCCATCGGCGTGGCGGCCAGTGGCGACGTGCTGACCGTGGAGCTGGACAGCATCGGCGACTTCTCGCGCTACCAGCTGCGGCTGGTGGCCTCGGCCGGCTCCGAGGCGCCGCCCGAAGGCATCGACCCGGCCCTGGCGCAGATCGCCTTCGGCTTCAAGGTCGACTGCCCCAGCGACTTCGACTGCCGCGTGGAGGACGACTGTGCGCCGCTGCTGCAACGCGCGCCCGACATCGACTATCTGGCGCGCGACTACCAGAGCTTCCGCCGGCTGGTACTGGACCGGCTGTCGGTGTTGATGCCGAACTGGAAGGAACGCAGCCCGGCCGATCTGATGGTCACGCTGTCCGAGGCGCTGGCCTTCCGCGCCGACGAGATCGCCTACTTCCAGGACGCAGTCGCGACCGAGGCCTACCTGGGCACGGCGCGCCAGCGCGTGTCGGTGCGCCGGCATGCCCGGCTTTTAGACTACGCAGTGCACGAGGGCTGCAACGCGCGCACCTGGGTGGCCTTCGAGATCGATGCCGCGTCCGACGGCCAAATGCTCACCGCCTGCGACGGCGCGACCGGCCTGGACGGCACGCTGCTGCTGACGCGCGCGCACGGTTCGCCCACGCGGCTCGGCTCGCCCGACAGCGCGCAGGCGCTGGTCGCGGCCGGCGCGCAGCCCTTCGAACTGCTGACGCCCCTGCAGCTCTACAGCGCGCACAACGACTTGCGCTTCTACACCTGGAGCGATGAGGCCTGCTGCCTGCCACGCGGCGCCACGCACGCCTTCTTGCGCGACGACGAGGCGAACCGCCTGCGTCTGCGCGTGGGCGACCTGCTGCTGCTGGAGGCGCGCGCCGGCACCACCAACGGCCTCGCGCAGGACGCCGACGCCCAGCAGCGCCACGTGGTCCGCCTCACGCACGTGGACCCCGAGGCCAGCCCCGGACGCGCGCCTTCGCCCGTGCCGCGGCGCGACCGGGTCACCGAGCAGTCGCTGGTCGAAGTGCAATGGCAGGCCGAGGACGCGCTGCCCTTCGACCTGTGCCTGTCCAAGGTCATCGCCGGCGTGCTGGTGCAGGACATGGCCGGCGCCTGCGCCAACATCGTGTTGGCCGACCACGGCTTCAGCGCGCCGCGCTTCGAGTCCCTGGTGCCGGTGCCCGGCGGCCGCGTGCCGCGCTTTCGCCTGGCCCAGCCCACGCTGCTGCCGTGGACGCGGCAAGCCCTGGTGCGCGATGCGTCCGGCCAGCCGCTGCTGGTGGATCCGGCTGCGAGCGCCACAGCTGCGCTGCGGCGCGACCTGGCCGACACGCGCGAAGCGGTGCTCGTGACGAGCGACGGCGACCGCCGCCGCTGGAGTGCCCGGCGCGACCTGCTGCAAAGTGGCGCCGCTGCCGCCGAGTTCGTGGCCGAGGCCGAGGCTGACGGCCAGGTGCTGCTGCGCTTCGGTGATGGCGTGAACGGCCTGCGCCCCGGCGCGGCCGAGGCCTTGTCGGCGCGCGTGCGCGTGGGCAACGGCAGCGCGGGCAACGTGGGTGCCGACGCGATCGCCCATGTGCTGTGCAACTTCGATGGCATCACGCGGGTGCGCAATCCGCTGCCGGCCGCCGGCGGCGTGGACCCGGTCACGCTGGCGCGCGCGCGCATGGACGCGCCGCAGGCCTTCCGGCGCCAGGAGCGCGCGGTGACGGCGCCGGACTATGCCGAGGTCGCGATGCGCGACGCCCGCGTGCAGCGCGCCGTGGCCACGCGGCGCTGGACCGGAAGCTGGCACACCATGTTCATCACGGTGGACCGGCGCGGCGCCGAGGGCATGGACCCGGCCTTCGAGGACAGCCTCACGGCCTTCATCGACCGCTATCGTCTTGCCGGGCACGACGTCGAGATCGACGCGCCGGCCTACGTAGCGCTGGACATCGCGCTGCACGTCTGCACCCGGCCGGGCTATTTCGCGGCCGACGTGCAGCGCCGGCTGCTGCGCGTGTTCGCCGCCACCCCGGGCGGCTTCTTCCACCCGGACCGCTTCAGCTTCGGTGAGCCGGTCTACCTGAGCGCCGTGGTCGCCGCGGCAATGGCGGTGCAAGGGGTCTCGCATGTGGAGCCGCTGCGCTTCCAGCGCCTGGGCCGGCAACCTCATGGCGAGATCGACGCCGGCCGCATTGCGATGGCGCGGCTGGAGATCGCGCGGCTGGACAACGACCCGAACGCGCCCGAGCACGGCCGCATCAGGTTCGAGGTGCATGCCGCGGAGGAAATGAAATGAGCAGCGACGACACCCCGCTGGACGGCTGCCACTGCTGCGAGGGCCAGGCCGAGCCCGGCGTGATCTACAACGCGCCCGGCCTGTCCGCGCTGTCTTGGCGCATCGACACCCAGCCCGGCTTCTATCAGCGCATGCTGGCTCGGCTGCCGCTGTGGCATGTGCCCGGCGTGCCTGCAAGTGCGCCGCGGCCGCTGGCCGCGCTGCGCACCCGCGAGCCCGACGACGCGGCCATCGCGCTGGTGGACGCGTCCGCCTGCGTGGCCGATGTGCTGACCTTCTACCAGGAGCGCATCGCCAACGAGGGCTTCCTGCGCACAGCCACCGAACGCCGCTCGGTGCTCGAACTGGCGCGCGCCGTCGGCTACGAACTGCGGCCCGGCGTGGCCGCCAGCGTGCACCTGGTCTTCACCGTGGAAGACGCACCGGGGGCCCCGGGCGTCTGCACGATCGCGGCCGGCGCGCCGGTGCAAAGCGTGCCGCCGCAGGGCAAGCTGCCGCAGGTCTTCGAGACCAGCGAAACGATCGTCGCGCGCGCCGAATGGAATGCGCTGCGCCCGCGCCAGAGCCGCCCGGCGGACCTGGCCTTGCTCGACGTGGCCGGCACGCGGCGACTGGTCATGCTCTATCCCGAAGGCAGCCTGGCCAGCGAGACCGCCGGCCTGCACCCGGCCCTGAGCAGCGGCAGCCTGTACCGGCTGGACCCCGGCCTGGCCGTGGAGCCCACGGTCGATGCACTCGACGTCGCGCGCGTCTATCTCTCCGACCAGGCCAGCGGCATCCAGGCCGGCGAGCTGCTGCTCTTCGTCGGCAAGAACGGCAGCCAGTTGCGCCACCTGGTGCTGCGCGCGCTGGAGGTGCAGGACGAGCCCGCGCTGCGCCGCGTGCGCATCGAACTGGAGCCGCTGCCCGACCCGGTGACGCCGGCAGCGCCGCCGCTGCTGCACTGGGCGGTGCCGATCCTGTCCTTCTCCTTCGGCGGCTACGCGCAGGCGCAGATCGAGAGCGTGCCTTTCACCAGCAGCGCGCTCGGCAGCACCATTGCCAGCCAGAGCTGGAAGGAGAACGAGCTGCAGGCCATGATCGCGATGCAGGGCTGGAGCAGCCTGCAGTTGGTGCAGGCGATCACGGCCAGCGTCAAGCCCCCGTCCAAGCCGGTGGCGCCGGAGGCCGGCACCTTCAGCTTCTCGCAGCGGCTGGGCTTTTTCGGCCACAACGCGCCCAAGTGGGGCTCGCTGCCCGCCGCCAACACCAAGGAGCCGGTCTACACGAGCGGCTGGGACGACGGCGACCCGCTCTCCGGCGGCGGCGCGCTGGGCGCAAGCCGCAACATCTGGACCGACTCGCAGGGCAACAGCAACCTGGCCAGCACGGTGCTGCCGCCCTGCCATGCGCTGCTGGAGCGCCCGGTACCCAAGCTCGCGCCCGGCAGCTGGATGGTCTTCGACGCGCCCAGCGAGAAGGCCACTGCCTATGCCCTGTTCGACGCCCGCGAAGTCTCGCGCGCCGACTATGGCCTGTCGGCGCGCGCGACGGCGCTTCGCTTGGCCGATGGCAGCGGCCAGCCCCGAAGCACTGCGCCTTCTGAAGCCTTCCTGTTTCGCGACACCACGGCCCATGTCGCCAGCCGGCGCCAGCCGATGGCCGAGCTGCCGATCGAGTCGCCGGTGGAAGCAGGCAGCAAGCGCATCGAGCTGTCGACTATGGTGCTGGGCCTGGCGCACGGCCAGCCGCTCGCCTTCGTCGGCGCGCGGCACGACCTGCCCGGCGTGGATGCGGCCGAAATCGCGTTGCTCGACGAGGTGGTGCATGGCGGTGGCCGCAGCATGCTGGTGCTGCAGCGGGCGCTGACGTACAGCTACCGGCGCGAGGACCTCCAGATCCACGCCAACGTGGTTCGCGCCACGCATGGCGAGAGCGTGCAGGAGGTGCTGGGCAACGGCGACGCGAAGGAACCGTTGCAGCGCTTCACGCTTCGCAGACCGCCGACCACGCACCTGACGGCGGCCTCGGCTACCGGCGTAAAGAGCACGCTGGAACTGCGCGTCAACGGCCTGCTGTGGACCGAGCAGCCTTCGCTCTACAGCGCTGCACGTGACGAGCATGTCTACGCCACGCGCATCGACAACGAGGCGCGCATGGAGATCCTGTTCGGCGACGGCCGCAGCGGCGCGCGCCTGCCCAGCGGCCAGATGAACGTGCAGGCGCGCTACCGCAGCGGCATCGGTCCGGACGGCGAAGTCGCGGCGCGTACGCTGACCATGCTGCGCGCCATGGCGCTGGGCCTGCGCGGCGTGAGCAACCCGCTGCCAGCCAGCGGCGCCCAGGGGCCCGAGCAACTTCACGATGCGCGCCGCAACGCGCCGCTGACCTTGCTGGCCTTCGAGCGCGTGGTCTCACTGTCGGACTACCAGGACTTCGCGCGCGCCTTTCCCGGCATCGGCAAGGCGCGCGCCGACCTGGCCTGGGTCGACGGCAGCTCGCGCGTGCTGCTGTCGGTGGCTGGCGCCACCGGCGGCGCACCGGGCGCCGAGGTCATGGACAACCTGCGCCAGGCCATCGCCGACCTGTCCGATCCGTCGCAGCCCTTCGTGCTGGGCGCCTCGGTGCTGCGTTACTTCCGCTGCACGGCGCGTGTCGCGATCGATTCGCGCTACGAAGCCGACACCGTGCACGCGGCTTGCAGGACGAAGCTGCAATGGGCCTTCGGCTTCGATGCGCGCGACCTGGCGCAGTCGGTCACGGCGGCCGAACTGCTTGCACTGCTGCACCAAGTGCCGGGCGTGGTGGCGGTGGATCTTGACGTGCTGCAACCGTATGGCGAAGCCACGGCGGGCGCCACCGACATGCAGGTCGTGCCGGCGTTTGGCGGGCGCTGGGACCGCACGGCCAAGGCGATGAAGCCAGCCGAGCTGATGCTGCTGAACCCCGCGGCACTCGAACTGGTGGAGGCCACGCTATGAGTCTGCTCACCCCCGAACGGCTCTACCAGCTGCTGCCGGTCATCCACCGCCTGCGCGATGGCGAGCAGGGCGCGCCGCTGCGCGCGCTGCTGGCCGTGATCGAAAGCGAACTCGAGGCGGTGGAGGCCGACACCGCGCGGCTGTATGACAACTGGTTCATCGAGACCTGCGACGAATGGACCGTGCCCTACATCGGCGACCTGCTGGGCGCGCGGCCGATCCGGCCGGTGCCCTCGGCGGGCGTCAGCACCCGCGCCTGGGTCGCCAATACCATCGCCTACCGCCGGCGCAAGGGCACGACGCTGGTGCTGGAGCAACTGGCGCGCGACGTCACCGGCTGGCCCGCTGCGGCCGTGGAATTCTTCCAGCGCCTGGGCACCACCCAGCACATGAACCATGTGCGCATGCGGCCCACCGCCACGGCCTGCGTGCGCGACGCCGCGGCGGCCGAGTTGGCCCAAACCTCGGTCGGCGCCTTCGATCCCTTCGCCCACACGCTGGAGGTGCGCAACGCAGACACGCGCGGCGGGCGCTTCAACATCCCGAACGTCGGCTTGTACCTGTGGCGCCTGCGCTCGCAGCACCTGGGCCTCGGCGCGCCTGGCGCCGCTGCGGAGATGACGAGCGCCGACTTCATCAGCGCGCGCCGCCACGCCGAGGGCTTTTGGCACATGCATCCGGCCGGCGTGGACGCGCCGCTCTTCAACCGCCCGCGCACCGAGACCAGCGGCAGTGCCATCACGCAGGCCGCGCGCGAGGAACACGCCAGCGCGCCTCTGCGCGAACTGGCACTGCATGCCGAACTGGAACGGTTGCGGGCAGGACAGGCCGAACCGGCGGCGCGCTTCATGACCGAGCGCGATCCGGTGCTGCGCTGCTTCGTGCAACTGGCCGGCGAGACCTTGCCGGTGGAGGTGCCGCGCGAGGACATCTGCATCTGCGAGATCCCCGACACCGTGGAACTGGCGATTCCCACGCCACGCGCGCTGGCACTGGACCTGCAGCGCGGCCGCATCGGCTTTCCCGCCGCGCTCGAGGTGGAGCGCGTCTGGCTGCATGCGGCCCACGGCGGCGTCGCCGACATCGGCGGTGGCCCCTACGAGCGCAGCGCGGCCCTTCGCGCGGCGAACCGCGCGGCCGAAGGCAGCACGGCCGACGAGGACGTTGGCGGCTTCTTCGACCCCGAGGTTTGGCAGGTGGGCGTGTCGCACCTGCTGCCCGACGACGGAAGCGGCATCTTGTTCCCCACGCTGCGCGAGGCCGTCGACGCCTGGAACGCGCAGCCGGCCGGGCGCACCGGCGTCATCGTGGTGATGGACAGCCTGTCGGAGATCGACACCGCGGTCGCGCTGGAGATCGAGATCCCAGAAGCCTCGCAACTGCTGGTGGTGGCCGGCCAATGGCCGCTGCAGCCCATCCCCGGCGCACCGCCCGGCAGCGTGGAGCGCGTGCCCGGCCGCTTCGAGGCCCGGCAGGTGCGCGCGCATTGGGAAGGCCGGCTGCAGGTGCGCGGCACGGCCGATACCGATGCCGCGAACCCCGGCGCGCTGTTCCTGCATGGCCTGCTGCTGCAGGGGCCGCTGCAGGCTTCCGGCCACCTGGGGCAACTGGAATTGGCGCATTGCACGTTGCTGCCCGACACGGTGCTGGGCGCACAGCACCTGATGGTCGGCGCCGACAGCCCGCGCCTGCAATTGCGGCTGCTCCAAAGCCTTTGCGCGCCGGTCGCCTTGGCCGGCCCGGTGCGCGGCGTTGAGGTGGCCGACAGCATCGTCGGCCTCGGCCTCGCCGACGGCGCGGCAACGGCCGCGCTGGACGCGCCCGAGGCCGCGCTGGACCTGCAACGCGCCAGCTTCTTCGGCGCCGTCAACGCGCTGTCGCTCAATGCCAGCGACTGCATCTTCGACGCGCCGGTGCTGGCCGAGCGGCGCCAGATCGGCTGCGTGCGCTTTTGCTACGTGCCGCCGGCCTCGCAGGTGCCGCGGCGCTACCGCTGCCAGCCGCAACTCGAGACCGAAGTCCGCCTTGCCGCCCTGCCCGCCACCGCCACGGCGGCCGACAAGGACGCCGTGCGCGCCGAGGTTGAGGCCACGGTGCGGCCGCTGTTTGTCTCGCGCCGCTATGGCGACCCGGCACTGGGCCAGCTGGAGCTGCGCTGCGCCGGGCAGATCCGCGCCGGTGCGGCCAGCGGCGCCGAGATGGGCGCCTACGAACACCTGCAGCAACCGCAGCGCGAGGCCAATCTGCGCGACGCGCTCGCCGAATACCTGCGCCTGGGCCTGGCCGCCAGCGTGCACTACGCCAACTGAGGAGGACACCATGAAAGCCGATCTCTCGCGCGAGACCTTCGAGCCCGGCGCGCACTACACCGCCGTGCGCATACAGCAAGGCCGCGTGATCACCGATGCGGATTTCAACGAGCAGGGCGACATCACGCGCCACCGCGCCGAGCGGCTGGCCGAGGATGTGATCGGTGTCAGCGGCGCGCCGGCCGAGAACGCCGGCTTCGCGCTGTCGGCCGGCATGGGTGCGCTGGCGGTGCACGCGGCCGACGCAGACAGCGTCTGGATCGCCGGCGAGGATGGCGCGCTGCTGGTCAGCACCAACGGTGGTGCGGCCTGGACCCTCGCCAGCACCGGCAGCACGCGGCACCTGCGCGCCATCGCACGCGCCGCCAACACCGGCTGGGCCGTGGGCGACGGCGGCACCGTGCTGCGCACCAACAACGCGGGCAGCAGTTGGACCGTGCAGAACGCCGGCAGCCTGCAGACGCTGCGCGGCGCGGCGGTGTTCGATGCCCAGCACGCCTGGGCCGTGGGCGATGGCGGCCTGGTGCTGCGCACCGTGGACGGCGGCGCCAACTGGACGCGTCACGCCGGCGGCGTGGACCGGCTGTACGCCGTGGCCTTCGCCAGCGCGCAGGACGGCCTGGCCGTGGGGCCGGGCGGCGCCATCGTGCGTACGACCGACGGCGGCGCGGCCTGGAGCCGCGTGGATGGCGGCAGCACCGCCACGCTGCGCGCGGTGTCGCTGACCGGCGGCCAGGCCTGGGCGGTAGGCGATGGCGGCACCGTGCTGCGCAGCAACGATGGCGGCGCCACCTGGACGGCCACCACCAGCGGCAGCACCGCCAGGCTGCGCGCCGTGCGTTTTCGCGACGCCAACAACGGCTGGATCGCAGGTGACGACGGCACGCTGCTGGCCACGACCAACGGCGGCAACACCTGGAGCGTGCAGCCTGTGGCCGGAAGCCCGGCGCTGGCCGGGCTTGCAGTGGCCGGCACCGAGGCGCCCTGGCTGGTCGGCGGCGGGCAGGCCTGGCGCGTGGCCGCCACCGGCGCCGGCGCGCCCGCGGCACTACCGGCGGCCAGCCTGCGCATCGGCGCGGGCCGCTACTACGCGCAGGGCCAGCTGTGCGAATGGGAGCAGGCCGCCTCGCTGGCCAACCAGCCCGATGGCGGCGTGCCGTTTCGGCTCGTGGCTGGCACGCACCTCGTCTACCTGCGCGCCTGGCAACGCCATGTGAGCGCACTGGAGGCCCCTGGCATCCGCGAGGTGGCGCTGGGCGGGCCCGACACGGCCACGCGCGCGCAGCAGGTGGTACAGGTGCGCGCGCTCGCCCTGCCGGCCGCGCCCAGCGACGCCGCCTGGCACTGCGGCGCCGACGTGGCCGCCTGGAGCGCTCTGACCGCGCCGCCGGCCGCGCGCATGGCCGCGCGCGCCGAGCCCGAGCTGGCCGCGACCGGCGTCTGCGAGATCGTCGCCAGCGCCGGTTACCGCCGGCTAGAGAACCAGCTCTACCGCGTGGAAATCCACGCCGTGGACACGACCGGCGCAGCCAGGTTCAAGTGGTCGCGCGAGAACGGTTCGGTCGCCTACGCGGTGCAGGAAGTCAGCATCGACACCGCCGCCAACCGCACCACGGTGCGTCTGGCCGCACGCGGGCGCGACGCCAACCTGGACCTGGCCCTGCACGACCGCGTGGAACTGGTTGATGACGAGGCCGAGTTGCAGGGCCGCGCTGGCCAGCTCTTCGAGTACCTGCACGATGGCAACGATGCGCTGGAACTGGTGCTCGCCGGCGTGCCCGCCGGCACGCTGGGCCAGGATCCGGCGCGCCATCCGGTACTGCGGCGCTGGGACCACACGTCGGCCACGGTCGGCGAGAACGCGCTGGCGGTGGAGGAAGGCGACTGGATCACGCTGGAGGACGGGGTGCAGATCCGCTTTGCGCCCGGCGGCAGCTACCGGCCGGGCGACTACTGGCAGATTCCGGCGCGCACTGTCACGGCCGACGTGGAATGGCCGCGCGACGGCGACGGCGAACCCGTCGCCGAGCCGCCGGCCGGCGTGCGCGACGGCTGGGCCCGCCTGGGCCTGGTGACGGTGGATGCCAACGGCTTGATCACGGCCATCACCGACTGCCGCGACGTGTTCCCGGCGCTCACCAGGATGACGCAACTCCTCTATGTGGGTGGCGACGGCCAGGACACCACCCCCGGCGGCGCGTTGCCCGAGCCGCTGCGCGTGCGCGTGATGCGCGGCGCACTGCCGGTGCCCGGCGCGCGCGTGCGCTTCACCGTGGAGGTCGGCGCCGGTAGCGTGGGCAGTCCGCCGGCCGACGACTTCGACGCTAGCTGCGACGCCCAGGGGCTGGCCGAATGCCCATGGCAGTTGGGCACGCCGCAACACCAGCGCGTGCGCGCGCATCTGCTGACCAGCGGCGGCAGCCCCGTGTCCGAGCAGGTGCTGGTGTTCGCGGCCACGGCCACGACACCGACCACCAGCGATGGGGGTGGCGGCTGCGAGATCACTATCGGCGAGGGAGGCAACTTCCCTGAACTGAGTAGCGAACTGCTGGAGAAGCTTCTGGCTGCGCGCCCCTCGCTGTGCATCTGCTTCCTGCCAGGCCAGCACCGCCTGGAGGCCGGCCTGCAGCTGGACGCGGCGAACACGCGACCCGCGCGGCGTCTATCGCTGCACGGCTGCGGGCCTACGGCGGTGATCGCGGCTGCCGGCCCGATCGCCTTGGCCGGCTTGGCCGCGCTGGAACTGCGCGACCTGCAGCTGACGCTGAGCGGCCGCGCGCTGGTCGCGCTGAACAACAACGCCCAGGTCGAACTCGATGGCGTGCACGTGGCCGGCAGGAACGACAGCCAGCTGCCCTGGCTGGCCGTGGGCAACGCGCGCGTGCTGCGCATGCGCGGCTGCACGCTGCCGGCGGCGATACGGGCCGCGGCCGTGTTCCAGGAGATCACCAGCGTCTGCGAAATCACGCAATGCCAGTTCGCGGGCGACGTGGCGTTCTACGGCATCCCCGACCCCGAGGTACCGCGCGAAGCGCTGCTGCGCGCACTGCAGCCCGGGGATTTTGAGGTCCAACCCGGCACCGGCCAACTGGTCTTCGCGCACAACCTGGTGACGCGGCTGGCGCTAGGCGCGGAAACCATCAAGCTGCTGACCGTCAGACAGGCACGGGGCCTGTTCCAGACCGTGGTGCTGACGGGCAACACCTTCACGGCCGACACGGTGGTTTGCGCCGGCAACTTCATGAGCGTCACCGGCAACCACTTCACCGCCGCCGAAACGCGCGCCAGCACCTACGGCATGATGGTCGCGCGCCGCGCCGCCGCGAGCGGCAACGTTGGCGAGCTGTTCGGCGACCACGCGACGCTGTGGTTCCTTGTGACGAAGGGCGAATTCCGCGGCGCGGCAAACATGGTGTTCACGATCCCGCAGTCGGTGTCGTAGCGGGGCCGCGCAGCCGCGCCTTTCAAGGAGCGTCAGATGCGCTGCGCACCGTCTTTTGAACGTTTGACAACCGGTCTCACAGAGGACAGTGCAGAACGCACTCGAGCCCGTCGAGTTTCGTCTAGACCCCCGCACCTTACCGACTACCCAACTGTCTGCAATTCAAGGTGGTTCGCCCCGATCGTCCAGGTTGACGCTAGATAAGTGGCGGAACGAAGCGAAGACGCTAGCTGTAGTGGGTGTCCCAGGACAATAGGTCTAGTTGTCCGAAATTTGTACATAAGTTTCGGACAAAGGGTTCAAATGTCCGACGCCGTAGATCGCATCACAGCCATGATCGACGCCGCCGCGCCTGGCTATGTCTGGGTCCCCGCTGACTTCGCCGCATTGGGAGCGCGCGCCGCCATCGACAAGACGCTGCAACGCATGGTCGCGCGTGGCGCGTTGCGCCGGTTCGACCGCGGCTTGTATGACCGCCCCGCCCTCAACAGTCTCACCAAGCGTCCCGCTTCACCTGACTACCGTGCAGTGGTCGATGCGCTCGCGCGGCGCGACCAAGCCCGCATTCTCGTCGATGGAATGACAGCAGCCAACGACCTCGGGCTGACCGATGCCGTTCCGGCGCGCGTCACGATCGACACAGATACGCAGCCCCGCTCCATCCACCTCGACCAACTCACCATCGAGTTCAAGCCGACTGCGCCGAGCCGCCTCTATTGGGCGGGCAGACCGGCCATGCGGGTCGTCCAGGCGTTGCACTGGCTCAGGGACACGCTCCCCGGAGACGGCGACCGCATCAGAAAGACGCTTGCGCGCCTTCTCAGCGATCCGAAACACGGCGACAGCATCCGGAGTGATTTGACCCAAGGCTTCAGCGTTTTGCCCGCGTGGATGCAAAGCTTCCTGAGGACTATCCCGGGCTTCGACCCGATGCCAGACACTGATCCACCTGATCCGGCAAGGGCCGCCTCACGGCGCAAGCCCTCGCCCGCCCGCACCCCGGCGGAGCCGCGATGAACACAGCCTATGAAGAAGTGATTGCACGAGCGATGCTGACAGAGGTGCGCTCTTCGTAGAAACCGCCGCGCGCCTCGGCACCGCCGTGCAGAACGTCGAGAAGGACTTTTGGGTGTGCTGGACGCTCGACGCGTTGTTCAACGGTCTTGGGGCCGGAAGTCCCCGCCTGCTCTTCAAGGGCGGGACATCGCTCTCGAAGGCCTTCGACCTCATCCCCCGCTTGGCAAAGGCCGCATGAAACTGGAGCGCGACCTGACGATGCCGATGAACAGACCTTGCTGCTCTGGTACCCAGCGGCGACGGTACGCACTGAGGACTACATCCGGTCCGCCGTCAAGATCGAAGCGGGCGCGAAGTCGGCCCTCGATCCGCATCCGTCCGCTGCGGTCACGCCGTATGTCGCGGCTGATCTTCCTGATCTTGATCTTCGCGTTGGAAACGTCATCACCGTCGAGGCTGAGCGCACGTTCTGGGACTAGATCATCATCCTCCACGGTCTGCGACAGTGGCATGATCGGCGCGGTGTCCTGCGCCATGGCGGTCAAGGGGTTTCGCGCCACTACTACGACGCACACCAGCTCATGCGCAATGAACGGGCAACGCAGTGGCTTGGCAATTTTGATCTCGCCGCGAACTGCGCGACACATGCGCGACTCTTTTTCGGCAGTACCGACCTCGGCCTGACGACGGCTGCGCATGGCCAATTCACGCTGACACCACGCCCGCCATGCGCGACGCGCTGAGCGCCGACTATGTGGCCATGGCGGGAAATGATCTTCGGCGACGTGCCGCCACTCGATGCGGTGCTTGCAAACATTGAGAAGCTCGAACGCCGGGTGAACGAGTGAGCTCGCCCCCTCCTACGAGTGAGCTCGCCCCCTCTTGTCACACCACCTGACCTCAGATGGCGAGGGTGCGATACGCGGCGAGCGCGGCAGCGGCATCATTTCGCGCAACGGTTCGCCGCGCGACGGGCCTCGCTGGGCGACCTGGTCATCATCGCCGCGTTCGGCCCGGGGCCGAGGGAGAAGCGTGCTTCACCGTTGTCAGGCGTGATGGCGCCCTCACCGCTTTGCGGCCTGACGGTAGCCGTCGCGGCGGTCAGCGAAAATAGGCAGGATCTCGTTCCTCTCGCACGGCCGATCCGGATCGGCCAGGACGCGCCGGCGCAACGTTGGAGGCGCAGCAACCCAACCGCCCTAGGTTTTCGCCCGCCAGGAGCGAGCGCGGACGCGGCGCACATGGCGCAGCTTGCACTCGGCGGCGCAGTCGGAACGCGCCTTGCTACCTGTTCGGCCTCCGCTTGGGCAGCGTCCCCATCATTGAGCTCACGCAGCCCTCAGCACCAATCTTCCAGCACCGTGGCCTTCGCCAGGCAGGGGTCTACTTCGCGGCGGGAGCGGCAAGCGACACGGGCGTCATGGATGCAGCGTCGGGTTGACGAATTCGCCGCCCCTGCGGCCCCTCGATCACCCAGTGTGTGTTGTCAGGTACGCCAATGCTGCGCCGGCACTCCCATGCGCCCTCTTCGAGATCAAGTGTTACGTCGAGGGTCCAGGCGCCGTCGTCGATGCGCGCCACTCGCACCACGGCATAGCCGTCGCTTGTGCCGAGGGCGGCGGTGACCATCGCGGCACGGATGTCACACCCTCGCTGCTTCAATGCGAGCGGACCTTTGAGCCAGTATTCGTCAGCGCGCGAATTGGCAAAGGGCCAGGGCGCGTACAGTGCCGACGATACGATCGAGATCACTTCGACCCACCCTTGGTCCCCTTCGATCCAGAGACTGGAGACGCTCGACATATGACGGTCGCCCGACAGAACGACCACCTGCCGTGCCGGCCCGTTGCGCAGCAAGTCCAGCAGCTCGAACTGCGATCGGGGGTAGCCGCTCCAGTCGTCTAGCCCCAGACGCAAGGCGTCGTGGCCGAAGACCGCCGCACGCGGAAACGGAAAGAGCGCCACCGGGGAGACGATGAACTTGGGCGCGTCGGCCGGCGCGCGCTCCAGCCACATGCGCAGGTCCGAGAGGTCGGGCGTCGCATGGATGGAGGCCTCCGACAGGTGCGTGGCATGGGGGGCGGCGCGCAACGCGCGCCGCTGGCGAGTGCTGCGTGTGTCCAGCATGTAGAAGGGAAACCCCGCGGCGGCGATCGTGTAGTCGAACGGCGGCCGGGGCCTGTCGCAGACCAGTTTGTGCTGGTTCGAGACGTAGGCGCGAAGGCCATTCCTTTCCATGTCGGAAGACAAGGCACTGGGCTCCCAGTTGTCTTGCACCTCATGGTCGTCGAGCAGGGGGTAGGTGGGCAGCGATGCCGTGATCCGGCGCAGCGCGTCGAGCCTGAAGTTGAGCTTGTAGGCCTGGCCTATCTCGTCGGCGCCGGAAGGGTCGAACAGGCCCGCAACCTGATCGACGTACACCTGGTCGCCGCTCAGGAGCAGCAGTTGCGGCCGCTGCGCTGTGGGCGACGTCTTCAGGCGCTCGGTCAGGCGCCGGTACGTCCGCTGCGCTGGCAGGCGATCGACCAGGCCCGTCGGGTACTGGCAGCTGGCCATGGCAAAGCACAATGAGGCCTGCGGTGCCGCGGCCGGTGCCAGGGCGGCATCGATCCACGCTGGATCCAGGCGCACCACCGTGAGGTCGAGCGCCTCGGCGTCGGCGCCGCCCAGCGACTGCTCGACGGCCTTGCGGACATCCACGTGCGGGGTGCGGTCTGGTAGCGCGAACAGGCCCTCGACCGTCTTGGTGTCGAAGATCCGGGGCGGTGCCTCGCGCACAACCGGCAGGTCGTCGTGCACCGTCAGGATGGCGAAGCCTTGGTACGTGGCCAGCCAGTCTTCGCGCAGCTCCACCACCAGGGCTTCGTCCAGCAGCGCTTCGCGCGTGGTCGATTGCACTACCATGCCCTGGAAGTCGAAGTGCCACATGTCGTCCTGGCGCTTGGCTGGCACATGGACGACCGCGTAGGCCGAGACGTGCGCGGGCGGCGGCTGCAAGGCCAGTCTGCAGCGAAGCCGTGCGGGCGTGTCGGTGCCGACGCGGTCGACACGACCGAGCCAGGGCCCCATCCAGGGCAGCCGCGCGGTCAGCGTCGGCGCCTTCGGAAGGCCGGGCGGCGGGGGCTCGGCGAACTCATCGAGGAAGGCATTGATGCGCGCGAACACATCGCGGTGCGCGTGCTGACCGATCAGCATGTCCTGGTGTCCGTACTCGGCGAGCACGTGGAGCTGCCGCGGCGTGCCCTGCCCGAGCACGATGTCGCCGGTCTGCTCCTGTGGCGGCTCCTTGGGAAAGCCGCCGCTCTGGTCCGGAAACACCTGCTTGAGCAGCCAGAAGGTGTCATAGGCGCCGCGCCAGTCGAAGACCGCGTTCTGTCGCCCGTGCAGTAATAGCACCGGGAACGCGAACCGCTCGCCCAGCGCATCGAAGGCCACCGCCTGGTTCGCGCCGGCCGCATCCGTGAGCACCTGCACGCGTGCGTAGTGTCCGACCTGGGCCAGCCCGCGCACCATCACCCAGCCATAGATCGCGTCAAGCGCGCGCAGCGTGTTGTCGCCAATATTCTTCAGCCGCATCGTCTGCCCGAAGATCGCGTCGGCGCGGTGGCGCACGGCGGCGAATCCCGGCAGCGCCTTCAGCCGCTGCGCCTCGCCATCGTCGTCCGGGTAGGGGAAGGTGGCGAGCACCGCATCGATCAGCAGCCAGGCTGGCGTGCTCGAATCCGCCGGCCGGGTGTCGAACTGCAAGGCGCCGACGAACTGCTGCACATAGCTGGCGATGAAGGCGCGGAAGCGATTGAATGCGCTCGCGCGCAGCAGCGGCCCGACCTGCGACAGGACCAGGGCGCCAATCTTCTGGTGCAATTCGGGCGAGCGCAGCACTGCCACGCTGAACATCGCGGCGCCGATGCAATGCGCGACGACATCGAGCTTTCCGTCGGGCGGCTGACTGAGCGCAAGCAGCTGCTCCACCGCTTGCGGGATGTCGCCCATCGCGACCTCGTCGAAGGACCAGTAGACGCGCTGGTCGAGGCCGATGCTGGTTCGAAGGTCCAGGACCCACACCTCCCGCCCGGCTGCAAGCAGGGTGCCTACGAGGTTCGGATAGATGCTCGGATGGGCGAAGGTGGAGCCGCTGGCGCCAAAGCCGTGGATGAGCAGCACAGGCCGGGCGAGCGCTTTGGCATCGCCTCGCCGATAGCGCGACAGCAGCCGGCGCGGCACATTCTTAAGGCCAGGATGCCGGGGCAGGGCGGGCTGCACGTCGATGACTTGCGGATCGACGCAGGCGACGGTCCCCGGCAAGCGCTGCTGCGACTTGTTGAAGTCGTCGGCCGGCGGCAGGAAGTTGAGCAGGTGGATACGCAGCACCACGCGCAGCACCCACAGCGCCAGCTCGGCCAGGTCGCCGAGCTGGTTGGGCTGGTCCTGCTGGCGCTCGACCTGCAGCAGCGGCACCAGCTTCTCGACGAAGTAGGACGGGTCCAGCGTCAGGCAGCCCAGCTCGCGCGTGCATTCGTCGATGCGGTCGAGCCGGCCCTCGCTGAGCTGTCGCCAGGGGTTGCCGGACTCGGTGAATTCGAGGCGCTTGGTCAGCTGTAGATGCTCGCCAACCTGCACGGGCGCGTTCTCGTCGGCCTGCTCGACCGTCCATGCGTAGCGGATGAGCCGCACCTGGCCAAGGTGCGAGCACAGGGCCACCAGTTGGCGCCAGGGAAGGTAGCCGGGCTCCGGTGCCGAGAAGCGCTGCAGCCTGCGCTGTGCGAGGTCAAGGCTGCGCCGCACGCGCGATGCGAAGGTGGATTGCTCGCGCACCAGCACCTGGGCTTCGCCGCTGCAGGTGGCACGCGTCTCGGACTCGCCGGTCCTGCGGAAAGTCAGCACTACCTTGGGCTGCGCGATCGCGCGCGGCAGGCAACGCAGCGCGTGGGCATCGATCGCCGCGAACTCGACGACCACCCCCATCTCGTAGGCCACGCCCTCCACATGGATGCGACCCGTCATGCGCTCCTGCAGTGCGATCGTCGTCGGCCGCGGCGCGCGAGGCTGCGTGAGGTCGCGCCGCATCGGTCGTGGCTCGGTCTGCTGCGCGTCGCTGGTGCGCAGCCGCAATTTCCAGCGCTGCGCCAGCACCGGCACGGCGCGCTCCGCGAGGGCCGTGATGGTGAGCGCGGGATTGATGCCCAGGGCCACAGGCACGATCGAGCCGTCGAGCACCGCAAGCCCGGGCAGGAGGGTCCGGGTGTCGCCCGAAGCGCTGTAGACGCAGCCCCATGGATCGACCACCCCGCGGACTTTGTCGTCCGCCATGCGGCAGCCGCCCAGTGGATGCACGGTCGTGACCGGCCCCCGCACCGGCAGGCCGTCGAACACCTTGAAAGGCGGCAGGGGCTTCCACATCGGGTTCGGCAGGACGCGGCCGCCCAGGCCGCCCTTGCCGTCGTGCGCCGCATGCAGCGCACGCATCTGGGCCTCGAACACCGGCAGCTTAGAGACACCATCCCATCGGATGCGCACCTGCGCATCGGACTTCGTCGCGCCGGGACACAGCGCGATCGTGCCGTCGGCACCGTCGTCGCCCATCATCCCGTAGACCGGGGTGCGTTCCAGCACCTCGTCGCTCACCGCAAGCGGATCGTCGAAGCGTTCGCCCGGCCGATGCCGGCTCGTGTCTTCTTCGACCAGGCCGTAGAGGGCATCGGTGGTCGTCACCACCTCGGCCAACAGGCGGCGCAGCGCCCCGGGGATCGCGAACTCCTCGATCACGACAGGGCGCGCGAGCTCCTCCGGCTTCGTGCGCACCAGGCCCGTGATGGTCGGCCCGATCTTGCGTTCCCTGGGCGGCTGGCCTTCCATCGCGCTCGAGCAAGCCTTCTGCTTTTGCCCGCAGGCCACGGCGATCAGGTCACCGTTGCCTGAGAAGCCCTCGCCCAGCGCAGCATCGGCCAGCGGCAGGCCCTCATCGCGTGAACGCAGCAGGATCTCGGTCGACCCGAGCGTGCCGGCCGCAAGGACGACGTTGCGCGCGTGCACCACGTAGGGCCGAGCACGGTCGCTGCGTGCCTTGGCCGGATCCGTGAAGAAGAACTCCACCGCGTAGCCGCCGCCGCTGCGCATGCGAATGATGTGCACCGTGGCGCCGCAGAAGAGGCGCGCGCGGTTGGCTCGCGCGAGCGCCAGGTAGTTGACGTCGAGCGACTGCTTGGCGCGGTGGTTGCAGCCGCTGACGCAGTCACCGCACTGCAGGCAGGCGCGCATCGTAACGCCGGCGGCGCTGCGGACGTCGTCCTCGAATGCCACTGCGGCCCAGGCCTTGCGCGAGTCCTCGGCGCCGATGCGCCGGCCGGCCGCGAACAGCGACACCAGCTTGGGCACGTCGTTGGGAATCTGCGCGATGCCCAGCATTGCCTCGGCCTTGGCGTAGTGGCAGTCCAGCGATTCGCGATCGATGCCAGCGGGCCAGCGCGACCGATCGAAGGCATCCGCGGTCGGCCGCTCCATCACCGCCGCATTGATCAGTGATCCGCCGCCGAGCCCGTTGCCCACCAGCGCATTCACATCACCACCCAGGCGCAGGTCGAACAGGCCCCAGGCGCGGCCGCGCGGCGGCGTGCCGTCCTGCCGGCTGAATCGCACGTGGCCCGGCAGCTCTGCGAAGGTCGCCGGGAACTCGCCGGGCAGGTATTCGTTGCCTCGCTCCAGCACGTAGACGCGCACGGCGTCGCCGCCGGCCTCGGGCCGCGCACCTGCGAGGCGCGCCGCGGTCACCGCGCCGCCATAGCCACTGCCCACGACGAGCACCTCACAGTGCAGCGCGTCGGCGGGCGCGTCCTCGATCTCCTGCACCAGCGCTTCGGCGCCCTCGGAGAGCCAGCGATCCTTGTTGTCCTTGTTCATCGTCTGCTCCTGGTGTGCGGCGGGCGGGCGCTCAGGGGGATGCGATCGCCGCGCTGAGTGTCTGCCCGAGCGTGCGGGCGTCGACGGGCTTGCGCAGCAGCGGCACTGCTTGGTGTCGCGCGGCCTCGACCAACGCCGCATCCGTGTCGGCAGTGACCATCACCACCGGCAGCGCCGGGCGCAGCGCGCGCAGGCGGTCGATGGCCGTGAAGCCTTCCATCCCGCCGCCGAGGCGGAAGTCGACCACTGCAGCATCGGGGGCCGCGAGGCCGAGCTGGTTCAGCGCCTCCTCGAGGTTGGCGGCGGCGAGCGCGCGGCAGCCCATCGCGTCCAGCGCGTTGAGGTAGGCGCCGCGCACCATCGAATCGTCGTCCAGCACCAGCACGCAACGTCCGGCGAGGCTCCATGCAGGGCCGGCTTGTTCAGCCGCGGCCGCCGTCGGGGGCGCGCGCGGGACGCTCAGGCGGAAGGTGGCGCCGGCGCCACTGTCAGATTCGAGCGTGATCGGCACCATCAGCAGGTCGGCGAGTCGGCGCACGATGCCCAGTCCCAGCCCATGGCCCGGGGGGCGGCCGGGGGCGTCGTGGTGCAGCTGCACCAGGTCCTCGAAGACCAGACGATGGTGCTCGGGGGCGATGCCCGGACCGTTGTCGCGCACCGTGACCTCGACCTGGGTCGCTGCCGCCTTCACCACGACGTCGACGTGGCCGCCGTGCGCGGGACTGAACTTGATTGCGTTGTCGATCAGGTTCGCGAGCATGCGGCGCAACAGGTCCGGGTCGGTCTGCACCGCGATCTCGGGCGGGCATTCGCAGCGCAGCTCCACCTTGCGCTGCGCCGCCGCCGCGCCGAAGCCGGCGGCCACCGCCGCGATCAGGCGATCGAGCTGCACGCGCTTCGGCTGCGCCACCACCACGCCGGAATCGAGCTTGGACACGTCGAGCAGGGCATCGAGCATCGAGCGCAGCTGCTCGAGGCTGCTGTCGACGACCTTGGCGATCGCCAACGCGTCCGCATCCATCGGCAGGTGGCGCAGCGCACCGATATTGAGCGCCATGGCCTGCAGCGGTTGGCGAAGATCGTGACTGGCGCCGGCGAGGAAGCGGCTCTTCTCCTGGTTGGCCTTGACCGCGGCATCGCGAGCGATTGCCAGCTGCGCGCGCTCGAACTCCAGGCTCGTCGCCAGCGCCTGATTCTCGAGGCGGATGCGGAAGGATTCCTCGAAGGTCTGCAGATTGCGCTTGGCGAAGCGGATCTGCACGCCGAAGAACATCAGCACCAGCGCCGCGACGCCCCAGCCCAGCCATGAGCCGGCCAGCGCCCACATCAGTGCCGTCGGAATGAAGAGCAGGCTCGCATAGGCGAGAAAGGCCCGCATCACGGTGGCGCTGGTGGACACGGCGCCCGCGCCCCAGGAGACCAGGATCATCGTCAGCACCGCGTCGAGCGCGGGGTCCAGCCAGGCCATGAACAGCGCGGCCGATCCGTTGCATGCGCCGATCAGCAGGTTCCAATGCACCGTGGCACGCAGCCGTTCATCGATGCGGCGCGTGCGGTCGCCCGCCATGCGAGCGAGCGCCGCCGCGCGCCACTCGCGACTGGCGATGACGGCGGCGAACCACGCGAGCACGGCCGCCGTCGGCACCGCGTGCCAGACGATCGCGGCCACGATCGTTGCAGTCAGCAGGATCTGCCAGCGCAGGCCCATCGCCTGCTCGGCCACCACCTGCAGGCGGCGCTCGTCCAGTTCGGCGGACGCTGAAACAGGCGGTGCGTGCGTCGCATTCATGCGGCCTCGAGCGCCGATGCGGCATGCGCATCGAAGACGCGGCACAGCGCGTCGGTGCGGTTGCGCGCACCGAGCGCACGGTAGACCATGGACAGGTGCACCTTCACTGTGCCTTCGGCGATCGACAGCTCGCGCGCGATCAGCTTGACCGGCGTGCCGCGGATCGCGAGTGCCAGCACCTGGCGCTGGCGCGGCGACAACTCGGCGCGCAGGAAGCGCGCGAGGTCCTCGCGCGGGAGCTCATCGGGCTCGCGCGACCGGGTCACATCGTCGGCCAGCACGAATTCGGCCGGCAGGTAGATGCGGTGACGCAGCACGACGCGCAGCGCGGCCTCCATGTCGTCGAGCCGGTACGACTTGGGAATGAAGCCCGCGGCGCCGGCCTCGATCACCTCGCGCACGCGCTGCGGCGAGCTTTCAGCGGATTGGATGCACACCGGTGTGGCCTCGAAATGCGACTTCACCGCGTGGAGCGCGGCAACGCCCATGAGCTTGGGGAGATGGTAGTCGAGCAGCACCAGGTCGAAGCCGCAGCGGGGTAGCCGGCAAGCCGACTCGACATCGCATGCAGCATCGAACTCGAACGGCTGCTGCGGATCGATCTCACGGGCCACGCGCTCCATCAGGCGGCGTGTGCCGTTCCACACGATCTCGTGATCATCGACCAGCAGAACCCGCATAGGCCCTCCGGGACGGCGCGTGTGCGACCGGGTTGAGGTGGCGAAAGATTAGCTCAAAGTCGGCGCGAGCGCTCCTAAACCAATGGCCTAGTCGCCGCTCCTCCCCATAACACGGGATGGGTTTAGCAGCAGCGTGCAATGGCGAGAGGGGCGCCGCTGCGGAACACTGGTGCGCACACGCAGCAACAGGGGCCGAAGATGAACAAGGCATCAGTCGTCGCATCTCAGCGCACCCCGGTCGTGGTCGAACCCGCGCCGGCCCCGCCGGCATGGAACATGGGCGGCTACGCCGCAGCATGCGACGCGCGCGCGCTGGCGCCTCAACTGGCCCGGCTTCTCGACGAGTTCGCAATGGCGCTCGGCCTTGCGAGCGAGCCCGCAGCGCTGGACGCGCCCAGTCACGACCGTGTGCTGTTGACGATGCTGTTTACCGATATTGTCGATTCGACCCAACTCGCCGAACGTCTGGGTGACGACGGCTGGCGCAGGCTCCTGATGCGCCACCACGCCATCGTTCGAATGCACCTTGCGCTTTTTCGCGGCCGCGAGATCGACACCGCCGGCGACGGCTTCTTCACCACTTTCGATGCACCTGCGCGCGCCGTTCGCTGCGCGCAGGCCATCCGCGCCGCGTTGAAAGCGATCGGTGTGGAGATCCGCGCGGGACTGCACGCCGGCGAATGCGAACTAGTCGGCAACAAGGTTGTCGGGCTCGCCGTTCATGTGGCGGGACGCGTGTTAGGAACCGCCGCCCCGGGGGAGATCCGGGTGTCGGGAACCGTCAAGGAACTTGTCGCCGGATCGGGCCTGAAGTTCTCAGGCGGGCAATGGCATGAGCTGAAGGGCATCAGCGACGAGTGGCGCGTGTTCACGTTGCGCGATGCGGAATCCGCCCCTCTGCCATAGCGTGAATGCGGGAGCGTTTGGAGGGTTGACTACCCAAAGGCCAAAGCGCTCAATCGATCTTTCCCCGACATTGACTGGGGCCAGGTATGAAAGCATCTTCAGTCGTGGCGTGTGTCGCCACTTGCACACTCGTTCTCGGCTGCGACACGCAGCCCAGCGTTTTATTCGTGGCACAGGGAAGCCGGTTCCACATGCTGCAGTTGACCGATGCCCATGACCGATGCCCATGACGAATGCATTGCACCCGTGCTTGCGCCGTTCTGCGTTGAGCAGCACCAGCATCGCTGCCTCGAGGTCGGGCCGAGGCGTTGGATCCGTCACCACGAACGGCAGCTCGATGGCTACATCTTCCTGCGGCTGAACCGTGAATTTGCTGATGGCCCGGCTGATGGCGGGCTCGAAGATCGGAGCGAGCTTCGCTTCGATCCAGTCGGCGGGCGCAGCCAGCCTGACTGCCAGGGTGCTTGACTGCGCGCTTTTTTTCATACCGTTCCCAACTGGCGCGGCAAGCAGGACCATCGCCACGACGGCGGCGTTGACGAGGCCTGTCACCGCTCCGGGCAGCGCGCCCATGCTCCGGTCGAGCACGTTCGAACCGGCAACCCGCGGGGAGAACGCCACCCAGCGCCGAACGACGGCATCCAATAGGACGCGGCCCAGTACCAGCAAGATCAAGAATGCCGCCGGAGCGGCCCACGGGTCTTCGACGAGGCCCCAGCGATCAAGGTAGCTCGCTGCCGGCAGGCCGCACCACAGAGCGATGAGAACAGCCGACATGAGGCGGCAAGCTCGGCCGCGCAGCGCGAGAACCCTCTGCGCCAGCCTTGCCAGACCCCGAGCAGCACAATGAGCAAGAGCAGCAAATCGACGCCGTTGAAGGCGTTCGGCACACCTACGACTAAGTCCATGCCCTTCTCCTGGAGTCCCGGCTGCAGTCGGCGGGCCGGAACTCAGCCTGTCGATCGGCGCACGGCATCGAGCGCGTTTTCTCCTTCCTGCTTTCTCTGTGGTTCGTCTATTCGACGCGCCGCTTCGGCCTTCGCCTCACTTTGAACCAGTCATTCGAAATGCAATGAATTCACGCACCTGTGATCCGACTGGAGCAGAAGTGTTCAGGCCGGACGCCTCTGAGCAATGGCTCGCATGAAGTTGCCAGGGGTTGCTCTGGTCAGATCGCAGAATGCGTCGCGATCGCCTTCGGTAGGAAATCCGTACACGGTGCAGCGCCCGGTTTCGGCAGGCGATCTCCCGTGCGCTTGGTAGACAGTGCGGATGTACCGGACAAACTGCCCTCCCCACCTCTGGTGATCGGAGGCCTGCAGCATCGCGGTGTGAACGCCGGCGATCTTTCGCTCAGTGATCGCCACGTGGGGAAACACAAGCGACGCGTCATCCTCGGTTGGGCAATCAGCCCGGGTGAAGCCGTCCAGAGATACGAACTGTAGCGTGAGGTCCATGGGTCAAAGTTGCCAGCGAGTCGCGGCGCAGATTGTCGCGCACGATGGTCAGTTCGAGCCCCCACGCGCCAAGGCGTGCGTCGCGTGGGCATGGTGCATGCATCCCGTGCGCACTGGCGCGCCGGCTGTTGACTTCTATGAGGCATTACCGACGCGTCCTGAAGGGGCTCCTGCCTATTGCTGTGCCGACCGCCACCAGGGTGAGGATGCGCGCACGCGGCGCCTGGCGGCCGGGCGCCTTCAACACGCTGAGCCCGAGCAGATGCTCCAGTTCGAGCGCGTTGGCCGCCCAGTCGCACGCGCAAGTAGCGCCCCCTGCGCTGGCATCCAGCCGCAGGCCTCCGCGGCGCAGCCGGGGACGGGTTTCCCTCCAGGCAAAAATCCGTCGACCTGTAGCACGCCGCCGGATGCGCCGGCGCAGCGGCGCGACTTGCGGTGGGTAGAGACTCAAGCGGCGGAAGTCCGCGCGCAAGGGACCGCGTCGGCGGTGACCTTGATGCAGCCTTTGGTGCCATGGAGTTGGCTTCGTTGGCAGCCTTGAGCCGAGCCGGACCGCCCTTGCACCCTTCATCACTGGGACCAAAAACTTCGCCGGGCTACGCGGCAAGACCGCCGAGGTTGGCGCTCGCGCAGCGTCGAACGGTTCGACGCGCAGGTTGGCCAAGTCCGGCAGATGGGCGTGCACCGCAGCAGTGACAACTAGCGCGAGGCCGGTGCGTGGGCCTCGCCGCGGTGCGTTCTCACACTTCTCTCGGCCTTGCGATTTTCAGGGCCGGAAGAAGGGCTTTCCTCTGAAAACGCCCGCGCATCGAACGCCTTGGATTTGCTGGCACGCCATCTGCTAGGCATGACCCGTCATAACAGGTGGATCCCGCCCCATGAACGCAGTTCGCAAGTCACAACAGTCAGCGAGCGCCGACGCCCGGGTGGTGCCGATGTCGTCCGTGCCGATGCACACGCAGATCCGCGAAATCATCCGCCGGCGGGTGCTTGACGGCACCTACCCGCCGCACTCGCAGATGCCGTCCGAGAGCCAGATGATGGCGGCCTTCTCGGTCAGCCGCATCACGATCCGCCAAGCGATGGGCGACTTGCAAAAAGAAGGCCTGATCTTCAAGGTGGCCGGCAAGGGCAGTTTCGTCGCCAAGCCGAAGGCGTTCCAGAACCTGTCGCGCCTGCAGGGCTTCGGCGAGGCCATGGGGCCTTCGGGCTACGAAACCTTTTCGCAGGTGCTCAGCACGCGGCAGGTGGCCGCCAGCGAGATCGTGGCTCGGCGTCTTCAGGTCGCAGTCGGCGAAGCCGTCTTCGAGATCCAGCGGCTGCGCTATTTGAATCGTGAACCGATCTCGGTCGATCAGAGCTACTTCCCGCTGCCGCTCGGCGAGCGCCTCGTGCAGGAAGACCTGGCGACGCGCGACATCTTCGTGATTCTCGAGAACGATTTCGGCCAGCACCTCACGCATGCCGACGTGCAGATCGAGGCGATCTCGGCCGACGCATTCCTGGCACGCCAGTTGCGCATCGAGGAAGCGTCGCCGCTGCTGCGCATCGAGCGGCTGACCTATGCCGACGAGCGACCCATCGACTTTGAGTTTCTCTACTACCGCGGGGACGCGTTCCAGTACCGCCTGCGCATCGATCGAACCTAGGAGCTGAAGCATGAAAACTATCGACATGGAATTCGACCTCGTCGTCATCGGCGGCGGCACCGGCGGGCCGATGGCCGCGGTGAAGGCCAAGGAGCGCAACCCGAAGCTGCGCGTGCTGCTGATCGACAAGGCCAACGTGAAACGCAGCGGCGCGATATCGATGGGCATGGACGGTCTCAACAACGCCGTCATCCCGGGCCACGCGACGCCTGAGCAGTACGTCAAGGAGATCACCGTCGCCAACGACGGCATCGTCGACCAGGAGGCCGTGATGGCCTATGCGTCGGGCAGCTTCGACATGATCCAGGAGCTTGACCGCTGGGGCGTCAAGTTCGAGAAGGACGAGACTGGCGACTACTCGGTGCGCAAGGTCCACCACCTGGGCGCCTACGTGTTGCCGATGCCCGAGGGCCACCACATGAAGCGCATCCTCTACCGGCAGCTCAAGCGCGCGCGGGTGGAGATCACCAACCGCGTCGTCGTGACCCGGGTGCTGACCGGGCCCGACGGCGAGGTCGCTGCGGTGATGGGATTCGACTGCCGCACCGCCGAGCTCTACGTGATCCGCACCAAGGCCGCGGTGATCTGCACCGGCGCCGCCGGCAGGCTCGGCCTGCCCGCCTCCGGCTACCTGATGGGCACCTACGAGAACCCCACCAACTGCGGTGACGGCCATGCGATGGCCTATCACGCCGGCGCCGATCTGGCCAATCTGGAGTGCTTCCAGATCAACCCGCTGATCAAGGATTACAACGGCCCTGCCTGCGCCTACGTCACCGGCCCGCTGGGCGGCTACACGGCCAACTCCAAAGGCGAGCGCTTCATCGAGTGCGACTACTGGAGCGGCGCGATGATGCAGGAGTTCTACAACGAACTGCTGAGCGGCAACGGGCCGGTGTTCCTCAAGCTCGACCACCTGGCCGAGGAGACGATCCAGGAGATCGAGACCATCCTGCACAGCAACGAGCGGCCGAGCCGCGGACGCTTCCACGAGAAGCGCGGCAACGACTACCGCAAGCAGATGGTCGAGATGCACATCTCGGAGATCGGCTTCTGCAGCGGGCACAGCGCCTCGGGCATTCACATCAACGCCCGCGGCGAGACATCGGTGAAGGGCCTGTACGCCGCAGGCGACTGCGCCAGCGTCCCGCACAACTACATGCTCGGCGCCTTCGTGTACGGCAAGCTGTGCGGCGAGAACGCCGCGGCCTATTGCGCCGAGGTCGGCCAGGCAATGCCGGACGCCGACGCACAGGCGGCCGAGAGCGCGCGCATCCTGGCCCCGCTGCAGCGCAGCGGCGGGCTCACCCCGCATCAGATCGAATACAAGACGCGCCGCCTGGTCAACGACTACCTGCAGCCGCCGAAGATCACGAGCAAATACGAGATCGGCCTGCGCCGCTTTGCGGAGATTCGCGAGGACATGGATTCGATGTCGGCCGGCGATGCGCACGAGCTGATGCGGGCGATGGAAGCGCACTCGATTCTCGACTGCGCGGAGATGGCCGCCCACGCATCGATGTTCCGCACGGAGAGCCGCTGGGGCCTCTACCACAACTATGTCGACCACCCCGCGCGCGACGACGAGAGCTGGTTCTGCCACTCGCTTCTGAGCCGCGATCCGCACGGCCGGATGGCGCTGCGCAAGAAGGCGATCGAGCCCTACATCGTGCCGGTCGACGACGAAGAACGAACCGCTTACCAACGCCTGCGCGTCGCGAGCAGCGCCGAGGCAGCTTGAACCAGGAGCCCCGAATGACCATCGCCGCAACCCTCGCCCAAGTCCCCGTGCGCGTGGACGAATCCAAATGCATCGCCGAGAAGGGCTGCACCGTCTGCGTCGACGTTTGCCCCCTCGACGTGCTGGCCATCGACATGCTGACGAAGAAGGCCTACATGAAATTCGACGAGTGCTGGTACTGCCTGCCCTGCGAGCAGGACTGCCCGACAGGCGCTGTCAGCGTCGACATCCCGTACCTGCTGCGCTGAGGGGCCCGTCATGGAAACCGGACTCAACACCTTCGCCGAGCGGCTGGCCGATGCCGACGCCGCCGTGCGGCGCCTGGCCGTGATCGACCTGCCCTACAGCGACGAGGACGACATCGTGCCGCTGCTGCTGCCGCGCCTTGCCGACAGCGACGCGCTGGTGCGAACGGAAGCCGTGCGCGCACTCGAAGGCTTCGAACAGCCCGATGTGGTTCAGGCTTTGGCGCCGATGCTGCTCGACGCCGATGCTGAAGTGCGCAAGGCGGCCGGCGAGGTGCTGGCCGAACTGAAGGAGACGGCGTCGGCCGCGCCCTTGCTGCCGCTGCTTGTCGAAGGCGCCGCAGAAGTACGGGCACTCGCGTTCCACGCCATTCGGGCACTGCGCTCGCCGCAGGCCTTCGAGCCCGCCATGCATTCGCTGCGCGACGCCGACGCGGCCGTGCGCCGCGAGGCGGTGGGCGTGCTCGGCTACCTGAAGGACCCGGCGGCCATCGGCGACCTGGCCGAAGTGGCAGCCAACGACCCCGACATCGAGGTACGCCGCATTGCCGTGGGTGCGCTCGGCTATGCCACCACCGTCAGCGTGCTACCCGCCCTGACGCGCGCCCTGGCCGACAACGGGTGGTTGGTGCGCGAGGAAGCGGCGCAGACCATCGGCAAGCTGAGACTGTCGCTGGCCATCCCCGACCTCGTGCACGCGATGCAGGACGACTACTGGCAGGTGCGCGTCAAGGCGGCACGCAGCCTGGGCCTGCTCAAGGCCGAGGCGGGCCTGCCTTCGCTGGTGGCTTCGCTCACGCACACCATCAGCAACCTGCGCAAGGAAGCGGTCATCGCTTTGGGAGAGATCGGCGACACGCGCGCCATCGCCCCGCTGGAGGCGGCACTCGCCGATCCCGATCCCGACGTGCGCAAGCTGGCCCGCCTGGCGCTGACGGCCATCGGCCTGGCGCAGAAGGCCAGGCGCGACGGAGCGTCGTCATGACCTTCGTCGTCACCGAAGCCTGCATCCGCTGCAAGTACACCGACTGCGTGAGCGTCTGTCCGGTGGACTGCTTTCACGAGGGGCCGAACTTCCTCGTCATCGACCCTGACGTGTGCATCGACTGCGCCGTCTGCGTGCCCGAATGCCCGGTCGGCGCGATCGTCGCGGACACCGATGTGCCGACAGGGCAGGAGCGCTTCGTCGAGATGAACGCCCGCTATGCCGCGCAGTGGCCCGTCATCAGCCAGGCGCGCGAGCCCTTGCCGGACGCCGAGCAGTGGGCCACGGTGAGCGGCAAGCTGGACCATCTTTCAGAGCCCGCGTAGGCCTTTCGAATCGACAGCACCTTCCCAATCCCCACGGAGAACCAGTCCATGAAGCACATCATCTTGCGAATCGGCGCGGTCCTGGCGCTTGCCCTGGCTTTTGCCCTGCCTGCCCTGGCGCGGCAGGAAGTCGTCATCGGCATCGGCACGCAGAACACGACGACGAACACCGTCACCGGCGGCGTCGTGCTCAAGGAGCTGAAGCTCATCGAGAAGCACCTGCCGAAGACCGGCAAGTACAAGGACATCGACTTCAAGCTCGACTGGCAGAACTTCACGTCCGGCCCGCCGATCACCAACGGCATGATGGCCAAGAAGCTGCAGATCGGGATGATGGGCGACTACCCGCTGCTGGTGAACGGCGCCACGGGCCAGTCGCAGGCCGGCAACGAAACGCAGCTCGTGGCCGTCATCGCGTACAACGCCTTCGGCTCCGGCAACGGCGTGGTGGTGCACAAGGATTCGCCCTACTACGACCTGGCCGAGCTCAAGGGCAAGCTGATCTCGGTGCCTTTCGGATCGGCGGCGCACGGCATGGTGCTGCAGGCCATGCAGACCCGCGGCTGGAAGGACGACTACTGGAACCTCGTGAGCCAGAGCCCGGAGGTCGGCACGACCAACCTGCAGGAAAGGAAGATCGATGCGCACGCCGACTTCGTTCCCTTTGCGGACCTGCTTCCCTACCGCGGCTTCGCCCGCAAGATCTTCGATGGTGCCGAGACCAAGGTACCGACCTTCCACGGCGTGGTCGTGCGCAAGGACTTCGCGACGGAGTACCCCGAGGTGGTGGTCGCCTACATCAAGGCCCTGATGGAGGCCAACACCTGGGTGCGCGGCAATCCGACTGCCGCCGCCGCTAAGGTCGAGGAGTGGACCAAGATCGAGAAGGAAGTGGCCTACCTCTACCTTGGCCCCGGCGGCATCCACACGCTCGACCCCACGATCAAGCCACGATGGCTGGACACCATCAAGACCGGCCACGAGGTGCTCACCCGCCTGAACCGCGTCAAGCCGCTGGACATCAACGCCTGGGTCGACGAGACCTATGTGCGGCAGGCCTACAAGGAACTGAAGCTCGACTACGACGCGCAGCAGCAGACGCTCGCCAACTACGACATCAGCGGAACCGATCCCCTGTGCAAGACGCCCATCACGCGTCCCAAGGAAGCCGGCGAAGTGTGGATCGAGGGCGCGGCCATCACCGCCTACTCTTCTCCCGCGTGCACCCTGGCCGCGATCAACAAGGCTCAGAGCGAGAACAGGAAAGTCAAGGTCGCCTACCTCAACGACAAGACGCTGGGCATCAAGCTGTTCGCCGACAAGGCCTTCTATGCGGTGAGCACCAGCGATCCGCGCAAGCCGCAGATCGTGCCCTTCCTGCTGCGGAAGGATGCGCAGGCCGAGGCCGCCGCGATCGGCGGCAAGCTGGCTACCTACACCGAAGCGCTCGCCGCAGCCGGCCTCTGACACCGAGGACCCCACGATGCCCACCTCCACGCAACGCCTGTTCCACGAAGTACCGGCGCCCAGCGCGCTCTCGGAGGCTGCGCCGGCGCGCGGGCTGGCCCGCCCGGAAGAGATCCTGCGCGCGCCGCTGCCCGTCCCGCCGTCGACCACGGTGGCACTGAGTCCGGCCGAGCGCGGCTGGCAGGTGCTGCGCCAGCATGCGCCCGCCTACCTGATGGGCGCCTGCGCGCTCATGGGCATCGTGCTCTTCTGGCATCTCGCCACGACCTACCGGCTGGACTTCTACATCCGCTTCTCCAACATCCCGACGCCGATGGAGGTGCTTTCCAAGGTGGCCGAAGTCAACTCGTCGCCGAAGTTCATCAAGAACGTGGGCATGAGCCTGCAACGCATCTTCATCGGCTTCGCGATTGCCACGGTGCTCGGCGTCGCGCTGGGCATGCTCATCGGGCGCTACCGCCTGACGCGCAGCTTCATGTTCCCGGCGATGGAAGTCTTTCGCCCCATTCCGGCGATCGCCTGGGTGCCGATCTCCATCATGCTGTGGCCCGACAACGAGGTGAGCATCGTCTTCATCACCTTCATCGGCGCGTTCTTCCCGATCCTGCTGAACACCATCAGCGGCGTGCAGGCGGTGGATGGCGTGCTGCTGCGCGCGAGCCAGTGCCTGGGCGCGCGTGAGCGCCAGATCATGTGGTACGTGGTGCTTCCCGGTGCGGCGCCGCAGATCTTCACCGGCCTGGCCGTGGGCATGGGCGTGGCCTGGGTTTCGCTGATCGCCGCCGAGATGATCTCCGGCCAGTTCGGCATCGGCTACTTCACCTGGGAAGCCTATTCGCTGATCTCGTATCCCGAGATCGTGTTGGGCATGATCACCATCGGCGTGCTGGGCCTGCTGTGCAGCGGCCTCATCCGCTTCGTCGGCAAGTCGATGATGCCCTGGCTGAGCTACGGCGCGCGCGCAGGGAGCGTTCGATGAGCGCCGACAACACCGCCCGCAAAGGGCACGTGCAGATCCGCGACGTGTCGGTGCGCTTCGGAACCAAGGGCCAGATGACCGAAGCCGCGAGCCGCGTGTCGCTGGAGGTCGAGCCCGGCGAGTTCGTCAGCATCATCGGCCCCTCGGGCTGCGGCAAATCCACGCTGCTGAACATCGTCGCCGGCTTCCTCCGGCCCAGCGAAGGCGAGGCCCTGCTCGACGGCAAGCCGATCGGCGGACCCGGTGCCGACCGCGGCGTGGTGTTCCAGCAGTACTCCCTGTTCCCGTGGATGACGGTACGCAAGAACGTCGAGTTCGGACTGAAGATGCAGGGCCTCGGACAAAACCAGCGCGAGGCGGCCGCACGCTCTCTGCTCGGCATGACCGGCCTGCTCGCGTTCGAGAACCACTACCCCGAGCAGCTGTCCGGCGGCATGAAGCAGCGCGTGGGCATCGTGCGCGCGCTGGCGACCAGCCCGCAGGTCATGTTGATGGACGAGCCCTTCGGCGCGCTCGATTCGCAGACCCGCGCGGTGATGCAGGAGATCCTCACCAACATGTGGCAGCAGCTGCAGCTGTCGGTGCTGTTCATCACGCACGACATCGAGGAGGCGATCTTTCTTTCCGAGAAGGTCTACGTGATGACGGCGCGCCCGGGGCGCATCAAGGCCGAGATCCCGATTCCGCTGCCGCGACCGCGCACGTCCGAGATGACGGCTTCGCCCACCTTCCAGGCACTGGTGCGGCAGCTCAAGGCGCTGATCCGCGAAGAGAGCCTGGCTGCCATGGGCGGCGAGCTGGGCGGCGCCGGGCTGCAGGGCATGGACCACCACTTCGGGCGCGACGGCATGAAGGCGCTGACATGAGCGAAGTGCCGCAGTCTTCGGACGGACCCCGGATTCCGCTCGACATCGTCGATCACCAGGCCAGCGGCGTGCTCGAGCTTCGCTGGCAGGACGGAAGCGCAAGCCATCTGGCGCACGGGCTGCTGCGTGCGCGCTGCCGCTGCGCCGCGTGCGAGCAGGCGTACCGCGATCTCGGCAGTCATCCCGAGCCTGCCTCCTCAATCCGGCTTGTGGCCATCCACCCCGTGTCGGACAAGGGCTTGAACCTGGTGTTCTCCGACGGACACGGGCGCGGCATCTTCCCCTGGGCCTACCTGCACGAGCTGGGCCTTCCCGTTACTTCCTGATCACCTTCGCCAGTCCATGTCACAACTCGCCACCGAACGCGTGCTGCACGTCCACCACTGGAATGACACGCTCTTTTCGTTTCGCACCACGCGCGATCCCGGGCTGCGCTTTCGCAATGGACACTTCGTGATGCTCGGATTGCCGGTCGAAGGCAAGCCGCTGATGCGCGCCTACAGCGTGGCGAGCGCGAACCACGACGAACATCTCGAGTTCTTCAGCATCAAGGTGTCCAACGGTCCGTTGACCTCGCGCCTGCAGCACCTGAAACCCGGTGACGAAGTGATCGTCGGGCGCAAGCCGGTCGGCAGCCTGGTACTGGACGACCTGCGGCCCGGCCGCCACCTGTACCTGCTGTCCACCGGAACCGGCCTGGCGCCGTTCATCAGCATCATCCAGGATCCCGAAACCTACGAGCGATTCGAGAAGGTGATTCTGATCCACGGCGTGCGGCAGGTCAGCGAGCTGGCCTACGCCAGCTTCATCGAACAGGAGCTGCCGAACAATGAGTACATGGGCGAGATGGTGCGTGGCAAGCTGGTCTACTACCCGACCGTCACGCGGGAGCCGTTTCGCAATCAGGGCCGGCTCACCGAGATCATCGAAACTGGGCGGCTGTTCAGCGATATCGGGCTGCCGCCGCTCGACCCCGCGGTCGACCGCGCGATGATCTGTGGCAGCGCCGCGATGCTGGCCGACAGCTGCAAGCTGCTCGATGCGCGCGGCTTACGCATCAGTCCGCGCCAGGGCGAGCTGGGCGACTACGTGATCGAACGCGCCTTCGTCGAGAAGTAGCGCGTCCGTGTCGAGGCTCCTGGCCTGGTACCGGTGCTGCAGTCGTTCTGGCGCGGCGTGTTGTCATGCGGGGCGTCATAGCGATGGCCGCGAGCTGCGTCGCGCGCTGTGGTCGGCGGGCCGCGAAGAGTTCTTCGACCCTCTTCGAACAGGGCAATTGCGGCGAGAACGCCGCGCGCGTTTCGGTGATCGATAGTGACAACGTGCCGTGCTCCTCGTTCAAGCCAACAACGCAACAAAGCATAAGCACCAGAGGAACACCGTGATCGCTCAACCCGGCGCGTGCCATCCTGCGCCGCGATGCCCTGCGCTCGCGCGCCAGATGGACCCGCTTGAGTTGGTTGATGAGCGCCGAGGCGAGCATGCAGGGTGCCCGCATGCGCGAATGCCATCGATGCGCTGAGTGCCAGCGGCATCATTGCGACAAGATGCATTGCGGATGTCGATGCCTGAAGGGCTGGATCAAAGTGCCTGTTCCGGAATTTTTCTTTGGCCGGTTCTTCGCTAGCATTCGCGCCTTCGCGCATGGGTCCGCAGCGAAAGCTGCAGCGAGGCCACTGCCCTTCCCACCTGTCTGGTCTCATCCGATGTTTCGTTCTCTGCTCAAGTCCAAGATCCACCGCGCGACAGTCACTGATTGCGAACTGCACTACGAAGGCTCCTGCGCCATCGACGAAGACCTGCTCGATGCCGCCAATCTCGCGGAGAACGAGCAGATCCACGTCTGGAACATCAACAATGGCGAACGCTTCGTGACCTACGCGATCCGCGGCCAGCGCGGCAGCGGAATCATCTCGCTCAATGGCTCCGCTGCGCGCCGGGCTTCGGTGGGCGACCTGGTCATCATCGCCGCCTTCGGCCTCGTGCCCGAGGATCAGGTGGCCGGCCACAAGCCCAAGCTGGTGTTCGTGGACGACGCCAACCGCATCAAGGAAGAGCGCGCCCACATCCCGGTGCAGGCAGCCTCCGACACAGCCGTCACTGCCTGAGCACAGGGCCCGGCGCCCTGCCGCTGGCCGGCCCTCGCGGGGCGCGGCCTCTCCCTGGTGAAAGACCGACCATGCATCCCGCCCCTGCCCCCAGCACGGATACGCCCTACGGCAACCTGCTGCCCGCCTCCCCGCCCTCGCTGCGCAAACCGCTGAGCCTGCCGCGCCTGGCGGAGCTGCGTGCGCGCGGCGAGAAGATCACCATGCTGACCGCCTACGACGCCACCTTCGCCGCCATGGCCGACGCGGCCGGCGTCGAATGCCTCCTGGTCGGCGACTCCGTGGGCATGGTCTGCCAGGGCCTGCGCAGCACCGTGGGCGTGACGCTGGACACGATGCGCTACCACACCGAGAGCGTCTTTCGGGGGCTGCGCCGCGTGCAGGGCACGGGCTGGCTGATCGCCGACCTGCCCTTCGGCAGCTACCAGGAATCGTGCGAGCAGGCCTTGCGCAGCGCCGCGGTGCTGATGCAGGCCGGCGCCCACATGGTCAAGCTCGAAGGCGGCGGCTGGACCACCGAGACCGTGCGCTTCCTGGTCGAACGCGGCATCCCAGTGTGCGCCCACCTCGGCCTCACGCCG
>NZ_RWKI01000018.1 GCF_003984645.1 Variovorax sp. MHTC-1
CCCCCCGCGCTCCTCGTTGGCGATCGAGTGCCTTTGAGCTGAACGCGGAAGATGTCGAGAATCTGTTGGTCGGCCTTCAGCTGTATTTGAAAGTCCAACCCGTAGTCGTCAGTGCCGTCGAGCCCTTTGATGATCCAGCTTCTCGGCCTGCCGCCTCTGAACGCATCTTCTGCGTCCTGACCGATCTCCTGCGCGTCTCCAGTCTGTGGGTTTCCCTCGGTGTCCGATATAGGCATTGTGGTTCGTCCCGGTCGTCCTAACAGCCTCGCGACGACGGCGCCTTTTCGACGCGCACGTTTGGCCTTAACGAACTACGTCAAGGCGGCCCCGCGGGCAACGTCAGCCATCTTAAGCGTTGAGCCGTCCGCCCGGCTTCGCCGACCGGCAGGGTTTGTTCAGGCCCGCTCCGGCGCCACTCAACCCACCCTGTCGTCAGCAGCGTGCGAAACGCTATTCATAGCAGCCATAGCCTTATCACGCGGCCGTTGCATCACCGTTTTCCTGCCGGCAAGGCAATGGCTACGGGAGGACCGGTACTACAGGTCCAGGCCGAGATCTCCACGCAGAGGATGTTTTTGGGTCACCGTTCGGTCATCGATTGCAGGTGCCTTGATCCTGCACAGGGCGCTGCCGTACTCGATCGGCTCGTACCTCATGGTGGCCGATCAGGCAAGTGTTCAGACCTCGAATTTGTCGATCACGTCGCAGACTATGAGGCCGTTGTCGTACTTGAAGTTGGCGCGGAGGACAGTGCTAGTCGCGCGATCAAACATGGCGTGTCGGATAGAGCCGTTTGCCTGCGCCCCACCGTCGTCCATGAACACGCTGACAGCGGCAGGATCGGCTTCCCTGGCGAGAAGTAGCCTGCAGCATGCGCAAGCGACTTCCGCTTCCGGCAAACGCAGTCGCTCATGGCCGAGACGATGAGTGACAGCAGTCTAAAGCGGCGCTCCGAGCGTTCTGCTCAAGTAAACCCAGAACCAGAGGCACCTGTTTTTCCTGAGCGCGGACCGTCTCCTTCGCAAATGGATCGCAACCCAGTTTTCTTTGTCAAAAATGACCACAACTCATTTCTATTGCAAATCTGGGGGTCCTTACAGGGAGAAAATGACCACAACTTTAGGAAACTAAGGAAAAAGCACCCTGGGCGTCGCAACTTACTCCACCGTCACGCTCTTCGCGAGATTCCGCGGATTGTCCACGTTCAGACCCATGGAGTCCTTTCAGAGGTGACTATCCGCGCAGCGTAAACACGACGGACAGGTATGACACCGGCTGAACCTCTACCGCCTCGATCCCATGCAGGGCCGTGGCGTCGAAGAGAAGTGAATCTCCCACCCTGAGTTGGACCACCTTTGTCCCATACCGATAGCTCACTTCGCCCGACAACAGGTACAAGAACTTATGACCCGGGTGCTGGAAAGTGACATAGGGCTCGGCGCCAGGCAGAAGGGTCACAAAGTAGGGTTCGACGAAGAGGTTTCCGGAAAGGATGTGGCCGATCAGTTCGTAGCGGTAGTTCGCAACGGCGCCGACGCGGTCCACCTGCACTCCCCTACCGGCCGGTACATGGGAAAAGTCAGTTCGTCCTGGCTGATCGCCAAAGAACCGCGAGATCGGCACGTTCAGCCCGCGCGCTATGCGGTAAAGGGTATCAACTGAGGGAGACACCAAGCCCCGCTCGATGCGAGACAGCATCGATGCAGAAATGCCGGAAGCGGCTGCGACCTTGCCAGCCGAGACCCCCGCCGCGAGACGCAGGGCGCGTACCTGAGCGCCGACCTCGCATGCAGCAGCGCCGCGCGTTGGTTCGGTTTCGAAAGCAGGACGGCTACGTGACGGCAAGACCGGGAGCTTTGGCGGGCGCGCCGTCGGAAAGGGAGATGCGACCTGTCTAAGACTCATACCAGTGCTCCAGTCCCCGGTCGCAGCGTCGCGACAAAGCAGACGGACCTTGCGGTGCGGCGCCCCGCCCTCCCCCATGGCGCCAAAGCTCAATGACGCCGACTCCTCGGATGAGCTTGTGCTTATGCGACCTAAAGGCGAGCCGGGGTAGGTCAAATAGGGTTGGGGTTTGCATTGGCGATGTTATCTATAGACACGTGTCTTTTGTCAACAGCCACGCCAAAGTCATGCGCAATGCGACCCAGCCGCAACGCGCTCCTTCTTGAAGCTCTTGGCCTCGTGCTCAAGGAGCGGAGGCTTGAACTCGGCCTTACACAGGAAGACGTTGCGGGGGAAGCCGAGATCGATCGCCCATTCGTGACGCTGATCGAGGTTGCGCGCAAGCAGCCCACTGTCAGCGTTTTTTGGAAGCTCGCTGGTGCGTTGCAAATTGCACCGGGCGACTTAGCCTCACGCGTAGATCAGCGTTATTCAAAGATTTCGAAGCGTTCAGGTTGAGCGCCAGGGCCGAACCGTGGCGCTTTTCGCTAGGTCAACCCGATAGCCGGGCCAGGCTCTGGAGCACACGGCTCTTCCCTGACGCCGAGACGGCCTTTCAGAGACCCAGGTCCTTTGGCTTCAACAGTCGCCAGGCTTAGACGACCAACCTGTTCGTTCCCGATACTGCCGAGCGACTGGGCTGTCCTTCCAGACCACGGCCCTCCCTTCGTCGACCGCTTCGCGTCCGTAGACGATCCACGCGTCGCAGATGGTGCCGATGGGCTCGATCACCTCAAAGCGCTCAGCGTGTGCCTCCGCGAAGGACGCGAACACGATGCCCGCGTCGAAGCGTCCTTCGGTCAGGCCGGCCTGAACCGCGAGCACCGTGGGTTCGTGCACAACGGTCGGCCAGGCGGAAAGGTCGGCATAGCTCTGCGTGGCAGGCTGCACGCCCACCTTGCTGGCGCCCTTCCCGCTTCCGATGGAGCGGACCAGTGCCATGGGACGGCTGGGGGAAATGAAGGCGTCGACCACCACCATGGACGTTCGATAGGTGCCCGTGATCTCGGCGGCCGCGGGATGAACGGCGCATTGCAGCAGATAGTCCGCCTCGCCTGCAATCAGCGCGCGAGCTCCGGCGTGGAAGTCGTCGAACAGCACAATGCGCGCGGCTTCCGCGATGCCATGCGCGCCGAGGTACTGCTGGAGAACGAAGTGGTGGTTGCTGCCCTCACGGCCCAGCGTCGAGAAAGTGAGCATGTGCTTCAGCAGTAGAGCATGGCTTCTGGGAGATGATCGACCTTGAACGCTGCCTTTTCGAGATTCTCGGCGCTCGCGCGCTGCTGGCGATGCCTCGACCGGCTCTTGTCCGAATGGAAGATGAGCGGCTTCATGCAGGCTTTGCGGGCACGCCGATGATCTCATCCTCCAGGCGGCAGGTCTCCGTGATGATTAGCTCGTAGAGGGCGCGCAGGAAGATCGGGCTCATGCCGTGCTCGGCTGCGAAGGCTGCCGCACGTTCCTGCACCACCCCGATGCGGTGGGGCTGCATCATCGGGATCGCATGGTCGCGCTTGTGGCGTCCGATCCGGCAGCAGCAGTCAAGCCTCTGCCGCAAGGTTTCGAGCAGCGTCCTGTCCAGGCCGTCGAGCTCGTCGCGCAGCGACTGCAGGGTCTGCTGGGCTTCCTCGCTGCTGCTGGCAGAGCCTGTGCTCCCGCTCTGCGGAGCCGAGATTGCGTCATTGGCCGCGGCGTGGGCTTCCTGGCGCCCACCCGGGCGCGGTTGTTCTGAATTCATGCTGAGTCTCCTTACTCGAGCTTGATGCCCTGGCTCGCGATGATCTGGGTGAGCGCTGCCGTGTCCGCCTTCATCCGCCGGACCAGCGCCTCGCCCGATATGCCGGCTGCCTCGTAGCCATGCTGGAAGAGCTTCTGCCGCACCTCGGGCGAGCGGATGACTTCCGAGAGGACCTGGGTCAGGCGCTGAACGATAGGGGCGGGCAGGCTGGCGGGGGCAGCCGCAGCGGTCCAGATCTCGAGCTCGAAATCCTTGAGTCCTGCTTCCTGCAAGCTCGGGTACTCGGGCACGAGTGTGGAGCGGCGCGCCGAGGTCACGCCGATCGCACGCAGCTTTCCGGCCTTGACCTGTACTTCGGCAAGACCTGGCGGAAGGAGCGCCAGTTGCAGCTGAGCACTGACCAGGCCGGTGATGACCTGCGGATTGCCCTGGTAAGGCACGTGCACAGCACCGATTCCGGTGCGGGCCTTGAGGAGCTCCATGCCGAGGTGGCCGATCGTGCCGATGCCGGGCGTGCCGTAGCTCCAGCTGCTGCCGGCGGCGCGCGCCGCGTCGAGAAAGCCGCGGGCCTGGGCCTTCGAGACCTCCGGCGTCGTGGCGAGCACCAGAGGTGCGGTGCAGATGATGCTGAGCGGCACCAGGTCCTTTTGCGGGTCGTAGGGGGTCGCCGGGTTGAGGACCTTGGCGATGGTCATGTTGCCGTTGATGAGGATGCCGACCGTGTGCTTGTCGGTGGACTTCGCGACGATGTCAGCCGCGATGTTGCCGCTCGCACCCGGATGGTTCTCAACCACCACCGGCTGCCCCAGCGCCCTTGCCATGGGCATGGCCAGGACGCGTGCCACGAAGTCCGGCGACGAACCGCCGCCGAAGCCGACGATCAGGCGCAGCGGTCGCGTCGGCCAGTTCAGGTCCGCGGGATGGGTGCTCGAGGTGCCCGGCTGACTTGGGTGGGTAAGACTCCCACCGGACGATTGCGCGAAGGCGACGCCGGCGCAAGCGAGCGCGCCGAAAATGCACAGTAGGCGCGTGGCAAGTGTTCGAAAAAATAGGAAGGACATGGCAAGAGAAGTTGGGAATCGGAAGCCAAGTCTTTCTTCGACAACGCGCCGAATCAACTCCTGCTTGGTGCGCAAGAAAGCTCCGCACCGGCTCGGCGACTCGCGGACCCGACTCGCGAGGAGCGGGTGCAGCCGGAACCTCGTCGCACTTGCTTGGCGTGCAAGATTGCTGTCGAGCACTGGTGGCGCGCTTGGGCACTGCAGCCGCGTCGCGGCACGCGCGTACGTCGATTTTTGCTGCGTCTTCGTGTCAGCTGCGGGCATCGCGGCGGTCACTGGTTTCAAGCGCGGACATGCGAATGTCGACTTCTGGAACCTGTGCGAAGTGGTCCGTTGGAAGGCGCCTGTCGTGCGCCTGCGGTGCACGCCGTCCAGCTGTTGAAAGACCGATCGCTGCCCGCGGCTGCGACGTTGCGGCGCTATGCAGCGACTGCACTGAAGACACGCACTTGAATGGACAGACGTATCACGAGCCCGGTCGATCAACGGGTTCGCGACCTTTGTGTAACCCGCATATCGAGGCGCTCGGCGTGCGCGATGGTGTCGGTCGATACGGCGCTTGAGTGCAGACCCTCCGCTCGCTCTGGACGACGGACGCCACGGCGACCTCGCGCTCCGCGCATCGCAGAGCCGCCGTCAACGACGCGCGCGAAGAGGCACGGGCAACAATCCGCTGCATCAAGCGGTCAACTGCAGTTGGTGATGTCACGCCGCAGAAAGTCGCAGCGCCGAGAGCTTGGCTGCCCTTCCCGCCCTGCCCTGCCCGGCCCAGCACAACCCCACACCGGGTCGATCCGATTCAGGTGCTTGGCGTCGATCCATTGCTCGGGTGCTGGTTCGCCTGTTCCGACCTGAGCTTCCGGGCGTGCCCGCGCCGGTCCTGCTCATTGCGCTCGACGGTCATGAAACTGCGGATGCTTCGTTGAAGCTCATGCGCGGCACGACCTGACGCGGGCTGGCCACGCGGGCCGGGTGCTCCGCGGCACTCGGCCACCAACACGCCTGGCCTAGCCGGGTCGCTGTCTCGCCAGGTACATCGAGGTCGTGCGCGGCAATGCATGGCCCAGGTTGTTCTGCACCACCTGCAGGGGCACCGGCGCCTGCCCTTCCCTTCCCCGCAAGGCATGCGATCCATGGGAATGGCGCAGCCAGTGCGTGCTGGCCTTCCTGAGGTGCTCGGCGTCGGCCGCATCGATGCCCTGTGCGGCGCGCGCGAGGAACGCCTTGATGGCCTGGTAAAGGCCCGAGGCCGACCAGGCGGCCGGGCGCTCGATTCCTGTTTCAAACCGCGCCAACACGGGGACGCCCCTGTTGCAGGGCGCATCCACTTGTCGATCGAAGCCGTGGCGCGCCAGCTCGTCCCCCAACTCTTCAACCAGCTCGGGGGGCACCGGCACCTGGCGGCGGCCACCATCCTTGCCGGTCACCGAGAGCAGCCAGGCGCTCGCTGTCGAATCATCTGCCGTCGCCGCGTTCTGCCGCTGCAGGTCCTCGCAGCGCACGCTCGTGATTTCGGCCAAGCGCAGCCCGATCGCATACAGCCAGCGCATGGCTCGGCGCAGGCGCCGCCCGGCTTCGGTGTCCACATGGGCGCGCAGCAGCGCATCGATGTGCTCCCATTGCGCGAAGCTCAAGCTGCGGTTCGCGCCGAGCCGGCGCTGCGGGTCCGGGGGCAGTTGCGATTCGGCAAAGGGGTTGCCCGTCACGTAGCCCTGGCTCACCAGGAACGCGAACAGGCTGCGAAGAATGATCAGGGATTGGCGCAGCGCCACCGGCGTCAGCGCGCCCTCCAGCGGTCTCCACATCGGTGACCAGCGCTGGTGATGGCGCGGCCCGCACCAGGCGGCGGGCGGCTCAGCGAGGAAGGCTTGATAGGCGCTCGCGTCTTCGCTGGTGAGCGAGGACAGCGCCTTGCCGCGCTCCAGCACCGCCCAGAGCAGCAGCCGTTCCGCTTCCTTGCGGTACGAGCGCTGGGTGGCCGACAAGGATCCTTGGGCGGCGTCGCCGCCCTTCGAAGCCAGCCACGCGCCGATCGCCTCATGGTCGTTGGCGGCTCTCAGCCGGCAGGCCTCTTGCGGGGCACGGCCGCTTCCTGTGCGGCCGTCGAGGCCGGCAGGCAGCACGAACTTCTCATAGGGCAACAGGGCCGTGGCGGCCGGGACCACCGAGGCCAGGGCGGCCGGGCTCAGCTGTGCGCGCGGCTGCGCCGCGTGCACCCCGACGCGCAATCCCAGCAACTGCTCGTTGGCATGCAGCCAATCCAGGATCCGCGCGGCCTTGCGTTCGCCCACGCCCGGCACATGCGTCCACCAGCGCGCACCGATGCAGTTGATCCGCGCCACCAGCGCGGACAGCGTCGGAAGGCCCGCGCGCTCGAGGCGCTCGGCGAGCGCCGGATGCAGCCAGGCGGCCACGCTGTCGCCGGCACGAGGATCCTGCGCGACCAGGCTCTCGAGCCAGCGCAGCGCCTCGAGCTGGCGCTCGATGACGCGCGCACGCCGGGACGGCTGGCCGTTGCCCGCCCTGCCCCGCCCCGGCCCGCTGCCGCCCTGCGGGTAGGCGGCTTCGTAGGCCTCGACCTGTTCGGCCTCCGAGAAATCCTCCATCCCCTGGGCCTGCGCGAACTCGGCCAGGCTCGGCAGCGCCGAGGCAGCGGTGAAGCGCTCGGGGTCGAGGAGGATCAGGCGCGCGGTGCCGGGCTTGTGTTCGCGGCGCGCGGCCGCCGCAAAAGCGTCGCGGATCCAGGCGATCGTGCGGCGCACGGTGCGCAGGTCGACGTGCTCGCCCTCCAGGCGCAGGTAGCGATCCCAGCTGGCGCGTTCATCGACCCCCTGGGCGAGCGCCCGCATGAAGGCGAAGTGGCCACGGTGCAGCTTGCGCGGGGGCGTCTTTTTCACGAGGAGGGGGTGGGGCCGGATGAGGGGCCGGATGAGGGGCCGCCTGGGGGGCGGGTCTGCCAGAACTTCCACCAGGGGCGCGGTGGGCGCGCCGGCGGCGGCAACTCCAGGGCGCGGCTGGCACGAACGCGCTGGCGCAACTCGACTTCGAGGGCGTGCGCCACGCCAAAGGCCTGCTCGGCGCCGCGCGAGGCGCGTGCGCGCCATTCCACGGCCAGGCGCTCGAGCTCCTGGTCTGCCAATTCGGCCAGTTCCTCGGGAGTCGGGACGCGGTGGCGGCTCATCGCGTCACGCCCCATTCTTCTGCTGCGGCTGGCGGAATGATCGATGGGAGCGCGCGCCGCGCGGCTTGCGCATCGCAGAGCCCATAGATGTGGCCAGCCTGCGCCACGGGCGCATCCAGGGCGCCCGGATCGGCCTGCAGCTGGCGGACCAGATCGCGCAACTCGGCCAGGCGGTCCTCGCTGGGCTCGGGATAGCTCAGGCGCCAGGCAGTCGCAACTTCAAGCACGGCCGCTCGCTGCAGGGATGTCAGGGCCTCCAGCAGTCCAAGCTGCTCCCTGTTGCGCCTTTCCTGGAGCTCGTCGCTGCGGTGGCGCTCCAGCATGACCAGGCCGGTGCCCAGCAGCGCCAGCGCGAGGCCGACGCACCAGGTCTCCCTGGCAAAGGGCCCATTCACCCATGGCCGATCAGCCATCCACCTCCAGATCATCTTGCTCACTCCTGCCCTCATTGCCGAACCTTCCCTCGATGCTATCGGGCGGACGAGGCGCAGACGTCGCGAAATCATCACGCTGGGCGCTCTTTTTCCGGGTCGAAAACAGCGCTGCAGGCTTGTTGATTCGCATAATCATCAATGTTAATTCTAGGTGCTGCGGATGGCAAGTTGAAGAAGCCAGAGTCGGCGTCGGCCCTAACTACTTGATTTCATTGGCTTTTTTCGGGCTGGCGGCGGCCGTATCGGCGCGGGAACCGGCGCTTATGACGCATTGCTGAGCATCTGGTTGTGATCCTCTCCTTAAGTGTGCGCCCCCATTCAGCATTTGAGCCTGGGTCGATCGATATGAGGGGAAGTGGGCGCACACACTCGTATGATGTTGCCGACTTGCCGCGTCGCGAGGCCTTGTGCGTGGGCTGGGGCTGGGCGGGGACCTCGGGATGCCTGGGCCGGTCGACGCCGGACCGGACCGGTCCGGTCCGGTCCGGCGGGATCCGCTCCGCGAGCGTGCGGCGGGCGCGAGGTTGGACCTGGCTGGGGCACCTTGCCGGGAGAGCGAATGGCCTCGCTGCCGGCCGCCCTGCCCTGGCCACTCCGCTCCCGCGCAATTCCCAACGGCACTCACATGACGGGGGCTTGGCTTGCGCTAGCCGAGCAGCCGGACCTTTTGCAGGGTCTCGGCCACCGACTTCAGCAGAGCTTCCGACGGCAGGCCTGAGACGGCTCCGGGCAGCAAGGTGAGCGTGACGGTGCCGTCGGGCGCCCGCAGGCACGAACCCACTGTCTTGCCATCGCTCTGGATCGCCAGCTTCTCCCCCTTCGCTGGCCCGTCCATGCCCAGCAGGCGCGCCACCACGGCCGCCGGCGCGAGCTTCAGGCCACGCACCTTCTCGGCGCGCTTGAGCACGCTGCGGCGATCCTTGTCGAGGGCGGTGTTGAGTTGCTCCGCGTGCCGGTGCTGCACCTCCAGCGGGCTGCGGAAGCACTCGAGCACGGCCGACGGCAGCTGCGCCACCATCAGCGCCTTGCGAACCCAGGTGTGGCTCACGCCGAGCTTCTCGGCCAGTTGGCGCTGGGTCGGGAACAGCTGCTCCTCGAGCGCGCGCTGGTACATCACGCCCTGCTCGTACGGCGACAGATCGGCACGCTCCCGGTTCTCGCGGTCCATGGCCGCGAACAGCTCGGCATCGCCGAGCTCGTCGAGCCAGATGGCCGCCAGGACCGGGATGCCCAGCTCCAGGCAGGCCCGGTGGCGCCGGTGCCCGAAAACCAGCTCGTAGTGCCCCGGCTGATCCGCCGCCGGACGCACCAGGATCGGCTGCACATTGCCGCCTGCCTGTTCGATATCGGCCTTGAGTCCGGCGAACTCCGCGTTCTCGAACGAATCCCGGTGGCGGTTGGCCCAGCGCGAGGCGCTGATCGTTTTTGGGTCCAGCTTGCGCGTCGGCGTTGAGCCATCGTGCTGGCGAAGCCGCTCGCGCAAGGCTGCCAGCTCGCCCTCCACGGCCTGCATCTGGCCACGGAACGCGAGCATCTGGCCGGGGCCCGTGCGCGGGGCGAGCTGGCCGGCCTGGGCCGGTGGAAACCTGGTTTCCACGGCGGCGGCAGCGCCGGGCAGTGCCGGCGGGATGGCCGCCGTCCCGTTCGAAGCCGGTGCCGCTGCGGGAGCCGGCTCGGGGATCGACAGGCCGGCGGTCAAGGCTTCAAGACGTTTGCGGGTACTAGCCATTGGAACCTCCATGGCGGTGGAAACCTGGTTTCCACGCGGGCTGCGTGGCGCGGAACTGGATGCGGGATGTGGGCGCGGGAACCCTTCGCGATTGGCAGCGTGGAACCCCGGTTTCCAGGAGGCGCGCCGGATCTGGGTGGAAACCTGGCGTCCACGCGTGGACGCCAGTTGTGCGTTGCCGACGCACGCGGAGCTTGTCGTTCGTGGGCACGGCCTCGCACAACGGGCGGCCGTTCGAGTTGTGCGGCAGTGACAGGCATGCCGACGGCACGCTGGAAACCAGGTTTCCACGCCGCGTCGGCGCCCTCTCCCTTTGGTCTCCCAGGGCTTTCATTGCACCTGCGCCTTGTCGGACCAGCTGCTCACCACGGACTGCTCGACCAGGTCGACGAAGGCGTCGTAGGCGTCGGCGGCACGCTTGTAGGTCTTGGCGGCGCCTTCATACTTCTGCACGTCGTAGACGGTAGCGAACTCGGCCGCCTTGTTGCTGGTCACGCTGGTCTTCGGGATCTCCACCGGCAGCGTGTACTCGCCGTAGGTGGCCTGGATCCACTGCCTGACCGCAGGCGTGGCCGGATCGCTGGGGTCGACCCGGCTCAGCAGCACGTGCAGGAAGTCGAAGGCCTTGCCGGCCAGCTCGCCGCTTTGCGCATCGAGATTGCCGCCCAGGTCGGCCAGCAGCGACCAGAACTGGGCCGACGACGCGAAGTCCAGGCCCGAGGGCGGCACCGGCACGATGATCCCGTTGGCAGCCCACAGCGCATTGATGGTCACATAGGAGAGCGACGGCGGGGTGTCGATCACGATCACATCGTAGAGATCGCGCACGCTCTCCAGGCCGGCGTTGAGCACGTCCCAGAAGCGCGCCCCCGGCTCCTGCATCTGTCGCGCCGGCAGCGCGAACTCGGCCGAGAAGAGAAAGGGGGCGGCGGCCACCAGATCCAGCCCGTCCCAGTAGGTCGAGCGGATCGCGTAGCGGATGTCGGACTGGCTGCCATCGCACAAGGGGGCGATGGTCATGTCCTCGCTGATCTCCGCTTCGGGCAGCAGGCCGTGCAGGGTGGTGAGCGAGCCCTGCGGGTCGGTGTCGATCGCCAGCACCCGGTGGCCGCGCAGGCTCAGGCCCTGCGCCAGCACCATGGCCGTCGTCGTCTTCGCGACGCCGCCCTTGAAATTGCCCACGGCGATGGTGAACGCCTTCTTGCCGGCAGGGCGCATCTTGTCGGCGCGGTAGGTGCGCGTCCATGTGCGCAGCTCGCTGAGCTCGAAGTTGCGCTTGCCGCCGGCCGGGGTCAGGCGACCGCTGGGCAGATCCTCCTTGGTGATGCGGTAGGCCACGTGCGCCTTGTCGACGCCGCACAAGGCCGCCAGTTGCGCGGTAGAGTAGATCGGCGCCACCTTCCGGGCTTCAGGCGCCAGCAGCCGGCCGCGGATCTGCTCGACCATGGAGCCGGCGCGGGTGGCCAGGGCCGCGATACGCGCCATGTCGATGCGCGCACGGGAAGGGGAGGGGAGTGACGGAGCAAGCGTGGAAACCTGGTTTCCAGCACCGGCGGGAGCGGGCAATGCCATGGAGAAGAGCCTTATTCGACAGAATCCAGCCATTCTATGAGAATCTGTCGAATGAACAAGATACGCCAACAGAAGCGCCAGAGTGAGGGTGCGAACTGTGAGAGCGATTGGGGACCAAGGTGAGGTCCGTTGGGATTACCGCCTTGGCGGGGCATCCGGGCAGCACGGATCCCGGCCGATCCGGGTGGCCAGGGGCCTTAAAGGCACCGGTACCGTTGGCATTCAGCGGGATCCGGTCGCCGCAAAGCCGAAGGCAGTGCTCGGCACCCCTTGTCCACTCACATCAATTCCCAACCGTGCACACGTCGCGCCGCCCCAAATCCCATCCGATCTCACCTTCAATCCCAAAGGTTCTCACAGGAATTCCCAGACCTACTCACAGAAACCCTTCCAAGTGCTTGTCAGCGTTCGGGAATCCGGATCCTCAACTCTTCAATTCTTCCAAGTGTTAGGTTTCAACGTCTCAAGGCACTCTCTGCGGACCTGTGAATTGACCGATTCACAAACTGTCGGCATGATGTGAAACCGTTGATCCCCTGAAAGAAGTCCATGGAAGAGGGCGAAGTTCCGCGACCGCCGCCCAAGCCATCGGCTGTCCCTGACGAGCAGACTGTTGCCAAGGCCAACGAGGCCATCGCGATCCGCCCGAAGCGCGGCCGCCTGACGCTGCTGTCGCGGCGCATCTACAACGCGCTGCTCTACCACTCGCAGCGCCAAGGCGTCGACGAGCCCGTCTACAAGCTCGCGCTCAGCGAGCTGATCGGCGACGCGCGCTTCAACTCCAACAACACCGAGCTGCTGAAGTCCCACCTGCGCGACATGCAAGCGACCACCATCGAATGGTCGACCAGCGGCGCCGGCCTGAAACGCTGGGTGTCCTCGCAGCTGCTGGGCACCGTCACCATCGAGGAGCAGGGCAGGGGACGGCCCTGCACGATCACCTGGCGCTATCCGGAAGAGATTCGCGAGCGGCTGGTCAAGCCGCACCAGTACACCCGCGTGCTGCTGGAGATCAGCGGCCAGATGCGCAGCTACCCGGCGGCCGTGCTCTACGAGATCGGCGCGCGCTATCTCACCTCGCCCAGCCGGCTGTCGATGCGCGAGGACGTGCTGTGGTGGGCGGCAGTGCTCACCGGGCGCAGCGACATCACGGAGGTCGACTACCGCTTCCTGAAGCGCGACGTGATCAGCAAGGCGCTGGCCGAGATCGAGGCGCTGTGCGAGGACTTCAGCCTCGAGCTCATCGAGCACAAGCGGGGCCGGCGCATCGAGGAGATCCAGTTCCGCGTGGCGCCCAAGCTGCAGCAGCGCCTGGGCGCCGCCGACGACCCGAGCCGCAACGTGTTCGACCTGGAGCTGGTCGGCAAGCTGATCGCGCTCGGGCTCAAGCAGGACGAGGCCCAGGACCTCTATGCCACCACCGACGAAGGGCAGCTGCGCGGCACGCTCGAGCATGTGGAGCAGCGGCTTCGCAGCCAGACGCTGCCGGCGCTCAAGTCGCCGGCGGCGTACTTCAAGGACGCGCTGAAGAAGGGCTATGCAGGCGTCAGGGGGGCGGCCGAGCCATCCGCGCCGACGGGTCTGCCTTCGCCGTCCCAGGGACGGCCAGCGGCCGCGCTCGGCGGCGAGGACCGCATGCACCGCATCCGCGAGCTGTGGGAGAACGATCGCATGCAGAAGGCCAAAGCCCTCTATCTGGAAATGCCAGAAGCCATGCAGGCCGAGATGCGGTCGCGCTTCGAGGCCGACCGGCTCGCGCAGATTGCCGCCCCTATCGCTCGGGCCTGGCGACGCGACGGGCCGGCCAGCCGCATCGCGGCCACCACCTTCCATCGATGGCTGGCCCAGATCACGTGGCCCGAGGAACCTTCCGATCGGGTGCTGCTGGATTTTGCGCTGGGGCAGGGCGTGACCGGAATGTGAAGGGGCGGCCCTTGTCCGACTTGTGCGCCCGCAAGTATGTGGGCGCCAGGGGCCTCACCGTCATCGTCGTTCCGCCGGCTCCGCGGCCACCTTCAACGACGTCGGGGCCAACGACGCTCGAGGTCTACCGCGGCGACATGTTGCCGAAGAACAAGTACCCTTGTAAGTAAGCAATCACCATCTTTCTGCAGCTCCCCCATCCCTGGGTCGCGCCACCCGAGGCAACCGTCAGTTGGTGCACCAGTTCGCACTTCGATGTGAGCGCACGCTGCGAATGTAGACAAGAAGCGATTTGATGCGGAGCCGTCATCAAGGCGAGATGATGAGTCTTCAGGCCCAGGTGAGTGAAGGCGGGCAGCAGGCCGGTCACGGACATGGCCCTGGGAAGCGATGGCGTCCGACGGCAAGCCAGGCGCGCGTCCGGCTCGACCCGGCCAGCATGGGCTTCGTAAGATGGCGCATGCCCAAGCTCCTGATCACCTCAGCAGGCAAGACGGGCCAGGTGGACCTCGGGCCGGGGGAGACCACGCTGGGCCGGGGCAAGCACAATGACGTCGTGCTCAATTCCATCTTCGCGAGCCGCAGCCACGCGGTGATCGTCGTCGAGCCGGCGTTCACCATCATCCAGAACCTCGGGAGCCAGAACGGAACCTTCGTGAACGGCGCTCGCGTCCACATGCAAGTGCTCGTCGACGGCGATGTGCTGAGCCTTGGCGGGTGCGAGCTGCGCTTCATCGCCGCGGAGCAGGAATTCAGTGAAGTGGAGGCGCGCCGCCTTTCGTCCGTTCCGAGCTGGATGGAGGATCCGGACGGCAGCGATGAACCGACGGCACCGGATAAACCGTCGCACGACAAGGGCTAGCGAGCGATCAGGTTACGGTTCATGACGCAGGCAACATTGGACTTGGGCGAGGGGCGCCCGCCCGCCACTCTTAATCCTGGCGTAACACTGGTGCCCCATGCTTGGGAGTGACAGTCAGTCGGCGCTGGTAGAGGTTGCTTCGGCGTCCGCCCATGCTGGGCGGTTCCTCGATGCCGGCGACTGTCGCGATTTCACCCAACGCGCCCATAGGACGGATGAGTGCCTTCGGCGACTCTGTGCGCAAGAGCGCTGAGCAGGCTGGCGCGAAGTGCCTACTGCTCGGTCTCGAACTCTTCCCGCGCAACCTCGGCAGGGTCGCGCATGCGGTGATCGGGGTAGAGTTCCGTCGCCCGGTCGGCCAACTGCTCCGGGTCCGCTTTGCCTTCAGCGAGAAGGAGCCATGCGGCTGTAAAGGCGCGCTTCCACACATGGGCGTGCGATAGCGGCCTGTCCGGGGCGAGCGTCGGCCTTTCAGCGAGTGACGGCATCTTGTCTCCTCATCGCGCGATGAATATTGCGACGACAACCGCGACGATCGCAAGCGCGGCGACGGACAGGTTACGCCGCCAGCCAGCAGCGCGCCGCTCATGCTCCTCGAGTCGACGATAGAAAGTCAGCTCCTCGAGCCCAGAGGGGGCGCTGTCGAGTTCCTCGGCGAAGCGGTTGTGGGTATTGAATCGTTTGGCCATCTCTCTGCAAGGGGGTTAGAGGGCGTGCTCCCCATCCCATGAGTGAGTGAGCGACCACTAGAGACGACCACCAGACCCACGGTCCGCACGCGCAGGGCCAGACAAATACCCTGCATGGGCTCAACAACAATCGGCTTCGGACGACAAGACGCCCCGTCCACCGGCGGAAGCTCGTATCCGTGTCTTCTTCATGTAGCAAATTGTAGTTACGTATAGTACTTATTGGTTACTCTTGGCGTGAAGAGCTTCACGTTTGCCTGGGGCGTCTTCTTGGAGACCCGAGGCGCGATGTCACTTTTCCAGGCACACCACGGTGATGTCGATGCGACAACGGTCTGCGACGATGTGCACACCCTTTTCCACAATCTTGTCCACTACAAGTGTGGAGAACTTTTCTCCTAATTTTGACGCATCGGACCTTGCAGCGGCGAAGTTATACACATTTAGTAGTACAGGACGGCAACATCAGGAAGTCCCGCGTCAGGTGGCTAGATGTTGTGCAATAAGTTGTTCCGCCAAGCCGGAAAGCGGGAGGCTTGTACCTCGATGCGCCCGGCTGACCGGCCACTCAGTTCTCTGCTGCGCCGGGCCGCGCTGCAAGCCTGTCGCCGTCAGGCGCGCGAACGCGGGGACGAACCGAAGTCGACCGGCAGGCTCCCCGCGGACTTCACTTCCCGCAGCACGATGGCCGAGCGCACGTGCGTGACGCCGGCCTGTTCGAACAAGGTGGTGTGCAGGAACTTCTCGTAGTGCTTGATGTCCGGCACCAGCACCGTGAGGATGTAGTCGGCCGGGCCGGTGGCCGACACGCAGCGCACGATCTCCGGGCTCGCTTCCACCGCTTTCTCGAAGTCGCGCACCTTCGACTCGTGATGCCGGTCCAGATTCACTTCCGTCACCGCCGCGAGATTGAGGCCGACCTTCTCGCGATCGACCACGACCGTATAGCCCCGGATCACGCCTGTGGCTTCCATTTCCTTGATGCGGCGCCAGCAGGGCGTGGACGACAGGCCGACCTTGTCGGCGATCTGCTGCACCGTCTGCCGCGCGTCGCGCTGCAATTCGAGCAGGATCTGCAACGAGTACGTATCGAGAGGAATGGAATCGTCTTTCATGGGCTGATGTGAGAAGCCAATTCTCAAAGCTAGGGTCGATTCTGGCGTGCAGAGGAGGATATTGCTCCTGCGGGCGAAGAACAATCCTCGGATGAACTCGCCAGCGACTCCTTCTCCCCTCCAGCGCCCTGCCTACCAGGTCTCCGACAGTCTGTGGGCCCGTTCGGGCGCCGTCTTTCTGACCGGCACGCAGGCCCTGGTGCGTGTGCTGCTGATGCAACGCCAGCGCGACGCGGCCCGCGGGCTGGACACCCAGGGTTTCGTCAGCGGCTACCGCGGTTCGCCGCTCGGCATGGTCGACCAGGCGATCTGGAAAGCCGGCCCCGCCTTCAGGGAGGCCGGGATCCGTTTCGTGCCTGCCATCAACGAGGAGCTTGCGGCGACACAGGTGCTCGGCACGCAACGCGTGGAGTCGGATCCCGAGCGCACGGTCGAGGGCGTCTTTGCGATGTGGTACGGCAAGGGCCCGGGCGTGGACCGCGCCGGCGACGCGCTCAAGCACGGCAACGCCTATGGTTCGTCGCCGCATGGCGGCGTGCTGGTGGTGGCGGGCGACGACCACGGCTGCGTCTCCTCGTCCATGCCGCACCAGAGCGACCATGCCTTCGTCGCGTGGAGCATGCCGGTGCTGCAGCCGGCCTGCGTGGCCGAGTACCTGGAGTTCGGGCTGTACGGCTACGCGCTGTCGCGCTTCTCGGGCGCCTGGGTGGGCATGGCAGCACTGTCCGAGGTGGTCGAGAGCGCCGGCACGGTGGACCTCGAGCTGATCGACGCGCGCGTCGCTGCGTGGGCCGATGCCGACGCGGTGCGCGGCGCCACCGGGCATGTCGCGCCGGCGGACGGCTTGCACTATCGCTGGCCCGACCTGCCTTCGCTGCGCATCGAATCGCGGCTGGCCGACAAGTTGCAGGCCGTGGCCGCCTTTGCACGCGTCAACAGCATCGACCGGCACGTGATCGAGAGCCCGCATGCGAAGGTCGGCATCGTGACCTGCGGCAAGGCGCACCATGACCTGATGGAGGTGCTGCGCCGCCTCGAGGTAACACCGGAGAGCCTGGCTCGCGTGGGCGTGCGCCTCTACAAGGTGGGACTGAGCTTTCCGATCGAACAGACGCGCATCCAGGCTTTCGCGAAAGGCCTGGACGAGATCCTGATCGTCGAGGAGAAGGGCGCGATCGTCGAGGGCCAGTTGCGCGACCTGTTCTACAACGCGCCGCCGGGTGCGCGGCCCGCGCTGGTCGGCAAGCACGATCGCAGTGGCCGGCCGCTGGTGTCGGCGCTCGGCGAACTGCGGCCCTCGCGGCTGATCGAACCGGTGGCCCACTGGCTTTCGGCGCACTTCCCTGCCAACGCCGAGCTCGGCGACCACTTCCAGCACGTGCGCGACTTCACGCCGCCTGAGCTGCTGAGCAACGACGGCGACACGGTCAGGCGCCTGCCGTACTTCTGCGCCGGCTGCCCGCACAACACGAGCACGAGGGTTCCCGAAGGTTCGACCGCGCGCGCCGGTATCGGCTGCCACTTCATGGCCAACTGGATGGACCGAAGCACCGCGGGCCTGATCCAGATGGGCGGGGAGGGCGTCGACTGGGTCTCGCACTCGATGTTCACGCGCACGCCGCACGTGTTCCAGAATCTTGGCGACGGCACCTACTACCACTCGGGCTACCTCGCGATCCGACAGGCGGTCGCAGCCAAGGCGACGTTGACCTACAAGATCCTGTTCAACGACGCGGTCGCCATGACCGGCGGCCAGCCGGTCGACGGCGTCATCAGCGTCGATGCCATCGCGCGGCAGGTCGAATCCGAAGGCGTCAGGCAGGTTGTCGTGGTCAGCGACGCGATCGACAAGTACGGCCCGATCAGGAGCCGGTTCCCTGCGGGCACGGAGTTCCACGACCGCGCCGAACTCGATGCGGTGCAGCGCCGGCTGCGCGAGATCCCAGGCGTCACCGTGCTGATCTACGAACAGACCTGCGCGGCCGAGAAGCGTCGCCGTCGCAAGAAAGGCGAGATGGTCGATCCGGCCAGGGGGCTGTTCATCAACGAGGCGGTCTGCGAAGGCTGCGGCGACTGCAGCGTGCAGAGCAATTGCGTGGCGGTGCTGCCGCACGAAACCGGGCTCGGACGAAAGCGCAGGATCGACCAGACGAGCTGCAACAAGGACTACGCTTGCGCGAAGGGCTTCTGCCCCAGCTTCGTGGGCGTGAGCGGGGGTGCGCTGCGCAAGAAGAGCGGCGCGCTGGCCAGCGGCCGCGAGGCCTTCCTGCAGCAGGTGGCCGAACTGCCGCACCCGGCGTCACGCACCTGGGACGCGCCCTACGACCTGCTCGTCACCGGCGTCGGCGGCACGGGGGTGGTGACCGTGGGCGCGGTGATCGCCATGGCTGCGCACCTGGAAGGCAAGTCGGCCAGCGTGCTGGATTTCATGGGCTTTGCACAGAAGGGCGGGGCGGTGCTGAGTTTCGTGCGCCTGGCGGATGTGCCCGAGCGGTTGAACCAGGTCCGCATCGATACCCAGCAGGCCGATGCGATCCTGGCCTGCGACATCGTCGTGGGCGCCTCTCCCGACGCGCTGCAGACCGTGCGCTATGGGCGCACCCGCATCCTGGCGAACACGCACGAGATTCCGGTGGCCGAGTCGCTGCGCAATCCGGACGCCGATCTCAAGGTCGAACTGCTGCTCGAGAAGATGCGTTTCGTGGCGGGCGAAGATCAGGTCGAGACCTTCGATGCGCAGCTGATGGCGCAGGAGTTCCTCGGCGACACGCTCGCGTCGAACATCCTCGCGGCCGGCTACGCATGGCAGCGAGGGTTGATCCCGCTGAGCCTGGAGGCAATGACGCGCGCGATCGAACTCAACGGGGTTGCGGTCGCATCGAACCTCATGGCCTTCTCGCTCGGCCGGCTCGCGGCCGGCGCGCCGCGGGCGATCGAAGGGTTGGGCAACGCCACCGCGCCTGCCGCGCAGGACGAATCGCTGGAGGCGTTGATTGCCCGCGGAAGGATGCACCTCACCGGCTACCAGAACGCAGCCTGGGCGCAGCGCTTCGAGACGCGCGTGCGCAGCATGCAGCGGCGCGAAGCGGCGCTGGCCGGTGGCGACCCGAGCCTGCCGGTGACCCGCAACGCGGCGCGCAGCCTGCTCAAGCTCATGAGCTACAAGGACGAGTACGAGGTCGCACGGCTCTACAGCGACGACAGCTTCCGACAGCAGCTGGCGGAGCAGTTCGAGGGCGACGTGAAGCTGGAGTTCCACATGGCCCCGCCGTTCCTGTCGCGGCCGAAGAACGGGCAGCCGCCGGCGAAGATCCGTCTCGGCGCGTGGATGCTCCCGGCCATGAAGTGGCTGGCGCATGGCAAGCGGCTGCGCGGCACCGTCTTCGACGTGTTCGGCCGCACGGCGGAACGTCGGCTGGAGCGCTCGCTCATCGACCAGTTCGATGCGCGGCTCGATGAACTGATGGCCGGGCTGTCGCCTGACAACCAGAGACTGGCCGCGCAGATCGCCGCCGTGCCGATGACGATCCGGGGTTTTGGCCACGTGAAGCTGGCCAATCTCGCTCTGGCCCGCGGCCGCGAAGCCGAACTGATGCACCGCTTCTCGCCCGCGCGCTACCCGAAGCCGGTGGCGCAAGCCAAGGCCGGGCAGATCCGCGGTATCGCAGTCACTGCGACGCGTTGAGAAGGCGCAGCGGTGGCAGTCCCGAGCGCGCAAGTCGCGTCGATTTCAACCTGGACAGGGATTGCAGGAGCGTCTGGGGTGCGTGATCGCATTCGGCGCCCAAGTGCGGCGCTACCGACGACTGGCGTGGCGAGCCATGTGCACCTGATGCAGCGTGATCTTGCGCGTCTCGGCCTGGCTTGTCTCGATGTGGGCGCGCAGCAGCATCGCGGCCTGGTCGCCGCGATTGGCGCGGATCGCCTTCAGGATCTTGCCGTGCTCTTCGTAGGTCGCGTCGATGCGCGGCTGCTTGGTGAAGTCGAGCCGGCGAATGATGCGGATGCGCTCGGTCACGTCGCGATGCACGCGCGCCATCTCGGCATTGCCCGCGGCCGCGACCAGGGCGCAGTGAAAGGCCTCGTCCCATTGCGCGACCTGCACGCCGTCGGCGCTGCGCTGTGCCGACGGCACCAGCCATATGTCGGCCAGCGCGTCGAGCACGCTGCGATCCACGCGCCGGTCGGCTTCGCAGAGCCGGTGCGCTGCCGTGGTTTCGAGCACCATGCGCAGGTCGTAGAGCTGCTCGAACTGGTCGAAGTCGAAGGGCAGCACGCGCCAGCCGCTCCTGAACAGCACCTCGACGAAGCCTTCCTGCTGCAGCCTGAAGAGCGCCTGGCGCACCGGCGTGCGCGAGACGCCGAGGCGCTCGCTGATCTCGTTCTCGGTGAAGCGGTCGCCCGGCACCAGGCTGAACTCGGCCACGTCGCGCTTGAGCTGCGCGTAGACCTCGTCGGCGCGGGTGCGGAACGCGGCTTTTTCGGGGGCGGAGCGGGTCTTGGCGGAGGTGGGCACGGTCAGAATGTTAGTCGCCCAGGGCGGCGAGCAATGGCGCGCTCGGCGCGGTCCAGCCGACGATGGCACCCTGGGCGCGGATCATCTCGAGCGCCGCCGTCTTGAAGGCGGGGAAGTAGCTCTCGGTGCAGTCTTCCAGCAGCAGGCAGTCGTAGCCGCGGTCATTGGCTTCGCGCATGCTGGTCTGCACGCAGACCTCGGTGGTGACGCCCATGAAGACCAGCTTGCGGATGCTGCGCTGCTGCAGCATGGACTGCAGGCCGGTGGCATAGAAGGCGCCCTTGCCGGGCTTGTCGATCACGATCTCGCCGTCGGCCGGCGCGAGCGCGTCGATGATCTGGTTGCCGGGTTCGCCGGCGACCAGGATGCGACCCATGGGGCCTGAGTCGCCGATCCGAAGCGCGGGGTGGCCGCGGTCGCGCTTGGCGGGCGGGCAGTCGGCGAGATCGGGGCGATGGGCTTCTCTCGTGTGGATGACCAGGCCGCCCTTTTTTCGCCATGCATGGAGAACCGACCGCGTCGCGGGCACGATGGCCTGGAGCAGCGACACATCGTTGCCCAGGGTTTCGCCGAAGCCCCCGGGTTCGACGAAGTCGCGTTGCATGTCGATGATGACGAGGGCCGTCTGGGACAGCTCGAATGTGTAGGGAAACGGATTTGCGTCTATGTGCATCACGGGCGCTGTCGTCATGCGTGATGCCCTCCGCCCATATGTGCCCCCAGGACGTGCCGCTGCGCCGAAGCGGCGGAAGTTTCGAACACGATGCGCCCCTGGCTCATCACGACGATCCGGTCCGCCAGTTCCAGCAGCTCGTCGAGGTCCTCGCTGACGAGCAGCACGCCGCCGCCCTTCTGCCGCACCTGCACGATGCGGCCGTGGATCTCGCGCACGGCGGCGAAATCGAGCCCGAACACGGGATTGGCGGCGATCAGCACGTTGATATCTCCCGCCAGCTCGCGCGCCAGGACGGCACGCTGCACGTTGCCTCCGGAAAGGCTGCGGATCGGCGCGTCCTCGCCCTGCGTCTTCACGCCGTACTCGGCAATCCACTCGCGCGCCCGGCTGCGCCAGGCCGCAAAGTTCAGCACGCCGCCGCGCGCCAGCGGCGGCTGGTCGAAGTCGCGCAACGCCATGTTCTCCGCCACGCTGAGATCGCCGACACAGGCGTTGCGCAGCGGCTCCTCGGGTAGGCTGCGCAGCTTCAGGCGCCGGTTCTCCTCGCGTCGCGCGCCATAGGGCTTGCCCATCACGGTCACGCGGCCCGCGAGCCGCGGGCGCTGGCCGACCAGGGCCTCGACCAGTTCGCGCTGGCCGTTGCCGGAGACGCCGGCCACGCCGAGGATCTCGCCCGCGCGCACGGCCAGGCTCAGGTCGTGCACGGCCAGCGTGCCGCGGTCGCCCTGCGCCTGCAGGCCTTCGACCTGCAAGGCGATGGGCGCATCGGCCGCCGTTTGCTTCATCGCACGCAACGCGCTGCCGGCCGGCACTTCGGCGTCGCTCTCGGGCGGCGGCGCCTCGCCTTCGCCCATCATGGCGGCAGCCAGCCGCCGAGGGTCGGTGTGGTCCACGCGGCAGTGATGCACGGCCTTGCCGCGCCTGAGCACGGTCACGCTGTCGGCAAAGGCCATCACCTCGCGGAACTTGTGCGTGATGATGAGCACGGTACACAGGCCGCTCTTCGCGAACTCGCGCACATGGCCCAGCACCTCGTCGGCCTCCTGCGGCGTCAGCACCGAGGTCGGCTCGTCGAGGATCAGCAAGCGCGGCCGCAGGTAGAGCTGCTTCAGCAGCTCCAGCTTCTGCTTCTCGCCGGCCGCGAGCTCGGAAGGCCGCCGGTCGAGATCGAGGCTGAACGGCGTCGTGGCCAGAAAAGCCTCGAGCTCGGCGCGCTTGCGCCTCCAGTCGATCAGCGCCGGCGTCTTGCCGCCGGCCAGGAGCAGGTTCTCGGCCACCGTCATGCCGGGCGCCAGCGTGAAGTGCTGGTAGACCATGCCGACACCGAGCGCGCGCGCCACCACGGGGTTGGCAATCTCCTGCTCGCGCCCGTCGATCAGGATGCTGCCCTCTTCCGCGCGCTGGTAGCCCGCGACGCACTTGACCAGCGTGCTCTTGCCGGCCCCGTTCTCGCCCAGGAGCGCATGCACGGTGCCGGGCTCGACCCGCATCGTCACGCTGTCCATCGCGGTGAAGCTGCCGAAGCGCTTGGTCAGTCGGTAGATGTCAAGCGCGAGCGCGCCGGTGGCGGCCGGCAACGCGCCGATGGGTTGCGTCGAGACGTCGTCCATGCCTCGCCTCACATCGAAGCCAGCGCATCGAGCAGCGCGCCCGACTGCGCATGCGCGCCGAACACCCCGCCCTGCATCGTGATCATCTTCAGGGCCGCGAGATGGTTGCCGTGGTCGGTCGCCGCCGTGCAGTCGGACAGCAGCAGGCATTCGAAGCCGCGGTCGTTGGCGTCGCGCATCGTCGTGTGCACGCACACGTCGGTCGTGATGCCGGCGAGGATCAGGTTCTCGATGCCGCGCGTGCGCAGCACCAGCTCGAGATCGGTGGCGTAGAACGAACCCTTGCCGGGCTTGTCGATCACCACCTCGCCCGCCACCGGCGCGAGCGCGGGAATGATCTCCCAGCCCGGCTCGCCGCGCACCAGGATGCGGCCGCAGGGGCCATCGTCGCCGATGCCCACGCCGCCGGCGCCGATCTGCCGCGAGCGCCAGCGCTTGTTGGCCGGCAGGTCGGCCAGGTCGGGGCGGTGGCCCTCGCGCGTGTGGATGACGTGGAAGCCGAGCGTGCGCAGCCGGGCCAGCGTGCGCGCGATCGGCTCGATCGGCGCCTGCACCAGCGTCAGGTCGTAGCCCATCACGTCGACGTAGCCGCCCTTGCCGCAGAAGTCGGTCTGCATGTCGATCACGATCAAGGCGGTGTTGCCGGGCCGAAGCGCGCCGTTGTAGGGCCAGCGGTAGGGCTCGGCCGAGACGTAGCGTTCGCTCATGAGACCTCCGATCCCTTGTAGCTGCGCACCGGCGGCGGAAAGCCGAAGTCGCTGCCGTCCTTCACCTTCACCTCGTCGCTCCACGGCAGCCTGTAGCGGCCGGCCGCCATGTCCCGCATGTAGGTGTAGGGGCAGTCCTGCGCGCCGCCCTTCACCGCGACGTAGCCGCGGTGGTAGAGCTGGTAGATGTTGTTCTCCACGCCCCAGCCGGTGCGCGCCTCGCGCACCAGGTCGGGCCGCAGTTCGGCGGTGACGATCTCGTCGGGCCGCGCGCCGCCCTCGACCAGGACCGTGCCGTCGAAGTTGCAGAACATGCCCTCGCCCATCGAGTCGAAAGTGCCGTCGCTGCCGCACATGCACACGCTCGCGGTGCAGGCGAGGTTGCAGAAGGCGTTGGCCTGGTTGGTGATGCGCCAGGCGTGGCGGATCGGCGCCGTGTAGCCGGCCGTGCGGATGATGATCTCGGCGCCCTTGTACGCGGCCTCGCGCGCCATCTCGGGCAGCATGCCGTCGTGGCAGATGATCAGGGCCAGCTTGCTGCCGTTGGGCCCGTCGCACACCGGCACGCCGATGTTGCCGGGCTCCCAGGGCTCGACCGGCACCCACGGATGCATCTTGCGGTAGTAGAGCCGCAAGCCGCCCTGGTCGTCGATGATCAGGCCGCTGTTGTAGGGATTGCCGCCGGGGTTGGCTTCCATGATCGAGAAGCAGCCCCAGATCCGGTTGTCCATGCAGGCCTTCTTGAAGGCAGCCACCTCGGGCCCGTCCAGCGTGCACATGATCTCGGGCGCGGTGTCCATCGAGAGACCGTGCAGCGCGTATTCCGGGAACACGACCAGGTCCATCGTGCCCTGGTTGCGCCGTGCCTTCGCCACCAGCGCGCAGATGCGCTGCGTCTGGGCCGCCAGATCGGCCTTCGTCTTCACGACCGGCAGCTGCAGCTGCACCAGCCCGACGACCACGCCGTGCTCCGATTTGTTGAGACCACCCAGACCACTCATCGCGTGACTCCTTTCTCAGCGGGTCGATGAAAGCTCGCCGGGACTGCCGGCGGCGACGCTGCCCGGCTTGCAGGTCAGCACCAGGATGACGAGCGTGAGCACGTAGGGCACCGTGTTGAAGAGGTGGTAGCCCCAGCCCACGCCGATCGATTGCAACGCCGGCCCGATCGCGCCCGCGCCGCCGAAGAGCAGCGCCGCGCCGATGCAGCGCAGCGGACTCCAGCGCGCGAAGATGACCAGCGCCACCGCGATCAGCCCCTGCCCGCTCGAGATGCCCTCGTTCCAGCTGCCCGGATAGAAGAGCGTGAGCGAGGCGCCGCCCAGCCCGGCGATGAAGCCGCCCGCGGTAGTGGCCGCGATGCGCAGCCGCGCGACCGAGTAGCCGAGCGCGCGCGTCGCGTTGGCCGAATCGCCGGCCATGCGCACCAGCAGGCCGATGCGCGTGTGGGCAAAGGCCCACCAGAGCAGCAGCGCGATCGCGATGCCCACCGGCACCAGCGCATTGACCTGCAGCGCCGAGCGCACCACCGGGTTGTCGCTCCAGTCGCCGAGCGGGATCGCCGGCAGCTGCGGCGCCTGCGGCTGGATCAGCGGCTTGCCGAGATAGAACGCGAGGCCTGTGCCGAGCAGCATCAGCGCGATGCCGGTCGCGACGTCGTTCACGCGATCCAGCGAGCAGAGCAAGCCATGCAGCAGCGCCAGCAGCGCGCCGGCCGCGGCGCCGACCAGGACGCCGAGCCAGGCCGAGCCGGTGAGCCAGGCGCCGCCGAAGGAAGCCATGGCCGACAGCACCAGCACGCCTTCGAGGCCGAGGTTGATGCGGCCCGATTTCTCGGTCAGGCATTCGCCGAGGCTCACGAAGAGAAAAGGCGCGCCGACGCGCAAGGCGCCGCCGACGATGCCGGCCACGAGCGCGATCCACTGGTCGGCCGTCATACGGCTCCCTTCTGCATCCGCGGCTGCGTCACCCGCGGCGCCCGGCTCTTCAGCAGGGCTTTCCAGTCCACCATGCGCAGCCCTTCGCTCGCCAGGATCAGCACGAAGGCCATGCCTTGCAGCACCAGCACCGACGCATCTGGCAAGCCGAGCCGCCGCTGCAGCAGGCTGCCGGCCGCACCGAAGCCGCCGAACAGGATCGCCACCGGGATCACGGCCACCGGGTTGTGGCGTGCGATGAAGGACACCAGGATGCCGGCGTAGCCGTAGCCCGCGATCAGGGAGGCGTTGGCGTTGGTGTGCGCCGCTGCGACTTCGACCGCGCCGGCCAGGCCGGCACAGGCGCCGCCGAGGCCGCAGGCAGCCAGGATCAGCCGGCTCGCGGGCAAGCCGACCAGCTGCGCCGCGCGCGGATTGCCGCCCACCACGCGCACCGCGAAGCCCGAGACCGTGGCGCGCAGCCACAGCCCCGAGGCCAGGCAGGCCGCGATGCCGATCGCGAGCCCCCAATGCACGTCCGAGCCGCCGATGCCGCCGATCGCCAGCCCTTCCGCGAGCGAGCGCGTGGCCGGCTTGTTGAGGCTGGCCGGATCGCGTAGCGCGCCCTCGACCAGGTGCTTGAAAAGTCCGATCGCGACGTAGGCCAGCAGCAGGCTGCTGATGGTCTCGTTGATGCCGCGGTACTGGCGCAGCCAGCCGGCGAGCGCGATCCACAGCGCACCGGCCAGCGCGCCGGCGATGCAAAGGGCCACGGTGCCGGCGATGTTGGCCGGCAGCGGCAGCACATAGGGCAAGGCCGCGCATGCAAGGCCGCCGAGCACCACCGCGCCCTCGCCGCCGATGACGACCAGTCCGGCGCGCGCGGGGATCGCGACGCACAAGGCGGTGAGCATCAGCGGCGCGGCGCGTTGCAAGGTGTTCTGCCACGAGAACCAGTCGCCGAAGGCGCCCTTGAAGAGCGTGACCCAGGCCTCCAGCGGGCTCACGCCGGCGAACCAGACGAAGACGCCGAACAAGAGCAGCGCCGCCGCAATGGCGAATACGGGCAAGGCGGCTTCCTTCAGTGCGCTGTGCATGATCGGCCTGAGAGTTATCGGGTCAGCCGAGGGAGCCGACGACGCCTTCCACGAGATAGTTCATCTTCTCGAGCTCGAGGTCCGTCTGCTTGAGCGCCTTGCCGGCCGGAATCACGACCCCACCCCTGTTGTCCTTCAACCCGCCCTGAAAGATGTCGAAGCTGCCCGCCATCATCTTGGCCTTGATCTCGTCGGCGTTCTTCTTCGCTGCGTCGCTCACCATCGGGCCGTAGGCCGACATCTTCACGTAGCCCTCCTTCAATCCGCCGCGCAGGAAGTTGGGATGCGGCTTGCCGCTCTGCGCCGCCTCAACCGCGGTCTTGTAGGCCGTGAGCCAGTTCCATTCGGCGCCGGTCAGGTAGGCGTTGGGCGCCAGCCTGGCCTGGCTCGCGTGGTAGCCGCAGACCATCTTGCCGCGCTTGGCGGCGGTCTCGACCACCACCTTGGGGCCGTCGACGTGCATCGTGAAGACGTCGCAGCCCTGGTCGGCGAGGCTGTTGGTGGCCTCCGCCTCCTTGACGGCCATCGACCAGTCGCCGGTGAAGATCACACTGCAGGTGATGCCGGGCTTGACCGAGCGCGCGCCCATCGTGAAGGCGTTGATGTTGCGCAGCACCTGCGGAATGGGCTTGGCCGCGACGAAGGCGATCTTGTTGCTCTTGGTCATGTGGCCGGCGATCACGCCGTTCAGGTACTGGCACTCGTCGATGTAGCCGAAGAAGCTGCCGACGTTCTTCGGATGCTTGCCCTCCGACCACAGGCCGCCGCAGTGCGAGAAGCGCACGTCGGGGTTCTTCGGCGCCACGGCCAGGATGTGCGGATCGAAGTAGCCGAAGGAGGTGGGGAACAGCAGCTTCGCGCCGTCCTGCGCGATCATGCCCGTCATGGTCTTCTGCACGGCCGCGGTCTCGGGCACGTTCTCTTCTTCCACCAGCTTGATGCCGGGCATCTTCCTGAGCTCGGCCGCGGCCTGCGCATGCGCCTGGTTGTAGCCGTAGTCGTCGCGCGGGCCGACGTAGATCACGCCGACGGTCAACGGCTTCTGCGCGTTCGCCAGCGCGCTCCAGCCGCCCAGCGTGGTGGCGGAGGCGAGTGCGGCTAGGGACTTGAGGGAATCGCGGCGGTTGAACTGGCTCATGGTTGCTCCTGGAGGGTGGTTGGGACTGGGAAGGATCGATCAGGCAAGCAGGCTCACGTGCGCGGCCACCACGCGCCAGCCTTGATTGGTGCGCATCCAGGTCTGGCTCTGGCGCCCGGTGTTCGCGCCGCCTTCGCGGCGGAACTCGATGTTGGCGGTGGCGAAGTCGCGGCCATAGCTGGTGATCACGGTGCGCAGCAGCTCGCGTGCCAGGCCCTGCGCCGGCCGTGCGGCGCGGAAGGCCTTGATGTCGTCGTAGCCGTAGAGGTTTTCGGTCGCGCCGTAGCGCAGCGTGTGCGGGCTGTCCCAGAACAGCTCGTCGAGCACCTCGACCTTGTTGTGAACCAGCGCGTCCTCGTAGCGGGCGAACGCGGCCACCACTTCGGCCAGCACGTCGGGAAGGTTGATCGCGGGCGTCATCGTTGGTCGTTCCTCATGCGAGAGAGGCGACGGGCGCCTGCGCCACGCCGGCAGATTCGAGCGCGGCGGCCACGCGCAGCACCAGGTCCTCGCGCCAGGGCGCCGCGATCACCTGCACGCCGATCGGCAGGCTCGGATGCGCGCCCCACACAGGCACGGCGCACACCGGCAGGCCGATGCACGAGATGGGCTGGGTCAGCACGCCCATGTTGGGCCGCACCTGCACGCGCTGGCCGTTGAGCTCGAACCATTCGGCGCCGATGGGCGTGGCCGCGCAGGGCGTGGCCGCGGCGAGCAGGATGTCGAAGCGCTCGAAGACCCGTGCCGCCTGCTCGGCATAGAGGCGCCGCACGCGCTGCGCGCGCGCCACCCAGGCGGCCGGCAGCAGCGCGCCGGCCAGGAAGCGGTCGCGCGAGAGCGGCTCGAAGTCCTGCGCACGCGTACGCAAATCGGGCAGGTGCAGTGCCGCGCCTTCCGAGTTGGTGATCAGGAAGGCGGCGGCCCGCCCGGCCTCGACCATCGGCAGCTCGACGGTGCGGCTTGCGCCCAGCGCCTGGGCCACGGCGTCGACGGCGGCGAGCGCCTCGGGCTGCGCGCGCTGCCGGAACCAGCCGCCCAGCACACCGACGCGCAGGCCCTGCACGCCGCGCGACAGCAGGTTGACGACCGGCTCGCCGGCGCGCTGGGCGCAGCCGGGGTCGCGCGGGGGCAGGCGTTCCGGCCCCTGCATGGCGTCGTAGGCCAGCGCCAGGTCGCGCACCGAGCGCGCGAAGGGCCCGAGGTGGTCGAGGCTGGAGACGAAGGGATAGCTGCCGGTGCGCGGCAGGCGGCCGAAGGTGGGCTTGAGCCCGAACACGCCGTTGAGCGAAGCGGGCACGCGGATCGATCCATTGGTGTCGGAGCCGAGCGCGAGCGCCACCTGCCCCGCAGCGACGGCGGCACCGGAGCCGCCCGAGGAGCCGCCGGCGGTGCGGTCGAGATCGTGCGGGTTGTGGCTCGCGCCGACGTGGCTGTTCTCGGTCGTGAAGCCGTAGGCGTACTCGTCCATGTTGAGCGCGCCGACCAGCACCGCGCCGGCGCTCTCGAGCCGGCGCACCAGCGTCGCATCGCCGCGCGCCGGTTCGCGCTCGCGCTCGATCTTCGAGCCGGCCAGCGTGGGCAGGCCGGCGATGTCGAACAGGTTCTTGACCGCGAAGGGCACACCGAGCAGCGGCAGCTCGCGCGTTCGCACGCCATGCGTGGAGGCCAGCGAAGCATCGACCTGCCCCGCGCGGCGCAGCGCGCGCTCGCGAAGCACCTCGGTGAAGGCATTGACGCGGCCGTCGGTTGCGGCGATGCGATCCAGGCTGGCCTGCGCGAGCGCGACCGCGCTCACCGCGCCCGATCGCACCGCCTGCGCCATCGCGGCGGCATCCTGCTGCAGCAGGGCAGCGGGGGTCATGCGCCGGGCTCCGGCGGCACGACCGCCGAAAAGTGGAGCGCGGGTTCGTCGCGTTCGTTCAGCGGCACCGCATCCACCACCGCGGCGAGCTCGGCCGCCAGCGCGAAGTAGCGCAGCACGCCGGCGCGGTGGTCGGGCCGCAGCTTCAGATCGAGCGCGGCCGAGGCGGCATCGACGTAGGCTTCGATCTGCCGTGGCGTCATCTCCTTACCTCCCGCTGGAAGATCTCGAGGCTCAGCTTCTTGGTGCCGATGAAGCTCGGCGCGCTCAGCGTCTCGAGCGTGCGCGGGCGCGCATCGGTGTAGTCGAGGATCTCGGCCACCCGGGTCGGCCGCTTGGTCAGCAGCAGCACCTGGTCGGCCAGGTACACCGCCTCCTCCAGGTCGTGCGAGACCAGCAGCATCGTGGTGCCGGTCTGCATGAAGACTTCCTGCAGCTTCTCGCGGATGAAGAGCGTCATCTCGAAGTCGAGCGCGGAGAAAGGCTCGTCGAGGAACAGCACCTCGGGGTTCGACGCCAGCGCACGCATGATCGAGGCCGTCTGCTGCTGGCCGCCCGAGAGCTCGTACGGATAGCGATGCAGGTCGAACTTGACGTCGAAGGAAGCGACCAGCTCCGCCATGCGCCGGTCGACCTCGGCCTTGGAGCGCCCTTCGAGCTTGAGCGGGTAGGCGATGTTGTCGATGGTGCGCATCCATGGGAACATCGCTTCGCGATAGTTCTGGAACACGTAGCCGATCTTGGTGTCTTTCAGCGACTTGCCGTCGAACAGGATCTCGCCCGAGTCGATCGGGCTCAGCCCCGCGATCATGTTGATCAAGGTCGACTTGCCGCAGCCGTTGGGGCCGAAGACCGAGACGATCCTGTTCTTCGGAATGTCGAGATCGAAGTTCTCGTACAGCGGCCAGCCTGCGAAGTACTTGGTGAGGCCGCGGATGGTGATGTGGGTGCCGGCCGGGCCGGGCGCGAAGACGGGCTTCGGCACCTCGGCGTATACGGGGCCGTTGATCACGGCGTCGGTGGCGGCTCTCATCTTCCGCTCCAGTGCACGATCCGGCGTTCTGCGACCAGGAAGAGGATGTTGAGCGCGTATCCCAACGCGCCGGCCGCGAGGATCGCCGCATACATGCTCTTGACGTTGAGCACCTGCTGCGCATCGATGATGCGGTGGCCCAGGCCGTTGTCGGAGCCGATGAACATCTCGGCCACGATCACGATCACCAGCGCCATCGAGACCGCCGAGCGCAGGCCGACGAAGGAAGGCTGCAGGCTCTCCCACACCAGCACGTCCTTGAAGATCTGCCAGCGCGAGGCGCCCATCACGCGCGCCGCCATCACGCGCTGCTTGCGCGCATTGATCACGCCGTAGGCGCTGTTGAAGACCACGATCAGGAGCGCGCCGAAGGCCGCGATCGCAACCTTGTTGACGTCCGACACGCCGAAGATCAGCAGGAACAGCGGGATCAGCGCCGATGACGGCGTGGAGCGGAAGAAGTCGATCAGGAACTCGACGCTGCGATACGCCTTTTCGTTGCTACCGAGCAGCACGCCCAGCGGCACGCCGATGGCCGCCGCGATCAGGAAGGCCTGCAGCGTGCGCCAGACCGTGACCGCGAAGTCCAGCAGCAGCGGTCCGCCGGCCAGGCCGGTGACCAGCGCCGCGATGGTGTCGGCCGGCGTCGGCAGCAGGATCGGCTTGATGAAGCCGAGCCGCACCACCAGGTCCCAGAGGATGAACAGCACGATGGGGCCGATGGCGGCCAGCCACGCACTCCATGACGATTTCTTCGGCGCCGACGAGGCGGCACCGGCAGCGGCCCAGGGCGAGGCACTGGTGTTCGTCGCGGCCATGTTCAGCCCTTGTAGAGCAGGCCTTCCACCGGCACCTTCTTCTCGAAGATGCCCTTCTCGGTGAACAGGTCGTAGAACTTCTGGAAGTAGGCGACGTCGCTCGGCTTGAACTCGTTGTAGAGCATGTACGAAGCCAGCGGCACCTCGGCCGTGAGCGCGCCCTCGATCGCGGTGTAGCCCTTCATGTGCTGCCGCGCATCGTCGGGCCTGGTGCGCACCAGCTCGACGCCGCGCGCATAGGCGGCAATGAATTTCTTCGTCGCTTCGGGATTCTTCCTGATGAACTCGGTGGTCAGGCTGGCGGCGCCGCCGTGCCACGGCGCCATCGGGTCGCCGAGGATGTATTTCGCGACCACGCCGGCCTCGATCACGCGCGTGGTGCCGTTCATGCGGCCGACCGTGCCGGTGGGCTCGAGCGTGTAGCAGGCGTCGACCTGGCCCGCTACGAGCGCCGCCACGTGCTGGCCGATCGGCAGCTCGGAGACCGTCGCGCCGGTGGCGCCCGCGCGCTCCAGCATGGTCTTGCACAAGGTCATGTTCTGGATGCCGGGGCCGGACGCGACCTTCTTGCCCTTGAGCTCGGCCAGGGTCTGGATCGGACTGTCCTTGGCGACGATGAACTCGTCGAGCACGAACCTGGCGTTGCTCGGGTTGGTGCAGAAGATCTTGAAGAGGCCGGGCTGCGCGATCTCGCCGATCGCGAGGTTGGCCGAGCCGGTGCCGTTGGAGCTGCCGTCGCAGCGGCCCGAGAGCATCGCTTCCATCACCTGCTGCGCGCCGGCGAACTTGAGCGGCTCGACCTCCAGGCCGGCTTCCTTGAAGTAGCCGCGATCGATGGCCGCGAAGAAGGGCAGACCCGCCGCCACCGGCCAGTAGCCGATGCGGGTCTTCGGCGTGGCCTGGGCGAGGACGACCGAAGGCGCGGCGAGCGCGGCGATGCCGGCGGCACCGGCTTGCAGCACGCGTCGCCGCGTTTGCGAGGGAATCGGTCGGCTGATGCTCATGGAACACTCCTTGTCCTTGCGTTGCGGGATTCGATGTAGCGGCGCCAGCCGCCCAGATGCGTGATGTCCTCGGCCCCCTGCAGCGCCAGCCCTTCGCAGAGAAAGCCCTGCACGCTGCTGCCGTCGGCGAGCGCGAGGGTGCCGATGCCCAGCGGCGCCGGAATCAGCGACACGAAGGAGCCGTAGTGCGCGAGCGGCATCTCCCAGACCTCGACCGCGATCTCTGCACCTTCCGTGCCGGCCACGCGCACCAATCCGGGCTTGGGCGGCACGGTGCCGGGCAGGGCGTAGAGGCGGTAGTGCGGCGCGGTCGCGGTCTGCGCCACGAGGCTGGCGCCGCGCTCGGTCAGCTGGCCGTTCAGCGGCATGCCCGAGAGATGGGCGCCGACGACCGCGAGCTTGACCGTCGCCTCGGCCGCGATCAGCGGCAGCGGCTCGGGCGCGGGCAGCGGTGCGCCCGTCGCACCCTGCGTGAGGCCAGTGGCGTGGTGGAAGCGCTGGCCCAGCTCGGCCAGCTGGAAGTCGCTGCCGGCGCGGCCGATCAGCGTGATGCCGAAGGGCAGGCCGTCCTCGCGCAGGCTGCCCGGCACCGCGATCGCCGCGTAGTCGAGCAGGTTCACGAAGTTGGTGTATTCGCCCAGGTTGCGATTCAACGCGAGCGGCGCGGCCTGCATCGCATCGATCGTGTAGTGCGCGGGCGCGGTGGGCACCAGCAACACATCGATGTCGCGCCACATCGCGGCCGCGCGCTGGCCGAGTGCGTGCAGCCTGGTGCGCGCATCGACGAAGTCGGCCGCGCTGTAGCGTCGGCCCGCAGCCAGGATGCCGCGCACCGGCTCGATCACTTCGCTTTCATGCGCGTCGAAGAAGGCGCGCACGGCGGCATAGCGCTCGGCAACCAGCGCGCTGTCGTAGAGCAGCGCGGCGGCTTCGGCCAGCGGCGCGTAGTCGATCGCCACCGGTGTGCCGCCCAGGACCCGCATCTGCGCGATGGCGCGCTCGAAAGCCGCCGCCGACAGCGCATCGCCGAAGAAGCGCGGCGCCTGCGGCACGCCGAAACGGAAGCGCGCGGCCAAGGGTTCGGTCGCGAGCTTCAGCTTGCGCGAATAGGGGTCTTCGGCATCGAAACCCATCGCTGCCTGCAGCACGCGCGCGGCCAGGCCCACGGTACGCGCGAAGATCGAGACGCAATCGACGTTCTGCGCGGCCGGCACCACACCGCGCGCGCTGATCAGCCCGCGCGAGGGCTTGATGCCGACGATGTTGTTGAGCCCGGCGGGCACCCGCCCCGAGCCCGCGGTGTCGGTGCCCAGGGCGAAGTCGACCTGGCCGGTGGCGACCACGTAGGCCGAGCCGGAGCTCGAGCCGCCCGACACATGGCGCGGATCGAAGCTGTTGGGCACGGCGCCGTACGGCGACCGTGTGCCGTTCAGGCCGCAGGCGAACTGGTCGAGATTGGTCTTGCCGGCCAAGCTTGCACCGGCATCGAGCAGCCGCTGCACCACATGAGCGTGGGCGGCCGGCATGTAGGCGAAGGCCGGGCAGGCCGCCGTGGTCGGCACGCCGGCGGCGTCGATGTTGTCCTTGGCGGCGAAGCTGAGGCCGGCGAGCGGCCCGGCGGCCGCGCCGGCCAGCGCCGGGTCCAGCCGCGCGATCCACGCCTGCGCGGCCCATCCGTTCACTTGCTTCTGCGACCCGCCAGCGCGAAGCGCGGCTTTTTCATGCACCATCATCAAGCATCCTGTCTTGTGTACAAGATGAGATGCAAGGGGCATGCCAGCGGCGCTATCCGCCATCGCGCTTTGTGCTGGCGCGGAGTCTGTGAATATTCAAGCCCTCGCGGAGGCCATAAAGAGGGGGATGAATGGGCCAGTCGGATTGGGATGAGCTGGTGCTCCTGCATCAGCAGCTGGAACAGTTTGCGAACGAGGTCAGAGCGATGTGGGTTCGCCTGGCGGACCGAACTGAACTCGGCACGGACGAAGCAGCCTTGTTGGGTGCGATGCGTGAGGCGGAGGTCTGCGCCAGCGCAGCATTCCGGCACCGGCGTCAGTGCACTGGCGTCATGGCGATTGCGCGCTCGCCTAGGTAGCCCAGCCGATTCGCATCCGGCAGGCTGGGGTCCGTGAGAGGGCCGCGCGTGCCCCTGGCTGAATGTCGAAGGCGCCCCCATTTCACCGGAAGCCTGGCGCTGCCTGCCTAGGGCAGGACGTTCCCTTGCAGGCGTCGCTCGTCGCTCATCCCCTGCGGGGACTGCTGCGCAGCCTTCCAGGCAACTCAGCGGGGGAAGGGTGAGGTCTGGGGGAGGGGGCTTGCCTGTGAGCGCTGACGCTACCCCACCGTTCTCGCGTTCAAGGCCCTGCGCGCGCTCGCGCGTGCTCGGCGCGTGCCGCGCGCCTGCGGCGGCCTTGAGCGCTGCGCTGCGGCGGGGTCCAGGGGGCACGCAGGCAATCCCGCCTGCGCCACCTCAGGAGTTGCGCCATGTCATCCGACGCCCTTCACTACACCACGGTCCAGCAACGCATCGTCGACGCCTTGCGTGTCTTCCTCGGCGATCAGGCCACGGCGCTCTACGACGCCCACGGCCGCTCGCTGCAGCAGCTGGTCCACTTCGCTCGCGACTCCTCGCTGCCCGGATGCCGGTGCCTGGCGAGCGGGCTGTCGCTGGCACAGGAGCTTCTCGCGGAAACCATGACCCATGCGCCGGTGTTCGAGTCGCCGGGCGCGGTGTCCGACTTCCTGAAGCTGCACTTCGCCGGACAGCCCTTCGAAAGCTTCGTGGTGCTGTTCCTGGATGCGCGTCACCAGCTGATCGCGATGGAAGACGTTTTCAGGGGCACGCTGACGCAGACGAGCGTCTATCCGCGCGAGATCCTCAAGCGCGCACTGCATCACAACGCGGCCGCGGTGATCCTGGCGCATTTTGTGGCGCGCCGACGAAGTGCTCACCAAGGCGCTCACGGGGGCCCTGGCCCTGGTCGACGTGCGCGTGCTCGACCATCTGGTGATCGCGGGCAGCCAGTCGCTGTCGTTCGCCGCCCGCGGCCTGCTCTAGCGCGGGGCTCCGGCCCCTTTTTCTTGGCGCGCCGTGGTGCGCTCTCCGAGCGAGGGCTTTCATCGGCCGGGCAGCGCGGCCGCGGATCCGCGGGGTGCCCGAGGGCCAGCCCGGGATCGATCTTGCCTCGATGCGGATCGGATTGCGCCATGACGTGATCGGCGTCAACCACGTCTGACCCCTGCCTGGGCTGACGCTCTGGGCCCGCGGGACGTCGTGCGTGTCCAGCTTGCGGCATGCCGCGGCGTGCGATCCGCTTGCGAAGCCGCCTCTTGATCGACGCATAGCTCGCACGGTCCGCTGTCCAGGGCCTCGGGGCCTTGCCACCGTCCTCGCCCGGTCCTCGCTGCGCTCGGCTGCGGCCTCCGGGCGGTCCCTGGACATCGGGCCTTCGGGCTCGCTCTTCATGCGTCGAGGCGGCTCCGAAAGCAGATCTTCAACCACCGCGGCGCACACCGCAGAAAGGCCCAGCCATGCATGCACGATCATCCATCCATCCATGCGATCCGGACACCCGGGCAGCCACGGGCGTTCCCCCCGTACCCCCCGAGGGCTCACCCCAAGCAGCCTCGGTGAACAGCCAGGCATCCACGTCGAGGGGCGCGGGCCGCATGGACGTGCGCCAGGTCATCACCGATCGCATCATCGCCATGCTCGAGAAGGGCCATCCGGTGTTTCGCGAACGCTGGACGCGGGCCGCTTCGCGCGGCGCACCGCGCAACGGCAAGACCGGCGCCACCTACCGCGGTGCCAATGTCCTGGTGCTCTGGGAGGAGGCAATCGCGCAGGGCTACGGCACCAACGTGTGGATGACGTACAAGCAGGCGAGGTCGCTGGGTGCGCAGGTGCGCCGCGGCGAGCGTGCGGTGATGTGTGCGCATTTCGAGCGCGCGGTCTCCCGCTGCGGGCAATCCGGCACGAACGACTCGGACGATTCCAGCGACGACCGGCAGGAGGTGGGCCAGGCACGCACGAGGCTGCTGTGCAGGCCGTTCTGGGTGTTCAACATCGCGCAGATCGACGGGCTGCCATCCGAGGTGTTCGAGCTTTGCACCGGACCGGCCGCGTTCCCGGCAGGGCCTGTGGAGGGTGCGCTTCGCCTCATCGGCGGTTGCAATCCGACCATCCGCCATGGTTTCGAACGGGCGATGTACCTGCCGGCGCTTGATGAAATCCGCCTGCCCTTGCCCGCGCGCTTCACCAGCGGCGAAGCGTACTGCGCGACGTCGCTGCACGAGCTGGTCCACTGGACGGGCCATCCGAGCCGGTTGAACCGAGCGTTCGGAAAGCGCTTTGGCGACCACGCCTATGCGTTCGAGGAACTGGTGGCCGAGCTCGGCTCGGCGTTCGTGCTAGGCCACTGCGGCCTGGTCGACGCCACCATCGAAGGGCACGCGGCCTACCTGGACAGCTGGGTGCAGGTGCTGCGCAACGACCGCAGCGCGATCTTCACCGCAGCCCGGCATGCGGGCGAGGCCTTCGAGTTCATCCTCGGCAAGCAGATGCGGCTGCCGGAGGAACTGGCCTGCGGGTGATGGGGTGAGGGCGAAGCGGGAGGGCCAAGCAGAAGGGGGGAGGGCCGGCTGCCCGAGTCCTTGCACCATCTCGCCCGCGCCGCACCAGTTCCTATCGAATGCGGCCAGGCGCCGGCATGGCGTTGCCGGCGCCACCATTGCGTCTCTGTGTCTGAGAAGCAGCCTCAGGCAGCCAGCTGCTCGACTGGCTGGCCCGCTGCGATGGCTTCCTTGAGCCAGCGCGGACGCGGGCCCATGCCGCTCCATGTATTGCCAGCCTGGTCGCGAAAGCGGACCTGGGTCTTGCGCTTGCCGGCGCCATTGCTCTTGCTCTTGCTCTTGCGGGCGATCTTGGCTTGCGGCGTGGTGCCGGTGGAGAAATCATCGAGCGTCTTGCCCGCGGCCAGCGCGTCGCGCAGCCACTGTGGCCGCGGTCCACGGCCACCCCAGGAATGACCCATTCCGTCCGAGTACTTCTCGGTGGACGACGCGGCCGATTTCATGCTTGCGACTGCCTTGCGGTCTGCCGTCGACGCCGCGCCGAAGCCCAGTTGTTCGGCCGTCAGTCCGTAGTGCGCAATGGCGACCCTGATGCGGTTCACCACTCCACCGACTTCTTGTGCTTTCAGCTGGTCGGCCTTCTTCTGAAGGGCTTCGATCTGCTTTTGCAGTTGCTTGTAACTCTGTGCCATTGCTTTTTCTCGGTGGAGTGATGAAACCGGGACTTTAGTCTTGCTTGGCCCCAATGCGAATTTGGCACATTCTATTCAAGCAGCATGTCAGACAGATTCGGGTCAGACTTTCATTGCAATGGCGGCGATTGCGTGATGCGAGGGGAGTGCGTTGCCTCAGGCCCCTGGCCGCTGAAGGGGTACGAGTCCCTCACGAATCTCACGTGTCGCGATCGGCTTAGCATCAGGGCGTCGGCGCGACGGCCGTTCACCATCTGATGGCCAACGGACTGTCGATCGGGATGGTCGTCGCAAATGAAAACATGAAGATGCTCGCGCTGGTGGACAAGCTCGGCGCGCGACATTCATTCATCCCGGCGCACACGCGCACCGTGGCGTTGCCGCCGTGGCAACGGGATGCAGGCGCGGATGGGCCCTTGCCATTTGGTCAAGTCTTCCCGCGTGGTCCAGCGGTGCTGCGGGGCGCGAAGCGGGCACTCCTGTGACTTCGGCAGGTCCATTCGGCCGCCGCGCATCGCTCACGGCAGGCGTCGAGCAACCGGCGCCGCCAGATGGCCCAGCACCGTGGCATGAGAGTTCACACTTACGATGATCTGGTCGCGTCATCGGCGGGCGGATGTCGGGTCTTGCTGCGGAGGCAAAGACGTTTGAAGAGTGTCTAGCTCTTCGACTTGCCAGCGCAGCCCGTGACCTCGTTGTCGCGACATCATTCATCGTGGGCCCGAATGCTCAGTGATCCAGATGGCTCTGGAGCGCGCCTGCGTCGCGCTTGCGGCTCAGTCCAATCGGGGGTAAATGGCCCGCACGACTTCCTGAAGCTGGCGCGCGGAGGGCAGCTTTCCCTTCATCTCGGCCGGCAGCCTGCCCTGGAGGTGGTACTCAGCGACGCCGATCGGGTTCGACTTGCTTTTCAGTGCGAACTCCACTTCGAGGTTGTCCTTCTCTGCGCACAGGATGATCCCGATGGATGGCGCATCGTCCGGCGCGCGCTCCTTCTCGTTGAGGAGGTTGAGATAGAAATCCATCTTGCCGGCGAACTCCGGCTCGAAGGGCCCGATCTTCAATTCGATCGCCACCAGCGCCTTGAGGAAGCGGTGATAGAAGAGCAGGTCGATGAAATACTCCTTGCGCCCGAGCGTGAGCCGGTACTGGCGGCCGACGAAACAGAAGCCGTAGCCCAGCTCGAGGATAAAGTCGCGCAGCTTGTCGATCAGGTGGTCCTCCAGCTCGCGCTCCTTGATTTCGCGCCGGATGCCAAGGAATTCCAGGTTGTAGCTGCTCTTGAGCGCCTCCTCGGCCTGCTCGGCAAAATGCTCGGGCAGTGCCAGCGCGAAGTTGTGCACCTTGCCTTCGGCCAACGATCGCTCGTACGCCTGCGCCTTGATCTGGTTGAGCAGCACGTTGCGGCTCCAGCCGAACCGCGCGGTGGCCTTCAGGTAGAAGAGCCGCTGCCCGGGGTCGTCGAGCTTGGACAGCAGGTTGACATGGTGGCCCCAGGGCACCGCCTCCACCATTTCTCGCACAGCTTGTGCGAGTTGACGATGGTCGTCGGCCGTCAGCGCCTTGCGACCTTGGGTGCGCTTGGCATCGCGCTCCCTTTCTCGCACAAGCTGTGCGAGAAACTCCGGCGCGGCGTAGGTCTCGTGAAACTGACGCATTCGCCAGAGGCTCGCCGCTGAGAAGCCCGTGGTTCCGGGGAAGGACGCCTTGAGATCGCGCGCCAGCCGATCGACCACCGCGTCGCCCCATCCCCGGTGTGCCTGCTGTTCGCGGATGGCTTGCCCGATGTCCCAGTACAGGGCTACCAATTCACGATTGACGGCGCGCGCGGCGGACAGCCGCGCACCGTCGATGCGGCGTTTCAGATCTTCGACGAAGCGCGCGTAGTCGAACAGGGCGGGAGCGGTGGTGGACACCCGGGAAATGTAGTGCCTCGTGGTCGTCCGGTGCGCAGAAGCGAGGTGCCGGGAGCTTCGGCGCCCTTGCGGGCTGCCGGCACATGAAGCGCTCGCGTTGCTGCGCGAGGACGCGATGGTAATCGCCGGCAACTTCGCGCGCGGCTTGGAGCTGAGTCATGAGGACCGGCAGCGCCTGCTGGCCCGGGCGGCCCGAAGTGAACGGCTGCAACGTCTGGCTGCCGCTCCGTGATCTCTGAAGCCGGCACCGATCCTGCCGGCCTTTTTTGCCCCGAGCGATCGGTCGCGTGTTCGGCGTGCCGAACGTCCGACTCGCTGATGGTGGGTCCGCCTGAAGCGTTCGGCATGCCTAACAAACTGGCGAGGGTTCGATGCTAGAGCAGCGGTTGATTGGTGACTGTGCTGTGGGGCACACAGTTGTTGGGCATGCCGAACGCGGAGTCCTTGTTTCGCGTTGAGGGCAGGATAGACTGCCGTCAGACATCGTTAACAGTCATGGCGTTGCAATGACCAAGAACTCTCGATCGAGCGTGATTGGAACCAGAGTGTCGTCCGATACCAGGGCGCGGTTTGCCGCGCTGGCCGCGCGCCATCAACTCAGCGAGTCGGGACTGCTCGCCAAACTGATCGACGAAGTGCTGAAGGCCAACAGGCCGGCGGCTCGCGAATCGGGCGAGCAACGATTAGAGCGTGATCCAACCGTTGGCGGTGTTGCAGAGGATCGCATCACGCTGCGGCTGCGCAACGGTGATCGAACGTTGGCCGCAAAGCGGGCCGGTACTCGTGGAATGAAGACCGGCAGCTACCTGACCATGCTGATCCACAACCACGTTCGTGGCTCGGCGGTGCTGCCGCCGAGCGAGCTGGACCAGATCAGGGCGACCGGAGCGCAACTGGCTGCTCTCGCGCGCCAGCTTCGAAGGTTCGGCATGCCGAACACTTTGGCGGACCCGGTGACATCGGAACTGCGTGATGCGATCGCGCTGACCCGGCGGGAGATCGAGGCGGCACGCGAAGTCACGGCCGCCGTCGTGCGCCGGAACCTGATCAGCTGGGAGACCAGCAGCGAGATGGACAATGCCTAAGCAGACGGTGAGACTGGGACGAAGCAGTCGCGGGCTTGCCGGCGAAGCGCGCGATATGGCACTGGACATCGTGAGCTACGGGCGTCGAGGACCAAGTGGCACGTTTCGCTTTGGAGCCGACCAGATCGCACAGATACAGCGCACGGTGGGCCGTACGCCCGAGGTGATGGTGAAGGTCTCCGGCGGCGGGCGGGATGTCGGTGGAGTGGACGCGCACCTGCGCTACATCGGCCGGCACGGCAAGCTGCCCATCGAAACCGATGAGGGGCTGACGCTGCGCGGCCGAGGTGCCGCCAGGGAGATCACGGCCGACTGGCAGCTGGACCTTTGCAGAAGCCACTACAAGCCCAGGCCGGCCGAGGGCCAGAAGGACACCCGTGCGAAGCTCGTCCACAACATCGTCCTGTCGATGCCGGCCGGCACGCCCGCTGAGAAGGTGCTGGCTGCGGCGCGCGTGTTCGCGCGCGAGAACTTCGCGCTGCAGTACCGCTACGCCATGGTGCTCCACACGGACCAGCCGCATCCGCACGTGCACCTGGTGGTCAAGTGCGAGCACGAGTTCGAGCCCGGAAAGCGCCTCTACATCCGCAAGGACACGTTGCGGCAATGGCGAGAGCAGTTCGCCGTGCTGATGCGCGTACAGGGAGTGGCCGCCAATGCGACGCCGCGGCAGGTGCGCGGCCAGATCCGGCGACCGCACCGCGATGCGATCCATCATCGCCTGCGCGCACTACGTGCGTTCGGGCAGTTGCCGACCAGCGAACGGGCCAAGTATCAGCCGCCAACTACCTCGACCTTCCTGCGCGCCAAGCTGGACAGCGTGCTCCAGATCCTCCGGTCGGGGCAAGGTGCCCTGGATGCTGGCCAGGAGGCAATGCAGGGCACCCGGCGGGAGGTAGAGGCGGATTGGCGCGCAACGGCGGATACGCTTCGAAGGCAGGGCGAAGGTGATTTGGCCGCACATGTGGATCGCTTCGTCGCGCGTCTGCCGGCCGTGCGGACTGATGCGCAGCGAATGGCGGACCGCTGGAGAGAGCGGGCCAGAAGCCAAAGCGCTGGAGAGCGTTGACGCCAAGTCGTTCCGGATGGAATCGGGCACCCTTGGATTCCTGGCTTTGCAGGACGATTCCGAGATTGGAGCATGCCACTCACCACAAGATCGTTCGTCGCCTGCTTCCAGAGTTCCAGTCGTGCACCCGTTTGATGGGTAGTCAGCGGATAGCTGTGTGATTGGTATTTTGACAAATACCCATTGTGTCGCTAAGATGAGGATTACCAATCAAATAGGTAACCCAGATGCGGCAAGTGCTTTCAGTCCCTTCACAGCTGGGGCCCCTCATCAAATCTGCGCGCAAAGATGCCGGGCTCTCTCAGGAGAAGCTCGCCAAGCGTCTTGGCATCAGCCAAAGCCGGATGTCTCACATGGAGCTTAACCCGGGCTCGGTGAGCCTAGAGCAGCTGCTGGCCATTTTCGGCGTGCTGGGCCTGGAGGTCATGGTCGGCACTCGGCCGTCGGTCGCGAGCGCATCGACGTCGCAGACATCGGAGCCAGCTCGCCAGCATGCAACTGGGCGCGCTGGCCATGTGCCCGACACCAAGAAGACCTCCGAATGGTGACCACGAATGGGCCGCAAATCTCACTCGCAGGCATTGTCCATCTGGGCCAACGGCGAGCGCGTCGGGACCTGGCGCGTTCCCGGGCGCGGGGCGAATGAACTGCACTACGACGACGCCTGGTTGGAGTCGGCAGCGGGCCGTCCACTGTCCCTGTCGCTGCCGCTCATCCAAGGTATGCCGCACAAGGGCGCCGTGGTCCAAAACTACTTCGACAACCTTCTGCCGGACAGCCTGCCTATCCGAGAGCGGCTCGCACAGCGATTCAAGACACAGTCGACGGAAGCCTTCAGTCTCTTGCAGGTCATCGGTCGGGATTGCGTGGGAGCCGTCCAGTTGCTAGGCGAGGACGATGCTCCCGCCAATGTCGAGTGCATCGAGGGCGATCCAATGAGCGAGGACGATGTCGAGAATCTGCTGCGGCAGACGGTAGACCCCCGTGGATTCGGTGCCCGGCTGGCGCCTGACGACGCATTGCGTATCTCGCTCGCCGGCGCACAGGAAAAAACGGCTCTTCTGTGGTTAGACGGGCAGTGGCTGCGTCCACATGGCGCGACACCCACCACTCACATCCTGAAGCTGCCCCTGGGCTTGGTCGGGCACCGCAGGGCCGACTTCACGACGTCCGTCGAGAACGAGTGGCTCTGCTTGAACATCCTCCAGGAGTACGGAATACCCGTGCCCCCGACTGCAGTCCTGCGTTTCGGGGCCCAGAAAGTGCTGGCCGTCGAGCGATTTGACCGTCGGATGCATTCATCAGGAAAGTGGCTGTTGCGCCTGCCGCAGGAGGACTTCTGCCAGGTTCTGGGGAAACCCTCGCACATGAAGTACGAGTCCGACGGGGGCCCGGGAATGGTCGACCTGGCAAGGGTGCTGCAGAAATCGGTTCAGGCGGAGGAGGACCTCGGCACGCTCATCACCGTTCAACTGCTTTTCTGGATGATGGGCGCCCCCGACGGCCACGCGAAGAACTTCAGCATCGGGCTGCTCCCAGCGGGGCGATACAGGCTCACGCCAATCTATGACGTGATGTCCATCTGGCCCGTGGAGGGCAACGGCCCGAATCAATTCTCCAAGCATGATGCCAGGCTGGCCATGGCCGTATCGGGGAAGAACAAGCACTACCACTTCAAGACCATTCAACGCCGGCACTTCAACGCGATGGCGCAGAAGTGCCACTACGGCCCGAATGCGGAGGGGCTGATTCAGCGCGTGCTGGACGCGACGCCCGGCGTCATCCAACGCATTGGCGCGCGGCTACCCAAGGGCTTTCCGCCGGCAGTGTCCGACCGCATCCTCCAAGGCCTGGCTGACTCGGCAACGGCGCTGTCCGCGATGCCGCCGGACTAGATCTCCTTCAAGATCTCTGCGCCCGGCGCCGTCATGCTCGGTTTGAACTCAACAACTTCCACCCGAGCGCAGCCTGTTTGCACGAAAGGGTCATCTTTCAAGATGGCCTCGAGCTCCATGCGGTCGCCCGAACGCGCGAGTATTACGCCGCCCTTGCGGGGAACCTGTCTGCCCGATGCGATGAACAGGCCGCTCGCATAGTGCGTCTTCAGCCAACTGACGTGATCCGACATGAGCGCATCCAGCTCCTCAAGTGGGCGGATGTAGGTGAGGGTCACAACGAACATGGAACGGGTCCTCCGGCGGCGTGGGGGTACCTGGCTCTGCCAGGCTTTCTCGATTCTGCGTCGCCTTGGAGCGCGACACGCCCCATCCGCCGCCTGGGCCTGTCATGCCGATGGACTTCGAGGTCCAAGGAAGCTCGAGCCGGTGTCTGCGAATGCACCTGCAGACGGGCAGGCAGGCCCCGAAGCGGGCAGCCTTCTCCCGTTCAAGAGTCATACGAAGCGCTGCGCCAACCAGATCAGTGCCAGATGCGCGGGGTAAAACGCATAGAAAAGGCGCTTGTGACGACCTAGCGGAATATTGATTCTGGAGAGGCCCCATATGAGTGGCAGAGCAGCCAGGGACGCGAAGTTCCGGTTCACGATCCAGAGAGAGCAAAGAGCCAGTACCCACAGCGCAAGGCGACCACCTGTCGGACTTCGACAGAAGAACCATGCACCCAGACAACTGAGCGCGCCGAACCACCAGAACTCCACCAGGGCGCCAAAGCCGATGAAGGCGAAAACGGCTGCAGTCACGCGCCACCATCCACCGCGTTCCATGAGCCAAACCATGCCCGTGGCGAGCAGAAGCATGAACATGATGTTCAGCGGCCAGGCCCCCACCAAGCCTGCGAATATCGGTGTCGCCAGTAGGCCAAAGCCCAGCAACCGACGCATGACTCTCAGGTGAATATCCGCGGCAAGCGCATCCGGTCGAGCCAGGTTGTACATCAGGACGAAGCCGAAGATCGGCATCGCCATGCGGCCGAGGATGAACAGGACCGTGTGCGCTTCGCCCAGCAAGTACTTGTTGATATGGTCCAGCGCCATCAGGACCATGGCGATCCATTTCAGCGCCTCGAGTGTTCCGTCCGCAACAACGAACCTTTCGATGCGGAACGCCGGCGACGCCTTGGCCTTAGCGGAGAGGGGCGTTTCCATGTTCTCAGGGCGGTTCAGGCACGCGTGGGGAGTGGGTCTTCGATCCTCGGGACGGTCCGACCGCGATGTCGGGCATGCTGTTGCCCCGCCGGGATCTTGATGCGCTCGCCGTGCGCAATGGCATCGCCGAGTCTGTTGCGGATGGCCTGAACGAGCCGAGCCTGATCGTCCGTGCGCGATGAGAGTCGACGGGCGAACTGCTCGGCCAGCTTCAGCGCAACGACCGCGCCAGCCAGCTCGGGGTACCGGGAGAGCATTGCACCGGCAGCCATCTGTCCTGTGCGCACGATGTCCGCCTTGCGTTGCAGTGACGCGAGGTACTGCACCTTCTCCACGGTCCAGGCCATGCGCGAGGTTGAGATCCTCTTCTCGCCCAACAGCTCGCCCGCCTCATTCCGGTCCGGCACGCGAACCGTGACGGGCCGTGCGCCGCGCTGGCCGAGCACCACCTCGTCGCCGACCTGCGCTCCTGAGCGCGATTCGGCGATCGCTCGCTCCAGGTCCGCGCCCCACAGCGTACGCTCCCCAACCCTTGTCCGGACTCGCACGTAGTAGGACATGCTTTGCATCGGATCGAACCGGTAGGGGCAGGCGGCATGGGCCAGCAGGACACCCGTGATCGGAGGACGCACGCCGTCGCGCGCGACTTTTCTGCCCTTGGCCGGCAGCAGGCCCGACGTTGGAGGCCGAGGCGGATGCTCCGCCGGTCGAAGCGCTGCTGCCTGGCTGCGATCGGAGGCGCGCTGGAGCTGTTGGAGCTCCTGCACGTGCGGCTGATAGCCGTGCACCCCAATACCCTGAAGGGTGGCTTCATGCCACAGCTGCTTGCGGAACGCCCGGGTGCCCGCCACTTGCACGGCCCGCCAGCCACGCGACCGCATGATGGCCACAATGCTGTGCACCACCTCGAGATTGTGTGTACGCACCTCGAGACGGGTCCCGGTATCGACGAAGGCCAGGCTGCGGTCTGGAAAGAAGTACAGGTTGTCGACGCGCAGGAAGCGCTGCGTGACCGCGTCGGGCACGATTCGATTCGCCGGATCGCCCACCTCCGGGTGAAGTTGCGACACCGTATCGTCTGAAGGAGTATCAAAGGCGCTGGTTGCCTTGCCCATGCTTGTCTCCGTGCATCCGGTCAATCGAGCAGCCTCGAGATGAAGATATCGGCCAGTGCCTTGATCTCGTCGTCCGTCATCTCGCCCTTGGGTATCTCGACATCATCGAAATCCAGCGAGAAATCAGCGAAATTGAGCTCGTCGAGGCGGGTTGGATCGATCGCCACCTCGTGTATTTCTCTCGAAGCGACGCGGCCCTTGGAAGCATCGGCGGGTCTCGGGGCACCTTCGGTCGCTCCGGCGCGGGCAACGGGTGCAGTGGCGGTTGAGGGCAGGCGGGTGCCCCGGGGGATGTCGAGCTTCGGAACGTCCGGCGGCGGGAATTCACGCCGCGCAAAGTGCCTGTCTCGGAAGTAGTAGACACGCTCGGCCAGAATGGGGCGCAGGCCCTCGTAGAACACGATCATGCGGCTCGCGTCCAGTTCCTTGACCTCCTGCGGCAGCAAGAGCCTTCGCGGCTGCTCGCTGATGTTCACGGTCGGCGATCTTCCCGCCCCGCCCCAGATCGGGCGGCTGACGTTCTTCTGCCTGACGGTGTACGTTCCCAGCTCGCGCGAGATCGCTTCGGCGTCCTCGAACTCCTTGGGCGGAAAGACGATGCGCGCCGCCAGCATCTTGCGGATCGACCTGGCACCTTCGACCCCGTATTTCTCGATGAGCTGCGAGTTCGACTGCACGATGACCACCGTGCGCACGTTGTAGCCGGGCAGGAAGGCGGTCGACTCGGCGATCACGGGGATGCGACCCAGCGCAGGAAACTCGTCGAGCATCAGCAGCAGCTGATGACGCAGCGCGGGATTGTTCTCCGGCAGCTCTCGGGTCTGCAGGCCGATCGCCTGCTGGAAGAAGAGGTTCAGCAGCGGCTGCAGCCGCGCGATGTTGTCCGGATTGATCTGCACGTAGATCGAGATCCGTCGCTTGCGCAGCTCTCGCAGATCGAAGTCGTTTGCCGAGGTGGCCGCGTCGATCATCGGGTTGAGCCAGAGGTCCAGGCGACTGGTGAAGGTCTTGCGGATGCTCGAGGCGGTGGTGGGCGCCAGGTCGATCACGTCGTAGAGGCTCTGTACCGTCTGTTGCGACAGGGGGTAGCCGGCGCGTTCGCAGGCGTCGATCACGCGCTTCCAATGCTTCTGAAAACCCTCGTCGTCGCTGGCCATGCCCTGGCGCAGCACCTCGCCGAGCGTGCGCGTGGCGCCCTCTGTCTCGAACAGATAGAGGGCGATGCCAAGGAACAGCGAGCGTGCCGAAGAGGTCCAGAACGGGTCGCCCGCGTGAGGGTCGGGGAACAGCATGGTGCCGATGCGCTGCAAGTCGTCGATGCAGCGATAGGGAATGCTCGACACATAGCCGAGCGGATTCCACCGTGCCGATTGTTCGCGCTGCGACAGCGGATCGAAGAGATGCACCTCGTGACCGTGAGCTTGGCGATAGCCGGCGGTGCGAAGAAAATTTTCTCCCTTGACGTCGCTGACGATGGTCGAGCCGGGCCAGTTCAGAAGATTGGGGATGACCAGGCCCACGCCCTTGCCGCTGCGTGGCGGGGCCTCGAGCTCGACGCCCTGCTGGCCGGGCAGGACCAGATACCGGCGGCCGAAACGGCCGAGGATGATGCCGCTTTCGCCGAGCAAGCCGGCGCGCCTGATCTCGTGCCGGCGTGCAAAGCGAGCCTCGCCATGCAGCGCCCGGCGCCCGGGCAGCATGGCGAATCCGGTCAAGCCGATCACCAGGCTCTCGGCCCCGACGAGTGCCACGAGCAAGGTGCGGCGGATGTCCGGACGATCGCCGTGCGCTTGCCAGTATCGGTAGGTCGTGAGCGGGGTAGCGTCATGCGGCGGCAGCTTCAAGGCCATCAGGAAGAAGTAGCCGGCGAGATACAGGCCGACCACGGCTGCGAGCAGCAGTGCGACCGTGATCTTGAGTGGGCTAAGCGAGCCCGTTGCGCTTGGTCCGAGGGTCATACCAGATCTCCCGCACCGTTCGGCGCTGCCGGTCGCGTGCGCACTGCACCACCACGTCCACGCTCAGCTGGGCCAGTTCGACCCCCTCGCGTGTGCTCATGCCCTGGCCCGCGTCGCTGCGCTTCATCAACTGCGCCAGCGCAATGAACGCCATCCCCGCGCTGTCCGCGTGCACGCTCGTGATGGAGCCGGGGTGGCCGGTGTTCACCGACACCAGGTAGTCGTAGACCTCGTCGCCGGTCCGCAGCTCGGACACGAAAATGCGGTCGGGCCGCTGGCGTTTGGCGCTCGCCAGCAACTGCCCCGGTGTGACCGAAGCCTGTCCCTGAGCACCCTGCGAGTAGAAGAGCCGGACGTGGTTTGGCTGGTTTCGAAGAGACAGCTCCTTCACGTCCTCGATCGTCACGAGCCGCTCGTCCGCAGGGACCTCCAGGATCAGCGCCTTGCTGATGGTCGTCTTGCCGGACCCGGTGGCGCCCGACAGGAGGATGTTCTTGCGCAACTGCACAGCGCGGCGCAAAAAGCGGACGAACTGCCGCTCGGCCAGCAAGCCCGTGAGCTCGCGATCCACCGCCGACAGGGCCTCGAGGTCTGCCGGCCTGCAACATGCCGGTGGCACGCTGTGCGTCGCCTCGAAGATTCCGAGCACTTCGAGTTCGCCCAGCGTCCAGAGCAGGTTCGACGGTCTGCGGATGGTGATCGAGACCGTCCGCTCCTCGGTGGCGGGTGGCAGCACGATCTGGATGCGTTCGCCGCCAGGCAGGGTCGCGGAAAGCAGCGGCTCGTTGGCCGAGATGCGCTGGCGCGTGTGGTTTGCCACCAGCTTCGCGATCGACTGACACCAGTCGAAGGAAGCGAACGGAAGGGCCTCCTGCGTCCAGCGTGATTGCCGCTCGACGAAGGCTGCGCCCGGCTGGTTGATGCAGATCTCCGTGACCTCCGGGTCAGCCAGGATGGGGGCCAGTGGACCGAGGAACAGGGCGAGCGACGAGGGTTCGCCGCGCAGTCGCGAGTCCGGCCGCCCGGTGCCGCTCGCCTCGCCATGCGGTAGCAAATCACCGAGGGGGCGGGTCGCTTCGGAGTGCATAGACGGTCCTGAAGTCCACATCGCGCGCCACGAGGATCTGGATGCGCTCGCCCTGGTTCTTGATGACTGTCGGCGGGATGGAGATGGTGCTGCGCAGCACCTCGGTCATGACATCGCGGCCGCCTTGCGGGCCGAACACGACATCCCCACCGCTTCCCACGTTGGTGCCGCTGCGCTGGTGCGCCGCGATCGCCTGCACCGTGCCGTCGATGACGGAGATCAGGATGGCGGCGCCGAAGCGTTGCCAGAAGTGCATGTCTACAAAACCGGGCAACCCGTTGCGTCCCAGTTCGTCAGTGCCGGGGGACGCCAGCTGAACCACGACGCCGGTGGGTGTGCGCGCCTCGTTCCAGACGACGAAAACGCGCCCTTGGCCCTGGCGCGGTTCGCCGCGCTGCTCGCCAACGTACTTGGTGCCGCGCTCGAGGAGCACGACGCGCCCGTCCGCGCCATAGACGTCGCTCGCGCCGATGCACGTCGTCATGCCCTCGTAGGTCGAATCGATCGCCGTCTCGAGCGTGCAGTCGATGAAGGCGCCCTTCGGCAAGAGCATGCGTCGCGTGGGCAGCGACTGGGCAGCGACGGCGGCAGTCAGTGTCGGCTTCAGGTTGGCCGCCAACGCGCGTGCGGGCGACGCGCGGCTTGCCTCGCCGGGCATCTGCAGCGAGCCGATCAGCTGCGACATGCTGGGAATGACGCCAGGCGGCGAATATGGCTGGGTGGTATCGCCGGCGGGCGCAGCCGCTCCTGCCGGCTGGGCGGTCTGCGCGCGGCGCAGCACGGGCATGCCGAGCTGACGCTCCAGCGCCAGCTGCTCAGGTGTCTTCGGCGGGGGACCGGCATTGGGATTGACTGCCGATGGGGGCGGAGGTGGCAGGTTGACGCTCGCAGACACCGGCGTCGCGGCCAGCGCCGGCCCTGACGGCGGCTCGATGCGACCGAGCGGCGGCACCTTCATCTCGCCGGCGACGCGGGCGGCCGTCGCCTTCCTTGCGGCATCCTCTGCAGCGCGGGTCTTGGCGTACTGCGTGGTGTAGTACCAGAACAGAAAGCCCGCGCCGAGCAGCACTACGAGGGCAAGGGCGAGCGAACTGCTGACGCGCGACTGGATGGTGCGCTCGCGATTGACCGAGGGAATTGTCCGCTCACCCTGCACTGCGCTGGCGCCTGCGTCAGTGACGCTGGGATCGGCCTTCGGCTGCGCTTCCTGCGTCGAGGACAGGATCTCGCCGGTGTCGCGATCCACCGAGTAGGCGTCGTTCTGCTCCGGCAGGTCTGGCGCGCGGCGGCCGCGCACGTTGTCTTGCCAGATCATGGGCCGTCCTCCGAACTGTCGGCTGTTGTGCGCCGAACGCCGGGGACGTTGGTGTTCGAGCCCGTCCGCGCGCCGCCACCAGCAAACGATTGATTGACGACACAGCCGACCAGCTTGCCGCGGCGGAGAACAAAACGCCGGGCGACGCGGTGGATCACCACCTCGTCCTCTTCGACATTGAAGTTGAGCAACGATTCGGTGCCATCGTCGTTCTGCACAAACATCGCCGGAAATTCCGAGCGCGCCTGGAAGCGCAGCCGCGTCTGGACCCCGTCGTCGTAGGCACTCATCGGTCGAAGCGCCTCGCTGCCGCAGAACCAGTAGTTGCTGTTGCGGGGTCGAGCGGCCGACGCCTGTCGCATACGGGCCTCGGTCTCGCGGCGCTCCCGCTCTACCGCAGCGCGCCGCGCGTCTTCTTCCGGATAGGTGAAGCGAATGGAATACACCATGCGCTTGGCTGCAGCGCCGGTCGGCGCCTTCGCGGACACGGCGTAGTCGAAGTGGTAGGCGCGGCGGTTGGTGAGCACGGTTAGATTCGTGGCCGCGTGCGCCTCCCTCGGCTTGATGAAGAAGTGGTTGCGCTCCGCGCCGACGTCGAAGGCCCCGTTGTCGCCGGAGCCGAGATTGACGAACTCCTCGCCCTCTGCCCACTGGAGATGGATCTGGTAGCCGACGTAGCCCTGCAACGTCACGACGTCGTCCGGGTTGTAGGCAACGACGCGAACACGAGCGTCCACGGAACCGACAGGCGGCACCGTTGCTGCCAGTGCGTGCTCGGGCAAACATGGTGTTGCCAGGCATGCGCCCATCATGAGCGCGCGCGCGAGTTCGTTCATCGCCCTTCAGCCTTGCCGATTGGAGGGTCGCCTGTCGCGACCTCTGGTTCACGCCGGTACTCGACGACGCGAAAGCCGAGGGGATTGAGAGACCGGGTCTTGTCGTCCTTGGAAGGCGAGGTATAGGCGAACTCGATCGTCGATACCCAATGGCTGACCCGCTCTTCGCCGGTGCCGCCCACCCGGGTATAGCGGCTGAAGCGAACCTGCGCCAGCTTGTCCTTGCCGCTTTCGAGCCTGAGGAAAGTCACGGAACGGACCTGAACGCGCACGGAAGTGCCGTCCTTGAAGACATTCAGCGGGGATAACGGGTTGCTGGTGTTCCAGAGCGCGGCCCACTCCTGGTTGAGGCGAGGCGAGTTTTCCGCGGCCACCAACTCGTAGTCAGCTTCGGCGGTGCCGTAGAAGTAGCGTTCACGGGCGATCACGTAGGTCGACAGGAGGTTGCGCGTGACCACCTGCTCGATGTCGGTCGTGCCTTCGTAGGTGGGCACAACGTCAACGATGCCGCTGCTGCTGTCGACGCGGATGACGACAGGGACAGGCTGCTTCAGCGGCGTAAGGCCAGCGACGGCTGCGACGGACAGAATGGCAATGACGCAGGCCGTGGCTGCAACCGACCAGGCGATCTGCGAGGACCGCAGCGCACGGCGAGTGCGATCCATCTCCCAGCTTTGGGCCTCGAGCAAGTATCGATCAATGGTTGGGTCGTGAATCATGACCTGCCCCCGTCGTTGCTGCCGGCACGTTGATGGGACTCAAGGCTCCCTCGCATTCGGGCGGCATGGGTGGTCGCGTGCCGCAGCCCAACACCACAGCGAATGCAGCAAGCGCGAGGATGTGCTTCATGAGGAACCGTTCGTGCCTACCGAAGCGAATTCGGGTTTCGCATGACGTGCTCGCGCGGTATGACGGTGCCACCGCGGTATGGGCCGGCGAGTCGGCTCAAGGTGTTGGCGATTCCCATGCCTGCGCGATTGCCGGCCAGACGCCGCAGGGAATCCCATTTGCCGCCTGGCTGTCCGCGGATGCCTTCGAAAAGACCGCGACTGAACTCATAGGCAGACCGCCTGGTTCCTCCCATCCCCCAGCGAATTGCTCCGCTGACGGCGCCATAGGTGCTCAGCCCAACCCCGCTGGCCAGACCGGCTGCTATGGGCATAACCTGCCGCATTACGAGGAACACGAGTGCCGAGACCATGCACACGCGTGTGCTCTCCGCAATGGTGATGCCGCTCCCTGACGCGGCTGCACTCGCGGCGTAGGCCTTGAGTACAGACAGTAGCAAGGCGGCACAAAAAAGCGCCAGGATGCCGATCAATGCATAGTTCGCGAGCTGAGCCACCCAGGCTTCAAAGAATCGCCTTGTCGCGTCGAAGAACAGCATGGCGATGAAAAGCGGCCCCAGCGCAAGGAGGATCGCCAGCGCGATCTTGGCGAGCGCGAGCATGAATGCTGTAACCACTACAGTCAGTCCGACGAGCAGGTAGACAAGAAAGCCGGCTGCGTAGTAGGCAAAGTCGCTGTCGAGAATGCTTCCTTTGTTCAGCAAATGTTCCGCAACTGCAGTCCCGTCTAACCATACTTGATCTACTACGCTAACGACGTTCGGCGCTCCGATCACCGCGGCGGCGAGTTGATCCGGTGCGGTGTAGAACGTACTTGCAATCACATCGTTGTACGCCCAGAGTCGAAGGGCGACCCCGAGGATCAGGACGACAAGGAGGATTCGTCGAATTCCTTCCCAGATTGGCTCCTGGATGCGACCTGCAAGGCTCAGGAAACCCCACATCATCACGTAGATGGTTGCAAGAGTGACAACGGCGGGCTCGAGCGCGGACGCGACACGCGCGGTGTTCGTGCTGACATAGTCAGCGACCTGCATGTTGATCCAAGCAAAGAACTGCGTGAAGAGTCCCATGCGACTCACCGTCAGTTTGAGGTGTCGTTTGTGAGCGGAACGGGGCTGAGAGTCCTGGTGCTCCCGACACTCTCGAGTTTCCGACGGAGCATCTCATCATCTCGATCTGATGGCAGCGCCGGGGTTGCAGCACCCGCTGGTCGAGGAACGCTGGGGACTACGACAGTGTGATGCTGCGCATAGTAGTAAGCCCCGCCACCCGCAGTGACGATGGCAACAACAAGCAGAGACCAAGCAAGCTTTGACATCGGTGCCTCGCTGTCTCGGGTCCTAGTAGGTCACGACAGAGAGCGCGCTTGCCGATCCAATATCGGCAGCTGAACGCTCCCGGATTCGTTGTCGGCGAGCTATCTCCTCGGCTTGCGCGATCTGGTAGAGGCTCTGCAGCTTCGTCTGTTCGTTCGTGAGCATGGCCTGCTCGGATTGGATGCGGGCCTGAAGATCCTGGATCGCCTTCAGGTCCTGGGCGCTGCCGATCCTGTGGATGAGCTGCTGGAGCGCGGCGAACCGCTGGCTGGTGTTCTGGTAAGCGCTTCGCGTCGTGCCGTTGAACAGTGCGGATGCCTGACGTCCTTGTTCCACCATCTGCCGCATCTCCGGGCTCAGCGATTCCATCTGCGAGCTCGACAGGATGCTGTTGGCCTTCATGATTGCCTGCACCTGTTCGGCGACTCCTGTGTAGCCTGCTGACGTGCCGCTCGCCGTGTTCATCAGTTCACCGTAGCTCGGAGGAAGGTAGTTGCGCGCCTGGGTCGAGGTCGGCAGGAGCTGCTCCATGGCTCGGCTCCCGGTCATGGAGTCGTAGGTCCGCGCCAGCTGGTCCCTTGACTGCTGGAGCTGCTCGTACTGTTTCTGCATTCCCGAGAGCTGCTGCTGCCACGCCACGAGCTGCTGCATCAGGCTGGCAATGGCGGCAAAGTCGATCACCGGAATGCCTGCGCGGGTCTGCAGCGGCGCGAGAGTGACGGCGCCGGCAATCAGAAGGCCAGCTATTTGCTTACGCATGGAACATCTCCTTGGGGCTGTGGAGTTCCGTCAGGTGGGGAGTGGCTTCTCCATTCGCCAGTGCCGTACGGAAGTGCGGCAACCAACGCTCAGGCTGATCGCCGTGCCGCTCGATGAGCCTGCGCATCAGGCGGACGTTGCCGGTGCGCCCCGAGATCACGTGCAGGGCGTCGTCGAAGCCCTGGAGGTCCAGCTGCGCAACCACACTGACATGGTTCTGCTTGATGAGGAACTGACGGGAACCCGGCTCGAGCTCCTGCTTGATCAGGGCGAACTCCCTGTCGGTGAGATTGAAGCCTTCGGTGTACTCCCGGTAGTCGGCTTCGGGATTGGGGAACAGGATCTTGGTCGGCGTCTGCTCGACGATCGCGCGCGCGATATCCGAATCGAGGACATGGCTCGTGCTCTGGGTGAAGGTCGCGATGTTGGCGTTCTTCTTGCGCCAGGTCTCCAGGCCGTTCCTCGCGAACGCGGCGAACGCCGGATCGCTCAGGAGCTTGGCGAACTCGTCCATCCAGCAGACGAGGGGACGACCGTCGACCATGCGATTGACCAGATGGAACAGGTACATGGTGAGCGGCGCCCGAACCACCTCGTTGTCCAGGAAGTCCGTGACGTCGAATCCAACGAGCGAGTGGTGCGCCAGAAGCGGGGCCACGTCGTCGCGGTCGTTGTCGAAAACCCAGGCGTAGCCGCCCTGCTCGGCGGTGCACCACTTGCGCAGCCGCGCGTGCATGCCTTCGGGGTCCGTGACGTCGAGGAAGGAGGCCAGCCGGGAGAGCCTGCGGAACGCCGGGTCGAGCCGCAAGGTGCCGCGCAGCGCCTGGTCGAGGTCCTCCTCCTGCCTCACGCTCAGGACTTCGGCCGGGGCGCGCAGCACCAGCCGCCGTAGCCAGTGCCGCATGAACTCGACGTTGTCGGCGACCGCGGCGTCGAGCTGCAGCGGGTTGCATCCGGTCGCCACGCCGTTCTTCAGCGGCAGGTACCGGCCGCCAAGTGCGCGAACCAGGATGTGCAGGCCCTCGTCCTTGTCGAAGATGACCTGCGTCGCATCCAGGCGGTTGCAGATCGCCACCATGCAGAAGCCCAGCAACGTGGTCTTGCCGGTGCCCACCGGGCCCACGCCCGTGAGGTGACCGACATCCCTCCGGCTGCCGCCGTCGGCCCGCCTCGGGTCGCTGGCATGCAGCGAGAAATAGTAGGGAGAGCCTGCGCGCGTGACGAACATCGCCAGCGCTTTACCCCAGAAGTTGCCCGTGGCCCGGCCAGTGGGAAAGTTGTGGAAGGGCGACATGGCCGCGAAATTGCGGCTGGTGATGGGCGCCTTGCGCGTGCGATAGGCAAAGTTGCCCGGCAGCTGAGCCCAGAACGCGGCTTCGAGCGCGAGGTCCTCGCGCGCCACCACCATGCCGGTGTCGCCCAGGAGGTAGCGGGCACGCGCAATGTTGTCGTTGAGCTGCTTCAGGCGAGGGCGGCGCTGCGCCTCGCCGACACCGTCCAAGGCGTCGGCCAGCACATGCAGCGTGAAATGATGGTCGCCCACCACGAACCGGTTGCTTGCGAGGTCGTCGAGCGCGTCATCCAGTTCCTGCGTCTGCGAAACCGCCATGTCTCCCGCTGCGGCCATGCGGTTGCGCTGGCGACTCATCATGTCCATCGCGGTGCCCTTGGCGAGAAAGGTGAAGCTTTGCGTCAGCACAAAGGGGAAGGGCGCCGTCAGCAGCGCACTGAACATGCCGGGTGCCGTGGGCGTCGGGTATTCCTTGATCCCCAGAAAGGCGCCGATGCGAGCCTCGGTGGCCGTGCGGTACTCCATGGCCTCGTTGCCGAAGAAGGGGCGGGTGGTGGCCAGCACCTCATTCAGCGGTGCGCCGGCCAATGGCATGCGCTGCCATTCGCCATTGATCAGAAGCCCCTGAAACTCGAGCAGCGACGAGAAAAGCCCGCTGCTGCCCTGCAACCGGTAGATGCCCAGGGCTTCCGGGTCATAGCGCTCCAGGGCGGCCAGTAGTTCCTGGCGCTTCTTGGCGCACTCCTCCAGTGAATCTTGGAGCTCTGTGCGCTCACCCTCCCGATCGGTCTTCTTCAGGATGCGCAGGGCCGCATGGCCAATGCGCGTGGGCTGGGGCCGGAAGACAAGCGACAGGTAGAGCTCGTTGACCATGAGGCGCTCATCGGCCATCTTTCGGCGGTAGCGTTGCTCGACCTCGTCGGCGAAGCCCGGCACGGTGCGGCCGTGCGGGTACCCCATCTCCCTGCGACGCACGATGTGCGTCCAGAGCGCCAGGTTGGGCGAGGCGATGTTGCGCCAGAGGATGTTCAGGCGTTCGTGCCAGCTGTTGATGTCCTCGTCGTCGGCGCTCTCGAAGCTGACGCCGCAAAGACGCAGGGTCTGCACGTAGTCCCCCGCGGATGTCCTGGCCACATGCACGTCCACATGGGCACGCAACGGAATCATGGACGAGGCGTCGAGCTCGCGACGAAGCGTTGTTGCATTGCGAAGCAGAAGAGGCATCGTCGCCTCTCTTAGACAAGCACGCGCCCAGGCGGCCGACGCCGACGGCCGCCCACGTTGGGCAGGTCGAGCACCAGGGGGCTGTACGAATTCGACCGCCAGTAGCGCAGGTTGCCCGCCAGCCAGGCCGGGAGCCGGGTGCGCCCCCAGAGCTGCAGCAGGTCGAAGAAGCGCGGCTCGTAGAGGCACAGCAGATAGAGCAGTCCGTGGATCGGCAGGAAGGCCAGCAACCAGGCCAGGCTCTTCGTCACGATGAACGACTCGGTCGTGATCACGACGTTGAGCATCATGGCCGAGTAGGTGACGCCCCAGACCATCGAAGGGCGCGTCATCCCGACGAAGAGCATGTCGGCGACAATGCCTTGGTTGCGGTCCATGGAGAGCATCGCACCAGCCTCCTCACACGCCGAACATGCCGCGGATCCAGGAGACGATCTGCGGTCCGCCGAAGACCAGCACGGTGCCAAGCACGACGCCGACCATCCACCACCAGCTGATGCGGCCGAACCAGGCCATCACGCCGGAGACCATCACGGCCACGGCGGCCAAGGGCGTAAGGATCGCGACCAGCTGGGCCTGGGTCGCGTTCGCCCCGGTGGCAAACGGGCTGCCCGCCACGGCGATGCCAGGTACCAGCATCGCCAGTGCGGCGAGCAAGGCCAACCGATTCGCCCCGTGTGCGGCTCGTGTGTTGACTAAGGAGACGAGGGCGCAAGTGCACGCTTTGCAAAGGCGCGGCCCGCATTCTTCGTCGCTGGCCGCACCTGCCTGCAAGAACCCTTGCCATTCGTGAGCAGCAGAACCACCTCGAATCAAACGTTGGGAGGGCATGTCTGCTACTCCGTCCTGTGCATCGGATCGAGCGGCGCGTCGACTGCACCCGACGAGGTGTAGGACACGGCAGCCGGCACGGCGGCGCGTCTGGCCTGGCCATAGACATCCCACCAGGGTGCCGCTCGTTTCGCGTTGGCTGGCCTCGGCTTGGTTGCCGAGGCGCTGGATGCCCGCAAGAGGGCGCCATGGCCCGCGCCTCGGCTCGGGTGGCTCGCGGCGATCTCGCGCTCCAGGCCCGCGATATCGCTGAGGGCGCGCACGCGCTGTGCTTCGGCCTCGTCCGCGCCCGCGGCATCCGCGGCGGCGATCCGCTCCGCTCGACGTCTTGCCAGATGCGCGGCGAGCGCCTCGGTTGTCCTGAGTTCGTCGCGCAGGATTCTCAGACGCTCATCGTCACGCGCGGACTGCTGGGACGCGCCGACCGCCGGCACTGACGGCTCGGCGCAGATGGGAGCTGCCATGAAGAAGAAGGCCAGGCTCAGGCCGGCAGAAGTGCGGGGCGCCTTCCAGGCTTTCACCACCATTCCGATGCATTGAAGTTTGCGAACTTGCATTGGTGACTGCTCCGTAAAACGCGAGGGCATCAATACGAACAAACGCGGCGATGTGTCTGCGGCGGACTCCAACGCCTGGGTCGATCTGCATGACGGCGCCCCTGGGTCGGACCGGTTCATCGCGAACCTTCGGTGAGGAGACATTGGGGGAGCGTGTCTTCGCGCGCTGGCTGCGTGTCATGTTATGGCGGCAGGTCGGCAGCTCAACCTGTCAAAGATGACAGTGTCTCGTCGGCGTAAAAGGAGCTATATCACCGGGTACCGGAGGTGTCAGAGATCGTTCGAAACGGGGGTGTCGATGGGTGTTCTCGTCTTCAGCAATCAGAAGGGAGGGGTCGGCAAGTCGACCTTGAGCGTGCTGTTCTCGCGCTGGCTTGCCGACAGGCACGGCGCTCGCGTGTGCGTGATCGATCTCGATACCCAATGCAACTGTTCGAGATCGCTTGGGCGCTTCGCCTGCCGCGTCCCGGCGAGCGCACTTTTTGCCACGCCAGCGCTGCGCTGGGCGCCGGTGGTGGCCTCGAGCCTTACCCTGCTGGAGGGCAGCAAGCAGCTGGCCGATCTGGAGCTGGCCAGGCCAGAGACGGTCATCCCGGTGTTCCGCAGCCAGGTCGCCGCGCTGGACAGGGTGTTCGACTGGGTGGTGATCGACACACCGCCGGCGTTGGGTTTGAGGATGAGCGCGGCGCTGATCGCCGCGGACAGCGTGGTTTGCCCAGTCGAACTGGAGGAGTACAGCATCGTCGGCGTGACTGACATGCTGAAGACGATATTCGGTGTCCAGCGGCGCTACAACCCGCGACTGCGGCTGGCGGGCATGGTCGCCAATCGATTCAACCCCCACTCGCTGCGGCAGCGCGCTGCGCTGCAGGAACTGGTTCTGAACTACAGCGAGTTCGTGCTGCCCGCAAAGATCTCCACGCGCTCCGCCATCCCCGAGGGAATCGCTGCGGGCGTGCCAGTCTGGCAGCTCGCCAAGACCTCGGCGCGGCAGGCGAGTGCAGAAGTGCTCGAGGTCTTTGAACTGCTCAAGCTTCGAATCGAAGATGCGCGCTCGGCAGGATCGGTGGTGCAGGCGACTGCGGGCCTGGCAAAGGAGAGTACGCAATGAGTACGCACGAGGCGCTGGACCTGAGCGTGCTGGCGCAGTTCAAGGCCAGCGACCTCCTGGCAAGCGGGGCACCGGATCCTGGCGCATGTGCACCGACGCAGGTGCCGTTGTCCTTGATCGACTTCGATCCGTTGCAGCCGCGCCGCACGCTGGACGAGTCGGGCATTGCCGAACTGGCCGAATCGATCCGCACGCATGGCGTGCTGGAGCCGGTTTCGCTGCGTCGCTCGATGGGGATCGATGGCCGCTACATCGTTAACAGGGGCGAACGACGCGTGCGCGCCGCCAGGCACGCAGGCTTGACTGCCGTGCCCGCGTTCCTGGACGAGCGCCTCGACCCCTATGCACAGGCCGCCGAGAACCTGCATCGGCAGAGCATGTCGCCGTTCGACCTGGCGCTCTTCATAGCAGAGCGGGAGAAGGAAGGGCACACGCGCGCGGAGGTCGCCCGCCGGCTCAACAAGCCCCGCTCCTTCATCTCCGAGGCCGCGGCCTTGATCGATGCGCCTGCGCAGGTCCGGACGGCTTTCGATGCGGGACGTCTCGGGACCGACCTTCGGGTTCTCTATCAGTTGTCGCTGGCGGCGAGGACGCAGCCGCAAAAAGCCGCCGTCTTGCTTGAGGGGCCGGGCCCCATCACGCGCAGGAGGGTCGACTCGGTGCTTGAACGCGCAACAGTCACGCGGCCGCCGCAGCCCGAGATATCGACGGCTCCTGCATCAACGCGGAGCCGGCGCCCGAACAGCGGCGGGCGAACCGTCCTGGTGGTCGAACATGGCGGCCGGCGGGGTGCGCTCAGGCTCAAGGCGCATGACAACGACCTGGCGGAAGTCCGATTCGGCGATGGTTCGAGCCACCTGATCAAGCTCGACGAGCTACGGCTCGTCTGCTGGGCGACACAGGGGTAGCGTGCCACGCCTCGGCGAGGATGAGGAACCCTGCGCCAGAGGCAATGAAAGCGCATGCCAGGCGCAGAAGGCGGGCGGGCCGACGAAGGTGGATCCAGACCTCTTCGGCCGCAGTGCGAGGGGCTCAGATCACGTCGATCGGCGCGACGAGGACGCGCTGGTATTTGCTCATGACATCGGGTTCGACACCCAGCCAGCGCGCGACTTCCTCGCGATCGAAACCGCGGCGCAACTGCCGCAGGGCGAAGGTGTGGCGCAGCCGGAAGGAGCCACCTTCGCCGCTGCTGTCTAGCCCGGCGTCTTCGAGTACCTGTCGTGCGCACTTGTATTGCGATTCCTTGCCCCACGGCTTGCCGGCGCGTGTCGATGGAAACAGGAAGTCGCCTTGAATGCGCGCTTCCTTCCGGACCTGCAGCCAGTGCTGAAGCAGTTCGCCCGCCCAAGGCGCAATGGGTGTCTCGCGCGCGGACGATGTTCCGTCGCCCGGCACGGCAACCTTCCAAGGTCGATCACGGACGCGCCCGCCGCGCGAGACCGGTGATGCCAGTGTCAGTGCCCGAACGTCACCGGGCGTCAGGCCGCCGCCCAACTGCAACGCCACCGCCGTTCTGTTGCGAAGCTCCTGCCAGGTGAACGCCGCATGGGCGTCGCGTCTGGCGGGCGACAGCCCTGGCCGAGGCCTTGCCTGAGACAAGAAGGTGATCAGGTGCTTGGCTTCCGCCGCAGATAGAAATTCAGGCAACGGATCTGCGTTCGCGGCCTCCGCATAGCGAACCTCGGGATGCGACGCGAGCCAGTCGGAAGCCGCGGCGTTCGCAGGGAGGTCGTTGCTGGCTGCATGGTGGCGCAGCACGCGATCAATCAAGCGCACGAGCCGAAGCGCGTGCCGGGGGGACAAGGACAGGTCGGAACTCTTGCGTCCGAAGCGGGCTGCCTGAAAGGCCTGCAGGTCCCTCAAGTCAAGAGACGCCAGCGTTACTGCCGGCGACTGGCCGAGACACCAGGTCGTGAATGCGCCCCACATGTCGCGGTACACCTCGGCCGATGCGGCCTGGCGCAGCGAGCCCGAGGCGCGTTGATCCTCCAGCCAGCGCTCGAATGCGGCGCGGTGAGCTTCGCTCGGTGGGTCATCGAAGAGGGAAAGAGAGGACATATAAATACGCTAACGGCACACCTCGATTGTGCCAAGCATTTGGGTCATTGATCCGTATTTCGGTGTGGGGTTGTCATTAGGACGGGGAGTTGGACGAACCGGATGCCGTTAGCGTATTAATCGGTCTTCGATGTCATGTCCGTTCACGCGAAGTGCGGGCCTGCGACTTACCAGTCGCAGGGGCAGCAAAGCTTTTGTTCGGCCATGTGGCTGCTGACGCATGGCCGCGCCGGTACTCGGTTGGCGTCGTCTTCAAGTTGCGCACGAAGGCACGCCGCATCACTTCCACCGAGCCGTACCCGCATTGCGCCGCGATCGCTTTCAGCGGGCGCGCACTCGTCTCGATCAGGCGGCAAGCCGCTTCCAGCCGGATCTGCTCGACGGCGCGCGCCGGCGTCGAGGCAGTGGCTTCCCTGTAGACGCGAGCGAAGGAACGCGCGGACATCAGGGTCTGCGCTGCAAGCCGCCCGACCGTGAGCCTCTCATGCAGGTGCTTCGCGATCCAGAGATGCAGTTGCGTGATGCGCGCATCGCCGGGCGGGCTCTCGATCAGTTCGCTGCGGTAGCACGCCGGTCTAAGGCTGCGGCCGCGCGGCGCAGGCAGGCGCAGTGCGACCGCTTCCGCCAGCCTTCCTCCGTGGTCCTGCTCAACCCAGGACAGCGCCACATCAATCCCCGAATGCGACGCTCCCGACACCCATCCGCCGTCCGGGGCAGGCCCGCTGGCAGGCTCACGCTCCCCTTGAACGGCGATGGTGGACTCGCGCGCTGCCCGGGCGCGCCGCGCCCCTACCTCCGCGGCGTCCTGCAGGAGCAGGAACGCCGCCTTGCCAAACGCGGCTCCTCGATCGATACGCGGTTGATTGCGCGCGAGCCATACCGCCAACCGGTCAGTCGGCTGGCTGTCGCCGGGGTCGGCTCGCGACCGCCCGGCGATGACCACCGCATGTCCTGTCCCCTTCAGCCGGGTCGGCAGCGCCAAGGCTGAAAGCGCGATGCCGCTCGAACTGACAACCGCGCCTTCTCTGGCGGCCAACAACCGCAAGACATAGCCACGAGAGTTGGCGGTCACCTCCGCAAACGCGTTGGCCGTTTCGAATACCGAGAGCGCGCCGCCGACATCCAGGAGTGAGAACCCGGGAAGCAGCAAGAACGAGACCGTATGCATCTGTATGAGGCACTGCTCGCCAGCGTGGAACTGCAGCCTCTATCAACCATGCCCCCGAAAGCCAGCTCGATGGGCCGACTTCATGTCTGAGCGGAACAGTCTTCCAGTTGGCAGGAATCGTGGTAAATGTTTGTTTGCACACGAGCGCCGCGCTTCTAGACTTGAGCGGATCAATGTTGTCGATGCGCGACAGCGGCCATGAACCACATCGAGTTGCGCGGGCCCGAAGACCCGCCGCATGCGAGCTCGGCGACGCAGCGATTCGCGTTGCAATGGCGTCGCCAGCGGGCCTCGCTCTGCATCGATCCTTGTGCGCGTTTACGCGGAGGCTGGCAATGACCGAGTGGACACAACATGTTCTCGCGCGGCTCACCGAGGTGAGCGATGTGTCGGAGGCATTCGAGCAAATCAGTCTGGCAGCCAGGCATCTGGGCTTCGAGCATTGCGCCTATGGGCTTCGCGTGCCCGTTCCGTTCACCCGGCCAAAGACGCGAATGCTCAGCACCTACGACGAAGGCTGGAATCGGCGCTATCTGGATGCAGGCTACTTGCAGGTCGATCCGACCGTCGCCCACGGCGTGCGCAGTCTGCAGCCCGTGATCTGGAGCGACCAGGTCTTTCGACAGACGCCGCAGATGTGGGCCGAGGCGCGGTCGTTCGGACTGCGCGTGGGATGGGCACAGTCCATCTTCGAAGCGGACGGTCGCGTGGGCATGCTGTCCCTGGCCAGATCGAGCGAGCAGCTCACCGACGCTGAAGTGCTTTCGCACGACCCGTTGCTCAAGTGGCTCGTGAATACGGCGCACTGCGCGCTCTCGCACTATCTGGGGGAAAGTCCACTCTCCGAACTCGAGCCATTGACGAGCCGGCAGGTGGAAGTGATGCGCTGGACGGCCGACGGCAAGTCGAGCGAGGAGGTAGCAGCCATCCTCGGCCTCTCCAGACCGACGGTGAACTTCCATATCAGGAACGCCATCGCCAAGCTGCGGGCCAACAACAAGAACTCGGCCGTGGCACGCTCGTCGCGCCTCGGGCTGCTTGGCTGAGACGCCTGGAACGGCCGCTCGGCGCGCGCGAGAGATCGGATACACGTTCAGCTCGGACAACGCTAGCCAGTCATCTCGCCGCGCCTGTCCTCGCGCGGGCGCCAGTTCTTGTCGACGTCCATGTAGCAGGCGAACAGGTGCTGACCCTCGATCAGAACTGGAGGTGCCACCCGATGGGCACTCACGCCAGCCCGACGCAGGATGCGCTCGATGCCGAGCGGGGAGGCGCTGATCAGCCGCTGCGCGCCCTGCTCGGCGACCAAGCGCATCGCGGCGGCCAGCAACTCGAGCGCCGTCGATGATCCATAGGGATCGCGAAGTGAGGCGTCCCGCGCGCCGAAGTCGACGGCGGCGAAGCGCGAGAGCTCCCAGACGCGAGGCGTACGGGGCGCTGGGAGACCGCCAAGCAACTGCGGGAAGACGCAGGCAAGGAGATAGGGCCGATGCGTAGGCAGCAGGCGCGCCGTGCCGACCGTCTCGCCCTCGGCGTTGCGCGCGACAAGGTAGCAGGTGTCCTTCCGATCGAACTGATCCAGTTCGGTGCCGCCACGCGTCTGGAGATTCCAGCCGAGCCTCTCCACGAAGACCCGGTAGCGATAGCGAGCGATGTCGAACAGCATGCCTGCAGGCAATGCCTCGGCCGTTCCAGCAATGATTTCCATGGCGTCCTCTTCCTCTTTCTGCACGAGGCCGCATTACAGCGAGAGGACCGAAACACGGGCACTGTCAAAGTTGATAGTTGCGTGCGTGTCGCGCAATCTTTCAGAGGGAAAACCGACCCTGCGCAACTGCATCTGGCGCAAGGCCAACAGGAAGTCGAAGCGAATCAGGCGCAGTGCAGCCGGCAACTCGGCGCTTGACCGAAGCGTGCGCCCGGAGCTCAGCTTTCGAAGCGGAGGATCTGCGCCACGGAGCGTGCACATCCCGCTACTGACGCGGGGCGATGCCGAGCGCAAGAGAAGAGAGGCGGGACGATCCTGGCGCCAGAGCGCTCCCCCGAGGTGAGCACCAGCGGGAGGAAATTGCTCTACGCTCTGTGGCGACGCTCGGGGTACACGCTACTCGACTGAGCGACGAGCTTCCGCATGGCCGGCATAGGCGGCATAGGCGCCGGCCGCCATGATCATCGCGATGCCGCTGAACGATTGCATGTCCGGTATCTCACCCCATACTGCGTAGCCCAGCAACGCGGCCCAGATGATGATGCTGTAGCGAAACGGCGTGACGACCGAAAGATCGACACCGCGGCAAGCTGCGATGAGCGCATAGTTGCCCATTGCGGCGCAAGTGGCAGCGGCGGCCAGGACGGCCACGTCCTGGGGCTTCAGCCAGACCCAGCGCTCCACCAGACCAAGCAGGGCCCCGGCCAGGGCCACCGTCACCGTGGTCAGCACGGCGATCGTTCCTGAAGGGATGGTCGCGGGTATGCGCCGGGTCACGAGGTCGCGGCCGGCGAGAGAGGCTGCACAGAGCAGTGCCGCCACCAGGCCCGCCAACGAGCTCTCGAGATTCGCGGACGGTCGCACGACAAGCAGCGTCCCCACAAAGCCGATGCCGATGGCGAGCACACGGCGACCTTGCCAAGGCTCCCAACGCAGCGTCATGGCGGCCACCGCGATCAGCAAAGGGGCGGTCATCATGAGCGACGTGACTGCTGCGAGTGGAACAAGTGACAGTGCGACCACAGAGGCGAGCGCCGTCGTGACTTCCAACGCGCAGCGCACGCCCATGATCGGCGGCACAGCCGAGCGCCGCAGGACGATTCTCCCCCGCACCATGGCAATGACCAGTGCGCTCGCGACTGCTCCTCTCACGGCAAGGATCTGGCCCGGCGGCAATCGATCCGCTGTGAGCTTGACGAAGGTGTCGTTCATCACGTAGCAGACCATGGCCACGAGCATGAGCATCACACCCCGCCGGTTTTCGGCTGGACTGGCCATCGCCTTGCGAGAAGCCGCTACGTGCTGCGCGCAGGCGGCCTCAACGCGGCGCCGGGCAGGGACTGTGCAGCCGGATCGTCAGTTCTGAGCGTGCCCGGAGCCTGGCCAAGCGGCGCGCCGCACCGCCGCAACGCGTCACAGGGCGCCTGCGCCTTGAGGACGATCTCGTCGACCTCGGCATCCGGGTCGGACATTGCAACGATCGCGCCGCCGGCCCCGATGGAGACTGTGCCGTTCGCGACCACGATCGTGCGGATCACGATGTTGAGCTGGGCGGTGCCGTTGAGCGACAGGTAGCCGATGCTGCCGGAATAGATGCCACGTGCGGCGCCCTCCAGCTCGTCCAGGATCTTCATCGTACGCACCTTGGGAGCGCCCGTCATCGAGCCGCCCGGAAACACCGCGCGCACGCAGTCCACGGCCCCGAGGTCTTCGCGCAAACGCCCCCGGATCGTGCTGACCAGCTGATGCACCGTGGCGTACGTCTCGATCTGGAACAGGCTCGGCACATGAACGCTGTTGACCTCGCACACGCGGTTGAGATCGTTGCGCAGCAGGTCGACGATCATCAGGTTCTCGGCGCGCGTCTTCTCGTCGGCCACCAGCCCATCGGCAATGGCCTGGTCCCGCTCGGCCTCGGCCGCACGCGCTGCAGTGCCCTTGATAGGCTTGGATTCGACCATCCTGTCGCCATCGATGCGCAGAAAGAGTTCCGGTGAAGCGCAGAGCACCACGCAGCCACCCGCACGCAGGTAGGCTGCATAGGGCGCGGGGTTGTGCGCGCGCAGAACACGATAGACATCCAGGGCGTCGATCCGGCCCTCGCCGACCAACTGGTTCGTGAGACAGACCTCGTAGGTCTCGCCTTGAAGTATTTCTTCCTGGCAGCGAAGAATGAGCTCCCGATAGGCGGGCAGGGGCACCCTCCATTGAAGACGCTCCAGCGAGCATGCCGCGGTTGCAAACTCCGGGTCATGCCTGGCGACGGGCTGCGGTCGCGCTCCGGTGAGAATGCCCTGCATGGCGCGCATCCAGTCGCTGTTGGCTTCGCAGGGAATCCGTTCGTCCAGGCAGACGATCCACACCTGTTGCTCCGCGTGGTCGAAGGCCAGAAACCGGTCAGCCATGATCCACACGGCGTCCGGGGTCGCGGCGTCGTGCATGCGACGGCCGTCGAGTTCGCGCTTGAGCTCGTAGCCGAAGTAGCCCACGAAGCCCCCGGCGAAGTCGAACGGCAGGCTTGGGCCTGTTGGCTGACAGTCGGGAATCTGCTCGCGCAGATAGTCGAAGATGCTCTCGTGGCGCGTCTGTGCGACTGCACCCTGGCGCACCACCAGTTCGCGCGCCGCAGTCCAATATGTCAATACCTGAGTTCGCGGACCACTGGCGTCACCCATGAAGGAGAAGCGCGAGCGTCCGGCTTCGGCCAGGCTGCTGTCCAGCCAGAAGGAGGAGTCGCTCTGGGAAAAGGCAGCCAGGAAGACTTCTTCAGCGTCGGCGGCGCTATCGATGCACTCCGCATGCAGCGAAAGCGCCTGCCTGCCGGCGAGGCGCAGCCCCGGGGAGACGGCGCCCACCGCCTCGCGCCGAGCCACTTCCGCGCACCACTCCTCGGTCAACTCGAGGAAGTTTCGCAGCAGCCTTGCGCCGTACTCGGTGCAGATGGACTCTGGATGAAACTGCACGCCCCACCACGGCATCGAGACATGGCGCAACGCCATGAGCGTGCCATCGGACGTCCAGGCGAGCGGCTCCAGCGACGCGGGCAACTGGGTGACCGCCAGCGAGTGATAGCGCACTGCTTCGAATCGATCCGGGATGCCGCGAAACAGATCGCGCTGCGCATGCGAGACGCGGTCCAGGCGGCCATGCATGGGCCGTATCGCGAGGTCGACCTTGGCGCCACAGTGGTGGGCAATGGCCTGATGGCCCAAACACACGCCCAGCACGGGCTTGCGCGAGCGCTCCAGCGCATCCGCGGAGATGCCAAGGTCCGAAGGTCTTTGCGGCCGGCCTGGACCCGGTGAGATGACGATGTTGTCGAAATCCAGACGCTCGACCTCGTCCCAGCTCATCTGGTCGTTCTTCACAACGATCGGCACCTGTGCATTGCACGCAGCCAAGTACTGGTACAGGTTGTACGTGAACGAGTCGTAGTTGTCGATCAAGAGCGTGCGCATGCGATGCTCCTTCTGGAAGTGGCTTCACATGGTTCGAAATTCAGCCCCGGGTCGCAACTGACACTTTTGATAGGGGCGGCGACAAGAAGCATTTGGCAGGCTGATTCCTATGCAACAGCGCGGCGCGCCGTGCGCCGCGCGAGTTCAAGTCCTGATCGACGGCGCAGGAGCCCTCGCAGTGCAATCGGCGACTGTGGCGCGGTGGATCCTGAGATTCCGCCGATGCCGGTGACTAGCACGCTCGGCGGCCGACTGGTGTCACGATCCAGGGCGACGGCGAGCGGCTCGAACCGAAGGTCGCGCTGGTCTGATCAGCCAGGCCAGGGCGAAAGAGTGGGTGACGACAGATCGATCTACAGCCCGGAGGTCAGTTCATGATGCCGCCAAGGGTCGGCTCCTGATGTCGTGACGAAGAGCGAAGCCGCCGGGCTAGATGCTCACCAGTTTTTGACCCAGGTGATCGGTTTCCAGATCGATGGCTCAAGCAGCGCCATCCTCAACCTGGTGCACCAGAGCGATTTCTGCACGGTGCTCCCGCGCGTGGCCGTTCGGAGGCCACTTGAGCATGCGTCATTGCGTGGCCATGCGTTGACTGCTCCGCGGCTCGCGCGCCAGATCGTCTGCGTGACGCATCCAAGGCGCCCGCTGGGTCCAGCGGCATCGGCTTTCGTTGCAGTGCTGATCAAGCACGTCCGAGGGTTGGAGCACGAGCGCGCCGACTAGTGAGTGGCACTACCGCAGCAGACGCATCGCTGATCGGCCGGGCCTTTGCTGGGCCGGCGGGTCCTCGATCGGTCGATGCCCGCACCAGGAAGCGCACCTCCTCTCCGGCCGCCAGAAGCCGGCCGCCGAAGTAACCGCCCCAGGGCGTCAGCTCCCAGCGCGAGGAGTCGAATTGACTGTTCGATCCAAGCCGCGTAAGAGCGAAACGGTCTGTCTCAAGAATCCGTTGCTTCTGTTTCTTGGAGTGCACCCGCATGTCCGGCATCAACTGGCGCCGGTACCGACCGATCGGTAGGACGTGGGACATGAGGTTGGGGGAGGACGCGCATCGAACGGCGGTGCTCGCATCAGGAAGCGAAGATTCAGTTGATCCGCTGCCCACCGGCGGCCTCGAAGAGATTCATGATGTCGGCAATGCCGATGCCGTCATAGCCACAGCGGCGGATCGCGCGTGCGCTAGCTTCGACGATGCGCTCGGGGGACTGTTTGCCCGGATGGTTGAGCTGGGCCCAGATGGTCGCTCCTTGCCCGGTCGCGGCTCGCGTCCACTGACGCAGGACAGCCAGATCTGACTCGTCCTCGATCATCACATTGCCTGTCATGATCAGCCCCAGGCCAGAGGAGGCCCCATCGTCGATACAACTGCATCAGCTCGGGGGTGGACGATTGCCGTAGGTGCCCAGCGCCTCGCTTATGGCTGCCGCGGCGAGGGTTGGTTCAGCAGATCGGCTTCCATGGTGGCTCAGAACGCGGTGCGGTCATAAGGGGCGACGACCTTCGGCGGCTGCAGGAAGGCAGTCAGGCTCTGGAACCACATCACCTCGAGAAAATCGCCGCCGATCGTCAAGTCCTTGCTGCCCAGGCCCCTCAGGAACGCGGCCTGACTGTCCTTGGCCGAGAGGATCGCGAAGCCTTTGCGGGCATCCTTGAAGCTGAAGATGAAGCGCGGCTGGTCCACCAGCCCGGCCACGGAGCGGATGGCGCCGTCGCGGATAACGAAGGTGCGGCCAGCGCCCGCCTCGGTGCGGATCTGGAACACCAGTACCTTACCCGCGACGTATCGCGCACAGTCGGGGTTGTTCTTGATCTGCCGCTGCAGCAGTTTCGTGAACATCCACAGCAGGAATTTGAACTTGAGCATGGTCGGTGGCTTGGGGTCTGTGGATCGGGGCAGCCGTTACTCGCTGAGAAAGTGCGCGGCGTGGTGCAGAAAGCGCTGCGGGTACTGGAACTGTGCGCCATGCCCGGCATCGGGATAAATGAACAGCTGCGCGTTGGGAATGTTGCGTGCCATGTAGAACGAGTTGACGGTCGGAATCATCACGTCGTGCACGCCGTTGAGGATGAATGTCGGCTGCTGGATGCCGCGCAAGTAGGCAAACGGGTCGTCTTCCGCGACCCTGGGCAGGTAGTGCATATTGGCCTCGATCTGCGCAGAAGCCGCTTCCTGGGACGAAGGTGGGTCCTGATCGGCGCGCTGGTGGCGGCGTGCCCAGAACTTGCGGGCAGCCTGTTTGGCGGCTTCGGAACGGCCGAAGAACAGGTACTCGAAGTCTTCGTACACCGGTACTGGACGTGGGGCCGTGGTCAAGACCTTGGGTTCCATGTCCGGGTCTCCACCGCGGGGTCCTGTGCCCAGCAGCATGAGCTTGCGCACCAACCCGGGATGACGCCAGGTCAGATCCAGCGCTTGGAAGCCGCCAAGCGAGAAGCCCAGGACGTCGATCTGCTGCAAGCCCAGAGCGCGAACGGCGGCTGCCGCGTCATCGGCCATGTCCTCGATGCGAGTGCGAGGGGTGCCGCCGGAGGATGCGATGCCACGGCCGTTGTAAAGGATGACCTCGCGGCCTTCGGCAAGACCGTCCGTCATCAACGGGTCCCAGTGGTCCATGCCGCCTCGGAAGTGCTGCAGGAGCAACAAGGGCGGCTGCGAGGTGCTGGTGTTGCCCCAGCGGCGGTAGGCGAAACGAGCGCCACCGACCTCCACAAACTGGGTGGGTGCGGTCAGATGCGTGTGAGACATCGGGTTGTCCTTGAATGGGAGAGGTGAGACGCGGGCCTGGCGGCCGCAGGCCGGCTCCGGATCACTTCGCCAGGAAGGCCAGTGCCTTGGGCACGAAGTCCTCGTGATACTGGAAGATGCCCCCATGACCGGCGTCGGGGTAGATGATCAATTCGCTGTTCGGCAAGCGCTTGGCCAAGTCATGCGTATTGCTGGTCGGCACCATCCGGTCGTCGTCGCCGTTGGCCACGAGGACAGGCTGCTTGACCACCGACAGGTCGGCAGGGCGCTTTTGCCCCCACGCACTGAGCGCCTGAAGCTGGGCCACATAGGCACCCACGGCAATCTCCCTGTCGCGGTTCTCTGTGCGTTCCTGCAGGCGTTGCAGGAAGGCCTTGCCGCTCGCGATGCCGTGGGGCGTGCGCGTGAAGAAGAGGTACTGCTTCGGATCCTGGCCGGTGAACGCAGCGCGCAAAAGGTCGTAGTTCGCCACTCCTGCCACGGTGCTAATACCTGGGCCGCCCGCAGGTCCCGTTCCCGTCAGAATCAGCTTGCGCACGAGCTGCGGCTCCTTCAGCACGATCTCCTGGGCAATCATCCCACCCATCGAGAAGCCGAAGAGGTCGACCTGCTTGAATCCCTTGGCTTTGATGAAGGTGATGGCATCGTCCGCCATCTGTTCAATGGTGTTGGACGGCGAGCCGGTGGAAGCGCCGACGCCGCGGTTGTCGAACGCGACTACGTGATGTTTCGCGGCGATGCCATCCACTACACGGGGATCCCAATTGTCCATTACTGCAGCCAGGTGGACGAGGAAGATCACCGGCGTGCCGCCGTTCTTCTGACCCAGCTCGCGGTAGGCGAAGTCAACTCCGCCTGCGGATATGACCTGCGTTGGCACGTCCTTCCATGTCGTGCTCTGCGCTGTGGCGGTGTTGGCGGGTGTACTTGCGGCCACGGGCGGCTTGTCGGCCGTGGCGCAGGCCGAAAGCAGCGTTGCAGACAGCGCGAGCAGGCACAAGCCGACTCGGGATAGGTAAGGCATGGCGTATTCTTTTGGATCGGTGGGGGGCGGTGAGGTACTGGCCGCGATCAGGGTTGCGACTGATAGCGCTCGGCTGCGTGGGCTTGCCGGATGTCCGAAAGCAGGCCCTGGCGCGCGCCGTCCAGCGCATCCCAACGTCCGGCCGCGTGCAGCGGCGGGATCGTGACCAGTTCGCGGCGGTCGAAGCCGACCAGTGCCGCATCGACCAGTTCATCCACCTCCATGAAGTCGGTGAGCGTGTTGACGTCGATGCCGGCGCGGTCCCAGATCTCCGTGCGGGTGGCCGCCGGCAACACGGCTTGCACATAGATCCCTTGGGGAGCCAGCTCCAGGTTCATGCCCTGTGACAGGAACAGCACGAACGCCTTGGTGGCGCCATAGATCGACATGCCGAACTCGGGGGCGAAACCCACCACCGAGCCGATGTTGACGATCGAACCAGTGCCTGCCTGCGCGAACCGCGGAGCGACCGCGGCCGCCAGCCGGGAGAGCGCCGTGGTGTTGAGTGCGACCAGCCGGTCGATGCTCTGCGCGGATTGCTGCAAGAAGCCGCCCGACTGGGCCATGCCGGCGTTGTTGATAAGGATGCCGATGCGAGCATCGTCGCGTAGGCGCATCTCGACCGCCGCGAGGTCGGCCTGCTGCGTCAGATCGGCTGGTAGCACGTCGATGGCGACCTTGGCCTCGTCGCGCAGACGCGCGGCCAGTGCTTCCAGTCGCGCCTTATCGCGAGCGACCAGCACGAGGCCGTGGCCGCGGCGAGCGAAGCGCTCGGCGTATGTGGCTCCGATGCCGCTGGAGGCGCCGGTGATGAGGACGGTGGGCAGTGTGCTCATAGATGCTTTCTCTTCAGATCGTTGGTTGCTGCGGTCAGGAGGCGGTGTCGATTCAGTCGAGGAACAGAGCCGTGTGGGCGACGAACAGCGCGGGGTACTGGAACTGCGAGCCGTGACCTGAATCCGGGTACAGGATCAGTTGCGCGTTGGGAATGTGCTGCTGCAGCGTGAACGAGTTGACGCTCGGCACCATGATGTCGTCGTGGCCGTTGACCACTAGCGCGGGCTGCTTGATCTCCTTGAGGTACGCGTAGCGCTCGCCCCGCGGTTGCGTCCACTCGATGATCGAGGCGAACTGGGCCTTCATCGCCGTGATGGAGGATGGACGATCGGGGTCAGTGCGCACGTTGCGTCGTTTCCAGAAAGCCCGGCCTGCGGCTTGACTCGTCTCGGACGGTGAAAAGAACAGATACAGGAAGTCCTCTTCGCTGGGCACCGGATTGGCCGCAACTTGCATCACCCGCGGATTTGGGTTCGACTCCCCGTTGCGCGGCCCGGTGCCCGCCAGCACCAGCCTGCGCACGAGTTGGGGATAGCGATGCGCAAGGCTCTGTGCGACGAACCCACCGATCGAGAAACCCAGCACGTCAACAAGCGCGATGCCGAGTGCCTTCAAAAAACTGGCGATGCCGTCGGCCATGCCGTCGATGGTGGTGGCCGGCTCGCCACCGGAACTCGCCACGCCGGCATAGTTGACCAGGATGACCGGGCGACCCTGGGCCAAGCCGTCGGTGACGAGCGGGTCCCAGTTGTCCATGCCGCCACGGAAGTGCTGGAGGAACACCAGTGGTATGCCTGTCTCAATGCCAAAGCGCCGATACGCGAAGCGGACTCCGTCCGCTTCAACGTACTGGGTAGGGGCTGTGAGATGGGTATGAGTTGTCATGTGAACCTCGTTCTAGATGAAGCCAGATTCGGGGGGGCCACTATTAGCCCCCGCGTGGGCACAACTTTCAGTTAGCAAGCGCCGGGTAGTCTGTGTAGCCCGCAGCGCCGCCGCCATAGAGCGTGGCCGGATTGAGCTGCGCCAGCGGTGCGCCGGTCTTCAGGCGCTCCACGAGATCGGGATTGCTGATGAATGATCGGCCGAAGGCGAACAGGTCCGCCTTGCCCTCGTTGATCCGGGTGGTGGCAAATTCCAGGTCATAGCCGTTGTTGGCCAAGTAGGTCTGCTTGAACCGGCTACGCAGTGAGTCGTAGTCGAACGGGGCGACATCGCGCGGACCGCCAGTGGCACCTTCGACCACGTGCAGGTAGATGATGCCCAGCGCGTTGAGTTGCTCGGTGATGTAGTCGTACTGCGGCTGCGGATCGCTGCTGAAGATGCCGTTGGCCGGCGAGACGGGCGAGATCCGCACGCCGGTGCGATCGGCTCCGATTTCCTTCGCCACCGAGGCGACGACTTCCAGCAACAGGCGCGCGCGGTTCTCGATGGAGCCGCCGTAGGCGTCCGTGCGCTTGTTGGCGCCGTCCTTGATGAACTGCTCCAGCAGGTAGCCGTTGGCACCGTGGATTTCCACACCGTCAAAGCCGGCGGCAATGGCATTGGCCGAAGCTTGGCGAAAATCGTTGACGATGCCGGGCAGTTCATCAAGCTCAAGAGCCCGCGGCTCGGACACGTCAGCGAACCCATTGTTGACGAAGGTCTTCGTCGCTGCGCGGATGGCCGAAGGCGCCACCGGCGCAGCGCCGCCAGGCTGCACGTCGACATGCGAAACGCGGCCCACATGCCAGAGTTGCACGAAGATGCGTCCGCCTTTGGCATGCACCGCATCCGTAACTTGGCGCCAGGCTGCGATTTGCTCGGGCGTGTAAAGACCGGGAGTGTCTTGGTAGCCCTGGGCCTGTGCCGAGATTTGCGTGGCCTCGGTGATGATCAGGCCGGCCGAAGCGCGCTGAGCATAGTAGGTCGCGGCCAGTTCGCTGGGCACCAGTCCGGCTCCTGCGCGGTTGCGGGTGAGCGGCGCCATGACGATGCGATTGGCGAGCGTGAGGCGCCCCAGGGCATACGGTTCAAAGAATGTCTTGTCAGTCATGTTGCATCAACTTCAGCGTTGGAATAAACATCAATGATGATGTTCATAATCTAAGTTGTCAAGGCTTTGATTATGTTCGTCATCAATGTATAGTGAAGACATTGATGCAGACTGAACCCACCACGCACGAGAAATGAAAGTCACCAAGGCGCAGGCGCAGGCCAATCGGGCGCACGTTGTCGAGACGGCATCTATGCTGTTTCGGGAGCGTGGCTACGATGGGGTTGGTGTTGCCGATCTGATGGCTGCAGCTGGCTTTACTCACGGCGGCTTCTACAAACAGTTCCGCTCGAAGGCCGACCTGGTGGCCGAATCGGCAGCCTGCGGCATCGCACAGACCGCTGCGCTGACCGCTGGCGTGGAGACGTCGGAGTTCGTGCGGCTTTACCTCTCGCGTGAGCACCGCGACACCCGTGCGATCGGCTGCACGATGGCTGCGCTGGGCGGGGACGCTGCGCGTCAACCTGAAGCGGTCCGAGCCACGTTTGCAGCCGGCATCGAGAGCCTGCTGGCTGCGCTGAGCCGCGAGGGGCTTCCGTTGGACGGTGCAAATTCAAGCCAGGCGAGAGCCAAGTCTCTGGACATACTGGCGCGCGCGGTCGGCGCCATCGTTCTGTCGCGCGCCTGTCCGGACGATTCGCCGCTGGCCGACGAAATCCTAGAGGTTTGCCGCGAAGAGATCCTCGCGTCGCTGAGGCTTGCTGGGAGTCCGTCTGCGACAGCGCGCGTACCTGTGCGCAAGCGGCGCACCGGTTGATCTTCGGCATTTAGCGAACGGCAACTGGTCGAGCAGACCTAATGGCGGAGGGTGCGGACGCCACGGTCTTGCAGGACAACCTGACAGCACGGCTGGAGCGCAGGGAGTTCGATCTGATCGCTCGCCGCAGGTCGCGTACCGATTTCCGACGCGCAATGGTGGACAAAGTTCGCGAAGGGCGCACGGCAGGATGTGCAAGGCTTCGATGCCACCGACCTGGCCGCGTTGGCCTGAGAAGACGACGCTGGGCGGCGCTCCATGCACCGCCCAGCATGTATCCCCACGGTCTCATGACCGGAGATTGCCAATTAAGGCGAGAACAATGCCCATCGGTTCGTCACTGCAAGCAGAATCCCTCGAGGAGGGGCTCTCGCGCCGCGAGTTCGCCAGCCTGGCCATGGCCGGCGCTGCTGGGCAGCCACCTTGGTCAGGACGGTCTCTCCGGTGGCCGCTTCGAGTTCAACGAGAGCGGCCGCGACCATGGCGCGGATCACGCGGTCATGCACGATGAGAAGCCGGTGGTCGTACAGCCATTGCCTGGCAAGGACAAGCAACCGTTCGCGATCGACGCAGTGCGCCACCTCGTCGCGCAGCACACGGACCAAAGCGCGGCGCTGGTGCTCGGTCATCCATTGAAAGCCCAGGCACTCGCAGGCTTGCTGCTGGTGATCGAACAGGGTGCGCCCGCGGGCGTACAGCGCACGCAGCGAAACCAGGTCGGGCGTGGAAATGTCGCGCTCGCGGCCAAGGTGGCGAAGCAGGGCAGGGGGCACGGCGCGCACGCTGTTCAGCGGCCGTCCGGTCATGCGGGCGAAGCCAATGTGCAGCGCCAAGCCCAGCTTGAGGCTTTCGCTGCGCCGCCGCGCGATAAGGTCGAGTTCGGCGCGGCTGAAACTGAAAAAGGCCTGCAGCTCGAACTCGCTGATCTCGCCCGGCATGTCGCGCAGGCCCAGATAGGACGTCTGCCAGCCTTGCATTGCCGCGCTCCTTCGCAGTTCGGGGGGCGGACACGATACGCCGGGGCGAAGTGAACAGCAATGCTCGCGAAATCAACGACTTAGCGAACTGACACCGCGCCGTTGCTGGGGATGCGAACCGTCAGTTTTGACACCGAAAACAAATCGACCCCTCCGTGCGTACCTCCTCGGGGAGGTCCATGCGCCCGACGAGTCCCGTGTGGACGAATCGCTCAATCTCGCGCATGGCCGACTAGGCTCACGACGTGCGGGCGCCGCGTCTCGAAGAAGGCCTTGCGCTCGGCGAGGATGCGCAGCATCTCCTCGATGTCGGCCCGACGCGGTCCCTTGCCTGGCGCACGCGGCGAAGCCTCGAGCAGCATCTCGCGCAGGTGGTGCAAGTAGCTGTCGGAGGTCAGCAGCAGCGTGGACGACTTCTGATCCGAAGTCCGCTTCGAGTCAAAGCGGGACCTTGAAGACCTCACATCGAACGTCGGCAGGTGGCCGCAACCATGAGTCCGCAGCCAATCCAGGAAGCATTCTTCCGGAATCGCGGCGCCGGCCATCAGCGGTACTTCGCGAATGTCTGCAATGCGCCGGTCTGGCAAAGGTCATTCGGCAGCGCTCGCTGCCCTGATCCGTCGCTCTGTGAAGCGACTCGGTCAAGGGGATCTGCGGCAGAGTCAGTCAGGGCTTGGCGCTGGGTCGCCCCAAGCCGAGCTTCTCCATCGCTTCGTGCGCCTCGAAGATCATTGCTGAAACCTCCGCGACCGTCACTCTTAGCGTGGTGGCCCGGGCACGCATGTGTTCGTAGGCTTGCGTCTCGGAAAGCTGCTGGCTCTCCGACAGCACACGGATCGCCTTCTCAAGCTGCCTCCGCGATCTCATCGTGTCTACGAGCTTCCGAACCTTGCCTTGCAGCCGCGCCTGGAATCCCTGGGCAGATCGCGCGAGCACCAACGTGCTCAGGATGCCCGAGGAACGGAACGGCCGCGTGATGACGCCATGCGCGCTGGTATCCACCTGCAGGGCGTAGGCGTGTTGCTTGGGTAGGCTAACGCCGGCCAACGACCACTCGTGCACGACGAGCGATCTGAGGCAGCTGATCTTCTCCAGAGTTTCGGTGAGCGTGGTGGGGCCATGGTGCCTGGAGGGTGTCTTGATCCACTCAAGATGGGAACAGCCGGCGTCGGGGGCGCTGGCTATGGGCCGATTCAAGGCAACGACGCATCGCGGAAGGGGAGACCTCGCTGGCAATCGCCCTGCGGATGCCGGCTTCGATCGTCGCGAACGCGTCTCAGGCCCAGTCCTGGACATGGCGCTGGCCGGGGATCAGGATGCGGTGGTCATAGAGCCAATGGCACGCGGACGCGACAAGATGGTCGGAGCGCGCAGCCTCGGCGGCGTGAAGCGCGAGCATGGCCACGAGATCTGCTTCTGCTTCTGCGGCTGCGTCGAGGTCCCTGAGGTCGAGGTAGTTCCTGGCTCACTGTTGATGCTCGTACAGCGTCGGGCGGCGCGCGTAAAGGGTGCGCAGACTGGCGATCGTCAGCGGCGATGCCTCCAGCGATTCGGCCACGTACCGCAGCAGGTTGCGCGGCCGCACGGAAAAGCGATCCATTGGTCGGTCGCACGCACGCAGAAACAGGAGTTGCAGCGCGGCTTCGACCCGGCGGTCGGATCGGAACCGCTGGCGAATCGCCTCAACGTCGCCAGTGCGAGTTCAAAGAACTGCTGAAAGGTCGAAGTCCGTCAGGCGGCTAGGCAGGGCTTCCAGACCGACGAAGCGATAGACATAGGTGGACATGACCGACCAATTCAGGGTCGACGGACTGTACATCGCCGCCGGTGGCCCCATGGGAAGAGTTCCACGGCCTACGCCTTGCGTGCCGAAATCCGCGCCAGCAAAGGCTTTCGGAGCAACCGTATCAAACTACACGGAAAGGACGATTACCCCAGATCGAACTGCCGCCACATGGAGGCGCCCGAGCTGGTGTGGCGGGGCGAGCTGCTGGCGGTGGCGGAAGGCTGGCTCAGCCGAAGCGCAGCGAGCGCAGCCCCACCGTCCGGTCCACCCACACCACCACAACGAGGGTGAGCACAATGCTGACCGTCGACACGGCGGCCGCGGTCGGGTCGAAGTCCCAGCGCAGGTAGTCGAAGAGCTGCAGTGGCAGCGTCGTCATGCCGATGCCCTTCAGAAGCAGCGACATGTTGAAGAGGTCGAAGGAGATCACGAAGGCGAACAGCGCGCCCGTGATGATGCCGGGCTTGATCAGCGGCAGCGTCACGCGCACGAAAGCGCGCCAGGGCGAGGCGCCAAGGCTGCGCGCCGCCTGCTCGAGCGAGGCGTCCTGGTTGTAGAGCGCCGACGCCACGTTGGTGAACACGTAGGGCAGGGTCACCAGCACGTGGCCAACGACCAGACCGAACATCGTGCGCGTGCCGATGCCGCTCGCGTAGAGGAAGAACAGCAGCGCGATGGCGGTGAGGATCTCGGGCAGCATGAGCGGCATCATCAGCAGCATGCGCAGAGGCTCGCGCAGCCGCTGCGCATACCTCACCACGTAGAGCGCGCCGGCGATGCCGATGACCGACGAGGTCAGCGTCGCGGCCGACGCCAGCAGCAGCGAGCTGCGGATGGCGCGCATGAAGGCCTCGTTGACGAACAGCGCACCGAACCAGCGCAGCGAGATGCCCTGCGGCGGGAAGCTCATGAACTCGCCGGCGTTGAGCGACATCAGCACGATGATCGCGATCGGCAGCAGCAGGAAGGCGTAGACGGCGCCGATGTAGAGCAGGCCGAAGCCGTCCGCCACGCAATGCGACAGCGGTGCGCGGCGCGTCATGCCAGGCCCTTCATGAAGCGACCGGTCAGCTTCCCATAGAGCGCCACCGCCGCCATGCCGCAGGCCGTGAGCACCAGCGCCTGCGCCGCGCCGGCGGGCCACTGGAAGTTGTCGATCAGGTTCTGCACCACCAGCACCGACATGGTCTTGACCTGCGCGCCGCCGAGCATCACCGGCGTCACATAGGCGCTCAACGCGAGCACGAAGACCAGGATCGTGCCGGCCTGGATGCCCGGCCATGACAAGGGCAGCACGAGGCGCCAGAAGACCTTGAGCCGCGAGGCGCCGAGCGAGCGCGCGGCCGATTCGAGCGAGGGGTCGATGCTTTGGATCGCGCCGACCAGCGGCAGGATCATGAAGGGCAGGAACACGTGCACCAGCGCGATGGTCACGCCGAGCCGGTTGTTCATCAGCTGCAGGCCGGTCTCGACCAGGCCGAGGTCGAGCAGCACGCGGTTGACCACACCGTTGCCCGACAGCAGGATCAGCCAGCCGAAGCTGCGCACCACCACGCCCACCAGCAGCGGCGAGAGCACCAGCACATAGAGCACGCTGCCCCAGCGCGAGCGCGTGCGCGCGAGGTGGTAGGCCACCGGGTAGCCCAACAGCAGGCAGATCGGCGTGACGGTGAGGCCCAGGAGCAGCGTGTCGCCCAGCACGCCGAGCAGGTAGCCGTCGGAGAGCGCGCGGCCGTAGTTGGCAAGCGTGAGGCCCGCGCCGTAGGGTGCGCCGACGGCCGGCGGGCGCAGGCTCATCAGCACGATGTTGAGGTAAGGCAGAACCAGGAAGATGCCGATCAGCACTAAGGCAGGCACGATCAGCCAGAAGGCGCGGCGTGCAAGCGGCACGGTCCGCGTCGCACGCGGCACCGTTGCGGTGGAGGCGATGGCGCTCATTCCTGCCCCGCGATGATCCAGGCGTGTCCGGGCTCGAAGCGCATGCCGCTCGTCGCACCGGCCGCGACGCGCTGGCCCGGCGAGGTCTGCACCAGCAGCGTCTGGCCGCCCGCGCAGTGAACCGTGTGCTCCACGCTGCTGCCGAGGAAATAGCTGGTGGCCACCTGGCCCTGATAGGGGCCGCTGCCGTCGAAGTGGATGGCCTCGGGCCGGATCGTGACCTGCACGGGCTGGCCGGGCGCGAGCGGCTGGTCATGGTCGGCCTCCACGGTGCCGAGCGCAGTCTCGATGCGAAAGCGCAGCCACGGGCCTTCGTTGGGCAGCATCGATTCGACGCGGCCCTCGATCAGGTTGGAGCGGCCGATGAAGCGCGCGACATCGACGCTGCGCGGACGCAGGTAGATCGCCTCGGGCACGACGAACTGCTGCAGCCGTCCGCCCAGCATCACCGCCACGCGGTCGGACATCACCATCGCCTCGGCCTGGTCGTGCGTGACATAGAGCGTGGTGATGCCCACGCGCTTCTGCAGTTCGCGGATGAAGACGCGCATGTCCTCGCGCAGCACCGCGTCGAGGTTGGCCAGCGGTTCGTCGAGCAGCAGCAGGCGCGGCTCGATCACCAGTGCGCGGGCCAGCGCCACGCGTTGCTGCTGGCCGCCCGAGAGCTGGCGCGGATAGCGCTCGGCCATGCTCGTGAGCTGCACCATCGCCAGCATGGCATCGATGCGGCGCGCCATCTCGGCCTTGGGCACGTTGCGCATCTCGAGGCCGAAGGCGAGGTTGCGCCGCACCGTGAGATGCGGGAACAGCGCGTAGTTCTGGAACACCATGCCGATGTCGCGGCGCTCGGGCGGCAGGCCGGTGATGTCTTCGCCGTCGAGCAGCACCGCACCCTCGTCGGGGTACTCGAAGCCGGCCACGCAGCGCAGCGTGGTGGTCTTGCCGCAGCCGCTCGGGCCCAAGAGCGAGATGAACTCGCCGGGCTCGGTGTGAAGCTCCAGCGCGTGCAGCGCCGTCATGGCCTGGAAGCTCTTGCCGAGGCCCTTCAGCGTGAGCCGCGTCATGCGGCGTGCGCGCACCGCGGCGGCCGCGTCCGAATCCGCCGGCCGTGCGCCGGCCGGCAGCACCGCGCTCACTTGATCTCCCGGTTCCAGCGGTCGGTGATGGCCGGCAGCTGGGGATTGACCTTGCTCCAGTCGAAGCCGACGATCGAGGCCATGGCCTTGCCGCTGACCGGCACGTCGGCCGCCATCGACGATGCCAGCTGCACCTTGGTGTTGGTGGGCGAAGTGAAGAACTCCTTGGCCATCATTTCCTGCACCTCGGGCTGCAGGATGAAGTTCAGGTACTTGTAGGCATCCTCCTTGTTGGGCGCGTTCTTGAGGATGTTGAAGGATTGCTCGAAGGCCACCACGCCCTCGCTCGGCACCACCATCTCGACCGGCACGCCCTTCTTCTTGAGCGCGACGATCTCGGGAAAGTCGATCACCGCCACCGTGACGTCGCCGCGCGTGAGCATGGTCGAGAGCGTGCCGCTCCAGTCGGCCTGCGTGAAGGGCAGCAGCTTCTTGATCTCGACGAAGGCACGGTCGATCGCGTCCTGCGAGCCGCCGTGGATCTTCGCGGTCATCAGCAGGAACAGCATCGCGGCCGTGTTGCCGATCTGGTAGAGGCCGATCTTGCCCTTGAACTCAGGGTTGCTCCAGAGATCGGTCCAGGACTTGGGCGGCGTCTTCACCAGGTCCTTGCGGTAGCCGATGCCGATGGTCGACACGATGCCGCGCACGCCGTTGTCGCCCGGGTTGCGCAGGTTCGGATAGACGTTCGCGAGGTTGGGCACCTTGACCGCGGGAATGGGCTCGAAGTAGCCCTCGCCGCGCACCACGCTCGCGATGTTCTCGTTGACCATCAGCACGCTGTAGGGCGGCTTCTCGATGCCGGCGGCGCGCAGGTTGGCGATGAAATTCTTGCCCAGGCCGACGTCCAGCGTGGGCTGCACGCCGCTGGCCTTGTCGAGCATCGGCAGCAGGTCGCTGCGCCAGAACTTCTCCCAGCGGCCGCCGTAGGTGTTGACCACCAGCGGCGCGGCGGCGAAGGAGGGCAGGGCAGGCAGCGCGAGGCCGGCGGCGGCGCCGAGGCTGCGCAGGAGGAGGTCGCGGCGATTTTGAAGAGCGAGCATGGGAAGACTTTCGGGCGGCAGTGGAAGGATCAGGCGGTGACGGAATCGCCGGCCGATGTGCGGCGGTAGTCGTAGTTGCGGTTCAGGCGGTCGAGCAGGTAGTCGCCGTAGTGCACCGGCGCATGCTTCGGCGGGTTGGCTTCGTCGGTGCAGGTCGGCAGGCATTCGATCAGCGCGTCCATGCCCGGGTCGAAGAAGTAGGGCAGCGAATAGCGGTCGCCGCCGGAGCGGTTGATGACGCGGTGCGGCGTCGAGACGAAGCGCATGTTGGTCCAGCGCGCGAGCATGTCGCCGACGTTGAGCACGTAGGTGTTCGCAATCGGCGGCGCCTCGATCCAGTCGCCGCCGCGCGGGCGTACCTGCAGGCCGCCCGCGTCGTCCTGCGCCAGCAGCGTGATGACGCCGTAGTCGGTGTGCGGGGCCGAGCCGATCTGCTCGTCTTCCAGCGGCGGCTGCGGCGGGTAGTGCAAGAGGCGCAGGAAGGTGGTGGGCTTCTCGAAGTGATGATCCAGCGCATGCGCCGGCAGCCCCAGGCTCATGGCGATCAGCTGCACGAGGTAGCGGGAGAGCGCGTCGACTTCGGCGATGTAGCGCTCGATGCGCACCTGGAAGTCCGGCACCCAGCCGGGCCACTGGTTGGGGCCCTGCAGCGGCAGGCCGGCCAGCAGGCGGTGATCGTCCGGCGGCAGCTCGTGCATGAGCATCAGCGACTCGCTCATGTTCGGCCGCGTCACCTTCGCCACCGAGGAGGTGACGATGGTGGAAGTGGCCATGCCCATGTAGCCGCGATGGAAACCGTTGATCGCGATCGACTGCTTGCGTTCGAGCGGCGAGGCATGGAACTCGCGCGAGGCCGCGAAGGCCGCGTCGCGCGAAGCGGCCGCCACGTTGTGCCCCGCGATGTAGGCGAAGCCGATGGTGCTGAGGGCTTCGTGGAGACGCGCCGCAGTCTCGCGCGCAAGAGGCGCCTCGGAGTCGATGTTGCCGTGTAGATCGATGAGGGGAATGGATGTCATGGATGAACTTCGAACGAGAAGTACTGCTGCCAGTGCGCCAGCAGGTCCGCCGCCTCCACCACCAGCCCTAGGTGCAGCGACACCATGCTGAGCGCCGCGGCCTCGAGGTGTGCGTCGGTGCCGCGCACCAGGTCGCGCAGCACGATCACGCGGTAGTTGTGGTTGTTGGCGTCGAAGGCGGTGTTGAGCACGCAGCAGTCGGTGAAGCCGCCGTTGAGCACCACGGTGCGGATGCCCTGGTTGCGCAGCAGGAAGTCGAGATCGGTGGGGTAGAAGGCCGAGAGCCGGCGCTTGTTCTCCACCCGCAGGTCGCCGGGCTCGACCCGCGTGACCCACTCGGTCCAGCGGCTGCCTTCGATCGCATGGGCATCGGCGTTCGGGATCTCGCCCACGTGCAGCGGAAAGGTCCTCCGCCATGCGGCCGGGATGCCGCGCAGGTCGTCGGCGCCGCCGGGCCGGAGCACCGACTTGACGTGCACGATGGGCACGCCGAGCGCGCGGGCCTCATCGTGGAAGGCGTCGATCGGCGCCACCAGCTCGCGTGCGCGCGGCGCCGGGCAGGGGCAGTCGGGGCCTTCGTCGAGATGGCCGCGGTGCATGTCGATCGAGATCACGGCAGTGGCCGCCGGGTCGAGATAGTCGTCGAAGGCTTCGCCCAGTTCGCGCGACTCTTCGTAGACGTAGGCCTTCATCGCCTTTCCTCCCGCACATAGGGCACACCCAAGGCGCCCGGTTCGCCATCGCCGCCGCGCCGGGCCAGCGCCACCCAGACCATCACGCCCAGCGTCACCGCATAGGGCGTCATCAGCACAAAGTACTGCGGCAGCTGCACGCCTGCCGCGGCCAGCTGCGGGATCAGCGCCTCGATGCAGCCGAAGAGCAGCGCACCGACGAGCGCCTTCCACGGCGACCAGCGCGCGAAGATCACGAGGCCGACGGCGATCCAGCCGCGCCCGCCGGTCATGCCGGCGATCCACAGCTTGGTGCTGACGACCGAGATGTAGGCGCCGGCCAGGCCGACCAGGGCGGAGCCGGCCAGCACCGCCGCGAAGCGCCAGGCCGAGACCGAGATGCCGGCCGCATCGGCGGCCTGCGGGTTCTCGCCCACGGCGCGCAACCTGAGGCCCGCATCGGTGCGCAGCAGGAACCAGGTGGCGGCCGCGAAGACCGGCAGCGTGAGCCAGACCATCGCGTTCTGCTGGAACAGGCGGCCCACGACGGGCAGCATCGACAAGGGCCACAGCGCCATCGCACCGATGCCGGGCGTGGCCTGGTTGGTCCACTGGGCCAGCGTGCCGATCAGCGCCGTGAGCCCCTGGCAGAAGAACACCAGCGCCAAGCCTGCGATCACCTGGTTGACGCGCAGCCAGATCACCATCACAGCGAACAGCAAGGAGACGACGGCGGCGGCCAGCATGGCGAGCAGCAGCGACACCGCCGGCTCGCCGAACGCGAGCTGCGCCCCGATGCCGGCCAGCGCGCCGACCAGCATCAGCCCCTCGGCGCCTAGCGAGAGCACGCCCGCGCGTTCGCAGACGATCAGGCCCAGCGCAGCCAGCGCATAGGGCACCGCGAAATCCGGCGTGTTGGCAAGCCAGTTGAGCACGATGTCCATCACGCGGCTCCAGCCCCCACGCGGCGCAGCCGGTGCCTGATGAAGAAGTCGCTCGACGCCACGCACACCACGATCACGGCCTGGATCAGCTGCACCATCGAGAAGGGCACCTGGTAGAACACCTGCAGGCTGCGTCCGGTCACGAACAGCGCCGCGACCATCAGCGCGACCACCGTGGCGGCCAGCGGGTTGTTGCGCGCGAGGAAGGCGATCAGGATGCCCGAGAAGCCATAGCCCTGGTAGAAGGCCTGCGTGAGCCGGCCCTCCTGCCCCGCGGCGACGGCGAAGCCCGCGAGGCCGGCCATTGCGCCCGAGAGCAGCACCGCGCCGTAGATGACGCGCGCCACCGGCACGCCGGCCGCATGCGCCATGCGCGGGTTGGCGTCGACGAAGCGCAGGTACAGGCCGGCGCGGCTCACGCCCACCAGCCACCATCCCAGCAACGCGACGATGGCGGCCAGCAGAATGGCGCTGTTCACGCCCGCGAAGAGATCGGGCAGGCGCTCGAAGGAACGGAACTGCGGCGAATAGGGGAAGTTGTCCTTCGGGTCCTTCCAGCTGCCATACACCAGGTGCAGCAGGAAATTGGCCGCCATGTAGTTGAGCATCAAGGTCGAGATGATCTCGTTGACGCCCAGCCGGAGCTTGAGCAGCGCCGGCCCCAGCACCCACAGCGCTCCGGCGGCCAGCGCGGCAACGAACATCAGCGGCAGGCGCAAGGAAGGCGGGCCGATCTCGAAGAAAGAGACGGCCGTCGCACCGATCGCGCCCCAGATCATCTGGCCCTCGAGGCCGAGGTTCCAGAAGCGTGCGCGAAAGGCCATCGCACCGGCCAGCCCGACCAGGATCATCGGCGCCGCCTGGAACAGCACGGCGCGGAAGTTCTGGCCGTCGAAAAAGGTCTGGACGATGAACTCGTTGAGCAACTCGCCCGCCGGCACGCCTGCGGCCACCAGGATGGCCGCCGAGAGCAGGAGCCCCACGCCGATGGCGGTGGCGAGGATCAGCGCCTGCCAGTGCCAGGCCATGTGCTGGCGAATCTCGAGCGCGTAGCGGCGCGCGGCCCGGGGTTGGCGCACGGTTGACGCCGCCGGTGTGTCCGCGAGGTGCGAGATGGGCATCGCGAGCGAAGGCTCAGCCATGGTCCACCATGGCCTGGCCGACGGCTTGCCGGTCGGCCGGCTGCGCGAACTCGGCCACGATGCGCCCGCGCGTCATCACGCCCACGCGGTCGGCCAGTGCTAGCACCTCGTCGAGGTCTTCGCTGATCAGGAGCACCGCCGCGCCGGCATCGCGCGCCGCGCGCAGCCGCGCATGTACTTCGGCCCCGGCGCGCACGTCCAGCCCGCGGCTCGGGCTGTGGGCCAGCACCAGCCGCGGCGACTTGCCGAACTCGCGCGCGAGCACCAGCTTCTGCGCATTGCCGCCCGACAGCAGCGCGGCCTTCTGCGCGATCGAGCGCACGCCCTGCACGTCGAAGGCGGCGACCGCCGCCTGGGCGTCCTTGTCCATCTCGCGGCGCGCGAGGCGCCAGGCCGAGCCGTAGCGCCCGCTGTGGACCTGTCCGATGCCGTAGTTCTCGGACACCGAGAGGCCGCCTGCGAGCGCGAGGCCGTAGCGGTCGGCGGGAATGGCCGCCAGGCCCAGTGCACGGCGCGCCGTCGGCGGCGTCGCCTTGAGATCGCCATGGCGATCGAGCGCGATCTCGCCTTCGGTCCGGCCCGGGAGGCCCATGATCGCGCCCGCGAGTTCCCCCTGGCCGTTGCCCCCGACGCCGGCGAGCCCGTAGATCTCGCCCGCGCGCAGATCGAGATCGATGCCGTCGAGCACGCGGCGGCCTTGCACCTCGGGCGAACGCAATCCGCGTACCGCGAGCCGAACCGGACCCGGCGTCGCGCGTGTCAACCCGGCGGCAGGTGCGGTGATCGATTCGCCGACCGTGAGCCGGACCAGCTCGCCCACCGGCATCTGCTGCGGGTCGACCGTCGCGACCGTGCGGCCGCCGCGCATCACGGTCACGCGGTCGGCATGGCGCTTGACGTCGGCCATCTTGTGCGTGACCAGCACCACCGCTGCGCCGCGGCGTGCGAGCCCGTGCACGGTGGAGAGCAGACGCTCGGCCTCCTGGTCGGTCAGCACGGCGGTGGGCTCGTCGAGGATCAGGATGCGCGCGCCGGCCAGCAGCACCTTGAGGATCTCGACGCGCTGTTGCTCGGCGACCGACAGCCGGTCCACGCGCTGCGCCGGGTCGATGTGGAAACCGAGCTCGCGCGCCTTGTCGCGGATGGCCTCTTCGACGCGGCGCAAACGCTTGCCATGGCTTTCCAAACGCTCGGACCGCGGCACGGTCAGGAGGATGTTCTGCGCCACCGTGAACGGCAGCACCAGCCGGAAGTGCTGGTGGACCATGCCGATGCGCGCCTTCGCCGCGTCTCGCGGCCCGCTGAAGCGCACCGGGTTGTCGTCGACCAGCATGGCGCCGGCCTCGGCCGCATAAAGACCGGCCGCGATGTTCATCAGGGAGGACTTGCCCGCGCCGTTCTCGCCCAGCAGCGCATGCACCTCGCCCCAGCGCGCCGAGAAGTGCGCGTCGGTGAGCGCCGCAAATCCGTCGAAGGACTTGTGGATGCCACTGAGCTCGAGGGCCGTGGTCATTTCTGCGTCACGACGCCTTTGACGAACCAGTCCATCTTCCAGAGATCGGCGTCCGAGAGCACCGCGCCCTTGGCCACGCGCTCCTTGCCCTCGCGGTCGGCGAGCGGACCGGCATAGATCTGCTTGCCCTTGAGCAGCGCGTCGCGCTCGGCGGTGATCGCCGCGGCCTTGTCCTTCGGCACCCCCGGGCCGAAGCCCGCGATGTCGGTGCCGCCCGCGCTCATCGGAATGAAGGCGCCGTAGGGCGCGGGCTTCCAGTTGCCGGCCATGATCTTCTTGAGCTCCGGCGTGAGGAACTTGTCCCATACCCAGACCGAGGAGCACAGCGTGGCCTTCGGCGCGAACTGCCGCAGGTCGCGGTGGTGGCCGGTGCCGTAGACGCCGCGCTCCTGCGCCACGATCTGCGGCGTCGGGCTGTCGACGTGCTGGCCGATCACGTCGGCGCCCTGGTCGATCAGCGCGGCCGCCGCGGCGCGCTCCTTGACCGGGTCGTTCCACGAACCCGTGTAGATCACGTTCACCGTGGCGTTCGGATTCATCTTCTGCGCGCCGAGCGCGAAGGCGTTGATGGTCCAGTTGACGACGCCGAAGGGGTTGGCCGCGACGAAGCCGAGCTTGCCGGTCTTCGATGCCGCTCCCGCGGCCATGCCGCACAGGTACTGGCTCTCGTAGGTGCGGCCGTAGAAGGATTCGAGATTGGCGCCGTTGCTGGTGCCCGAGCCGTTGAGGAAGGCCACCTCGGGGTACTTGGCCGCGAGCTCCTTGAAGCTGTCGGAGTAGCCGAAGGCGGTGCCGATGATGATGTTGGCGCCGCGCTGGATGAACTTCTCGGCCGCGGGCTTGATGGCGGAGGCGTCTTCCGGCACGTTCTCGACGAACTGGATCTTCTCGCCGGTTTCCTTCTCGACCTTGATGCGCGCCTCGTCGAAGGCCTGCGTCCAGCCGCCGTCGTTCTTGGGGCCGAAGTACAGCATCGCGATCTTCGGCTTGCCCTTGAGCGTGAAGCCGTCGGCTGCCGCGGCCGGACCGGCCAGCGCCGCACATGCCAAGAGCGCCGCCACGGCGCAGGGAATCGATCTACGCAACATCACTCGGACCTTTCATCATGAAATTGATACGGAACACATTGCCCTCGGGGTCGAGCAGCACCGACTGGTACCAGTGGTAGTAGGTGAGGTAGGGCGGCTTGACCAGCGTGGCGCCGGCGGCGACGGCGATCGGCACCAGCGAATCGACTTCCTCTTGCGAATCGACATCGATGTTCAGCAGGAACTTGACGCCGCGCGTGTCGCAGAACTCGGTCAGCTGCAAGAGCTCGTAGGCATCGAAGGCGTTGAAGCCCAGGCTGGACTTTCCCGTGTCGAGGCCGCGAAAGATCGGCGAGCGGATGGCCTCGATCTCGGGGAAACCGAACACGCGCTGGTAGAAGCCGCTGAGCGCGACCACGTCTTGGGCGAAGACGTTGACGTAGGAGAGATGGGCCATGTCAGGCGGTGGCCTTCGTTCCGCCGAACGTCGTTTGCTTCAGGAACTTCGACTTCAAGTGGTCGCCGGAAGAGATCGGCGCGTACTTCGGCGCCTCGCCGGGCGCAAGGCAGCTCGGCAGGCACTCGACCATCGCGTCGTAGTTGGGCTGGTGGAAGAACACCAGCGACTGGCGGCGGTTGGTGGCGGCCGCATCCGGCGGCGGGTTGACCACGCGGTGCAGCGTCGAGACCCACAGGTCGTTGGTCCACTGCATCATGAGGTCGGCGATGTTCACCACCAGGCCGCCTTCGACCATCGGCACGTCGACCCACTGGCCGGCCTTGTTGAAGACCTGCAGGCCCTTGTCGTCGGGCAGCACGACGGTGAGGCTGCCGTAGTCGCTGTGCGCGCCGGCGCGCAGCTGGCCCGGCAATGCAGCCTCGGTCTGCGGCGGATAGCTCAGCACGCGGAACATGCTGATGTGCTTGTCGATCTTGTCGTCGAAGAAGGTCTCGGGCAATTCCAGCGCGAGCGCGAAGATGCGCATCAGCGAACGCGAGAGATCGCTCATCGCTTCGAAGTAGTCGTCGAAGGCCGGCTGGAAGCCCGGCAGTTGAGGCCAGACGTTGGGCTCGAAGTGTGGGCCGGCCGCAACGCCCCGGTGGTAGTCGTCGGCGGGCACGTTGGAGGGACCGATGGAAAACGACTCCTTCAGGTCGCCCGGCGCCGCTTCTTCGAGGCTGTACGACAAGCCTTCCTCGCCCACCGCGCTGTAGCCGCGCACCGCGTCGTCGCGCGGGCGATCGACCTTGCGCTTCTCGGCCAGCGGCAGGGCAAAGAATTCGCGCGACGCCGCCGAGACACGCGCGATGAGTTCGGGCGCGATGCCGTGGTTCGTGATGACCAGGAAGCCGATGCTGCGGCAGGCCTCATCGACCTTGCGCGCCACCGCGGCCTTGCCTTCGGGCGTTCCGGAAAAAAAGGGCGCCAGATCGATGATCGGTACGGACAGCAGGGTCATGCTTTCAATCCTTCGGTATGACGGTGGCGATGCGTCGACATGCAACGTCCATGCCAGTTGGACCAAATGGACAAATGCGATTGGCTGCATCGGCGTGGTGCGCGGGCGGCGGCGCGGCACGGCGAATGCGTGCGCGGGGTGTTGCGATGGTGCGTACCATGGGTGGTGCAGCTCGTGCATGCGGGCCGCATCGCAGACAACGAGAATCCCGGGTGGAGAAAGAACCAAAGCAACACATGCCGAAAACTCGCAGCAGCAGCATCAAGCCGCCGTCCGTGCTGGCCGTCGAAGCGCCGCCATCCAAGCGCGTGCATCCGAAGCGCGCGCCGGTGGTGCGCAGCGTCAGCTCAGTGAACCGTCGGCTGCGCCAGATCGAGGACAAGCGCGCGGCGATCCTGCGCGCGGCGCTCGGACTCTTCTCGCGCTTCGGCCTGCACGGCACCAGCGTCGACCAGGTCGCGGCGCGCGCGGATGTCTCGAAGAGCAACCTGCTCTACTACTTCGCCAACAAGGAGGAGCTCTACGTTTCGGTGCTGCGCGAGCTGCTCGCCGTGTGGCTGGAGCCGCTGCACGGCTTCAGCGCCGAGCAGGATCCGCGGCAGGCGATCGGCGACTACATCCGGCGCAAGCTGGTGATCTCGCGCGACCAGCCCGATGCCTCGCGCCTGTTCTGCCTCGAGATGATCCAGGGCGCGCCGCTCTTGCGCGACGAACTCGACCGCGAACTGCGCGCTCTGGTGACGCGCAAATCCGAAGTGATCCGCGCCTGGGTGGCCGCCGGCAAGCTCGCGCCGGTCGATCCGCATCATCTGATCTTCGCCCTGTGGGCGACCACGCAGCACTACGCCGACTTCGGCGTGCAGGTGCAGGCCATCACCGGCCGCACGCTGGACGACCCGGAGTTCTTCGAGGAGACGGTGGACAACGTGCAGCGCATCGTTCTGGGCGGCATCACCACGCGCTGAGCGCGCCGCCCGCTCAGTGCGGCGCGGCGACGATGTCGTGGTAGCGGCGGTCGAAGTAGATCAGGCCGTGCGCGGTACCGCCGATCGCGATGGCGACGGCCTCGCAGAACAGCACGTCGTGCGTACCCACGCGCGTCACCTGCGACACGCGGCAGTCGAAGGACACGGCCGCACCTTCGAGCACCGGCGCGCCGGTGCGCTTGCGGCTCCAGCGACCCGCGGCGAAGCGTTCGTCCATCGGCGTCTTGCCGCCGAACAGGCCCGACAGCGCCTGCTGCCCCGCGGCCAGCGCGTTCACGCAGAGCACGCCGTTGGCCTGGAAGGCCGGGTAGACCGAGGCCGAGCGGTTGAGGCAGACCAGGAGCGTCGGCGGCTCGTCGGTCACGCTGCACACGGCCGATGCGGTGAAGCCGGCGCGCCCGCCAGGGCCGTCGGTGGTGATGACATGGACGGCCGCGCCGAGGCGGGCCATCGCATCGCGGTAGTCGCTCCTGGGCAAGGCGTTCATGGCGTCGGTGCTTTCCTCAGGCGAGCGCGCAGGCTTGCGAGAAATCCAGCCGCGGCAGGCGGCCGAACAGCTTCGCGGGGTCGCCGTGGCCCAGGTTGATCAGGAAGTTGGTGGTCCAGGGCGTGCCGGTGAAGAACGCGGCGTCGATCCTGGCCCTGTCGAAGCCCGACATCGGCCCCGCATCCAGCCCCAGCGCGCGCGCGGCGAGCAGCAGGTAGGCGGCTTGCAGCGTGGCGTTTCGAAAGGCCGTCTCGCGCGCGGCCTCGACGCTGCCGGTGAACCAGCTTCTGGCGTCGGCATGCGGGAACAGCGTGGGCAGCTTGTCGTAGAAGGCGCTGTCCCAGGCGGCGATCACGGTGACCGGCGCGTTCATCGTCTTCTCGAGATTGCCCTTCGACAAGGCCGGCGCCAGGCGCGCCTTGCCCTCGGGCGTGCGCACGAAGACGAAGCGGCCCGGCGAACAGTTGGCCGAGGTCGGCCCGGTGCGCGCGAGCGCGTAGACCTGTTCGAGCAAGGCGTCGGAGACCGGCTCGGGGCGCCAGCCGTTGTGCGAGCGGGCTTCGGTGAAAAGAAGCGCCAGGGCGTCGTCGTCCAGTGCTTTCATGCGGGGACTCCCGATGCGTTCACGCGCGCCAGGAAGGCGAGCAGGCTGCGGTTGAAGAGCTCGGCCTCGGTCACGCTGTGCGCATGGCCGCCATGGGAGACGCATTCGAGGCTCGCGCGGGGCAGGCCTTCGGCGAGGCGCTGCGAGCAGGTCCAGGGCACCAGCGTGTCGTCGGTGGCGGCGGCCACCAGCGCCGGCACGGCGATCTCGGCCAGGCGAGCGTCGACATCGAAGGCGCGCAGCGCTGCGATGCGCGCGCGCATGTTGGCCTCGCCGGGGAAATGCGCGAGCGCATGCGCGACCTCGTCGGCCACGCGCTGCGCATGGGCGGCGCACCAGGCGGCGGGGTAGAGGAAGATGGGTTGCGCCTCGACATAGGCGCGCGGGCCGCAGGCGCCGAGCAGCGCCAGCCGCGCATCGAAGCAGCGGGCCGAGTGCGCATTGGGCTTCGACCACGCGTTGACGAGCACGAGGCTGGCCACCCGCGAGGGCGCATCGAGCGCGAGCTGCAGCCCGACCAGGCCGCCGAGCGCATGGCCCACCAGGTGGCAGCGCGGCGTCGAGGTGGCGTCGAGGATCTCGAGCACGTCGCGCGCCATGTCGGCGATCGCGTAGCCGGCCTGCAGCTCGGCCGGGCTGCGGCCGGTGCCGCGCTGGTCGTAGGCGATCACGCGATGGCCGGCCCCGATCAGCGCAGCGAGCTGCGGCGACCAGAAGCCGGCCGAGCCGCCGAGGCCCGAGGACAGCAGCACCGCCTCGCCCTCGGTCGGTCCGTGCACTTCGTGGTGCAGTGGCATGCTCAGGCCTTCTTGCCCACGTGCGCGATGGAGGCGATCTCGATCAGCGCATCCGGCTTCACCAGGCCGCACTGGATGCAGTAGCGCGCCGGCTTGGTGCCGGGGAAGAACTCGGCGTAGACCGCGTTGATCTTCGCGTAGTCGGCCCAGTCCTTGATCATGATCATGTTGAAGGTCACGTCGTCCATGCTGCCGCCGGCAGCCTCGACCACGCCCTGGATGGTGCTGAGCACATGGCGCGCCTGCGCGCTCGCGTCGCCGACATGGACCACGTTGTTGTCCTTGTCGAAGGGCAGGGTGCCCGACACGTAGAGCACGCCGTCGGCGAGCGTGCCGGGAACGTAGGGCGCGAGCGGCACGCCGGTACCGGGCGGGATGATGGCTTGCTTGGGCATGGATTGCTCCTTGTCGAAAAAGAATCAGGCGGTGGCCGCTTCGGCCGGTGCGGGTTGGGTGGCGGCCTCGGGCGCGAAGGTGCGGCAGAAGTCGTCGACCTTCGAGACCCAGCCGAAGAAGGTCTCGACGTTGTAGACCGCGGCCTGCTGAATCGCCGGTCCGCCGAGCTCGTGGGTGGCGTCTTCAAGCATCACGGCGAAGTACTCGAGGTGGAAGGCGTCGCGCAGCGTGGACTCCACGCACACGTTGGTGGCGATGCCGGTGAAGACCAGGTTGCGGATGCCGCGCGCGCGCAGGCTGCTGTCGAGCGTGCTGTTGAAGAAGCCGCTGTAGCGGGTCTTGGGGATGACGATGTCGCTCGCCTGCGGCTGGAGCGAATCGACGAGCGCGTAGTCCCAGCCTCCCTTGGCGAGGAAGCGGCCTTGCAGCTCGGGCTTCTTGCGCATGGTCTTGAGCGCGTTGGACTTGTACCAGTTGGGCGAGCCGGGGCCGCCGGCCTCCACGTAGTCCGCATCCCAGCCGTTCTGCAGGAACACGACGAGCATGCCGGCCGCGCGCGCGGCGGCGATGGTGCGCGCGATGTTGGCGATCACGCCCTGCGCGCCCGAGATGTCGAAGCCGGCCAAGTCCACATAGCCGCCGATCGAGGCGTAGGCGTTCTGCATGTCGACGACGATCAGCGCCGAGTTGGCAGCGTGCAGCGCCAGCGGCTCGGGCCGTGCCGGCAGCACCCGCGGCGCAGGCGCGCCCGGTGCATTCGGCACGCCCGCCGGCGTGCTGGAGGCGATGGTGGTGTTCTTCATAGCGGGGTCGCTTCGAATCAGGCGGCCAGGCGCTCGGCAGCGACGCGCGAAGGCACGGGGCTCGCGATGTGCATGCGGCTCTTCATCAGCGGCTGGATGTGCTCGCCGAAAGCCTCCACCCCGAGCACGAAGTCATCGAAGGTCAGCAGCACGCCTTCGGTGCCCGGCACCTCGGCGACTTCGTCGAGCAGGCGTGCCACGGTGGCGTAGGAGCCGACCAGCGTGCCCATGTTGATGTTGACGGCGGAAGTCGGGTCGGCCATCTGGCGCACGTTGGTGTCGGCACCCGACTTGGTGTCGGCCGCGCTCTGCTGCGTGAGCCAGGCCAGCGCTTCCTGGTCGGCGCCGGCCTTGTAGTGCTCCCACTTGGCGCGCGCGGCTTCGTCGGTGGCATCGGCGATCACCATGAAGAGCACGTAGGAAGTGACGTGGCGGCCGGTCTTCCTGGTCGCCTCGATGAGCTTCTCGGCCGCCGGCGCAAAGGCCTTGGGCGTGTTCACGCCCTTGCCGAAGCAGAAGTTGTAGTCGGCGTACTTCGCGGAGAAGTCCATGCCGGCATCGCTCTGGCCGGCGCAGATCACCTTCATGTCGGCCTGCGGCTTCGGGCTCACGCGGCAATCGTCCATCTGGAAGTGCTCGCCCTTGAAGTCGGACTGACCGGTGGTCCACAGCTCGCGCAGCACCTGCACGTACTCCGACAGGTAGCGGTAGCGCATCGCGAAGAATTCGTCGCCGGGCCATAGGCCCATCTGCGAGTACTCGGGCTTCTGCCAGCCGGTGATCAGGTTGAGGCCGAAGCGGCCGTTGGAGATCGAGTCGATGGTGGAGGTCATGCGCGCCACGATGGCGGGCGGCATGACCAGCGAGGCCGCCGTGGCGAAGAGCTTGATCTTCGAGGTGACGGCGGCCAGCCCGGCCATCAGCGTGAAGCTTTCTAGGTTGTGATCCCAAAACTCGGTCTTGCCACCGAAGCCGCGCAACTTGATCATCGACAGTGCGAAGTCCACGCCGTAGTGCTCGGCCCTTTGCGTGATCTGCTTGTTGAGGTCGAAGCTCGGCTTGTACTGCGGAGCGTTCTCCGAGATCAGCCAGCCGTTGTTGCCGATGGGGATGAAGATGCCGACGTTCATGCGTTGCGCTCCTGGACCGAGGGTGAGGGATGAGCTGTGGGCGCAACGCCGATGGACGCGCGCCGGGGGCTTACGCATAGGCCGTGCCACTTGGCTAAGCCTTTTGAAATCAACCACTTACGGGTCTGTGCCGGCGCCGAGTGGACCAAATGGTCCAATATGGAGCGTTTGGTCTGCACGGTCGCTGCCGTCTTTGGTGCAAAGGCCCCGCGCAATCATGGGCAGTTGCCTTTTCTTTCCACCAGAAGACGATTTCGTCTACGCGGCGCGGGCAACGAAGCGGCAGAGGGCGGTGCCGGCGCCGACGTGTTCTACGGCGCAGAAGTGATCAGTGGTGGCGCGGGCGGCGGTGAGGAGAATGAATGGGTTCGGCCATGCGCCTCTTACAGCAGGAACGTGCGTCAGCGGTATGCTGGCCCGGCCTGAGGCATGAAGCTTGCACCCAACCGGTACTGCCATGAGTTCCACACCGCCCCTCCTGCATATCTCTCCCGCGGATCTTTCCGCCACCCTCGAGCGCCTCGCGCCGCGCATGACGGACCTGCTCGGCGCCTTCGTCG
>NZ_RWKI01000019.1 GCF_003984645.1 Variovorax sp. MHTC-1
CGAAATCGGTCGGCGCTGTCCACCCGATACGGGCGCGCTGCGGCGTTGCAAATGCTCGCGATATTACGGGTATCGCTGCGCGTTCTGCCTAGCGCCTTGCATCGCCTCCCGCCTCGGGCGTCCCTCACCGCCCATTTCAACGATTCAGCGGACTAGGCGACGAAAAGCCCTCCGCCAACTTTCGTTCGTGCGGGAGGGCCTTTCGCAGACTCGGAGTGCCGCGATGGGTGTTGCCGAGTCCGTGAAGGTATTGTGCCCACGCGCAGGAGCGGCGCAATTCAGCCATGCGCCATAGAGCAAGAGGGCGCTTTCCTACGCTGCGCTTGCCGCGCCTCATCCGTTCGTCATGCCGGACTCCACACGATCCGCGCCTCGAAACCGGTCGCCGAGCCGGGCGGCGGCGACATCAGCTCGAGCCGCGCGCCATGCTTCTCGACGATGGTGCCGACGATCGACAGGCCCAGCCCGTAGCCGGCACGATCGGAGCTGTGGCGCACGTGGCGCTGCTGCAGCGTGCGCAGCGCGACCTCGCCGACGCCGGGGCCGAAGTCGCGCACGGCCAGCGTGCAGGGCTGCATCACCTCGATCACGACGCGGCCGCGGCCATAGCGCAGCGCGTTCTCCACCAGGTTGCGCAGCGCGATCGCCAGCGCATCGACGTCGCCCAGCGCCGTCGGCGGCTCGGTGTCCGGCACCTTGAGCGACAGGCGCTCGTTCACGCGCGGGTCTTGCCAGAACTCCTGCGCCACCGTGCCGGCCAGCTGGACCAGGTCGGTCCTCGTGCGCGTCAGCGAGGCCGCCGATTCGGCCCTGGAGAGCTGCAACAGCTTCTCGGTGCGATGCCCGAGCATTCTCAGCGCATCGAGCGCGGCCTCGACGTCGTGGCGCGTGAGCTCGTGTTCGAGCGCGGTCTGCAGCCGCAGCCGCGCCGCCGCGAGCGGCGTGCGCAGCTCGTGCGCCGCATTCGCGGCCAGCGCGCGTTCGACATCGAGCGCCTGCGAAAGCCGCTCGAGCAGGCGGTTGACATGGTCGCCGACCGTGCGCAGTTCCTGCGGCAGTCCGGGTAGCCGGATCGGGCGCAGGTCTGCACCGTTGCGCTGCGCGATCTCGCCGGCAAGCTCCTGCAGCGCACGCAGCTCGGTGCGCGCCACGTTGCGCAGCACCAGCGCAAGAAGCGGCAGCACGGCGAACAGCGGGACGATGAGGCCGAACAGGGTGCGATTGAGCGCGGTGCGGCGCTCGTCCAGCGGATCGGCAACCTGGAGGAAGAGATCGAGCGAAGGATGCCGCACGGTGTAGATGCGCCAGGCTTCGGCGTTCGCGAAGCCGGCTGCCAGCGGAACGTCGAAGGCATTGGGCGGTGCCTCGGCGGAGCGCAGCAGCACGCGCTCGTGCGGGTCGACCACCTGGTACATCACGGCGTTGGTCGGGAACAGCTGCGGCGGCGCGATCAGCGGCGCGCGCGTCTCGCCGCGCTCGAGCCTGAGCTTGTCGAGCTCGTGCACTGCCATGTCGAATATGCGGTGCGAAACTTCCACCAGTTCGCTGTCGAAGTTGTGGTTGATCTCGCGGTCCACATACCAGACCACGCCCAGCACGCACAGAAGCCAGACGCCGCCGACCCACACGATGAGCGTGCGGGTCAAGTGTCCCGCGAGCGAATCGCGCATGCCGAGCTCGGCGCCTGCCTGCTGCAGGAAGTTCAGCTTCATTCGTCCTCGTCTTCGGGCGAGAAGGAGAGCCGATAGCCCAGGCCGCGCAGGGTCTGGATGTGGCTGCGGCCGAGCTTGCGCCGGAGGCGGCTGATGAACACTTCGAGCGTGTTGCTGTCGGCCTCGTCGCCGAAGCCGTAGAGCGCGTCGGCCAGGTTCTCGCGCGTGTGGATGCGCTCAGGCCGCGTCGCCATCACGCGCAGCAGCGCCCACTCTTTCTGCGTGAGCGTGATCGGAAGGCCGTTCCTGCGCACCAGGTCGCGCGCCAGGTCGATCTCGAGCGTGCCGAGCCTCAGCACGGGCGAGCTGGTGCTGCTGCGCCGCCGCTCGACGGCCCGCAGGCGCGCCAGCAGCTCCGCGGGGTCGTAGGGCTTGATGAGGTAGTCGTCGGCGCCGGCGTCGAGGCCGCGGATGCGATCGGTCACCTGGTCGCGTGCGGTGAGTACGATCACGATCGGGCGCTCGCGCAGCGCCCGCACGTCCGGCAGCAGCGAGAGCCCGTCGCCGTCGCTCAGGTGCAGGTCGAGCAGCACGGCCGCGTACTGCACGGCCGCGAGCGCGGCGCGCGCTTCTGCGAGCCCGGACGCCGCATCGACCACGAAGGCCTTGGCCTCCAGGTAGCTGCAGACCGCGCCCGCCAAGGCGGCATCGTCCTCGACCAGCAATATGCGCACGTCGCTCCGTTCTTTCCCAAAAGAGGAGAGTCTAGTGCGCCGTCGCTTCAGATTCGGTTCAGGCGCCGACCCTAAGCTTGGCCGCGCATGATCCGTTCCGTTGCCGCTCGCCCGCTCGCCTGGATTCTTCCGACACTGGCTCTTCTTCTGCTCTGGGATGCCACCGGCCTCGACCTGGCACTGGCTCGGACGGTGGGCACGCCGCTGGGTTTTCCGTGGCGCGGCAACTGGTTCCTGGTCCAGGTCATGCACGAGGGCGCGCGGTCGCTGAGCTGGCTGATCGTGATCGCGCTGTTCGCCGGCATCCGCTGGCCGGTGGGCATCCTGCGCCGGCTGCGCCTGCGCGAAAGAGCGCAGCTCGCGTTCACCGTGCTGGCCTCCGTGCTGGCTGTGTCGCTGGTCAAGACCACGAGCCATACCAGCTGTCCCTGGGACCTCCAGCTCTTCGGCGGCGTCGCGCGCTACGTGTCCCACTGGTCGTGGGGCGTGCAAGACGGCGGCCCGGGCGGCTGCTTTCCAGCCGGCCACGCGTCGGCTGCTTTTGCCTATGCCGGCGGCTGGTTCGTATGGCGCCGCACCGCGCCGACTGTGGCGCGAAGGTGGCTCATCGCAGCCCTCGCGGCCGGGCTGCTGCTGGGGCTGGTGCAGCAGTTGCGCGGCGCCCACTACATGAGCCACACGCTATGGACCGCGTGGATCTGCTGGACGGTGGGCTTCGCGATCGATGCCTTCCTGCACAGGGGGTCGGCCGGATCTGCGCGGCTGGCCGGCTCTCCGAAGCTGAACGAATCCTGAGCTGCGCATTCAGCGAGTCTTCAGTCCAGGTTTTCAGACTCGCTGGATGCCTGTTTCGAATGCCCGTCCCTTCCCCCCAGCCGCGCATGACCTGCCGCTCGCCACGCCGGCGCAGGGCGCTGCCGAGGCGTCCACGCAGCTCTGGCATCACGTCGATGCCTGGTTCGCGCGCCCGCGCTCGGCGCGCAGCGTGGTCCTCTGGCTGAGCCTCTACCTGGCCCTGGCCGCCAATTGGCCCTTGTGGAACGAGCTGGCGCGCATCGGCGGCGCACCCAGCGTGTACCTGCCCTCGGCCGCAGCGATGGCGCTGCTCGTCGTCTGCGGCAGCGTCGCGCTGCTGTCCTTCACCGCCTGGTCGCGCTGGATGAAACCGCTCTGGTTCGCCGTCGTCGTGATCGCCGCAATCGCGCAGTACTACATGCAGAGCTACCGGGTGGTGATGGACCCCAGCATGCTGGCCAATGCGATGCAGACCGATGCCCACGAGGTGAGCGACCTGCTGAGCTGGCGCCTGCTGTTCCAGGTGCTGCTCGTCGCCGCTCTGCCTGCCTGGGCGCTGTGGCGCGTGCAGGTCGTCCCGATGAGATTCGTTTCGCAAGCCTGGCGCAATGCGCTGATGCTCTTCGCAGCGGTGGCGGTGGCAGTGGGTGGCGCGCTGGCGATGGGCCGGGAGCTCGCGCCGCTGATGCGCAACAACGTCCACCTGCGCTACATGATGAATCCGCTGGCCAGCATCTATTCGGCCAGCGCGGTCGCCATCCGGCCATTGTTCAAGCACAGCCGCAGGCTGATTCCGGTGTCCGGCGGCGCGGCGCTGGGCGCCAGCTATGCGGCGCAGGCCCGGCCGCCGCTCCTCGTGCTCGTGGTGGGCGAGACGGCGCGGGCCGACCATTTCGCGCTGAACGGCTATGCGCGCGAGACCACGCCCGAGCTCGCGGCGCGCAAGGTGCTGAGCTGGCACGATGTTCATTCCTGCGGCACCAACACGCTGGCCTCGGTGCCCTGCATGTTCTCGCCTCTGGGCAAGACGGCCTTCGAGGCGCGCAAGGACGATCACGAGAACCTGATGGACGTGCTGCAGGCCGCCGGCCTCGCGGTGTTCTGGCTCGACAACCAGGCCGGCGGCTGCAAGGGCGTCTGCGACCGCGTGCCCCACGCGTCGGCCTTCGACACCGTCGATCCCGGCGTGAAGAGCGCGCTCTGCGAAGGCGACGAATGCCTCGACGATGTGATGCTCCATGGCCTGGATGCGCGCCTGGCCGCGTTGCCGGCCGAGCGCCGCGGCAAGGGCGTGGTGCTGGTCATGCACCAGATGGGCAGCCATGGCCCGGCCTACTACAAGCGTTCTTCGCCCGATGCCAAGCGCTTCCTGCCCGAGTGCAAGAGCAATGCGCTGGCCGAATGCAGCCACGCCGAGCTGATCAACGGCTTCGACAACACGATTGCCTACACCGACCGCTTTCTCGGCAAGACCATCGACTGGCTGAAGGCGCAGTCCGGAAGCTACGACCCCGCATTGCTCTATCTCAGCGATCACGGCGAATCGCTGGGCGAGTACGGGCTGTTCCTGCACGGCGTGCCCTACAGCTTCGCGCCCGAGGTGCAGAAGCACATACCGATGGTCGCGTGGTTCGGCGACGGCATGAGCGCTCGCGACAGGCTCTCGCATTCGTGCATGGAGGCGGGGCTCGACACGCCGCTCACGCACGACAACCTCTATCACACGGTGCTGGGCCTGATGGACGTGAAGACGCCGAGCTACAAGCCGGCGCTCGATGCGCTGGCGACTTGCCGCGGTGCTGCTGCTCCCTCTCCCTCTGGGAGAGGGTTGGGGTGAGGGCTCTTGGGCCTTTGATTCGGTTGCTGCATGTTTTGCTGAGGCCTGGAGCCGGGTCTCGCCCCGGCGGGCGACTCACTTTCTTTTGCTTCGCCAAAAGAAAGTAAGCAAAGAAAAGGCGACCCCACTGCCTGCGACCCCTGCGCTTCGCTCCGGGGCAACCTGCGGTGCTCGCGCAGCCGGCCTGCCGCAGAACTCGCTGCGTTCACTTCGCTCACTGCGCTCAAACAGCCGCGGCAAGTCAGACCACGAAGCACGCCTGTCCTTCGGCAGGCGTGCGGCCGCCGCCCCTGCGCTCCTCGGCGCAGCCAGAGGGGAGTGGGTCGGGCCGTCGCTTCGCTCGGCCGCCAACGGCCACGCTGCGCGTGGCCTGGTCTCTTCGTTCTTGAGCCGACGCAGCGGCGTGTGTGCAGGTCCAGTGCCGTCGCTCACCCTTACACCCCCCAAGTACGCGCCATGGCGCGTTGGAGTTCGATCCCCTCTGCGCGTGCCGAGGAGTGCAGGGGCGCCGGCCGCACGCCTGCCGAAGGACAGGCGTGCTTCGTGGACTGACTTGCCGCAGCTGTCTGAGCGCAGTGAACGAAGTGAACGCAGTGAGTTCTGCGGCAGGCCGGCGGCGCGAGCACCGCAGGTTGCCCGGAGCGCAGCGGAGGGACACGCGCAGTGGGGTCGCCTTTTCTTTGCTTACTTTCTTTTGGCGAAGCAAAAGAAAGTGAGTCGCCCGCCGGGGCGAACTCCCGGCTCCGGCCTCAAACCAAACGCAGCGCTCAAGCAAAGGCCCAAGTGCCCCCACTCCAACCCTCCCCCAGAGGGGGAGGGAGCAAGGCAGGAGAGGCGCAAGACAGCTACTTCCTCTCCTTCGGCACCCGCCCCATCAGATAGAACTCCGGATTCGGCTGCATGCCGCTGAAGCTGGCCATGCGGTTGGAGAGTCCGAAGAAGGCAGTGATGGCGGCGATGTCCCAGATGTCCTCGTCGCTGAAGCCGTGCGCATGCAGCGGCGGGAAGTCGGCTTCGTCGATCTCGTGCGAGCGGTCGCAGACCTTCATCGCGAACTCGAGCATCGCGTGTTGGCGCGGCGTGATGTCGGCCTTGCGCCAGTTGACGGCCACCTGGTCGGCTACCAGCGGTTTCTTCTCGTAGATGCGCAGCAGCGCGCCGTGCGCCACCACGCAATAGAGGCACTGGTTGGCGGCGCTGGTGGCGGTGACGATCATCTCGCGGTCGCCCTTGGTGAGAGAGCCTTCCTCCTTCAGCATCAGCGCATCGTGATACGCGAAGAAGGCGCGCCACTCGGCCGGCCGGCGCGCGAGCGCCAGGAAGACGTTGGGCACGAAGCCGGCTTTCTCCTGCACTTCGAGGATCTTCGCGCGGATGTCTTCGGGCAGCTCGGCCAGCTCGGCCATCGGGTAGCGTGATGCGGTCATGTCGTCTCCATGAGTGCGTCGCCCATCATAGGCAAGGCGAGGGGCCTCACTCCGGCAAGGCGCTGATGGCGCCGTCCGGCGCGGACAGCACCGCCAGGTCGCTTTCATCCTTGAGTGCCACGCCGGTCAGGCCGCGCTTCAGCGCCTCGCGCAGAAGCCAGGCCAGTTTGAAGGCCGCGGCCTCGTAGCGCAGGCCCTCGGGGCGCACGTTCGAGATGCAGTTGCGCTCGGCATCGTGCCGGCCGCGGCGCGGCGTGTGCGTGACGTAGATGCCGAGGCTGTCGGGCGAGCTGAGGCCGGGCCGCTCGCCGATCAGCATGACCGAGAGCCGGGCGTCGAACAGCTCGCCCACCTCGTCCGCGAGCGCCACGCGGGCCTGCGTGGCGATGACGATGGGCGCGAGGCGGAGCTCGGCCGGCAGATGCTGCTTCAATGCGGCCAGCAGCGGTGCCGCATGGCGGGCCACGGCCAGCGAAGACAGGCCGTCGCCGATCACGATGCAGATGTCGCTGGGGGCAACGGCTGCGGCGCGCAGAGCCTGGGCATCGTCGGCGTCGAGCTGGCGCCCGAGGTCGGGGCGGCGCAGATAGCCCGTGCGATCGGGTGCGCGGCTGCGCACCTGCGCCACCTCCCAGCCCTGCGCGCGCAGCGAGGCCTCGAGCGCCGGCACGTCGAGCGCGGCATGGATCGCGTCGCGCGCCATCGCATGCGCCCAGCCGAAGCGCAGCACCTCGTCGGTCGGCATGCCGGCGCCCGCGCGGCCCAGCGCGATGCGCGCCGGCGTGGCCGGGCGCCAGTCGCGCCACGGGCTTTGCGTGACGACGTCCTTGCTCATTGGTGCAGCGCCCGGAGCCCGCTCATGTCGGCAAGCAAGCGGTTGGAAGAGGGCGGCTGCAGCCGGCCCGCGCCGTCGGTGATCTGCATGCGCGCCAGCCACGCCTCGAACTCGGGCGCACGCTTGAGGCCCATGGTCTCGCGGAGGAACAGCGCGTCGTGGAAGGAGGTGCTCTGGTAGTTGAGCATCACGTCGTCCGCGCCCGGCACGCCCATGATGAAGTTGATGCCGGCGGTGCCGAGCAGCACCAGCAGCGTGTCCATGTCGTCCTGGTCGGCCTCGGCATGGTTGGTGTAGCAGACGTCGCAGCCCAGCGGCAGGCCCAGCAGCTTGCCGCAGAAGTGGTCTTCCAGCCCGGCGCGGATGATCTGCTTGCCGTCGTAGAGGTACTCGGGCCCGATGAAACCGACCACCGTGTTGATCAGCAAGGGCTGGTAGCGCCGCGCGAGCGCATAGCCACGCGCCTCGCAGGTTTGCTGGTCGACGCCGAAATTGGCGTCGGCCGAGAGCGCGCTGCCCTGGCCGGTCTCGAAGTACATGACGTTCTGGCCCACCGTGCCGCGCTTCTGCGCCTGCGCGGCGGCGTGCGCTTCGTCGAGCAGCTCGGGCGTGATGCCGAAGGAGCGGTTGGTCTTCTCGGTGCCGCCGATCGACTGGAACACCAGGTCGACCGGCGCGCCGGCCTCCGCCAGCTTGAGCGTGTTCGTCACGTGGGTCAGCACGCAGCTCTGGGTCGGGATCTCGAAGCGCTGGATCACCTCGTCCTGCATGCGCAGCAGGTCGCCCAGCACCTGCAGGCTGTCGGAGACCGGGTTGATCCCGATCACAGCGTCGCCGGCGCCCATGAGCAGGCCGTCGAGCGTGGAGGCCGCGATGCCGCGCAGGTCGTCGGTCGGATGGTTGGGCTGCAGCCGCACCGAGAGATGGCCGGGCAGGCCGATGGTGTCGCGAAAGCGCGTGACCACGCTGCACTTGCGCGCGACCGCCACCAGGTCCTGGTTGCGCATGAGCTTGGACGCCGCGGCCGCCATCTCGGGCATGAGGCCGGGGGCGAGCGCCGTCAGCGCCTGGGTGTCGGCCTGCTCCGACAGCAGCCAGTTGCGGAAGTCGCCGACCGTGAGATGCGCGACCGGCGCGAAGGCCTCTGCATCATGCCCATCGATGATGAGCCGCGTGATGTTGTCCTCTTCGTAAGGGATCAGCGCTTCGGTGAGGAACTGCTTGAGCGGCGTCTCCGCCAGCACGTGGCGCGCGGCCATGCGCTGCTGCGCGGTGGCCGCGCCCACGCCCGCGAGGTAGTCGCCCGAGCGCGCCGGGCTTGCGGCGGCCATGACCTGCTTGAGGTCTTCGAAGGAGAAGGCCTGCGAATCGATCGTGGTTCGGTAGCGCATCGATAAAGGGGCTCAGACGGTCGTGGACAGCATCTCGTCGGGCGCTGCTGCCGTGCGCTGCTTTGCCGTGAGTCGGAAGTAGCCGTAGGCCAGCGCCATCAGCACCAGGAACAGCAGCGTCAGCATGCCATTGAACCAGATCATCGCGCCGAGGCAAACCACTCCCAGGCCCAGGGCAATGGCCGGAAAGACCGGGTAGAAGGGCGCGCGGTAGGTGCGCTCGAGGCCGGGTTCGGTGCGCCTGAGCTTGAAGAGCGCGGCCATCGAGATGAGGTACATCACGATCGCGCCCAGCACCGCCATCGTGACGATGTTGGCCGTGAGCGTCTGGCCGCCGAACTGCACCCACTCGTCGCTGAAGATCGCGGCCACGCCGATCACGCCGCCCACCACCAGCGCGCGATGCGGCGTGTTGAAGCGCGGGCTCAGCGCAGCGAAGGTGGCGGGCAGGTAGCCGGCGCGCGCCAGCGCGAAGATCTGGCGCGAGTAGCCCATGATGATTCCGTGGAAGGAGGCGATCAGGCCGAACAGGCCGATCCACACCAGCATGTGCAGCCAGCCGCTGTTCTCGCCGACCACCACTTTCATCGCCTGAGGCAGCGGGTCGTTGATGTTGGCGAGCTTGCGCCAGTCGCCCACGCCGCCGGCGAAGATCATGACGCCGAAGGCCAGCACGACCAGCGTGAGGATGCCGCACGTGTAGGCCAGCGGAATGGTGCGGTGCGGATCGCGCGCTTCCTCGGCCGCCATCGCTGCGCCCTCGATCGCGAGGAAGAACCAGATCGCGAACGGGATCGAGGCGAAGATGCCCGGGATCGCCGCGCTGCTGAAGGACGAACTGCCCGACCACCCGTTGGCGGCGAAGTTCGCGAGCGACCAGCCGGGCGCGACCACGCCCATGAACACCAGCAGCTCGAAGATCGCGAGCACGGTGACGAAGAGCTCGAAGGCGGCGGCGATGCCGATGCCGATCCAGTTGAGCCCGATGAAGATCACATAGGCGCCGAGCGCGAACCACTTGGGGTTGATGCCCGGGAATTGCACATTGAGGTAGGCGCCGATCGCCAGCGCGATGGCCGGCGGCGCGAACACGAATTCCACCAGCGTCGCGAAGCCGGCGACGAAGCCGCCGTTGGGCCCGAAGGCACGCCGCGCGTAGGCAAAGGGTCCCCCTGCATGAGGGATGGCGGTGGAGAGCTCGGTGAAGCTGAAGATGAAGGTGGTGTACATGGTCGCGACCAGCACGGTGGCGACCAGGAAGCCCAGCGTGCCGGCAGTGTTCCAGCCGTAGCTCCAGCCGAAATACTCGCCCGAGATCACGAGGCCGACGGCGATGCCCCACAACTGGAAGGGGCCGAGCACTTTTTTCAAGCCCGAGGACATGGTGGATTCCTTGTTGCTGTTTGGACAGGGGCCTCGCAGCAAGAGCGATGCCATGGCGGCGCGCCCGCAATAATGGACCGTTTTCAGACATTCAAGGAGATCTCTTCGTGCCTTCCCTCTTTCGTACTACCGCCGCAGCTTTGGTCTCGTTGTGCGTCGTGCCCGCTGCCCTGGCGCAGAGCGCAGCGGTCACCCTGCCCAGCGGCCTGATCTACCAGTCGCTCAAGGAGGGCAGCGGCGCCTCGCCCGCCGCCACCGACGTGGTCAAGGTGCACTACCGCGGCACCTTCCCCGACAGCGGCAAGGAGTTCGACAGCTCCTACAAGCGCAACGAGCCGACCGAGTTTCCGTTGAACGGCGTGATCCCGTGCTGGACCGAAGGCGTGCAGAAGATGAAGCCGGGCGGCAAGGCCAAGCTGACCTGCCCGCCGGCCATTGCCTACGGAACGCGCGGCGCGGGCGGCGTGATTCCGCCCAATGCCACGCTCAATTTCGAGATCGAGTTGATCTCGGTCACGAAGCGCTGATCACTCTGTGTTTCGACGAGTAGGGGGCGCGGAGGCGCGCGGCATGCCCTGTGCCGGCCGACGTCACCGGCCCTTCGGGCTTCCCTGCGCTGCTCGCGTCAGGCGGGGTCTCGCTCAAACTCGCGTCGCTCAAACAGTCGCGAGCCCTGATCCGCCTGCCGCTGCGCTGCTCGGCGGTGCCTCAACGGCCGGCCCAGGGCACACCGCCCGCCTCCGTGGAAACGCTGCTGTCTTGCTCCCTCTCCCTCCGGGAGAGGGCTGGGGTGAGGGACCGGGCCCGCCATGCGCCGACATCGATCAAGCCCCAACGTTGCGGCTACTTCGCCCGCAACAACTCCCCCACCTCCAGCAGCACCAGCTCGTTGTCGTCCGCCTTGTTCGGCTCGCGGCTGCTGGAGAAGGGCAAGTTGTTGTCGTTGCCCACCACGATATGCGTGGCATCGACCACCTCGACGTTCTCGATCGTGAAGAAGGGGAACTTGAGCACGCCGTCGTTGAGCGGCTTGCGCGCCAGCTTGTTCGGGTCGGCGATGGCAAGCAGGTCGATGTAGCCGATCTTGCGCACGGCCTGCCCGGCGTTGGCATCGCTCAGCTCGATCTTGTAGACGCGCTTGAACTTCGCCAGGTCGTGGAAGCAGTCGGCGCGCTTCTGGCCTTCGGGGCAGGCCTTGTCGGCTGTGCCTTCGCCGTTGTCGCGCTCGATGACGAGGCCGGTGGTCGCATCGATCATGTTGAAGTCGCCGATCGCGTGGCCGTTGGCTTCCAGCGGGTAGTTCCAGTGACGGCCGGTCCACTTCTCGCTCGCGACGTCGAACTCGAGCACACGCAGCGCCTCCTTGCCGTCGATGCGCTCATAGTCCTTGGCCTCGGCGTTCCATACCGGGCCTTCGAGCAGGGCGTAGAGCTTGCTGCCGTCCTTCGATGCGGCCATGCCTTCGAAGCCCTTGGAGCGCCGGATCCGGAAATCCACCGCGCCGCCGGGCGCGCCCGGCGTTGTCACGGCCGGATGGTCGGGCGAGCGCACCGCCTTGCCGTCGACCTGGGTCTCGAACACCGCGAGCACCTTGCCCTTCAGGTCGGCCTTGATCAGGTAGGGGCCGAACTCATCGCCGATCCACAGCGCGCCGCCCGCGAACTGGAAGCTCTCGGGGTCGAAGTCCGAACCCGTCAGCAAGCGCTGCTTGCTGCCTTCGTGGACGATGCGGAAGGGCACCTTCTTGTCCGGGTCGTGCAGGAACACGGTGCCCGTGCGCTCGAACTTGCCGCCCTTGAAGTCCACCTTGTAGTGGTTGAGGTAGAGCATGAAGTCCGGCGAGTTGGCCTTGGCGCCGGCGCCGTTGTCGGTGAGGATCCAGAAGCTGCCGTCGTCCATCTTCTTGATGCCCGAGTGGCCCTGCACCGGCTGCCCCTTGAAGGGCAGCGAAACGCCGGTGCCGCGGCCGGCCGAGAGGCCTTCGATGCTGCCCGGCGCCTCGACACGCTTGCCGCTGGTGAACTTGCCGCTCACTTGCAGATCGGCCGGCGCCTCCTTCGGCGCGGCGATGAAGCTCTGCGCCGGCAGCAGCGCATGGCCGGCGAGCGCGGCGGGGTAGGCGGTTTGCGCCGCGGCGCTGCCGCAGGCCAGGGCGGCGGCGAGGGCGGTGAGGGAGAGGGAAGCGATACGCATCATGGTCCGGGGTGGCTTGGGATAAAGCCCTGCACCATGCCGGCGCCGGGTGACGACGCCGTGACAGCAGCGCTACTTCGCGTCGCTGTAGATCGTCGCGCGCGACACGCCCATGTGCGCCGCGGCGATCTCCATGCCGCGGCGAATGTCGAGGAAGCCGGCCTTCTTCAGTTCCTGCACCAGCTGCCTCCGATCCGCCGGCTTGAGCGAGCGTGCCGTGGTCGCGCGTGCCGCGGCCAACTCGTCGAGCCGCTCGCAGATGCGGTCGGCATGTCTTGCATCCAGCGTTTCGCCGACCTCGCTCGATTCGATTCGCGTGAACTGCGCGAGCGCGGCCTGGAAGCCCTGGAACAGCGTGAGGTCCACGTTCAGGCACAGCGCGGCCACGTACTCGCCGCTCTCGTCCTTGATGCCGATCGAGGTGCTCTTGACCTTGCGGCCGTCGGCGAACTGGTTGGCGTAGTTGGTGATGACCGCCGGGTAGTCCGGATCGCCGATGCGCGCCAGGCCCAGCTCCGTCACCGGCTGGCCGACGCGCCGCCCGCTCAGGTTGTTCTCGATCGCGAAGATGGCGTTCTTCGGATCGCTGAGGTCGTGGACCACCACTTCGCAGAACGGGGCGAAGGTCTTGCCGAGGCCTTGGGCAATGGTTCGCAGCTCGCGCAGCAGGAGCTTGTTCGGCTTTTTCTTCATCGGCCGAATGTATCCAACATTGGACTAAGCGTCCAAGTTGGTCGATGGGATCAGCCGGGCTGGTACTGGTAGAGCCAGGTCTCGGTCAGCGTCTGGTCGCCGGTCTTCAGATACAGGCGCATGTCCACCGGCTCGCTGCCTTCGGCCGTGAAGTCGAACTGCGCGCGCCAGTGGCCCGGCACACCGTTGGGTACCGCTTCCGAGAAGATGTACGAGAACTTGCCGCGCGAGGCCGTGAGCACGAGCTCGGGCTTGACGCCGAAGGGGATCGCCTCCAACGGCTTGCCGATGAACTCGACCATGAACTTGCGCACACCCTGCGGCCGCTGCGTGCCCGGCTGCCCGCCGCGCCCGAGCCGCGTCGCCACGCAGCGCGCGAGCGGCGATGGAAAGGGCTCCTGGTCGGTCCAGTGCAACCGGTACTTGAGGTTGTAGCTGGAGCCCGCGGCGGCCGGCGCCTTGGGCACCCAGCAGGCGAGGATGTTGTCGTGGATCTCGTCGTCGGTCGGTATCTCGACCAGCTGTACCGAGCCTTCGCCCCAGTCGCCCAGCGGCTCCACCCAGAGGCTCGGGCGCTTCTCGTAGAACACGCCGTCCTGGTAGTGGTCGAAGGCGCGGTCGCGCTGCAAGAGGCCGAAGCCGCGCGGGCGGGTGTCGCTGAAGGACGAGGCGCGGGTCTGCGTGGGATTGTTCAGCGGGCGCCAGATGCGCTCGCCGGCGCCGTTCCAGATCGCGAGGCCGTCGGAGTCGTGCACCTCGGGCCGCCAGTCGATGCCGGTGGGCCTGCTTTCCGAGTACCAGTACATCGAGGTCAGCGGCACCAGCCCGAGGCGGACGATGTCGCGGCGCAGGAAGAGGCGCGACTCGATGTCCATCAGCACCGCCTTGCCGCGCTGCATGACGAACTTGTAAGCGCCGGTGATGCTCGGTCCTTCGAGCAGCGCATAGACCGTCATCGTGTTCGCATCCGGCGCCGCCGGCGGCTCGAAATAGAAGCGCGTGAAGGTCGGGAACTCCTCGGGCCGGTCGGGCACGGCCGCATCGAGCGCGATGCCCCGCGCCGAGAGGCCGTACTGGTAGAGCTCGCCGATGGCGCGGAAATACGAAGCGCCCAGGAAGGCGACCCAGTCGTTGGTCTGCCAGGGCAGCTTCTTCTGGTCGCCGTTGCGGCTTTCCTGCAGGCGGAAGCCCGCGAAGCCGGCGCCGTCGGGCAGCTTGCGCGCGGGGCTGTCGTCCGGCATCGAGAAGTACGCGCTGTCGTAGAGGATCTCGCGCGCGAAGCCGTCGCCGCTCGCGGCCTCGGTCACGTACATGTGGACCGGTGTCTGGAAGTAGCGGCCGAGGTGGAAGAAGGTCACGGGGAACTGGCCCGGACCGTCGCGGAACAGCGCGTTGTCGGGGTTGTATTTGATCTTGCCGTGGGCGTCGTAGTCGATGCGCTGGAGCACGTCGGCCGGCAGCGTGTTGTCGGCCACATAGGGCTTGGCGGCCTGCGATTTCGCGAAGGTAACAAGACGTTCAAAAGAGAAGGGCCGGGGTTGTGCGAGCTTGATTCCGCCGGCTGCGAGGGCATCTAGGGGGAATCCGAGTGCGGAGAGCGCCATCGAGGCGCCGCTGGCGGTGAGGAGTGAGCGTCGATCGATCATTGGCCGAAATGTTAACGAAGCCCGGCGCCCCGGCCCGTAGGCCAAGGCCGGAAGTACCCGAATTCGAAAGCAAGACCCGGAGTGCGCATGCAAGCCCTGATCCCTAGAGTGGATGCATCGATCAACGACACTGCTAGAGGATTCACATGAACATGAGCAACCCCAACGAAATCCGCGCCCTCGCCACCGTGAGCGATCCGCGCTGGGCAGCGGTGGCCGCGCGCGATGCGGCGGCCGACGGCAAGTTCTTCTACTCGGTGCGGACCACCGGCGTGTATTGCCGGCCTTCCTGCGGCGCGCGCGCGGCCCGGCCCGAGAACGTGGACTTCCATGCCACGGCGGCGGACGCGGAACGCGCGGGCTTCAGGCCCTGCAAGCGCTGCAAGCCGGACCAGCCCGCGCGGGCCGAGCAGCATGCGGCGCAAGTGGCCGAGCTGTGCCGCTTCATCGAGCGCGCCGAAGAGACGCCCACCCTCGACCAACTGGCCGAGCGTGCGGGTCTCAGCAGCTACCACCTGCACCGCATCTTCAAGGAGGTGACGGGCCTCACGCCCAAGGCCTATGCGGCCGCGCATCGCGCGAAGCGCGTGCGCGCGGAGCTAGCGCGCAGCGGCACGGTAACGGACGCGATCTACGACGCCGGCTACAACTCCAACGGCCGTTTCTACGCCGACTCGAAGGACATGCTCGGCATGACGCCGACCGCATGGCGCGCCGGCGGCGCCGACACCGACATCCGCTTCGCGATCGGCGAATGCGCGCTCGGTGCGATCCTGGTGGCGCAGAGCGAGCGCGGCGTCTGCGCGATCGCGCTGGGCGACGATCCCGATGCCTTGGCGCGTGATCTCCAGGACCAGTTTCCGCAGGCGCGGTTGATCGGCGGCGATGCCGCTTTCGAGCAACTGGTGGCCAGGGTGGTGGGCTTCGTCGAAGCGCCGGGCCTGGGGCTGGACCTGCCATTGGACGTGCGCGGCACCGCCTTCCAGCAGCGCGTGTGGCAGGCGCTGCGCGAGATCCCGCCCGGCGCGACGGCGAGCTATGCCGAGATCGCCCGGCGCATCGGCAGCCCGAAGTCGGTGCGCGCCGTGGCCCAGGCCTGCGGCGCCAATGCGATTGCCGTGGCCATCCCGTGCCACCGCGTGGTGCGCAGCGACGGCAGCCTGTCGGGCTATCGCTGGGGTGTGGAGCGCAAGAGCGCCTTGCTCGAGCGGGAGGCCAGCGCCGCATGATCGATTGGGGCCAGGTGGCGCTCGACCTCGATGCCGAGGGCAGCGCCCTGATCGAGCGATTGCTGACGCGCGAGGAGTGCGAATCGCTGTCGGCGCTGTACCCGCTCGATCCGCTGTTTCGCAGCCGGGTGGTGATGGAGAGGCACGGCTTCGGGCGCGGCGAGTACAAGTATTTCGACTACCCCTTGCCGGAGCGCCTGGCCGGCTTGCGCGAAGCGGTCTATGCGCAGCTGGCGCCGATCGCCAACCGCTGGAACCAGGCGATGGGGGTCGAGGTGCGCTATCCGCCGCGGCATGCCGACTTCATCGCGCGCTGCCATGCGGCGGGCCAGACGCGGCCCACGCCGTTGCTGCTGCAGTACGGCGCCGGCGACTACAACTGCCTGCACCAGGACCTGTACGGCGAGCATGTGTTCCCGCTGCAGCTGGTGATCCTGCTGTCCGAGCCGGGCCGCGATTTCGAAGGCGGCGAGTTCGTGATGACCGAGCAGCGCCCGCGCATGCAGTCGCGGCCGATGGTGCTGCCGCTGCGCCAGGGCGATGCGGCCGTCATCGCGGTGCACCACCGCCCGGTTCAGGGCACGCGCGGCGTCTACCGCGTCAATCTGCGGCATGGCGTGAGCCGCGTGCGTTCGGGCCACCGGCATACCGCCGGCATCATCTTTCACGACGCAACATGAAGCTCTCCCCCAGGCTTCGCGCACTTCGTGTCGCGCGCGCCTTCCCCCTCGCCGGGGCCAACACCAGCGGCCCGGCAAAGCCGGTTCCGCGCTGTTCCCCGAAGGAGCCGCACGTGACAGAGGATTTGTTTGAATCGTCTGTCGAATCGCTGGGCCCGGGCGCAGTGTGGCTGCGTGCTTTTGCGACGCCGCACGAAGCCGCGCTGCTGGCCGGCGTGAACGAGGTGACGGCGCGGGCGCCGCTGCGCCACATGGTCACGCCGGGCGGCTTTCGCATGTCGGTCGCGATGAGCAACTGCGGCGCGCTGGGCTGGGTCACAGATCGCACGGGCTACCGCTACGACACGATCGATCCAGAGACCGGCCGGCCCTGGCCGCGCATGCCCAACGCTTTCTCGCAACTGGCCACCGAGGCGGCCGCCGCGGCCGGCTTCGAGGGCTTCGTGCCCGACGCCTGCCTGGTCAATCGCTACGAAGCAGGCACGCGCCTTTCATTGCACCAGGACCGCAACGAGCGCGACATGCGCTGGCCGATCGTCTCGGTGTCGCTGGGCATGCCGGCGGTCTTTCTCTTCGGCGGCGCGAAGCGCACCGACAAGGCGCGCCGCGTGCCGCTCATGCATGGCGACGTCGTCGTGTGGGGCGGACCGGCGCGGCTCAACTACCACGGCGTGCTGCCGCTGAAGGAGGAGGCGCATCCCGTCGTCGGCGCTTGCCGCATCAACCTGACGTTCCGCAGGGCGGGTTGAGGATCAGGCAGCGGGCGGCTGGATGTGGTACGAGATCCGCCCCGCCGGCAGATAGAACAGCGCGATGACGGCACCCCCCTTTGCCTCGGGATAGTGATGGCTCCCGGGGGCTGGCGCGGTCCACCCGCCGTGGCACCAGCCGTTCGGCCCGGCCAGCGCCGCGCCTTCGTCGAGCGGGATCACCATGTTGAACTCCCCGTACGGATGCGCGTGGTAGTCGCCGCGGAAGCTGCCTTCGGGATTGCCCTGCGTGTTGCCGGTGCTGTCCATGTACACGGCGGTGATGCTGAAGCCGAGCGTCTCGGGCGTTGCTTCGCAGATCCGGCTGCGACGGTAGTGCCGGCCCCGGATCTCGACGTTGGCAGCCCATCCGTCGCGCACGCCGGCCTTCACCAGCGCCGCCAGTTCGTCATAGAGCGCACTGCCGGGGCCGTACTTCGCGTTCAGCCATTGCTCGACCTCGGTGCCTGCGGTCATGTCCTGGATCTCCGCCAGGAAGGGCAGGCTCGCGGCGATGAGTGTTTCTCGATCGGTCATGGCCATTACTCGTCCGCCTTGAAACCGGAGGCCTCGACGACGGGCTTCCATCGCTCCCGTTCGGCCGCGATGAGTTGCGCGTACTCGGCCGAGCCGAGGTAGGTCGCTTCGAGCCCGATCTGCTCCAGGCCGCCGGCCAGCGCCTTGTCGCGGGACGCCGCCTGCGTTGCCGCGGCCAGCGCCGCCACCGTTGCTTCGGGCGTCGAAGCCGGCGCGAAGACGCCGTAGCTTTCCAGGCCTGCCACCGTGCCGAAACCCTGCTCGGCGAAGGTGGGCACGTCTTTGAGGAAGCGCGAACGCCGCTCGCCCGTCGCGGCCAGAAGGCGGACCTTGCCGCTGCCGAGGTACTGCAGGAAATCGCCGACGAAACCGAGGTAGGCCGGAACCTGTCCGCCGAGCAGGTCCTGCATGGCGGGCGCGGAGCCACGATAGGCCACGTGCGTGAGCGGCACGCCTGCGGCCTGAGAGAAGCGATAGCCCAGGAACTGCGCCAGCGATCCGGCGGCGGGCGATGCGTAGGTCCGCCCGGTGTCGTGGGCCTTCAGCCAGCGAACATAGTCGGCAAGCGTCCTGATCTCGGACGGCAGCGCGCTGCTGATCGCGAGTACGCAGGTCGCAGACGCGAGCAAGGCGACGGGGCGAAGGTCTTTGACCGGATCGTAGGAGAGCTTGGCGTACACGTGCGGGTAGATCGTCATCGCCGAGGTGTGAGTGCAAAGAACCACGCTGCCGTCGGCGCGCTCTCGCTTGAGTTGGCCGTTCGCGATTCTTCCGGCGGCGCCCGGCCGGTTGTCGACGACGTAGGCGCGGTTCTGCGCCTTCCATGCCTCCGCAAGGCGGCGCGCGGTCTGGTCCAGCGTGCCGCCGGGCGGATAGCCGACGACGATTCGGCCGACGCCGCCGTCGGCTTGTGCGTGTGCCAGTGTCGGAAGGCCGGCCAGAGCCGGCGCGAGGCAGGACACATACTTGGCGAAACTTCGTCTGGAAAGATCGGTCATCGCGGTGCTCCGTGTGATGCGTGGCTGCACATTGCCACCGCGGCTTCGACATCGGAAGCGATGAATCTGCAACAGGAAAATGCACGAGGTGCAAGATGAAAAGAACCCAGGCACCGCTCAGTCCCAAGCGCATCGACCTGAATCTTCTGCGCGTGTTCGACGCCGTCTTCGAGGACCGGAACCTTCTTCGCGCCGGCAAGCGGCTGCACCTCAGCCAGTCGGCGATCAGCCATGCCTTGTCGCGCCTGCGCGAGGCCTTGCAGGACGAACTGTTCGTGCGCACGGCCAAGGGCATGGAGCCCACGGCGCGTGCCCTCGCCATGGCGACGCCGCTGCGCGAAGCCGTGCGCGCCATCCACGACACGCTGGGCGTCCAGCCTTTCGAGCCGGCGACGACCACGCGCAGGTTCGTGGTGGCGGCCAACGACTACGTCACCTCGGTCCTGCTGACGAAGCTGGCGCGCCGCATGGGCGATGCGGCGCCGTCGTCCGATCTGGTCGTGCGGCCGGCGACGCGGCTCGACCTGGCCGAGCAAATCGACGTCGGGCGCATCGACATCGCGCTGGGCATCTTCGCCGACGTTCCGGGCCGGTTCCAGAGCGCGCGGCTGTGGATCCAGCAGGACGTGCTCGTGTTTCGCAAAGGCCATCCGCTCGCGCGCCGCAAGCCGCGGACCGAAGATCTGGCCGCGTTCCCGCTGCTGACGGTGTCGCTCGGCGGCCAGGAGGAAGGGGCGGTCAGCGGCTACATCGTCGAGCGCGGATTGGCGCGCCAGTCGGAGATGTTCGATCGTTCGGCGCTGGAGGATGCGTTGGCGGCCGCCGGAAGGCGCCCCCACTACCGGATCACGGTGCCGCATTCGCTGGCCGTGCCCGATCTTCTGCAAGGCAGCGACATGATCTCTATCGTGCCGGCGCCACTCGCTCAGGCCTTTCTCGCGCGGCGCGACCTGTTGGCAAAGCCCTTGCCCTACGCGGCGCAGCACGCCACCGTGCGCGCCATATGGCACCGGCGGGACGAGCACGATCCCGCGCATCTTTGGCTCAGGGAGCAGCTGGTCGAACTCTCGGGTGTTCAGGATCTTGCGCTTCGTGCATGACGATCTTGCTCAATGTTCACTGGATGGCGAATACGCGCTGGGGCAACATCGCGGCATGATGAACGCAGATCGTCCCGTGGTGGCGGAAGGGTCCACCGTATGCAGCGTCGTGGAGGCCCTGATCCGATCGCGCCGGACGGTCCGCGCCTTCCGGCCGACGCCGGTTCCGAAGTCCGAGGTGGCGGAGATCCTCGACGTCGCACGTTGCGCGCCGAGCAACTCGAACACGCAGCCCTGGTCGGTCCATGTCCTGGCAGGCGAGCCCAAGCGCCTGTTGAGCGAGGCCCTGTCGCTGTCGCATGAGCGCAATGAGCTGCCGCCTTCGCGGCACTTCCCGGACGATCTGCCGGCCGCCTGCGTGTCGCGGCAGGCCGACTTCGGCGCCCGGTACTACGCGGCGCTCGGGATCGATCGCAACGATGCGGCGGCTCGCAACCGGCAATCGGGGCGCAACCTTTGCTTCTTCGATGCGCCGGTCGGGCTCATCTTCACCATCGACAGCCGCCTGACGAAGCACAGCTGGGCGGATTGCGGCATGTTCCTGCAGACGCTGATGATTGCCGCCAAGGCCAGGGGCCTCGATACCTGCCCGCAGGTTTCGTTCGTGCGCTACGAGTCGCTCATTTCGGAGTTTCTTCACCTGCCGCCCACCCAGTCGGTCGTCTGCGGCATGTCGCTAGGCTACGCGGACGCCGATGCGGTGGTGAACGATCTGGGGATGCCGAGGGAGCCGGTCGAGAATTTCTCGGTCTTCTGGGGCTTCGAGGATGCAGGTGGCTAGCGCGCCGGCTGCGACGAAGGCTCCCACGAATCGGGCGTGGTCGCGACCAGCGACTTGAGATCGGACCACGGCTTGGCATCGGGCACGCGCGTGCCGCCGGTGACCACGCGTTTCGCGAAGGCCACCATGCGTTGCTGCATGTAGGCCAGGTCGGCCGGCGCCCAAGTCTCCATCGAATGCGGTCCGCGGGCCACCACGATCTCCTTCGGGCCGCGGATGCGGTCGTAGGCGGCGATCGTGCCTTCGACGCTCTCGGCGCGGTCCCACAGTCCCTTGCCGAAGAAGGCCGCCGGCCAGCGGTCCATGCCCGCGAGCGTGGCCGAGCTCGGATAGAAGACGATGTGGTGCTCAGCCGCCATGCCGGCCGCGAAGAGGTTGCGATCGGCCAGGTCGGGCGATGCCGGCACATAGCCCGCACCGCTCGCGAAGGAGGCAAGCAGGATCGCGCCCTTGATGTTCTTCAGGCCTTTCGGCGGCGCGCAGCGCACGATCGGCATGTCGTAGCCGCACGACTCGGCGAAGTTCTTCGTCATGGCCCAGGCGGTGGACATCGAGCCGCGCGAATAGCCGCCGAGGATGATCGGGATCCGGTCGGCCTTCATGCCCGCGAGCAGGCGGCCGCCGGCCGCGTCGCCTTCGAGCAGCTGGCCAGTGGGCGTCAGCATGCGCATGCCGCGGCCGCTCTCGAGCTGTTCGAGCACGCGGAACACGTCCTCGCCCTGTTCAAGGGTGTGGGTGTCGCTGAAGCCGCCCGAGAGCCCTTCGCCGCGCCGGTCGTAGCTCAACACGTCGAAGCCGGCGGCGTTCAGCGCATGCAGGTTCTCGCGCCACCAGCGCTGGCCCATGCTCTCGGTGGTGGCGTTGGGGAAGGCGATGCCCACCGTCCTGCCGGTGGCCGGATCGATGCGGTAGGGCTTTTCATCCGGGTGCTGGATTGCGGTGAGCTGGCCGCTGCCGCCACTTGCCATGACGACCAGCGCGCGCAGCTTGCCGCCCTTGCCGTCATCCACGCCGGCACCCTCGAGGTACCAGCCGCGCAGCTTGATCGTGTCCTGCATCCTCAGTGCGATGCGCTCGAAGCTGTCGCGCGGCGCGCTGAATTCGACCGTGTAGGCGTGCGGCTCGGCCTCGGCGATCGATTCGTTGTACGGCGCCTTGGCGAAGAAGGCCGGCCGCCGGATCTGCCGCAGGTCGACCTCGCCGTCGGGATCGATCCTGCCCGAGGGATCGACCACGCCGGTCGAGCGCGTCGCGCGCTCCTTGTTGGGCGGCAGCCAGCGCTGCATCTGCGCATCGATGCGGCGGAAGCAGGCGGCGTCGGCCTTGCAGGCGCTCCAGCGCGACCTGAGCTTGGCATCGGTGAATTCGTCGACGTGGTAGTCGCGGCCAGCGTAGTTCTTCGGCGGGTGGTTCGCGCTCGGCAGAAACGGAACGCAGACCGTGCCGCCGCTTGCGCGCGGCAAGCTGTAGCCGGGCAGCTCGGCGTTGCGGTCGGCGCCGACGCGCGCGGTGCAGTCGGTGGGCGGCGGCGCGGCGCGGGCTTCGCGCGGCGGCGCGTTGTTCAGCGTGCATCCAGCCAGTCCAACGAAGGCCGCGAGGATGCAGCCGGCGGCGCACGAGGGCCTCGTCATCCGCGGGTCTCCCTCATCGCCAAGGCGCGAGGTGCGAGCTTTCTCGTCTCGCCGATCGCCATCACGAAGAATTCGTCCTCCGGCATGCCGCGCGCCGCTCGCAATTCGGCCAGCTTTCGCGGGGGCTCATCGAGCGACTCGTCGGTCAGCTCGAAGGTGCCCCAGTGCACGCCGAGCGAACGCTTGGCGCCGAGGTCGTCATGGATCGGCAGCGCCTCCTCGACATTCACATGCTGCGCGCTCATGAACCAGCGCGGCGCGTAGGCGCCGATGGGCAGCAGGGCGATGTCGAAGCCGCCGCCTCGCTCTTTCGTCTGCCGGCTTTCGAAGTGGCGGCGGATGTCGCTGAAGTCGCGCGAGTAGCCGGTGTCGCCGGCAAAGAGCAGATGGCAGTCCGGCGCGAGCACGGCGAAGCCGCCCCACAGGGTGGCCAGCGCATCGCGCGGGCCGCGCGAGGACCAGTGCTGCGCCGGGACCAGCACGACATCGGCCTCGCCCTGCGGCGTCGCGATGCGGTGGCTGTCCCACCAATCCAGCTCCACGGCATGCCGGATGCCCTGCGCCCTGAACCATGGCTCGAGGCCCAGCGGCACGACGAAGAGCGGCGGACCGCCGGGCTGGCGATTCAGCGCGTTCACCGAGGCGGAATCGAGATGGTCGTAGTGGTTGTGCGAGACCAGCACCAGGTCCACGTGCGGCAGCGCGCGCAGCGCGATGCCGGGCGGCACATGGCGCCGCGGCCCCGCGAACTGCACGGGCGAGGCGCGCTCGGAGAACATCGGGTCGGTCAAGAGCGTGAGGCCGCCGAGCTGTGCCATCACGGTCGAATGGCCGATCCAGGTGAGGGCCGGCGCCATCTGCGCGCCGGCCTGTGCATTGGCGTGCAGCCACGGCAGATCGGGCGCCACCTGCGGGATGGACGCGAGCGGCGGGCGGGGCAGGCCGGCGCGCGCGGCCTCGCGGCGCCATCGCAGCAGCTCGGCGAGGCTCTTGGGCTGGAACTCGATGTAATTGTTCTGGAAGCCGCGCGCGCGATGGTGCGGCTTGCCGGGGTCGGGGAGCGAAGACATGGTTTCGGATCGTGCCGTAGCCGGCTTAGCCGGCGATGAGCTTCTGCACCAGCTCCGCAGTGGTCGCCGCTGCGTACTTGCGCATCAGCCGCGCGCGGTGGATCTCGACCGTGCGGTGGCTGATGCCGAGCGCCTTGCCGATTTCCTTCGAGGTCGAGCCCTGCATCACCTGGGCCGCCACCTCGCGTTCGCGCGGCGTGAGCTCGGCCTTCGCCGAGCGTCGCGAGCCCAGGTCCTCGAAGGTCCAGATGCCGGCCTCGTGCGGGGCCGCGCGGTTGAGCGCCTGGCCGCTCACGTGGCACCAGAAGGTCTCGCCCGCGAAGACGCCATGCAGGCTGCCGACCCTTCTCATCATGCGGTTGTCGGCATAGCGGCCGCTCGCGTTGAGAATGGGCTCCATGCGCTTGCCGATGCGCTCGAATTCGGCGACGCTCGGGTAGAGCACGCGAAACGATTCGCCGATCAGTTCATCCGGCGTGGTTCCGAACATCTCGCACAGGCGCGCGTTGCAGTCGATGATGATGCGGTGGCGCGACAGCACCATGCCCACCGGCGCCTGCTCGAAGGCGAGCCGGTAGTCGATCGAGTGCAAAAGAGTGTCGGGTGTGTCCATTACGAAATACTACGTATGCCTGTACGTAGTATCGTCTCAGGCGCTTCATCAACCATTTCCGAACGAGGAACCATGGCCAACAAGATCTACCCCTCCGCCGACGCAGCGCTCAAGGGCGTCGTGGCCGACGGCCAGACCCTCGCGGTCGGCGGCTTCGGCCTTTGCGGCATTCCCGAGGCGCTGATCGACGCGCTGCACGATTCGGGCGTCAAGAACCTGACCTGCATCTCCAACAACGCCGGCGTCGACGGCTTCGGCCTCGGCAAGCTGCTCGGTACGCGCCAGATCAAGAAGATGATCGCGAGCTACGTGGGCGAGAACAAGGAGTTCGAGCGCCAGTACCTGGCCGGCGAGCTCGAGCTCGAATTCACGCCGCAGGGCACGCTGGCCGAGAAGCTGCGCGCGGGCGGCGCCGGCATTCCGGCCTTCTTCACCAAGACCGGCGTCGGCACGATGGTGGCCGAGGGCAAGGAGCTGCGCGAGTTCGAGGGCGAAACCTACGTGATGGAACGCTCGCTGGTGCCCGACGTGGCGCTGGTCAAGGCCCACGTGGCCGACAAGTCGGGCAACCTGCGCTTCCGCCTCACGGCGCGCAACTTCAACCCGGCCGCCGCGATGGCCGGAAAGGTCTGCATCGTCGAGGTCGAGAAGATCGTCGAAGTCGGCGAGATCGCGCCTGACGACATCCACCTGCCGGGCATCTACGTGCACCGCATCGTGCTCAATGCCAAGCCCGAGAAGCGCATCGAGAAACGCACCGTGAGCGCGGCGGCGCCGGTCGATGCGGCAGCCGCCAAGGTCGAGGCCCAGGCTGCGATCGCGCAGGCGGCGGTGGGCAGCGAAGTGCCGGAGCCGGTCAAGAACAACACCAACATCAAAGGAGCCTGACATGCCCTGGACCCAAGACCAGATGGCGGCACGCGCCGCGCAAGAACTCGAGGACGGCTTCTACGTCAACCTCGGCATCGGCATCCCGACGCTGGTGGCCAACTTCGTCGGCGACAAGGAAGTCTGGCTGCAGAGCGAGAACGGCATGCTCGGCATCGGCCCCTTCCCGACCGAGGACCAGGTCGACGCCGACCTGATCAACGCCGGCAAGCAGACCGTGACCACCATTCCCGGCTCGGCCATCTTCGGCAGCCACGAGAGCTTCGCGATGATCCGCGGCGGCAAGATCAACCTGTCGATCCTGGGCGCCATGCAGGTGAGCGCCAAGGGCGACCTGGCCAACTGGATGATCCCGGGGAAGATGGTCAAGGGCATGGGCGGCGCGATGGACCTGGTGGCCGGCGTCAAGCGCGTGATCGTGCTGATGGAGCATGTCGCGAAGAAGAAGGACGGCACCGAGGACCTCAAGATCTTGGAGCAGTGCACCTTGCCGTTGACCGGCGTGGGCGTGGTCGACCGTGTCATCACCGACCTGGCCGTGATGGACGTCACGCCCGAGGGGCTCAAGGTGATCGAGCTCGCCGAAGGCGTGACTTTCGAGGCGTTGCAGGCCAAGACGGGTGTGAAGCTGCTGCACTGAAGATGAAGAGCATCGGCGCGGTGCAGGGGCTCTGGCAGCAGGCCGGCCTGCCCGCCGATGCGCTGGACTTCGCGCGACTGACCGGCGCCGATCCGGTGCTGCCTTCGTCCTTCGCCGTCGGCACCGCAGCGCAGAGCACCATCGCTGCCGCCGCGCTCGCGGCCTGCGAGCTGGGCCACCTGCGCGGCGTGCCGCGCCAGCAGGTGGCGGTCGACATGCTGCATGCCGCGCTCGACTGCACGGCCTGGTTCAGCATCGACGGCCGCGTGCCGCCGCAATGGGATCCTTTTTCCGGCCTCTATCGCTGCGCCGACGGCTGGGTGCGCGTGCATGCGAACTTCGCGCACCACCGGGACGGCGCGTTGCGGCTGCTCGGATTGGATCCTGCGGCGTCAGGGCGCGCCGACGCCGAGCGGGCTATCTCCGCATGGCAGGCCTTGGACTTCGAACAGGCGGCCGCGGAGAAGAAGCTGGTGGTCGCGGCCCTGCGCCGTTTCGACGAGTGGGACGCCACGCCGCAAGGCAGGGCAGTGGCGGCGCAGCCCCTGTTCTCCATCGAGCGCATCGGCGACGCGCCACCGCTCGCGCTGCCGCCGCTGCACGAGGACGACCGCCCACTGGCCGGCCTGCGCGTGCTCGACTTGACGCGCGTTCTCGCCGGGCCGGTCGGCTGCCGCGCGCTCGCCGCCTATGGCGCCGACGTGATGCTGGTCAACTCGCCGCATCTGCCCAACATCGACGCCATCGCCGATACCAGTCGCGGCAAGCTGTCGGCGCATGCGGATCTGCGCAGCGAGGCGGGACGCGAAGCGCTGTCAGGTCTGCTGGCCGATGCCCACGTCTTCGTGGAGGGCTACCGGCCCCGCGGCCTGGCGGCGCTGGGCTTTGGCCCCGAAGAAGCCGCGGCGCGGCGTCCCGGGATTGTCTATGTCTCGCTCTCGGCCTACGGAACCCAAGGGCCGTGGGCCGACCGCCGCGGCTTCGATTCGCTGGTGCAGACCGCCATGGGCTTCAACCACGCCGAGGGCGAGGCGGCAGGCGACGGCAAGCCGAGGCCCTTGCCGATGCAGATGCTCGACGAGGCAAGTGGCTACCTGATCGCGCTGGGCGTGGCAGCTGCGCTGTGGCGCCAGCAGCAAGAGAGCGGCAGTTGGCACGTACAGGTCTCGCTCGCGCAGACCGGGCATTGGCTGCGCGGGCTCGGGCGCGTGTCCGGCGGCTTGGCCGCGGCCGAGCCGGACATCGAACCCTGGCTCGAAAGCGCGCCGTCCGGCTTCGGCGAACTTCGGGGAATGCGCCACAGCGCGCAGCTGGCGCGCACGCCTGTCGTCTGGGCGCGCCCCTCGATGCCGCCCGGCAGCGATCCGCCGGCCTGGCCTTGAGCGAGCTTCGCCCTCAGGGGGCGGCGAGGAAAGCCACCAGCATCGACAGGCCGAAGCTCGCCATGGTCATCGAGAGTCCCACGGTCAGGGTCTGGGCCTTCCATGAAAGCCGGAGCCAGATCCGGCGGTGCATCCTCTGAATGGCCACAAGGGGGCCGAGCATTCCAGGGACTTCGGGATTGCTGCGCGCGAACGCACGATCATGCTCGTTCGTGATGGGGTGGCGGCCGGGGCTCATGAAAATCTCCAGTCAGGGCGCGCATGGGCCCGGGGCGGTTTCTTCTTGCCTTCCCGGCTTCTTGCGCAGGGAGAAATATTCGTCGCGACGGTGCTGCAGCGCATCGGCCAGAGGAGCCAGCCAGGCTCGCGGCGACGGGCCAACACTCGCCGCTGTGGGAGGAAAAAAGTTCTATAGGTCGGCTCATGGGCCGGCGGCCGCTGGGCTGCATTGCATGCGCAGGAGCCAACCTCGGGCCAATGCCGCCGCCGCTCGGTGCGGTCGAGATGCTTGCGCTGCATCGAGTGCGGCCTATAGTCCCGTGTGATTTCAAGGCTCCCATGATCTTTTCGCCAACCAAGATCCAGCCGCCGCGATATCGCGTGGGCTTGATCGAACGCAGCGAGCTCGAGCGGCAGTTCGCCGCAGCGCTTCTCGACCATCGTCTGGTCCTGCTGGTAGCGCCGGCGGGCTACGGAAAGACGGCGGCGCTCTCGCGCCAGCTGGCCCTGCTGCCCGCGGACTGCGCGACCGCCTGGGTCAAGGCTGACGCCGAAGACGACCTGGAGCGGCTGCTGTCGCACCTGATCGAGGCGCTGGAGCCTTGCGATCCGCCGTGGCGCGTCGCACCCGAAGCCTTGGTCAGGCTGGTCGCCACCGGGCACGGCTTGCGGGAGGCCGCCGTGGTCATGGTGAACACGCTGGCGGCGACCGAACTGAAGCGGGGCGTGATCGCGCTGGACGACCTGCACAGCGTCGCAGACACGAGGGTGTGCGATTTTCTCTCGCTGCTCCTGGATTCCCTGCCCGAGAACTGGACGATGGCCATCGCGACCCGGGTCGATCCTCGGCTGCCGCTGGCGCGCCTGCGCGCACGCCGGGAGCTGGCCGAGTTCAGGCAGGCCGAGTTGAGCTTTTCCATGCCGGAGGTTCAGCGCCTGTGGCTGGTTGCGGGCGGCGGCGACGAGCCCGAGCTCGCGCGGCGCCTGTACGAGCGCACTCAGGGCTGGGCCGCCGGGCTGAGCCTGAGCCTCGACGCGATGAAGGGGCAGCCGTCCACTGCGCCGGCGGCAGGCAAGCGGAGCCAGCGGCACCTGTTCGACTATCTGGCCAGCGAGGTCCTGGCGCAGATGCCGGAGGAACTGCATGACTTCCTGCTGCGCTGTGCCGTGTTGCCGGAGCTCACGGTCGAGCGTTGCGCCGCGGTGAGCGGCAGCCCGCGCACCGCCGAATTGCTGGAAGAGATCGAGCGGCGGGGACTCTTCGTGTCGGCGCTCGAGGGCGATCAGTTCACACTGCGTCTTCACGACCTGTTCAGGGACTTCCTCGACGAGCGGCTGCGGCGCGAGTATCCCGACGAGGTCCCATCGCTCCTGAAGCGGGCCGCCGAAGGTGAGGGCGACCCGGTGCGCAGGGTCAACCTGCTGTTGCGCGCGGGCGCCTGGGACGAAGCCGAGCAGGTGTTTATCGACGCGGCCTCGCCGATGCTGGCATCGGGCGACAGCGCCCAGGTGGTGCGGCTCATCGAGCAGTTCCCACCGCTGCTGCGCGCGCGCTCGCCGCAGCTGACCTATGCAACCGGGCTCTGCGAGCTGCAGAACCTCGAGTTCGCCAAGATGCAGATCGCAATGAACCGCGCCGCTGCGGGCTTCGAAAGCATGCAGCAGGACCGCGAAGCGCAGCATGCGCGCGCCTTCGAGACGCTGGCCCTGTTCTTTGCCGGCCGTACCGAAGAGATGCATCGCCTGTCGAAGGCGATCCGCGCCCGGCCGCTCGACGAAACCTCCGCCGCGGTGACGGAGCTGGTCCGGATCTGGGAATCCTGCGTCGACGGGCCGCCCGAAGGGCCGGCCGAGCATCTCGATCGATTGATCGACATCCTCTCGAAGGCGGCGACGCCCGATCTCTGGTATTGCTGCGCACCCAATCTCTACGTCTTTGTCGGCCGCACGGACTTTCGGGCCTCGCTCCAGCGCTTCGTGCGCGGCGCGCTGGCGGTTGCCGGCGACACCAACGCGGCACTCCAGGCGGCCGCGCACACGCTCGAGGCCTGGCTCGAAATGGGGCAGGGACGCTTGGCGCAAGCCGACGCAAAGATCCGCCAATTGCGCGAAGACAACCAGTGGCTCGGGCAACCGCGCAGTCTTCGCGTGCCCTTGCTTCGGCTCGAAACCATCTACCAGGCGCTGCAGGGCGACACCGCCGCACTCGGCCCTTCATGCAACGCATTGCTCGAAGATGGCCAGGAGCGCACGCGAGGGCTCAACTGGGGCTTGATGCAGATCAGCCTGGCCGGCCGCGCCGCCGCTGCGGTGGGCGATTGGGACGGCGTTCGCGAAGCGGAGCGCGCTTTCGCACGGATGCCCAAGACCTTCCGTTGGCCGCTTCACATGCCGATCATCCGGTCCTTCGAGGGCCTGCTCGCGCTGCGCGATCAGCGCGACGAAGAGGCGTTGAAGCTCCTGCGCGAAGCCGCCGCCATATCGGCCGACGTCGACCGCATCGGCATCGATGCCTTCTGCCGCATCCACCTGGCGCGCGCCGAGCTCAGATGCGGTTCACCCGCCGATGCCTGGCAAGCCGTGGCCCCGCTCCTGGAGCATGAACGCCGCACGGGCGAACTCATCGGTGTGCTGCTGACCGGCGTGAGCGCGCTCACCGAACTGGCCAATGCCGCCTGGGGCACCGAGGTTCCCGTCCATGGCGTCGCGGCCGTTCGACGATGGGCCGACACCGCGCGGCAGCTGCGTCGGGTGGAAGTCGTCGCGCCGGCGCGGGAGACGAGCGAGGCCTCCGCGTTGCTCAGCGAGCGCGAGCTGGAGGTGCTCGCGCGCGTCGCGGTGGGCGAAAGCAACAAGCTCATCGCCCGCGCGTTGAGCCTCAGCCCCCATACCGTCAAGCGTCATCTCGCGCGCATCCTCGAGCGGCTGGGAATGTCGTCTCGCGGAGAAGCGGCGGATTGGTATCGGACGCACATGGGGCCGCTGCGAGATCGCCACTAGGGCCTGTTAGCAGGCCTAGCCGGCGGTGGCGTCCGCCGGCAGCAGCAGCTCGCGCTGCGCCTCCACCGTCTCGCGCAGAAAGTTCCAGGTGGCCTGCATGCGCGCCAGGTGCCGGGTCTCGGCCGCTACCGACATCCAGAAGGTGCGCGTGAAATTGGCTTCGCCCGGCAGCACGCGGCGCAAGGACGGGTCGCGCTCGGCGATAAAGGCCGGCAGCACCGCGATGCCGGCGCCGGCCGCGGCGGCCTGGTGCTGCGCGAGGATGCTGGTACTGCGCAGCGCGAACGAGTCGGGGCGGTACAGCTCGTCGAGGTACTGCAGCTCCTTGCTGAAGAGCAGGTCGTCCACGTAGCTGATGAAGCTGTGGCCGCGCAGGTCCTCGCGCTCGACGATCGGCTTATGCGATGCCAGGTAGCGCTCGGACGCGTAGAGGCGCAGCACGTAGTCCGTCAGCTTGGTCACCACCACCGGACCGCGCGCGGGGCGCTCGAGCGAGATCACGATGTCGGCCTCGCGGCGCGACAGGTGCACCAGCCGCGGCATTGCCAGCAGGTCGATCACGAGCTTGGGATGCGCCTGCGCGAAGAGCGCGAGCTGCGGCGCAAGCACGACGGTGCCGAAGCCTTCGGTGGCGCCGATGCGCACCAGGCCCGAGAGGCCTTCCCGCGAAGCGGGCGCCGCGCTCTCGACCGCGAGAAAGGCGCTCTCCATCGCCTCCACCTGCGGCTGCAGCCGGCGGCCCGCTTCGGTCAGGCGATGGCCGCCGGCCTCGCGCGAAAAGAGGGCGCTGCCGACTTCCTTCTCGAGCGCCTGGATGCGGCGCGCCACCGTCGTGTGGTCCACCGCCAGCCGGCGCGCCGCGCTCACCAGTGTGCCGGTGCGCGCGAGCTCCAGGAAGAAGCGCAGGTTGTCCCAGTCCATGCGTTGCAATTATGCAGATCGCCAGTGCGTAATTGTCTATTGCCATCGCAAAAGTGCAAAGCTAGCATCGATTGCTGCACCCCATTCAAGGAGACAAATTCATGGACGCCACCACCACTCCCGCGACTCAGGTCGCGACCGTCAAGCTGCTGATCGGCGGCCAGTTCGTCGAGTCGAAAACCACCGAGTGGCGCGACATCGTCAACCCGGCCACGCAGGAAGTGCTCGCGAAAGTGCCGTTTGCGACGCAGGCCGAAGTCGATGCCGCCGTCGCCTCCGCCAAGGAAGCCTTCAAGACCTGGCGCAAGACGCCGATCGGTGCGCGTGCGCGCATCTTCCTCAAGTACCAGCAGCTCATCCGCGAGAACATGGCCGAGCTGGCCGCGATCCTCACGGCCGAACAGGGCAAGACACTGCCCGATGCCGAAGGCGACGTGTTCCGCGGCCTCGAAGTGGTCGAGCACGCCACCAACATCGGCAACCTTCAGCTCGGCGAACTGGCCAACAACGTCGCCAACGGCGTCGACACTTACACGCTGCTGCAGCCGCTGGGCGTGTGCGCGGGCATCACGCCTTTCAACTTCCCGGCCATGATTCCGCTGTGGATGTTCCCGATGGCCATCGTCACCGGCAACACCTTCGTGCTGAAGCCTTCCGAGCAGGATCCGATGGTCACGATGCGCTTGTGCGAGCTCGCGCTCGAGGCCGGCATCCCGGCCGGCGTGCTCAACGTCGTGCATGGCGGCGAAGCGGTGGTCAACGCGATCTGCGATCACAAGGACATCAAGGCCATCTCCTTCGTCGGCTCGACCAAGGTCGGCACCCATGTCTATCACCGCGCCTCGCAATCGGGCAAGCGCGTGCAATGCATGATGGGTGCGAAGAACCACGCCATCGTCATGCCCGACGCGAACAAGGAGCAGACGCTCAATGCGCTGGCCGGCGCGAGCTTCGGCGCGGCGGGCCAGCGCTGCATGGCGGTGTCGGTCGCGGTGCTGGTGGGCGAGGCGCAGAAATGGGTGCCCGACCTGGTCGCGAAGGCCAAGACGCTGAAGGTCGGCGCCGGCACCGAGAAGGGCGTGGACGTCGGCCCGCTCGTTTCTTGCGCGGCCTACGAGCGCGTCAACAGTCTGATCGAACGTGGCGTGGCCGACGGGGCCACGCTGGCGCTGGACGGCCGCAAGCCCACGGTGCCCGGCTACGAGAAGGGCAACTTCGTCGGCCCGACGGTGTTCGCCGACGTCAAGCCCGGCATGACCATCTACGACCAGGAGATCTTCGGCCCCGTGCTGTGCCTGGCCAATGCCGAGAGCATCGACGAAGCCATCGAGCTCATCAACGCCAACCCGAACGGCAACGGCACCGCGATCTTCACGCAGTCGGGCGCCGCAGCGCGCCGCTTCCAGGAAGACATCGACGTCGGCCAGGTCGGCATCAACGTGCCGATCCCGGTGCCGGTGCCGATGTTCTCCTTCACCGGTTCGCGCGGCTCCAAGCTCGGCGACCTCGGCCCCTACGGCAAGCAGGTCATCATGTTCTACACGCAGACCAAGACGGTGACGGAGCGCTGGTTCGACGACGACACCGCGCACGGCCTCAACACCACCATCAGCCTCCGCTAAGCTCGGCGGCATGGACTTCGAACTCTCCGAAGAGCAGCGCGCATTCGCCCACACCGCGCGCGAATTCGCGTCTGCCGAGTTCGCGCCGCATGCCGCGCGGTGGGATGCGGAAGGCATCTTCCCGAAAGAGGCGATCGCGAAGGCGGGCGAGCTCGGCTTCTGCGGGCTCTATGCGCCGGAAAGCATCGAGGGCCTGGCGCTGCCGCGCCTCGACGCCACGCTGGTGTTCGAGGAGATGGCCGCGGTCGATCCGTCGACCACGGCCTTCATCACGATCCACAACATGGCGACCTGGATGCTCGGCACGTGGGGCGGCCCGGCCGTGCGCGAGCAGTGGGGCGCCGATCTCACCAGCGGGCGCAAGCTGGCCTCCTACTGCCTGACCGAGCCGGGCGCCGGCTCGGACGCCGGTGCGCTCAAGACGCGCGCCGAGCTGCAGGGCGCGGAGTACGTGATCAACGGCGGCAAGGCCTTCATCTCGGGCGCCGGGTCGACCGACGTGCTGGTGCTGATGGCACGCACCGGCGGCGGCGGCGCGGGCGGCGTCTCGGCCTTCGCGGTGCCGGCCGACGCGCCCGGCATCAGCTACGGCAAGAAGGAGCACAAGATGGGCTGGAACAGCCAGCCCACGCGCACCATCAATTTCGACAACGTGCGCGTGCCCGCCGCCAACCTGCTCGGCAGCGAAGGCGAGGGCTTCCGCATCGCGATGAAGGGGTTGGACGGCGGCCGCATCAACATCGCGACCTGCTCGGTCGGCGCGGCGCAGGGCGCGCTCGATGCGTCGCGCCGCTACCTGCACGAACGCCAGCAGTTCGGCAAGCCGCTGGCGAGCTTCCAGGCGCTGCAGTTCAAGCTGGCCGACATGGCGACCGAACTCGTGGCCGCGCGCCAGATGGTGCGGCTGGCCGCGAGCAAGCTCGACGCCGGGCATGCCGATGCGAGCACCTATTGCGCAATGGCCAAGCGCTTCGCCACCGACGCGGGCTTCAACGTCTGCAACGAGGCGCTGCAGCTGCACGGCGGCTACGGCTATTTGAGCGAGTTCCCGCTGGAGCGGCTGGTGCGCGACACGCGCGTGCACCAGATCCTCGAAGGCACCAACGAAATCATGCGCGTGATCGTCGCGCGCAAATTGCTGGAAGGCGAGAGTGACATCCGATGAGCGATGAAGTGGTCCTGTTCGACGAGATCCAGGCGGCCGGCGGCCGGCGCTTCGGCGTGGCGACGCTCAACACGCCTGCGGCGCTCAATGCGCTCTCGGTGGCGATGGTGCGGCTGCTCACGCCGAAGCTGCGCGAGTGGGCGCAGGATGCGGGCGTTGCCGGCGTGCTGCTGCAGGCCGCAGGCGAGAAGGCCTTCTGTGCCGGCGGCGACCTGCGCCAGCTCTACCAGACGCTGCGCGAATGCGGGCCCGAACGCAATTCCTACGCCGAGCGCTTCTTCGCCGAGGAGTACGAGCTCGATTACCTGATCCATACCTTCCCCAAGCCCGTCCTGTGCTGGGGCCACGGCATCGTGATGGGCGGCGGCATCGGGCTCATGGCGGGGGCCTCGCACCGCGTGGCCACGGCCCAGAGCCGCCTCGCGATGCCCGAGATCAGCATCGGCCTGTACCCCGACGTGGGCGGCAGCTGGTTCCTGCGCCGCATGCCGGGGCGCGTGGGCTTGTTCCTCGCGCTCACGGCGGCCCACCTCAATGCCGCTGATGCCATCTTCTGCGGCCTGGCCGACCTGTTGGTGCCGCACGAGCGCAAGGCACAGGTGCTGGACGAGATCGCCGCAGGCACATGGACCGGCGAGGCCAAGTCCGATCGCGCCGCGCTGTCGCGCATCCTGCTGCGTGCGGGCGAAGGCGCGGAGCTGCCGCCTTCCAAGGTGCGCGAGCATTTCGACACCATCAACGCCCTGATGGCCGGCGACGACTTGCACGACATCGCCAAGCGGCTGCTCGCGTTGCAAAGCGAAGACCCCTGGCTGCAGACCGCGGCGAAGACCTTCGCCAAGGGCGCGCCGAGCTCGGCGACGCTCAGCTTCGAACTCTGGCAGCGCGTGCACCGCATGTCGCTGGCCGAAGTCTTCCGGCTCGAGTACCGGGCCTCGCTGGGCTTCTGCGCGCACAAGGACTTTGCCGAGGGCATCCGCGCCGTGCTGATCGACAAGGATCGCAATCCGAAGTGGGACCCGGCCACGCTCGAAGAGATCACGCCCGAGTTCGTCGCAGACCATCTGCGCGTGCGCGGCGAGATGCCTGCAGAACTCGCATCGCTGACCTGACAGCCATCGCACGAATAACGGAGACACACATGAAGATCGCATTCATCGGCCTCGGCCACATGGGCGGCCCGATGGCCCTCAACCTGCACAAGGCCGGCCACGCGCTCAGCGCTTTCGATCTCTCGGCCGAGGCCTGCCGGAAGCTCGGCGCCGAAGGCCTGCCCATCGCCAAGTCGGCGGTGGACACGCTCGCCGGCGCCGAGGTGCTGATCAGCATGCTGCCCGCAAGCCAGCATGTGGAGTCGCTCTACCTCGGCAGCGACGGCCAGCCCGGCCTGATGGAGAAGATCCCGGCCGGCACGCTGGTGATCGACAGCAGCACGATCGCCGCTGCGACTTCGCGCAAGGTGGCGGAGGCGGGCGCGAAGCGCGGCGTGGCCGTGATCGATGCGCCCGTGTCCGGCGGCACCGGCGGCGCGATCGCCGGCACGCTGACCTTCATGGTCGGCGGCTCCGAAGCGGATCTCGAACGCGCGCGCCCGGTGCTCGAGAAGATGGGCGCCAACATCTTCCACGCCGGTGGCGCAGGCGCGGGCCAGACGGCCAAGATCTGCAACAACATGCTGCTCGGCATCCTGATGATCGGCACCTCCGAAGCCATCGCGCTCGGTGTCGCCAACGGGCTCGATCCCAAGGTGCTGTCGGAGATCATGCGGCGCAGCTCGGGCGGCAACTGGGCGCTCGAAAAGTACAACCCGCTGCCCGGCGTGATGGAGAACGCGCCGGCCTCCAAGGGCTACGCCGGCGGCTTCGGCACCGACCTGATGCTCAAGGACCTGGGCCTCGCGCAGGAGAGCGCTGCCGCGGTGCGCGCCGCCACGCCGCTCGGCGGCCTGGCGCGCAATCTTTATGCGGCACACAGCCTGGCCGGCCATGGCGCGCTCGATTTCTCGAGCGTGATCAAGCTGGTGCAGAAGAAGTAGGGTGCCGCCAGGGGCGGGCTGACGCGGGATCGCAACGCGGCCTGCAGCCGCCGCCGAGAAGTAGTCCACGGCGGCGGCGTTTATGTCGCCGGCACGGCGCCCGCGCTTCGCGGACTGCCTAGCATGCGGGTTTACCGTCTTCGGCCGCCCCATGAAGCAGCTCCACAGATTTTTCCGATCGGGCGCGGCCCGGATCGCCCTCGCGGCACTGCTCGGCATCGCCGTCTTGGCGGGCCTGTACCTGGCTTTGCGCGCGACGCCGCAGGCTCACCAGCTCGGCGGCGACGCGCAGCAGATGCGCAACGCGGCTTCGGGCTGGACGGGCACCGAGAAGGACGGCTCCGAGCTGCTGCGCGACCTGCGCGCCGGCGCGGTCCGCACCGTCGGCATCGCGGCCAATGCCATCCTCGTGACGACGGCCGGCGGCGAGCGCTACTTCGTGGTCGACGGCCGCGGCTCCTTCGCCGCGCTGGTCGTCGGCGAGGCGGCGAAGGCCGGCGATTCGAAATCCTTCCAGCTGGTCGTGCTGCCGGACACCACGGTCGGCGCACCTGCCGCAGACGACCGCACGCTGGGTACCGCGCGCGATCTGGTGGGGGTGTTCCTCCCCATCCTGCTCGTCGTGGCCGTTCTCTACATGATGCGGGACAGCATCGGCGCAAGCGCCAAGCTGGTCGAGAAGCCGACCGGCCTGCGCTTCGACGACGTCATCGGCGCCGGCGAGGCCAAGAACGCGCTGCAGGACATCGTCGACTACCTGAAGAATCCGAAGCGCTTCAGCGCGCTCGGCGCACGGCCGCCTTGCGGCGTGCTCATGCTCGGCGGCCCGGGCGTCGGCAAGACGCTGCTCGCCAAGGCGCTGGCCGGCGAGTGCGGCGCCCGCTTCATCGCCACCAATGGCAGCGAGTTCACTTCCAAGTTCTATGGCGTCGGCGTGCAGAAGGTCAAGAAGCTCTTCGAGACCGCACGCAAGAACGCGCCCTGCATCCTTTTCATCGACGAGATCGACGGCATCTCCAGGCGCAGCGCCGGCGGCTCGGGGCCGGCGGAATCGGAGGGCAACCGCATCATCAACCAGTTGCTGGTCGAGATGGACGGCTTCGCGGCCAACGAGGGCGTCATCGTGGTGGGCGCCACCAACCTGGTCGACAACCTCGACGAGGCGCTGCTGCGCGAAGGGCGCTTCGATCGCCGCGTGAACGTCAAGCTGCCGGACGTGCGCGACCGTGCCGCCATCTTCCGGCTCTATGCCGCCAGGCTGCGCCTCGCCGGCGAGCTGGACTACGAGCAACTGGCCCGCCTGACCACCGGGCTGTCGCCGGCGACCATCGCGCACGTCGTCAACCACGCGGCCCTGGTAGCGGCGCGAGCGAATGCGCAGGCGGTGTCGATGGGCCACCTGATGGAGGCCATCGAGACCACGCGCATCGGCGAGCTCAACGGCGCGCAGCGGGCGCTCGGCGAGCGCGAGCGGCGCTACATCGCGGTGCACGAGGCCGGCCACGCGCTCGTCTCCGTCGTGCTGGGTTACGGCAAGGTCGAGAAGATCACCATCCTGCCGCGCGGCGGATCGCTGGGCGCCACGCTCGTGACGCAGGAAGAAGACATGACGCTGGTGTTGAAGAGCGACATGGAGAAGCACATCCAGATGCTGCTGGGCGGCCGCAATGCAGAGCTGGCCGTGTTCGAGGAGGCGTCGAGCGGCGCCAGCCACGACCTGCAGCAGGCCTCGAAGCTGGCGCTCGACATGGTCGGGCGCTACGGCTTCGGCGAAGACGGCGCGCTGTTCAGCCTGGGCGCGCTGCCGGCGCAGCACGCATCGCGGCAGGTCTCGGCCGCGGTGCGCCAGGCCAGCCTGCTGCTCGAAGGGCTCAACGTGAAGTGCCAGCAGATCATGCGCACGCATCGCCGGGCGCTGGATGAACTCACGCAAGAGCTGCTCGCCCACGAGACCGTGTCGGGCGAGCGCGTGCTCGAGCTGGTCGGGCATCGCAGCCCGATCGCGCTGGTCGCCTGAGCGCCGCCCTCAGAGCAGCTCGATCCCGGGCAGGCTCTTGAAGCAGCTCTCGCGCGTGATGCGCACGAAGTCTTCGAGCCAGGGCCGCGCCGAGGTCGCGGCGGTGCAGGCCATGTGCAGCTCGCCTGTCAGCCCCTTGCGGCCCACGGGCCGGGCCGTGACGTAGCCGCGGTCCAGGTAGTTCTGCACGGCCCACAAGGGCAGGGCCGCAATGCCGCGGCCGCTGGCCACCAGCTGCAGCATCGCGACCGTGAGCTCGGTGGTGCGGCGCTGCGCGGGCTCGACGCCTGCCGGCGCCAGCACCTGGCGCACGATGTCGAGCATGTCGTCGGGCACCGGGTAGGTGATCAGCGTCTGGTCAGCGAAGTGGCGGGCCGTGAGATGCGTCTTCGCCGCGAGCGGATGCTCGTTGGCCAGCAAGGCCATGATCTCGAAGCGAAACAGCGGGTGGTAGTCGACCGTCTCGTCCGGATCCTGCTCGGACACGATGGCCACCTCGGCGCGCTTCTGCATCACCAGCGCGATCGGGTCGGGATGGAAGCCCGAGACGATGTCGAGCTCGATCTCGGGCCAGCGGTTGCGAAACGCATCCATCGCCGGCATCAGCCAGTCGAAGCAGGTGTGGCACTCGACCACGATGCGCAGCTGCCCGGCGCCGCCCTGCGCCAGGCGCGCCACGTCGCGCTCCGCCTCCTCGACCAGCGGCAGGGCCGCATCGGCCAGCCGCAGCAGGCGCAGGCCGGCGCCGCTGAACTGCGGCGGCACCGATTTGCGCTCGAACAAGGCCGCGCCGTAGCGCTCCTCGAGCAGCTTGACCTGGTGCGACAGCGCCGACTGCGTGAGGTTGAGCAGCTGGGCGGCGCGCACCAGGCTGCCGGTGTCGCGCAGCGCGACCAGGGTGCGGAGATGGCGGATCTCGAGAACGGATTGGGCCATGAATGAAATTCAAGTTGACGGGCAAAAGCTTTCGTTTGAATCATAGGCGAGGAACGCCGACCATCAGGGGATGACACGTATCCACACTCTCGGCTTTCCGCGCATGGGCGCGCAGCGCGAACTCAAGTTCGCCCTCGAACAACACTGGCGCGGCGAGATCGACCGCGATGCGCTCGAAGCCGTCGGCCGCGAGCTGCGCGCGCGCCACTGGCAGGCCCAGTGCGACGCGGGCCTCGACTTCGTGACGGTGGGCGACTTCGCCTTCTACGATCACGTGGCCAACCACATTCAACTGCTGGGCTGCGAGCCGGCGCGCTTCGACTTCCGCGGCGACGAGCCGGAGCTTTCGCGCTACTTCGCGATGGCCAGGGGCGTCGCCGACGAAGTGCACGAGCACGGCTGCACCCATGTCGACCACGGCACCTTCGCGCTCGAGATGACCAAGTGGTTCGACACCAACTACCACTACCTCGTGCCGGAGTTCTCCCCGGCCACGCGCTTCAGCCTGCAATCGTTCCGCCTGTTCGACGAGGTGGCCGAGGCGCAGAAGGCCGGCCACGCGGTCAAGGCCGTGCTGCTGGGGCCGCTGAGCTTCCTCTGGCTCGGCAAGGAGAAGGAGGCCGGCTTCGATCGCTTCAGCCTGCTCGAATCGCTCTTGCCGGTCTACGAGCAGTTGCTCGCGCGCCTCAAGGCGCAGGGCGTCGAATGGGTTCAGATCGACGAGCCCATTCTCGGCCTGGACCTGCCCGACGCCTGGCGCCATGCCTTCGAGCGCAGCTACTGGCAGCTCGCGCGCCGGGCGCCGAAACTGCTCCTGGCCACCTATTTCTCGCCGCTCTCGGACAACCTGCGCCTGGCATGCCAGCTGCCGGTGGCCGGCCTGCATGTCGATGCGGTGCGCGCGCCCGACGAACTCACCGGCGTGGCCGACTGGCTGCCGGCGCACAAGGTGCTGTCGATCGGCATCGTCGATGGCCGCAACATCTGGCGCACCGATCCGGACGCTGCGCTCGCGCGCCTGCGGCCCGTCGCGGACAAGCACCAGGGCGAACTGTGGATCGCGCCTTCGTGCTCGCTGCTGCACGTGCCTTTCAGCCTCGCGGGGGAGAACAAGCTCGACGCCGAATTGAAGAGCTGGCTTGCCTTAGCGGTGGAGAAGCTGGACGAGCTGCGGGTGCTGTGCGCCGCGCTCGACGGCAACGAAGCCGGCGTGCACGACGAACTCGCTGCGGCACGCGCCGCCGTAGCCGCCCGCCGCGCGAGCGCGCGCGTGCACCGCGCAGACGTGGCACTGCGCCTCGCGCGCCGCGTGGCCGGCGACGATCGTCGCGCTTCGCCCTTCGCCGTGCGGCAGGCGGTGCAGCGCATGCGCTTCGCGCTGCCGCCGCTGCCGACCACCACCATCGGTTCCTTCCCGCAGACGGCCGAGATCCGCGCCGCGCGCGCTGCCGTCAAGCGCGGCGCGCTCGATGCCGCTGGCTACCGCGAGAAGATGCATGCCGAGATCGCGCTCGCGGTGCGCAAGCAGGAAGAGCTGGACATCGACGTGCTGGTGCACGGCGAGGCCGAGCGCAACGACATGGTCGAGTACTTCGGCGAGCAGCTCGACGGCTTCGCCCTCACTGCCAACGGCTGGGTGCAGTCCTACGGTTCGCGCTGCGTCAAGCCGCCCGTCATCTACGGCGACGTGGCGCGCCCGGCGCCGATGACGGTGGAGTGGACCGCCTATGCGCAAAGCCTCACGGCCCGGCCGATGAAGGGCATGCTGACCGGGCCGGTCACCATCCTGCAATGGTCTTTCGTGCGCGACGACCAGCCGCGCAGCGTGACGACCGAACAGATCGCCTGGGCGATCCGCGACGAGGTGATCGACCTGGAGCGCGCCGACATCGGCATCATCCAGATCGACGAGCCGGCGATCCGCGAAGGCCTGCCGCTGCGCCGTACCGGCTGGAAGGCCTATCTGGAAAGCGCGACGCGCGCCTTTCGCATCAGCGCCTCGGGCGTGGCCGACCGCACGCAGATCCACACCCACATGTGCTACTCGGAATTCAACGACATCCTGTCCGAGATCGCGGCGATGGACGCCGACGTGATCACCATCGAGACCAGCCGCTCCGACATGGAATTGCTGCGCGGTTTCGGCGAGTTCAAGTACCCGAACGAGATCGGCCCCGGCGTTTACGACATCCATTCGCCGCGCGTGCCGGCCGTGGACGAGATGGTGCGCCTGATGCGCAAGGCCGCGGCCGTGGTGCCGCCGGCCAACCTGTGGGTCAACCCCGACTGCGGGCTGAAGACGCGCGGCTGGCCGGAGACCGAGGCGGCGCTGGTGAACATGGTGGCGGCGGCGAAGGTGTTGCGACAGGAGCTCGCGTCGGTCTCTAGGGCCTGTTAACGCTATTTGCGGGGATCGCGTTGCCCAGCCAAGGGGCTGGATGCAAGGCGCCCGCGCGCAGCAAGGCTTGCGCCTTGCAAGCGCGGGCAACGCCGCAGACGGCCCCTTGGCTGGGCAACCCGAAGGGAAGGCCTGCCAGGGCGCGCCACTCGGCGTTGCGCTCCTTGTGCGTGCCGACGCACGCACGGCGTCGCGCGCCTTGATTGGCCCGCCCTGGCAGGCCTTCGCGACCCCGCAAATAGCGCTAACAGGCCCTAGGCGCTGAATCATTGAAATGGGCGGTGAGGGGACGCCCGAGACGGGATGCGATGCAAGGCGCAAAGCGCAGCGATACCCGTAGGTATCGCGAGCATTTGCAACGCCGCAGCGCGCCCGTATCGGGTGGACAGCACCGACCGATTTCAGTGATTCAGTGGTCTAGGTGATATGAACGCGCTGGAGGACCAGGAAGCCCCCCAGCGAGGCAGTGCCTATCGCCAGCGCCAGCAGACCCAGGCGCATCCGGAACCCCATGGTCCTGCCCGGCGGTGCGGCAGCAGGAGCCAGCGGCGCCCTGTTCGATATGGGCCAGCCGTTCAGGCGTGGCCCCTTGCTCAATTCCATCGCGGAGAAGCCGGCGGGCGCCAGGCGGCGCAGCGCGCTGGCGCAGCTCTCGCAGAACATCGCACTGTCGGGGTTGGGGGTTCTGCAGACGTCGCAGACCACGGGCATGGGGAACTCCATCAAAGATTGACCGAAGCCGCCCACTTTCCATAGCGACTGCCGCATGTCTGTCGGCAGCCTCCTACGCGCTGCGCAGGAATTCGGCGTTCTACGGCCTCGACCTGATGGGCGCGCGCTGCGCCGGGTCGTAGAAGAAGGTCTCCTCGGCGATGCGTTCACCCTCCCAGCGCTGGTAGGCGAGTTCCTCCATGTGGGTGGCCGTGCCGTCCTTCCACTCGAAATGAAAGATCCAGCGGACGACGACCTTGTCACCGTTCACGAACACGGGGCGCACGCAGGTCGAACTGATGGATGTGGCCTTGGCCAGCATGGCGCGTTCGCGCGCAATGGCCGCATCGCGGCCGACACGCGGCGCCTCCTGGTTCTCCTGCAGCGAGGCATTCGCGGTGTAGAACTCCTCGACGGCTTCGGCATGCGCGTTTTCTTCGACGCGGGCGATGAAGCGTTCGAGGGTGTCGGCGGTGGGCATGGGCTTTTCCTCTTCGGTGACGGGCTCGGCAGGAGCGCGCGACGATACAGCCATGCCGGAAATTCGCTGATGTGTCGCAGCGGCATACCTGGCGCGCTGCGCAGGCTCAGAAGCTGGGGTTGCGCCGCGCGATGTCGCGCCGCGTCTGCTCGCGCACCGCGTTGCAGTGCGGATGGTGGTTGAACGGACTCTTGGCGCATTGCGCCGCCTCGCAACGCGCCGCTGCGATGAAGTTGAGATGCGCGCAGGAAGGCCGCGGATCGGCGGCGCCGTTGCCGCCATTGCCGCCGGTGCGGGCCACGATCTTTCGCGGGGGAACCGTCCGTTCGATCGGCACGTTGGGCTGGTAGGCGGCGGTGGGGCGTTGCTCCGGCTCCGAGCGCACGGGGCCCGGCTCCACGATCGTCTCGGCCGGACCGAGCGTTTCCACCGTCCGCACCGGCATGGTCGGCACCATGGGCACGCGATCGAGCGGCGCCGCCGGAGGCACCGACGCACGCACCGGCGCCGCGCGTGCCGCCGGAGCGGCCGCCACGGCAGCGGGCGCGGGGGCCGGCGGCTTGCGCGTCACATAGGCCACCCAACTGCCGAAGCAGGCGGTGATCACGATCGACAGCACTGCGAAGCGAATCCAGAAGGCGCGCGTTTCGATCGGCAACATGCCGGGCGTCGGGCCTGCGGCAGGCGCGGCTGCAGGCGCCGGCCGCATCGGCTTCATGCCTTCGAGCGCGGACGGACCGGTGGCGGCAAAGCCGGGCAGCTTGGCCGCGCAGCCGCGGCAGAACATGGCGTTGGCGCGGTTCTCGGTCTTGCAGGCGGCGCAGACCACGGACATGGGGAACTCCTTCGAAGCCGGAATGCTAGTTGACAGGCCCTAGGAGTCTGCACGTCCCGCGGCCGCTGTCTGCCAGCCGCCTCCTACTTCGAAATCAGCCTGTCCAGCGAGATGCCCTGCGAAACGCTCAGGCTTCGCGTTCGAGACCCCGGGCGCGCAGCACCGCCTTCAGCCGACGCACCTCGTGCTCGAGGTCGAGAATCAGCGCCGCGGCGTCGAGCCCGACGCCGAAGTCGCGCTCGAGCCGGCGCGCTGCGAGCGCGCATTGCAGGTCGGCGCTGTGGAAGCACCAGTCCTCCGGATGCTCGGCCGGCGCGCGCACTTCGACGATGCCCACCTCGACCAGTTGAACCACCCACTCGATCTCGGCGCCGCAGGCATGCGCCAGTTCGGGCGCGGCGAGCGGGTGGGATGCGCCCAGGGTCGTGGCATCGAAAGAAGGATTGGCCATGTCATCACACTCCGAGATGGCGGCGCGGGTCGAAGGGCGCGGCCTGCGCCAGTTGCTCGTAGGCCTTGCGCGCGGCTTCGGTGTCGGCCGGCGGCAATGCGATCTCCAGCAGCAGGTAGAGATGGCCGGGCGGCTTGCCCGGCAGGCCGCGCTCCTTGAGCCGCAGCTTGAGGCCGCTGCGCGCGCCGCGCGGCACCGTCACCTCGACCACGCCGCCGCCGGGCGTCGGCACCAACACCCGCGCGCCGAGCGCGGCTTCGCTCGGCGTCACGGGCAGCGTCATGTAGAGGTCGCGGTCCTCGATGCGGTAGTGCTTGTGCGGTGCGATGCGCACCTCGAGATAAAGATCGCCTGCCGGCTCGCCGCCATGGCCCGGCATGCCTTGGCCGGCGAGCCGGATGTACTGGCCCGGGTGCACGCCGGCCGGGATCTTCACGCTCAACGTGCGCGTCTTCCACTGGGGCCGGCCCTGCTCGTCGATCTCCTGCGCACGCAGCGTGATCTCGCGCTCGGCACCGTGCAGCGCGTCTTCGAGCGCGATCTCGATCGCCGCATGGTGGTCCTCGCCGCGCGCGCGGTAGTGGCGCCGCTCGGCGCTGCGCCGTTCGGCCGCGCCGAAGAGCGAGGAAAAGAACTCGCTGAACTCGGCATGGTCGGCCGGGCCCTGGCCCGGGCCGCGGTGGAACTCGAAACCTTCGTCCCAGCCCGGCGGCGGCTGGAAGCCCTCGCCGGGGCGGCCGCCGGCGTAGCGGCCCTGTGCGACCTGGTCGGCCAGCGCGTCGTAGGCGGCGCGCTTTTCCTTGTCGCGCAGCACGTCGTTGGCCTCGTTGATCTCGCGCATGCGCCGCTCGGCGTCGGCTTCCTTGCTGACGTCGGGGTGGTACTTGCGCGCGAGCTTGCGATAGGCCTTGCGGACCTCGTCGTCCGAAGCGCCGCGTTCGATGCCCAGTGCCTGGTAGTAGTCCTTGAATTCCATGTGGCGGAGGGCGGTGCGTGCTGCGGCCTTCAGGCCAGCGACGCGCCGCCTTCCACATGTTGCAGGAGCGGCTTCACCCGCCATGTAGGACCGTTTCGCTCGAAGCGCAGCGGCTGCGCATTTCCGAGCAGCTCCAGGTCCGCGGGAACGCCGAGCAGCGCCGCCAGCACGTACAGCGAGCCACCGTGCGCCACCACCAGCACCGGCGCCGGATGGGCCAGCGCGACTTCGAGCGCGGCGCGCTTGCGGGCAACGAACTGGGCCAGCGTTTCGCCGCCCTCGGGTTCGCAGGCCCAGTTCAGGCTGGCGGAAGAGGTGCCGATCAGCGCGCCGAAATTGCGCTCGCGCAGGCTTGTCTGCACCAGCGGGGCGATGCGCAGGCCGGCCGCAACCGTGTGGGCGGTATCGAAGGCGCGCTTTGCATCGCTGCACACCACGCTCCTGATCGGTTCGCCGGCCAGCAGTTCGGCCGCGCGCGTGGCCTGCTGCAGGCCGAGCACGCTCAGCGGCGTGTCGACCGCCTGGAAGATGCGCCGTGCGTTGCCTTCGGTTTGCCCGTGGCGCAGGAAGTAGAAGTGATCGCAGGCCGGCGCCAGCGGCACTGCGGCGGCCAGTCGAACCAGTTGATCGAGACCGTCGTTCATTGAGACCTCCAGACAAGGTGTGACTCATTCCAGGAACACCGCGGAACCGGCTTTGCCGGGCCGCTGGTGTTGCCCCCGGCGAGGGGGTTGGCGGCCACACGAAGTGGGCAAGCCTGGGGGTGAGTCTAGTATTCGAGTCGCAGGGGGCTGCCCACGCGCTGCGCCTCGATGTCGGCACGATGGAAGGGCAGCGGGTGCCATTGCTTGGCGGCGAACAGCGGCAGTTGGTCGTAGGCGCGGGGCGATGCGAGGTCGCTGCTCTGGCCGTAGGTCAGTATGGCCTGGGCCACCGGCCCGCGCTCGTTGAAGCCCACCACCTGCATGTAGCTGCTGCCGTAGTTGATGTTGTAGCCCTTCGGATCGATCAGCGACTGGCCCTGGCTCTCCACCTTGTTGAGCACGCCTTCGAATTCGTCGCCGCCATGGATCGCGATCTTCTGGCCGCGCACCATGCGCGTCTGCACCTCGGCCAGCGGCACATCGGCCGCGAAGCCGGCGGTGCGAACGATGGAGACTGCGTCGCCGAGCGCCTTGAAGACCGCATCGCGCGTGGCCGACGTGGCCATGTCGAGGCCGGCCGGCGTCGCGACCGGGCGCGTCGGGTCGAAGGGCACGCGCCAGACCTTCGGCACGTCCTTGGCCTTGCGCCAGAACTCGCGGAACAGCGGCGCGCCTTTCGATGCGCTGTTGCTGGTGCGGTCCCAGGCGGCGAGCACGCGGCAGCCGAGCGTCTGGTCCGGCGTGAGCGCGGAGGCGCCGGCGTTGCAGGCCGACACCAGGTCATCGACCACCAGCATGCCGGCCAGGTTGCGGTCGCGGAAGATCACGTTCTGCAGCTCGGCCGCGCCCATCTTGTCGCCCCGCAGGCCGTCCTTGCCGGCCAGCCGGGCTTCGATCTCCATGATGCTGCTGCGCGTGCGCAGCCGCTGCGGCGTGCCGACGAAGCCGACCAGCGGCGAGATGCCGGCAGGCACTTCGATGTGCGGATTGCTGAGCCAGAAACTGTCGTTGCTGTTCTGCACCCAGTCCGGCGTCACGACGACCGGCATGCGCGCCGGCGCGGTCACGCCGGGCATGGCGGCTGCGGCGTCGCGGTGCCAGGCGCAGGCCGAGCGCGAGCCGTCGAGCACCGGCAGGCCGGCGGCATTGAGCAGCGCGGCGGCACGGGGCGAGGGCGCGCAGCGCTTCAGCATGTCGGCCGACACGTCGGGCACCACCGAGAGATCGGCATACATCGCATTGCCCTCGCGGTCGGCCGCGATGGTGTTGATCCACGGCATGCCCTGGTTGCCCATGGCAGCGCGCAGTTCGGCGACGTTGCGCGCGAGCGCCATCTGCATCCAGCTCTGGGCCGAGCGCACGTTCTGCGTGTTGGCGTCGCGGATCGCGTAGGCCGTGGTCGCGGTCCAGCCGAGGCCGGCGCGCGGCAGCGAGACGACCGGGCCCCAGTCGGTGCCGTAGAAGGTCTTCGGCGGGGCCGGGCCGCCCACGGCGGGCACGCTGACGATCTTGGTCGTCATCTTCCTGCGCTGGCCATCGACGAAGTAGACCGTGGGGTCGTCCGGGTCGAGCTTCAGCTCGTAGAGCGTGAAGCGCTTGCCGGTGGAGACCGTGTGCGTCCAGGCCACGTCCTTGTTGAAGCCGATCGCGACCACCGGGCTCAGTGCACCGGTGGCGCCCATCACGTCGAGCTTGCCGGGGATGGTGAGGTGCATCTCCCAGAAGCGGTTGATGCCGGTCCACGGGAAATGCGGATTGCCCAGCACCAGGCCGCGGCCGTCGGGCGTGGCGTTGCGGCCGAAGGCCCAGCCGTTGGAGCCGAGCTCGCCGCCCTCGGGATTGGCATTGAAGCTGTGCCGGCCGATCTCCGCGACGGCCTGCTGCAGCGCGACCGGCTCTGCGGCGGCGTTGCGCGTTCCCGGCGCGGGGGGCGCGGCCGCGAGGACCGCGCCGGCCAGCGCGCCGACACCGCCCTGGATCATCGACATCTCGGTGGTGCGCGACAGGTCGGCCAGCGACATGGGACGCACCCAGGGCTTGTTGCGGCAGGCTTCGGGCAGGCCGTTCGGGCCTGCGTCCTGCAGATAGCGGTTGTAGCCGGCCACGTAGCCGCGCCACGAGGCCTTGACGTCCTCGTTGTTGTGGGCGGCGGCACGCGCCAGCGCGGCGTCGTCCATGTGGGCGCGCACGAACAGGTCGATCTGCGAATTCCGCAGCCGCCCCAGGCCGAGTTCGCCGGTGGCCTGCGCGCCGAGGAACTGCGAGCGCTCGCCGCGCGCGGTGAGCAGGTGTTCCGCGGTCTGGCACACGTTGTCCTGCGCGTGCGCGTAGGCCACGCCGTAGGCGATGCCTTCGTAGTCCGGCGCCGTGATGTGCGCGATGCCGTAGGTGGTGCGCTCGATCGTCACGCTGCGCGAACCGGGCGGCGGCGCGCTGGCGCAAGCGGCGAGGGCCAGCGCGAGTGCGAGCGGAGCGAGGCGGAAGGAGGTCGTGGCTGTCATGGGCTGGGCTTCTTCTGGAGTGAAAAAAGTGCTGTCGATTAGAGGTTGGCGCCGCTGGGTGACGATTGCGTGATAACCCGTGTGGCCTGTCGCCGGCGCTACAGTTGCCACTCGATCGGCAGGCGCGAAGAGAAGTCGATCCGCAGGCGCTGCGGGACCGTCCGGTCGAACTCGCGCGAGACCTCGCGCACCACCGGGCCGATCGCGATCACGTGCGGGCGGCGCGCATCACAGCTTCGGAATATGCAGCGTCTTGCTGATCATCAGCGTGCCCGAGAGGGCGAACAGCAGGGTCAGCGGATGCAGGGCCCAGGGCCCCAGCATCCAGACGCCGCCCCAGAGCGCATCGCCGATGCGGCCCTGCCAGGCGGCCCAGGCGAGCACGGCCACCAGCACCACGCTGGTCGGGATCGGCGTGCCCTCGAAGTACTTCACCTTGTCGGCGCCGGCCGAGAGCGCTTCGGCCGTGACGTTGTAGCGCGCCAGCCGGCTCACGCCGCAGCCGACGAAATAGATCAGGATCACGCAATCCCAGCCGCCGTCCAGGCCGGCGGCGAAGGCGAGCGCGGCGGGCGCCACGCCGAAGGAGATCACGTCGGCCAGCGAGTCGAGCTCGCGCCCGAGCGCCGACTGCGTCTGCCGCCAGCGCGCGATGCGGCCGTCGAAGACGTCGAAGATGAAGGCGGCGGGCGCCAGCGCCGCGGCCCAGAGGAACTGCGCGAGGGACTGGCTCGCCACATAGGCCATCGCGAGGAACACGGCGCCGACGCCGCAGGCCGCGTTGCCGAGCGTGAACACGTCGGCCAGGTGGAAGCCGCGGATCATCGAGAAATGCTTGCGGGCCCGTGCGACGACGGGAGGGGTGGTGGCCATGGTCGTTCTTTCGAAGGGAAAGCTGCGCTGCACCTTAGCGCAACTGCGGGAGGCTTTCTGTAGTCGCAATCCACAAACCCGTTCGGCCTGAGCTCAGGAGAGGCTTCGACAAGCTTGGCCCGAGGGGATCGGAGAGGCGGCGCCGAGCTTGATGATCGCGAGGGGTCGCGGGCCATCCATCTCCGGGATCACGTCGCAGCCGGCGCGAGCTTCTCGATGGCAACCACGGCGCGCTCTGCGACGCGCGCCACCACGTCCTGGCGCTGCGGCGCCTCGCGCCAGCGCAGCCGGGCACCGCTTTCCCATTCGGGGTGGCTGCGTGCCGGCTGGGCCGCGCGCACCAGCTCGGCCAGCGGGCGCTGCGTCGCTTCGGTACTGCCTGCGGTCGTGCCGGTGGCGATGCGGTCGACGGCCGCATGGCCGCGCTGCTCCAGCGCGCGCACGAGCTTCAACTGCCAGCTTGCGATCACGAACAGCACGCGGTCTTCCACCGTGAGCTCGTGCACGTCGCGCAGCTTGTTGGCGAGCTTGCGGCCCAGCGGCCCCAGGCCCTGGGAGACCGCACCGCCGATGGCACCGCCCAGCGCCGCACCCGCGCCCAGCGAGAGGCCATGCAGCGCGAGGTCGGCCACCACGCCGACCGCCGCGCCGACGGCCACGCCCTTGCCGAGCAAGACGCCCGCATCCTTCAGCGCCTCGGGGTGGAAGAAGTCCATGGTCCAGCGGCCTTCCACCAGCGGCAGCGGCGCCTCGTCGGCATCGCCCTCGCGGAAGCCGTAGAGCGCAAGCAGGTCCTCGGCGCAGCGCTGCGCCTTGTCGAACACGGCCTTCTGCAGCGCGGCGATCAGCCGCCGGCGGCTGCTCTCGATGGCGAATTCGACGGCCGATACGTTGCGGCGCAGCGCGGCCGCATCGACCAGCAGCTCGGCGATGCGCGTCGCCGCGGCCCGCCGCCGACTGGCGAACTCGGCTTCGAGGAAGGCGGCCACGCCGTCGAGCTGCGCGCGCCGATCGCGCAGCAAGGTGGCGAGGTCGCGGTAGAGCTCGCGCTCGGCGCCGACGAAAGGCGCGGCCGCGTCGAAGCGCACCACCACATGCAGTCCGTAGGCCGAGAGCAGTTCCTTCCAGGCGGCCTCGCGGTTCGCCGCGTCGCGCACGAAGTTGAGCACCGGCAGCACGGGCCGAGCGCAGGCGTTGAGCAGCTCGATCTCGGCGCGGAACTTGGGCAGCACCGGCTCGCGCGCATCGATCACCAGGAAGGCGGCATCGACCTCGAGCAGGGCGCGCAGCACCTTGGCTTCCTGCTCGAAGACACCGTGCGCCTCGGGGCCCTGGAGGAAGCGGCGCACGCGCTCGGGCGGCGTGAGGTCCTTGTCGTCGAAGGCGGCCAGATGTTCGCGCAGGGCGACCGCGTCTTCCAGGCCCGGCGTGTCGAAGAAGCGCACGGCGGCGCGGCCGTTCACCTGCAGCTCGACGGCTTCGACGTGGCGCGTGGTGCCGGGCTGCTGCGACACCTCGCCGAAGTTCACGCGCCGCGTCAGCGTGCGCAAGAGCGAGGTCTTGCCGGCATTGGTGTGGCCGACGACGGCGATGCGGATCGGCTCCGTCATCGTCATGCCCATCCGCGCAAGGCGGCTTCCGGCGTATCGCTGGCAGCGATGCGCTCCAGGCCGGCGGCGGTCAGCCAGGCGTGCCAGCGGTCGCGCGTTTCCTGCACCTGGCCGTCCAGCAGCCACAGCCGGCATTCGCTGCTGAGCGCGGCCACCTCGCGCAGGAAGCGCTCGGTGCCGCGATCGGGGCTCGAAGCCGCGTTGCAGCCGACCAGCACGCGGCGCGGCCGCACGCGGGCCAGCGTATCGAGCAGGTCGCGCCGCGCGCCCGCGCTGCCGTCGATGCGCAGCACCTGCGCGGCTGCGGCATCGAGCCCGGGCGGCGGCCACGGCAGCTCGTCCGGCAGCTCGAAGCCGATGGCCATCAGCGTGTCGGTGGTCTCGCCGGCAGCCAGGCCGGTGGCAGCGCCGTGCAGCAGGCGGCCAGCGTCGGCATCGACGATCTGCCGCGGCGCCATGGCTTCGAAGCGCGCCAGCAGCCGGCGGTGGTAAGGCTGCGAAAGATCGGGCGCGAGCGCCTTTCTGCGCGCCTGCCAGACCAGCGCGCAGAGCAGCGCGAAGAAGAGGCGCGGCAGCAGCCCGTAGACCACGATGCAGCCAGTGAGCCACAGCGCCCAGGCGCGCTGGCCGGCCGCGGCGGCGAGCGGCGACAGCACGGTCTGCGCATCCGGCACCGCAAAGCCCAGCCGGGCCGGCGCCGCGCCGAGCAGCTGCACGCCGCGCACGAAGAAGGCCGGGTCGAGGATGGTCGTCTCCCAGCTCAGCGTGTAGTTGCGGAAGGCCAGCGCAAAGAGCAGGGCGGCGAGCACCACCGCGAAGGAGATCGACCAGATCGCGTGGCTCACGAAGCCCAGCGCCCAGGGCAGCAGGCGCGCGCGGGCCAGCAGGCGGGTGGCAGCCCGCAGCAGGATCGGCGCCTGGCCGCGCTTGCCGCCGGCCACGCGGGCCGTGAGCGCCAGCCACAGCCAGCCGAAGGAGGCGTTGAAGCCGCCCAGCGGCACCAGCAACCCGAAGAGCCACAGCAGCAGGGTCAGGAGGTGCAGGCCCAGCAGGCTGGCGAGCGCCACCACCACGTTGATGCTGCGCGCGCTGCCGCCGACCACGCTGCCGGCGAGCGTGAGGCCGGCAACGACGATCAGCGCCACCAGCGCCAGCAGCACCCACGGCGCCCAGGCGCGGGCGCGTTCCAGTTCGTTCAGCAGGCCGATGCGCTTGCCGAGAAGGCGTGCGCGTTCGATGACCCGGCCGCAGCCGTCGGACCGCAGCGCCATGGCCTCGCGCATCGCTTGCGCGTCATCGAGCGGACCGGTCTCTTCGACCAGTTGCACGGCCTCGGTGATCGTCGCATCCTGGAAATCAAAGCGCTGCGCTGCGGGGTTCAACGGCTTCCTTCAAAGAGAGCGCGAAATTATGCCCGGCGCCCCCGGCCGTCGCCCCATGAAAAACGGGGCCGCGATGGCCCCGGAATCCGCGTCCGCGAAAGGGCGCAGACAAGAAGATGGCGGTTGTTCAGCGAAGGCCGAAGAACGAGAGCACGGCGACCACGACCACGACCAAACCGACGATGTAGATGATGGAATTCACGGCGAGGACTCCTCTTGTTGAAGACCATTCCAGGGTGACAGGCGCAGGATTTCAAGCTGTAGTCGGCTGTCTGCGGGCCCTGTAGGACTCGCGAGTCACTCGTCGTCGCCATCCCCCAGGAAGCCCCCGCTCTGGTGCGCCCACAGCCGCGCGTAGAGCCCGCCCTGCGCGAGCAGCGACTTGTGATCGCCCTGTTCGACCACGCGGCCCTCGTCGAGCACGATCAGCCGGTCCATGGCCGCGATGGTCGACAGCCGGTGCGCGATCGCTATCACGGTCTTGCCTTCCATCAGCCGGTACAGGCTGGCCTGGATCGCGGCCTCGACCTCGGAGTCGAGCGCACTCGTGGCTTCGTCGAGCAGCAGGATCGGCGCGTCCTTCAGCATCACGCGCGCGATCGCGACGCGCTGGCGCTGGCCGCCGGAGAGCTTGACGCCGCGCTCGCCCACGTGCGCCTCGTAGCCGCGGCGCCCGTTCGGGTCGCCCAGCGTCTGGATGAAGTCATGCGCCTCGGCGCGTTCGGCCGCCGCGCGGATCGCCTCTGCGCTCGCGTCCGGCCGGCCGTAGGCGATGTTGTCGGCCACCGAGCGGTGCATCAGCGAGGTGTCCTGCGTGACCATGCCGATGTGGGCGCGCAGCGAATCCTGCGTGACGTGCGCGATGTCCTGGCCGTCGATCAGGATGCGGCCGCTTTCCAGATCGTGGAAGCGCAGCAGCAGGTTCACCAACGTCGATTTGCCGGCGCCCGAGCGGCCGACCAGGCCGATCTTCTCGCCGGGCGCGACGGTGAGCGTGAGGTCGTCGATCACGCGGCGGCCGCCGTCGGCGTAGCGGAAGCTCGCGTGATCGAAGCGCACTTCGCCGTGCGGCACGGCAAGCACGGCGGCGTCGGGCGCATCGAGCACGGTGCGCGGGCGCGACAGCGTCTTCATGCCGTCCTGCACCGTACCGATGTTCTCGAACAGGCTGGTCATTTCCCACATGATCCAGTGCGACATGCCTTGCAGGCGCAGCGCCATCGCGGTCGCCGCGGCCACCGCGCCGACGCCGACCGCGCCCTGCGACCACAGCCAGAGGCCCGTGCCCGCCATGCCGGCGGTCAGGCCCATGCTGAGCGTGTGGTTGGCGATCTCGAAGGCGCTCACCAGCCGCATCTGGCCATAGCCGGTGTGCATGAATTCCTTCATCGCCGCGCGCGCGAAGCCGGCCTCGCGCTGGGTGTGCGAGAACAGCTTGACGGTGGCGATGTTGGTGTAGGCGTCGGTCACGCGGCCGGTCATCATGGCGCGCGCATCGGCCTGCGCCTTGCCGATCTCGCCGAGCCGCGGCACGAAGAAGACGAGCGTGGCGATGTAGAGCACGAGCCAGATCACGAAGGGCAGCATCAGCTGCGCATCGAGCACGGCCGCGAGCACGATCATGGTCGCGACGTAGACGCCCATGGCCACCAGCACGTCGGCCAGCACGAAGACGGTCTCGCGCACCGCCAGCGCGGTCTGCATCACCTTGGCCGTGATGCGGCCGGCGAACTCGTCCTGGTAGAAGGCCATGCTCTGGCCCAGCATCAGGCGGTGGAAGTTCCAGCGCAGCCGCATCGGCAGGTTGACCGCCAGCGTCTGGTGCTTGACCACGGTCTGCAGCGCCACCACGGCGATGCTGGCGACCAGCGCCGCGCCCAGCCACATCAGCGTGTCGCCGCGCTCTTCCCACAGCCGGGCCGGCACCTGGCCGCCGAGCCAGTCGACGATGCGCCCGAGCATCGCGAACAGCAGCGCCTCGAAGGCCGACATCGCGGCCGTGAACAGCGCCATGGCGAGGATCTTGCCGCGCAGGCCTTCGGTGCAGGCCCAGAGAAAGGCGAAGAAGCCGAGTGGCGGCAGTGCGGGTTCGGCGGGGGGATAGGGATGAAGCAGTTTTTCGAAGTAACGGAACAAGGCGGGCTGTCTCCAGTGAGGCGCCACTGCAACGGCGGGCCCGCCTTCGCGCATGCGCAGGCCTATTGGTGTGCCGGGGCGCGGAGGCGGGCGGTGTGCCCTGTGCCGGCCGACGTCACCGGCCCTTCGGGCTTCCCTGCGCTGCTCGCGCCAGGCGGGGTCTCGCTCAAACTCGCTTCGCTCAAACAGTCGCGAGCCCTGATCCGCCTGCCGCTGCGCTGCTCGGCGGTGCCTCAACGGCCGGCCCAGGGCACACCGCCCGCCTCCGTGGACGCGCTGCGGCGTTGCAAATGCTCGCGATACCTACGGGTATCGCTGCGCTTTGCGCCTTGCATCGCATCCCGTCTCGGGCGTCCCCTCACCGCCCATTTCAATGATTCAGCGCCTAGGGCCTGTTAGCGCTATTTGCGGGGTCGCGAAGGCCTGCCAGGGCGGGCCAATCAAGGCGCGCGACGCCGTGCGTGCGTCGGCACGCACAAGGAGCGCAACGCCGAGTGGCGCGCCCTGGCAGGCCTTCCCTTCGGGTTGCCCAGCCAAGGGGCCGTCTGCGGCGTTGCCCGCGCTTGCAAGGCGCAAGCCTTGCTGCGCGCGGGCGCCTTGCGTCCAGCCCCTTGGCTGGGCAACGCGATCCCCGCAAATAGCGTTAACAGGCCCTAGCGCCCCGACAAGCGTTCTCCGAGAAAGTCGATGAAGCTGCGCATCTTCGGCGCCATGTACTGCCGGCTGGTGTAGACCGCGAACAGCGTCATGCCCGGCGCGGCGTAGTCGGGCACCAGGCGCACCAGCCGCCCGGCAGCCAGGTCCTCGTCGATGAGCCACTCGGGCAGGAAGGACATGCCCATGCCCGCGCGCACCGCATGCAGCGTGAGCGTCGTGTCGTCGGACTTCATCACCGGCTGCAGCCGAAGCGGCACCTGCCGCCCGCCCGGGCCCTTGAGCGCGAGACCTTCGATGTTGACGTAGCTCGGCACGATGGCGCCCAGCTTCGCCAGGTCGGCCGGCACCGCCGGCACGCCGGTGCGCGCGAGGTAGTCGGCCGCGGCGACCAGGTGGAACTGCAGGCGGCACAGCGGCCGCGCGATGAGCGCCGGCGAGGGCTCCTGCGTGGCGCGCAGCGCGAGGTCGTAGCCGTCTGCCGCGAGATCGACCTTGCGGTTCTCCAGGTGCATGTCGACCAGCACTTCCGGAAAGCGTTCGCGAAAGGAGGCCAGCACGCGCGCAATGCGCGGCGTGGCGCACCACACGGGCGCGCTGACCTTGAGCTGGCCGCGCGGCGCCTCGTTCTTCTGGCCGATCGCGGCCTCGGCCGCATCGAGCAGGTCGAGCGCGCGCCGGCTCTGCTCGTACCAGGCCTCGCCGGCTTCGGTCAGGCTCAGGTGCCGGCTCGATCGGTGCAAGAGACGCGCCCCGAGCGACTTCTCGAGCTGCGCCACGTGCTTGCTGGCCATCGGCGCCGAGACGCCCAGGCGCTCGGCGGAGGCGACGAAGCTGCCCGATTCGACGACCTCGCGGAACACGCGCAGGCTGGTCAGGCGGTCCATGGATGATTTCCTCTGAAGAAATGAACCCATGAATACTAGGCTATCGATTTCTCGAAGGGAAATCTCTAGACTGGTGCGCATGACCACGCAAACCCTGCCCACCTATTTCATCTCGCACGGCGGCGGCCCCTGGCCGTGGATGAAGAAGGAAATGGGCAATGCCTACGCCCCGCTCGAGGCCGCGCTGGCCGACATGCCGCGCCAGATCGGCCGCCGGCCCGACGCCATCCTGATGATCTCGGCGCACTGGGAAGCGCCGGCCTTCACCGTGATGGGCAACCCCAAGCCGCCCATGATCTACGACTACGGCGGCTTCCCCGAGCACACCTACCACGTGCACTACGACGCGCCGGGCTCGCCCGAGCTCGCGCGCCGCGTGCAGGGGCTGATCGAGGCCGCCGGGCTGCCCGCGGCCCTGGATCCGGAACGCGGCTTCGACCACGGCATGTTCTCGCCGATGGCCGCGATCTATCCGCAGGCGGACGTGCCTGTGGTGCAGCTCTCGCTCCGGCGCGGGCTAGATCCGGCCGAGCACCTGGCGCTCGGCCGTGCGCTGGCGCCGCTGCGCAACGAGAACGTGCTGATCGTCGGCAGCGGCCTGAGCTACCACAACCTGCGCAACTTCGGGCCGCAGGCGCACGAGCCGTCGAAGGCCTTCGACGACTGGCTGGCCGCGACCGTGGATGCGGCGCCGGCGCAGCGGGTCGAGCGCCTGCTCGACTGGTCCTCTGCGCCCGCGGCCCGCATCGCGCATCCGCGCGAAGAGCACCTGATCCCGTTGATGGTCGCGGTCGGCGCCGCCGAGCAGGATGCCGGCCAGCGCATCTACCACGAGGATGCGTTCATGGGCGGCATCGCGGTGTCGAGCTACCGCTTCGGCGCGGCGGCCGGCGACGCGGCCTGATCGACGCCGCTTGATCGACGCCGGCACAATGTGCCGGTGCCGTCAGACCTCCACACTTTCGACCCCGTGGCCGATGCCCAGGCGCATCGGCTGATTGCGCGCACCGATGCGCTGTCCGTTCATCACGATGCCCTGCACGACGGCCTGCGCGTGCGCTGGCGCCGCTTCGGCGACGGCCCGCCGCTGGTGCTGCTGCACGGCGGCCACGGCAGCTGGATGCACTGGCTGCGCAACATCGAGGCGCTCTCGGCCGCGCACACGCTGTGGCTGCCCGACATGCCGGGCTTCAACGATTCCGACACGCCGCAGCGGCCGGCGCCCGGCCAGGAAGCCTTGGGGCCCTCGCTCGATGCGATGGTCGCCACGCTCGACGGCCTGATCGGTGCCGGGACCGAGATCGACCTCGGCGGTTTCTCTTTCGGCGGCCTGGTGGCGGCGAAGTTTGCGCAGAGGCGCGGCGGCATACGGCGGCTGGCGCTGATGGGCAGCGGCGGGCACGGCACGATGCGCCGCATGACGGCCGAGATGATCAACTGGCGTGCCGCCAAGGACCGCGAGGAGGAGCGCGCCGCGCTGCTGCACAACTTGCGCGCGCTGATGCTGCACGAGCCCGCTGCCATCGACGCGCTGGCCTTTGCCATTCACGACATCTCCTGCCATGGCACGCGCTTTCGCAGCAAGGAGGTTTCGATGGCGGGCGGGCTGCAGGCGGCGCTCGACGCGCTCGGCGGGCCGCAACTGCTGGTCTGGGGCGAACACGACGTGACGGCCGATTCGCGGCCGCTGGTCGCGCAGCTCACAGCCGGCCATCCGCAGCGCGAGGGTGCGGTGGTCGACGGCGCCGGCCACTGGGTGCAGTACGAGCGCGCGGCCGAGGTGAATGCGCTGCTGCTGCGCTTCTTCGCCTAGAGCTGTAGCGAGGCCGCGTTGCGCCGCCAAAAGGCGGCATCCGGAAAGCCGTCCGCACCGGCCGCCGCGTTGTCCGCCATGTGCTCGGGCCGGCTGGTGCCGGGGATGGTGCAGGTCACGGCTGGGTGGCTCAGCACGAACTTCAGCAGCAACTGCGCCCAGCTCGCGCAGCCGATCTCTGCGGCCCAGCCGGGCAGGGGCTTGCCGCGAAGCCGGCGCATGAGGCCGCCGCCGCCGAAAGGCATGTTGGCGATGACCGCGACGCCGCGCTCGGCGGCCAGCGGCAGCAGGCGTTGCTCGGCCTCGCGCGCATCGAGCGAGTAGTTGATCTGCAGGAAGTCGAGCTTCTCGGCCCGCAGCACGGCCTCGACTTCCGGGTAGGCCGAGGCGGTGTAGTGCGTGATGCCGAGATAGCGCACGCGGCCCTGCTCCTTCCAGCCGCGTAGCGTTTCGAGATGCGTGCGCCAGTCGACCAGGTTGTGCACCTGCATCAGGTCGATGCGCTCGGTGCGCAGGCGCTGGAAGGACTGTGCCATCTGCGCGATGCCGGCCTCGCGGCCGCTGGTCCAAACCTTGGTGGCGAGGAAGGCCGTGTCGCGCTGCTTCGCCGCAGCCAGCAGCAGCTCGCCGGTAACGGCCTCGGCCCGGCCGTACATCGGCGAGCTGTCGATCAGCCTGCCGCCAGCCGCGAACAGCGCATCGAGCACGCCGGGCAGGCGCTGGTGCTCGGCGCTGCCGGCGGCGACATCGAAGCCCATCCAGGTGCCGCAGCCGATGACGGGGAGGGCTTCCTGGGTGGAGGGGATGGGGCGGGTAGTCATCTTCAAGCCACTGCGAACATCAGATGCCCTGTTGGTGCGGCTGCCGGCTTGACCTTGATTTCGATGTCGTAGCCGAGTCGGTTGAGACAGTCCATCAGCTTGCGCTCGGACAAGTTGGAGAACTCGCCCCGCAACAGGGCCGAGACCTTCGGTTGCGAAATGCCCATGCGCTTGGCGGCTTCGCTTTGCGTGAGTTGGAGACGGTGGATTGCTTTCGTGATCTCGATGGTGAGGCCGGACTTGATCTTGAGCTTGTCGGCGTCGGGCAGGGCGAGATCGGCAAACACGTTGCCTGAGCCTGCTTCCACTTCAAGACTTTCAACGATTCGTTTTGTCATCACGCAATTCCTTGACCAGTGCTTCGGCCGCTTTCAGCCGCAAGCGAATGACGTCCATCTCCTGTTTCGGCGTGGCGATACCGCTCTTGCTTTTCTTCTGGAAGCAATGCAGGACGAACACTGCCTCTGCAAACCTGATCGTGTAGACCGCTCTGTATGTGCCGCTCACATCGTCTTCGATGACCTCCAGGACGCCTGCTCCGCCGAAGCCCTTCAGCACCTTGGCGGCTGCATGCTGTTGGCCATGTTGGGCGAAGTCGAGGGCATGGCCAAAGAACTTCCGCACGTCGATCGGCAAGGCCATGAGGTCCTTCTTGCTGCTCCCAATCCAGAACAGAGGCTTTTCGATGGAAGCAGGCATGCAATTTATCCCATAAATGGGATGAAAGGGCGCTCTCGCCCCCTCATCCCTACGCTTACAAAAATCCTGAGACGACCGAAGAATACTGTATAAAAATACAGTTATTCGATCATCATGGGCCCCCCTTCCTTCGACTCCTTTTCATCCTCCGCGCGCCACAAGGTCTGGCGCGGGGACGAGCTGGGCCTGGCCGACGGGCAGGTCATCGGCACCGGCCATGCGGCGCTCGATGCAGAGCTGCCGGGCGGCGGCTGGCCGGTGGGTGCAATGACCGAGCTGCTGCAGTCCGCGCCCGAGGCGCATGCCTGGCAACTGCTGCTGCCGGCGCTGGCGCAGGCGGTGCAGGGCGGCACGGGCCCGGTCGCGTTGATCGGGGCGCCGCAAGAACCCTTCGGCCCCGCGCTCGCAGCGCAAGGCCTGCCGGTCGAGGCGTTGTTGTGGGTGCGTTGCGAGGCTTCGGCAGCCAAGTTGTGGGCCTGCGAACAAGCCTTGCGCTGCGCCGACGTGGCCGCCGTGCTGGCCTGGCTGCCGCAGGCGCGCGTGGGCGAGCTGCGGCGGCTGCAGCTTGCGGCGGCGCAGCACGATGCGCTGCTGTTCGTGTTCCGCCCCGAGACGGCGGCCCAGATGACTTCACCGGCGCGGCTGCGCCTGCGGTTGGCGAGCTGCGGGGAAGACAGCGCGCAAATCGACGTCCACATCCTCAAGCGCCGCGGCCCGCCGCTGGCCTCGCCCATCCAGCTGCCGGCGCGCAGCGAGCGCATGACGGCGCTGCTCGCGGCCAGCCAGTTGCGGCGCAAGCTGCGGCAGCAGCAGGAGGGCGTCTTGCAGCCGATGGCCGAGGGCGCGACCGTGGTCCGCCTCGGCTTCCACCAGGAGAAAGGCCATGCACTGGATCGCATTGCGCTGGCCGCCTGAGCTCCTCGCCGATACCGCGCTGCCGATGCCGCCGCCCGAGGCGCTCGGCTGGTGGGCCTTGCAGTTCACGCCGCGCGTCGCCTGGGTCGACGACGAGGCGCTGCTGCTCGAAGTCTCGGCCTGCGAGCGGCTGTGGGGCGGGCGCCTGTCGTTGATGCGCGAGCTGGCGCGAACCAATCCCGCGCCGGTGCCCGTGCAGCGAGCGCAGGGCGCGACCAGCCGGATCGCGCTTGCACGGCTGCGCATGTTCGCGCGCGGCGAAGAGCCGCCCGCTGACGCCCCTTCCGGTCTGCCGCTCGACACGCTGAGCGCGGCGCGCGACCACCTCGACGTGCTGGCGAACCTGGGCTGCCGCACCTGGGGCGAGGTGGCGGCGCTGCCGCGCGGCGGGCTCACGCGCCGCTTCGGCAAGGAATTGCGTGAAGCGCTCGATGCCGCCTACGGCCTGCGTCCTGAAAGCCACGCCTGGCTCACGCTGCCCGACGCGTTCGAGCAGAAGCTGGAACTCCCCGCGCTGGCCGAAAGCGCGCCCGAACTCATGTGGTCGGCCAACCGCCTGCTCAGCGCGCTGCAGATCTGGCTCGCCGCGCGCCAGCGCGGCGCGGTGGCGCTCGAGCTGCAGTGGACGCTCGACCTCAAGCGCTTCAACGGCGTCGACCTGCCGCCGCATCAGCAGGTCACGGTGCGCACGGCCGAGCCCACGCAGGACATGGCGCACCTGCGGCGCCTGCTGGCCGAACGGCTCGCGCTCACGACGCTGGCCGCCCCCGCCAGCTGGCTGCGCCTGCGCTCGATCGAGACCACGCCCTGGGCCGGCGCCAGCACGAGCTTTCTGCCGGAAGACAACCGCAAGGGCGACAAGCTGCACGAGCTGGTCGAGCGGCTCAGTGCGCGGTTGGGCGCGCAGCAGGTGCTGCGTGCGGTCGCGCAGGCCGACCACCGGCCGGAGCGCCAGCAGGCATGGGTGCCCGCGCTGCACAAGCCACGGCCCGATGCTCGGCCGACGCCGGGCCGCCCCAAGGCGGCCGACGGCCCCCTCGGGGGGCAGCGAGGACACGAAGTGCCGAGCGTGGGGGCCATATACCCGGCCTGGCTGCTGCGCGAACCCCTGCGGCTGGACATGGAAGGCGAGCGCCCCTGCTACCAGGGCCGCCTGCGCAAGCTGGTCGGGCCGCAGCGGGTGGAGGCCGGCTGGTGGGGCGAGGGCCAGCCCGCGGTGCGCGACTACTACATCGCGGAAAGCCCGAAGGCCGGCCTGGTGTGGATCTACCGCGAGCGGCCTTCGTCCTGCTTCACTTCCGAAGCGCCGCGCTGGTACCTGCAAGGCATGTATGCCTGAGCTCAGCGAGAAGCAGATCCAGCGGCGCGCACGGGCTTCGGCCACGGTGCATGCGCTGCCGTGGCGGTCGCAGCCCGAGCCGCTGCGGGCGCCGGCCTTGCCCTCTTATGCCGAGCTGCACTGCATCACGAACTTCAGCTTCCAGCGTGGCGCATCGCACCCCGAAGAGCTGGTGAAGCGCGCCTACGACCTCGGCTACGAGGCGCTCGCGATCACCGACGAATGCTCGGTGGCCGGCGTGGTGCGCGCGCACGAGGGGCTCAGGGAGTACCTCGAAACGCTGGACCCCTCGGAGCAGCATCCGTTCCGGCTGCTGTTCGGCAGCGAGTTCCTGTTCGAGCGCTTCAAGCTGGTGGCGATCGCGCACGACCTCGAAGGCTGGGGCAATCTCTGCGAGTTCATCACCGCGGCGCGCACCACCACGGCGCCCAAGGGCACGTATCGCGTGAGCTGGGCGCAAAGCGATGTGGCCTCGCTGCGCGATTGCGAAATCCTTTTCGTGCCGCTGCGCACGCCGGGTGCGATGCCCGATGTCGCAGCGCTGTGCGCCGATGTGACGGAGGCCGCGCGTCTATTCGAAGGGCATCTCTGGATCGCGGTGGAACTTGCGAACGAGCTCGACGACGACCTCTGGCTCGCCGCCTTGCAACAGGCGGGCATGCAGACCGGCGTGCCGCTGGTGGCGGTCGGCGACGTGCACATGCACGTGCGTTCGCGCAAGCCACTGCAGGACGTGATCACTGCGGTGCGCGAAGGCAGGCCGGTGGCCGAATGCGGCTTTGCGCTGCAGTCCAATGCCGAGCGGCACCTGCGCTCGCGCCTGCGCCTGGCCGAGCTTTATCCGGCAGAGCTGCTTGCCAACACGCTCGAAGTCGCGCGGCGCTGCGCCTTCGATCTCGACGTGATCCGCGAGCACTACAAATACCCGCTCGAGAACGTGGCGGACGGCGAGACCCCGGCCCAGACGCTGGTGCGCAAGACCTGGGAAGGCGCACGGGACAAGTACCCGCTGGGCATTCCGGAGAAAGTGCGGGCGCAGGTGGCGCATGAGCTCGAGCTGATCCTCGAGCTGCATTACGAGATGTTCTTCCTCACCGTCGAAGACATCGTTCGCTTTGCGCGTTCCAAGGACATCCTCTGCCAGGGCCGCGGCTCATCGGCGAACTCCGCGGTTTGCTTCTGCCTCGGCATCACCGCGATCGATCCAGAAACCGGCCACCTGCTGTTCGAGCGCTTTTTGAGCCGCGAGCGCCGCGAGCCGCCCGACATCGACGTCGACTTCGAGCACCAGCGGCGCGAGGAGGTGATCCAGTACATCTACGAGAAGTACGGCCGCGACCGCGCCGCCATTGCCGCGGTCGTGATCTGCTATCGCTCCCGCAGCGCGCTGCGCGACGTGGGCAAGGCGCTGGGCGTCGATGCGCTTCTCGTCGACGAATTCGCCAAGGACCACTACTGGTTCGACCACGTCGTGCTCGACCAGCGTCTCGAAGAAGCGATGCAGCGCGTGGGCGTGCGCGAAGACATGCTCAAGCTGTACCAGTGGATCGAGCTCACGCAGCAGCTCAGGGGCTTTCCGCGCCACCTGAGCCAGCACGTGGGCGGCTTCGTGCTCACGCAGACCAAGCTGACGCGCCTGGTGCCGGTCGAGAACGCGTCGATGAAGGACCGCTCCGTCATCCAGTGGGAGAAGGACGACCTCGAGGCCATGGGCATGCTCAAGGTCGACGTGCTGGCGCTCGGCATGCTGAGCGCGATCCGGCGCGCGCTGGCCATGGTCAACGGCTGGCGCGGCACGGCGCTGCAGATGCACCAGATTCCGAAGAACGACGAGGCGGTGTTCGACATGATCTGCGACGCCGACACCATCGGCGTGTTCCAGATCGAAAGCCGGGCGCAGATGTCGATGCTGCCGCGCCTGCGGCCGCGCACTTACTACGACCTCGTGATCGAAGTCGCGATCGTGCGGCCCGGGCCGATCCAGGGCGGCATGGTGCATCCGTACCTCAAGAACCGCGAGAAGATCCGCAAGGGCGGCGAAGTCACTTACCGCTATCCCGACCTCATCGAAGCGCTCGGCCGCACGCTCGGCGTACCGATCTTCCAGGAACAGGTGATGCAGATCGCGATGATCGCGGCCAGCTTCACGCCCGACCAGGCGGATCGCCTGCGCCGCTCGATGGCGGCCTGGAAGCGCAAGGGCGGCGTCGAGAAGTTCTACGGGCCGCTGGTCGGCGGCATGGTCGACAACGGCTACGACCGCGAGTTCGCCGAGGCCATCTTCAAGCAGGTCCAGGGCTTCGGCGAATACGGCTTTCCCGAAAGCCATGCCGCGAGCTTCGCGCTGCTGGTGACCGTGAGCAGCTGGCTCAAGCTGCACGAGCCCGCCTGCTTCCTGGCCGCGATGCTCGACTCGCAGCCCATGGGCTTCTACTCGCCCTCGCAGCTGGTGCAGGATGCGCGGCGCCATGGCGTCGAGGTGCGGGCGGTGGACGTGACGGCGAGCGAGCTCGATTGCACGCTCGAGAAGGCGGCTGTTCTTCCATCGGAGCTGTCCCCGCGCTTCGCCACCCGCCTCGGCATGCCCGGCCAACCCGCCGTGCGCCTCGGCCTGCGCCGCGTCATGAGCCTCAGCGGGGCCGGCGCCCAACGCATCGTCGAAGCCCGCGCCCAGGCCGCCTTCACCAGCACCGAAGACCTGGCCCTGCGCGCCGAACTCGACGCCAAGGACATGGCCGCGCTCGCGGCGGCCGATGCGCTGCTCGCGCTCTCTGGCCACCGCCGCCAGCAGGTGTGGGACGCCACCGCGCAGCGCCGCGCGCCGGCGCTGCTCAAGGGCGTGCCCATCCACGAAGCGGCCCTGCAGCTGCCGGTCGCGCCCGAGGGCGAGGAGATCGTGGGCGACTACGCCTCGCTGGGCTTCACGCTGCGCCGCCATCCCCTGGCGCTGCTGCGCCCGCGGCTCGCGCGCATGCGGCTATCGAGCGCCGAACAGCTGCGCGAGGTGCCGAGCGGCCGGACCGTGCGCGCCTGCGGCATCGTGATGGGACGCCAGCGTCCGCAGACCGCCAAGGACACCATCTTCGTCACGCTCGAAGACGAAACCGGCAACGTCAACGTGATCGTCTGGAGCCACGTGGTCGAGGCCTGGCGCGAGCCGCTGCTCAAGTCGCACCTGCTCGCGGTGCAGGGCACCTGGCAGCGCGACGTGGACAGCGGCGGCGAGGTGCGCCACCTGGTGGCCACCGGCTTCAAGGACCTCACGCCGCTCCTGGGCCGGCTGGCCAAGAGCAACAAGAGCCGCGATTTCCACTGACAATCGTTCAACGGCCACTGCGGCCGGCAGCGCCGCCTGGAGGTAGTTCCCATGTCTCTTCTTGTCGTTGGCCTCATCCTGTTCCTCGGCATTCATTCGGTGTCCATCGTCGCGCCCGCCTGGCGCGATGCGCAGGTCGACCGGCGCGGCGAGCGGGTCTGGAAAGGCACCTACGCCCTGGCCTCGCTCGTCGGCCTGCTGTTGCTCATTTATGGCTATGGCCTGGCTCGCCAGGCGCCGGTGGTGCTCTACGCGCCGCCGCCGGGGTTGCGGCATGTCGCGCTGCTGTTGATGCTGCCGGTGTTTCCGCTGCTGTTCGCGGCCTACCTGCCTGGGCGCATCCAGCGAACGGTCAAGCACCCCATGCTGCTTGCCGTGGCGCTCTGGGCAACGGCGCACCTGCTGGGCAATGGCACGCTGGCCGATGTGCTGCTGTTCGGGGCTTTCCTCGTGTGGGCAGTGGTTGACTGGATTTCCGTCCAACACCGCGCCGTGCCTCGCAGGGTGCCTGGCGCTCCGCCGGGTGCGCTGAACGACATCGTGGCACTCGCGGGCGGCTTGGTGGTGTATGCCGCTTTCCTGTGGAGGGCACACATCTGGCTGACCGGGGTATCGCCGCTCGCTTAGAACTACTTCTTCGGCGCGTCCAGCTTCGCCTTCGCCGGGCCGAGCTCCGCGACATCCGCCCATGCCTTGGCATCGAAGCGGAACTCGGCGACGGCGCAGGTGGGCATGTCGACGATCTCGCTCGACAGCCGGTGCGCGAGCTCGGTGAACTCGGGGTTGTGGCCGAAGAGCATCACGCGGGCCAGCTTGTCGTCGAGTGCGCAAATGACGGCGAGCAAGTCGTCCGGACTGCTGGCGTAGAGCCGCTCATCGACGGCGATGTTCTTGCGTGCATAACCGATCTCGTCGGCGATGAGTTGCGCAGTCGTCAGCGCCCGCAGCGCCGGGCTCGACACCAGCAGATCGGGCTTCACGCCGCGCTTGCTCAGGCGCTTGCCCATCCTGGGCGCGTCGTCGAGGCCGCGATCGTTCAATGGCCGCTCCCGGTCGGGCAAGGACGGATCGTCGCGACTCGACTTGGCATGCCGCACCAGAAACAAGGTTTTCATGGACAGCTTTTCGTGGTGGGGAATATTGTCGGCTGTTGCCTGAAGTGGTGGAGAATTTCTCTCGAGCTACCTGGAGTTCCGCCATGGTTGTGCCGTCGCTCTTACCTCGCGAACGCGGATTGCTGATCCTGTTCGCCTTGCTGTGGGTGAGCGCCATCGTCGCGCCCGCGCTGCCGACCCCCGAACTGGCCGCCGCAGCCCTTGCCGACAACCGTGCCTGGCACGGGCTGCCGAACGCGATGGACGTGCTGAGCAATCTGCCTTTCGCGGCCATCGGCATCTGGGGCCTGCTCCGGCTGCGCCGGCTGGACCGCGCCCGCAAGGACACGCAAGACATCGTGCCGGGCCCGCAGCCCGCGAGCCAGCCACCCGACAATGCGCTCGATTGCGCCTGGATGTTCTTCGCAGGGCTGATCCTCACCGCAGCGGGGTCGGCTTTCTATCACCTGCAGCCCGACGGCCTGCGGCTGGCCGCAGACCGTGCCGGCATGGCGGTCGCGTTCGCCGGCATCCTGGGTGTCGCGGTCTGCGACCGGGTGAGTGCGCGCGCCGGCTGGCCGGCGGCCTGGTTCACGCTGGCCGGAGGGCTGCTGGCGGTGGGCGTCCATCACGAAACCGGCAATGTGCTGCCGTGGGCACTGGTCCAGTACGGCGGCATGGCGCTGGTCCTGGCGCTGGCGCTCGCCAAGCCGGTGAGCGGCGCCATCGGGGTCAAGCTGGGCTGGGTGATCTTCTTCTACGGCCTGGCCAAGCTGTTCGAGCTGTCGGACCACGCGATCTACGAGGCGACGCAGCAGCTGGTATCGGGCCACACCCTCAAGCATCTGACGGCGGCGCTCGCGGCCCTGCCCGTGCTGCACGCCCTGGGAAGGCAGGCCCTGCGGCACGCTGGGGGCGGAGCGTTCGTCACGCCGTAGCTGCCTGCCCCGCTTGCGCCGGGCCGGTCAATCCCGTACGCTGGGTCGGCAGAGGCAAGCACGCGATCCCAACGATCCGCCCGGCGGGCCTTCCGGGCGCAAGGAGACCACCCATGCCAAGCCGATCGAACGGCCTCGCGGCCGAAATGGAGACGGTGCGCACACTGGCGCTCGTCGGGCCCTCGGCCTCGGGCAAGACCACCCTGGCCGAGGCGCTGCTGTACAAGACGGGCGCCATCGGCGCGCCGGGCAGCGTCGAGCGGGGCAGCACCGCCAGCGACCACGACCCGATCGAGCGGCGCATGCAGCATTCGCTCAACGCATCGGTGATGCACCTCACGCATGCCGGCACGCGCATTCACTTCATCGACACGCCCGGCGGCGCCGACTTCCTCGGCCAGAGCCTGCCGGCACTGGAGGCGGTCGAAACGGCGGCGGTGGTCATCAATGCCGCCACCGGCATCGAGCCGATGGCCGTGCGCATGATGGAGTACGCGGCCTCGCGCCACCTCGCCCGCATGATCATCGTCAACAAGATCGACTCGCAGGGCGTCTCGCTGGCGGGCCTGCTGGCCGACATCCAGGCCACTTTCGGCCGCGAATGCCTGCCGCTGAACCTTCCCGACGGGGTCGGCAAGCAGGTGGTGGACTGCTTCTTCAATCGCTTCGGGCAGTCCGACTTCGGCCCCGTCGAAGCGGCGCACCGCGCGCTGGTCGAGCAGGTGGTGGAGGTCGATGCGGCCTTCGTCGACCGCTATCTCGAAGAGGGCGACGTGGATCCGGCCGAGCTGCACGCGCCGCTCGAGCAGGCGCTGCGCGAAGGCCACCTGATCCCGGTGTGCTTCGTCTCGTCGCGCAGCGGCGCCGGCGTGGCCGAGCTGCTGGACGTGATCGTCAAGCTCCTGCCCGACCCGACCGAGGCCAACCCGCCGGACTTCGTCGTCGGCGAGGGCGCGGCCGCGCGGCCAATGACGGTCGCGCCCGACCCGTCGCTGCACGTGCTGGCGCACGTGTTCAAGGTCACGGTCGACCCCTATGTCGGCAAGATGGGCATCTTCCGCGTGCACCAGGGCACGCTCACGCGCGACAGCCAGCTCTACATCGGCGACGGGCGCAAGCCCTTCAAGGTGGGCCACCTGTTCATGCTGCAGGGCAAGGACCATGTGGAGGTGTCGCGCGTGCTGCCGGGCGACATCGCGGCCGTGGCCAAGGTCGACGAGATCCATTTCGACGCCGTGCTGCACGACGCGGCCGAGGACGACCGGGTCCATCTCGCGCCGCTGGAATTCCCGATTCCCGTGCACGGGCTGGCGATCGAGCCCAAGCGGCATGGCGACGAGCAGCGCATGTGGGAGATCTTGGGCAAGCTGGTCGACGAGGACCCCTGCCTGCGGCTGGAGCATGTGGTGGTCACCAACGAAACCATCGTCTACGGCCTCGGCGAGCTGCACCTGCGCGTGCTGCTCGAGCGGCTGCGCGAGGTCTACCGCTTCGAGGTCAACACGCGGCCGCCGCGCATCGCCTACCGCGAGACCGTGACGGTGCCGGCCGAGGGCCACCACCGCCACAAGAAGCAGACCGGCGGCGCCGGCCAGTTCGGCGAGGTGTTCCTGCGCATCGAGCCGCTGCCGCGCGGCTCCGGCTTCGAGTTTGCCGACGAGGTGCGGGGCGGAACCATTCCGAGCCAGTTCATCCCCGCGGTCGAGAAGGGCGTGCGCGAGGTGCTGGATCACGGCGCGATCGCCGGCTACCCGGTGGTCGACGTGCGCGTGGTGGTCTACGACGGCAAGCACCACAGCGTCGACAGCAAGGACATCGCCTTCGCCACCGCCGGCCGCAAGGCCTTCATCGCGGCCATCCAGGCGGCACGCGCGATCGTGCTGGAGCCGGTGGTGCAGATCGACATCGCCGCGCCGGACTCCGCGATCGGCGACGTCACGGGCGACCTGTCGGGGCGGCGCGGCCTGGTCACGGGCACCTCCAACGGCTCGGCGGGTACGGTGCTGATCCGGGGGCAGGTGCCGTTGTCGGAGCTCTCGGGCTATCAGTCGCGGCTCAACGCGCTGACCAGCGGGCAGGGGCGCTACACCATCGAGCTTTCGCACTACGAGGCGGTGCCGCCGGCGCTGCAGCAGACGCTGATGGGACAGCACCGGGTGCGCGACGAGGAGTGAGGCGGGATCGTCTCCCGCGCTCAAACAGCGGCCTGGCCCCCGGTTGCGGCAGGCGGCATCGCGGCGTCGAAGATCGGCGGATGCGTCACGATCGATTTCAGCTCGGGCACGGGCTTCGCAAGGCGAGCGAGATCCGGCTGCGGCCGCTGCGTTTCGGGCATGCGCGCGAACGCGGCTTCCATCGCATGCGCGATCGACAGCAGTTCGGCATCGCCGCGGAAGCGGCCGATGAGCTGAAGGCCGAAGGGCATGCCGCCCGCGTCCACGCCGCAGGGCAGCGCGAGCGCCGGGTTGGTGGCCAGCGTGACGACGTAGGTCAGGCCCAGCCAGTGGTAGTAGTTGCGGAGCTTCTGGCCGTTGATCTGATCGAGGTAGGGCAGCGTCCAGGCGAAGGGCGACACCGGCGTGGTCGGCGACAGGATGAGATCGAAGTCCTCGTAGAGCGTCTGGAACGATCGGAAGATGCGTGTCTGCTCCAGGTGCGCCCAGGTGGCGTCCGCCATCGTCATGTTCGCGCCCATCTCGTAGTTGGCTCGCACGTTGGGCCCGAGCGAGCCGGGGTCGGTTTCGTAGGCCTCGCGGAAGGCCGCGACGAAGCTCGCGGCACGGACCACGTCGAAGCAGCGGTCCGCTTCGCCCATGTCGGGCCGCACCTCGTCGACGCTTCGGAACAGGTGGCGAATGGTCGCGATGCGCTGGCGGAACAGGGTGCGGATGCCGTCGTCGACCGGGCAGACGCCGAAGTCCTCGGTGTAGCCGACGCGCAGCGAGGCGAGGTCCGCGGGCGCGAGCTGCGTGAACGTGCGGCCGTCCACCGCGTAGGTGAGCGGGTCGCACGCATGCTGGCCGACCGAGGCGCCGAACTGCAGGCAGGTGTCGGCCACGGTGCGTCCCATCGGCCCGATCACCGAGATCGGCGTCCAGCCGAGCTGCCGGCGCTCCACCGGCACCAGGCCCGGCGAGGGGCGGAAGCCGACAACGCCGCAGAGTGCCGCGGGAATGCGCAGCGACCCGCCGGTGTCGGAGCCGGTGGCGACCGGCAGCATGCCGGTGGCGAGCGCAGCGGCCGAGCCGCCGGAGGAACCGCCGGCGTTGCGCATCGGGTCGAAGGGATTGCCGGTGGCGCCCCAGACCGGATTGCGCGTGTTGGCGCCGGCGCCCATCTCCGGCACGTTGGTCTTGGCAACCACGATCGCACCCGCGGCGCGCAGGCGTGCGACGAGCGCGTGGTCACGCGCGGGCACCTGGCCTCGGAAGCGCGGCGAGCCGTAGGTGGTCAGCAGGCCGGCGGTGTCTTCCAGGTCCTTGATGCCGAGGGGCAGGCCGTGCAGGCTGCCCAGCGCTTCGCCGCGAAGCACCTGCACCTCGGCGCGCCGGGCTTCTTCGCGCGCGCGCTCGAAGCAGGTGGCGGTGAGCGCGTTGACGGCCGGGTTCAGCGCCTCGATGCGCGCGATGCTGGCCTCCAGCACCTCGACCGGCGAGACCTCGCGGCTTCCGATCATGCGGCGCAGTTCGACGGCGGACTGGTCTGCAAGGGTGTGGCTGGATGGCATGGATGTAAGGATCCAGGAGAAGGTCAGTCGGGCTTGATGTTGGATTGTTCTGCGATCTTGCGCAGCCGGGCGATGTCGCCGCCGAGCCTGCCGCTCCAGTCCTTGATCGGCGCGTAGGCGGGCTCGAAGCCCAGGCCCTTGAGCTTGTCGCGCATCTCGGCGTCCCCCATGGCCGCGGCCAGGGCCTGCTCGAGCTTCTGCTTGACCTCGGGCGGCAGGCCGCTCGGCGCGACCAGCGCGATCCAGGAGCTCATTTCGTAGCCGGGGTAGCCGCTCTCGGCAATGGTCGGCACATCGGGCAGCAGGGTCGAGCGCGTGGGGGTGGTGACCGCCAGCGGCTTGATCTTTCCGGTCCTGATGTGCGGCGCGGCGGCCACCACGCTGTCGAAGGCGAGCGGGATCTGGCCGCCGACCAGGTCGGTCATCGCCGGCGCGCTGCCGCGGTAGGGCACGTGCGTCATCTTGACGCCTGCCGCCGCCTTGAACATCTCACCGGAGAAGTGGGACACGGTGCCGTTGCCGAAGGAGCCGTACACGTACTTGTCCGGCGCGGCCTTGGCGGCTGCAACGAGCTGTTGCACGCTGTTCTCCTGCACCGACGGATGGGCCACCAGCATCAGCGCCATGTTGGCCACCATGCCGACGGGCTCGAAGGCCTTGGCCGGCTCGTAGGACAGCTTGGGCTGAATCGCCGGATTGAGGGTGTAGGTGGAATTGGAGCTCAAGAGCAGCGTGTAGCCGTCGGGCTTGGCATTCGCCACGAACTGCGCGCCGATGGCGGTGCCCGCGCCGGGCTTGTTGTCGACGATCACCGGCTGCCCGAGCTTCGCTTCGAGCTGCCGCGCGAGCAGGCGGCCCATCACGTCGCCCGCGCCGCCGGGTGGATAGGGCACGACGATCTGCACCGGTTTTTCCGGATAGCCGGCGGCCTGGGCAGGCAGCACGGCCGCGAAGGATGCGCAGGCCCATGCTGCAGCTTGAAGAAGGGCGCTGGTGCGGAGTTGCATGAAAGTCCTTTCGGTGATGGTCAAGGGATTCTCTTTAACGAGAATTCTCATATCCGAGTAAAACCGAAAACGTGCATGAATCGTGCCAGTAGAAGCCCCACTGGCGCGGAAGTCAACGCAGGCGCCCCGGCCGGAATGCGAGCGGATCCACGCCATGCGCGAGCAGCCGTGCCGGCGGCGCCTCATGGTGCAGCAGGGCAGCCGCCAGTTCCGAAGCGCCTGCGGCAGTCTGGATGCCGTAGCCGCCCTGGCCGGCGAGCCAGAAGAAGCCTTCGCAGCCCTCGTCCCAGCCGAGCACGAAGTCGCCGTCGTCCACGAAGGAACGCAGTCCCGCCCAGGCATGGCTCGGGCGGCGGATCGAGAGCGTGGTGGCGTTCTCGATGTGGTGGATGCCCAGCGCCACGTCCAGTTCCTCGGGCACCACGTCGTGCGGCGCCACCGGTTCGGCATTGGCCGGGGAGCCCAGCAGCTGGCCGGCATCCGGCTTGAAGTAGAAGCTTTCGTCGATGCCCACGACCGCCGGCCACGCCGCGCAGTCGAGGCCCTCGGGCGCCGCGAAGGTGAAGGCGCTGCGCCGCCGCGGTTCGAGCCCGACGCGCGCGGCCTTGCACAGGTCCGCGATCTGGTCGGCCCACGCGCCCGCGGCGTTGACCAGGGCGCGCGCCTGCACCTGCTGGCCATCGGCCAGGCTCAGTTGCCACAAGCCTTCGGTACGCACCGCCGCCACGAGCTCCGCGTCGCAGCGCAACGTGCCGCCGCGCGCTCGCATGCCCTTGAGGTAGCCCTGATGGAGTGCATGGACGTCGATGTCCTGTGCATCCTGCTCGAAGATGGCCGCGTTCACGCGGTCGGCGCGTAGCACCGGCACCATGGAAACGGCCTCCTCGCCGGTGACGAGACGGACGTTCGGGGTGTTGCGCGACAGCGCCTCGAAGGTCGCCTGCAGTTCCTGTGACTGGGCTTCGCTGGCGATGTAGAGCGCGCCGCGCGGCGTGAGCAGCGGGTGCTCGGCGAAGCCTTCGGGCGGTTGCTCGTAGAACGCGCGGCTCGCACGCGTCAGCGCCCGGATGGCCGGCGTGCCATAGCTTTCCATGAACATCGCGGCGGAGCGGCCGGTCGAGTGATAGCCGGGCTGGGACTCGCGCTCCAGCACGATCACGCGCGCGCGCGGTGCCAGCTGGAAGGCGAGCGATGCGCCGGCGATGCCGGCGCCGATCACGGCGAAGTCGAAGGTAGGCGATGGTGTGCTCATGGAAGCTGAATTCTCATTTACGAGAATTATCGTTCTGCGGCGCGAGTCCGGTCAAGACGTACCCCTTGCGCCATAATGCGCCGCCCCATGGTCCGTACCTTGCGCCCTCCGCCCCCGCCGCCCGCGAAAAAACCGCGCCTCACCCGATCGGCCGCCGCGCCCGTCGAATCGATAGGGCGCGACGTCATGGGCGAGCGGCTGCGCTCGATCCGCAAGGCCGGCAAGCTCACGCTGAAGGAACTGTCCGTTCGTTCGGGCGTGGCCTTGTCCACGCTGTCGAAGATGGAGCTCGGGCAGATCTCGATCAGCTACGAGAAATTCGCCGCCGTCGCGCGGGCGCTGAACGTCGATATCTCCCGCCTGTTCGATCCGGCCGCGCGCCGCGCGGGCAAGGCGGCGCCGACCTTCGTTCATTCGGCGCTCGGCAGTGCCCCGAGCTATACCAGCGACCAGTACGAATACCGGATGCTGTGCGCCGATCATCCGGCGAAGATCATGGAGCCGATGCACGGCCGCATCCTGGCGCGCCACGAGAGCGAGTTCGCCGACTTCATCCGGCACCCGGGCCACGAGTTCTGCATGGTCCTGTCCGGCACTGTGCGCATCCGCTTCGAGACGGGCGAATCGGTGCTGGTGCGGCGCAACGAGTCGGTCTACTTCGACAGCGGCGTGGGGCATATCTACCTCTCGGTCGGAAAGGCGCAGGCGCAGGTGGTGGTGGTCATGTCCGGATCTGCGGCCGGCAGCCCGTAGCCGCGCACACTCGCCTTGGCCGCTGCTTTTCGCTAACCTTGCGCGATGAATGCAGCACTCGCCCCGCAGCGCGCCGGCGTCGGCGTACCCATCGGGCCGCCGCCGCCAGCGCCCGATCTGCCGACCCCGCCAACGCCCGCGCAGCCACCGCCGCCGCCACCCGAGGGCGACCCGCCGGCGGTTGATCCGCCGATGACCGACCCGGGCGCGCCGTCGCCGGTCGCCGATCCGCCGCCCGGCGCGGCGGCGCTGGGGCGCCTGCATGCGCGCCGCCTGCGCGAGATCTATCGCTCGGCCGGCTGGCCCTGCTGCGACGCCATCGAGGTCGACCTGCTGGCGGCCGGCCTGCTGGAACGCGTGCGTTCGGCACCGGGCCACGAAACGCTGCGCGTCACCGATGCCGGCATCGCGCACATCGCGCGCACGCTGGTCGTCAACCGCGCGGTGCTCTCCAAGCATGAGGCGTTGGTCGAGCAGGTCGCGCGCGAGATGACGCGCGCCGGCCGCGTGGCTTGGCGGGCCTTGAGTCTGCGGGCGCGGCTGCCGGCGCTGAACGAAGGCGACAAGCCGCGCTGGTGCATCGCGCGGCCGGACGTCTTCTCGATCCGCAACACCAGCGTCGAGGCCTATGCGCAGCCGATCGTGCACGAGGTGAAGGTCAACCGCGCCGACCTGCTGAGCGATCTGCGCAAGCCCGACAAGCGCGCCGCCTACCTCGACCTCGGCGGCGAGTGCTGGTACGTGCTGGGCTGCGACGCCAAGGGCCGCCCTATCGGCGAGCCCGACGAAATCCCGGCCGAATGCGGCGTGCTGATCGCGCAGCAGGGCCGGCTGGTGGTGGCGCGTTCGGCCGTGCACCGCGCGTTGCCGCGCATGCCCTTCAGCCTCTGGATGGCGCTGGCCAAGACCCAGCCGGTGCCGGGCTTCGACGACGAGTCGCAGGATCTGCTGTAGGGAACGGAGCGAGCACCGTGAAAGAGCCGCTTCCGGATTCGCCTTTCCAAGCCATTCGGGCCATCGACTACTCGGTCATCTTTGTCCGCGATATGGCAGCGATGCGTCGCTTCTATGAAGACATTCTCCGGTTCAGCCTGTCACGGGAGCTGTCGCCGAACTGGGTCGAGTACCGAGTCGGCGCCAACACCCTGGCATTGGCAACGCCCGGTCGAACTGCAACCGATGCTCGCACGCCAAAAGGCAGCGCCTCGCTTCAGCTAGCGTTCAAGGTTTCCGCGCCGGATGTAGATCGGTGTGCGGCCGAACTCGTGCGGCAGGGCATCGATCTTCTCTCTCCCCCTGCCGATCAGCCTTTTGGCCATCGCACGCTTTTCTTTCGCGACCCCGACGGAAACCTGCTCGAGGTGTTTGCCGAGATATAGCTTCCGTCGACCGGGGCCTCAAGCGAAGCGCGGCGCCATTTGCACCGCGAGCGCGGCCAGCAGCCCTTGCGCCGTGACGCAATGCCACATCAGGAGCGTGTTGTCGATGGTGGCGCGCGCGGCAGGCTGGAGCCGGCCGCTCCAGGAGCGTGCCAGCACGTAGCCGCCCATCAGCAGCAGCACCGCGACGTGGAAGCCCTGGTAGCCGAGCAGCATGCCGACGGTCGCGCTCCAGGCCTGTGCGCGCGGGTCGAGTCCGGCCTGCAGATGGCCGGCCAGGTCGAGCGCGAAGGCGCCGCTGGTGCAGGCCATCGCGAGCAGCACCAGCGCGCGCAGCAGCCGCTGGCCGCTCGCCTCGGCCGAGCCCAGCACGTGCGCTGCGCCTGCCATCAGCAGCGAGCCGGCCGCGAGCAGTGCGGCCGAGCCCAGCGGCCAGCGCGCCGCGGGCAGCGCCGCACCGGCCGGCGGGCACACGTCCGCGGCCATCGACACGTGAAGATGCGAGAACACGAGGGACGCGAAGATCGTCATGTCCACTGCGATCAGCACGATCACGGCCCACCATGAATGCGAGGCGCGGCCGGCGGCGCCCACCGGCAGGTAGACGCCGCGCGCGACGCGGGCCGTCGCGCTCGGCGGCAACTGGTCGGAACCCCAGAGCCAGACGAGGATGGCGGCGATCGCGAGCAGGCCGCAGGCGAAGGCGGGCACGATGCGTTCGACCGTCAGCAGCAGGAAGAAGCCCGCGGTCCCCGCCGCGGCGACCATCGGCCACCAGCCGTCGGTGGGCAGCCGCAGCAGGTGCAGCGGCCGCGCATCGCGCGCGCTGGTCACCAGCGTCTCGCGGCCGCCGAAGACCGTGCCGGGCAGCCAGTGGCGGCCTGCCTCGACCTCCTGTGGCAGCGCGGGCCGGTCCCACAGGGGTTCGCGGGAAATCACTTCGGGAATGCTGCGCACGCCGTAGTCGCGCATCGGCAGCCATTCGAGCGTGCCGGCCCGCCACGGGTTGCCGTGCTCCTTCCCGGGTCGCCACAGCGTGCGCGCCGCGTCGGCGATGAACAGCAATACGCCGGCTGCCAGGGTGAAGGCGCCGATGGTCGACAGCAGGTTGAGGCCGTTCCAGCCCAGATCGCCGGGGTAGGTATAGACGCGCCGCGGCATGCCCATCAGCCCCGCGATGTGCATCGGAAAGAAGGCGAGATTGAAGCCGCCGAACATCAGGCCGAAGACCCAGCGGCCCCAGCGTTCCGACAGGCAATGCCCGTTGAACACCGGCAGCCAGTAGTAGAAGCCGGCAAACAGCGGGAACACCATGCCGCCGATCAGCACGTAGTGGAAATGCGCGACGATGAAGTAGCTGTCGTGCGCCTGCCAGTCGAAGGGCAGCACCGCCACCATCACGCCCGTGAGCCCGCCCAGCACGAAGATGAAATGGAAGCCGAGCAAAAACAGCGTCGGCGCGTTCGGCCGCACGCGGCCGCGCCAGAAGGTCGCGATCCATGCGAACACCTGCACGCCGCTCGGAATCGCGACGATGAAGCTGGCCGCCGAGACGACCATCATCGAGAGGTTGCCGAGGCCGGCCGTGAACATGTGGTGCGCCCACAGCGCGAAGCTCACGATGCCGACGCCCGCCAGCGCCGCGACCACGCCGCGATAGGCCACCAGCGGCGTGCCCGCGAGCGTGGCGATCATCATCGAGACCATGCCGGCTGCGGGCAGGAAGATGATGTAGACCTCCGGATGGCCGAAGAACCAGAACAGGTGCTGCCACAGGAGCGGATCGCCGCCGCGCGCCGCGATGAAGAAGGGCCAGTCGAAGGCGCGCTCGAGCTCGAGCAGCATGGTGGCCGCGATCACCGCAGGGAAAGCGAACACGATCATCAGCGCGGTCACCAGCATGGCCCAGGCGAACACCGGCATCTTCATCAGCGTCATGCCCGGCGCGCGCGTGAAGAGGATGCCGATGATGAGCTCGATCGCGCCCGCGATCGCAGAGATCTCGATGAAGCCGATACCCAGGAGCCACCAGTCCGCGCCGCGCCCCGGCGAGAACTCCTTGCCGGTGAGCGGTGGGTACATGAACCAGCCGCCGTCGGGTGATTGACCGAAGAAGATGGTGCAGAAGAAGGCGATGCCGCCGATCGCATAGGCCCAGAAAGCGTAGGCCGACAGGCGCGGAAAGGGCAGGTCGCGCGCACCCAGCATGCCCGGCAGCAGGTAGACGGCCACGGCCTCGACGATCGGCACCGCGAACAGGAACATCATCACGGTGCCGTGCATCGTGAAGAGCTGGTTGTAGGTCTTCGGGTCGACGAGCCCGTTGTCGGGCACGGCGAGCTGCGCGCGCATCACGAGCGCCAGGATGCCGGCGAGCACGAAGAAGAGCATCGCAGTCGCGATGTAGAACACGCCGATGTGCGTGTTGTTGACGGCCGAGAGCAGCCGCCAGCCTTCGGGTGCCCGCCAGGCGCGTTCGAGCGCCTCGCGCTCGCCGTCTGGGCGCGGCAGGCTGGAGGGCAGGGTGTCGGCCGCGGGTTTCATTTGAGCTCGCCGAGCCAGGCCGCGATGGATCGAAGGCTCGCCTCGTCGATGCGCTCGCCCGACGAAGGCATGCGTGCGCCGGGCTTGAGCTGCTGCGTGTGGGCCACCCACTGCGCGAGGCCGGCGGCGTCGTTCGCCACCGTGCCCGCGCCGAGGTAGAGGCGGCTGCCGACGTGCGTGAGGTCGGGGCCGAGCCGGCTTTCTTCGCTCACGCCGCGCACCGTGTGGCAGGCGTTGCAGCGATGGGCGAGAAAGGCTTCGCGGCCACGCTCGATCTCTGGCGAGGACGAGGCCGCCGCGGGCCGCGCCTGAGCCGCGAGCCAGGCCTCGAAGGCTGCGGGTTGCTCCGCCACCACGTGCAGCGCCATGCGTGCATGCTGGTCGCCGCAGTACTCCGCGCATTGTCCGCGCCAGGTGCCGGGCCGGTCGGCCTGCAACTGCAGGTGCTGCACGCGGCCCGGCAGCATGTCCATCTTGCCGCCCAGTGCCGGCACCCAGAAGCTGTGGATCACGTCGGCGCTCGTAAGGCCGAAGTAGACCGGCCGGCCCACGGGGATGCGGATCTCGTTGGCACCCACGATCTCGGCGCCGCTGGCCGGATCGCGGTAGCGCAGCTCCCACCACCACATGTGCGCGGTGACGCCGACGATCAGCGCGTTCTTCGGCGGCGCGATGCGCCACGGCGGCTTGTGCCACTCGCTGTAGGCGAAGAGCGCGGCCAGCACCGCGGTGGGGAACACGACGCCGCCGCCGAGCACCCACCAGCGCGCATTCACCTGGCCGCCGCGCCGCCGCACGGCCAACACGAGCAGCGCCATCACGGCCACGAAGATCAGCGTCGCGCCCAGCACCAGCACCGTGCTCACGCCGAGCAGCGTTTCGGCCACCGGGCCCGCGGCCTGCAGTGTGGATTGCGAAGCCGTGCCGCTCATTCGAGTGCGAGCAGGTAGGCCGCCATGTCGCGCGCATCCTCGGGCGAGACGCCCATCGCGGGCATCACGGTGCCGGGCACCACGGCCTGCGGCGCAACGATCCAGCGCGCCAGCGTGTCGGGACCGTTGGGCACCTGGCCCGCGATGTAGCTGCGGCGGCCGAAAGCCTCGAGCGGCGGGCCGACCGTGCCGCGTGCCACCGGGACTTCCGGAATCGCGTGGCAGCTGCCGCACTGGTATTGCGCGAGCAGCTGCTGGCCGCGCGCGATCTGGGCCGCTGGCGCCTTGGCGTTGGGCAGCTTGCGTTCGCCGAGCTCGCAGCCGCTAGCGAGCGCCGCGATGGTCAGCAGCAGTGCGGTCCATGAGCCGGAGCGATCCGGCATCAGCAGCAGCGGCAGCAGGGTAGCGGGCATCCCGCGATTCTCGCGGCGCGAATGCGCCTTGCGCCGACACGGCAGCGCTCTCGCGCGTCGGACAATGCCGCCAAACATGGGAACCTCGAAGACCGTCCTGCTGACGCTTGCGGTGCTCGGCCTGGCCGCGGCGGCGGGCGCGGCGGTGACGGTGTGGGGCGGGCTCTACAACATCTCCGCGACCGAGCAGCACACGCAGCCCGTGTATTCGATGCTCGAGACTGCGATGCGACAAGCGGTGCGCTTGCGCGCACGCGGCATCGAGCCGCCGAAGCTCGACGACGAACGGCTGGTGCTGCGCGGCGCCGCCTGCTTTCGCGACAAGTGCCAGCAATGCCACGGCGGCCCCGGCGTTGCGCAGGACGACATCGGCAAGAGCATGCAGCCCTGGCCCGGACCGCTGGTCGATGCGCGCCAACACTGGAACACGCGCGAGCTCTACTGGGTGACGAAGCACGGCATCAAGATGAGCGGCATGCCGGCCTGGGAATTTCGCCTGGCCGAGGAAGACCTGTGGGCCGTGGTCGCCTTTCTCGAGCGGCTGCCCGACCTCACGCCGCAGCAGTATGCCCAGGCGACGCAGGCGGGCGTGACAGTGACGAGCGGCCCCGCGGTGCCAAGTGCCTGTGGCCCCCGCGCGGCGACGAATGCCGATGCGCAGGGCGATGTGCGCCGCGGTGCGAAGGCAATCCACCAGTACGCCTGCGGCACCTGCCATACCATCCCGGGCGTCACCGGCTCGCAGCCCAACGTTGGCCCGCCGCTCGCCGGCGTGGCGCGCCGCGCGATGATCGGCGGCAAGCTCGCCAACACGCCCGACAACATGGTGCGCTGGCTGCGCCACACGCGCGAGGTCGACCCGCAGACAGCCATGCCCCAGATGGGCGTGACGGAGCAGGACGCGCGCGACATCGCGGCGTACCTGGCGACGCTCGACTGAGCCGATCTCAGGTTGTGTAGTCGCCGCTGGCTTCGGGCTGGAACAGGATCTCGACCACTTCGGCGCGGCCTTCCTCGCCGCTGGGCAAGGTCCAGCTCGCCACCGCGCCGAGCCGCAAGCCGATCAGGCTCATGCCGACCGGCGAGAGCACCGAGACGAGGCCGGCGCCGGGCTCGGCGTCCTTAGGGTAGCAGAGCGTCAGCTTGTGGCGCTGGCCCGAGGGCACATCTGCGAGGGTGACTTGCGAATACATCGTGACGACATCTGCCGGCACCTCGCGTGAGCCAAGCACCTCGGCGGCATCGAGCAGGGCTTCGAGCCCCGGATGGGATTTTTCGTCGAGCAGCTTGCTGAGACGAAGGTGATCGAGCTCGGTGAGCGTGCGCTCGCCGCGAAGGGTGGTCGTCGATGACATGAAGCACTCCAATCGAATGCGAGCCGTAAAGGGTCGCTGTCGCGCGGGGCTTAAGCCCGGCGATCGATGGTTGCGCTAAACGAGAAGAGGGAAGGGGGATCGCCGGGCGGGGGAGGGTGCGGCTGGCGTGCGCTCAGCGGGCCGGGTCGCCTTGCCCTCGGCTGCACGCGCGCGCCGGCCTGCCGCGAGGGCGGCGGGGGCTGCAGCGGGGCAGTCAGCGACGGGGAGGACGGTGGCTGGGAAGCGCATGCGAACCATTGTAGGAGGCGTTGCGAGGGACGGCTCGGCGGATGACCCTTCGAGGAGTGCCGAGATCGAGCGGGTCAGGCGGCCGCGCCACGCAACGCGTCGGCCCATGCGGGAGAGACCCTGCGAGACGCCAGTTCGAGCGGAAGCCCGGGAATGGTCAGCAGCCGCAAGGCCTCGACGGACGTGTAGTCTTGATTGCCGGCCAGGAAGCGCATCCGGCAGCCGCCGATGGAGATGCTGTCGCCATCGACCAGATGCTGCGACTCCACCTTGACGCCGTTCACATAGACGCCGTTGCTGCTGGCCAGATCCTTGATCGTCACGAACGGACCGTCGAGGATCAGCACGGCATGGAGACGGCTGACTCGTTCATGCTTGATGACGATGTCGTTGGTCGTCGCCCGCCCGACGGTTGTTTCCGGCTTGCGCAGCTTGATCTGCTTGGTGGTGTTGGCGTTGATCAACAAGAGGAGTTTGGGCATGTCTCGCGTTCCGTTGTGTCGTTCTGTTTCAGCAGATCGACGAACGCTGGAGCGCCAGGCACGCATCTGCAGACCTTTGTCCGTCCCTTCGATGGGGACCGGATCGGAAGTCGGCAGAGGTTAGGGATGAGCGCTTCGGGAGTAAAACGCTTTGGATCAATGAGATAAATCGATGGCGCGAATACCTCCGCGAAGCGCAACGAAAACGGCCCCTGCAAGAGGGGCCGTGATAGCTGGATTTGGAGCGGGTGAAGGGAATCGAACCCTCGTATGAAGCTTGGGAAGCTGCCGTTCTGCCATTGAACTACACCCGCAGCGGCGTGGATTCTACTGCGGGCCTTCCAGGTCCACGGTCCTGCCCCATGCACCGGACGCACGGCCAAATTTCAAGGACGCCAGGTCAGGCGCCCGAGCGAGCAAGTCGCAAAATGAGCCTCCGGCTCTTCAACGCGTTCATTCCGGGAGCACGCCATGACCTCTCTGACCTACCAGACGCTGGACAAGGATGTCCGGCAACTCCAGCAGTCCGACGTCGCCGCCTTCGCGGCGCAGATCGGCGGCGGCGTTCTGGGCGCCGCCGATGCTGCCTACGACGAAGCGCGCAAGGTCTGGAATGGCACGGTCGACCGCCGTCCGGCGCTGATCGCGCGGTGCATGAAGGACAGCGATGTCCAGGCTGCGGTGCGTTTTGCCGCAGCGCACAAGATGCTGCTGAGCGTGCGCGGCGGCGGCCATCACATCGCGGGCAACGCGGTCGCGGAGGGCGGTCTGGTGATCGACCTGTCGGGCATGCGCACGGTCAGCGTCGATGCCGCCAAGCGCATGGCGCGCGTCGCGGCGGGCGCGCTGCTCGGCGACTTCGATCGCGAGGCGCAGGTCCACGGGCTGGCAACGCCGCTCGGCATCAATTCCACCACCGGCGTGGCCGGGCTCACGCTCGGCGGCGGCTTCGGCTGGCTGACGCGCCGCTATGGCCTGACCATCGACAACCTGCTGCGCGCCACCGTCGTGATCGCCGACGGCACCGAGCGCGTCGCCTCGCCGACCTCGGAACCCGAGCTGTTCTGGGCCCTGCGCGGCGGCGGCGGCAACTTCGGCGTGGCGACCTCGTTCGAGTTCCAGCTGCATCCGGTCGGCCCCGAGCTGTACTCGGGCCTGGTGGTCTATCCGTTCGCGCAGGCGCAGCAGGTGCTGCGCGCGTGGCGCGACTTCACCACCGCCGCGCCCGACGAACTGAGCGTCTGGACGGTGATGCGCAAGGCGCCGCCGCTGCCCTTCCTTCCCGAATCGGTCCACGGCACGGAGGTGGTGATCTTGCCGCTGGTCTACAGCGGCGACGTGGAAGCCGGCGAGCGCGCGGCCGCGCCGGTGCTGCAGTTCGGCGATCCGCTGGGCACCGCGCTGGGGCCCACGCCCTATGCCGGCTTCCAGTCCGCCTTCGATCCGCTGCTCGCGCCGGGCAGCCGCAACTACTGGAAGTCGAACAACTTCAGCTCGCTGAGCGACGAGGCGCTCGACCTCGTGATCGACTCCGTCCGCCGCCTGCCGGGGCCGGCGTGCGAGATATTCATCGCCCAGCTCGGCGGCGCGATGGCGCGCGTGAAGCCGGAGGACACGGCCTTCGTCGGCCGCGACGCGCGCTACATCATGAACGTGCATGGCCGCTGGTCCGACCCGGGCGAAGACGAGCGGGTGCGCGCATGGGCGCGGGAGGTCTTCCAGGATGCTGCGCCGCACGCCACCGGCGGCGGCTACGTCAACTTCCTGACGGAGGACGAGGCCGAGCGCGTGGCCGGCAGCTACGGCGCGAACTACGCGCGCCTGCAGGCGGTGAAGCGGCAATTCGATCCTGGCAACCTGTTCCGCATGAACCTGAACATCGAGCCGGCTGGCGCGCCGCAGTCCCCGTAGCCCGTCGGCCCGAAGGGCATTAGCGCTGCTTCAATCGTCGCGCACGACGAAGAAGCAGCGCATACACCCCCAGGTTGAGCACGGCAACGAAGGTGCCCGAAGCGATCTGCGCGGCGCGGGTGAGGCCCTCCGGATAGACCACGCCCAGCAGGTAATGGTCGATGAAGCCGCCGCTGTAGCCAGCCTGGCCGGCGGCGAGCCGCAGCTGGTTCTCCAGCGGCGTCAGCGGGCATTCCCATCCGAACCAGGCCACCCAGGCACCCCAGAAGACCGCCGGCAGGTGCAGCCAGGCGAGCCGCGGCCAGCGCCACACGAGCAGGCCGCCCGCCACCACGAACAGGATGAAAAGGCCGTGCAGCACCAGCACGGCGTCGGCCAGCAGTCGGTCGTTCATGGGGTCGAGCATAGGTCTTGGGCAAAGCAACAGGGGCATGCGGGACAGAGGGCCAAACCTATAATCGAATGTTCAAGCAAATCAAGCAGTTAGGTGGGTTCGATGCAGGGGCTGCCCGCTCGGCTGCCTGTCTGAGAAGTCCAATCCAAGATGAGCCAGCCCACCTTCAGCGTTGCGGACATCCGCAAGTCCTTTCTCGATTTCTTCGCCTCCAAGGGCCATACCGTGGTGCCGTCGAGTTCGCTGGTGCCCGGAAACGACCCGACCCTGATGTTCACCAACTCGGGCATGGTGCAGTTCAAGGACGTGTTCCTCGGCACCGACAAGCGCCCCTACGTGCGCGCGGCCTCGGTGCAGGCCTGCCTGCGCGCCGGCGGCAAGCACAACGACCTCGAGAACGTCGGCTACACCGCTCGCCACCACACCTTCTTCGAGATGCTGGGCAACTGGAGCTTCGGCGACTACTTCAAGCGCGAATCGCTCACATGGGCCTTCGAGCTCCTGACCGAGGTGTACAAGCTGCCGGCCGACAAGCTCTGGGCCACCGTCTACATCGAGGACGACGAGGCCTACGACATCTGGACCAAGGACATCGGCCTGCCGCCCGAGCGCGTGGTGCGCATCGGCGACAACAAGGGCGGACGCTACATGTCCGACAACTTCTGGATGATGGCCGACACCGGCCCGTGCGGCCCGTGTTCCGAGATCTTTTACGACCACGGCCCCGGGATCGCGGGCGGCCCGCCCGGCTCGCCTGACGAAGACGGCGACCGCTACATCGAGATCTGGAACAACGTGTTCATGCAGTTCGACATGCAGCCCGACGGCAGCGTGAAGCCGCTGCCCGCGCCCTGCGTCGACACCGGCATGGGCCTGGAGCGCCTGGCCGCGATCATGCAGCACGTGCACAGCAACTACGAGATCGACATCTTCGACGCGCTGATCAAGGCCGCTGCGCGCGAGACCGGCGAAAAGGATCTGGACAACAAGAGCCTGCGCGTGATCGCCGACCACATCCGCGCCACCGCCTTCCTGGTGGCCGACGGCGTGATCCCGAGCAACGAGGGCCGCGGCTACGTGCAGCGCCGCATCGTGCGCCGCGCCATCCGCCACGGCTACAAGCTGGGCCAGAAGAAGCCCTTTTTCCACAAGTTGGTGCCCGACCTGGTGGCGCTGATGGGCGCGGCCTACCCGAAGCTCGTGGCCGACGAGAAGCGCATCACCGAGACGCTGAAGGCGGAAGAGGAGCGCTTCTTCGAGACGCTCGCCATGGGCATGGAAATCCTCGACGCGGCCCTGGGGGCTCAAGGCGCCGCAAGCGGTGCGGGCGCCAAGGTGCTGCCGGGCGAGGTGGCCTTCAAGCTGCACGACACCTACGGCTTCCCGCTCGACCTCTCGGCCGACGTGTGCCGGGAGCGCGGCGTCGAGGTCGACGCGGCCGGCTTCAACGCCGCGATGGAAAAGCAGAAGGCCGCCGGCCGCGCCGCCGGCAAGTTCAAGATGGACCGCGCCGTCGAGTACGCCGGCGCGGCCAACACCTTCACCGGCTACGAGCACCTCGAAGAGAAGGCCAGGGTCGTGGCCCTCTACTACGAAGGCGCGCCGGTGCAGGAACTGAAAGAAGGCCAACCCGGCATCGTGGTGCTCGACACCACGCCCTTCTACGCCGAGAGCGGCGGCCAGGTCGGTGACCAGGGCGTGCTGGTCGCCGAAGGCGTGCAGTTCGGCGTCGACGACACGCAGAAGATCAAGGCCGACGTGTTCGGCCACCACGGCACGCAGACGCAGGGCACGCTGAAGGTGGGCGACGCCGTCACCGCGCGCGTCGACACGGCGCTGCGCGCGGCCACCATGCGCAACCACAGCGTCACTCACCTGATGCACAAGGCGCTGCGCGAGGTGCTGGGCACGCATGTGCAGCAGAAGGGATCGCTGGTCGATGCCGACAAGACGCGTTTCGATTTCACGCACAACGCTGCCGTCAGCGCAGCACAGATCCTCGAGATCGAGAAGCGCGTGAACGCCGAGATCCTGGCCAACCAGGCGACCCAGGCGCGCCTGATGGACATGGAGTCGGCGCAGAAGACCGGCGCCGTGATGCTGTTCGGCGAGAAGTACGGCGACACCGTGCGCGTGCTCGACATCGGTTCGAGCCGCGAGCTGTGCGGCGGCACGCACGTCGCGCGTACCGGCGACATCGGCCTGTTCAAGATCGTGAGCGAGGGAGGCGTGGCCGCCGGCGTGCGCCGCATCGAGGCGGTGACCGGCACCAATGCGCTGGCCTATCTGCAGGAGCTCGAGGCGACGGTGAACAGCGTCGCCGCCACGCTGAAGACGCCGGCCTCGGAACTGCAGCCGCGTCTCGTGCAGGTGCTCGACCAGGTGCGCGCGCTCGAGCGCGAGGTCGGCGCGCTCAAGGGCAAGCTCGCATCCTCCAAGGGCGACGAGCTGCTGGCCCAGGCGGTCGATGTGGGCGGCATCAAGGTGCTGGCCGCCAAGCTCGACGGCGCCGATGCCAAGACGCTGCGCGAGACCATGGACAAGCTCAAGGACAAGCTCAAGACCGCGGCCATCGTGCTGGCGGCGGTCGACGGCGGCAAGGTGCAGATCGCCGCCGGCGTCACGGTCGACACCATGGGCCGTGTGAAAGCGGGCGAGCTGGCCAACTTCGTCGCCCAGCAGGTCGGCGGCAAGGGCGGCGGCAAGCCCGACATGGCCATGGCCGGTGGCACCGATGCGGCAGGCCTGCCGGCCGCGCTGAAGTCGGTGCAAGGCTGGGTGGCGGAACGGATCTAGCGCACATGGCCGAGCACGAGTCCGAGCCCGCGCCCGTCGACGTGCTCGTGATGGGTGCCGGCACCCTCGGCTGCTTCATCGGCGGCAGCCTGGCGGCGGAGGGCGTGCGCGTCGTCTTCGTCGGCCGCCCGCGGGTGCTGCGGGTGCTCGCGCGGCGCGGGATCACGCTCAGCGATCTCGACGGCATGGAGCGCCACGTGCCGCCCGACGCGCTGCATCTCGAGGAGCGGGTGCCTCAGGGCATACGGCCCTCGCTGGTGCTGCTGACCGTGAAGAGCAACGCCACTGCCGAGGCCGCGGCCGAGCTGGCCGAAGCGCTGCCGGCCGGCACGCCGGTGCTTTCGCTGCAGAACGGCATCTCGAACGCGGCCGTTGCATCGAAGGTCGCGCCCACGCTCTATGTGCTGCCCGGAATGGTGCCGTACAACGTGGCGGAGATCGAACCCGGCAACTTCCACCGCGGCACGCCCGGCCGGCTGGCCGCCCGGCGCAGCAGGGCACTGCGGCCCTGGCTGGCGGTGTTCGAGCGTGCCGGCGTACCGGTCGACACTTACGACGACATGCTGTCGGTTCAATGGGGCAAGCTGCTGCTCAACCTCAACAACCCGATCAATGCGCTCTCGGGGCTGCCGCTGCGCGAGCAGTTGCTGGATCGCGGCTATCGCCGCTGTCTGGCGGCCCTGATGGACGAAGCGCTGGATGCCCTGTCGTGGGCCAACATCGCGCCGGCGCAGCTCGCGGCGGTGCCGGCGCGGCGCCTGCCGTTCATCCTGCGCCTGCCGACGCCGCTGTTCCGCCTGGTTGCGGCGCGCCTGCTGCGCATCGACGACAAGGCGCGCTCCAGCATGGCCGACGACCTGGCGCTGGGCCGGCGCACCGAGATCGACGCGCTGTGCGGCGAGGTGGTGCGGCTCGCCAAGTCGAACGGCGCCCGCGCGCCGATCAACGAGAAGATGGTGGCGCTGCTGGAAGCCTGGCCCGAGCGGCCGGAGCATTTGTCGGCAGAGCGTTTGCAGTCGGCACTGGGTTTGCAATGACGTTCATCCCCAGGCTTGCCCACTTCGTGTGGCCGCCAACCCCCTCTCCGGGGGCAACACCGACGGCCCGGCAAAGCCGGTTCCGTGGTGTTCCTGGCATGGTTCTCGCGCTTGAGGTGTCCGGGGCGGGCATTGCAAAGCCGGTGCTTTTGGGAGGACGAGGAGCGGCATGCAAGTACTGATTCTGGGCAGCGGGGTAATCGGCACCACCGTGGCCTACTACCTCGCCAAGGCCGGCCACGAGGTCACCGTGCTCGACCGCCAGCCGGCGCCGGCGCTGGAGACCAGCTACGCCAACGCGGGCGAGGTGTCGCCCGGCTACTCGGCGCCCTGGGCTGGGCCCGGCGTGCCGCTCAAGGCGATCAAGTGGCTTCTGATGCGGCATCGCCCGCTGGTCGTCAAGCCGATGCTCGACCCGGCGATGTGGCGCTGGGGGATCGCGATGCTCTGCAACTGCACGCATGCGCGCTACGAGCTCAACAAGGGCCGCATGGTGCGCCTGGCCGAATACAGCCGCGATTGCCTGCAGCAGCTGCGCGCCGACACCGGCATCCGCTACGACGAGCGCTCGCTCGGCACGCTGCAGCTGTTCCGCACGCAGAAGCAGCTCGACGGGACGGCCAAGGACATCGAGATCCTCAAGGCCTACGGCGTGCCTTACCAGTTGCTGGACCGCGAGGGCTGCGTGCAGCACGAGCCGGCGCTGGCCGCCGTGAGGGAGAAGTTCGTCGGCGGGCTGCGCCTGCCGGGCGACGAAACCGGCGACTGCTTCAAGTTCACGCAGGCACTGGCGCGGCTGGCCGAAGCGGCGGGCGTGCGCTTTCGCTTCGGCGTGGGCATCACCGACGTCGCACGCGACGCCGCCGGCGTGACCGCGGTCCATACCGAAGCCGGCCCCTTTCGTGCCGAGCGCTACGTGGTGGCGCTGGGCAGCTATTCGCCGAAGCTTCTGAAGCCGCTGGGCATCCGCCTGCCGGTGTATCCAGTCAAGGGCTTCTCGATCACGGTGCCGATCAGCGACCCGGCGATGGCGCCCGAGTCGACGGTGATGGACGAGACCTTCAAGGTCGCCGTCACAAGGCTGGGCGACCGCATTCGCGTCGGCGGCACCGCGCAGCTCTCGGGCTACGACCTGCGGTTGAACGACCGGCGGCGCGACACGCTGGAGCACGTGGTCACCGATCTGTTCCCGCAGGGCGGCAGCGTCGAAGGCGCCGAATTCTGGACCGGTCTCAGGCCGATGACGCCCGACGGCACGCCCATCCTCGGCGCCACGCCTATTTCGAATCTGCTGCTGGCCACCGGCCACGGCACGCTGGGCTGGACCATGGCGGCCGGCACCGGCCGCGTGATGGCCGACCTGATCGGCGGCCGCTCACCCGAGATCGATATGGAAGGATTGGGCTTGGCGCGCTACGCCTGAGCGGCAGGCGCCACGCTGGCGCCCTGAATGCCGTGCCGCGCCAGCGCCTCGGCTACGAAGCCGCCGGCTTTCATCTCCTCGACGAAGGCGGCCAGCGCCGCGGCTGCTTCGGCGCCGCGCGAGGCCGGCGTGCCCATCGCCTGCTGGATCACCATGAAGCGCCCGGGCAGCATGCGCACGCCGGGCGAGCGCCCGGCTTCGGCCTCGAGCACCTGCCGGATGCCGGCCGCCACCTCGACCTGGCCCGCGTGCAGGCTTTCGAACACGCCCTTGGCGCCCTGCAGGCGCTCGATCTGCGCCTCCCTGATCTCGCGCGTGAGGAAGAGGTCGTAGGCGCTGCCGGCGCCGACCGCGATGCGGACATCGCCCTGGTCCACCTCGTCGTTGCGCCGGATCGGCGAGGCCGCGGGCACCAGGTAGCTGCCCTCGATCAGCACATAGGGCGCGGTGAAGCGCAGGCCCTCGCTGCGCGCCGGATCGATCGCGAAGAAGCCGATGTCGGCCTTGTCGTTTCGTACCGCATCGACGGACGCGGCCGCCTTGTCGAACACCACCAGCTCGATCGGAACCGACAGGCGCTGCGCGAAAGCGCGTGCCAGGTCGACCGAGACGCCGGCCGGTTCGCCGCTGGCCGCATCCTTGTTCGCGAGGATCGGGTTGCCGAGATTGATGGAGGCACGCAGCGTGCCGGTGGGCGCAAGGGCCGAGACGATGGCGGGGGTGATCGGCGAGCTCATGGCCTCAGTTTACGGGCCGCCCCCGCGATCGCTTCGAGGCCGGTGCGCTCGACCCCGGCACGGCGGCCGGCGAATCGAGGCAGCGGATCAGCTGCCGCGCCGCGGGCCATCAAGCTCACCTCTTGCACAAGCCGAGCACCCATTCCTGCTCCGTGCAGTCGCGCCCTGCGGGTTGCGTCCTGGCCCATGCCGGCCCGCCCGCCGCTGCGTGCCCGGCGATGCAGGCGCGCAGCCGCTTTTCCATGGGCGCGTAGTAGCGCCATCCCTGGCCGAGGGCGGGCAGCTCCAGGCGCACCTGCTTCCACTTGGGATGCCCGTTGGCCTGGAGCTTGTCGAAGTTCTTGCAAAGCGACTCGGCGAATCGGCCGAGATTTCCGACCGTCGATTGCAGGCCGTAGTCGTAGGTGACCAGATAGGCCTTCACGGTCAGGGTGGGAATGTCGGCCGTGAGCCATGTCGAGTAGCTCGCGGCGCGGATCGTCGCGGGAAAGTAGGTCTTCTTCGCACGCGCTGTTTCCGGCGCCGCATCGTCCAGCTTCAGGATCTTGATGTAGTTGCGCGCCTCGGGCTTCATGTCCGAGAACAGCTTGGCCGGCTGGCCGGCCACGATGATGGCGACGTCGATCGACTTGTCGACGGTGAGCTTGGCGAGCGCTTCCTCGTTGGTCAGATACTGCGCGTTGGCGGCCGGCATCTGCTCGCCGAACATCAGCTGGTAGAGCGTTCTCGACGTGAGCGCCGTGCCGCTGCCGAGCGCTCCGACGCCGATCTTCTTGTTCTTGATCTCGTGGATGGCGTTCAGCGGCGAGTCGGCGCGGGCGACGAAGTAGATCTCTTCGTCGTAGAGCGGCATGATGAGGCGCAGCGGACGAATGATGTTGCCCGCGTCGGCGTTTCCAGCCTTCGCCTCGTCGAGGAAGGCTTGGTAGACATCGGACTGCACCAGCGCGAGTTTGACCCCCGGCTCGAAGCGCATGCGCTGAACGTTCTCCGCCGAACCCTTGGACTCCAGGACGTCGAGCTCGATGCCGGCGGGCTCGGCTACCCACTTGGCAAGGTCGCGGCCGATCTGGATGTAGGTGCCGCTTTTCGATGCAGTGACGATCTTGTACTGCGCCCTGGGCTGCGCGAGGGCCGAGGAGAGGAGGACCACCATCGCTATCAGCCCCGTCAGGATCGATCTGATTGGCATTGCCGGCTCCAGTGAAGGTCGTTCATGGTAGTCCTGTCGGGCGATTGCCGATACGTCTGCGCTGCTGATCGCGCATCTCATCTCTCGCACAGAGCCAGGGCCGCAAGCGTGTCGTTGCACCCGCTCCTTCCGGGGTCCGCCGTGCCGATCTCCGGCGCGGGCGCTGCGATGGGCGGCGCCTGCGCTGCCGGCGGCGCTGGGGCGGGCGATGGCGACGGCTCGGCCAGTCCGAGCACCCTGGCCGCTTTCTGGGTGGCCTCGCGCAGCTGCTCGCGCTTGGCGTCTTGTTCCCGCCCTCGCCGATCGAGTTCGTTCCTCAAGTCCCGCACGCCAGGATGATCCGGATGGGCAGCGGCCAGGACGACCAGCGCACGCTCCGCGGCGCTGAGGTCTCCACGGCTCAAGGCACCCTGTGCTTGCGCCAGTTTCGCCGAGAACTCTCGCGACCGGTTCGTCTCGTGCTGCTTGTCGACATAGAGGTACCCCAGCGCCAGGGCGAGCACGAGCAGAACAAGCGCCGCTACCGCGCCGATCGCCGAGCGCTTGAGGACGGCGCCAGGACGCGGCGCCACGGCATGCACTAGCGCCTCCTCTTGCCATTCGAACGGGGCGGGGACGAAGCGCGCAGGCTCGGCGTCGACATCCTCTTGGATCTCGTCTGTCGCGCTGGCGCCGAACGTGAGGGACGCATCCTCGCCGCAGTACGGACAGAATTTGACCCGCCCATACAACTGCGCAGCACAACGCTGGCAAGGCACCGAGAAGTCCGGCTCCGAATTGGCCAAGCCCGGTTGCACGAGACGGCTCATGCGTCGATGCGCCAGCCCGGCAGGCGACGCTGGTCGGGGTGATAGAGAAACAGGTGGCCCGAATAGACGAAGGGTCGCGTCATCCACGGCCGGGCCAAGCGGGCAGCCCAGAACTGCACATCATGTTCGCCGCGCAATTCGAAGGTGGTGGTGCACGTCTCGTTGGACGCGACAAGGCCATCCACCGATCGGATATTCGGCACGCGCGCGCACAGAAGGGTCGATGCCGAAGTCGATTCCAGCAACGGGCAAATCACTTCGCCGGCACTGGAATCGCTGCTGTCATCGGGATCGAGCCATGGATCGCCCAGCAGGCGCGTCGCGAGCTGAAAGCACGCCGAACCGGTGCACAGCCGGGGTGAACTCGCAGGTCTGACTTCCGGCTCGCTGAGCCCGAGTTGAACAAAGACGATCTGCCCTTCCTGGTCGTCCTGCCGCAAGCACTGCTGCCATAGCTGGCCGCTGTCGGAAAGGTAGGGGCTGCCCAGATCGAAGCGCGGCGTGATGCCCGACGGCCATGGCAGAAAGGAGGTTTCGAACGCAGCGCCGGCGCCGCGCTTGACCATCAGTTGGCCCATCGAGGTCATCCAGACGATCTGGCGGTCGTCGGTCAGCGGTCGAAACCACGGCGCTGCCGCTGCGGTTGCCGCGAGCGGCGGCCCATCGATACGGCGAAGAGCACTGCCATTCGGATCCAATGCGTAAACGCCGAGTTTCCTGTCTTCTTCCAGCATCGGCACATGAACCCTGCCTTGCCACATGACCGGCGCGCCCACGCAGCGTCCGCCTACGAGATGCGATTCGTAGGTCCGGCCGATAGGATTGATGGACACGATGGCCAGTCCGTCATCGGTAGGCATGAACAGCCTGGTGGATTCCTTGGGGTCCTGCACCACCATGCCCCAGGCGTTGGCGACCAGAGCGCTTTCGACGAGTATCTCGGCACCTCTCGGATAGATCTCCAGCCAGCACTCCGAGTACGGCAGCCAGTGGTAGATGAGTCCGCGCGAAGAATCGATCGCGAACAATCTGGACTCGCACGTGTGGCACGCGCTCACAAGGAACTGGTAGTTCCCCGCGGGCGGCATCGCCAACTGGTGGTCCGGCAGGGACTCGATGCTCAGCGTCGGCCGCAGTGCCAGCCGGACGGCTGTCAGGCCCAGCCCTTGCGGATCGTCTGCACCTGAACCGTCGCCGCCGAAAGGCGGCAGCCAAACATCCAGTTGGGGGATGGACGGTTCAGGCAACGCCTTGCCCGTCATGGGAGAAAACTTGAACGCCCCGGGATAGAGTGCCAGGGGCCGTGTCCCCCGATCCGGCCCATCGAAGCTCACGCGGGCGCCGACCAGCGCCGCCAGGTCGAGCGCGTTGTACACCGCCTGGGCTGCACCCAGCCCTCTGAAGTCGGCGAGATCGAAAGCACCCGTCGTCGGATTGCGCGACCATGCCTGATCGCCCAGCTCCCAACGCTCGTTCTGATGAGACGACGTCAGCGACGCGGACATGCAGTCAGTGTAGTGCGCGCTATTGCGTGCGTGCGGCCGGACTTGGCCGTCCGGATGAGGGAATCCCCGCCCTCCAGGGAGGGAAGGATGTCAACTCACGGCTCGGTCCGCCCCGCGCCGCCGCCCCACATTTCTGCGGCGACGTCGACAGGATCGCGCTTCCCGTACGAGGCGTAGATCTCTTTCGCGAATTCCTTCGATTGCACGGGATCCGCAAGTCCTTCCGACAGGCGGAACCACTCGGCCAGGAAAGCGCCAACCCATTGGCTCAGGTGGTCGGTCATCGACTGACGCTCAAAAACTGACGCGGGTGGCAATCAGCACGCCGTCGACGACCTGCGCGCCTTCGACGGTCACGGCGACGCCGTTGCCCAGGTTGGCCGCGCTGCCGTTGACGAACACGACGCCCGCACCGCCGGCATTGACGGGTTGTCCTCGCACCCA
>NZ_RWKI01000002.1 GCF_003984645.1 Variovorax sp. MHTC-1
GTTGCCCAGCCAAGGGGCCGTCTGCGGCGTTGCCCGCGCTTGCGAGGCGCAAGCCTTGCTGCGCGCGGGCGCCTTGCATCCAGCCCCTTGGCTGGGCAACGCGATCCCCGCAAATAGCGTTAACAGGCCCTAGCCGGCGGCCCGCCCCGGCCCGTATCAACCGCAGCCCACGATCCTGAACTCGACCCGGCGGTCCAGCGCATCGACCGCGTCGTCGGTGCCGCTGCCGATGATGTTCTCGCGGAAGCCCTTGCCGCTGGGCGTGGTGCGATCGCCCAGCACGGTGGATTCGCCGACCAGCCGCTGGCGGATGTAGCGCGCGCGCTGCATCGACAACGTGTCGTTGAAAGCCACCGAGCCGGTGCGGCTGGTATGGCCGACGATGTCCATGCAGACGCTGGCATCGGCACTCGCCTTGGCGATCTCGCGCAGCCACATGGCGTAGGGGCTGCTGATCTTGGCGTCCGACCAGAACACGGTGCCGCCGGGATTGAACAGGAACTTCACCCCGAGCTGCCGGTTGGCGATGCCGTAGGCGACGATTTTGCCGAAGGCCTGCTCGGCCTCGGACGTTCGGCCCAGCTTGGCCGAACTCAGGTAGATGCCGTTGAGCACGCGCAGCTGTTCGCCGTTGCTCGTTGCGCCGGCGGCGCTGTACCGGGCCAGCGCCTCCTCGTAGCGCTGGGCGTTGTAGTGCGTGGTGGCCTCCCCGATCAGCGGCGCCACCGCGAGGCGCTCGAGGTAGTAGGGGTCTGCACGCTGACCGGGCGGCGTGGCGGTGGTGCGCACGTAGCTCTCGACCACCAGGTCCTTGGTGGGCACGGGCGTATCGCGGTCGTAGGGCAGCGGCGTGTGGTCCAGGCCGTCGTCGCGCGCCACGGCCGAGGACTGCGCGGCCACTATGCCGGTCGCCAGCTCGGTCAGGGCCAGGTCGATGCGCAGCGGGCTGCGCGACTCGCTGACCGACAGCCGCGTCATGGTGCCGGTGAGCAGGTAGCGGGCCCTGCCCAGGTTCGCGCTCTGAAAGGGCAGTATCTCGATCGCGTCGTGCTTCGAGTCCATGCGCTCGCTGACCCGATCCTGCAGCAGCCGGGTGGCCACGGTCTGCTGGGCGCTGCCGGCATCGATCATCGGGTCGAGCACCACGCCGCGCTTGGCGCCCATCCTGGCGATGAAGGCCGGCTGTTTCTGCGTCTGCATGACGAGGCCGTCGGTGGCCTGCGCGACGGCCTCCTCGAAGGGCAGTTCGCCCTTGGGCGGTGCGGCGGGGGGCGCGGCGCAGCCGGCCAGCCCCCAGGCGAGCAGCATGGCGCCGGACCCGAACACGGCCGGCAGCCAACGAGCGAGAGTCGTGGTGATCATTCGCATCCTCTTCTCAGCAGGGCGGCCTCCCCGGGCAGCAGGGGTCCGAGCGAGGCCCGTTGAAGAATCTCGGCGCAGCGGTCGTCCTGCGGCACGGCGTCGGTCCGCGCGATCTGTGCCGGAGCCGGCGCCGCGGCTTGCTCGAGCGCCGGTTCCGGTGTCGCTGCCGGCGTCTCGCGCCGCGGGCTGCGCCGGGCTTCGCGGCGCATCTCGCGACGCATCTCGCGCGGCGCCGGAGGTGCGCGCTCGATCGACACGCTCGCCTCCGGGGTCGGCGTCGGGGTCGGCGCCGGCTGGATGCCCAGCGCACGCAGTGCGGCGTGCGCCGCATCGGACGGCTCTTCCGAAGCGTCGCGCGGGACCGGCGGCCATGCAGCGATCGCGCGCGCCGGCGCCTCGGGTGCCGCTGGCAGGGGACCGGTCCGCACGGGCTTTGCCGGCGCGGAGCTCGCTTGCGGCGGGCTCGCGGGCGCGGCCGCCAGCGAGGCCTGCGGTGCCGTGGGTGCCGGAGCGCCGAAGCGGTAGTAGCCGGCAGCGGCCAGGCCGACCAGCAGCACCGTCGCCGCCAGCGCAGGGACTTTGATCCTGCTGCCGCGGCGTGTCGCCGGCGGCGGCGCCGAGCGCGCAGACCTGGTCTTCGCGTCGCCCAGCTGCGCCCGGAACTCGGCCACGCTCTGCGGCCGGTTGTGCGGGTGCAGCGCCATCGCGGCATCGATGGCGGCCAGGAAGGTCACGCTGTAGCGGCCGCGCGCGAGCTCGGACAGCGGCTGCAGCGGCGTGCCCATCAGGCGCTCGATGGAGGGGACCGGTGGCCGGCCGCTGATCGCCATGTACACCACGCCGGCGAGCGCATACAGGTCGGTCCATGCGCCCTGCTTCATCGAGGCGCCGTCGCCGCACTGCTCGATGGGCGCGAAACCGGGCTTGAACACCACGGTCGGCGACGCGCCCATTCCGTCGACCACGCGCCGCGCGGCGCCGAAATCCAGCAGCACGGGGCCGTCGTCGGCGAGCAGGATGTTGTCCGGCGCGATGTCGCGATGGAAGCAGCTCAGCGCATGCATGGTTGCGAGGGCATCGAGCAACGGGTGCAGCCAGCCGAGGATTTCGTCCTCGTCGGGCGGACGGCCCAGCTCGGCCAGCGCGCGGGCGAGCGTCGGGCCCGCGTAGTACGGCATCACCATGTAGGCCGTGCCGTTGCCCTCCCAGAAGTGCAGCACCCTGACCAGCGCCGGATGATCGAAGCGCGCCAGGATCCGCGCCTCGTGGACGAAGCTGCGCATGCCGATGCGGAAGCTGTTGCCGTGGCGCTGCGACTTGAGCACCACGCCGGGCGAGGCGCTGGCGCGCGAAGCCAGGACCGCCGGCAGGTATTCCTTGATCGCGACATGCTGCTCGCGGACATGGTCCCAGGCCAGGTAGACGATGCCGAAGCCGCCCTCGCCGATGGGTCCGACGATCTCGTAATCGAGCAGCCGCGTGCCCTCGGGCAGGGTGTGCGCGGTGTCGCGGGCAGGTGCGTCCCAGTCCGGCGCGGGCGTGTCGTGTGCGCCGAAGCCCGCCGCCGGGCCGGGCATGGTGCGCATGTCGAGTGTGATCACGGAGGACCCCCAGTCGTGAGCGCCCACTCTACTTCGCACAGAGTACGAAAGCATTCACCGGAAGCACTAGCCGAAAGGAGGCCCGGCCTGTGCCCTCAGTCTTCGCCGGCTGCTTGCTGCGCCCTCATCTTGGCGTGCACATAGGCGCCGTGCGGGATGTAGAGCAGGTCGGCGACCTTGCGCATCACGTGGTTCTCATGCGCGCCAAGGGTGCCGTCGGCATAGGCGACACGCCACATGTGCTCGATCATGCGCAGCTTCTGCTCCATCTCGAAGGATTCGTTGATCCGCGAAGTGAAGCTGAAGAAGTCCGTGGCGCGCTGCGCGGTCTGCTCGGCGAGCTCCAGCAGGCGCTCGATCTCGTCGTCGGCCAGCGCGAACTTGTCGCGCAGCGCGGCGATGACGGCGCGGCGCTCGGCCGCCCCGAGTTCGGGATCGGCGCGCATCACCTCCACCAGCAGCACGGCCGTTGCCAGCTGCAGCAGGTGCTGCCGGTGCTGCGCCGAGTCGGCGGCCTCCGGCGGCCGGATGGCATCGAAAAGGTCTTTCAGGGTCTTCAACATGGCGAGGCTCAGCCGCTCAGGTACACGCGCGCCACCAGCCCGGTGCCGCCGCGCTCCCCGTCGCTGCGGTTGGAGAGCGCGATGCGCAGGCCGTTGCGCAGCGCCGCGGTGCGCGCGATCGCGAGGCCGAGGCCGCTGCCGCCGACGGAGGTGCCGGGCACGCGGAAGAAGCGATCGAAAACGCGCGCCATGAACTCCTCCGGGATGCCCGGCCCGTTGTCGACCACGTCGACCACCGGCTGGCCCTGCACCTCGTGCAGCCGCACGTCGACCACGCCGCCTTCGGGCGCGTGGCGCAGCGCGTTGTCGATCAGGTTGTCGAACACGCTGCGCAGCTCGGCGGCCGGGGCTGTGACCAGGGGCGCCACCTCGCCGTCGAAGCCGACGTCGATGCGGCGCCGGTCGGCCACCACCATCAGCTGGCCCAGGCTTTCGCGCAGGAGCGCCGCAACGTCGACCTGCTCGGGCGCCGCGGCCGGCGCCGCGCTCTCCTGGCGCGACAGGCGCAGCAGCTGCTCGATCAGGTGCTGGGCGCGCGTGACGCCGGCCTCGAGCTGCCGGAAGCGCTCGGCCGCATCGCCGGGCGGCACGTGCGCGCGCAGGTTCTCGAGCTGCAGCCCGATGGCGGCGACCGGCGTGCGCAGCTCGTGCGCGGAATCCTGCACGAAGCGCCGCTGCGTCGCGAAGGCGTCGCGCAATCTCGCGAGCAGGCTGTTGAAGGCGGCGACCAGCGGCGCGATCTCGTCCGGCACGCGCGCGAGCGAGAGCTCCGACAGGCTGCGCTCGTCCTGCGCCGCCACCTCGCGCGCGACCGCATGCAGCGAATACGAAGTGAGCCACACCACGAGCCACAGCACCGCCAGCGAGACCGGCAGCAAGAGCACGATCGGCAAGGCCGCGAACAGGGCGCGGTGCTTGACCTCGTGGTGCAGGAAGCTGCCGCTCTGCACGATCTGGACGCGGGATTGACCGGCCCGCGTGCCCGGCGCCGCGGTGTAGACGCGCCAGACATCGTCGTGGCGCGTACCGGTGCGCACGTCGCGCAGCCCGGGTTCGGCCTGCAGCGGCACCTCGAGCTTGGGCCACGAGCTCGCGAGCAGCCGGCCGTCGGCGCTCCAGATCTGCACGATGAAGGCGCCCCACTTGAAGATGCTCTGGTCGGCCAGCGGCTGCAGGGCCGGCGTGCTGTCGTTGGCTGCATAGGAATTGGCCAGCAGCTGCATTTGGTCGTCCATGAAGGTATGGACCATACGGCCGTAGCTCACGTAAGAGGTCCAGGCCGCCGCGCCGGCCGCGATCAGGTGCAGCGACACCAGCCACAGCAGCAGCTTGCCGCGCAGCGAGCAGGGCATGTACCACGGGCGCGGGTGAGCCTTCTTCATGCCGCCGCCACCCGCCATCCGAGCCCGCGCACATTGCGGATCGCCTCGGGCCCGAGCTTGCGCCGCATGCCGTGGATCAGCACGTCGACCGCATTGCTCGTGACTTCTTCGCCCCAGCCGTAGATGCGGTTCTCCAGTTGCTCGCGCGAGAGGATCGCGCCGGGCCGTTCCAGGAGCGCGTGCAGCAGCGCGAACTCGCGCGCCGTCAGCGCTTCGCGCGTGCCGTTCTGCAGCACTTCGCGCGTGGTCAGGTCGAGCTGCAGCCCGTTGCCGCCGATCACCGAGTGCGCGGCGCCGTCGCGGCGCCGGATCACGGCGCGCATGCGCGCCAGCAGCTCGCGGAACTCGAAGGGCTTGAGCAGGTAGTCGTCGGCGCCCAGGTCCAGGCCCTGGATGCGGTCTTCGAGACCGTCGCGCGCGGTGAGCACCACGACCGGCGTGGTGTCGCCGCGCTCGCGTGCGCGGCGCAGCACCTCGGTGCCGTCCTGCTTGGGCAGGCCGAGGTCGAGCAGCACGCAGGTGTAGCCGCCGTCGGCAAAGGCGCTCTGGGCCAGCGCGCCGTCGCGCACCCAGTCGACCGACCAGCCCGCTCCCTCGAGGGCATGCATCAAGCTGCTGCCGATCATCTCGTCATCTTCTACCAGCAGCGCGCGCACGGAACCTCCTCTTTCAGGAAAACGATGAAGGCTACACGCGGATTGTTAGCGTGTCATGAGGGGGGGTTGGGGTTGGGGCTGGGTGACGGTGAAGGCGCTTAGTTCGTACGTTTCGCCTGAGTTGAGGCCGGAGCCGGGAGTTCGCCCCGGCTCCGGCCTCAGCAAAGAACAGCAACGATTCAAAGGCCCAGTGCCCTCACCCCCACCCCTCTGCGCTCTGCCGCGCACCCTCCCTCAGAAGCGTTCGTGCGGCCCCAGGTAGCGCCATTGCCCCACGGGCAGATGCCCCAGCACCACGCGGCCGATGCGGATGCGCTTCAGGCCCACGACCTTGAGCCCGACCAGCTCGCACATGCGCCGGATCTGGCGCTTCTTGCCCTCGGTCAGCACGAAGCGCAGCTGCTCCGGGTTCTGCCATTCGACCTGCGCTGGCTTGAGCGGCTGGCCGTCCAGACTCAGGCCATGGCGCAGCAGCGCGAGCTGCTCGCGCGGGAAGGCGGCCTGCGAGTTCTGCGCCACCGGCCCATAGGAAACGCGCACCAGGTATTCCTTCTCCATCTCGGAGTCCTCGCCGATCAGCTGGCGTGCCACGCGGCCGTCCTGCGTGAGCACCAGCAGGCCCACCGAATCGATGTCGAGCCGGCCGGCCGGCGCCAGGCCGCGCAGCTGCGGCGGCGAGAAGCGGTTGCGGCTCGGGTCCTCGCGCCAGTGGGTGCGCGGGTTGATCAGCACCACCGCCGGCTCGTGCTCGTCCTCGGCCTGGCCGCTGACATAGCCCATCGGCTTGTTCAAGAGGATCGTGACCTGTTGCTGCTGCTGGTTCTGCGCCTTCCTGTCGACTTCGATGCGGTCGGCCGGGGCCACCTTCACGCCCATCTCGGCCACCTGGCCGTTGACCTTGACCCAGCCCTGCGCGATCCAGTCGTCGGCTTCGCGGCGCGAGCACAGGCCGAGCTCGGCCATGCGTTTGTTGAGGCGTGAGAGGGCGGGCGCGTCGGTCATGCGGCAATTGTCACGGCAAGGGCGTCAGTCTCGGCAGGCGTGCATAAAAACGGGGAACAGAGTCGGCGAGAGGCCGTAGAGAAAGCGTAAAACGCAGGTCGTGCGTATCGCACAAAAGCACTGCTTTTGTCGGCGGCGCGCGCGCTTTTGTGAATTCGTTGCTATCCGTTCGTCCTCTGCCTGCGTACAACCCGACGCATGGATGGAAAGACGAGGACACCATGGACACGGAAGCCATTGCACTGATCGTCGACGAGCCGATCGCCGGTCATTTCTACTGGGTGCTGCAGAAGCAGGACGGCTCGGACTGCCGCCCCGTCGATGCCGCCGAAGGGCCGATGCCGACCTACGGCGCGGCCATGATGGCCGGCATCGCCGCGCTGCAGCGCCGCAGCGATGCGCGCACCAACCCCGGCGCACAGACCCTGCACTGAGCCCCGGCTTCCCGCGCCCCAGCGCGCGGGAATTCGCGATTCGATACGGCAGCCATCTCGAATCGCGTACCCTTCATTGCTCCCGATCCGGCACACTCGCCGGCCTATCGCGCAGCATTCAGGCTGCGCCTGAAACGAAGAGACAACCCCATGATCCGAAAGCTGCTGACTTCCGCGGTCCTGGCACTGGCGTTCGCCGCCGTGCAGGCCCAGCCCTATCCCGCCAAGCCGGTGCGCCTGATCGTGCCCTTCCCGCCCGGCGGCGGCACCGACATCCTGTCGCGGCTGGTAGCGACCAAGCTCACCGAAGTCAGCAAGTGGACGGTGGTGCCCGACAACCGCGCCGGCGCCGGCGGCACCATCGGCATCGCCGAAGCGGTGCGTGCCGCGCCCACCGGCTACGAAATGGTGATGGGCCAGAAGGACAACCTGGTCGTGGCGCCCTGGCTCTACAAGAACCTCAGCTACGACCCGACCAAAGACCTGACGGCCGTGGCCCACGTGGCCTACACGCCGGTCGTGATCGTCACGCGCGCCGAGTCGAAGTTCAAGACGCTGGCCGACGTGGTGACCGCGGCACGCGCCGCGCCGGACAGCATCACCTACGGCTCGCCCGGCAACGGCACCACCATCCACCTGGCCGGCGAGATCTTCAAGACCGCGGCCAACATCAAGATGCGGCACGTGCCCTACAAGGGCTCCAACCCCGCGCTGATGGACGTGCTGGCCGGCAACGTCGACCTCATGGTGTCCTCGCTGCCCTCGGCCATGGGGCAGATCAAGTCCGGCAAGCTGCGCCCGCTGGCCGTGACATCGGCGCGCCGCAGCAGCTCGCTGCCCGAGGTTCCGACCGTCGCCGAGCTGGGCTACAAGGACTTCGACGTCAGCACCTGGTACGGGCTCTTCGTGCCGGCGGGCACCCCGAAGGAGATCATCGCCGCGGTGAACGCCGAGGTGAACAAGCTGCTGGCCACGCCCGAGATGAAGGCCGCGATCATCGCCCAGGGCGCCGAGCCGCAAGGCATGACGCCCGAGCAGTTCGGCACGCTGCTCCAGACCGACTACCTGAAGTGGCGCGACATCGTGAAGGCTTCGGGCGCGACGATCGAGTAGCGATGGCCTCCTCCGCGCCCCGCCACCGGTGCCGCGTGATGGCCTCGCCCTGGCCGGGCGTTCACAGCGTCCACACCGACAGCGCGCGCAGCTTCGCCAGGCACTCGCATGCGAGCTTCGGCATCGGCGTGCTGGCGCAGGGGGCGCACAAGTCCGCCAGCGGACGCGGGCAGGTGGAGGCCTGCGCGGGCGACCTGCTCGCGAGCTATCCCGGCGAAGTGCATGACGGGCGGCCCGTGCAGGGACAGACGCCCCGGCGCTGGCACATGGTGCACCTGGAGGCCGAGGTCCTGGCCTCGATGACCGGGCCGGAGCGTCCAGCCGGCGAGGTGGAATGGACGAACCCCGTGATCCGCGATGCGCGGCTGCGCGCCGTGCTGGTCCGCCTGCTGCAGCGGCTGGACCGCTGGGACGCGGGCCGGCGCACCGATGCGGATGCGCTGGCGTGCGAGGAGTCGCTGGTGGAGGCCTGCGGCCTGATGCTCGCGCATCACGCCAACGTCGCGCCCCTCTTGGAGGTCGATCGCGAGCTCTCGCAGGTGCGCGAGCGCATCGCCGACGAGCTGCTCGCACCGCCCTCGCTGGCCGAGCTCGCATCCATGGCAGGGCTCGGCAAGTACCAGTTGCTGCGCCGCTTCGCCGCCGCCTACGGCATGCCGCCGCACGCGTGGCTGCTGCAGCAGCGCGCGGAGCGTGCGCGCCACCGCATCCGCGCGGGCGACACGCTGGCCGCGGCCGCGCTGGCCAGCGGGTTCGCCGACCAGAGCCACATGACGCGCATCTTCGCCCGGCAGTTCGGCTTCACGCCGGGGGCCTGGCAGCGCGCCGCCGCCGCGCGGCGGCTGCAATAACGTTCAAGACGCGGGCGGCCTCGCGGTCGAGACTGGGTGCCTGTTCATCTCAGGACGTGAAGCCGTGGCTCATGCTTTTTTTCATAGCGACGAGATCTGGTCCGCGCATCCCGCGCTGGCGCCCTGCGCATGGGTGGTCGGCGGCGTGACGCCCCGGCTGGATGTGAGCGCGCAAGTAAAGGCACAGCAGTCGATCGCGCGTGCGCGTCTGGCCGAGAGTCCGGAAGGCGAGTTCCCGGAGATCCAGGCCTGGCGACGCGTGTTCTCGTCGATGGGCCAGAAGCCCACCCAGGTGCGCTGCGCTGCGGAATCGCTGCTGCGCCGTTTCCGCAAGGAGGATGCCTTGCCGCCGCTGCATCCGCTGGTGGATCTGTGCAACGCGCACTCGATAGCCTTCGCCACACCGATCGCGGTCTTCGACCTCGCGCACATCGCCGGGTCGCTGGAGGTGCGCTTCGCGGACGGCAGCGAAAGCCACGAGGACTTCGCCGGCGTGCACGAGCCGCCCGCTGCCGGCGAGATCGTCTTTGCGGATGCGCATTCGCACGCGCACGCGCGGCGCTGGTGCCACCGCCAGAGCGCGCGCTCGGCCGTGCGCGGCGAAACACAGCAGGTGCTGATCGTGGCGGAAGCCATCCACGCGTCGGCCGGCGCGGACATCGCACGCCTCGAGGACGTGCTCTCGCGCGCGCTCGGCGATGTCGGCTGCGCGGTCGAGGCGTGCAGCCTGCTGAGCCGCGCCGCGCCGCGCATCGCGCTGCCGGAACGGCCGGCGACGCCCGGCTGAAGCGGGATGCAGCAGGTCAGCCGGCGTCCCGGACGTCGGCCACCGGCTGGCTGCCGAAGTCCGTACGCGCCAGGTACTCGAGCACCTTCGCCGCCGCGGTGGCCGGCGTGTCGAGCTGGCCCTCGGCCTTCAGCCGCTCGAAGCGCGCACGGTCCGGGAACATCTCGGCCTCCGCCCCGCGCAGCTGCACCTGCATGTCGGTGTCGATGACGCCGGGCGCGAGCGAGACGATCTTCGCTCCGCCGCCCAGTGCCGCTTCCTCCAGCGCCACCGCGCGCGAGAAGTGGTCCATGCCGGCCTTGGCCGCGCAGTAAGGCGCCTGGCTGGCCATCGCATTGCGGCCGAGGCCCGAGGAGATGTTGAGCACGCGTCGTTCGGCACGCCAGCCCTGGGTGTCGGCGAGGAAAGCCGAGGTCAGCAGCATCGGCGCCTCCAACCCGACGCGCAATGCGTGCGCCAACTCCGCCGGCACCGCTTGCGACAAGGGGCGCGGGCGGCCGATGGTGCCGGCGTTGTTGATCAAGGTGACGCTGTCGAAAGCGTTCGCATCCAGCGCCTGCAGCCATGCCGAAAGCCGCGCCGCGGCCGCGACCGGCTCGGCCAGGTCCTGCTGCCATTGTTCGAGCTCGGCGCCGGCCTCGCGGGCGCGCGCGGCAAGCTGCTCGTCGGCCCGGCGCGAGATGCACAGCAGGCGCTGCCCGGGCTGCAGCAGTTGTTGGGCCATTGCGCGGCCGAGGCCGCGGGATGCACCGGTGATGACGGTGAGCTGGGATGAATTCATGCGCGATCTCGTGAAATGGTTCATTGACGGCGAACTGCCGTGCGATTTCGATGCTAATGGCGAGTTGACTAAACGCGACGCCGCTTTCTAAAGTCGGCCGATGCCGATCCAATACGAGCCCACGCGCGACCAGCGCCACTACAGCGACTTCGGTGTCGCTTGTCCCGTGCAGGCGCCGCTGGTTCGGCCCGGCGAGCAAGGGCTGTTCATCCGCCGGCCGCGCGCCGACCGCGAGGGCAGCGCCGCGGCGGCCCGCTTCGAGATCGCCCCGGGTCGTTGGGGCCTGATCCCCCTCTTCGCCAAGGCGCGCGAATACCCTTTCACCTTCGAAGCGCGCGGCGAGACCGCCGCCGGCGAGCGCAATTTCTACCAGCCGTGGAAGCGCGGGCATCGCTGCGTGGTTCTGGCCGACGCGCTGTTTCGCCGCGGCGAGCACCATGAGGCCGTGGTGCGCGTCTCGCGTGCCGACGGCCAGCCGCTGGCGATGGCGGGACTATGGAACGGATGGCGCTCGCCGGAGGGCGAGTGCGTGGAGAGCTTCGCCTTGCTGACGCTGCCCGCGCTCAATCCGCGCGAGCAGCGCTGGGTGGTCTTTCTTCGCGAGGCGTGGATCGACGACTGGCTGCACTGCCCGGTCGAGGAAACGGCCGCCTACCTTCGGCCCTATGCCCAGGACAAGCTGGTGCGCCGGACCATCCTGCACGACCCGAGCATTCCCCTGCCGGAGCGGGGGCCGGCCGCCTGAGGCCTCAAACGCCGCCCTTGCCTCCCACCGCCCCCACGCGCAGGGCCGTGAGGTCGAGCACCCGAAGCCCGCCGTATTCGACACGGATCGCGCCCTGCGCTTGCAGGGTTCTCAAAGCCTCGTTGACGCGTTGGCGCGAGAGCCCGATGAGGTAGGCCAGCTCCTGCTGCGTGATGCGCAGCAGCTCGCCCACGCCCGGGAACAGCACCGGGTTGAACAGTGCCGCGAGATTGCGCGCCACGCGCGCATCGGGGTTGTTGAGCCGGTCGGCCTCGCGCGCGGCGATGAACTGGCCGAGCCGCTCGTTGAGCTGGTTCATCACGAAGCGGTTGAAGCCGATCGAGTGGTCGAGGAGCCAGTGGAAGTCGTCGATCGGCAGGCCTGCCACGACGCTTCGGCGCAGCGCCTGGATGTTGTAGCGGTAGGGCTCGCGCTTGAGCGCCGTGCCTTCGCCGAACCAGCCGCCCGGCGGCAGGCCGCTGTAGGTCATCGAGGTGCCGTCTGCGTTGTCGTTGCTCATCTTGAGCAGCCCCTCGACCACGCCGAACCAGTAGGTCGGCGCACGGCCGATGCGGCACACCAGGTCGCCGGGCTCGGCGTCGCCGACCACCACGGCCGCTTCGGCGCGGCGCCGCTCGAGCGGCGTGAGGGTGCGCAGCCACGGGATGTTGGCCAGCTCTTCGAGCGTGGCCGGTCGCACGCGATCGCGTATCGACGAAGTGCCGCTTGAACTGCCAGGGGTCATCGGGAAACTCCGGGGAGGGGTGTCCCTAGGATTGTCGTTGAAACGACAAGCTGACGACAAGCTTGGTTCTACAGTCCGCCCCATCGTGCAGACCAAAGCCAACACTTTTCCCCGCCTGCTGCTGGACCATGCAAAGCAGCGACCCGACGCGCCGGCCGTGCGTGAGAAGGACCTCGGCATCTGGCAAACCTGGAGCTGGGCGATGGTGGCCCGCGAGGTGCGCGAGATCGCCTGCGGGCTCGCCAGCCTGGGCTTCAAGGCCGGCGACAACCTCGCGATCGTCGGCGCCAACCGGCCGCATCTCTATATGGCGGTGCTCGCGGCGCAAAGCCTGCGCGGCGTGCCGGTGCCGCTCTATCAGGACGCGGTGGCCGGCGAGATGGTCTTCATGCTGGAAGACGCATCGATCGAATTCGTGATCGCCGAGGACCAGGAGCAGGTCGACAAGCTGCTCGAATGCCGCGAGCTGAAGAAGCAGGGCGCCGGCATCGGCCACATCGTCTACGACGACCCGCGCGGACTGCGCCACTACGACCAGGCCGGCCTGCTCGGCTACGACAAGCTGCGCGAGCTGGGCAGCGCCTTCGATGCCGCGCACCCGCGCTTCTTCGACGAGAGCGTGGCGAGCGTGGAGCCCGGCGACGTGGCGGTGATCCTCTACACCTCGGGCACCACCGGCCGACCGAAGGGCGTGTGCCAGACGCATGCAAGCTTCATCGCGGCGGGCCGCGGCGGCGTCGAGACCGACCGTCTCGGCCCCGGCGACAACATCATGAGCTACCTGCCGATGGCCTGGGTCGGCGACCACCTGTTCTCGGTGGCGCAATGGCTGGTCGGCGGCTTCACGCTCAATTGTCCCGAGTCGAGCGAGACCGTGATGAACGACATGCGCGAGATCGGGCCGAGCTACTACTTCGGCCCGCCGCGCACCTTCGAGGGCCTGCTCACCGCGGTATCGATCCGCATGGAAGACGCGGCCGCGTCCAAGCGCTGGCTCTATGCGAAGTTCATGGCGCTGGCGCAGCGCGTGGGCGCGGACCTGCTGAACGGCGCGCCGGTCGGCTTCGGCGACCGGCTGCTCTATGGGCTCGGCAACCTGCTGGTCTACGGGCCATTGCGCAACGTACTCGGCATGAGCCGCATCCGAGTGGCCTACACCGCGGGCGCGGCGATCGGCCCCGACCTGTTCCGCTTCTACCGCTCGATCGGCGTCAACCTCAAGCAGTTCTACGGCCAGACCGAGACCTGCGCCTACGTGTGCCTGCAGCAGGACGGCAAGGTCAAGCTGCAGACCGTGGGCAGCGCGGCGCCGGGCATCGAGCTCAAGATCGCCGACGACGGCGAGGTGCTGGTGCGCGGCGTGTCGGTGCTCAAGGAGTACTACAAGCGGCCCGACGCGACGGCCGAGGTGCTCGATGCCGACGGCTACTTCCACACCGGCGACGCCGGCGTGATCGACGCCGAAGGCCACCTGCGCATCATCGACCGCGCCAAGGACGTGGGCCGGCTCGCCGGCGGCGCGATCTTCGCGCCCAACTACATCGAGAACAAGCTCAAGTTCTTTCCGCAGATCAAGGAAGCGGTGTGCTTCGGCAACGAGCGCGACGAGGTCTGCGCCGCGATCAACATCGACTACGAGGCGGTGGGCAACTGGGCCGAGCGGCGCGGCCTGGCCTACGGCGGCTACGTCGACCTCGCGGGCAAACCCGAGGTGCTGGCGCTCATCGGCGAATGCATCGCGAAGGTCAACGCCGATCTCGCCGGCGAGGACGGCATGGGCGAGACGCAGATCGCGCGCTTCCTGGTGCTGCACAAGGAGCTGGACCCCGACGACGACGAGCTTACGCGCACGCGCAAGGTGCGGCGCGGCTTCATCGCGGACAAGTACCGCGTGCTGGTCGATGCACTCTACGGCGGCAAGACCGAGCAGTACATCGAGACGCAGGTCAAGTTCGAGGACGGGCGCACGGGCGTGGTGAACGCGACGCTGAAGATCGTGGAAGCGAAGACCTACCCGATCCTGAAGGCCGCTGCATGAGACGCCGGGCCGCTCCCAAGTCGAATAGCACCGCAGCGCGCAGCGCGGAGGCTACCGAATGAGCAACCATCGCAAGATCGGCGAGGTCATCCTCGACGTCCAGAACATCTCCTTGAGCTTCGGCGGCGTCAAGGCGCTGGCCGACATCAGCTTCGACGTGCGCGAGCACGAGGTGCGCGCGATCATCGGCCCCAATGGCGCCGGCAAGAGCTCGATGCTGAACTGCATCAACGGCGTCTACCAGCCGCAGCAGGGCTCCATCACCTTCCGCGGCCAGACCTTCCACCACATGAACCCGCGCCAGGTGGCCGAGATGGGCGTGGCGCGCACCTTCCAGAACCTGGCGCTGTTCAAGGGCATGAGCGTGCTCGACAACATCATGACCGGGCGCAACCTCAAGATGAAGAGCGGCCTGCTCGCCCAGGCGCTGCGCTGGGGCCCGGCCGAGCGCGAGGAGATCGCGCAGCGCGAGTTCGTCGAGCGCATCATCGACTTCCTCGAGATCCAGCTGCACCGCAAGACGCCGGTAGGACGCCTGCCCTACGGGCTGCAGAAGCGCGTGGACCTCGGCCGCGCGCTCGCCATGGAGCCGCAGGTCCTGCTGCTCGACGAGCCGATGGCCGGCATGAACGTGGAGGAGAAGCAGGACATGAGCCGCTTCATCCTCGACGTGAACGACGAGTTCGGCACCACCATCGTGCTGATCGAGCACGACATGGGCGTGGTGATGGACATCTCCGACCGCGTGGTGGTGCTCGACTACGGCAAGAAGATCGGCGACGGCACGCCGCACGAGGTGCGCAACAACGAAGACGTGATCCGGGCGTATCTGGGAACGGAGCATTGACGATGGACGGATGCCGCTTTCCGCATTGCTCCTTCCCCCTCTGGGGGAAGGCTGGGATGGGGGCACGCACCGGCGCGCCCACCGCTTGCGCCCACCCCAACCCTCCCCCAAACGGGGAGGGAGAAAGACACTGACATGGGCTTTTTCCTCGAAACCCTGTTCGGCGGCCTGATGGTCGGCATGCTCTATGCGCTGATCGCGCTGGGCTTCGTGCTGATCTTCAAGGCCTCGGGCGTCTTCAACTTCGCGCAAGGCGCGATGGTGCTGTTCGCAGCGCTCGCGATGGCGCGCTTCGCGGAATGGGTGCCGGTCTGGAGCGGCATCGACAACCCCTGGTTCGCCAACATCGCGGCCTTCGTGCTTGCGGGCGCGCTGATGTTCGCGCTCGCCTGGGCGGTGGAGCGACTGGTGCTGCGCCACCTGGTCAACCAGGACGGCGCCACCTTGCTGATGGCCACGCTGGGCATCGCCTATTTCCTCGACGGGCTGGGCCAGACGATCTTCGGCAGCAACATCTACAAGATCGACATCGGCATGCCCAAGGATCCGATCTTCGCCTTCGACACGGTGTTCCAGGGCGGCATCCTGCTCAACAAGGAAGACCTGATCGCGGCGGTCATCGCGGCTGCGCTGGTCGTGCTGCTGTCGCTCTTCTTCCAGAAGACCGGCACCGGCCGCGCGCTGCGCGCCGTGGCCGACGACCATCAGGCGGCGCAGTCCGTCGGCATCCCGCTCGCGCGGATCTGGGTCACCGTGTGGTGCGTGGCGGGCCTGGTGGCGCTGGTGGCCGGAATGATCTGGGGCAGCAAGCTGGGCGTGCAGTTCTCGCTGGCGACGGTGGCGCTGCGCGCGCTGCCGGTGGTCATCCTCGGCGGACTGACCTCGGTGCCGGGCGCCATCCTCGGCGGGCTGATCATCGGCGTGGGCGAAAAGCTGTCCGAGGTCTACCTCGGCCCCTTCGTGGGCGGCGGCATCGAGATCTGGTTCGCCTACGTGCTGGCGCTGGTGTTCCTCCTGTTCCGGCCGCAGGGATTGTTCGGCGAGAAGATCATCGATCGGGTCTGACATGCTTTATCGAGAAAACGGCCAGTTCAAGACCACCTACCGCGCCGACCAGCAGGTCTTCCCGATCCTGCAGGACCGCGTCTTCATGGCCCTGGTGATGGCCATCGCCTTCGTGGGCGTGCCGCTGATGGCGAGCGACTACCTGTTCCGCGCCATTCTGATTCCCTTCCTGATCTTCTCGCTGGCGGCCGTCGGCGTGAACATCCTGGTCGGCTACTGCGGCCAGATCTCGCTCGGCTCGGGCGCCTTCATGGCGGTGGGTGCCTACGGCGCCTACAACTTCTTCGTGCGCGTGCCGGGCCTGCCGCTCATCCCCGCATTGATCCTGGGCGGTCTCTGCGCCACCGCCTTCGGCATCCTGTTCGGGCTGCCCAGCCTCAGGGTGCGCGGCCTGTACCTGGCGGTGGCGACTTTGGCAGCGCAGTTCTTCGCCGACTGGATGTTCCTGCGCATCAAGTGGTTCACACTCGACACGCCCTCGGGCTCGGTCGCGGTGTCGAACCTGCAGGTGTTCGGCCTGCCGCTGGAGAGCGCGCTCAGCAAGTACCTGTTCTGCCTGGTTGTGCTGGTGGTCATCGCGATCCTGGCCAAGAACCTGGTGCGCGGCGCCATCGGCCGCGAATGGATGGCGATCCGCGACATGGACGTGGCCGCAGCGGTGATCGGCATCCGGCCGATGTACGCCAAGCTCAGCGCCTTTGCGGTCAGTTCCTTCATCATCGGCGTGGCCGGCGCGTTGTGGGCCTTCGTCTACCTCGGCGCCTGGGAGCCCTCGGCCTTCTCCGTGGACTACTCGTTCCGCCTGCTCTTCATGGTGATCATCGGCGGGCTGGGCTCGATCATCGGCAGCTTCTTCGGCGCCGCCTTCATCGTCGTGCTGCCGATCGCGCTCAACCAGCTGCTGCCGATGCTGGCCGGCATATTCGGCATCGAGATTTCGACCGCCGGCATCGCCCACGCCGAGCTGATGATCTTCGGCGGCCTCATCGTCTGGTTCCTGATCGTGGAGCCGCACGGGCTGGCCAAGCTCTGGTCCACCGCCAAGCAGAAGCTGCGGTTGTGGCCGTTCCCGCATTGACGCCATGCATGTTTTTCTGTTGACCGGGTAGTGCTTCGTTCATTCTTTCGACTAGGAGACACACATGAAAAAACTTCGCAAACTGATGATCGCCCTGGCTGCCGGCGCCGCCTGCCTGACGGCGACGAGCGCATTCGCCCAGGACAAGGAGCAGTTCATTCCGGTGCTGTCCTACCGGACCGGCGCCTATGCACCCAACGGTGCGCCATGGGCCAACGGTTTTGTGGACTATCTCAAGCTGATCAACGCGCGCGGCGGCCTCAACGGCGTGAAGCTCACGTTCGAGGAGTGCGAAACCGGCTACGACACGGCGCGCGGCGTCGAGTGCTACGAGCGCCTGAAGGGCAAGGGCGGCGGCGCTTCGTTCGTGCAGCCGCTGTCTACCGGCGCGACCTTCGCCATCACCGAGAAGGCCCCGGCCGACAAGATCCCGGTGGTGACCATCGGCTACGGCCGCAGCGAGAGCGCCGACGGAACGGTGTTCAAGTGGAACTTCCCGATCGCGGGCACCTACTGGGTGGCTGCAGACGCCATCCTGCAGGCCATCGGCAAGAAGGAAGGCGGGCTCGACAAGCTCAAGGGCAAGAAGATCGCGCTGGTCTATCACGACAGCCCCTACGGCAAGGAGCCGATCCCGCTGCTGCAGGAGCGCGCGAAGATGCACGGCTTCGAAGTGCAGCTGCTGCCGGTGACGCACCCCGGCGTGGAACAGAAGGCGACCTGGCTGCAGGTGCGCCAGAACCGGCCCGACTATGTGCTGCTGTGGGGCTGGGGTGTGATGAACTCCACCGCACTGAAGGAAGCGCAAGCCACGGGCTACCCACGAGAGAAGATGTACGGCGTGTGGTGGTCGGGCGCGGAGCCGGACGTGAAGGATGTGGCCGAGGGTGCCAAGGGCTACAACGCGGTGACCATGCAGCACGGCGCGGAGCCGCAGTCCAAGGTGGTCAAGGACATCCTAATGCACGTGCATGACAAGGGCCAGGGGACGGGACCGAAGGCGGACGTCGGCCAGGTGCTCTACATGCGCGGCGCCATGAGCGCGATGCTCGGCGTGGAAGGCATCCGCGCGGCGCAGGAGCGTTTCGGCAAGGGCAAGGTCATGACGGGCGAACAGGTGCGCTGGGGCCTGGAGAACCTGAACCTGACGCAGGCCAAGCTCGACGCACTGGGCTTCGCGGGCGTGATGCGGCCGATCAGCACCTCGTGTGTCGACCACATGGGCGCATCGTGGGCGCGCATCCACACCTGGGACGGCAAGGAGTGGAAGTTCACCTCCGACTGGCTGCAGGCCGACGAGCAGGTGATCAAGCCGCTGGTCAGGAGCACGGCCAGCAAGTACGCGGCCGACAAGAAGCTCACCCCGCGTACCCCTGCCGAATGCCAAAGCTGAGGCTTTGGCATTCCTTGGGGCGCGGCGTGCCGCCGTCCATGCGGCACCCTCCCCAACCCCTCCCGCCAGGCGGGAGGGGCGGCGGCTCTGACGAGCCGCGGCTTCGCCAGTCTTTGGAAACACCATGAATGCATCGACGAACATCGTTCTCAACGTCAACGGCATCGAGGTCATCTACAACCACGTGATCCTGGTGCTCAAGGGCGTTTCGCTCCAGGTGCCCGAGGGCGGCATCGTGGCGCTGCTCGGCGGCAACGGCGCGGGCAAGACGACCACCCTGCGCGCGGTCTCCAACCTGCTGGCCGGCGAGCGCGGAGCGGTGACCAAGGGAACGATCGAGCTGCGCGGCGAGCGCATCGAGGCGCTCTCGCCGGCCGAGCTGGTCAGGCGCGGCCTGATCCAGGTGATGGAGGGGCGCCACTGCTTCGCCCACCTGACGATCGAGGACAACCTGATGACCGGCGCCTATACGCGCGCCGACGGCAAGGCCGCCATCGCCGAGACGCTGGAGAAGGTCTACGCCTACTTCCCGCGCCTGAAGACGCGGCGCACCTCACAGGCCGCCTACACCTCGGGCGGCGAGCAGCAGATGTGCGCCATCGGCCGGGCGCTGATGGCCAACCCGACCATGGTGCTCCTCGACGAGCCCTCGATGGGGCTGGCGCCGCAGATCGTGGAGGAGGTGTTCGGCATCGTGAAGGACTTGAACGAGAAGGAGCGCGTGACCTTCCTCCTTGCCGAGCAGAACACCAACATGGCGCTGCGCTATGCCGACTACGGCTACATCCTCGAGAACGGCCGCATCGTGATGGACGGCGAGGCGCAGAGCCTGCGCGAGAACGAGGACGTCAAGGAGTTCTATCTCGGCGTCGGCGGCGCGGACCGCAAGAGCTTTCGCGACGTGAAGAGCTACAAGCGTAGAAAGCGTTGGCTGGCATGACGGCTCTCCCCCAGGCTTCGCGCACTTCGTGTCGCTTCGCCAACCCCCTCGCCGGGGGCGACACCTGCGGCCCGGCGAAGCCGGTTCCGCGGTGTCTCCCGAATGAGGCTGCACCAGGACAACGGTCATGACCGATTTTTACGACAAGCTGGAAGTGCGCGACCCCGCGGAGCGCGAGCGGGACCTGCTGGCCGCGCTGCCCAAGCAGATCGCCCAGGCCCAGACCGCGGCGCCGGCGTTCGCGAAGATCCTCGACGGCGTGAAGCCAGCCGGCATCATGAACCGCGACGCGCTGGCGAAGCTGCCCGTCACGCGCAAATCGGAGCTGCTCGGCCTGCAGCAGCAAAAGCGCGCGAGCGATCCGTTCGGCGGCTTCTCCGCGATCCGCTTCGGGCCGCGCATGACGCGCGTGTTCGCCAGCCCCGGTACCATCTACGAGCCCGAGGGCGAGGCGCGCGACTACTGGCGCACCGCGCGCGCGCTGCATGCCGCGGGCTTTCGCGGCGGCGAGCTGGTGCACAACTGCTTCAGCTACCACATGACGCCGGCCGGCGCGATCATGGAAAGCGGCGCCCACGCGCTCGGCTGCACAGTGTTCGCGGGCGGCACCGGACAGACCGAGCAGCAGGTGGAAGCCATCGCCGACCTCAAGCCCGCCGGCTATGCGGGCACGCCGAGCTTCCTCAAGATCATTCTCGAGAAGGCCGCAGAGAAGAACATCGCATTGCCCTCGCTGACCAAAGCGCTGGTCTCCGGCGAGGCCTTTCCGCCCAGCCTGCGCGACTGGATCGCCGAGCGCGGCGTGGCCGGCACGCAGTGCTACGCGACGGCCGACCTGGGCCTCGTGGCCTACGAGACCTCGGCCCGCGAAGGGCTGGTGCTCGACGAGGGCGTGATCGTGGAGATCGTGCGTCCGGGCACCGGCGACCCGGTGCCCGAGGGCGAGGTCGGCGAGATCGTCGTCACCACGCTGAACCCCGACTACCCGCTGATCCGCTTCGGCACCGGCGATCTCTCGGCCGTCCTGCCGGGGCACTGCCCCACCGGCCGCACCAACACGCGCATCAAGGGTTGGCTCGGCCGCGCCGACCAGACCGCCAAGGTGCGCGGCATGTTCGTGCACCCCGGCCAGGTCGCCGAGATCGCACGGCGCTTTCCGGAAGTGCAGCGCGCGCGGCTGGTGGTCGAAGGCGAGATGGGCGACGACCGCATGACATTCAGGCTCGAATGCGCCGCGGCCGCCGAAGGCCTGGCCGAGCGCATTGCCGAGACGATTCGCGACGTCACCAAGCTGCGCGGCGCGGTCGAGTTCGTGGCGCCGGGCAGCCTGCCGAACGACGGCAAGGTGATCGAGGACGCGCGCAGCTACCGGTAGGAATCCGAGAGGCAGGCGCGCGGCCGTTCAGGCGTGCGCCCGCGCCCCGGCGAACAGCTTGACCATCTCGCGGTCGAAGGCCGGCAGATCCTGCGGCTTGCGGCTCGTGATCAAGCTGCCATCGACCACGACCTCGCGGTCTACCCACTTGGCGCCGGCATTCGTGAGGTCGGTGCGCAAGGAGGGCCAGGACGTCAGCGTGCGGCCCTGGACCGCATCGGCCTCGATCAACGTCCAGGGTCCATGGCAGATCGCGGCCACCGGCTTGCCGGCCTTGACGAAATCACGGACGAACGCGACGGCCTCCTCGTTGATGCGCAGCGCATCGGGATTCATCACGCCGCCGGGCAGCAGCAGCGCATCGAACTCGTGCGCGGCCGCCTGCGCAAGCGGCACGTCGACCTCGAACACATCGGCCGGGTCATGGTGCTTCCAGCCGCGCACGCCGCCGTTCTTCGGCGAAACGATCTGGGTGTCGGCGCCGGCGGCATCGAGCGCCTTGCGGGGTTCCGTCATCTCGGATTGCTCGAATCCGTCGGCGACGAGGATGGCGACTTTCATTCCATTGAGTTTCGTGTGGGGCATGGGAGATCCTTCCTTGGATGGGTGCGGCTCTCCAAGCTAGCGCTGCGACGCGCCCGCCGCATCGGTACGCATCGGCTCTGCCTGTCGGACAGTTCGACGGCGCGGCACCGCGGCATGCTCCTTGCAGCGGCGAGAGATCGTTTCGACACCGCTTGCCGGACTACAGGCTGCTCGACGAACTCATGCGCGCCTGAGCGGCGGCCCGCCGCAGGGCGACGAAACCCTACACGCGCCGTCAGGCGGCACTGACGCTCCCGGTCCGGTGCGGCGCAATCATGAACGCTCCAGCAACCCTCCTCGCGGAGGCAACCAAGGAGTATTTTCATCATGGCAATGGACACCGAAATTCTGGCCGGCGACGACGTGGTCGACGTGCTGAACGATCTACTGGAGAACTCGCGCGACGGCGAATACGGCTTTCGCACCTGCGCCGAAGAGGTGAAATCGGCCAGCCTGAAGCAGCTGTTCACCGATCGCGCCGCATCGTGCGGGCAAGCGGCCAGCGAACTGGCGCAGCTGATTCTGGCGTATGGCGGCAAGCCGGCCGAAGGCGGCAGCGCCAGCGGCGCGGTGCACCGCGGCTGGGTGCATGTGAAGGGCATGGTGGGCGCCAACAGCGAGCTTTCGATGCTCGAGGAATGCGAGCGCGGCGAAGACGCAGCCGTGGCGCGCTACCGCAAGGCCCTGAAGCAGAACCTGCCGGTCGACGTGCGCGCGGTGGTCGAGCGCCAGGCCGAGGGCGCCCAGCGCAACCACGACCAGATCAAGCTGATGCGCGACGAAGCGCGCACGCGCGGTTGACGGACGTGCCGCCGGGCCGGCGCCGTACCCGCGTCAATAGCGCGAATACGCGTCGGCCTGACTACGGGCCGCCGGGTAGTACCAATGGCCACTACCGGCGGCAGGCGAGCCTGAACACAATCGCCCCCAGCGAACTCTGGGAGAAAGCGATGCAGCCTGCCGTAGAAATCACCAAGCGCGGCGAACGGAACTTCAACTCGTACGTCGGCATCGGCGACGGCACCAGGCGCTACGAGCGCGAAGGCCTGCCCTCGGTGGCCGAATGCCTGCAGGACGCGGCGGCCGCGCTGGGCGCCGAATTCAGCTACGCCACAATCACCTTCGACAACGTCATGATCGGCAGCTATCCGGTCGCGGTCATGGGCCACCGCGCCGTCGAGGTCGCCGACGAACTGCTGGTGAAGCGTTCCAACCGGCACGCCCGCTACGCCTGAGCGAGCAGGCCATCCACGAGGAGAACGATGGCAACCCCCAGGAAGAAGGCGGGCGCGATCGAGACCTACGTTGCACACGCCAGCTTGAAGGCGAATGCCAGCGCGGCGGCGATCAAGTCGGCTTACGAGATCGAGGTGCGCTTCGTCGGCGGCTTGACGGCGATTCAGAAGAATGCGTTCAAAACTGCTGCGAAGCGATGGTCGAAGGTCATCGTCGGCGACCTGCCGAGCGTGATCGTGAGCGGCGAGGTGATCGACGACCTGCTGATCATGGCGCAGGGCGTTCCGATCGACGGCCCGGGCAAGATCCTCGGCCAGGCGGGCCCGACACATCTGCGCCCGGCCTCGGCCGGCGCGAATGCCTTTCTGCCGGCGAAGGGGCTGATGTCCTTCGATACCGCGGATCTCGCCAAGATGCAGGCCGACGGCACCCTGGTCGACGTAATCACCCACGAGATGGGCCATGTGATCGGCATCGGCACGATCTGGGCGGTCAAAAACCTGCTGACCGGCGCCAACACCATCAACCCGCATTTCACCGGCACGGCCGCGAAGAAGGAATACGGCGCGCTCAAGGGCACCGGGCCGACGCCGGTGCCGGTCGAGAACACCGGCGGCCCCGGCACGGTGGACAGCCACTGGCGCGAGACGGTGTTCAAGAACGAATTGATGTCCGGCTTCATCGCCGCGACGAACAATCCGCTGAGCCGGCTCACGGTGGCGAGCCTGCAGGACCTGGGCTACGTGGTCGACCTGAGCGCCGCCGAGCCCTATTCGCTGCCCGACCTCCAGGCCATGGCCGAAGCAGGATTGATGGCCGTGCATGCCCATGAAGAGCATCCGCATGCGCTGCCGATCTTCGCGCCCAAGGTCTTGCCGGAAGGCAGCCTGATAGACCATTGAAAGGCCGACGATGCCGCGAATGCTGCGTCCGAAGGCGGCGGTGCTGCCGGATTCCGCGCTGGTGCCGGACGCCAACCTGAAGCCGCCGCCGAAGCGCTTCACGCACCAGGTGGTGGCCGAGCAACCGTTCTATTACGCCTCGGGGCACGCCGATGCGGCTCCCGACGGCCGCTTCGCGCCGGGCACCAAGCTGCTGTTGCTGGAGCACGGCGACGGGCCGCTGTGCTGGGTGCAGGACCGGCAAGGCCTCTGCGCGGCCACCCCCTTCGCCGGGCTGCGCGCCCTGCGCTGAGCGCATCCTGCAGGGCTATGGCCCTGCCACCTGCCCCGCGTGCATCCAGATCGCCATCCCGTCGAGCAGTTCTTCCATGGCCTCGTCGTCGCTGCGCCCGGAGCGCCGCGGCACGTGAAAAGAGTGGTCCGCATGGGCGATCTCCATCAGCGACCCGCGGTCACCCAGCGCCTCGACCACCGAGCGGATCCGGGCCAGCTCCGCGAGCTTGTCCTCGGTGCCTTGAATGAACAGCATGGGCACCTGCACGTCGAGCAGATGCGCGGCACGCTCGGTCGAAGGCGAGCCGGCCGGATGCAGCGGAAAACCGACAAAGACGAGCCCGGCCACGCCGGGCAGCGGCGCCAGCGCTTGCGCCTGCGAGCTCATCCGGCCGCCGAAGGACTTGCCGCCGGCAAACAGGCGAAGCGATCCGAACATGCCGGCGGCTTGGGCGACGGCAGCACGAACCGCGGCATGCGCAACGCGAGGTGAATCGGGGCGTTTGCTGCCGAGCTCCATGTACGGGAACTGGTAGCGCAAGGTCGCGATCTTCCGTGCAGCCAAGCCCTCCGATACCGCGCTCATGAACGGATGTGCCATCCCCGCACCCGCGCCGTGGGCGAACACGTAGCAGGCCGTCGGATCGGCCGGCGCGTGGACGAGCGCGGAGACGCTCACGCTGCCGTCGACGGGAATGGTGATCTTCTGCGTTCCAGGCGTCATGCAGGGGGCGGGTTGAGGAGTTGAGGCGCAAGTATGCAGCGCAGCGCCGCCGGCGCGCTCACGGGCAGCAGGCGGTGCACGCTCGAGGCCAACGGCGCACGTTAAGGATTCGATAAGGTCGGGGACGCATCATGATGGCCATGAAGCACACGAGCATGAACGCCTGCCTGCGATGACGCGGCCCCTTGCATCCCGGCCCGGCCCGCAGAACGCCACTTCCGAGTTTCAGAGGGTGCTCGTCTGGGACGCGCCAACGCGTGTCTGCCATTGGCTCATGGCCGCATGCTTCATTGGCGCCTACTTGACGGCCGCGCAAGACGGGTGGCGCACGGTTCATATGACACTTGGCTACACGATGGGCGGACTCGTGCTGTTTCGCGTCGTCTGGGGCTTCGTAGGCACGCGCCATGCACGGTTCGCGAGCTTCGTCGGTGGTCCCGCAGCCGTCATGGAGTACCTGCGAAAAATGCGCCACGAATGGGGCAGGCGACATATCGGACACAGTCCCGCAGGCGCACTGCTCCTTGTCGCGCTGTTGCTGTTGACGCTGCTCGTCGGCGCATCCGGCTGGGCGATCGCCGGCACCTCTGCGGCGGACCGGCTGGACGAGCTTCACGAAGGCGCGGCGCATGCGATGCTCGCGCTCGCCGGGTTGCACCTGGCGGGTGTTGCATTCGGCAGCTGGCGATCGGGCGAAAATCTGCTGCTCTCGATGATCAACGGAACCAAGCTGGGCTCGTCCAGCGAGGCCATTCGAAGCGCGTGGCACGGCGTGGCCTTGCTCCTGGTGGCGGCGGTTCTCGGCTTCTGGTGGTATCAATGGGATTGAACAGTCCCTGACCGCCCGTCCTTTCTCATGCGCATTCTTCTCGCGGAAGACGATACCTTGCTTGGCGACGGACTTCGCGCCGGGCTCCAGCAACTCGCCTTCCAGGTCGATTGGGTGCGCGACGGCGAAGCCGCCGAGCATGAGTTGCGGTCGAACCCTTACGCGGCCGCGGTGCTGGACCTGAGCCTGCCGGCAAAGGATGGACTGTCGGTTCTCGCAGCCATTCGCAAAGCCCAGGTGATGCTGCCCGTGCTCGTGCTGACCGCACGGGACGCAGTGCGCGATCGCGTGCGCGGCCTCGATGCGGGAGCGGATGACTATGTCGTCAAGCCGGTGGACATGCACGAGCTGGCGGCACGCCTGCGGGCGCTGGTGCGGCGCTCGCATGGCCAAGCGCAGGAACGCCTGTCAGCCCAGGATGTCGTGCTCGATCCGGCCGCGCGCTCGGTCCACAAGGCCGGAGAGCAGGTGACGCTCTCCATCAGGGAATTCGATTTGCTGCAGACGCTGATGCTCAACGCTGGCCGTGTGCTGTCGCGTGAGCAGTTGGAGCAGCAGCTCTACAGCTGGGGGCAGGAAGTGGAGAGCAACGCCATCGAGGTGCACGTCCATCGCCTGCGTCGCAAGTTGGGCAATGCGCTGATCCAGACCGTGCGGGGTGTCGGTTACGTGCTGATGCGGTCGACTTCGCCGTCATGACCCGGCCCGCCTACTCGCTGCAGGGCCGGCTGGCATGGCTGGTGCTCGGCCTTCTCGTCGCGGTATGGGGCGTGACCGCCGCCGTCGTCTGGTTCGACGCGCGCCACGAAGTGGAAGAGATTCTCGACAGCCATCTTGCGCAAGCGGCAGCCTTGATCCTTGCCCAGGATCCGTCCGGGAACGAACACCAGATCGACGCGCCCGCGCTGCACCGCTACGCCTTCAAGACCACGATCCAGGTCTTCCGCGACGAACGCCTGGTGCTGCGGTCCGCCAACGCGCCGATCAAGCCGCTCGTGGATGGCGGCCGCGGCCAGGCGAAGGGATTCAGGACGGTCCGAATCGACGGCTCGGAGTGGCGCGTTTTCGCAGTCCACGACCCGCAGGCCAGCTTGCAGGTCTATGTGGGCGAGGAAGGCAAATCCCGAGACGCGATTCTTTGGGCGGTTCTTCGAAGCACGCTGTGGCCCTTGGTCGCCGCCTTGCCGCTGCTGGTGCTGGCGGTATGGTGGGCGATGCATAAAGGGCTGGGCCCGATGCGCCGGCTCGGCCGTTCGCTTGTCGAGCGCCGGCCGGATGCATTGGACCGCGTGCGGGTCGATGATGCTCCCGCGGAGATGGTGCCGATGATCGACGCGCTCAACGCCCTGTTCCAGCGTATCGAGATGCTGCTGGAATCCGAACGGCGCTTCACGGCCGATGCTGCCCATGAACTGCGAACGCCCATCGCAGCAATCCGCGCGCATGCGCAGGTGGCGATGAGCGAGGCAGACGCCGAACTGCGCTGCCATGCGTTGCGGAGCACGCTGGACGGCTGCGACCGCGCCACGCGCCTGGTCGAACAGCTGCTGACGCTTTCGCGCCTGGAGGCCGACGCAATGCCCGAGGAAAGGGCAGTCGACCTGCACGCCGTGGCGCGCGGCGTACTGGCCGACATCGCGCCCAGGGCAATCGCCAAGCAGCAATCCCTGGAACTGGACGAAGGCCCGCCGTGCATGATCCGCGGCGACGAAACGCTGCTGGCGGTTCTGATGCGCAACCTCGTCGACAACGCCGTCCGGTACAGCCCACCGTCGGCCCGCATCCAGGTGCGCGTCGAGTGCGACTCCACGGGAGTGAGGTTCAGCGTGGAGGACGGCGGCCCCGGATTGGGAGCGGCAGACATGGAACGGCTCGGCGAGCGCTTCTTCAGGGCGCTGGGCACCTTGGAAAGCGGCAGCGGCCTGGGACTGTCGATCGCGCGCCGCGTCGCTGCGGCCCACCGGATGACGATCGACATAGCCCGTTCCCAGGCTCTCGGCGGACTCGCAGTCCACGTCCACGGCCTGCCGACGAGGCCGAACGATCCAGCTCCCGGTCAAGGGGACAAGTTTTGAGCAATGCGAAATCTGCGGGCGCAGAGCGCCACATCCTGTGCATGAAGTGGGGCACGAAGTACGGCCCCGAATACGTCAACCGGCTCCATGCCATGGTGCGCCGCCACTTGCGCGGCGATTTCCGCTTTGTCTGCCTGACGGACGACCCGCGGGGAATCCGCCCCGAGGTGCAGTGCCTGCCCATACCGCCGCTCGATCTGCCCGCGGGCATTCCGGAGCGCGGATGGACCAAGCTGGCCACGTTCTCCGCCGATCTCCACGGCCTGCGTGGCACAGCGCTCTTCCTCGACCTCGACGTGGTGATCGTTGCCGGCCTGGATGCGTTCTTCGAGCATCCCGGCGAGTTCCTGATCATCCACGACTACAAGCGCCCGTGGCGCGTGACAGGCAACTCGTCGGTCTACCGTTTCGAGCTTGGCGCCCATCCGGAAGTGCTCGAGCACTTCCGGGCGCATTTCGCCGAAGTGCGCTCTGCGTTCCGAAACGAGCAGTCGTACCTCTCGGACTTCATGCACGGCAAGGGCCGCCTCGCTTATTGGCCGCCCGGCTGGTGCCGAAGCTTCAAGTACCACAGCATCCCGGCGTGGCCGAGCAACTACTGGCGGGCGCCCTGTGTGCCGCAGGAGGCCCGCATCATGATCTTCCACGGCGAGTGCAATCCGCCGGACGCACTCGCGGGGCGACGCAATCGGCGCTTTCGCTTCATCCGTCCCGCGGGTTGGGTGGCCGAGCACTGGCGGGAGTGAGCCCTGAACTGGTAGCGCTATCTCGCCGCTAGAATCCGGCCCATGAACCCAGAGGCCCCTTCCGCACGCCGCAGCCGCCGCGGCAGCGGTGCCGTCACGCTGCACGACGTCGCCAAGCTCGCAGGCGTGGCGCCCATTACCGCCTCGCGCGCGCTCAATACGCCTGCGCAGGTGTCGGCCGAGGTGCTGAAGAAGGTCGCCGACGCGGTGGCCCGCACCGGCTACGTGCGCAACGGCCTGGCCGGCGGGCTGGCCTCGACGCGCAGCCGGCTCGTGGCCGCGGTGGTGCCGACGATCGCGGGGCCGGTGTTCCTGCAGACCGTGCAGGCTCTGACAGAGGCTTTGGCAGAGAGTGGGTACCAACTCATGCTGGGCCAGAGCGGCTATGCCGAGTCGCGCGAGGATGCGCTGCTCGAGGCCATCATCGGCCGCCGGCCGGACGGCATCGTGCTCACCGGCATCATGCATTCGGCCGAGGGACGCAAGCGCCTGCTGGCCGCGGGCATCCCGGTGGTCGAAACCTGGGACCTCACGCCCACGCCGCTGGACATGCTGGTCGGCTTCTCGCACGTCGAGGTGGGCCGTGCGGTGGTCGACTTCCTGCGCAGCAAGGGGCGCAGCCGGCTCGCGGTGGTGGCCGGCGACGACGAGCGCTCGCGGCGGCGCCATCAGGCTTTCCAGCAGGCGGCGCGCGCTGCCGGCCTGCAAGAAGTGCGGCTGATCTACGTGCCGGCGCCGACCACGCTGAAGAGCGGCCGCCGCGCGCTGTCCGATCTGCTTTCGGCCGCACCCGACATCGATGCCGTGTTCTGCAGCTCCGACCTGCTCGCGCTCGGCGTGATGACCGAGGCGCAGGCGCGCGGCATCGCAGTGCCGGCGCAGCTGGCGGTGGTCGGCTTCGGCGACCTCGAGTTCGCAGCCGACCTGAATCCGGCGCTGACGACGGTGCGCATCGATGGCACCGCCATCGGCCGGCAGGCCGCGCGCTTCATCGTGGACCGTGCCGAAGGTCGATCGGTCGATCCTCGCGTGGTCGACATCGGCTTCTCGATCGTCGACCGCGACAGCGCGTGATCCGTACAAACCCCTAGATGCGGCTGCTTGACGTCGAATTTGGTAGCGCTATCATTTGGATGCATTCGATGGTAGCGCTACCCAAGCTATCGCCCCTTTCATCTCTAGGAGACAACCCCATGAAGAAGCTACTCGGCGCCCTCGCCATCGGCCTGGCCGCCACTGCCGCCGCCCACGCCCAGGACTGGCCCCAGAAGCCCGTGACGCTGGTCGTGCCCTTTCCGCCCGGCGGATCCACCGACATGGTGGCGCGCGCCATCGGCCCCAAGCTCACCGAGAAGCTGGGCCAACCCTTCCCGGTCGACAACAAGGCCGGCGCCACCGGCACCATCGGCGCGACGCTGGTCACGCGCGCGGCGCCCGATGGCTACACCTTCCTCGTCACCTCGCTCGGTCCGCTGGTGATCGCGCCGCACCTCATCAAGGGCATGCAGTACGACGCGCTGAAGGATTTCGACCTGATCACGGTGGCCGTGCAGGCGCCCAACGTGCTGGTGGTGCCGGCTGCCTCGCCGCACAAGACGGTGGCCGACGTGATCGCGCACGAGAAGAAGAACCCCGGCAAGATGAGCTTCGCCTCCTCGGGCAACGGCTCCAGCGACCACCTCACGGCCGAGCTGTTCTGGCAGCAGACCGGCACCACCGGCCTGCATGTGCCCTACAAGGGCGGCGCGCCGGCCATGACCGACCTGCTCGGCGGCCAGGTCGATGCCTCGTTCCAGAACGTCAACGCGGTGGTGCCGCACATCAAGTCCGGCAAGCTCAGGGCGCTCGCGGTCACCGGCGACAAGCGTGCGCCGGTGCTGCCCGAGGTGCCGACGATGAGCGAAGCCGGCGTGAAGAACGTCGAGGTCTATTCCTGGCAAGCCGTCGTCGCGCCCAAGGGCCTGCCGCCGGCGGTGCGTACCAAGGCCGCCGAATCGGTGGTGGCCGCGCTCAACGACCCGGCCGTCAAGCAGCAGTTCACTTCCATCGGCCTCGAGGTGGTCGGCAACACGCCGGCGCAGTTCGCGACTTTCCAGCAGCAGGAATATGCACGCTGGAAGAAGGTCATCGAAACCGGCAAGATCAGCATAGATTGACTCTCCCCCCAGGCTTGCTCACTTCGTGTAGCCGCCAACCCCCTCGCCGGGGGCGACACCAGCGGCCCGGCGAAGCCGGTTCCGCGGTGTCCCCCGAACGGGGCTGGCTTCGCCGCCCGCGACTGCGATAGCAACCGACAGATCAACACACATATGAATCAGACACCCCTGATCACCGAACTGCGAGTGATCCCCGTCGCTGGCCGCGACAGCATGCTCCTGAACCTGAGCGGCGCGCACGGCCCCTTCTTCACGCGCAATCTGCTGATCCTGACCGACAACGCCGGCCGCACCGGCGTCGGCGAAGTGCCCGGCGGCGAGAAGATTCGCCAGACGCTCGAAGATGCGCGGCCCTTGGTCGTCGGCCAGCCGATCGGCGCGCACCAGCGCGTGCTGCAGCAGATGCAGAAGACCTTCGCCGACCGCGACGCCGGCGGCCGCGGGCTGCAGACCTTCGACCTGCGCACCACGATCCACGCCGTGACGGCGGTGGAATCGGCACTGCTCGACCTCCTGGGCCAGCATCTCGAAGTGCCGGTCGCCGCGCTGCTCGGCGAAGGCCAGCAGCGCGAGGCGGTCGAGATGCTGGGCTACCTGTTCTACGTCGGCGACCGCGACAAGAGCGATCTGCCCTACGCGCGCGAAGCCGATGCCGGCAACGACTGGTTCCGTCTGCGCCACGAGAAGGCGATGACGCCCGAGGCCATCGTGCGCCTGGCCGAGGCGGCGCGCGAGCGCTACGGCTTCAACGATTTCAAGCTCAAGGGCGGCGTGCTGCGCGGCGAGGAAGAGATCGAGGCTGTCACCGCGCTGCACGCGCGCTTTCCGACCGCGCGCGTCACGCTCGACCCCAACGGCGGCTGGCTGCTGAAGGACGCCATCCGCCTCATGCGCGACATGCGCGGCGTGGTCGCTTATGCCGAAGATCCCTGCGGCGCCGAAGAAGGTTTTTCCGGCCGCGAGGTGATGGCCGAGTTCCGGCGCGCCACCGGCCTGCCGACCGCGACCAACATGATCGCCACCGACTGGCGCCAGCTGAGCCACGCGCTCGCGCTGCAGTCGATCGACATCCCGCTGGCCGACCCGCATTTCTGGACCATGGCCGGCTCGGTGCGCGTGGCGCAGACCTGCCGCGACTGGGGCCTCACCTGGGGTTCGCATTCGAACAACCACTTCGACGTCTCGCTCGCGATGTTCACGCACGTCGGCGCCGCGGCCCCGGGCCGCGTGACCGCGATCGACACGCACTGGATCTGGCAGGACGGCCAGCGCCTGACCAAGGAGCCGCTGCAGATCCAGGGCGGCCTGGTGCAGGTGCCGAAGAAGCCGGGCCTGGGCATCGAGCTCGACATGGCCGAGGTTGAGAAGGCGCACCAGTTGTACCGACAGCACGGGCTGGGTTCGCGCGACGATGCGGTCGCGATGCAGGCATTGATCCCCGGCTGGAAATTCGACCCCAAGCGGCCGGCCTTCGACCGCTAAGCAAAACCAACCAAGGAAGCCTCATGAGAGAAAACCGCCTGCGCACGCTGTGGAAATCCGGTGGGGCTGCCGTCAACGGCTGGCTCGCGATACCGAACAGCTTCTCCGCCGAGACCATGGCCCACCAGGGCTGGGATTCGCTGACCATCGACCTGCAGCACGGCGTGGTCGACTACCAGGCCATGCTCCCGATGCTGCAGGCGATCTCGACCACGAACACGGTGCCGGTGGTGCGCGTGCCGTGGCTGGAGCCCGGCATCCTCATGAAGGCGCTGGACGCCGGCGCCTACGGCGTGATCTGCCCGATGGTCAACACGCGCGAAGACGCGCAGCGGCTGGTGGCATACACGCACTACGCGCCGCGCGGCACGCGCAGCTTCGGCCCGGTGCGCGCGCTGCTCTACGGCGGCGCCGACTATCCGCAGCATGCCAACGACACCATCGTCACCTTCGCCATGATCGAGACCGCGCAGGCGCTCGACAACCTCGACGACATCCTCTCGGTCGAAGGCCTGGACGCGGTGTACATCGGCCCGTCGGACCTCTCGCTCGCGCTCGGCTGCCGCCCGGTCTTCGACGACGTCGATCCGCCGGTCGCAGAGGCCATCGACCACATCCTCGAGCGCGCCAAGGCGCACGGCCTGGTCGCCGGCATCCACAACGGCCGGCCCGACGTGGCGCTCGCGCGCATTGCCAAAGGCTTCCAGTTCGTCACCGTCAGCTCCGACGCGCGGCTCATGGCCGCCGGCGCCCAGCAGATGCTCGCGGCGATGCGCGCCGCGCCGGCGCCGGCGACGTCTCCCTCTACCTACTGAAAGGATATTCAAATGAAAGTCGGATTCATCGGCCTGGGCATCATGGGCGCGCCGATGGCGCAGAACCTCCTGGCCGCCGGCCACGAGATGTTCGTGCGCACGCGCAGCAAAGTACCCGAGGCGCTGGCCAAGGCCACGCAGTGCAAGACCAACGCCGACGTCGCGCGCGCAGCCGATGTCATCGTGCTCATGCTGCCGGACACGCCCGACGTGGAGTCGGTGCTGTTCGGCAAGGACGGCGTCGTCGACGGCCTCAGCACCGGCAAGACGGTGATGGACATGAGCAGCATCTCGCCCATCGAAACCAAGATCTTCGCGGCCAAGGTCAACGCGCTCGGCTGCCAGTACCTCGACGCGCCGGTCTCCGGAGGCGAAGTCGGCGCCAAGGCCGCCAGCCTGACCATCATGTGCGGCGGCTCCGAAGCCACCTTCGACAAGGTGAAGCCCCTGCTCGAGGCCATGGGCAAGAACATCACGCTGGTCGGGGGCAACGGCGACGGCCAGACCACCAAGGTGGCCAACCAGATCATCGTCGCGCTCAACATCGCCGCGGTGGGCGAGGCGCTGCTGTTCGCAAGCAAGGCCGGCGCCGACCCGGCCAAGGTGCGGCAGGCGCTGATGGGCGGCTTCGCGGCCAGCCGCATCCTCGAAGTGCATGGCGAACGCATGATCAAGCGCACCTTCAATCCGGGCTTCCGCATCGCGCTGCACCAGAAGGACCTGAGCCTCGCGCTCGCCGGTGCCAAGTCGATGGGCGTCGCGCTGCCGCAGACGGCCTCGGCCGCCCAGCTGATGCAGTCCTGCGCCGCCCACGGCTGGGACCAGCTCGACCACTCGGCGCTGGTCAAGGCGCTGGAGCAGATGGCGGCGCACGACGTGGCGACCCCGCCGGCCACCTGATCGGCAGCCACGGCGGGTCTTCGTTAAAAAGTAAGTAAAAAGGTTGGTTTGCGACTTGTTACGTTGTGCAATGCTAGGCACAATGTATTACATGGAACGTCGAACCCCCTCCCAGCCGCGGTGGTCCCCCGAGGGACTGCTCAGTCTCTTGCGCGCCAGCCTGCCGCCTGCGGGACCCGGTGCCGCCGCACTTCCTCTACCCCCGCCGCGCCTCGACAGCCGCCAGCTTTCCGAGGCGGCCAGCGCGTGGCGCAAGCGTTCTGCACAGGGCGACGAAGGGGCAGAATCCGTGGCGGCCGCGCTCGAGTACATCGCCACGCGCCGCGCGCGGGAAAAAGGCGCGCGGATCCAGGCGATGGGCAAGCGGCTTTCGCAATTGATGCAATTGAGTTGAGGCGCGCCATGAAGACCCAGACCGAAGCCATTCGCGAAGGCTACGAAGTCGACTTGTCCGGACCCGGCCGGCCGCTGGGCGCGCGAGGCAGATACCCCAACTACGAGATGATTCCCCTGCTGACCGACATGGAGGCGGAACTGCTCAACACGCTGAGCCTGGTGCGCAAGATGCTCGCCGAAGGTCCGCCGAGCCAGGACGCGCAGCGCGGCGTGGTGCTCGCGATCGACGGGCTGCTTTCCGTCGCGCGCGCCTGAGCCAGCTGGCAGCGCCGCGCCGCAGGTAGGCGCGCGCTCAAGCCGGCACGGCGTCCACGTTCGCCCGGTCCCAGTGCCGGTGCTTCGCGATCGCCGCGATGAAGTCCTGCGCGATCTGCGTGGCGGCGCTGGTGTCGCCGAGGTTGGTGGTGGGCGTCGGGGCCACCACCACGCCGGCCGGGGCCTTGGACGGATCGGCGCCGATGCCCAGCGTCGCGAGCAGCTTCACGCCCTCGCCCACCGTGCAGATGGCCTTGCAGTGCTTGTAGGCCTCGAGCACGAAATGCAGCGCGTCGCCACTGAGCGCCAGCGCCTCGGCGCCCTGGGCGCCGGCGGGCACGAGCACGGCATCGAACATCACCGAAGGCATGTTGACGAAGGTGGCATCGACATCGAGCTGGCGCCTCGATGCGCTCGCGACGGTGCCGAGCCGCGGCCCGACCACCCTGCATTGCGCGCCGGCCTGTTCGAGCGCCTCGCGAATCGGCTTCAGCGATGCCGAATCGATGCCGTCCGCCACCAGGATCGCGACCTTGCGCGTCTTGATCGAGCCGTCGCCGGTGTCGACCATGCTGAGCGCGCGCGACTCCTCGATCGGCAGCGACATGCGGTGTTCGCGATAGCCGGCCCGTCCCGCCGCCGCCTTCGCATCGGGCGCATTGATGCCCAGCGGCTCGGCGACGCGGCGCGCGAGCTTCTCGTCGACGTGCGCGAGGTTGTCCACCATGCGCTGGCGGATCGCAGGCGCCTCGACCTTCGAGAGCTCGAAGCGGAAGGCCGCGATGATGTGCTCCTTCTCGGTCGCGCTCTGGCTGTTGAAGAACAGCCGCGCCTGCGTGAAGTGGTCGTCGAAGGAGGGGCTGCGGCGCCGCAGCTTGGGCGGCTCGAGCTCCTCGGGAAAGGACTGGAAGCCGCCGCTCGCGCCGTCGATGCGGAACTCCTTGCCGTCGATGAGCGAGTGCGGTTCGTAAGCCACCTGACCGCGCGCGATGGTCTGGCGGTGCATGCCGTCGCGCTGGAAGTTGTGGAAGGGACAGACGCTCCTGTTGATCGGCAGCTCGTGGAAGTTGGCACCGCCCAGGCGCGAGATCTGCGTGTCGGTATAGGAGAACAGGCGGCCCTGGAGCAGCGGATCGTTCGTGAAATCGATGCCCGGCACCACGTGGCCCGGGTGGAAGGCGACCTGCTCGGTCTCGGCGAAGAAGTTGTCGGGGTTGCGGTTGAGCACCATGCGGCCGACGCGCTGCACCGGCACCATCTCCTCGGGCACGAGCTTGGTCGGGTCGAGCAGATCGAAGCCGAAGGCATGCTCCTTGTCCTGCGGAATCAACTGCACGCCCAGTTCCCATTCGGGGAAATCGCCGCGCTCGATGGCCTCCCACAGGTCGCGCCGGTGGAAGTCGGCATCCTTGCCGGCGATCTTCTGCGCCTCGTCCCAGGCCAGGCCGTGGATGCCCAGCTTGGGTTTCCAGTGGAACTTGACGAAATGGCTCTCGCCGCGCGCATTGACGAAGCGGAAGGTGTGGACGCCGAAGCCTTCCATCATGCGCAGGCTGCGCGGGATCGCGCGGTCCGACATGATCCACATCAGCATGTGGGTGGTCTCGGGCATCAGCGAAGCGAAGTCCCAGAAGGTGTCGTGCGCGCTGGCCGCCTGCGGCATCTCGTGATGCGGCTCGGGCTTGACGGCATGGATCAGGTCGGGAAACTTGATCGCATCCTGGATGAAGAACACCGGGATGTTGTTGCCCACCAGGTCGTAGTTGCCCTCGCGCGTATAGAACTTGACTGCGAAGCCCCGCACGTCGCGCACCGTGTCGGCCGAGCCGCGCGATCCGGCAACGGTCGAGAAGCGCACGAAAACGGGTGTGCGGAGCGCCGGGTCCTGCAGGAAATCGGCCGAGGTGAACTGCGACATCGACTTGTAGACCTCGAAGTAGCCGTGCGCCGCCTCGCCGCGCGCATGCACCACGCGCTCGGGAATGCGCTCGTGGTCGAAGTGCGTGATCTTCTCGCGCAGGATGAAGTCTTCGAGCAGCGACGGCCCGCGCACGCCGGCTTTCAGCGAGTTGTGGTTGTCCGGGATCTGCAGGCCCTGATTGGTGCTGAGCTGCGGTGTGTTGTCGCTCGTGAAGGCGGCCAGTTGTTCCTGCTTGGCATTGCTGCCGGCGCCCGGCTTCGGGCGACGGGCGGCGGCCGCCTTGTTCTGTGGCGTCATCGAGAATCCTTCGTTCTTTTAAGAATGCGGCGCCTCGAAGCGCCGCGGATCAGCCGGTCTCCGCGTCGAAGAACACGTCCAATGCGCTGACCACCGCCACGAGTCCGACGATGCCGGCTGCAGCCGCTATGGCCCAGAACAGGACATCGTCGATCCAGGCATCTCCGAGCACGCCGAACAGTGAGGAAAGCTCCATGATTCGCTCCAGATCATCGGTATGGGACGGTTCGACAGGCGCTGGATGCCGGCTGCGAGCAAGCCATGAGCTTAGATTTGGCCCCGCCCAAAACCCGTAGTGGCCGCGCGCTCCGGCGTGTGGGAGCGACGAGGAGTACACAGTAGGACCGCACTGACGGCTTTGCGGCCTTGCCTACGCCGCTTCGCGTCCACGTCCACGTCCGCCGGCCGCGGCGATCTATAGGATGAAGCGGCTGCGCTCGGCACCAAACCTGCTTGTGCGGCATCACGCCCTCTGATCTCCTCCTCAACCGGCCCGCGCCACCATGCTCATCAAAATCGGCTTCGACATCGAACTCGGCGTCACAGCGCCCACGGCGCTGATCTACATGCTGCAGGTGCACCCCTCGCGCGCTGCCGACATCGCGGACGGCGAGCACATCACGATCACTCCGCCGCTGCACACCGACCACTACCGGGACGCCTTCGACAACCATTGCGCGCGGGTACAGGTGCCCGTCGGCGTGAGCAGCGTGCGCCTTCGCAACGAGGCCGTGGTCTTCGACACCGGCTGGGCCGACCCGGTCGACCTGGGCGCCATGGAGCACATGCCGGCCGACCTGCCGGTGGAAACGCTGCCCTTCCTGCTGCCCAGCCGCTACTGCGAGGTCGACAGCGAGCTGCTGCAGTTCGCCTGGAACACCTTCGGCCAGGTGCCCAAGGGCTGGCCGCTGGCGCAGGCCATCTGCGACTACGTGCACCAGCAACTGCGCTTCGACTACCAGCGCGCCCGCGCCACGCGCACCGCGCTGGAGGCATGGCGCGAGCGCGTGGGCGTGTGCCGCGACTTCACCCACCTGGCGATCACGCTGTGCCGCTGCATGAACATCCCGGCGCGCTACGTGACCGGCTACCTCGGCGACATCGGCATTCCGCCCGTGCCCTACCCGATGGACTTCAGCGCCTGGTTCGAGGTCTACCTCGGCGAGCGCTGGTACACCTTCGATGCGCGCCACAACACGCCGCGCATCGGCCGCATCACGATCGCGCGCGGACGCGACGCGGCGGACGTGCCGATCACGATGATCTTCGGCGAGAACACGCTGCAGCGCTTCGAGGTGACCACCGACGAGGTGGTCTGAGGCTTCAGTCCGGCGGCGGCGCGTAGCCCAGCGTCTTCATCGCCGCGCCCAGCCCTTTGCGGCTCTTCTCCATCGCGGCCCAGGGCTTGTTGCCGATGGCGATGCGCTCGCCGATGTTGCCGACCGCCCATTGCGATGCGCTCTTCAGCTCGGGCAGCTCGTCCCATTCGAGCGGCACCGACACGCCCAGCCCCGGCCGCGAACGCGCCGACCAGGCGCTGACCGTGGTGGCGCCGAAGCCGTTGCGCAGGTAGTCGACGAAGATCTTGCCGACCCGGTTGCGCGGCCCGCTCTTGGCGACGAAGCGATCGGGGATGGTCTGCGCCAGGTGCTGCACCACCGCCTGCGAGAAGCCCTTAACCGCATCCCAGCCGTAGTGGCGCCGGATCGGCACCACCACATGCAGGCCCTTGCCGCCGCTGGTCTTCAGAAAGGCCGGCAGGCCGAGCTCGGTAAGCAGCGTGCGCACCAGCAGGGTGGCGTCCAGCATCTTCGTCCATTCGACGCCCTCGCCCGGGTCCAGGTCGAAGGTCATGCGGTCGGGCTTTCCTATCACATTCGAGACTGCGTTCCAGGTGTGCAGCTCGATCACGTTCATCTGCGCGGCCGAGAGCACGCCGCGAGCGGCGTCGATCTGCAGCAGCGGCTCGTGGTCGGGGTCGAGCGCAGGGTCCAGCAGCTTCACGCCCGGCATTTCGCTCTGTCCGGCATGCTTCTGGAAGAACAGTTCGCCGCCCACGCCCTCCGGCGCGCGCACCAGTGCCACCGGCCGGCCCTTCAGATGCGGCAGCAGGAGCTCCGACACCTCGTGATAGAAGGCGACGAGTTCGCCCTTGGTGGTTCCGCTCTTCTCGTCGATCACGCGTTCGGCGTTGGTGATGCGCAGGTCCATGGTGCGGCTCGCTCCCTTGCTGCTGTTGCTGCTACTGCTGCCGCCAGCGCGCGCGGCCGCCGTCGGCTTGGGCGGGGCCTGCGCTTTCTCGCGGCGGATCTCGGCAGCAGGCTTGTCGGTGCGCAAGCCCTGAAAGACCGCCTGGCGCACGCGGTGGTCGCGCGTCCACTCGCCGAAGGCGACCTCGGCCACCAGCTTCGGCCTGATCCACTGCGCCTTGACGCCGACGGGGCGTTTGTCGAAGGGGCAGTCGTCGGTGGCCAGCTTGTCGAGCCGGGCCTTGATGTCCGCCAGGCGATCGGCGTCGAAGCCGGTGCCGACGTTGCCGCAGTACCGCAGCGCGCCCTGCTCGTCGTACACGCCGAGCAGCAGCGAGCCGAAGCCCGTGCGCGCGCCCTTGGGCGCGGTGTAGCCGCCGATCACGAACTCCTGCCGCTGCTGGTTCTTGAGCTTGATCCAGGCCGGCGAGCGGCCCGAGACATAGCGCGAACCCTTGAGCTTGCCGATGATTCCCTCGAAGCCGAGTTCCGCGGAAGACGCCAGCAGATCGCGCGGCGCGGCCTCGACGGCCTCCGAGAGCCGCAGCGGGGCCGGCGGCTTCTTGCCCAGCAGCTTGGCCAGCGATGCGCGGCGTTCTTCCACCGGCGTCTCGCGCAGATCGCGGCCGTCGAGGAAAGGCGCATCGAAGAGCCAATAGACGATCGACGAGGTCGCATGGCGGTCGAAGGCGTTCTGCAGCGCCTGGAAGTCGGGCGCGCCGTTCGCGCCGTGAACCACGATCTCGCCGTCCAGCCAGGCCGAGCGCGTGGGCAGCTTGGCGAGCGCCTTCACGAGGCCGGGAAGCTTCGCGCTCCAGTCGTGGCCGTTGCGCGTGATGCATTGCACCTTGTCGCCGTCGATGCGCGCCAGCAGGCGGTAGCCGTCGAACTTGAGTTCGTAGAGCCAATCCTCGGCCGCGGCGGGCGGTGTCGCGACCAGCGTGGCGAGCTGGGGCTCGAAGCTGTGCGGCAATGCGGCCTTGGGCGCGGCCGGCCCCTTCTTCGCCGCGGGCGACGCCTTCTTCTTCGCGGCCGGCGGCTGCGGCGGCTGCGGCGGGTCGTCGACGCCGCGGCCGCTCAGCACGCTGTCCGGCAATTCTTCCACCACGTCGAAGTCGGCGAGCGGGCGCGCCTCCTCGTCGTTTTCCTTGATCAGCAGCCAGGGCTCCTGCTTCTCGCCGCCCTTCCCGCGCATGCGCACCAGCGTCCAGTGGCCGCGCAGCTTGTCGCCATGCAGCTCGAACTTGAGCTTGCCCTCGGCCAGCCCGCGGCGCGCGTCGCCCTCGGCCTCCCATTCGCCGCGGTCCCAGACGATCACCGTGCCGGCGCCGTACTGCCTGGGCGGGATGGTGCCTTCGAAGTCGGCATAGGAGACCGGATGGTCTTCCACGTGCACCGCCATGCGCTTGACGCTCGGATCGAGGCAGGGGCCCTTGGGCACGGCCCAGCTCTTCAGCGTGCCGTCGAGCTCGAGCCGGAAGTCGTAGTGCAGGTGGCTCGCATGGTGCTTCTGGACCACGAAGGAATGCGCGCCTCGGCCGGCGCGGCCGGCCGTGCGCGGCTCCGGCGTCTTCTTGAAGTCGCGCTTGCCGTGGTAGGGCGCCAGCGCTTCGCGCGCACTCGGCTTGTTCGCCACGCGCTGCCTCAGGCGGCCTTGCGGCGCGATGCGGATTTGCGGGTCGGCGCGCGCTTGCGTGCCGCGGCCTTGGCGGCCGGCTTGCGGGTCGTCCTGGCCGGCTTTTCTTCCGGCTCTTCCTCCTCGTCCTCAGCCGCCGCCTTGCCGCCCTTGCGCAGGCTGCGCTGCAGCAGCTCGGTGAGGTCGACGATCTTCGCGCTCGAGCGCCCCTCGTGCTCTTCCACCGGCTCGCGCTTGGTCACCTCCTCGGTCTGGCCCGCTTCGACCTTCTGGTCGACCAGCCGCATGATCTCGTCCTTGAACGAATCCTTGAACTCGTCCGGGTCCCACTCGGAGCTCATGTCCTTGACCAGCTCGCCGGCCATCTTGAGTTCGCGCTCCGAAAGACCAGCCTGCTTGATGCTTTCGGAAGGCAGCGGCAGGTCTTTCCATGGCCGGATGTCGGCACCCCAGCGCAGCAGGTTGAGCACCAGCCCCGGCCCGACCGGCACCAGTGCCGCGAGATGCTGCTTGGTCTGGATCACGACGCGCGCCACGCCGATGCGGCCGGCGCGCTTGAGCGTTTCGCGCAACAACGCGTAGACCTTGCCGCCACGGTTGATCGGCGCGACGTAGTAGGGCCGCTCGAGGTAGACGAAGGGGATGCTGTCGGCCGGCACGAAGGTCTCGATCTCGATGGTCTGCGTGGTCTTGGGATAGGCGTCGGCGATTTCCTTGTCGCTCAGCACCACGTACTCGCCGTCTTCGTGCTCGATGCCCTTCACGATCTGCTCGCGCGCGATCTCCTTGCCGGTCTTCTTGTTGACGCGTTTGTAGCCCACCGGGTCCATGGTGCGCTTGTCGAGCCAGTCGAAGTCGATGCTGTGGTCGACGGTGGCCGAGTACAGCGCCACCGGGATGTGGACCAGGCCGAAACTGATGGCACCCTTCCACAGGACGCGCGGCGCAGGGGCTTTGGATGTGGGCATGACGACGATCCTCCGGACGGCCACCGTAGGCCGGCCGGCCGGCGCCGCATGTAGGAACGCGGCGTTGCGCGTCGTAAGGGCGGCGCCTCTAGAGCGCAGTCGTCCATTTCGCCAGCCGCGTCGCGTGCGCCGCGTTCACCGCGCCGGGCGGCATCTCGCCGCGCATCAGCGCGGCGATCTGGGACACGGTCTCGAGCGCCTGGTGCTCCACCGCCGGCAGCGTGAGCCCGCCGATGTGCGGCGTGGCAACGACGCGCGGATGGCGCGCCAGGGCCGGCGCGGGCATCTGGTCGGGCGCGCGCCCGACGTCTAGCGCGGCGCCTTCCAGGTGGCCGGATTCGAGCGCGGCGAGCAGGGCCTCGTCGTCGACCAGCTCGCCGCGCGCCGCATTGACGAAGAAGGCGCCCGGCTTCATGGCCGCGAAGGCTTCGGCGTTCATGAGCTTCTCGGTCTGCGCGTTGGCCGGCGCCAGGCAGACGACGAAGTCGGACTGCGCCAACAGCGCCGGCAGCGCGACCTGCTCCCGCATCGGCTCGCTCTCGATCGGCTGCGGATCGTTGACCAGCACGCGCATGCCGAAGGCCTGCGCCAGGTCGCCGAGATAACGGCCGATCGCGCCGAAGCCGATGATGCCCAGTGTCGAGGCGCACAACTGCCGCCCCATGAAGGGCACCGGCGGCTCGCCGCGGTGGTAGGCATGGGTGTAGCGCCCGATGCCGCGGGCGAGATCGACCATTGCGGCGACGATCCACTCGGCCACCGCCGGCACGAAGCCCGGGCTGGCCTGCGTCACCAGCACGCCGTGCCGGCTCGCGGCCTCGACATCGACGGTGCGGATGTCGACCGCGCAGCGCACGAAGGCGGCCAGCTGCGGCAGGTCGCGGAACAGCGATTCGGGGCCAGGCGTCTGCCGGTATGCAATCAGCGCGTCGCAGCCCTGCGCCGCGGCCACCAGCTCCGGCGTCGAGAGCTCGCGCACCTCGGGATTGAAGCGCACTTCGGCGATCGCCTCCAGCGCCTGCGTGGCCTTGGGGCCGAAGTACTGCGCCAGCTTGTCCTGCGGATGCGTCACGAAAACGGTCGTCATGCGGTTGCCATTTCGGGCTTGGTTTCACCGCCGGGCATTTCATCATGGGTTGTGCCACGCCCTCGACGTGGGCACCCTCACTGCGAGAGAAGGTCAGCGCGCGCCGTCCGGCCGGAGGCGCAGCTTGCCGTCGGACGAGCGCTCGCAGGTGCCCGAGAGAGTGTCGCCGCGCCGCCCCGGCATCTCGAAGCGCGCGCCTTCGGCTTGGCCTGCGCAGGCGTCCGACACTTCAGGAGGCGATCCGCGATGGGCGAAAGGCGGCATCGCAGCGCCCGGCCGGGGCGGCGGCGCGAACGGTGGAGGCGGGGGCGGCAGCACGATGCAACCGGTCAAGCTCGCGGCCAGCAGAAGGGCCGCACAGGCGTGTGTCGTTTTCATTCGCGCAGTGTGCGAATCGACTTGGGAGAAATTTAGTCGAGCGGCGCCTCGAACGCGAAGCCGACGCCGTAGACGGAGCGGATCCAGTCGTGCGAGGGCGCGGCGGACGAGAGCTTGCGGCGCAGGTTCTTGACGTGGCTGTCCACCGCCCGTTCGGACACGTCGGCGTCGTCGTCGTAGGCCAGTTCGAGGAGCCTGGCGCGCGAGAAGATGCGGCCGGGGTGCCGCGACATCGCCAGCAGCAGCCGGAACTCGCGCCGCGTCAGGTTGAGCGCGGTGCCGTGGAGCGATGCGCGCCAGTGCACGTCGTCCAGCTGCAGCGACGACGTCGTCGTCTCTTTAGCCTCTTCGGTTTGAACGCGCCGCAAAACAGCCTTCACGCGCGCGACGACTTCGCGCGGCGAGAAGGGCTTGCACACATAGTCGTCGGCCCCCAGTTCGAGGCCGAGCAGGCGGTCGACCTCTTCGATGCGCGCGGTGAGCATGATGATCGGGTGCCGGGTGTGCGCGCGGGCCTGCCGCAGCACGCTCAGGCCGTCGAGACCCGGCAGCATGATGTCCAGCAGGCTGAGGTCGGGCGGCGCCTCGAGCATGCGGGCCAGCGCGCTGCGGCCGTCGGCCACGTGCTCGGTCTCGTGGCCGGCATGGCGCAGGTAATCCTGCAGCACCGAGGCGATGTCGGCTTCGTCTTCGACGATGAGGATCCGACTCACTGGTTGAGCTCCAGCGGAAGCCACATCGTGATCCGCACGCCGCCGAGGGGAGACGCCGAGGCGTCGATCTCGCCGCCGTGCGCCTCGATCGTGGCGCGGCAAATGGACAGCCCGAGCCCGGAGCCGCCCAGCGCGCGGCTGCGCGAGCCTTCGGCGCGGAACAGCCGCTCGAACAGCCGCGGCAGTTCCTCGGCCGCGACGCCCGGCGCGCTGTCGTCGAAGTGCATGACCAGCCGCTGCGCACCGTTGCTGCCTTCGACGGCGGCACCGATGCGCAGGGCGCCGCCCGCGTCGGTGTAGGAGAGCGTGTTTTCGAGCAGGTTCATGAAGACCTGGTGCAGGCGATGCGCATCGCCGTCGAGCACCGGTTGCGATTGTGCCGCCAGGGCTTCGATCGCCCGCGCATCCACCGCGATGCGGTGCTGGGCAAAGCGATTGCGCGTCATGGCCAGTGCTTCATTCAGCAGCGTGAGCGGGAAAACGGGCGCCTTCGTGAGCGATTCGGCCGGCGGATCGCGCATGCTGCTGCGCAGGTCGTCGACCAGCTGGGAGAGCCGCATGACCTGCCGGTGCAGCCGCAAGGCGGTGCGATCGTCGAAGCTGCGCACGCCGTCCTGCAGGGCCTCGATCTCGGCGCGCATGGCGGCCAGCGGCGTGCGCAGCTCGTGCGCCACATCCGCCAGCCAGGCGCGCCGCGAGGTCTCGACCGTGTCCAGTCTTTCGGCCATGTTGTTGAAGGTGCGGCCCAGCAAGGCGAGTTCGTCCGAACCGCGCACCTGCACGCGCGTGCCGAGCCGTCCGCGCGCCACGTCCTGCGCGCCCTGCGTAAGCGCATCGATCGGGCTGAGCCACCGCCGCGCCAGCTGCCAGGACAGCACCAGCGCGAACACCAGTCCGGCCAGGCCGGTCAGCACGATGACGCCCGACTGGCGCGCGAAGAACGCCCGGTCGGCCTCGCTCTCGAGGCCTTCGACGGGCGCCAGAACCAAATGGCCGATGACCACGTGGCCGCTGCGTATCGGCAGCTGGGCGGCCGACGCCAGGTCGACGCTTGTGCCGGCCACGCGCATGCCGGACGCGTCCACCACGCCGAGGCGCTGGTAGATCGAATCGGCCGCTTCCCGCGGATCGGAGAAGAAGCCGGGCGGCGGCGGCGGCATGTAGCGCCGGGGCAAGAGCTCCAGCTGCGGCGGGAAGCCGGGCGGCGGACGGTCGTCGAAGCGCGGCGGCCGTGCGTACCAGGGCGGCAGCCGGGCATCGTCCTTGTCGCGCGCCTCGACCTGCGCCGTGCCCGGATCGCCCATCTGCAGCCGGTGCCAGGCGCCCTCGTCCTTGCGCAGCTTGTCCCAGCTGCCGTTGGCGGCATAGTGCTTCTGCAGCAGCTGCGCCAGCCAGTCCATGCGGCGGATCTCGATCTCCGCGACGTAGGGGCCCAGGCCGCGCTGCAGCGCAAAGATGGAAAAGGCCGCGGACATCAGCAGCAGGACGACCAGCAGCGTGGCCAGGGCGAAGAAGATTTTTCTGCTGAGCGTCAGGCGTGGCATCGGAGGGGGGATCGGCGCATGGCCGCATTCTGCGGCACGCGCACGGCTGCACTTCCGTCAGAAGGCGTGGCGGATGCCGAAGTCGTAGCCGGTCGAGGAGCGCGGTAGGCCGGTGTAGCTCACCCCGCTGCTGCCGTAGCCCGTGGTGATCGCCGAACTCAGGCTGCCGGCGTAGGCGGCATCGTTGCGGTTGTTCACGCGCGCCACGGTGGCGTAGAGCGCCGTGCGCTTCGACAGGTTGTGCACGTAGCCCAGCGCCAGCTTGCGCACGCGCGGATCCTCACCCACGAGGCCTTGGGCGCCCTCGTTGTAGCGAACCTCGGAGTAGGAGGCGCGGATCAGCCCCGGCCCGACGGGCACGGTCGCGCCCAGCAGGTAGCCGTTGTAGCTGTCGTGCGTCGCGGCGAGCGCGCTCTCGAAGCCGTTGCGCACGCTCGACAGCTCGCCGAACAGCTTGACGGAGCCGAAGTCGTAGGACGCGCCGAGGTTGGCCGTGCGCACCTTGCGCGTGAGCTCGGTGGTGTCGATCGCGATGTTCTCGCCCAGCGACACCGCGACGTCCCACGGCCCGTTCGCCCAGCCGAAACGCCCGCCGACGTAGCGCCCGGCGTTGCTGTTGGTGGAAGCGGTGTCGACGGCGGTGCTGCTGTCGGCATTCTCGTGCAGGCTGTACTGGATCTGGCCGTAGAAGCCACCCAGGTTCGGCGGCAGGAAGTAGCCGATCGAATTGCTGGCCCGCGTGTAGTTCGCGTTTGCGAGGCCGCTGCTGGCGCTCACGGAGCTGATCACGTTGGTGCCCGATCCGTTGGTGCCGAAGGGGTCGAACACGGTGTCGTTCCAGAAGGTGGGCGTGTAGTCCCGGCCCAGGCGCAGCTCGCCGAAGCCGCCGGACAGGCTCACTGTCGAGCGGCGGTTGAAGGTGGCGATGCCGGTCGCGCCGTCGTCGTTGGTGATGGGCGATTCGAGCCAGAAGCTCGCGGCCAGGCCGCCGCCGAGGTCTTCGGTGCCGCGGAAGCCGATGCGGCTCGAGTTGTAGCCCGAGTTGGCCAGGCTCCACTTGCTTTGCTTCGAACTCAGGCCGGTGGTGACGTCGCGCGAGGTGGCCGACTGGTAGCTGACGCCGGCGTCCACCACGCCGAACAGCGTGACGGACGATTGCGCAGCGGCCCACCCGGCGGTGGCGAGAGCGGCGATGGCCGCGAGGATTTTCTTCATTCAGATTGCTCCGGTTTCGATGAGCCGCTGCAATTCGCAGCGGCGGGCGGATGTTCGAAGCCGAATGGGGAGGAATTAGGGAGGCGAGTGTCGCGGGTCGACGCGCCGCCGGCCGACATCACCGGCGCCAAGGTGCCGACGGACTCGTCCGCGGCGTCCTCGCAGCGGCGTTCGTCCAGCGCCGCGGCGAGCAGCGCCAGGAAGAAGAACAGCGCAGCCGCATAGGGCAGCACCGCCTCGAGGATTCGGCGTGCATCGAGTCCCTCCGAGAGGACGGGCTGCCGGGTGTCGCTGGCCATCATGACAGCGCCCCATGCCGCCGGTGCCGCATCGAGCGACGCCAAGGGCATGCGCAAGGTGAGCCCGAGGCCGCCGAGCGACGAGGGTGCGGCGTACAGGCGGCCGCCGTGGCGATCGGCGATGCGCCGTGACGCCAGCGCGCTCTCTCGGATCTCGCGGTCGGCAGGATCTGTCTTCTGGCGCGCGGCAGAGAGGCGATCGAACATCGAAGCGAGCCGGGGCTGCTCCGACGCAAGGCTCGAATCCATGAAGCTCACCGCGGCCTGCGCCCCCTCGAAGCGCGCAAGTATTTTCAGCACGCCGCCGCGCGGCATCGCATCGCAGGCGAGGCGGACGATGTGCGTCAGCATGCGCCGCAGCTCTCCGGCATCGGCCCAGACCCAGAGCGCGGCATCCGGCAAACGCCGATCGAGCTCGATGCCGGCGGTGCGCAGCGCCGCGCTGCTTGCGCGGGGCATCTCTTCGAGCAGCTGCCGCAGATCGATGCGCTGCCGCTCGAGGGGCTGCGAGCGCACGGGAACAGGACGCGCGGCACGCGCCTCGCGCCTGGCAATGACGCGCGGCAGCGCAACGAACAGACAGCTCAGGCCGAGGGCAACGCCGACGGCGGGCGAGAGTGCCATGGGAATAGCTCCGAATGGGTGACAGGCACCCGATGCTCGCCGGCAAAAACGGAGGAAATTGGGAGGCGCCGCTTGCGCCTCAGGCGCGGGGCAAGGGCCGGCTCAGGTCGCGCTCGCTCTCGACCGCGAAATAGAACCACTCGGTGCCGGGCAGCGCGGCCGAATTCGGGAACACGATGAAGCCGTCGCGATCGGCCTGCAGCAGGCTGCCGTCGGCGCGCACGCCGATGGGCTCGCCGCGCGCCACCGGATCGAAGGTGGCCCATTCGCGCACGAACTGGTCTTCCTCGTCCAGCCGATCGGTCACGCTGACCAGCCGCAGCAGCGAGGGTGCCGTCGGCGGCAGCGCCCGCGGATCGGGCGCGATCATGCCCAGCAGGCGCAGCGCCGAAAGGATCGCCCGGTAGGCCACCTCGGGTGCGGCCGGGTCCGTGTGCTGCCCGCATTCGAGCGTCACGCCGTAGCCGCCGCGGCTGCGCATGTACTCGTTGGTGCCCCAGCCGAAGGCCAGCGCCGCATCGTCGGCCGGCTGCCCGCCGGCGCGCTGCGCGAGCCCCGCTGCATAAATGTCGAGCCAGCCTTCGACCACGCGCGGGGTGCCCAGGTGCAGCGCGAGCTGGCCCTCTTCGAAAGCGCGCGCGAAGGGTTCGAGCGTGCCCGTGTTGTCGCGCGGGCCGATCATCGCGAAGGCCTCGCCCGCGCTCTGGAAGGAGTGCAGGTCGAGCAGCACCTCGTGCCGGTCGAGCAGCGGGCACAGCAGGTCGGTGATGCGGCCTTCGTAGTCTGCCGGCTCGACGCCCGGCGGGCTCGGACGAAACAGCCGGTTGAGGTTGCGCTCGCCTTCGCGCCGACTCAGGCGGCGCGCGAGCGGATTGGCGACCGGCACCATCGTGAGCTGGCCGCGCAGCAGTTGCAGCGAACCGGCATCGAGTTCGGCCACCGTGCGTTCGATGCCGGCCGTACCGCAGGTCTCGTCGCCATGCACGCCGCCCAGCACCATGAGCCGCGGGCCCGGCTGCAAGGCGGCGTAACCGTGAATGCGAAGAGTGTCTATGGGGTGCTCGCTCATCTCGTCGGCCATCCTACAACGCGGCGCATGGCGGTCCTACCGGGCTCGGTGCTGCGCCATGCCACAACCGGGCCGATGACAAAGGAACACACCATGGCCAGAAAGTCCAAAGCCCCCGCGAAGACCGATCCGGCGAAGGATGCCGGCGGCGGAAAGACCAAGGTCGAACAGGGCGGCGAATCGGCGCCGCGCCTGCCGCACGAGCGCGATCAGTCCTCGGACAGCCAGCAGAACCAGGACGGCACCGGCGCACCGCGCGTCGGCCGCCAGGCGCTGGAGGACGTGGAACGCGGCGTGGTCGACACCGACCGCGGTCCGGTGACGGACCGCGTCTACAACGACAAGCTCAAGCCGTGAGCGGGGTCTGGAGTTGAGCGCGCATGGCCGAGATCACGCTCGCATAGTCCTTGGCATTGAAGATCGCGCTGCCGGCTACGAAGGTGTCGGCGCCCGCGCTCGCGACCCGGGCGATGTTGTCGACCTTGATGCCGCCGTCGACTTCGAGCCGGATGTCGCGCCCGGTCTCCTCGATGCGCTTGCGCGCGAGTTCGATCTTGCGCAGCGCCGAATCGATGAAGCTCTGGCCCCCGAAGCCGGGGTTCACGCTCATGATCAGGATCAGGTCGATCTCGTCGATCGCCCAGTCCAGCGGCTCCAGCCCCGCGCCCGGGTTGAACACCAGCCCGGCCTTGCAGCCGGTCGCCTTGATGGCCTGGATGCTGCGATGCACGTGCGGCGAGGCATCGGGATGGAAGCTGATGTAGTCGGCGCCGGCTTCGGCGAAGGCGGCGGCCAGCGCATCGACCGGCTCGATCATCAGGTGCACGTCGATCGGCACCGGCGTGCCGCCGGCGGTCTTCGCGTGCGGCCGCAGCGCCTGGCAGACCATGGGGCCGAAAGTCAGGTTCGGCACGTAATGGTTGTCCATCACGTCGAAGTGGATCCAGTCGGCGCCGGCGGCGATCACGTCGCTCACTTCGGCGCCGAGGCGCGCGAAATCGGCCGAGAGAATGGAGGGGGCGATGCGGAACGGGCTGCTCATGGCCTGGATTGTCGCAGGGAGCTTGTTACCATTCCCGCGATGTCCAGCAACCCGATGAACGTTCAGGTGGAGCCTCGCTACCTGCCAGACCAGTCTTCGCCCGAAGACCGGGTCTACACCTTTGCCTACACGGTGACCGTCACCAACACCGGCAAGGTGGCCGCGCAGCTGATCTCGCGCCACTGGCTCATCAACGATGCGTCCGGACACTCGCAGGAGGTCAAGGGCCTCGGCGTGATCGGCCAGCAGCCGCTCCTGGCGCCGGGACAGTCCTTCCGCTACACGAGCGGATGCCGGCTGCAGGGGCCGAGCGGTACCATGCACGGGAGCTATTTCTTCGTGACCGAGCGCGGCGAACGCTTCGACGTCCCGATTCCCATGTTCGTGCTGGAAGCCGATGCGGGCGGCGTGCCCGTTTCGCGCGTGCTGCACTGACGCCCAGTTCTTCCTTGGAACCATGAACGCCCCGTGCGCTCTGGTTGCCTGGCGGCGGCGCGACCGGCGTCCCGTCCCCTGAATTTGCCTGCCTGATGACGTCTTTCCTTTCCAACGACTTGCTGGGTTTCTGGGCCGAATGGGTTCGCCCTTCGGCCGGCCTGCCCACCGTCCTGTGGTCGCTGCTGCTGGCCGCGGCCGCCGCAGCGGGCCACCTGGTGCAGCGCTACATGGGCATGCCCAAGGTGGTCGGCTACTCGGTGGTCGGCACCGTGGTCGGCTTCGCCGGCTTCGAGGGTGCGATCTGGCCGCTGCAGGGAATCAGCCTGTTCCTGCTCGAGCTCGGCGTGGCGATCGTGCTGTTCGAGGCCGGCGGCCGCCTGCCGCTGCGCTGGTTCCGCCACAACCCGATGGTGCTGGTGCAGAGCCTGCTCGAAGCAACGCTGACCTATTTCTGCGTGTTCTGGGTGCTGCACTGGCTCGACGTGCCCGATCCGGTGGCCAATCCGATCGCGCTGATGGCGATCGTCGCCTCGCCGGCCGTGCTGAGCCGGGTGGTGATGGACACCCGCGCCTCGGGCCCGGTGACCGAGCGCGCCATGACGCTGGCCACCCTCAACACCTTCTATGCGCTCGCCCTCGGCTACGCGCAGGCCGGATTGATCGAGCATGCGCCGCTGGGCCTGCTGCAGAAGCTCTACCCGGTGGCGGTGGTGCTGGGCCTCTCCTTCGTGGTGGGCGCGCTGATGGCGCTGTCGCTGCGCTCGGCGCTGCGCGTGATGAGCCCGGCCAGCGAGAACACCTCCATCCTGCTGCTCGCGATCATTGCCGCCGGCGCTGCGCTGGCGGCGCACTTCGGCGGCTCGGCGCCGCTGGCGGCGCTGATCGGCGGCGTGCTGCTGAAGGCGCTGCATCCCAAGCCCTGGGCCTGGCCGCGCCAGCTGGGCACCGCCGCCTCGCTGCTCACCATGCTGATGTTCGTGCTGGTATCGATCGTGGCCGCGCAGGCCGACTGGAGCCTGCCGGTCGCCAGCGTGGTGCTGGCGGTGATCGGCGTGCGCACCTTCGCCAAGATCGCCGGCGTCGCGATCGCCAACCCGGGCAGCGGCGCGAGCTGGAAGCAGGCCTTCTGGGTCGGCTGCGCGATGTCGCCGCTGTCCTCGATCGCGCTGCTGATCACCTCCGCCTTCGTGTCGGCATCGCCGCTCCTGGGTGCGATGATCACGCAGATCGCATTGCCGGCGATCCTGTTGATGGAAGTGCTCGGTGCCGTGCTCGCCACCATCGCCATCCACGGCGCCGGCGAGAGTTCCCACCCCTGGACGCCCGAGGCGTTCAGCACGACGGAGGACACGCAACGATGAGCGACGTGACCGCCACCACCGATCTGCGCGTCGACGGCAGCCCCGCCCTGCCCGCAACGCCCTCGAGCCGCGTGGTGCCGCTCGAGCCCTTCAACAAGTCGGTTGCGCTCTCGCTCGGCGTCGAGCTCGAGCTGCAGCTGGTCAACACCCACGACTACGACCTCGCGCCCTATGCCGAGGACATGCTGCGCCTGATGGCCCAGACCCCGCTGCCCGGCAGCGTGGTGCCCGAGATGACCTCGAGCATGATCGAGATCTCGACCGACATCTGCCATTCGGCGAAGGACGTGATCGCGCAGCTCACGCCGATCCGCGATGCGCTGGTGAAAAACGCCGACAAGCTCAACATCGCGGTAGTCGGCGGCGGCACCCATGCCTTCCAGCAGTGGCACGAGCGGCGCATCTACGACAAGCCGCGCTTTCGCGAGTTGTCGGAGCTCTACGGCTACCTGTCGAAGCAGTTCACCATCTTCGGCCAGCACGTGCACATCGGCTGCCCCGATGCCGACGGCGCCCTGCTGATGCTGCACCGCATGTCGCGCTACATCCCGCACTTCATCGCGCTGTCGGCCTCCTCGCCCTTCGTGCAGGGGCAGGACACGCAGTTCGACTCGGCGCGGCTCAACTCGGTATTCGCGTTTCCGCTCTCGGGCCGCGCGCCCTTCACCTTGTCGTGGAAAGAGTTCGGCAACTACTTCGAGCGCATGACCCGCACCGGCGTCGTGCGCAGCATGAAGGACTTCTACTGGGACATCCGGCCCAAGCCCGAGTTCGGCACCATCGAGATCCGCGTGTTCGACACGCCGCTCACGGTCGAGCGCGCCGCGGCGCTGGCCGGCTACGTGCAGTCGCTGGCCGCCTGGTTCCTGCAGGAGCAGCCCTTCACGCCGACCGAGGACGACTACCTGGTCTACACCTACAACCGCTTCCAGGCCTGCCGCTTCGGGCTCGATGCGCTCTACGTCGACCCCGCGAGCGGCGAGCACATGCCGCTGCGCGACCACATCCTCATGACCATGACGCAGCTCGAATGGCACAGCGAGGCGCTCGACGCCACGCAGGCCCTCGGCGCGCTGCGCACCAGCGTCGAGGCCAACCGCAACGATGCGCGCTGGCTGCGCGAACGGCAGGGCAAGGAGCGCCTGCTGGCCGAGGTCGTGCGCCAGGCCGCGCTGCGTTTCCGCCACGGATGATGCCCCCCGGCTTGCCACTTCGTGTGCTTCGCCACCCCCCGAGGGGGAGGCGCGGCCCGCCTTGGGGCGGCCCGGCGGCGGCCGCCGTGTACCGGTGGCTGTAACGAGGAAAGAGCCATGGGCGAATTCGACCTCATCGCGCGCTACTTCAAGCGCCCCGCGAAGCGCTCCCCGCTCGGCGTGGGCGACGACTGCGCGCTGCTCGCGCCGGCCGCGGGCATGCAGCTCGCGGTGTCTTCCGACATGCTGGTGGAAGGCCGCCATTTCCTGTCCACCGTCGACCCGGCGCGGCTCGGCCACAAGGCGCTGGCGGTCAACCTGAGCGACCTTGCCGCCTGCGGCGCGAAGCCGCTGGCCTTCACGCTGGCGCTCTCGCTGCCGGCGGTCGACGAGGCCTGGCTCGAAGCCTTCTCGCGCGGCCTGTACGCGCTGGCCGATGCGCACGATTGCGAGTTGGTCGGCGGCGACACCACGCGCGGCCCGCTCAATCTCTGCATCACCGCCTTCGGCGAGATCCCGGCCGGCGCCGCGCTGCTGCGCTCGGGCGCCCGGCCCGGCGACGAACTCTGGGCCAGCGGCACGCTCGGCGACGCGCGGCTCGCGCTCGAGGTCTTTCGCGGCACGCTCGCGCTGCCGGCCGGGCTCTTCGAGCTGGCACGCGCGCGCATGGAACAACCCGAGCCGCGCGTGGCGCTCGGGCAGGCGCTGCGCGGCATTGCGACGGCGGCCGTCGACCTCAGCGACGGGCTGGTCGGCGACCTCGGCCACATCCTGGCGGCCAGCGGCGTGGGCGCAACGCTCGACGCCGATGCCGCGGCCGCGTTGATCGCCGCCTGCGCCGATCCGGCGAATGCGGCGGTGCTCAGCCCGGAATTGCGGCGCGCCTGCGCGCTGGCCGGAGGCGACGACTACGAGCTGCTCTTCAGCGCGCCGCCCGACGCAAGCGCCGCGGTGCTCGAAGCCGCCCGCCGAAGCGCGACCCCGGTCGCGCGCATCGGCCGCATCGAGGCCGCCCCGGGCCTGCGCATCGTCGATGCGCAGGGCACGCCGATCGCGCAGCGCTTCAGCGCCTTCGACCACTTCACCTGATCGCCCCCCGCGCGGCGGCCGCTCGCGTGCGAGATTCGGGCGCAGCAGGTATGCTGGCCGGCCTCCCGGCCGCCGACTTTCGACGCATCTTCTTGCGTCCACTCCCATGCCCAGTTTCCTCTCCTTCAAGCTTCTGATTCCCCTGGCCTTCCTGAGTGCAGGCCTGTACGTGCACTTCCGCGGCCAGGTGCGGCACCGCATCGGCCGCCAGCTGAGCGACCACTCCACCTTCCTGGCCCCTCTCAACGTGCTGATGTACTGGTTCTCTTCGGTGCCGTCGAAGCCCTACATCGACGTCCGGCAGTTCCCCGAACTGGACGTCCTGGAGAACAACTGGCAGACCATCCGCGACGAGGGCCTGAGCCTGTTCGACGAAGGCCATATCCGTGCCGCAGCCGGCTACACCGACATCGGCTTCAACTCCTTCTTCCGCACCGGCTGGAAGCGCTTCTATCTCAACTGGTACGGCGACTTCCTGCCCTCGGCCCGTGGCCTGTGCCCGAAGACCACCGAGCTCCTGGCCGGCATTCCCTCGGTGCGCGCGGCGATGTTCGCCATCCTGCCGCCGGGCAGCAAGCTGGTGCGGCACCGCGACCCCTTCGCGGGCTCGCTGCGCTACCACCTGGGCCTCAAGGTGCCGCAGGATGCGCCGAACTGCCGCATCTTCGTCGACGGCCAGTCCTACCACTGGAAGGAGGGCGAGGCCGTGATGTTCGACGAGACCTACATCCACTACGCGGAGAACCTCACCGACGAGACGCGGCTGATCCTGTTCTGCGACATCGAGCGGCCGCTCAACAACCCGGTCGCGCGGTGGATCAATCGCGAGATCGGCTGGCGCATGATCAAGGCAGCGGCCACACAGAACGTGGACGGCGAGCCGATCGGCGGCCTGAACAAGGCCTTCGCCCAGATCTACAGGATCCGCGTGCTGGGCAAGCGCCTGAAGGCCTGGAACAAGCCCAGCTACTACGCCGTCAAGTGGTTGATCTTCGGCGGCCTGTTCTACCTGCTCTTCTTCTGAGCGCCGGCGCGGCGTGCCGAAGTGTGCGTTGTTGCTCGTGCGCGATCGGGCCGGGGCCTGAAATCATCGGAAAATAGGGGCCCACGAAATCATCCAGGTGCCGCCGAGCATGCACGCGACAACCCTTGACGAGCTGTTTGCCCAGAACCACTCGCTGCCCACGGTGCCGAAGGTAGTGCGTGATTTGATCGAGGTTCTGCAGAACGACAACGCCACGCTGGCGCAGGTGGCTCGCAAGATCGACGTCGACCAGGTGCTCACGGCCAAGATGCTGCGTCTGGCCAACTCGCCGTACTACGGCGTCCGCAAGAAGATCTCGACCATCGAGGAGGCCATTCGCATGCTCGGCCTGTCCTCGATCCGGACGCTGGTGGTCAGCTCGAACCTCGCAGGCGCTTTCAAGCGGATCCCCAACGTCGACCTGCCGATGTTCTGGCGCCACAGCCTGCGCGTCGCTTCCGTCGCGCGCCACCTGGCCGGCACGACGCGCGCCGTCGACCCGAACCTCGCTTTCACGGTGGGCAGCATGCACGCGATCGGCCACCTGATCATGTCCATCGCCATGCCCGCGCAGATGGCGCCGCTCGACGCCTCCTCTCCGATCGATGCCATGAACCGGCTTCAGGTCGAGGAGCAGGCTTTCGGCTTCCACTTCGGCGACGTCAGCGCCAAGCTGGCATCGCGCTGGAATTTCTCCGACGAGTTCATCACGGCCCTCGCCGGCTTCGCGCGGCCCATAGGCGTGCAGGCCTTCGATCCGCTCGCCGGCATCGTGCACCTGGCCGTTTGGCGAGTGGCCCTGGATCGCGAAGGCGCGTCGGCCATCGAGGCCCTCGAAGGCTGGCCCTCGGACGTCGCGCAGGCCGCGGGCGCCTCGCGCGAAATGCTGCAGGAGATGCCTACGCCGGCGGAACTCGCAGCCGATCTCGAGGTCATGATCGGCTGACCGCCGAGGCTCAGCGCGTCGAGAGCGCCAACGGCGAGGTATCGAGGCCCGCGAACGAGGAATCGAGCTCGCGCCCGTTCAGCACGAAGGTCATGGCGCGGTACAGCTCGCTCGGCAGCACCGGCTTGTGCAGCAGCGGCACGCCGCTGGCGCGCGCTTCACGCAGGCGCTGCGGCGCAGTGTCGCCGGTGATCAGGAGCGCCGGCAGTTCGGCGCCCAATTCGGCGCGCAGCGCGGCGATCGCCTCCGCGCCGGTGCGCAGTTCGCGCAGGCGGTAGTCGCTGATGACCAGGCCCGGCGGACGGGCGCGCGCGAGCGCCTGCGCCTCTTCGATGGAGTCGGCCACGTCGCAGTCGCAGCCCCAGGCGTCGAGCAGCTGGCGCATGCCGGTGCGCACCGACTCGTCGTCGTCGATCACCAGCACGCGCACATCGAACACGTTCGGCCCGCTGGGCGCGATGTCGGCACTGCCGGCCACCACGCCGATGCGAGCGACGGGCAGGCTGAGCCGGAAGACGGTGCCGCGCCCCGGCTTCGAAACCAGCGTGAGCTGTTGCCCGAGCGCCCGCGCCAGTCCCTGGGCAATGGCCAGGCCCAGGCCGAGGCCCTTGCGCCGGTCGCGCTCCGCATTGCCGAGCTGGTGGAATTCGCGAAAGATCGCCTGGTGCTGCGAGGGCTCGATGCCGATGCCGGTGTCCCACACCTCGACCAGCAGCGCCTCGCCGCGCGCGCGGCACCCCACCAGCACGCCGCCGCGCTCGGTGTAGCGGATCGCGTTCGACACCAGGTTGCGCAGGATCAGGGCCACCAGCGCCGGGTCCGCGTGCACTGCCGCATCGGTTTCGCGCGAGCGGTAGACGATGCCCTTGGCGTCGGCCTGCGGCGCGAGCTCGTTCTCGATCTTGTTGAGCAAGGGCTGCAGATGGAAAGACTGCATCTGCGGCTCGACCACGCCGGCCTCGATGCGCGAGAAGTCGAGCAGGGTGTCGAGCATCTCGGCCGAGGCCTGCCAGGTGGCGCGCGCATTCGCCAGCGCATCGTACTGGCCGGCCGAAAGCTTGCTGCGCGCCAGCACTTCGAGGAACAGGCCCTGCGCATGGATCGGCTGGCGCAGGTCGTGGCTGGCCGCGGCGAGGAACCTGGACTTGGCGAGGTTGGCTTCCTCGGCCGCGCGGTGCGCCGCCTGCGCATGCTCGGTCTCGACGCGCAGGCGTTCGATGAGTTCGAGGTTCTCGAAGCGCAGGCCGATCGCGGCGCGCGCCGCGCGCGAGCCGTTGCGCGCCTGGCCCAGCAGGGCCGCCGTATAGAGGAGCGCGGCCACGCCCAGGGCGTCGTACGCCGGATCGTCCATGGTCCACAGCTTCGTCCCCAGCACGATCAGCTCGGCGGCGCCGAACACGATGAACACCGGCAGGATCGGCGCCAGGGACGACATCGAGCTGCCCGCCACGCCGGCCAGCACGGCCACCACCAGGATGCTGCCTGCGACCGTGGTGGTGCCCAGCGCGGCCCAGGCCAGCGCGCCCCAGGCCGCGCCGTCGATCGCATTGAGCACCATCTTGTGCCGCAGCAGCCGGCGCGCACGCTCCGGGCTGATCTCGGACGCCAGCCAGCGCCGCGCCTCCCACGCCAGGTACAGCTTCAGCACCACGATGGCCGCGCACCAGGCGCGCAGCGCCACTGCGTTGCGCTCGTTGGAGAGCACCCACACGAGCAGCAACGCGACCAGGATGGTCGGAATGACCGAGCTTCCGATATTGCCCAGCTGCAGCCGCAGTTGCTCGACCAGCATGCGCTCCTCGGGCAGGCGGGAGCGCTCTGTCATCAGGCGACCAGGCCCCGGCGCCGGGCCGCGAAGCCGGCTTCCGACCGGCTCGACACCTGCAGCGCGGCCAGAACCGCCTGCACGTGGCCGCGCACGGTGTTCTCCGAGAGGTTGAGCCGGCGCCCGATGACCTTGTTCGAGAGTCCCTGGCACATCAGGTCGAGCACCTCGCTCTGGCGCGGCGTCAGAAGCTGGCGCGAGGCATCGCCTTCGCTCGCCGACATGGGCGCCGAGGATGCGGCCGCGACCGGCAGGCCCCGCCGCAGCTGATCGATCACGGCGAGGATCTTGTCGGCCGGTTCGGCCTTGGACACGAAGGCGAGCGCGCCGCGCTCCATGGCCAGCCTGACGTTGTGATGCGCGACGTCGGAAGAGAGGATGACCACCGCCGCCTCCGGCCACTTACGCTTGACGAGCGCGATGCCTTCCAGGCCGTTGAGCCCGTGCAGCTGGATGTCCAGCAGAACCAGCGCCGGGCTTTCCATCGGCGCACGCATGGCCTCCTCGAGCGAGGCCGCTTCTGCCACTTCCACGTCGGCGATGCCCGCGGCAAGCACCATGCGCAGTCCGCAGCGGAACAGCGCGTGGTCGTCGATGAGAAGAATTCTGGGCGGCAGCATGAGGGCGAGGCAATCTCGAAAAGCGCGATCATTCTGCGTCACTACGGCGGGCCTTCGCCCGGTCCAAATGGACTATTTACCCGCCAGCGCGTTGCGGCGACGATCCATAGCCAAAAGTTCACAAACCCCGCCCTCTTCCCGCCGAATGAAACCTCTCATCGAAATCCACCGCATCGGAACGGACGCCTATGGCTACCGCATCAGTGCTCTAGGCGGCGATGGGCAGGACAAGAGCGGCAGCGGCGCTTTCGATTCGCTGGAGCACTGCCTGTTCGACGCCGGCGCCTCGCTGGGCACGTATTTCTCGCGCGTGGAACTCAATCTCGAAGGCATGTTCCTGGGCTCCTGTTCTACCGACACGCTGCGCCGCAATCCCAAGGGCGTGGCCCAGCGTATCCGGCAGCACTTCCAGCCGGCCTGATCAACCCTCTTTCAGCGCACGCTGCAAGGTCTCGATGAAGCTGCGGCTCGCGGCCGACAGCGAACGCCCGCGCTTGGTCACGACCGAGATGTCGCGCGACACGCGCGGCGCGGCGATGGGCCGCACGACCAGCGCCGGGTCGCCCGCGGCCTTGGCGAAGGCCGAGGGCATGATCGACGCGCCCATGCCGCTGGCCGTCATCCAGAGCGCGGTCGAGAGGAACGAGACTTCGTTGACCACGTTGAGCGCCACGCCGGCCTGCGCCGCCGTGCCGTCGATCAGCGGACGGATGCCGTAGCCGGGGCGCACCGTGATCAGCGGGTGGCCGCCGAGATCCACCCAGCGCACCGCCTTCTTCGCCGACGCCAGCGCATGGTCGCGCGTGCAGACCAGCGCCAGGTGGTCGCGCAGCAAGGTCTGGGTTTCGACCTCGGCGCCCGGACGCTCGGGCGTGCCGATGCCGAAGTCCACATGCTCGCCGATGATGCGCGAGACGAACTGGTCGGGCGCGCAGTCGTCCACCACCACCCGCACTTGCGGATGCGCTTCGCCGAAACGCCGGATCGCCGCCGGCATCAAAAAGGAAGCCAGCGTCGGCGTGATGGCAAGGCAGACGCGGCCGCGCTGCAACTGCGAGAGCTCGCGGAAATCGGCAGAGAGCGAATCGACGTCGCGCAGGATGCGCTCGGCCGTGGGCAGCATCTCGGAGGCCGCGGCGGTCGGCTGCAGCGAGCGCGTGGTGCGGTCGAACAGCCGCGTGCCCAGGCCCTCCTCGAGCTGGCGGATCAGCATGCTCACGGCCGACTGCGTGACATAGAGCTTCTCGGCCGCGGCGCTGAGCTTGCGCAGCTGATGCACCGCGAGAAAGGCGCGCAGCTGGCGGATCGTGGGGCTGAACTTCTGATTCATCAGGGGAAATCATATTTCATTCGTAATTTATTGATTTACGAATGAATAAGGCTGCCGTCCAATGCGCGCTGGAGACAGACATTCACGAAGGAACGACGATGACAAGGAGCTTCGCCCGCGTACTGGTTCCGCTGGTCGCCGCCTGCGCCCTGCTCGCAGGCCCTGCCCGTGCCCAGGTGTCCGCCACGGACTTTCCCAACAAGCCGATCCGCATCGTCGTGACCTTCCCGCCCGGCGGCAGCGCCGACGCGGTGGTGCGCATGCTGGTGCCGCGGCTCAACGAGAAGCTCGGCCAGGCGGTGGTGGTCGACAACCGGCCCGGCGCCGGCGGCAACGTCGGCCTCGCCGTGGTGGCGAAGGCGCCGGGCGACGGCTACACGCTGGGCGTGGGCGCCGCCGGCGCGCTGTCGGCCAACACCAGCCTCTATGCGCAGATGCCCTTCGACCCGTCGAAGGACTTCAAGCCGGTCGGCATGCTCGCAGCCATTCCCTTCGTGATCGTGGGCCATCCCTCGCTCGCTGCGAAGACGCAGGCGCAGTTGATCGCGCTGGCGCGCGCCGAGCCGGGCAAGCTCTCGATCGGCCATGGCGGCAACGGCACGGCCATGCACCTGTCGGCCGCGCTGTTCAGCCAGATGGCCGAGGTCAAGCTGGTCGAAGTGCCCTACCGCGGCTCGGGGCCGGCGGCGGTCGACGCGATCGCGGGCCAGATCCCGCTGGCGGTGGTCGACCTGCCTTCCGCGCTGCAGCAGATCAAGGCCGGCAAGCTGATCGCCTTCGCGGTGACCAGCAGCGAGCGCCAGCCGATGCTGCCGGACGTGCCCACGGTGGCCGAGGCCGGCCTGCCCGGCTACGACTCCACCGGCTGGTTCGGCGTGGTGGCGCCGGCCGACACGCCGGCGCCCGTGGTCGCGCGCCTCAATGCCGAGATCAACGCGGCGCTCAACGACGAACAGGTGAAGAGCGCGATGCGCAACCTGGGCGTGGAGCCCGCGCCCGGCACCTCGAAGGCCTTCGACGACTACATCCGCGCCGAGACCCGGAAATGGGCCAAGGTGATCAAGGCCGCCAACATCAGGATCGAGTGAGAAGCGACGAATGAGCGAAGAATGGGAAGAACTCCAGGCCGACGTGTTCGTCGTCGGCGCCGGCCCGGTGGGCCTGACGCTGGCGATGGACCTGGCCTCGCGCGGCGTGCGCGTGCTGATCGCCGAGATTCGCCGCTATGCCGAACCGCCGAACGTGAAGTGCAACCACGTCTCGGCGCGCACGATGGAGCAGTTCCGCCGCCTGGGCGTGGCGCAAAAAGTGCGCGATGCCGGGCTGCCGGCGGACTACCCGAACGACGTGGTGTTCCGCACCAGCGTGACGGGCATGGAGCTCACGCGCATTCCGATTCCGTGCCGGCGCGACCGCTACACCGAGGCCGAGGGCCCCGACGCCTGGTGGCCGACGCCGGAGCCGCCGCACCGCATCAACCAGATCTACCTGGAACCGATCCTGCTCGAGCACGCGGCCGCGCTGCCGAACGTGACGCTGTTGAACCGCACGCAGGTCACGGACTTCGCGCAGGACGACGAAGGCGTGACCGCGACGGCCACCGACCTCGACACCGGCGCGACGCGCAGCGTCCGCTGCCGCTACATGGTGGGCTGCGACGGCGGCAGCTCCGGCGTGCGCAAGAAGATGGGCGCCAGGCTCGAAGGCACGGCCGTGATCCAGCGCGTGCAGTCGACCTACATCCGCGCGCCGCAGCTGCGCGCGATGATTCCGGGCAAGCCTGCGTGGTCGTACTACGCGATGAACCCGCGCCGCTGCGGCACCGTGTTCGCGATCGACGGGCACGAGACCTGGCTGGTGCACAACCACCTCAACGCCGAGGAGCCCGAGTTCGACTCGGTGGACCGCGACCGCTCGATCCGCGAGATCCTCGGCGTCGGCCCCGACTTCCGCTACGAGGTGATCAGCAAGGAAGACTGGATCGGCCGCCGCCTGGTGGCCAACCGCTTCCGCGCGGGCCGCGTCTTCATCGCGGGTGACGCGGCCCACCTTTGGGTGCCCTATGCGGGCTACGGCATGAACGCCGGCATTGCGGATGCCATCAACCTCTCCTGGCTGCTCTCGGCCTGCGTCGAGGGCTGGGCCGACGAGCGCATCCTCGATGCCTACGAGGCCGAGCGCCAGCCGATCACCGAACAGGTCTCGCAGTTCGCGATGGACCATGCGCAGAAGATGATGCGCGCACGCCGTGCCGTGCCGGCCGACATCGAGGCGCCCGGCGCCGCGGGCGATGCGCTGCGGGCCGAGGCCGGGCGCGAGGCCTATGCGCTCAACGTGCAGCAGTTCTGCTGCGGCGGCCTCAACTTCGGCTACTTCTACACCGGCTCGCCGATCATCGCGGGCGACGGCGAGGCGCCGCCGGCCTATTCGATGGGCGACTTCACGCCCTCCACGGTGCCTGGCTGCCGCGCACCGCACCTCTGGCTGGCCGACGGCCGCTCGCTCTACGACGCCTTCGGCCCGGGCTACACGCTGCTGCGCTTCGATCGCAGGATCGACGTCACGCCGCTCGAAGATGCCGCACGTGCCGTGCGCATGCCGCTCGCGGTGCTCGACGTCGACGCCGGGGACGTACCGCGCGCCTACCGGCACCGCCTGGTGCTGTGCCGCGCCGACCAGCACGTGGCCTGGCGCGGCGACCGCATTCCGGCCCAGGCGGATGCGCTGGTCGCCTTGCTGCGGGGGCAGGCGCGTCCCGCGGAAACGCCGGAACTCAATCGGAGCCCGGCGACAGCAGACCCATTGCCGACGCCTTGAGCGTGGCCGCGGCGCGACTCGTGGCGCCGAGCTTGCGGAACACGCTCTCGATGTGCGTGCGCACCGTCGCTGGGCTGATGCCCAGTTCTCGCGCCGCATCCTTGTTGCTGTCGCCGAGGCTGATGCGGCGCAGCACGTCGAGCTCGCGCGCCGTCAGGACGCTGCGCGATGCCGCCGGCCGAGGCGCTGGCGGCGCAGGGTCGTCCAGCGCCTGCACCACGCGCGCATCGAAAAGCCCTTGCTGCGCCCGCTGCGCCATCTGCCGCGACGCCTCCGTGGCCGACACGGCACTGCGCCAGGGCCGCCAGGCCTGCAGGGCGGTCCATGTCGCCGCCACCGGCAGCACGCGATAGACCATCGGGGTGGCGGCCTCGCCGACCCCCCGGAAATGGCCGGAGCCGTCGAGCCGCTCGCCCACCCAGGAGGCAATCTCCGCCTCCTGCTCCAGGCGCCGGATCTGGCGCGCGGCACGCCCGGTCCAGTAGGTGCTGAGCCGGATCTTCTCGCGGTCCTCGATCGTGAGCGGCGCCTGCGGATTCCACAAGGCATTGGGGATGCCAGCCCGGCCCAGTCCGTGCAGCAGGCCGGCACGCGCCACGCGCGCCTGCTCCGCGGGCGCCAGGCCGAGCCGCAGGGCGACCGACGCCGCAAGCCGCGACACCGCGCGCGAATGGCCGACCAGCCACGGCAGCTTGAGGTCGATCGCATCGGCCACGACGGCCAGGCTGACCATGGCATCGGCGGGCTCTCCCGGCTCCGGGGTGTCGAACGAAGGGTCGGGATCCTGCGCCAGCGCCGTCAGCCAGCGCTCCGCGCATTCGCAGGCCATCGCCACATGAGCGGCCGGATAGTACGTGCCGGCGCGCTCCTTCAGCATCGCCTGCGCGCCCGCGAGCCCATAGACGCGGGCGAAGATTTCGAGATCGCCTGCTAGCGAGACGATCAGGATCGCCAGCGGAATGGCGTCGCCGCGCAGGCCGCGCGGCTGCCCCTGGCCATCCCAGCGCTCGAAGGTGCAGCGCAACGCCTGCGCCACCGAGAGGCGAAGGCCCAGCAGTTCGGCAATCACCGCCGACACCTCGCAGTGGATCGCCGAGATCTCGCCGACGCGCTGCGGCAGCGACTCGGGCGCCACCAGGAGATGGATCCGGTCCATCTGCAGTGCGAGCATGGCGGCGCGTCCCGCCACGTCGTCGCTGATGGTCTGCGCGACGTCGGCTGCGTTGGCCGTGCAGCCGGCCCAGCGCAGCAGCGCTACCTGCAGCAGGTCGGCGCGCATCCCGGTCTCGAGCCCGAGCGCCTGCGCCAGCGCATCGGCCAGCTTCGCGACGCGGCAGGAATGGCCGATCGGCTGTCCCATGCTGAGGTCGCCCATGAAGGCCAGCGCCTTCAGGGCGTCGATGCGATGGATGCTTTCCGGATTCACTGTTCTGCTGCCGGCGGTGCTGCGATGGGACGACGATTTTGGCCGAAGGCGCGGTGACCGGCCCGCATCGGACATTCGACCGATACCGCATGCGCGGCCCGCACCACACAGTCGGCGCATGAGAAAGAGAATCAATGTGCTGGTCAGGCATTCCGAACCGCTGCTCGGCGTCGGCCTGGTGGCCGCGCTGCGGCAGCAGCCCGATTTCGAAGTGTTCGTGCACGGCGTCGACGAGCCCGCGGGAAGCAGCATCGACGTGGTGGTTGCCGACTACCAGGCCGGCCTGGCGCTGGCCGCCGGCCTGCGGCGCGATGCCGGGCCTGCGGCGCGGGCGCGCGCGAAGGTAATGGTCGTGGCCATGAGCGGCCGCGAGCACGAGATCCGCCTGGCGCTCGAAGGCGGCGTTCACGGCTACCTGCTGCTGGGCTGCGGCATCGAGGACCTGGCCGCCGGCGTTCGCAGCCTGGGCCGCGGCGCGCGCTACCTGTCTCCGGCCGCCGCGCAATGCCTCGCCGAGAGCCTGGCGCGCGAAGCGCTGACGGTGCGCGAGGCGGACGTGCTGCGCCTGCTGGCGCTCGGCCACAGCAACAAGGCGATCGCGCGCGAGCTCGGGATCGCGGTCGGCACGGTCAAGGCGCACGTCAAGCGCATCCTGGAGAAGCTCGGCGCGACGACCCGCACCGAAGCGGCGAGCATCGCCGTGCGGCACGGGCTGCTGGAGGTGCCGGCGCCCGCCGCGGGCGCGCCGGCGATCCATGCCTCGACAGCGACGCCGATGGCAAGCCGGGCCGATCGAAGGATCGCGCAGAGCGCGTGGGTCGCCTGAAACGCGCGGGTGGCGCCGCGGATGCGCGACACTGTCGCTCGATGCAGTCCGCTTCCAATTCCGGCGCCATGCCCGTTCCTTCTTTGCAGCGCCCGACGCTGCGCTTCCTGTTCGCACACCCCGCACACCTGATCGCGCTGGGCTTCGGCTCGGGGCTGCCGCGCCGCGCGCCGGGCACGGTGGGCACGCTGTGGGCCTGGGCCGCCTTCCTGGTCATGCAGCGCTGGCTCTCGACGCCGACGATCGGCTGGGTGATCCTCGCTTCGCTGCCGATCGGCTGGTGGGCCTGCACGGTGACCGCGCGCCACATGAACGTCGCCGATCCGGGCAGCATCGTGTGGGACGAAGTGGTCGCCTTCTGGCTGGTGCTGTGGCTGGTGATGCCGGCGGGGCTGCTGGCGCAGGCCGTCGCCTTCGCGCTGTTCCGCCTCTTCGATGCCGCCAAGCCCGGGCCGGTGGGCTGGGCCGACAAGCTCTTCAAGCAGCGCGACACCGCGCCGGGCGCGGTGCATTGGGGCGCGGCGGGCTTCGGCATCCTCTTCGACGACTTGGTGGCGGCCTTCTGTACCCTGCTGGTGATCGCCGCCTGGCACGGATGGTGAACGCGATGGACAACCACGAATCCGAAGACGACACGCCGGCGCTGGCCGGTCTGCTGGCCGAACTGCTGCAGCAAAAGGGCTGGATGCTCGCCACCGCCGAGAGCTGCACCGGGGGGCTGATCGCCGGCGCCTGCACCGAGCTCTCGGGCTCCAGCCTCTGGTTCGAACGCGGCTTCGTCACCTACTCCAACGCGGCGAAGACCGAGCTGCTGGGCGTCGACGCCGCGCTGATCGCGGCGCACGGCGCGGTCAGCGAGCCGGTCGCGCGCGCGATGGCCGAGGGCGCGCTGGCGCGCTCGCAGGCGCAGGCCGCGGTGTCGGTCACCGGCGTGGCCGGCCCCACCGGCGGCACCGCCGAGAAGCCGGTCGGCACGGTCTGGTTCGGCTGGTCGTTCGCAGGTCGCGTGCACACCGAACGCCGCCGCTTCGACGGCGACCGCGCCGCGGTGCGCGCCGCCACCGTGCGGCATGCGCTGCAGACGCTGGTGAACCTGCTGCGCGCAGGCTAGGGTCTTTTGACCCTAAGATGCCCGCCCATGCAAAACGAAGAAACCATCCAGCGCCTCTACCAGGCCTTCGCGAAGCTCGATGCCGACGCGATGGCCGCCTGCTACGCGCCGGATGCGCGCTTCGACGACGAGGCCTTCTCGCTCAAGGGCGCGCGCGAGGTCGGCGGCATGTGGAAGATGCTCTGCGAAGCCACGCGCGCCAAGGGCGCCGATGTCTGGAAGCTTAGCTGGCGCGACGTGAAAGCCGACGCCTCCACCGGCAGCGCCCACTGGGATGCACACTACCGCTTCAGCGCCACCGGCCGCCTGGTCGACAATTCGATCGACTCCAGCTTCACCTTCACGCCGGCCAGCTTGATCGCCACCCAGCGCGACCGCTTCGATTTTTGGGCCTGGTCGCGCCAGGCGCTCGGCACGCCGGGTCTGCTGCTCGGCTGGTCGCCGGTGCTGAAGAACAAGGTGCGCGCCGGCGCCGCGAAGAACCTGGCCGCCTACCTGGCCCGCAACCCCTGAACACCATGGCAGACATCAAGATCACCAACCAGCCCGCGCAGCACCGCTACGAGGCCCACATCGAAGGCCAGCTCGCCGGCTACTGCGAATACAACCTGCTCAGCGAAGCGGTGATGTTCACCCACACCGAGGTCCTGCCCGAGCACGAAGGCAAGGGCGTCGGCTCGGCCATCGCCAGGCACGTGCTCGACGAGGCGCGGGCCGAGGGCAAGCAGGTGATCCCGGTGTGCCAGTTCATCGCCGGCTGGATCCGCAAGCACCGCGAGTACGCCGAGCTCGTGCGGCCCGACGTGCAGCGCGCCTTCAAGATCTGAAGGCCGCGCCGGGCTTCGGCAGCCAGGCGAAGGCTGCGGCGCCGGCGACCAGCAGGAAGGCGATGGTCGCCAGCACCACCTTGAAGGTTTCGATGCCGTAAGCCGCGGCCACCGAGGCCACGGCGCCGGTGAGCCATTGCATCAGCGCCACGCCGAGGAACATCGCCATCGTGAACACCGCCATCGCGCGGCCGGTGAGCGCCACCGGGTAGGCGACCCGCACGTCGGCGTACTGCCAGACGATGAAGCCGGAGACGAGTCCGATCAGCATCGTGGCCGCGATGTCGAGCCAGGCCGCGTTCAAAAAGGCGATGGCGGCGAACAGGCCCGCATAGGCCAGCGCGCACAGCACGATGCGCCGGCGGCGCGCCGGGCCGTCGCGGTCGAAGCGGCCGAACAGCGGAGGGCCGACGAGCGAAATGACGGAAACGGCGAGCGCCACGTTGCCGCTTTGCACCAGCGAATAGCCGTGCCGCTCGATCAGCAGCGGGCCGAGCCACAGCCCGCGCAGCGAGATGAAGGCGGCATAGGTCACCGCGCCGAGCAGCAGGATGCCCAGCGTGTGCGGCATCGCGAACAGCGTGCCGAACTGGCGCAGCGCCGCCGGCACCGATTCCCTCGGCTGCGCGCCTTCGCGCGCCGGCTCGCGCACCCACAGCAGGATCGCCAGCCAGGCCGCCACCGAAGCCACGCCGAGCACGACGAAGCCCGCGCGCCACGAATGCGCCTGCACCAGCCACGCGAGCGGCGTGCCGGTCGCGAGCATGCCGACGCCGCCGATGCCGAGCACCAGCCCGGAGACCGAGGCGAAGCGCGCCGCCGGAAAGTGGCGCGCAATGAACACCGTGCACACCAGGAAGGCCGGCGCGCAGCCGACGCCGATCAGCACCTGGCCGGCCACCAGCACGAGGTAGTCGGTGGACAGCGCCGAGACCACCGCGCCGACGATGGCGAGCGGAAAGGCCGTCAAGACCGTGCGCCGCACGCCGTACAGGTCGATGCCGATGCCCATGAAGAGCTGCATCGCGCCGAAGGCGAAGTGGAAAGAGCCCGAGAAAACGCCCAGGTCCTGCGCCGAGAGCTTGAAATCCGCCTGCAGCTGCCCGGCCATGATCGCGCCCACGGTGCGGTAGGCCTGGCTCAGCGCGAAGGCGGTGCACAGGGCCAGCACCATGGCCCAGGCGCGGTTCAAGGGAAGTGCCAGCGACGCCGCGCTCACGGTGATCGCTCCGTCACGCCGCCGGGAACGCGATGCCAGGAACACCGCGGAACCGGCTTTGCCGGGCCGCTGGTGTTTCCCCCGGTGAGGGGGTTGGCGCAGCGACACGAAGTGCGCGAAGCCTGGGGGAGAGCTATTGCCCGTGGCATTTCTTGTATTTTTTGCCGCTGCCGCAGGGGCAGGGGTCGTTCCGGCCGGGCGTCGCTTCCTTGCGGATCGTCTCCACGCGCGGCCCCATGCTGCGCCAGAGCTGGCGCAGGTCGTACACGGCCCAGATCGCGGCGCCGAAATCGTCCAGGCGCTGCTGGCTCACGCTCGGCGGGCCGTCCTCGCTGTACATCGATACGTCGGGTTTGGCGCGGTCGTCCTCGGTCAGGGTGACGATGGTGTCGAGCGCCTCGTCGAGCATCCGCGCCGCCTCCTTGTCGCGCGGCGGGGCCCATTCCTCGGGCCAGTTCTCGACCGCGAACATGAAGCCGAGCGCCCAGACCTGCGCAAACGAAGGGATGGCCTCGCCCTCCATCTCGGCGCGCTCCTCCTCGGGCAGCGCCGCGATCGCGCCGCGCGTGTCCAGCACTTCGGGCTGCCAGGCGCGCTCGTCGTCGAGCGACTGCACGTCGGCGTCCAGCCCCTCGGCGATCTCGCGCCAGCGCCGCTTCCAGCGCCAGACGAACTCCATGTGCTGCGCCGGCACGAAGCTCTCGCCCAGCAGCACCGGCCAGTATTCGGCCGGCTCGATGGGCCGGCGCGTGCACACCAGCGCGGCCATGAAGCCCTCGCAGAACTCCCATTGCGGGATCTCGTCGTCGTGCTCGCGCATGGCGTCAAGCGCCTGGTCGAGGGCATCGAAATCGTCGGGGCCGAGAGGTGCGTCGTCGGGGCGGGAAGTGGGTGTAGCGGAGTCGATGGTCGTCATGGCGTTGCGGCGGCAGCCCTCTATGATGCAGCAGGGTTCTGGGAGACACACCATTTCAACACCGCCGCTTTCGCCGTTTCCTGCGCGTTACAGCGCCTTTGCGCCGTGCGCGCTCGGCCCGATCGCCAGCCTGCCAGCCCCATGAACCCTGTGAAACGAGGCACGCGCGTCCAGACGCGCAAGGGCCAGGCTTCGGCGCCGGCGCCGCTGGAGGCGAGCGCGCCGCCGCTGGAAGCCGGCGACTACGCGGAATTCCTGCGCACCATGCTGCCGCAGCAGCAGAAGGCGGTGGCCAGCCACCGGCTCGGCAGCGAGCGGGTATGGCTCAAGAAGGCCGGCCCGCCCCACGGCAAGCTGGGCTACCACCTGATGGCGGCGGTCGCCGGCCTGCTGCGGCTGGACGTGCTGACGCCGGTGCCGAATCCGGGCGGCGAGGCCGCCATCGCAACCGAGGCGCGGCGCCTGCGCGCGCTGGGCGCGGCCGGCCTGCGCGTGCCGGCGGTGCTGGCCCAGCAGCCGGACGGCCTGCTGATCTCCGACCTGGGCGAGAGCGGCCGGCCGCCGGTGGTGCTGCAGGAGCGGCTCGAACACGCCGCGGCCGCGGGCCCGGCCGCCCTGCTCTCGGTCTGGCGCGAAGGCCTGGCCGCCATCGCCACCGTCCATGCGCACGGCGCCTATCTGAGCCAAGCCTTCGACCGCAACCTCGTGCAATGCCCCGACGGCGTCATCGGCTACATCGACTTCGAGGACGACCCGGGCGAGACGCTGCCGCTGGCCGAGTGCCAGGTGCGCGACTGGCTCAGCTACCTGCACTCCACCGCCATGCTGGTGCGCGCCGCGTCGCCCCAGGCGGCCGGCGCGCGCTGGCACGCGGCGATGGCAGATGAAAGCGACGCAGTGCGCGAGCGGCTGGCCCTGGCGGCGCGGCGCATGCGCTGGCTTCGGCACCTGCCGGCCGGCCGGCGCTGGGGCCGGGACACGCAGCGCTCGCGCGCGGTGGCACGGCTGCTGGCGCGCTGGTACGGCCACGAGCTGCCCGCGCCGCCGCCGACGGACTGAGCCGCCGGCGGTCAGCAATTCTTCATCAGCGCTCCCGCACGGCGCGGCGCAGCACCTGCGTGACCGGCTCCACCAGGTACTGAAGCGGCGTGCGCTCGTCTCCCTTGACGTAGATCTCGGCCGGCATGCCGGCCAGCAGTTTCAGATCCCCTGCCGTCGCCAATGAAGCCGGGTCGGCCTCGACCAGCACCGAGTAGTAGGGGACATGGGTCGCGCGATCGATCAGGCGGTCGGCCGACACGTAGACCACCTTGCCGCGCACCAGCTGCGTGGTGCGGTACGTGAACGCGGTGAAACGGATGTCGGCTGCCTGGCCGCGATGGATCCGGCCAATGTCCTCGGTGCGAACGCGCGCATCGGTCACCAGCCGGGTGTCGTCCGGCACGACGTCGGCGATCGTCTCGCGCGGCGGGATCACCGAACCGGGCGTCGAATACTTCAGGTCGATGATTTCGCCGCTGGCCGGCGCCGTGATGACCTGGCGCGCCGACGCATCGAGCGACTTGCGCCGCTCCTGCTCGATCTCGGACAGCCGCGCCGCCGTGACCTTCAGCTGGTCGCTCGCATGCTGGCGGTAGTCGCTCTCCAGCGAGCGGATGCGCAGATCGGCATCGACCGTGCGCTGCTCGGCGCGCGCCAGCTCCGCGCGCCGTTCCTCGATCTTCACGCCGTAGTCGGCCACAGTGCCTTCCAGTTGGGCGATGCGGGTGGCCGAGATGAAGCCGTCCTTGAGCAGCTTCCGGTTGGTCTCGAGATCGCTTTTCTGGAACTTGATCGAATCGCTCGCCTGCGCGATCTGCGCGCGCAGCGCGACGATTTCTTCAGCGACCTTCTCGCGCTGCGAACGCAGCAAGCGCACCTGTCCCACGAGCGCATCGCGCCGCGCATCGAACAGCGAGCGTTCCTTCGCCAACTGCTCGGCCAGGCGCGGATCGCTTCCCGCAGTCTCGATCACGTCCGGCGGGAAGGTGATCGCGCGCGCCATGGTCTGCTCGGCGTCGAGTCGCGCCAGGCTCGCGCGCTCGGTCTTGACGCGATGGTCCAGCCGGTTCCTGTCGGCATCCACCGACACGTCGCCCAGCACCAGCAACGGCTCTCCCTGCCGCACGCGCTGGCCATCGCGCACCAGGACCTCGCGCACGATGCCGCCCTCGGCATGCTGCACCGGACGCCGGTTCAGGTCCACCTTCACGTAGGCCTGTGCCACGACGGCGGACGACAGCGGCGCGAAGCTCATCCAGGCGGCTGCCGGCAGCAATCCGCAGACGAGCACGGCCATGCCCCAGTGCGTCAGGCGACGCGCGTCGCGCACCTGGAGTGCCAGGGGATCATTGGCCGCGACGGCATTCGCGGCGTTGTTCATGACACCTTCTCCGCAGTGCGCGGCGGCATCGCCACCACCTGGCCGCCGCCCGTGTTCTGGCCCGTTCGCTTGATCGTCTGCATGACCTCCGCCACGGGTCCGTACTGCTGCACGCGACCGGCTTCCAGCACCAGCAGCTTGTCCATGTGCTGCACCAGCGTGCTGCGGTGCGTGACGAGGATCACCGTGACCTGCCCGCGCAGCGCCTTCAGCGCCTCCCCGAGCGCGAGTTCGCCGGCGCCGTCCAGGTTGGAATTGGGTTCGTCCAGCACCAGCAGCTTCGGGTTTCCATACAGCGCGCGTGCCAGCGCAATGCGCTGGCGCTGGCCCGGCGACAGCATCACGCCCATGGCGTCGATCACGGTGTCGTAGCCCTCGGGCAATGCCAGGACCAGCTCATGCACGCCGGCGCGTTCGGCCGCGTGCACGACCTTGTCCGGGTCGACTTCGCCCAGCCGCGCGATGTTGTCGGCCACGGTGCCGGCAAACAGCTCGACGTCCTGAGGCACGTAGCCGAGCCAGGGGCCGAGTTCCTCGCGCGGCCATTGCGCGAGGTCGACGTGGTCCAGCCGCACGACACCGGCGGTGGGCCTCCAGAGGCCCGTCAACAGGCGCACCAGGGTCGACTTGCCGGCACCGCTTGCGCCCGTGATGGCCAGCGATTCGCCGGGCTCCAGGCTCAGCGACACGCCGGCAAGGATCATCCGCTCGCTCTGCGGCGGCCGGAACACCAGGCCCTGCGCATGCAGGCGGCCGGTCGGCGCGGGCAGCGTCATGCGCTCCGGCTGGCGCTCGGCGGCGCCCAGCAGCTCGGACAGGCGCGCGAAGGCGAGACGCCCCTCGGCCAACACGCGCCAGCTCCCCACCACCTGTTCGACCGGCGCCAGCGCCCGGCCCAGCAGGATGGTGCAGGCCACGAGGATGCCGGGCGTGCCTTCGCCCGTGATGACGAGGTAGGCACCGAGGGCCTGCAGCAGCACCTGGACCGCCTGGCGCGTGGTCCGCGTGATCGCTGCCATCGCCACCGACTTGCGCGCGGTCGGTCCCTGCAGCGCGGTCACGCCGGCGTTGAGCTGCCGCCAGCGACCGATCAGCGCCTCACCCATCCCGAGCGACTGCGCGAGCTCGGCGTTCTGCATCGAGGCTTCGAGGTAGCGCGTGGCCTTGGCGGCTTCATTCTGCAGCGCCTCGATGTCGCGGCGCGTGACGCGGTCGTTCACCACGGCAAGGATGAGCATCAGCAACGACGCGCCGGCGGCCGCGATGCCCAGCGCCGGGTGCGCCAGCCAGATGACGGCGACGTAGACGAAGGCCCATGGCATGTCGAACAGCGCCAGCAGCCCCTGGGCGGAGAACAGGCTGCGCAGTGCCGCGACATCGCGCAGCCCTTCCGACGGCGCCCGCTCCGCGCGCTGCGCCGAGCGGGCCAGCATGACCTTGGCCACGGTCGGGGACAACTGCTCGCCGACCAGGTGGCCGGCGACGCCCTGCAGGCGGCTGCGCAGGTAGTCCAGCATCAGCATCAGGCCGAGGGCCACGGCCACGCCGAGCAACAGGACCAGCAGCGTTTCCTGGCTTTGGCTCGTCAGCACGCGGTCGAATACCTGCAGCATGAACAGCGCGGGGGCGAGCAGCAGCAGATTGACGAAGAAGGAGAAGCCCGCGACAAAAAGGAGCGGCCGCTTGAGCAGCCTTAAAAGAGGCTTCATGCCGCTCGCGCCGGCTGGCGAACGGCAGAAGGTCACGCGCCGACCTTGATGTCGTTGTGGTCGAACGTATCCGCCGGATTGGTTTGCGTCAGCGTCGCCACCAACGTGCGGTTGGCGGCGCTGAGGCCATCCGCGTCGTAGTACAGGTTGCCGGTCGCGCTGTCGTAGATCACGTGCACGCCCGAGCCCACTGTGTCTCCAGCACCGCCGCCGTCCAAGGATGCGAACTCGGTCGCCGACAGCGTGCTGCCGCTCGCGGTCGAGAGAGCCGTGAAGACTCCGAGCGACAGCTCGATCAGGTCGCCGCTCGCCGCCGACCCGGAGGCGTCGAAGTCGGAGATGAAGTCCACGGCGTTCGGCGCCGAGTCGAAAACGAAGGTGTCGTTGTCGGCCCCGCCGGTGAGCGTGTCGGCACCCGTCCCGCCGACGATCCGGTCGTCGCCGCCGAGGCCGTCGATCGCATCGTTGCCGCCGCCGCCGCGCAACTGGTCGGCCGACGCCGAGCCGGTGATCGTGTCGGCGAAGGCAGTGCCGATGACGCCCTCGAAGTTCTTGTAGGTGTCGGAGCCGAGCCCGGCGGCACTGGCATCGAAGCTCGTCGCGCTGCCGCCTTGCGTCAGCGTGAACGTGAGGCCGGCCGTGCCGTCCGAGAAGTCGAGCAGGTCTGCTGCGCCGCCGGCGCCGTCGAGCGTGTCGTTGCCGCCGCCGCCGCGCAGGATGTCGTTCGAGGCGCTGCCGGTCAGGGTGTCGGCGTGGGCTGTGCCGATCACGCCCTCGATGTTCTGGTATCTGTCGTTGTTGCCAAGCCCCCCGGTGCCGTTGGCGATGCTGGTCGACACGGCACTTTGGACGAGCGTGAAATTGACCGCCGCGGTGCCGTCCGAGAAGTCGAGCAGATCCTCGCTGCCGGCGCCGCCGTCCATCGAGTCGTTGCTGCCGGCGCCGCCTCGCAGCACGTCGTTGCCTGCGCCGCCAGACAGACTGTCGCTGCCATCGCCGCCAATCAGCAGATCGTTGCCGGAAGAGCCAATCAGCGTGTCGGCCCCATTGCCGCTGCCTCCGATGAAGACATCGCCGGCCGCACCACCCGTCAACTCGTCGGCACCGCCGCGGCCGTCGATGTAGGAGGCTTGATACGTGCCGGCCGCGCTGAGATCGATCTCGTCGGCGCCGTTTCCGGTGGACACGGCCCTGATGTCGATCGTCGCCGTCGCCGTCGCGGTGCCCCCGGCGCCGTCCGACACGGTGTACTGGAAACTGCCGGCCGTGGCTCCCGCCGTGTTGCCGCTGGTGAAGCTGATCGTGCCGTTGGCGGCGTTCAGGGTCAGGCCGGAAATTCCGACCGCGCCGCCGACGCTGGTGATCGTCAAGGCGAGACCATCGATGTCGGTGTCGTTGCCGAGGAGTGCGTTCACCGACATCGTGACGAGCGTATTGCTCGAGACGATGATCCTGTCGGGCGCCGCGACCGGGTTGTCGTTCACCGCGCTGACTGCGATGCTCGCCGTGTCGGTGGCGCTCGAGAATGCGGAGCTGCCCCCGCTGACTGCAGTGCTCACCATGGTGCCCGCCGTGCCGCTGGTTTGATCCCAGGCGCGGAAGGTGATGCCGTCGCTGACCGTGCCGTTGAAGTTGGAATCGCCCTGGAAGTAGACGCGCGTGTTCGTGTCGGCAGCCAGCAGCAGGGCGGAGGTTTCCGAAACTGCACCGACCGCCGTCCAGTCGCTCCCGCCATTGGTGGAATACCACCAAGTCCCATTGGCGCTGTTCACGCCCGTCAACGCGATGCCGGTGATGGCGCCGTTGTCCGCATCGGTCACGTTGTCGAGGCCGCCGGCCGGCGGGCTGAGATTCACCAGGCTGGACACGAGCGTGCCGACGGCTCCAGCAGGCGCGCCCGCGTCCTCGGTGACCGATGCCAGGACCGGTGTCGCGGCAGCACTCAGGAGCGGCGCGTCGTTGGCGCCATTGATGGTCACCGTCACGAGCTGGCTGGCCGTGCCGTCGGAGGACATGGCCGTGAAGCTGTCGCTGATCGACTGGCCGGCGCCCAACTGTTGGATCGCTGCTTGGCTGCTGTCGGCCGTGAAGCTCCAGCTGCCGTCGGTAGCCAGCGCGAAGCTGCCATAGCCGTTGCTGCCGGCAGTGCTCGCTTGAGGCGTGAAGTTGGACTGGCCTTGGTCGACATCGGCGATCGTCAGCATGCCGCCGGTGCTCAGGTTAGGCGTCGAGTCGTCCTCGCTTACGGTGCCGCTGGCCACGCCACCGATCACCGGCAGGTCGTTGGTGCCGGTGATGGTCACCGTCACGAGCCGGCTGGCCGTGCCGTCGGACGAGATGGCCGTGAAGCTGTCGCTGATCGACTGGCCTGCGCCCAGCTGTTGGATCGCTGTTTGGCTGTTGTCGGCCGTGTAGCTCCAGCTGCCATCGGCCAGCAAGCTGAAGCTGCCATAGCCGTTGCTGCCGGCGGTGCTGGCTTGGGACGCGAAGTTGGATTGGCCTGCATCGACATCAGCGATGGTCAGCACACCGCTCGTCGCAAGGTTGCTGCCAACCACGCCCACATCTTCTTGCACCGCGCCGCCGGCTACCCCACCGATCACCGGCACGTCGTTGGTGCCGGTGATGGTCACCGTCACCACTTGGCTCGCCGTGCCATCGGACGAGACTGCGATGAAGCTGTCACTGATCGACTGTCCGGCGCTTAGCTGCTGGATCGCTGTTTGGCTGTTGTCGGCCGTGTAGCTCCAGCTGCCATCAGCCAGCAAGCTGAAGCTGCCGTAGCCATTGCTGCCGGCAGTGCTTGTCTGAGGCGTGAAGCTGGACTGACCTTGGTCGACATCGGCGATCGTCAACACGCCGTTGGTGCTCAGGTTCGGCGTCGAGTCGTCCTCGCTCATCGCGCCGCTTGCCACGCCACCGATCACGGGCACGTCGTTGGTGCCATTGATGGTCACCGTCACCACTTGGCTCGCCGTGCCATCGGACGAGACTGCGGTGAAGCTGTCGCTGATCGATTGCCCAGCACCCAGCTGCTGGATCGCGCTTTGGCCGTTATTGGCTGTGTAGCTCCAGCTGCCATCAGCCAGCAAGCTGAAGCTGCCGTAGCCATTGCTGCCGGCCGTGCTGGCTTGGGGCGCGAAGTTGGATTGGCCTGCATCGACATCGACGATCGTCAACACACCGCTGGTGCTCAGGTTAGGCGTCGAGTCGTCCTCGCTTACCGCGCCGCTGGCCACGCCACCGATCACCGGCACGTCGTTGGTGCCGGTGATGGTCACGGTCACGAGCTGGCTCCCCGTGCCGTCGGAAGACACCGCGGTGAAGCTGTCGCTGATCGACTGGCCGGCACCCAACTGTTGGATCGCTGCTTGGCTGTTATCGGCCGTGTAGCTCCAGCTGCCGTCGACCGCCAGTGTGAAGCTGCCGTAACCGTTGCTGCCAGCCGTGCTTGTCTGAGGCGTGAAGCTGGACTGCCCTTGGTCGACATCGGTAATCGTCAACACGCCGCTGGTGCTGAGATTCGGCGCCGAGTCGTCCTCGCGTACGGCGCTGCTGGTCACGCCATCGATCACCGGCACGTCGTTGGTGCCGGTGATGGTGATGGTCACCGTCGCCAGACCGCTGTTTCCGTCGGCGTCCTTCACCTCGTACGTGAAGGTATCGGTCGCGCTCTCGCCCGCGGCCAGGTACTGGAAATCAGCCGGGTTGGGCTGGTAGTGGAAATACCACGTCGATGGACTGTCCATGGCCGGCTGCACAAGGGTCGCCGTTCCGTGAGTCGGCGCCGAGGCGAGCTCCAAGGTCTTGACAAGGTCGGGAACCAGATCGTTCTGCAGCACATGGATCTGCACCCCGGGCCCATCTTCGGTCGTCGTCTCGACGTCGTTCAGCGCCGTCACCGCTTCGTTGGCCGGATTCTGTTCGATGCCGTCCACGAGGATTCTCAAGACTTCCGTCATCTGGACCGTCAGCGTGGACGACCCGAAGCTAAAGACGAAATCGCTGGCCGAGCCATTGGAAACCTCGCCCGTCCTGGCGTTGGTGACAGCGGAAAGATGCGCCAGGTAGGCCGCAATTTGCGTCTGAGTGGAAGACTGCAGCCACTGCGCCCTGGTGAATTGGAGCTCAAGCGTATCGACACCCGACCCGCCCGTGTACACGTCATTCGTGCCCGCCGCGAGGTTTTCGCTCACGTTGTAGATCAACGTGTCGCTCCCCGATCCTCCGTTGAGCTGGTCGCTGCCACTGCCGCCGTCGAGGATGTCGCTTCCCGCTCCGCCATTCAGCGAATCGTTCCCGCTACCGCCATCGACGCTGTCATCGCCGTTGCCGCTGTTGATGGTGTCGTTGCCGACGGTGCCTGTGAGGCTGTCGTTTCCGTTGGAGCCTGTCATGGTCGCCATGTTTTTCCTTGAAGAGCACCGGGAATGCCGGCGATATGAAGACCATCATCAAGGTCATCGCTCTCAAGCGCATGGGACGGATGTCCTCATTTCATCGTCGACAAGTACCGGAACGATTCATACGAAAGTAGTACTTTTGTCCTGGCAACGCAGTCATGTCAGAGCAGCTTCGTCGCCGGCCGCCGCGCTGCGCGCCTCGAGCGCGAGGAAGTGATGCACCACCGGCCGCTCCGGCCCGAGGTGGAAGCGAAAGGCCTCGGCCTGCACGTCCGCGTCGGCATGGGACACGCGGCGGTGCTGCCGCAGGTGCTCGGCCCACGACTCCACCAGGAACCACTCCATCACACGTTCGGGCTCTGCCGCGTCCTCGGTGATGCCCCAGGCATAAGCGCCGTCGCGGCGGCGCTCCATCGACAGGCGCTGCATGGCCTGCACGAAGGCGGCGCGGTCTTCCTTGCGGATGCGGTACTCGACCTGGACCATGACCGGCCCGCGGTCGTGCGCGACGGACTCGGCGACGAGCGGCTCGGGCCAGTGGTTGGAAGGCTGCAGATCGGCTTCGCCCGCGGGCAGCCGGACGCGGTGGAAGCCGATCGCCACCAGCGCCAGCCCGAGGGCGCCGGCCAGCAAGGTCATCGGCACGCCGATCTGCTGCGCCACCAGGCCCCAACCCAGGCTGCCGGCTGCCATGGCGCCATTGAACACGGTGAGGTAGACGGCCAGCCCCCGGCCGCGCACCCAATTCGGCAGGATGGACTGCGCCACGCCGTTGAGCGTCGTGAGCGCGATGATCCAGCCGACGCCGAGCAGCAGCAGCAGCCCCACGGCCAGCCACTGTGGCGGCGCGAGCACCAGAGAGCCCATCACCGCGGCGGCGATCAGCGAGGCCAGCAGCACCAGCCCGTCGGCATCGAGTCGCGCTCGCAGGCGCGGCAGCAGCACCGCGCCCAGGATGGCGCCGGCGCCGACGGCGCCGAGCAGCAGACCGTAGAAGCCGGCGGAGCCGCCCAGCATCTGTCGCGCCACCAGCGGCAACAAAGCCCACACCGCGCTTGCGTACAGGAAGAACACGGCAGCGCGCAGCAGCACCACGTGCAGTTCGCGGCTGGCGCGCGTGTAGCGCAGGCCCGCGCGGAAGGCCCCGAGGAAGTTCTCGGACAAGCCGCTGTCGGCCGCGGCCGGCCGGCGCCACCAGAGCAGCGCCGCGATGACAAACACATAGCTCAGGACGTCGACGCCGTAGGTCAGCGCCGCGCCGAAGCTCGCGAGCAAAAGGCCGCCCGCCGCCGGGCCGATCGACCGCGCGATATTGATGCCTAGCGAGTTCAGCGCCACCGCGCTCTTGAGCTCCGCGCGCGGCACCAGCTCCGGCACGATGGACTGCCAGGTCGGCCCCATGAGGGCGGCGCCGATGCCACCCACGAAGGTCAGGGCGATGAGGTATTCCACCGTGAGTGCGCCCGTGTGCGAGAGCACAAGCAGCGTGCCGCTGACCGCGGCCAGCACCAGCTGCACGAAGATCAGGAAACGCCTGCGGTCGAGGATGTCGGACAGCACGCCCGCGGGAATCGCGAGCAGGAAGATCGGCAGCGTCGCGGCGGTCTGGACCAGCGCCACGGCGGCCGGACTGGCGGACAGATCCGTCACCAACCACGAGCTCGCCACGTCGCGCATGAAGCTGCCGATGTTGCCGAGCACGGTCGCCGCCCACAGCACGGCGAACACGGGCTGGCGCAGGGGCGCGAAGCTGCCTGGAGGCTTGGCGAGGGCGGATGCGGGCGAGTTCATGCGCGCCCCTCGTGCTGCGGCTGCAGGTCATGCCATGCCACCAGCACGAAGCCGCCGACCAGCCCCATGTGTTCGAAGAAGGAGTTCGCGGCCATGAAGCGCTCCGGCGGCGCCATCTCCCAGAATCGCAGGGCTACGAAGGTTGCGAGCAGCGTGAAGCCGGCCAACGCCAATGCGCCCAGCCAGCGATAGAAGCCCGTGAGGATCAGCACCGACGCGCCGAGCTCGAGCACGATGACGGCGATCGCGAGCGGCGCCGCGGGGGACAGGCCGAAGTGATTCATCTCGGCGATCGCCGCCGGGAAATCGATCGCCTTGTTCAAGCCGCCTTGCAGGTAGGCCGCACACAGGCCCAGCAACGCGAGCCATCGCACCCAGGGTGCGATGAAGAGATTGCGCATCGCAGCCATCACACCGCCCAGCAGGCGCAGCCGAGCGCGCCCCAGAAGCTCTTCAGGTCGGCGATGGGCAGTTGGCTGCTCCAGGCCGTCGCGTGCCGGTGGCCGTGCACGTTGCAGTCATTGGCGCAGGCGCAGGCCATCGCGGCGTGGCGCAAGGTCTTCTGCAACGGCACCCCCTCCTTGTCGCCCCATCCCGCGTAGCCGCCGAAGGCGCGCACCGGCGACCAGTCGGGCATGGCCGGCGGCGGCCTGCCCTCGTCGTGCGCCGCGAACGCGCCCGCGCCATAGACCACCTTGCCGCCCACCATCGTCAGCAGCGCGGTGGTGTCGGCGATTTCCGATTCGGGGCAGGCGAAGAAATCGCGGTCCGGCACGATGAGATCGGCGAACTGCCCGACCTCGATGCGCCCCTTCTTGCCCACCTCGTTGGAGAACCAGGTCACGTTCTCGGTCCACATGCGCAGCGCGGCCTCGCGGTCCAGGCAGTTGCGCTGCGGATAGATCTGCATGCCGCCCACCGTCTTGCCGGTGATGAGCCAAGAGAGCGAGACCCACGGGTTGTAGGAAGCGACGCGCGTGGCATCGGTGCCGGCCGAGACCTTGACGCCTTTTTCCAGCATGCGCTTGACCGGCGGCGTGGCCTCGGCCGCGCCGGGCCCATAGCGCTCGACGAAGTACTCGCCCTGGTAGGCCATGCGGTGCTGCACCGCGATGCCGCCGCCGAGCGCGGCGATGCGGTCGATGGATTGCTCGGAAATGGTCTCGGCATGGTCGAAGAACCAGTTGAGGCCGGCCAGCGGAATGTCGCGGTTCACCTTCTCGAACACGTCGAGCGCGCGCGTGATGGTCTCGTCATAGGTCGCGTGCATGCGCCAGGGCCACTTGTTCTCAGCCAGGATGCGCACCACCTCCTCGAGCTCGCCTTCCATCTCGGGCGCCATGTCCGGCCGCGGCTGGCGGAAGTCCTCGAAGTCGGCAGCCGAGAACACCAGCATCTCGCCCGCGCCGTTGTGGCGGAAGTAGTCGTCGCCCTGCTTGTACTTCGATGTCGCGGTCCAGTTCAGGAAGTCCTGCTTCTCCTGCTTGGCCTTCTGCGTGAAAAGGTTGTAGGCCAGGCGGATCGTCAGCTGGCCGGCGTCGGCGAGCTGCTGGATGACCTGGTAGTCCTCGGGGTAGTTCTGAAAGCCGCCGCCGGCGTCGATGGCGCCCGTGACGCCGAGCCGGTTGAGCTCGCGCATGAAGTGGCGCGTCGAATTGAGCTGGTACTCCATCGGCAGCTTCGGCCCCTTGGCGAGCGTCGCATAGAGGATCGCGGCATTCGGCTTGGCCAGCAGCAGGCCGGTCGGGTTGCCGCCGGCGTCGCGCACGATCTCGCCGCCTGGCGGGGCCGGTGTGTCTTTGGTGTAGCCCACCGCGCGCAGCGCTGCCCCGTTGAGCAGCGCGCGATCGTAGAGATGGAGGATGAACACCGGCGTGTCGGGCGCGACGGCGTTGAGCTCCTCGAGGGTCGGCAGCCGCTTCTCGGCGAACTGGTGCTCGGTGAAACCGCCCACCACGCGCACCCATTGCGGCGCCGGCGTCACCGCCACCTGGCGCTTGAGCATGCCCATCGCATCGGCCAGGCTCCTGACGCCGTCCCAGCGCAGCTCGAGGTTGTAGTTGAGGCCGCCGCGAATGATGTGGATGTGGTTGTCGATCAGGCCGGGCAGCACGCGCTTGCCCAGCAGGTCGATGACCTTGGTCGCGGGGCCGGCCATGGGCAGGATGTCCTCGTCCCGTCCCACGTGGGTGAAGCGGCCGTTCTTGACGGCCACGGCACTGGCCGTCGGGTTGCTGCGGTCCAGCGTGGCGAACAGGCCGCGGTGCAGGATCAGGTCGGGCGCTTCAGCCACGGGGGGCCTCCGGCGGCGCGGCCTGCGCCACCTGCTGCTGTTGTTGCGACGAGCATTTCGGCAGCTCGCCGAACATGTGCGGCTTGACCTGCTCGTGCAGCCACGAGGTCGAGGCCGGGGTCGCGTTGAACACCTGCCGCACCAGCGGCGGCAGCTGCTCGCCGACCAGGATGCCCAGCAGGCCGACCAGCGCGATCACCGGCGGCGCCGGCGAACGCACGTTGAACAGCGCATAGATCACGCCGACCAGCAGGCCGACCGCCAGGGAGACGATGTAGGGCTTCATCGCGTCCCCTCAGCCTTCGTGGGCGCCGAACATGGTCTTGGCGTAGATGATGCCCAGGCCGTAGGCGCCGCCGAACTTCTTGGCGATGCCGATGGTCATGTCGTAGGTCTCGGTGCGGGCCCAGTCGCGCTGCAGCTCGAGCAGGTACTGCAGCGAGGTCATCGGCCGGGCGCCGGCCTGCACCATGCGGTCCATGGCGCGGTTGTGGGCCTCGGCGGAGACGTCGCCGCAGGCATCGGCGATCACGTAGACCTCGAAGCCCTGGTCGAGCGCCGACAGCGCCGGGCCGACGATGCATACGCCGGTCCACAGGCCGGCCAGCACGATGCGGCTCTTGCCGATCTCGTTGATGCGCTTGATCACGTTCGCGTCCTCCCAGGTGTTCATGGAGGTGCGGTCGATCATCTTCTGTTCGGGGAAGGCGGCCGCGATCTCCTCGAACATAGGGCCCGAGAAGCTCTTCTCGGCCACCGTGGTGAGGATCGTCGAGGCGCCGAAGCCGGCGGCCGCATGCGCGACCAGCGCGGCATTGTTGCGCAGCGAGACCGCATCGATCGAGTGGGTGGCAAAGGCCATCTGCGACTGGAAGTCGATCATGACCAGCGTGTGGTCCTTCGGCGTGAGCAGCTTGGCGCCGGGCGTAGGGGTGGCAGTGACGGGCATGGGAAGGTCCTTTCGGGTGACGGGTGGCGGCAAAGATGACAGCGCCAGTTTGAAAGCGCAAGAACGGAAGCGGAACTGCCAAAGGGGACGGGAGGCAACACCCTCTTTTGGGCTAGGGGCCTGTAAACGCCATTTTGCGGGGTCGCGAAGGCCTGCCAGGAGCGCAACGCCGAGTGGCGCGCCCTGGCAGGCCTTCCCTTCGGGTTACCCAGCCAAGTGGCCGTCTGCGGCGTTGCATCCAGCCCCTTGGCTGGGCAACGCGATCCCCGCAAATAGCGTTAGCAGGCCCTAGATGCCGGACACTTCGACACCGAGCGCCGCCAGCCGCTTGCGCATCGCGAGCACCGCGCGGTCCTTGCTCAGGAGCCGCGCGCGGTGCGCCACCGCGAGGTCGATGAAGATCTGGTCCTCGGGGTCGCTGCACGCGCAGGGCGCGCGCGCCGGGGCCTCGCTCACAGGCCCCACCCGGCGGTCGAAGGCCGCCAGCACGCTCGCGGCATCGCGCCCGTTCTGCGCCAGGCGCGCGGCGATCAGCCGATAGCCGAGCACGCGCTCGAACTCGTCGCGCATCGCCGCGGTGGCGAGCCAGCGCAGCTCGCCGGCGTCGAGGGCCGCGGCAAGCGGCAGGCAGGCAGGGTCGTCGAAGACCAGCAGGTCGAGGGCGATGTTGGTGTCGATCACGAGGGTCATGGGCGAAGCGGCGCTTTTCCTTATGCCCCCCGATCCTAAGAGCCGGCGCTCAGAAGCCCCGCAGATCGTCCACCGGCAGCGCGAGCTCGGTGCCGGTGATGCGCTTGAGCGTGCGCGTGACGATGTCGAGATCGTTGTCGAAGCCGCCGTGCGCCGCGGCTTGCAGCACGGGCCGGCCCGCCGCGTCCTTCGCCACCTGCACGCGCTCGTCCTTGACCCGCTTGGTGCGGCTGTCGAGTTTGGCGGCCTTGGCGGCCTGGCGCCAGAGCGCGAGCGCCTCGCCCGTGTCGGAGGAGCCGTCCCAGCCGGAATAGGCCTCGTCGTGGATGCGGTCCAGGCCCAGGATGGGCGTGTGCAGGTCGGGCTCGAGCGCATTGGAGACGAAGTACAGGAGCGACTTGCGGTAGGCCGGGCTGACGCTGTCTTCGCGTTCGATCTTGTCCGACAGCACATCGATGTGGAGGCGTTCCATCACGGTCGAGCTGCCGGCGTAGTGGCGGTTGGCGAAGGCCACTGAGCACGCGGGCGCATAGAGATTCACCGACGCGAGCCGGTCCTCGAGGCCGCCATCGCGCCCAGCGCGCCGGCGCGCGGCCAGCGCGCTCAGCATGTGGCCGATCGCGATCGAACCTGCCGAATGGCCGACCAGATGAAGCTCGAACTGCGCGCCCCAGCTGCCGGCGAGCGACTGGATCGCATCGAGCAGCAGATCGCCGCCGTGGCGCTCCGCGAAGGCCAACTCGGCGTTCTCCTTCATCTCGGTCCACAGCGGGCGCGCGAAGGGCCGCCCGATGCTCTTCTCGACGAACGGGTCGGTCCGGTCGCTGATCCATTCGCCAATGCCGGCGCCGGCCGGCTGCGGCTGGATGCGGATGCGTTCCGAAAGGATGTTGCGGATGGATTCGAAAAGGCCGGTCTTCCAGATCAGGAACAGCGGATAGCAGCCGTTGCCGATGAAGTAGCGGCCCATGGCGCCGGCGCGCCTGATCGCTTCGTCTTCGTTGTTGAGCCCGCCATGCACGTAAAGCACCAGGCGCTTGCGCTCGCCGGCCTGCTTGCGGAACCACTCGTCCGGCAGCACGTAGGCCTGCTGCTGCAGCTTGCGCGGCTGCTCGTCTTCCGTCAGGTAGCGGCTCACGCGGCCGTCGTTGCCGAGCACGATGCTGTGCTGGTAGGCCAGCGCGGTGTCCCACCACTTGCTGCGGTCGGCGGTCGAGATGCCGGCGGCGCCGCCGCTGCCGGTGCCGGCCACGGCCAGCCGGCCGGCGATCACGCCCGGCACGCCGAGCGAGGCGACCCAGGCGTCCATCGCATTGGCCAGCCAGTCGAGGTAGCTGAGCACGGCGAAGCCGCCGGCACCCCACTTGCCGCCCCAGGAGTTCTGCAGGATGAAGCCTTGCGCATTGAAGCCGATCAGCGCGAAGGCATGGCCGCCGGTTTCGGAGCGCCGGCCGTCGAAGGCGATCACCGGCAGGTCGGCATGCACCTTCGGCGCCGCCGAGTGCGGCACCGCGTCCCAGCCGGCATGCGTGAAGGCGGAGGCGAAGACCGCGCGGTGCTGCGCGATCGCGGCCTGCATGTCGGTGATCGAGCTGGTGTCGATGCGGTAGTAGACGCCGAGGGTGTTCTGCACGGCCCGCGTCGCGAAGCCGTACTTCGCGGGATTCGATTTCTCCGGCAGGTAGGGCCAGTCCGGCTCCAGGCAGACGCCGTGGTTGAACCAGCCCTTGAGCGCGCCGCGGCAGCTCGAGCCTTCGTAGTTCTCGCCTTCGTATTCGTCGTGCCGGCGCGCCAGCGTGTAGAGCATGCGCGGGCTCACGGAGGGCATCTGCGCCGGCAGCCCGGCCTTGACCCAGCGCAGGTAGTTGACGACGCAGCTCAGGCCGAAGCCGGTGCACGCCCCTTCGCGGCCCTGGTCGAGGATCAGGCCGGCCTTGGTGTAGGCCGGCAGGTACTCGCGCATTTCCTTCACGGGCGGGAATTCGTCCGGCAGGCTGATCGCGGGCGGCTGGTAGAGGCGATCGCGCAGGTCGGCGGCGTCCTTGCGCGTGAGCGAGTCGGTCGAGCGGCGCGCGGCCGGCTGCGGCTCGGCCGGCGCAGCGGCGGCAGCGCCTCGCCCGGCGCCGCCGGCGCCCGCGCGCACTGGCGGCCAGACGGTCTTTGCGCGCTCGAACAGGTCCCTGAAGCGATCGAGCCCGTGCGCGCCGCCGTTCACCAGCTTGCGGGCTGCCGCCAAGCCGTCCTTGCCGTCGATGCCGTCGTTCCTGATCGCCTGGCGGAACTTGGTCGCCCGGTCGGCCAGGAACAGCGCGAGCAGCACCGCGGCGACTTCGGGCGCGTTGGCCCGCTCGGGGCTGGTGTCGAGCGGCACGCCGATGCGCTTGCCGTATTTCGTGTAGTTGTCCTTGCCGGTGAGCTGGACGAAGCCGCGGCCGCGGTAGCGCTCGCCGTCGCCGGCCTGGCTGTTGCCCAGGTCGCCGCGCGTGTCGTACTTGCTGAAGGGCGGGCCGCCGGGCGGCGTGTTGTATTTCGATGGCGCCTCGGCGATCGGCACGAAGCCCTCGGTCTCGGCGCGGATGGTGCCGAGCGCGCCCAGGATCATCGGCCGGTCGGTAAGCTCGGCAACGCCGAGCGCCGCTTCGATGTAGGGCAGGTAGCGCGCGATGTTGGCCGGCTTGGTGGCGGGAAAGAGGCGGCTGACGCTGCCCACGTTGAGCGCCAGCTCGAACCTGTTCGCGTCCAGCGCGAGGAGGTCGAGCAGCAGCTGGCATCGCGGCCCGACCACGCCGTCGCCGATGAGGCCGACGCCGGCCTGCCAGCGGCGTATCGCGGCATCGAAGTCTTCGTCGATCGGGGTGCCTGGTTTGGTGAGCGAAGGAAACATGCCGGCGTCTGCGCCGAGCGCATTTGCGATCGCTCGGCGCAGGCGGTCCACGTCGTCGCCAACGCTTCCCTTGCTCATCAGGATGTGCATCGCAGCTCCTCGCGCGGCGGTGGTCGCCGCGCGTCGCATGGTGATGCGCGCGGGTGCGGGTGTCCATCTCCCGAAATGCGTAGACCTTCGGCGTGGGGCCTATGATTTGCGCTGGCGCGGCCCTTGCGTGGGTTGCACGCGAACGTTTCTCCAGGAAGGCTTTCCATGAAACCTGTTTCCGAATTGCTCAAGCGCCGCGATTCCGCCGCCTGGCGCATCGAACCCGGCGCGACGATGTTCGACGCGCTGGAGGCGCTGGCCCGTCATGAGGTCGGCGCGCTGATGGTGATGTCGCACGACAAGCTCGTCGGCGTGATCTCGGAGCGCGACTACACGCGCAAGGTGGCGCTGCAGGGCCGGAACTCCAAGGAGGTGCTGGTGGCCGAGCTCATGACGCCCGATGTACTGACCGTGACGCCCGCCACCCGCACGCGCGAATGCATGACGCTGATGAGCCAGAAGCGCATCCGCCACCTGCCGGTGGTCGAGGGCGACAAGGTGGTCGGCATGATCTCGATCCGCGACCTGATGGACGACATCATCGCCGACCACGAAGAGACCATCGAGCAGCTGCGCACCTACATACAGAGCTGAGCGCTCCGGGGCGCGCAGACGCATTCGCGGGATTGAAGGGCGCCGCCGTCCGCAGCACGATTGCTCCGCGCGGCCAATCCGCGAAGAAGGAGCTCTTCATGACCACTCTGTCGATCCAGGTCCTGGCGCTGGCGCTGCCGCTGGCCTTCGCTGCGCATGTCCGCGCCGATGCACCGAACTTCGTCGCATCCGCAACCGTACAGCAGCTCAAGTACGTCTACCTGCGATGCGCCGAAGTATCCGCCAACGAGGTGCTGGACCGCGGCACCGCGGCGCATTGCTTGCTGGTGGCCGACGCGCTGCGCGACCGCGGCTTCGACGGCAGTTTCGAGCGCATGCTGCGCTGGTGGCACGTGGCGCGCGAGGCGCGCGCCGGGCAAGGGGAGGACGGCGGCGGCTCCTCCGCAACCACATCGGCAGTCATGCCTTGAGGCGTGCGGCAACCCGCAGGGTCGCCCCCCTTGGCATATGGCGCCGTTCGCAGTTCAATCGGCGGCTGGCTCCTAGTCCGATGCAGGTCTTCTGACAAGAGCACTTTTGGAGGAGGTGCAAGGGCGTCTGCCTTGCCACACTTCCGAAAATGGAAGGAAGTTGCCGTGACAAAGAAAATTCAGCTCAATGACGAACAGTGGAAAACCCTGCAGGCGCTGTACGAGGCCGCCGCCAGGCGATCGCCCACCGATTCGATCAAGGTTTCCAGCCGCCTCCGGTCCAACGGCTTCGTCGCTTCGGACCAGCGTGGCACCTTCTTCCTGACCGACCAGGGCCTCAGCCGGTTGAGCCAGGGGCGCTAGGACCTTTTCATGGGCCTCGCTGCGATCGACGAATTCGAAACCGTCGAGATCCAGACGGACGAGACCCATATCCATGCGCGCTGGTCCGGCTCCGGCCCGCCGATCCTGCTGTTGCACGGCTTTCCGCAGACGCACCTGATGTGGCGCAGCGTGGCGCCGCTGCTGGCCCGCAACTTCACCGTGGTCTGCGCCGATCTTCGCGGCTATGGGCGAAGCGGCTGCCCGGCCTCCGCGCCCGACCATGCGCCGTATTCGAAGCGTGCCATGGCACGCGACATGGCGATCGTCATGGAGCGGCTGGGCTTCCCGCATTTCTCCATTGCCGGACATGACCGCGGCGGCCGTGTCGCCTACCGCATGGCGCTCGACCATCCGAGCCGCGTCGACCGGCTCGCCGTCCTCGACATCCTGCCGACGGAAACGGTGTGGGCCCGCGCCGACGCCCGCTTCGCGCTCGGCTATTGGCCCTGGTCGCTGCTGGCCCAGCCCGAACCGCTGCCGGAACGTCTTCTGGCCGCGGCGCCCGAGGCCATCCTCGACGCTGCGCTCGGCGGCTGGGGCTCTCCCGCGGCGGTGTTCCCGCCGGAAGTGCGCTCGGCCTATCTGGAGACGCTGCAGGACCCCCAGCGCATCCACGCGATCTGCGAGGAGTACCGCGCGGCCGCGAGCCTCGATCGCACGCACGACCAGGTCGACGTTGCCGGCCGGCGGCGCATGGACTGCCCCGTGCTTGCGCTGTGGGGCGCGCAGGGCGCGCTCGACACCTGGTATCCCGAAGCGGGCGGGCCGCTCGGGCTCTGGCGCGCATGGGCCGGGGACGTGCAGGGCCACGCCATCGATGCCGGCCATTTCTTCCCGGAGGAAGCGCCGGAAGCCACCGCCGAAGCCTTGACCCGCTTCTTCTCGGTGCCGGTTTCGAACCATCCGGCCGGACCGCTGCTGCATCGCGACCCTGCCTGAGCGAAGGGCGCCCTCAGACCCGGGTGCGCGCCGAACCCGCCACCATGTCGAAGCGGAACAGCCGGCACTCGATCGGCCCGTTCCACATCGGCACGCGGCGCGACTCCTTCAGCCGCATGCGCTTGGGCAACTGGAGGTCGGGCGTCAGCACCCACGCGGTCCAGCCGGCGTAGTTCTTCTTCCAGTGGCTGGCGAGCTGCACGAAGAACTCGCCGCCGTCCTCGGTCTGCGCCTCTTCGCGCCCACCGCCCTTGCCGCGCGATGCCGCGACGCCACCGACCTCGATGCGCTCGCCATAGGGCGGATTGAGCACGATCACGCCCGATTCGGCCGGCGGCATGCGCTGCAGCGCGTCGCCGCCCCTGAACTGCACCGCTTCGGCCACGCCTGCGCGCTCGGCATTGCGCTCGGCGAAGTCGACCATGCGGTGCGATACGTCGGAGCCGAAGATCGCGACCTCGGGCGCCGTAGCACGCTGCGAGGACGTGGCCTTGAGCCCCGACCACACGTGAGGCTGGAAGGGCAGCAACTTCTCGAAGCCGAAGCGCCTCTGCGACCCAGCCGCGATGCCGCGCGCGATCTGCGCCGCTTCGATGGCGATCGTGCCGCTGCCGCAACAGGGGTCGTAGAGCGGCTCCCCGGCGACTTCGCCGGTTTCGGGATTCCACCAGCCGCTGGCGGCCAGCATGGCGGCGGCCAGGGTTTCCTTCAGCGGCGCATCGCCCTTGTCCTGCCGCCAGCCGCGCTTGAAGAGCGGCTCGCCCGAGGTGTCGATGTAGAGCGTGCACTGGTCGGTGGCCAGGTGCGCGAACACGCGCGCGTCGGGCCACTGGGTCTCGATGCTGGGGCGCACGCCGTTCGCCTTGGCGCGGAAGCGGTCGGCGATCGCGTCCTTGATGCGCAGGGTGGCGAAGTTGAGGCTGGTGAGCGGGCTGTGCTGCGCCGTGGTCTCGATCTTGAAGGTCTGCTTGGGCGTGAACCAGATCTCCCAGGCCACGCCGCTCGCGATCGCGTAGAGGTCGTTCTCGCTGCGGTAGGGCGCGTGGGCCAGTTCGATCAGCACGCGCTGCGCGAGGCGGCTGTGCAGGTTGAGCTTCATGGCTTCGCGCCAGTCGGCACGCACGCGCACGCCGCCGCGCAGGGTCAGCAGGTCCTGGCCGACGCGGCCGGTGAGCGCATGCACTTCTTGCGCGAGAAAGTCTTCGACGCCGGCAGCGCAAGGCAGGAAAAGGGAGAGGTCGTTCATGGCGGGATTCGAAGGGCAGTATCCCATGCGGCCCTACCGCGTTTGCGCTATCGCCACGCAACTCCCCGGTGCGAAAATCGCCGGGTCGCGTCGCGAAGGGGCTCACATGACCACCAGCGTGCTGATTGTCGAAGACGAACCGGAGTTCATGCGCCGTTTCTCGGATGCGGTGCTGGCAGATCCCGGCCTGCAGCTCATCGCGGCGGTGGCCACTGGACGCGCGGCGCTGGCGATGCTGGATGCCCAGGCGCCCGACGTGATGCTGGTCGACCTCGGGCTGCCCGACATCGATGGCGTCGAGGTGATCCGCCACGCCGCCCGCCATCGGCCCCAGTGCGACGTGCTGGTGGTCACGATGTTCGGCGACGACCAGCACGTGCTGTCGTCGATCGAGGCCGGTGCCACCGGCTACCTGCTCAAGGACGCCGGGTCGGACCGCATCGCCGCCAGCATCCACGAAGTGCGCGCCGGCGGCTCGCCCATCAGCCCGAGCATCGCGCGCCGCGTGCTGGCGCGCTTCCGCGTGAGCGCGCAGGCGCCGGCCGCGACCCCGCCGTCGACGCCCGAGACGCCGTCTCCCTTGACCGAGCGCGAGACCGAGATCCTGCGCCTCACGGCCAAGGGCCTGAGCTTCGACACCATCGGGGAGCTGATCGACATCTCGCCGCACACCGTGGTCGCGCACGTGAAGAAGATCTACCGCAAGCTGGCCGTCCATTCGCGCGGCGAAGCGGTCTACGAAGCGAGCCAGATGGGATTGCTGTGATGCGTCGGCTGGCGGTCGCCATGCTGTTGGCGGCCTGTATGGCGGGCAGCGTCCATGCGGCATTGCAGGAGCCGCGCCAGGCCTCGGTGCTCGCGGCACCGGAGGTCCCGCGGACCCCGCCGCCGCCCGACGCGGCCTGGGAAGCGGTGGCGCTACCCGACGACGCCGGATACTCTCGCCCCGCGCGCGCCAAGGCGCCGGCCTGGTACCGCATCGGCTTCGACTACCCCGACGATCCGGCCCGGCAGGCGCGGTGGGCCGTCTATGTGCCCTACTTCTACGACGGCGGCGAGCTGTGGCTCAACGGCACGCTGCTCGCCGGCGTGCAGGAGAACACCGACCAGGTCTACGCGCGCACCTACCGGCCGCAGATGGCGGTATTTCCGGCACCGATGCTGCGCCCCGGCCGCAACGAGCTGGCGATCCGCGTCGCGGCCCCCAAGGGCTACCCGCTGCGCTTCCCGCGCGTCGCCATCGGGCCGCAGGCCGAGATCCAGCCGCTGCACGACCGCCGCCTGTTCTGGACCCGCACCGTGCCCGAGCTCACGGTGCTGGTCTCCGTGCTGGTCGCCGGCTTCGTGGTGTTCATCTGGTGGCGCCGCCGCAGCGAGGTGCTCTACGGACTGTTCGGCCTGGCGGCCGCGCTGTGGGCCACCCGCACCATGACCTTCCTGATCGATGCGATGCCCATCGCGCAGTGGCAGTGGTGGCGCGTGCTCTACCACAGCGCCACGGGCGGCTTCGTGGTCGTGATGGCGGTGTTCACGCTGCGCTATGCCGGCGTCCATCGGCCCCGACTGGAGCGCGGACTGGTGGCTTACGGGCTGCTGGGCCCGCTCGGCTTCGCACTCGGCGGCTTCGCTGCGGAGCCGTACGTGGCGCGCTACTGGCTGGGCGGCATGATGGTGGTCGGCCTGCTGATCATCGCGACCTCGATCGGCTATGCGCGCCGCCGCGGCACGCTGACCTCGGCCGTGCTCTCCGCCGTCATGGCGTTCGCGGTGCTGGTGGGCGTGCACGACTACCTGATCACCTGGGACCCGCGCCTGCTCGGGCGCTTCCTGCCGGAATGGGTCGGACATCGCATCCACCTCCTGCATTTCGGCTCGAACACGCTGCTGCTCGCGATGGCCGCGCTCCTGACAGCACGCTTCCTGCGCACGCTGCGCTCGCTCGAGGACCTGAACCGCACTCTGGAGACGCGCGTGGCCGACCGCGAGCGCGCGCTGGCCGCCAACTACGAGCGGCTGGCCGCCCTGGAGCGCGAGCACGCGGCCTCGGAAGAACGCCAGCTGATCATGCGCGACCTGCACGACGGCCTGGGCTCGCAGCTCTTCACCTCGCTGTCGCGCGTGGAGCGCGGCGACATGGACGACGGCCAGATCGCCACCGCACTGCGCGGCTGCATCGCCGACATGCGGCTCGCGCTCGACGCGCTCGCGTCCGACGAGCACAACCTCGGCGCCGCGCTCGGCAATTTCATGTTCCGCTGGGAGGCGCAGCTGATCGCCGCCGGCGTGCACCCCCGCTGGGACATCGACCTGCCCGACGACGCAATGACCCTGTCGCCGCACGCCGCGCTGCAATTGCTGCGGGTGGCGCAGGAGGCCTTGACCAACGTGCTCAAGCACGCGCGGGCCACGCGGGTCGAGGTGCGGCTGCACCAGATCGGCGACATGCTCGAGATGGAAGTCGAGGACGACGGCCGGGGGCTGGGCATCGCCCCGCGGCAGGGCCACGGACTCGGCAACATGGGCGCGCGCGCCCGGCGGCTCGGCGGCGAGCTCGAGATGCGATCGGGTGCCAGCGGCACCTGCGTCGTGCTGCGCCTGCCGATGACCACGCCGGTCGCCTGAGCGGCCCCGCGCGGCCACTCCCGCGAACGCGGGATCACGAACGCGAAGGCGGCATTTTCCGCGCGAGCCTTCCTGCCTAGATTTGCATGCACACGCCTTCATCGCGTGCCATCCGAAGGAAGGAAGGACCTCATGCAGTTCCAATCCCACGCAGCGTCCAGATACCGGCTGTCGGCGCTCGCCGGAAAAAGCCGGAAGAAAAGCCGCATGCCGCGGCTGCTGCTCGGTTCGGTGGCCATGGCCGCGATCCTGCTTGTCGGCCTGGCCCTGCTCGGCCACTGGCAAGCCGAGGCCAGCGGCGCCACGGTGCAGCGCCAGGCCCCGCCTGCGGCCGCCTATCGGAGCAGCGACCCCTCGGTACCCGCCGCAAGCGAGGTGCTGACCGACCGCACGTCCGAACAAGCCGATCACGTACCGACCTTCTGACCGCCATGAACGACCGGTTCAACTCCGACAAGGAAGAGCGCGATGCGCCCTGGCTCGTGGTGCCCTTCGTGCTGATGCTGGTGCTGGGCCTCGGCTTGCTGCTGATCGCGCGCTGGAGCCTCGGGTAGGCGGCTTGCGGGGCGATATGCTCCGGGCATGCCCGCCGAGCCGCTCCATCCCGCGCTTGCCCACGCCCCTTCCGATGCCCCGCGCTACGGCGCGGTCGCCATGGGGCTGCATTGGCTGCTGGCACTGCTGATCGTGGCCGCCTTCAGCGTCGGCCTCTACATGGCCGGCCTGGCCTTCTCGCCGATGCGTCTCAAGCTCATCAACTGGCACAAGTGGGCCGGCATCACGATCCTGACGCTCTCGGCCTTGCGCCTGCTGTGGCGCCTGTCGCACCCGCCGCCGCCGCTGCCGGCGCGCATCGTGGAAGCGATGGCGGGCTGGCAGCTCGTCGCGCACCGCGGCACGCATCTGCTGCTGTACCTGCTGTTCTTCGCCGTGCCGCTCTTCGGCTGGGCCTACAGCTCGGGGCTGGGCATTCCGGTCGTCTGGTTCGGCGTCGTGCCGCTGCCGGACTTGGTGCCGGTGGACAAGGACTTCGCCGAGGCGGTGCTGAAGCCGATGCACAAGGGCAGCGCATTCACGCTGGCCGCCGTAGTGCTGCTGCACGCGGCGGCGGCGCTCAAGCATCACCTTATCGACCGCGACGGCCTGCTGGAGCGGATGTGGCCAAAGTGAAGCTCCCCCCCAGGCTTGCCCACTTCGCGTGGCCGCCAACCCCCTCGCCGGGGGCAACACCAGCGGCCCGGCAAAGCCCGTTCCGCGGTGTTCCCCGAATGGGCCTGGCGGCGCCGGCCGCACGCGCACTGGGCGCTGTCGCCATGATCGCCATCGCAGGGCTGGCGAGCGCCATGGAACCGATGGCGAAGCTCGTCCCCGGCCACGGCCAGATCGTCTTCGTCACCAAGCAGATGGGCGTGCCGGTCGAAGGCGCGTTCAAGAAGTTCGACGCCCAGATCGCCTTCGACCCGCAGAAGCCCGAGGGAGGCACGGTCGCCATGCAGATCGACATGGGCAGCGCCACCCTCGGCGTGCCGCAAAGCGATGCCGAGCTGCCCAAGGCGCCATGGTTCGACACGGCGCGATTTCCCAAGGCCAACTTCCATTCGAGCAGGATCAAGACCCTCGGCGGCGGCCGCTTCGAGATCGCAGGCAGGCTCACGATCAAAGGCACTACCCAGGAGCTCGTGGTGCCGGTGACGATCACGCAATCCGCGGGTCAATCGGTGGCGACCGGAAGCTTTGCGATCCAGCGCCTCGCCTTCAAGATCGGCGAGGGCGAATGGACCGACACCTCGATGGTCGGCGACGACGTGCAGGTCCGTTTCAAGCTCGTGCTGACGGGCCTGCGTCCGCTTTGACCCTGACCTTCTTTCATTCTTTCATCGCCCCATTCGAAAGCTCGTCATGATCAAGTCCATTGCCCTCGTTGCACTCGCGGCCGCAGCGACCCTCGCCGCCGCGCAGCAGGCACCGGAGCTGCCCGCCCTGCCGGCAGGAGGTCCGGTCAAGGGCGCCAGCTACGTGGTCGACCCGACCCACACCTTCGTGATGTACGAGATGGGCCACTACGGCACCACCACCAACCGCGGCCGCTTCAGCACCAAGGACGGCACCGTCAAGATCGACGCCTCGGGCAAGAGCGGCAAGATCGACATCACGATGGATATCGGCTCCATCAACACCGGCGTCGATCTGCTCAACCGTCATGTGATGAGCAGGGACTTCTTCAACGTCGCGGAATTTCCGACCGGCCGCTTCGTGGCCGACAAGATCGACTTCAACGGCGACAAGGTGGTCGAGGTCGACGGCACGCTCACGCTGATGGGCCAGACGCGGCCCGTCAAGCTCAAGGCCAACCGCTTCGGCTGCTACCTGAGCCCGCTGATCAAGCGCCAGGTCTGCGGCGGCGACTTCGAGACCGTCGTGGAGCGCAGCGACTGGGGCATCACCTGGGGCATCAACTTCGGCTTCGAGAACAAGGTGCGGCTCTTGGTGCAGGTGGAAGCGGTCAACATCACCGACCGGCCGAGCTAGGCTTTTTTGTTGCCGGTGCGAGGGCCAGCTCGAACTGCTCGAGCGCTTGAGGATGTCCACTCAAGGCCCTGCGCAAAGCAGGCAGGCGGGTTCTCGCCGCTTCCTTCAGTGCGGCTGGCGCATTCCGAAACGATTCGGACAGAAGCTCGTCCTGCTGCTCGGCCAGGACGGCTCCCAGGGTCGCTGCCTGCAGCAGGTCCTTTTCGGCTTTCTCGGGCCTGGCCTTGCGCTGGGCGCTCGCATAGAGCTTGTGCCAGACGAAACGCTGCGGTTGCGGCAGCGTCAAGGGGATGCAATGACCCCCGGCCAGAGATGCGGCGCGACTGGGCTCCGCCAGCAGGTAGTCATAGTGGGGCACGGTCTCGGCATGCCATTTCAGCTGCGGCAGGAGAACGGTCTTTCCGAGCTCCTCGCCATGCGTCAGAACGTCGACCCGCAATCCATCCCTGCCCTGGAGCTTCACGGAGGTCGAGGGCGCCTGGCTCGGCATCCCGGGAACCGGATGAAAACCGAGCCTGGTGGCCTCCATCGCTTCAAGAAAGGACGCCGGCGCCGCAAGCCCCAGCCTTTGCCGAGCGGCAATGTCGACGTCATGCGTGCGGGCCGATATCGCCATCGCTCCGAGTTCATTCAACCAGGCCATGAAGCCCATGGTTCCGACCAGTGCGAGGCCCGCGCCCAGGATGCCCGCGTTGTGAAGCTCGACCAGGACGCTCGCCACGCCCTTGTCCGCCACCTGGAAATCGAGCTTCCTGAGGTTTCTCACCTGGGCGCTTGTCCATTGGGCGAACTCGATCTCGCGGGACATCTGGTCGAGTGCCGCGGTGTCTCCTTCTTTGCAGACGAGTTGCTCGGCCTTCTTGCCGGGCGCCGGATAGAAGACCCGATACCAGTAGGCATAGCCAGTCCCCTGGCGCAACTGAAGACTCCCTGGCGTTCCTTGAAGAAGGCGGCCGGCAGACGCAGTGCGCTCCTTGAGTTCGGCGTACTGCGTCCGGAAAGCCAGCTCATGCATGCGGTACAGGGCGTGCTGGACAGGCATCGATTCTTACCCCACAAAACTGAATTTTATGTGGTAAGTCTCGTTCTTTCGCCGGGTGTCCGCGCCGCAACATTCAGAAACAAGCTTCACAGAGCAGGCGGATCCTGCTTTACGCGGGCCGGGTGCAATGACTCTCAACGGCACTTCATGCCTTCAGGAGTTTCTTCATGAACATCGCGCACACCCGTTTCTTCAAGTGGATCGCCGCCGGCGCCCTCTCCGCCGCAGCCGTGCTGGGCGCAACGTCAGCCAGCGCCAGGGACCTCGCCGTGTCGGTGGGCATCCACGTGCCAGGTGTCGCCATCGGCATCGCCAGCCCGGTCCACTATGCCCCGGCGCCGGTGTACTACAACCCGCCGCCGCGGCACTACCGTCCGGTGCCCGTGTATGACTACCACCGCCCGGCGCCACGGCACTTCTACCGCCATGAATACCGCAACGAGTACCGGCACGGCCATCGCCATCACTACCGCCATGACCGCCATGACAGGCATGACCGCCATGACCGCCATGACCGACATGACCGTTATCGCTACTGATGAGGTCTAGAGCAGGCTCTCCGGCGCCAGCGGCGCCAGCAGCTCCAGCATCAGGTGGTCCCAGAAGCCCGCATCGGGCTCGCTGGTGAGCACCTGTTCGACGCCGGCCTCCTCGCTCACCCACTCCATTCTCTCGGTGCCCGGCGCGAACCGCACCTTGTAGGCGCCCTGCTGCTTAAGCACCTCGACCAGCTTCAGCACCTGCTGCGCCATTTCGCGGCTGAAGATGAAGAGGCCGATCTCGGTGTTGTGCAGTTCCGAGCGCGGGTCGAAGTTCATCGAGCCGACGAACAGCGTGCGCCCGTCGATCACGGCCGACTTGGCGTGCAGGCGTCCGATCTGCGTGCCGAACAGGCCCAGGCGCACGCTGCGCCGCGTGCGCACCGAGCTGAGCTCGTGGATCTCGGCGCCGAGCCGCAGCATGTCGGCGCGGTAGCGGCGGTAGCCGGTGTGGACCACGGGCTCGTCGGTGGCGGCCAGCGAGTTGGTGACCACGCTGATCTTCATACCGCGGCGGCGGATCTCGCGCAGCACCTCCAGCCCCTCCTTGCCGGGGATCAGGTAGGGCGACACCAGCGTCACGTCGGAACGCCCGCGCCGCATCTGCTCGACCACGTTGTAGCGCACGCTGTCGACGTCGAGCAGCGGCACGCCACCGTAGTTGACCTGCTTGCCGATCACGCGGTCGGGCGAATCGGCGTAGGCCTCGGCGGTGGTCCAGATGAGGTCGAGCTTGCCGGCGTTGAGGTTCTCGACGATCGGGCTGTAGCCCAGCAGGTCGTTGGGCGCCGGCGGGCGCGGCGCCGGCGTGGTGGCCGGGGCGGTCAGTGCCTCGAAGCGCCGCTGCCGTTCTTCGCGCGCGAGCGTGGGCGCGACCACGGTTTCGATCGGCCGCACATGCTCGCTGTTCCAGTACAGGTCGAACAGGCTGGAAAGGCGCGGGATCAACGCGCCGGCGACGAAGGTGTCGAGGTCGATGAAGTTCGCGCCGGCCGTCTGCGTGAAGTACGGGTTGCCGATGTTGCGCCCGCCGGCCACCGCCATCGCGCCGTCGGCGATGAAGAGCTTGTTGTGCATGCGCCGGTTGACGCGGTTGAAGTCGAAGAGCGAGGCCGAGAAGCGCCTGAGCACGCTGCCGCGCCCGGCCGGAAAGGGATTGAAGAGCCGCAGCTCCAGGTTGGGCGTCGCGGCCAGCGCGAGCAGCAGCTCGTCCTCGCCCGCGGTGTAGAGATCGTCCATCAGGAGCCGCACGCGCACGCCGCGCTGCGCGGCGTCGCGCAGCGTGCGCAGCAGGTAGCGGCCGGTCTCGTCGTTGTCGATCTGGTAGTACTGCACGTCGAGCGTGCGCTCGGCGCGGCGCGCGAGCTCGAGCCGCGTGTTGAGCGCGAAGTCGCCGCTGGGCATGAGCCGGAATCCGCTCAAGTCCGCATCCGGCTGCGAGGCCTTGGCGATGCGGCCCAGCGCGGTGTCGGTGGACAGGGGCATCGCCTTCGAGGGCGTGCGTTCGAATTCGGCCGGCAGCATCGCGCAGCCGCTGGCGAGAAGAACCGCCGCCATCAAGGCCAGGCCGAGGCGAATCCAGCTCGGGAGCGGACTCCGACGGCGGCTCATCGTTAGCGCCTGTTCACACATGAATCACCCCCGCGTTCATGTGCGAACAGGCCCTAAAGTGCCTTGCGCAGGTTCGCAGGCGCGATGCGCAGCGCCTCGCGGTACTTGGCCACCGTGCGGCGCGCGCACTCGATGCCCTGCTCCTTGAGCATCTCGGAGACCTGGCTGTCGGACAGCGGCTTCTTCACATCCTCGGCGCTCACGAACTGCTTGATCAGCGCGCGCACCGCGGTGCTGGAGGCGTTGCCGCCGGTTTCGGTGCCGAGGGCCGAGCCGAAGAAGTACTTGAGCTCGACGGTGCCGTAGGGCGTCGCCATGTACTTGGCGGTGGTCACGCGGCTGATGGTGGATTCGTGCAGGCCTAGCTCGTCGGCGATCTCACGCAGCACCAGCGGCCGCATCGCGAGCTCGCCGTGCACGAAGTAGCTCTTCTGCCGCTCGACGATCGCGTTGGAGACGCGCAGGATGGTGTCGAAGCGCTGCTGGATGTTCTTGATGAACCAGCGCGCTTCCTGCAGCCGCTGCGACAGCGCCTGGCTGCCCTCGCCCTTGTGCTGCTTGAGCGCGCCGGCGTAGATGTCGTGCACGCGCAGCCGCGGCATCACCTCGGGGTTGAGCATGACGCGGAACTTCGCGTTGGTGCCGTGGCCGATGCGCGTGACGATCACGTCGGGCACGACGATGTTTCGCTCGACGTCGACGAAGCGGCGCCCCGGCTTGGGTTCGAGCTTCGCGATCAGCTGCAGCGCGGCGCGCACCTCGTCCTCGTTGCTGCGCGTGAGCGTGGCCAGGCGCTTGAAGTCGCGCCGCGCGAGCAGCTCCATCGGCTGCTTGCAGATCGCGATGGCCGCCTTGCGCACCTGGGCCTCCCCCTCGCTCTCCCTGGCGCTCGCCAGCTGGCGCAGCTGGATGGTCAGGCATTCGGCGAGGCTGCGGGCGCCGACGCCGGCCGGCTCCAGGCTCTGCAGCAGGCCCAGCGCGACCTGGAAGTGGTGCACCAGCTCGTCGAACTGGTCGTTGTCGGCGCCCGCCAGGCCGGAGGCCAGCGCCGGCAGCGAATCCTCGAGGTAGCCGTCGTCGTTGAGCGACTCGATCAGGAAGCGCAGCGCGGCGCAGTCGTTCTCGTCCAGGCGCAGCGACAGCGCCTGCCGGTGCAGGAAGGACTGCAGCGATTCCTGGCTGCGCGCGAGCTCGGTCGCATCGGCGCGCTCGTCGTCGCCGAGGTTGTTGGCGCGCGCGGGCGCATCGCCGCCCCATTCGCTGTCGTCGGGCGCGAGGTCGACCGTGCCGTCGCCCTCCCAGTCGGGCTCGCTGTCGGCGGGCGCAGCGGCTTCGGCATCGCCGGTAGCGGCCACCGCCACCTCGGCCGGCGCCGCGGCCGGGCCGGGCGCGAAATCGGTCTCGCCTTCGGCCTGGCGGTCCTCGTCGCGCACCGGCGCATCGGCCACCTCCAGACCGAACTCCTCGCGCGGCGCCTCTTCGGCCGTGCGTTCGAGGAACGGGTTCTCGTCCAGCATCTGCTCCACTTCCTGGCTCAATTCGAGCGTGGAGAGCTGCAGCAGCCGGATCGACTGCTGGAGCTGCGGCGTGAGCGCCAGATGCTGGGAAACGCGAAGCGAGAGCCCTTGCTTCATCGAAATACGGCCCCCTCTCTACATCCGGAAATGTTCGCCCAGGTACACGCGTCGTACCTCGGCGTTGTCGACGATCTCCGAGGGCGTGCCTTGTGCCAGCACATGCCCGTCGCTGATGATGAAAGCGTGATCGCAGATGCCCAGCGTTTCGCGCACGTTGTGGTCGGTGATGAGCACACCGATGCCGCGTTCCTTCAGGAAGCTGATGATCCGCTGGATCTCGATCACCGCGATCGGGTCGATGCCCGCGAAGGGCTCGTCCAGCAGGATGAAGCGCGGTTGCGTGGCCAGCGCCCGCGCGATCTCGACGCGGCGGCGCTCGCCGCCCGACAGCGCCAGCGCGGGCGAGTCGCGCAGGTGATCGACGCGCAGGTCGTGCAGCAGTTCACCGAGGCGCTCCTCGATGCGCTGCTTCGACAGCGGCACCGGCCGGCCCGCGCCATCGGGTTCACGCTGCAGCTCGAGCACGGCGCGCACGTTCTCCTCGACCGTGAGCTTGCGGAAGATCGAGGCTTCCTGCGGCAGGTAGCTCAGGCCCATGCGCGCGCGGCGGTGGATCGGCATGTGCGCGATCGGTTCGCCGTCGATGCTGATCTCGCCCGCATCCGCCCGCACCAGCCCGACGATCATGTAGAACGACGTGGTCTTGCCCGCGCCGTTGGGCCCCAGCAAGCCGACCACCTCGCCCTTTTCCACGCCGAGCGATACGTCCTTGACGACCTTGCGGCTGCCGTAGCTCTTCTGCAGGCCACGCGCCTCGAGGCGGCTGCCCGGGACTTCGTTGCCGCCGTTCACTTGCGCTGCTCTCCACCGAGCGTGGTGGTCGAGCGCAGGCCCGTTCCGGACGCCGGCGCCGCGGGCCTGGCGGAACCGGCAGCGGGCGCCGAGGCGGCCGCCTTGGGCGTGAGAATGGCCTTGACGCGGCCGCCGGGCTGGGTCGCCACGCCCGCATTGGGCGGCAGCGGCGAGCCGTTGACGGTAAAGGTGTCGTTGCTCTGGTCGTAGACGATCAAGGCGCCGCTGCTTTCGTCGTTGGGCGTCGCGCCGACCAGGCGGCGCATCACCGCGCGGCGGATGAACTTCACGTTGTCGGCGCGGCTGTCGTACTCGATGACCTCCGACTCGCCCTCGATCCACTCGTCGGGGCCGGCGTCGCGCTTCTGCTTGAAATAGGCCAGCTTGCCGGGCGCGGCCGTGACCACGCCGTACTGGTAGCCCTCGGGATCCTGCCGCACGTCGATGCGCGTGCCGCGGATGATGATGGTGCCCTTGGTCACCACCACGTTGCCGGTAAAGACGCTGGTCTGCTTGAGGTCGTCGTAGCGCATGGCGTCGGCCTCGATGTTCATCGGCTTGGTGCGGTCCGCCTTCTCGGCCTGCGCCGCCGACACGAAGCCGGCCACACCCAAGGCGAATACCAAAGCACGACAAAGGTGGCGGAGGAAGGGAGAGGAAGGTAACGACGTCATAAAAGGCACGAAACTTGCTGGGCGATTGTATGCGGCCTCATGGATCCGGCTTTCGCCGGCGGATGAAAAAGCCCGCCGAAGCGGGCTTCCTGCAGAGTGCCGCGAACGGCGAAAGAGGGCCTTTTATGCGCTCTTGCGCGCTTCGCCGACCAGGAAGTCGGTGACCTGCAGTGCGCGGTCCATGCTGCGCGCGAGTTCGCCGTCCGTATACCACCTGCCCGCAATGCCCATCGAGGGCACGCCGGCCACCTGGTAGGCCTCCTGCAGCTGCTTGGCGCGCTGGATCTTGCTCGCGACGGTGAAGGACTTGAAGTTCTCGGTGAACTTGGCCTTGTCGAGGCCGTTGGCCGCGGCCCAGTCGATGATCTGCTGCTCGCCCGAGAGATTCTGGCGCTGCTGGTGGATCGCGGCGAACACCTTGCGCTGGTATTCGTCGACCTTGCCCATCGCCTCCAGCGCGTAGTAGAGCCGCTGCTGCGGCTGGAAGCTAGGCTGGAAGGCGACCGGCACGCGCCTGAAAGACACGTGGGCAGGCAGCTTCCTGATCCAGGTCTCGAGCGTCGGCTCGAAGGCGTTGCAATGCGGGCAGCTGTACCAGAAGAACTCGATCACCTCGACCTTGCCGGCCGGCGCGTCGACCGGCACGCGCTTCTCGAGCACCGCGTAGTCGGTGCCTGCCTTGGGCGCGAGCGCCTGGGCATGCGAGGATGAGGCGAAGGGAAGAAGCCCCAGCGAAGTGGCGGCCAGCGAAAAGTCACGACGTTTCATATTAAGAAGTTCTCCTGTGCGGCTGACAGAGCCCGCGGCTGGCCCGGAGTTCCCGGCCTGCGAAGGCGATGAAGAATGAAAAACTCAGCGCTGGACGCGCACCAGGGCGGATTCGAGGCCACCGCCGTCGAGCCGTTCCTTGAGCCGGTCCGCATCTTCCTTCTTGTTGAAAGGCCCCGCGCGCACGCGGTAGACCGTGCGGCCGGCCTGCTCGCGCTCGGTGATGCGCGCTTCCACGCCCATCAGCGAGAGCTTGGCGCGCTGCGCCTCGGCGTCGTCGGGGGTGCGGAAGGCGCCGGCCTGCACGAAATACATGAAGGGATCGGTGCTGGCGCTCGGCGGCGCGATAGCGGCGGTGGTGCCGGGGTTGGCGCCCGAACGTGCCCGCGCGAGATCGCCGATGGGGTCGTTCGACGGCGGCAGCGCGTTGGCTTCGGCCGGCAGCGGCGGCCGTGCGGCGCGCTGTTGCTGTTGCTGCTGCGCGCCGGGCGGCACCACCACGGGCACTGGCGCGGTCGGCGGCGGCGTGGTCGTCCCCGCCGTGGCGGGCTGGGGCGGTGCAGGCGTCGCGGGCGCCTGCGGGCGGGCGGCACCCGCCTTGCCGGCGAGCGGGCCGTTGGGGTCCCAGTCGCGGTTCTTGCGGGCCTCGGCCTCGTCCTGCTCGGGGCCGCCGCGCTGGGTCTTGGTCATGAAGGGGATCGGCACCTTGGTCACGTAGACCGCGATGCCCAGCGCCACGCCCAGCCCCAGCACCAGGCCGACGATCAGCCCGATGACGATGTTGCCGCTCTGTCTTTTAGTCATGTTTCGAAATCACATCTTGCGCGGCGCGCTCACGCCGAGAATTGCCAGCCCATTGTGCAGCACCTGCGCGGTCGCCGCGACCAGCGCCAGGCGGGCCCGCTTGACCGGCTCGTCGTCCACCAGGATGCGCTCGGCGTCGTAGTAGCTGTGGTAGCAGGCGGCCAGTTCGCGCAGGTAGAAGGTGACGTCGTGCGGCGCGAAGTCCTTGGCCGCGGCCGCGAGCATGTCGGGGTACTTGGCCAAGAGCAGCAACAGCGCCTGCGCAGCCGGGCTTTGCAGCGGCGCGAGGTCGACATCCGCCAGCGCGGCCGAATCGCCGCCCCAGGCGGCCAGCACCGAGCAGATGCGCGCATGCGCGTACTGCACGTAATAGACCGGGTTGTCGTTGTTCTGCGCCAGCGCGAGATCGATGTCGAAGGTGTATTCGGTATCGGGCTTGCGGCTCAGGAGGAAGAAGCGCACGGCGTCGGTGCTGGTCCACTCGATCAGGTCGCGCAGCGTCACGTAGCTGCCGGCGCGCTTGCTGATCTTGACCTCCTCGCCGCCGCGCATCACGCGCACCATGGTGTGCAGCACGTACTCGGGGTAGCCGGCCGGGATGCCGACGTTCGCGGCCTGCAGGCCGGCACGCACGCGCGCGATCGTGCCGTGGTGGTCGGTGCCCTGGATGTTGACCACCTCGCCGAAGCCGCGCTCCCACTTGGCGATGTGATAGGCGACGTCGGGCACGAAGTAGGTGTAGCTGCCGTCGCCCTTGCGCATCACCCGGTCCTTGTCGTCGCCGTAGTCGGTCGACTTCAGCCACAGGGCGCCATCCTGCTCGTAGGTCTTGCCGGCCTCGACGAGCCGCTTCACCGTCGCCTCGACCCGGCCGCTGGTGTAGAGGCTGGATTCGAGGTAGTAGTTGTCGAAGCGTACCTGGAAGGCCTTCAGGTCCAGGTCCTGCTCGTGGCGCAGGTAGGCCACGGCGAACTGGCGGATCGAGTCGATGTCGTCGACGTCGCCGCTCGCCGTGTACTCGCGGTCGTCGGAGCGCACGGTCTTCTTCGCCTTGAAGTCCTCTGCGATGTCGGCGATGTATTCGCCGTTGTAGGCCTGCTCGGGCCACTCGGCATCGCCCGGCTTGAAGCCCTTGGCGCGCAGTTGCGTGCTGGTGGCCAGCGTCTGGATCTGCACGCCCGCGTCGTTGTAGTAGAACTCGCGCCACACCTGCGCGCCCTGCGAGGCGAGCAGGTTGCAGATCGCGTCACCGAGCGCGGCCTGGCGGCCGTGGCCCACGTGCAGCGGGCCGGTGGGGTTGGCGGAGACGAACTCGACCAGCACACGATCGCTGCGCGCGGGCTGGCGGCCGAAGGCCTCGCCCGCGGCCAGCACCTCGCGCACCACCTGCTGCTTGGCAGCGGTCTTGAGGCGGATGTTCAGGAAGCCGGGGCCGGCGATCTCGATGGCATCGACCCACTGCGCGAAGGCCGGGGTGGCCTTGAGCGCGGCGCTGATGTCCTCGGCCAGTTCGCGCGGCTTGCGCGCCAGGGGCTTGGCGAGCTGCATCCCCGCGGTGCTTGCGAGATCGCCATGGGCCGCGACCTTGGGCGATTCGAACGCGGCTTTGGCGCCGGCGCCGGGCGAGAAGGATTCGAGCGTGTTCGCGAGCGCCGCGAGCAGCTCCTGTTTGACCAATAGCATCGCGGGATTTTACCGGGGGCAAACCCGGGCGCTCCTTGCAGGTGGCGGTCATCCGCAGCGCGGCCACAATCGTTAACAATTGTGGCCCAGTCTCGGGCTGCCTTTACCACTCTCAGCAAGGACGCGCACACCATGAAGAAGCTCCTCTCGATCGTTGCTGCAAGCGCCTGTCTCTGCATCGGCTTCGCGCATGCACAGGACAAGGCCCCGACGGCCCAGCAAAGCAAGATGGCAACCTGCAACAAGGATGCCGGCGACATGAAGGGCGACGAGCGCAAGGCCTTCATGAAGACCTGCCTCTCGGCCAAGCCGGTGACGCAGCAGGACAAGATGAAGAGCTGCAATGCCGACCCCAAGGCCAAGGCCCTGAAGGGTGACGAGCGCAAGGCCTTCATGAAGGAGTGCCTCTCGTCCAAGCCGGCTGCCTGAGCGCAGCATCATTCATCGAAAGACCCCCGCAGGCTCCGCCTCGCGGGGTTTTTTGTTACTTCAGTACCCCGAACAGGTTGTTGAAGTCATCGGTCCAGGGTTTGAGCCCGGCGATCGGCGGGATGGGGGAGGTCGCGCCGCGGATCGGCTCGCGCATCAGGGCCTGCGGGTCGCGCGACACCAGCACCCAGTCGGTCGAGTCCAGGTTCGTCGATTTCTCGGGCTGGTCCTCCACCAGCACTGCATGCAGACCCTTGGCCAGCGCGATCTTCTCGACCACCGGTGCCAGGGCGAGGTAGCGGTTGCTCACGTGAAAGGCAATCACGCCGCCGGGCTGCATGTGGCGCAGATAGACATCCATCGCCTCTGCCGTGATCAGGTGGATCGGTATCGAGTCGCCCGAGAAGGCGTCGACCGCGAGCACGTCGAAGCGCTGCGGGCTCTCGCGCTCCAGCGCGAGCCGGGCGTCGCCCAGCACCCGCTCGATGCGCGCCGCGCTGTCGGCCAGGAAGCTGAACTCGCGATCGGCCAGCTCGAAGACCAGCGGGTTGATCTCATAGAACCGGTAGACGTCGCCTGGCCGGCCGTAGACCGCCAGCGTGCCGGCGCCGAGGCCGATCAGCCCGAGGCGGCGCGGGCCTGCCGGCGCGGCGGCGATCGCGCGTCCGATACCCGAGGTGGGCCCGTAGTAAGTCGTTGGCTCGCGGCGCAATGCGGGCGCGAGGTACTGCTCGCCGTGCTTGATCGAGCCGTGAAAGAGCTTGCGCATCGGCCCCTTCGCACCGCTGCGCGTTTCGGTGGTGAGCAGCGCGCCGTAGAAGTTGCGCTCCATGTGGAACAAGCCGACCGCATCGCGCTTCACCTGCTGCGCGAGGAACCAGGCGCAGCAAGCGGCCAGCGCCAACGCGGCCGCGATGCCGATGCGCCTCGCACGCCACAGGATTGCCGCGACGAGCGCGCACAGCACGAGGCCGATGCCCAGTTCGTAGTAGGCCGGCAAGACATGCGGCGCGACCAGTCCCACGCTCACGCCGCCGACGGCGCCGCCAAGCGAGAGCATCAGGTAGAAGCGCGTGAGCCAGGCCGCTGCAGGACGCACGCGAGCCATCTCTCCGTGCAGAAACATGCACAGGACGAACAGGCCGACGACGTAGATCGGCAGCGCGGTCTTGATGTGGGTGCCGATGCGGTGCTGCAACCCGAAGGCGCACAGCAGGAGCATCGCCGCGGCCAGCGGCAGGAACACGCGGCGACGGTACCAGCGGTCGCTCTCGAAGGTGAGCACGAAGGTCAGCAGGTAGACCGACAGCGGCAGCACCCACAGGAAGGGGATGGCCGCCACGTGCTGCGTGATGTGGTTGGTGATGGCGAGCAGCAGCCAGGAACCGAGCGCGGGCAACGCGAGCCAGAGCAGGTAGTCCGTGCCGCGCGGCTTCGCGGCCGGCGCAGCGGCAGCGGCCGGCGCGGCCACCGCCTGCGTGGGCGTGGCCCACTTCCGCGAAACATACAGCGTGGTGCCCGCGCACAGCAGCACGAACACGGCATAGCCTGCCGACCAGCCCCAGGCCTGGTGCAGCAGCGTGCTGCGCGGTTCGATCAAGAGCGGGTAGCTCAAGAGCGAGACCAGCGAGGCCAGGTTCGAGAGCGAAAAATAGCGGTAGACCTGCGCGCCCCAGGGCGTGCGCGCGACCCAGGACTGCACCAGCGGGCCGGTGGTGGAGAGCAGGAAATACGGCAGCCCGATGGTGCCGACGAGCAGGCCGAGGATCCACAGCGTCGGGTCTTCGGTACCGCTCGGCTTCCAGCGCGCGCTGGTCACGATCGGCAGGAAGGCGAGGCTCGCGAGCAGCAGCGCGACATGCAGCCGCGCCTGCGCACGCACGCCGAGCCGGCGCGCGATCCAGTCCGAGTAGGCATAGCCTGCCAGCAGCACGACCTGGAAGAACACCATGCAGATCGACCACACCGCGGCCGAACCGCCGAACCAGGGCAGGATCTGCTTGGCGATCAGCGGCTGGACCAGGAACAGCAGGAAGGCACTGGCGAAGATGGTGCCGGCGAACAGTGCCTTGACGCTGCCCGGCCCCATGGGCGCTTCAGCCTCTTGCGCCGAAGCCGCGCGCCAGGAACACGGCGACCAGCGGGATCAGCACGAGCACGTGCGCCTGGATCATCACCAGCCGCCGGGTCTTCTTGATCTCGGCCTCGCTCGGCAGGGTGCCGGCGGAACGCAGCGTCTTGCGCCAGCGGAGGTAGGTCAGCGTCGGGAAGATCGAGATCACGCCGATGATGATGAAGAGCGTGAGCTTCACGTGCAGCAGCGGATTGGTCCAGTACCAGGCGGTGCCCTTCATGCCCCACCAGGTGCGCGCGACGCCGGTCGCGAGCACGGCGATGGCAGCGAAGCCGTAGACCATGTCGACCTTGGCGAGGCGCTCGACCACCGCGGCATTGAGCCACTGCACGCGGCACAGCGCGGCTTCGCTCGAGATGAAGACCACCATCGTGAGAATGGCCAGGATGTGCAGGTAGGCAAGGATCGCTTCGAGGGTCATCGTGGTTTTTCCTGTTGGTTCGACTGCGCAGCGATTGTGCCGCCCCAGAATTCCGGCCGCGCGTACTGCGCCTTCAGAAAATCGAGCCACAGCCGAACCCGCAGCGGCAGGTGCTTGGCGTTGGGGAACACCGCGTAGATGCCGTTGGGCGGCGCCGCGAACTCGTCGAGCAGCGGCACCAGCAGGCCGGCGTCGATTTCGGCCTCCACCTCCCAGGTGCTGCGCCAGGCGATGCCGTGGCCGGCCAGGCACCAGTCGTGCAGCACTTGGCCGTCGGAGCAATCGAGCGGGCCGGTCGGCTTGAGGAAGATCACTTCGTGCTCGCCGCCCGCGGTCGGCACGCGAAAGGTCCAGCCGCGGGTCTGCGATGCGTCGCTCGACAGGCTGAGGCAGGCGAAGCGCGCCAGCTCGCCCGGATGCCGCGGCGCGCCATGCCGGCGCACGAACTCGGGCGTGGCGACGCAGCGGCGACGGTTGTCGGCGAGGCGCAGGCTCACCAGCGAGGAGTCCGGCAGGTCGCCCACGCGCACGGCGCAGTCGTAGCTCTCGCCCGCCACGTCGATCACGCGGTCGCTGAGGTTGAGCGAGATCGTGACCTCCGGATGCAGCGCGTGGAAGCGCGGCACCAGCGGCGCGACATGACGCCGGCCGAAGCCCGCCGGCGCCGTCACGCGCAGGTGGCCGGCGGCCTTGACGCCGCCGGCGCTCACGCTGGCCTCGGCATTCGCGAGCTCGACCAGCAGGCGCTGGCAGTCCTCGAGGAAGGCGCTGCCCTCGTGCGTGAGCGTGATGCGGCGCGTGGTGCGCAAGAGCAGCTTGACGCCCAGCCGCTCTTCCAGCGCATCGAGGCGCCGGCCCATGATTGCCGGCGCCACGCCCTCGGCCTTGGCAGCGGCCGTGAGGCTGCCGCGGGTGGCGATGGCGACGAAAGATTCGAGCTGTTTGAGTCTGTCCATGGCGGGCGTCAATGATGCATGCGCTGCCGGCGGCGCCAACCCCCAGCTCCGATTTTTGATATTGATACTACATTGTTTGTAGCGTATGCTACTCATCATGTGGGCCATCCTGATCGTCACCCTTCCGACCCAGCCGAACGCGGTGCGCCTGCGCATCTGGCGGGCGCTCAAGGCGCTGGGCTGCGCGGCGCTGCGCGACGGCGCCTACCTGCTGCCCGACACGCATGCATCGGTCCTGGAGTCACTGGCCGCCGAGGTGCGCGAGCACGGCGGCACGGCATCGGTGATGACGCTGTCGCCGCGCGACGAAGCCCAGCGCGTCGAGGTGCTGGCGCAGTTCGATCGCACCGATGCCTATGCGCAGTGGCGCGAAACCGCGACGGCGCTGCAGCTCGAACTCGAAGGCCTGGCCGAAACCGAGGCCAGGCGCCGGCTGCGCGGCGTGGCCGACGCGCTGCAGGTCTTGCGCGGCATCGACTACTACCCCGGCCAGGCCGCCGAGCAGGCCGAGTCCGAACTGCTGGCGCTGCGGCGCACGCTCGACGCCAGGTTCTCCAAGGGTGAACCGCAGCCGCGCCCGAACGACGGCATCGAGCGGCTGGATCGGGCCCGGTTCCAGGGCAAGCGCTGGGCCACTCGCGCACGCCCGTGGGTGGACCGGCTGGCCTGCGCCTGGCTGGTGCGGCGTTTCATCGACCCAGCGGCCGAGTTCGTCTGGCTGGACGGAGGCCGCACCCCGGTTCGCACGCCGCGCGGCGCCATCGGCTTCGACTACGACGGCGCGCGCTTCACCCACGTCGGGACGCGCGTCACCTTCGAAGTGATGGCCGCAAGCTTCGGCCTGGAATCCGATCCGAGGCTGCAGCGCGTCGCCGGCGCGGTGCACTACCTCGACGTCGGCGGCATCCCTGTGCCCGAAGCGGCCGGGCTGGAAGCGGTACTGGGCGGCCTGCGCGAAGTGCACGCCAAGGACGACAAGCTGATCGCCGCCGCGGCGGCCGTATTCGATGCGCTGTATGCGGCGCCGGGAGCATCTTCGTGAGCGCCACTTTGGAGAAAGCGGGCGAGGCGATCGCCGCGCCCGACCCTGTCAGCTTCGGCGAGGCCTTCCGCTTCTGGCTCAAGCTCGGCTTCATCAGCTTCGGCGGGCCGGCCGGACAGATCGCAATCATGCACGCCGAGCTGGTCGAGCGTCGGCGCTGGATCAGCGAGAAGCGATTTCTGCACGCGCTCAACTACTGCATGCTGCTGCCCGGCCCGGAGGCCCAGCAGTTGGCCACCTACATCGGCTGGCTGATGCACCGGACCTGGGGCGGCATCGTCGCCGGCGCCCTGTTCGTGCTGCCTTCGCTCTTCATCCTGATCGCGCTGTCGTGGATCTACCTGCGCTTCGGCGACGTGCCGGTGGTGGCCGGCATCTTCTACGGCATCAAGCCGGCCGTGACGGCGCTGGTGCTGCACGCGGCGCACCGCATCGGCACGCGCGCGCTCAAGAACCCGTGGATGTGGGGCATCGCGGCGGCAGCCTTCGTGGCCATCTTCGCTTTCGACACGCCCTTCCCGGCCATCGTCCTCGCGGCCGGGCTGATCGGCCACTTGGGTGCGCGCTGGGCGCCCGCGGTGTTCGCGCTCGGCGGCGGCCACGGCAGCCAACAGCAGAGCTACGGAGCGGCGCTGATCGACGACGACACGCCGACACCGGCGCACGCGCGCTTCTCGCGCCGCCACCTGGCGAAGCTGCTGGCCATCGGACTGGGTGCGTGGGCGCTGGCGATGGGCGCGCTCGTCGCCACGCAGGGCCTCGAGGGCACGCTGACGCAGATGGGCTGGTTCTTCACCAAGGCGGCGCTCGTGACCTTCGGCGGCGCCTACGCGGTGCTTCCCTATGTCTACCAGGGCGCGGTCGAGCAGCACCATTGGCTCAGCGGCGCGCAGATGATCGACGGCCTCGCCCTGGGCGAGACGACCCCGGGTCCGCTGATCATGGTGGTGGCCTTCGTGGGCTTCGTCGGTGGCTGGGCGAAGCAGGTGCTGGGAGCCGACGCCCTCTTCCTCGGCGGGGCGCTGGCTGCCACGGTCGTCACCTTCTTCACCTTCCTGCCGTCCTTTATCTTCATCCTGGCGGGCGGGCCGCTGGTCGAGTCGACCCACGGCAAGCTGGGCTTCACCGCGCCGCTGTCCGCGATCACCGCGGCGGTGGTCGGCGTGATCCTGAATCTCGCGCTGTTCTTCGCCTACCACGTGCTGTGGCCGCAGGGCTTCGGCGGCCGCTTCGATCTCGTCTCCGCCGTCATCGTGGTGATCGCAGCCATTGCCTTGTTCCGCTTCAAGCTCGGCGTGATGCCGCTGCTCGGCGCCTGCGCGCTGGCGGGGCTCGCCGTCACGTTGGGCAGGCCGCTGCTTTTTGCCTGAGGAGAGTTCCATGGATGCATCCGTACTGCCCCCACCGATGGCGCTGGCCCTGGCCGCCAGCTTCGGCAGCGTCGAGCGTTGGCGCGAGGAGTTCGTCGCGATGGGCAAGGCGCTCGGCGAAGCTTCCGAGCGTGTACTGCTGGTGTTCCAGCCGCGCGAGGGCAGGCTCGTCAATCAGCCGACGCCCGGCGGCGGCATGGCGATCCTGGCCGTCGACAAGGCGGACGACATCGAAGCCTTTGTCGCCGGCATCGACTGGAATCCGGTCTACGAGCGCTATCAGGAGGCCGTGCACGCTGCGAGCGAAGCGTTCGGCGCGGAGCAGGACGAGGTCACGGGCGCGCTGCTGCTCGACGTGCGCCGTGCCGGCGTGTTCGAGCAGGCGCCGTCGATGATTCCCGGCGCCCGTTGGCGCGACCCTGCGGCGGTCGGCCGTTGGGCCGGCGAGTTGCCCGCCGATCGCGAGGTGATCGTCTATTGCGTCTACGGCCACGAGGTCGGGCGTTCGACCGCGATGCGCCTGCGCGCCGCAGGCCTGAAAGCGCGCTACCTGCGCGGCGGCATCGACGGCTGGCAGGCCGCGGGTCGACCGCTTGCCGGCAAGACGGGAGCAGCATCATGAAATGGGTCACCCGCGAACGCCCGAAGATCGATCGCATTGCCTGCCCCTGGCTGATCCTGCGCTTCATCGACCGCGAGGCCGAGTTCCTCTACGTGCCGGCGCCCGAAGTGCTGCGCGTGGCCGCGGACACCGGTGCCACGTCCTACGACATCCCCGGGGTGGAGATGAGCCACGTCGGCGACCTGTGCAGCTTCGACGCCTTCCTGGCGAAGTACCGGCTCGAAGAGCCGGCGCTGCACGCACTGGCCGAGATTGTGCGTGGCGCCGACACGTCCCGGCTGGACCTCACGCCGCAATCGGCGGGGCTGTACGCGATCTCGCTGGGCCTGTCGCGCGTGCTTGCAGACGATCACGAGATGCTGCGCCACGGCCTGGTCATGTACGACGCACTGTATGCGTGGTGCCGCGAGGGGCGCGACGAAACCCACAACTGGCCCCCGCGGCTAACGGGCTGAGTCGCGGGTTCAGTCTCCGACCGTGATGTCCTGCGCCTTCAGTTCGGCGAGCTGCGCGTCGCTGTAGCCGACTTCCTTCAACAGGGCGCTCGTGTGCTCGCCGAGCAGCGGCGGCTGGATGCGGACCCCCGGGCGTTCGCCGCCGAGCGTGAAGGGCATCAGCGGCACCTTGGACATGCTGCCGTCGTTCATCCGGATCGGCGCCAGGCCGCCGGTGGCGTTCAGGTGCGGATCGTCGAACAGCTCCTGCGGCTTGGTGATGGGCGCGAAGGGCAGCTCGTTCTTCTCGAACACGGCAGAGAGTTCGGCCGCGCTGTAGCCGGCCAGGTGCGAGCGCAGCATCGGCATCATCCAGTCGCGCGCGAGCACGCGGTCGTTGTTGGTCGCGAGGCGCGGATCGGCCAGCATCTCCTCCAGGCCGAAGGCCTTGCAGAAGATGGTCCACTGCTTGTCGCTGACGGCGGCCAGGAAGATCTGCTCGCCATCCTTGACGGTGAAGACGTCGTACACCGCCCAGGCCGAGATGCGGCTCGGCATCGGGTCGGCCGCGCGGCCGGTGGCCGCGAACTGCATCATGTGCTGCGCGACCAGGAAGATGTTGTTCTCGAACAGCGCCGACTGCACCTCGCAGCCGCGGCCGGTCTGCTCGCGCCGGCGCAAGGCGGCCATGGCGCCGATGGCGCCGAACATGCCGCCCATGATGTCGTTGACGCTGGTGCCGGCGCGCAGCGGGTCGCCGATGCGGCCGGTCATGTAGGCCAGGCCGCCCATCATCTGCACCACCTCGTCGAGTGCGGTGCGGTGGTCGTAGGGTCCGGGCAGGAAGCCCTTGTGGCTCACATAGATGAGGCGCGGGTTGAGCTGCTTCAGGCTCTCATAGTCCAGCCCCAGCTTCCTCATCGTGCCGGGCTTGAAGTTCTCGCTCACGATGTCGGCGGTGGCGACGAGGCGCAGCGCGGCCTCGACGCCCGCGGGCTTCTTGAGGTCGAGCGCGATGCTCTTCTTGTTGCGGTTGAAGGTCGGGAAAAAGCCGGCGCCGGAGCCCAGCAGGCGCCGCGTGGCGTCGCCTTCGATCGGCTCGACCTTGATGACTTCGGCGCCGAGGTCGGCCAGCAGCATGCCGCAGGTCGGGCCCATCACCATGTGGGTGAACTCGACGACGCGGATGCCTTCGTAGGGCAGCGAAGCGGTGCTTTCAGACATGTGCTTTTCCTTGGATGAAGCCCTTGGGCAGGCCCGCCTCGGGCGTCATGCCGTAGACCGGCTCGCCCGGCAGGCCGGCCATGAGCGGCGCGCGCGCCGCGATGAGTTTTTCGATGTCGATGCCGGTGGCGATGCCCATGGCCTCGAACATGAAGACCAGGTCTTCGGTGACCACGTTGCCCGATGCGCCGGGCGCGTAGGGGCAGCCGCCGAGGCCGCCGAGCGAGGCGTCGAAGGTGCGCACGCCCTCTTCATATGCCGCGAGGCAGTTGGCGAGGCCCAGGCCGCGCGTGTTGTGCATGTGGGCGGCGCCGGCCTTGTCGCCGAGCTCGGCGCGCAGGCGTTTGAAGAGTCGGCGCACCTGCGCCGGATTGGCATAGCCGACGGTGTCGGAGAGGCCCGATTCGTCGGCGCCGGCGGCGATGCATTGCGCGGCCAGTCTGATCACTTCGTCCTCCGGCACCTCGCCTTGCAGCGTGCAGCCGAAGGCGGTCGAGATGCCGGCTTCGAGCTTGACCTGCGGCGCGATCTCGCGGCGCAGATCGGCGATGGCGCGCACCTCCTCGACCATCTCCTCGCGCGTCTTGCGCACGTTGGCCAGCGAATGTGCAGCGCTGGCCGACACCGGCATCGTGAGCTTGTGCACGCCCGCGGCGAGCGCGGCTTCGGCGCCGCGGCGGTTGGGCACCAGCGCCATCACCGTGAGGCCGGGCAGCGTGACCGCATGGCGAACCACCTCGGCGGCATCGGCCATCTGCGGCAGCAGGCGGGCCGGCACGAAGGACGCAACTTCGATCTCGCGCACGCCGGCGGCGTGGAGCGCATCGATCCAGCGCAGCTTGTCTGCCGTGGGCATCGTCGCCTCGACGGATTGCAGGCCGTCGCGCGGACCGACCTCGCTGATGAGGACGGCGGGGCTTGTCATTGGGCTTGTCTCCTTGACAGTTCTGCCTAACAGAACTAAATTCTGTTTTACAGAATTAAACCGCAGCAAGCGCAGCACTGTCAAGCCGAAGCCCATGCCCCGCAAAGCCCATACCGAATCGGTTTCCGACCTCAACGCCGCGCCCGGCGGCGCGGCCGCGGTCGATCGGGCGCTGAGCCTGCTCTCGGCCTTCCAGCCCGGCGACGAGGCGCTGACGCTGGCGCAGTTCGCCGAGCGCACGCAGCTCTACAAGAGCACCGTGCTGCGCCTGCTCGCCTCGCTCGAGCATGCGCGGCTGATCCGCCGGCAGGAAGACGGCCGCTATGCGCTGGGCGCGGAAATCGCGCGGCTGCACGGCCTCTACGCGGCCTCGCTCTCGCTCGACCGCATCGTGCCGCCGGTGCTGCGCGAACTGGTCGCGGCGACCGGCGAGAGCGCGGCATACCACGTGCGCCAGGAACAGGGCGACAGCTGGGCGCGCCTGTGCCTCTACCGCGTCGATTCATCGCACGTGGTGCGCGACCACGTGCGCGCCGGCGACCTGCTGCCCAACGACCGCGGCGTCGGCGCGCGCATCCTGATCGCCTTCGGCCCCGAGGCCGAGCGTCCGCGCGGCCCCAAGGAGCGCAAGCTGTACGACGCGATACGCGCGCAGGGCTACTGCGCGATGGTCGGCGACCGCTCGGCCGAACTGGGCGGCATCTCGGCGCCGGTGTTCCATGCCGACGGCCGACTGGCGGCGGCGCTCACGCTGACCATGCCGGCGCACCGCTACGACGAGGGGCACATCGAGCCGGTGCGCGCCGCCGCGCGACGGCTCACGGGACAGGTCTGAGCACCCTATTCAGCCTTGAAGCCCGAGGCCTTGATCGGTGTCTCCCAGCGCTTCAGATGCGCTGCCTGGATCGCCGCCAGCTCCGCCGGGCCGGCACGCGCCGGCACCAGTCCCAGGTTGTAGATGCGCTCCTGGATCTCGGGCGCGCGCAATGCGTCGGCCACCGCGCGATCGATACGCTGCACCAGCTCCGGCGCCATTCCCGGCGGGCCGTAGAGCCCGAAGAAGGCATCGGCAGTGATGTCGATGCCGGACTCCTTGAGCGTGGGGACATCCGGCAGCGCCCTGCTGCGCTGCGCGCCGGTGACGGCCAGGATGCGCACCTTGCCGGCGCGGTGGTGCTCGATGGTTTCCACGGCCGTGTCGACCATCAGCGGCACCTGGCCGCCGATCAGGTCTTGCGCGGCCGGCGCGCCGCCGCGGTAGGCCACGTGCGTCATCGGAACGCCGGCCGCCTGCGAGAGCAGCAGGCCGGCGAAATGCGGCACCGTGCCCGCGCCCGAGGTGGCGTAGTTGGCCTTGCCGGGATTGGCCTTCATCCAGGCCAGCACCGTCTTCAGGTCCCCCGGCGGCGCCCCCGGTCCGGCAGTGACGGCGAAGTCGAAAGTGCTCGCGAGCGAGATCGGGGTGAAGTCCTTCACCGTGTCGTAACCCAGGTTCTGGTAGAGCCACGGGTGGATCACCAGCGCGCCGCTGGGCGAGAAGATCAGGGTGCTGCCGTCCGGCGCGGCGCGCTTGGTTTCGGCCAGGGCCAGCCGGCCGCTCGCGCCCGGCTTGTTGTCGACGATGACGTTGTGGCCGAGCGAGACACGCATCTTGTCGGCGAGGAGGCGCGCGACCACGTCGGCCGATCCGCCCGGCGGGAAGCCGATGAGGATGCGGGTGCTTCGTTCCTGCGCCAGGGCCAGGGGTGCGGCCAGCGCGACGGTGGTCAGCGCTGCGAAATGACGGCGTTTCATCGGGAGTCTCCTCGGGTGTCCGCAGGAATCAGCGCGCCGGCGCGTTGTCGCGCAGCGCAGCCAGCACGGCCTCGTTCTGCTCGGCCAGGCCGACGGTGATGCGCAGCCAATGCGGCAGGCCGTAGTTGTCGAGCAGCGAGACCTCGATGCCGGCGGCCAGCAGGCGCGCATGCACGGTACGCCCCTCGCCGACCTGCACCATCAGGAAGTTGCCGGACGAGGGAATGGAGGCCAGCCTGAGCTCGTGCAGCCCGTTCGCGAGTTGCGCCCGCCCGATGGTATTGAGCTGGTAGCTGCGGGCGAGGAAGACCTCGTCGGCCAGTGCCGCCACCGCCGCGGCCTGGGCCGGCGTGCTCACGTTGAAGCGCGGCCGCTGCGCATTGAGGCGCGCTGCCAGCGCCGGCTGCGCGACGCCGTAGCCGATGCGCAGCCCGGCCAGGCCGAAGGCCTTGGAGAAGGTGCGCGCCACGATCAGGTTGGGGAAGCGCCGCACCCAGCCGATGCTGTCGTAGCGCTGCGCCGGCGCGAGGTACTCGGTGTAGGCCTCGTCGAGCAGCACCGTGACGTGCGCCGGCACCGACTGCAGAAATTCGAGCAGCGGGCCCGCTTCGATGAAGGTGCCGGTGGGATTGTTCGGATTCGCCACGAAGACCAGCCGCGTGTCTTCGACGATGGCCGCCCGCATGGCAGCCAGGTCGTGGCCGAAATCCTGCGCCGGCACCACGGTGCTGCGTGCATGGGCGTGGGCGGCAGCCTGCGCGTAGACGATGAAGCCGTACTGCGAATAGACGATGCCTTCGCCGGGCTTGACGCTCACCTGCGCAGCCAGCTCGAGGATCTCGCTCGAGCCGCTGCCCAGCGTCAGCCAGTCCATCGGCACGTCGAGCCGCGCCGACAGCGCGTGCTTGAGCGCGATGCCGTTGCTGTCGGGATAGTTGCCTGCGCCTTCCAGCGCTGCGGCGGCTGCGCGGCGCGCCGATTCGGGCATGCCGAGCGGGTTTTCATTGGAGGCCAGCAGGATCATCGCGGCGGATCGTAATTATTTAAGAAGTTAAATTATCCGAGGCATGTACATCGCTCCTATCAGGGCCTACCCTTTGAACTGAAGCTTCGGCGGGCCACGATTACCTTCAATTTGGTCATTGATAAAACCCGCTTTCGACTCTTACTGATCAGCCAGGTATCGAATAAAGTCGTTGGCTGCATTCGATTTCAAGGAGTAAAGAACCATGACCGCCCGCACCACCGTCCACGGCCTCCAGGTCGCCGACGAGCTCCATCGCTTCATCGAAGACCGGGTGCTGCCCGCCACCGGCGTGGCCAGCGAGACCTTCTGGAAGGGCTTCGACGCGATCGTCGACGAGCTCGCGCCGAAGAACATCGCGCTCCTGGCCGAACGCGACCGGCTGCAGGTCGAAATGGACGCCTGGCACAAGGCCCACCCCGGCCCGATCGCCGACATGCCGGCGTACCGCGCCTTCCTCGAGAAGATCGGCTACCTGCTGCCGCAACCCAAGGACGTCAAGGCGACCACCGCCAACGTCGACGCCGAACTCGCGCTGCAGGCCGGCCCGCAATTGGTGGTGCCGATCCTCAATGCGCGCTACGCGCTCAACGCCGCCAACGCACGCTGGGGCTCGCTGTACGACGCGCTCTACGGCACCGATGCGATCCCCGAAACCGGCGGCGCCGAGAAAGGCAAGGGCTACAACCCGGCGCGCGGCGCCAAGGTGATCGCGTTCGCGCGCGGCGTGCTCGACCAGGCGGCCCCGCTCGCGAACGGCTCGCACAAGAACGCGACCGGCTACTCGGTCAAGGACGGCCAGCTCGTGGTGGCTCTGCAAAGCAGCAGCACCCACCTCGCGGACCCGGCGCAGTTCGTCGGCTACCAGGGCGACGCGGCGGCGCCGAAGTCGGTGCTCGTCAAGCACAACGGCATCCATATCGACATCCAGATCGATCGCACGACCGCGATCGGCAAGACCGACCCCGCCGGCATCAGCGACGTGGTGCTCGAAGCCGCGCTCTCCACCATCCTCGATCTGGAGGACTCGGTGGCCGTGGTCGATGCCGCCGACAAGGTGCTCGCCTACGCGAACTGGCTCGGCATCCTCGAGGGCACGCTGACCGAGGAAGTCGCCAAGGGCGGCAAGACCTTCACGCGCGGCCTGAACCCGGATCGCGAATACACCGGCGCCGACGGCCGGCCGGTGAAGCTGCACGGCCGCTCGCTGATGTTCGTGCGCAACGTGGGCCACCTGATGACCAACCCGGCCATCCTCTACGGCGGCGGCAAGGAGATTCCCGAGGGGATCATGGACGCGGTGATCACCACGACCATCGCCACCGTCGACCTCAAGCGCAAGGGCAACTCGCGCACCGGCTCCGTCTACATCGTGAAGCCCAAGATGCACGGCCCGGCCGAGGTGGCCTTCGCGAGCGAGCTCTTCGGCCGCGTCGAAGCCATGCTGGGCCTGCCGGCCAACACCGTGAAGCTCGGCATCATGGACGAGGAACGCCGCACCAGCGTCAACCTCAAGGCCTGCATCGCCGAGGCGGCCGCGCGCGTGGCCTTCATCAATACCGGCTTCCTCGACCGCACGGGCGACGAGATGCACACTGCCATGCGCGCTGGCCCGATGCTGCGCAAGGGCGACATGAAGACCACGCCGTGGATCCAGGCCTACGAAAAGAACAACGTGCTGGTCGGCCTCTCGTGCGGCCTGCGCGGCAAGGCGCAGATCGGCAAGGGCATGTGGGCCATGCCCGACCTGATGGCCGCGATGCTGGAACAGAAGATCGGCCATCCGAAGGCCGGTGCCAACACCGCCTGGGTGCCCTCGCCCACCGCCGCAACGCTGCATGCGCTGCACTACCACCAGGTGAGCGTGGCGGATGTCCAGAAAGAGCTGGAGAAGATCGATGCCAATGCCGAGCGCGACAACATCCTGGGCGACCTGCTCAAGGTGCCGGTGGCGCCGGAAGCGAAGTGGAGCGCCGAAGAGCGCCAGCAGGAGCTCGACAACAACGTGCAGGGCATCCTGGGCTACGTGGTGCGCTGGATCGACCAGGGCGTGGGCTGCTCCAAGGTGCCCGACATCCACAACATCGGCCTGATGGAAGACCGCGCGACGCTGCGCATCTCGAGCCAGCACATCGCCAACTGGCTGCTGCATGGCGTGGTGAGCAAAGAGCAGGTCGACGCCACCTTCCAGCGCATGGCGGCGGTGGTCGACGGACAGAACGCCGGCGATCCGCTCTACCAGAACATGGCCGGCAACTTCGCGAGCTCGGCCGCGTACAAGGCGGCGCAGGACTTGGTATTCAAGGGCATCGAGCAGCCGAGCGGGTACACGGAGCCGCTGTTGCATGCCTGGCGGTTGAAGGTGAAGGCAGGCGGCTGACTTGTTGTCTTTTCTCCCTCCCCTTCCGGGGGAGGGTTGAGGTGGGGTGGGGGCTCTTGGGCCTTTGAATCGTTACTGTTCTTTGGTGAGTCCGGAGCCGGGTCTCGCCCCGGCGGGCGACTCACTTTCTTTTGCTTCGCCAAAAGAAAGTAAGCAAAGAAAAGGCGACCCCACTGTGCGTGTCCCTCCACTTCGTTCCGGGCAACCTGCGGTGCTCGCTTCAGGCAGGGTCCGCGCAAACTCGCTGAGCTCAAACACGCGCGGCCCTTTATCCGCCTGAAGCTGCGCTCCTCGGCACGCCCAGAGGGGATTGAACAAGTACGCGCCATGGCGCGTACTTGTGTGGGGGGGCGGCTGTTGGTATTCAACCGGCCGAGCGAAGCGAAGGCCCGAGCCACTCCCCTCTGGCTGCGCCGAGGAGCGCAGCTTTTCGCGGATCAGGGCTCGCGATTGTCTGAGCCGAAGGCGAGTTCGAGCGAGACCCCGCGAAAAGCGAGCACCGCAGGTTGCCCCGGAGCGAAGCGCAGGGGTCGCAGAGGGGTCGCCTTTTCTTTGCTTACTTTCTTTTGGCGAAGCAAAAGAAAGTAAGTCGCCCGCCGGGGCGAACTCCCGTCTCCAGCCTCCACTCAAGCGCGACGTTCAAATCAAAGGCCGAAGTGCCGGAGAGGAAGGGCGCTATGCGGTGCTCCCCCGCGCGCGCTCCAGCGTCCGCCCTACCTCCGCCGGATCCATCCCATACATCTCCGCGAACTCGGCCACGCTGCGCCCGCTGGCTTCGAAGGCACGCAGCAGTGCCTCGCGTTTCGCGGTGCGCGCGCCCAGCTCGGCGAAGGCCTCGTCGAGCACCGCGTTCGATGCCTCGTCGCTCGAGCGCACGACGAGCATGTATTCCTCGCGCGAGAGGCCCGAGGCCTCGATGGCTTCGACCAGCCGCGCGCGCAGCTTGGGACGCAGGTCTTCGTCGGTGCGAGCCTGGCGCCGGCGGAACACTTCCAGGATCGCGTGGTGCACATGCTCGGGCGCGACATCTTCCACCGGCACGCCGTTCAGGTCGTGGCGCTTCTCGCCTGCGGCCACGGCCTCGAGGTAGCGCGTGGAGCGGGCATGGAGGCCGAGCGCGATCTTCAGCTCCTCTTTCTTGAATTCGTCCGGGTGCAGCGCCAGCAAGTCCTGGAACACGCCGAGCTTGAGCGGCAGAAAACGCGCGCCGAACATCTTCGGGTAGAGCTCGAACAGGCGTTCGAGCACCGGGTTGACCTTGCGCGCGCGCGGCGGCGCTTTGCCCCCCTTGTCCTGGGGCTGGGTCTTGCGGCGAGGGCGGCTGCCCTCCTTCTTGGCGGCAGTCGGTGCGGGAGCGGTGTCGGTCATCAAAAGACTTTTTTCTCGAATTGGTTGCCCCGGACTGTACTGCCGCGCCGGTGCCCTCCTACAGGACTGCGCGTCGGGTGCCGACCCGGCGGATGCACAAGTGGCGCCTAAGTTGGGCACAGCTGGTCAATCGGGCCGGCGCATTCCATCGGAACCCTCAGTCTGTCCTCAAGGAGCAAACACATGAACGCACGCAAGCATCTTCTCGCCGTCCTCGCGCTGGGCGCCAGCGGCTTTGCCTTCGCGCAAGCCACGCCGCCGACGACTTCGTCGCCCAACCCGGCCACCGCAGCTGGCCAGCAAAGTCCCGCGGGCGGCCCAATGGGATCGACCGGCACATCCGTAGCGCAAGCCCAGACGCCGACAACCCCGGGCACGACCACGAGCCCGACCCAAAGCCAGGCACCTGCAGCCATGCCTGCACCGAGCACCGACACCACGACGCCGGCACCGATGTCTCCGCCGCGCGCAGACCGCAACTGAGGTGCTGCGAGATAGCTTTCGCAACGAGCCGGGCTGCATGCCCGGCTTTTCCGGTCCTCTGTTCGGAGTCGACGCCTTGAAGCGCCTCACCTCTTTCGTCCTTTGTCTGGCGGTCTGCTCGGCCGCCATCGCGGCAGCCGATGCACCCGCGGAGATCGCGCAGTTCGCAGAGCGCGCGGTGGCCACGGGCGACAGCGCCCAGCGCCCGTTCGCGATCGTGGACAAGCGCAACGCGAGGGTGTTTGTGTTCGATGCCGACGGCCGTATGCGCGGCGACGCGCCGGTGCTGCTGGGCCTGGCCCGCGGCGATCGTTCGGTGCCGGGCATCGGCGAACGAAAGATGTCGGAGATCCGGCCCGAGGAGCGCACCACGCCGGCCGGCCGATTCCCCTCCGAGCCCGGGCGCAACATGCAGGGCGAAGACATCGTCTGGGTCGACTACGGCGCGGCCGTGTCGATGCACCGCGTGCGCGCCAACGTCAAGTCCGAACGCCGCCTCGAGCGCCTGGCTTCGCCCAGCGTGGACGACAACCGCATTTCCTATGGCTGCATCAACGTGCCGGCCGACTTCTACGATGCGCATGTGAAGCCCGCGCTCGGCACCTCGCATGGCATGGTGTACGTGCTGCCCGAGACCGCATCCGCCACCGATCTGTTCAGCTTTGTCGCGGCCGATGCGCGCTGAAGCTCAGGCGCGCTGCGCCGCCTCGGCCTCGGCGCGCAGCCAGCGCACGAAGTCCTGCGCGTCGGCATTGCCGGCCGCGCGGCGCGAGCTCTCGACGAAGTAGGCGCGCCGCGAGGCCGCGCCTTCGCTGAAGGGCGCCACCAGCTGTCCGCTCTGCACCAGCTCGCGCAAGAGCGGCAGACGGCCGATCACCACACCCTGCCCCGCCACGGCGGCTGCCACCGCGTCGGTGTACTGGGTGAAGCGCATGGTGTTCTTCATGCGCAGTTCGGTGAGTCCCATCACCTCGAACCAGGGCTCCCAGTCGACCGTGGGTGCCTCGCTGTGCTTCGGCATCTCGATGGTCAGCAGGGTCTGGTCGGCCAGATCGCCCGGCACGCGCAGCAGGGCGGCCACCCGCGGCGCGCACAGCGGCATGACCGACTCCACGAACAGCGCCGGCCCGGTGCCGCGCTCGATCGGCACGAAGCGCACCGCCAGGTCGAGGCGGCTGCGCTCGAGGTCGAGCACCTCGAGCGTGGCCGAGAGGCGCACGTCGACCAGCGGATGATCGGCCGTGAAGCGCGCCAGCCGCGGGATGAGCCAGAAGGACGCGAAGCCCGGCGTGCAGGTAATCGCGACCTGGCGCGGCGTCGGCACGGCGCGCAGGCGCGCGGTGGCGTCGCGCAGCCGCTCCAGGCTTTCGACCACCGCGCGCTGCAATACGCCGCCGGCTTCGGTCAGCGCCAGCGCGCGATGGCGGCGCTCGAACAGCAGCACGCCGAGACTGGCTTCCAGCTGCTGGATCTGCCGGCTGACGGCCGACTGGGTAAGAAAGAGCTCGCCGGCCGCCTGGGTGAAGCTCAGCGTGCGCGCCGCCGCCTCGAAGCTGCGCAGCAGCTCCAGGGGCGGCAGGTCGGCCGCGGCGGAAAAGAGTTTCGCATTCTCTACACGCATGCAACGAGTTCCTTATGACCGTGTGAATTATGCGGACTCGACCACTATATTCATTCTCATACCGAATGCAAAGGAGTTCGCCATGACAACCCAGACCAGCCGCTTCCACCTGAGCCTGGCGAAGCGCACCATCTTCACCCTGCCCGACGCGGCCGGCGTCGGCATCGAGTGCCGCAGCGGCACCGTCTGGGTCACGCTCGACAACGATCCGCGCGATGTGGTGCTGGAGGCCGGCGAGCGCTTCGAAGGCGATTCGCACCGGCGCATGCTGGTGTCGGCGCTGGAGCCGTCGTGCATCACGGTCTTCGGCTCGCGGCCGGCGGCGTTGCCGGTGCATGCTCGCGACCAGCGGTCGCCTTGGCGACTCCGGTCCCACGGGATGTCCCCGGCTTGACCACCGGGGCCCGGGCGTAGAACCATCGATGTTCGTGGCCCTGGATGCACCGATGCACGCCGTCCCTCGGGACGGCGTTTTGCTTGGCGGCGCCGGCCATCGACTTTCTTCTTCTCCGAACAAGGGATTCACATGGCAGAGGCATACATCGTCGCCGCCGCACGCACCGCAGGCGGCCGCCGCGGCGGCAAGCTCGCGGGCTGGCATCCGGCGGACCTGGCGGCGCAGGTGATCGACGCGCTGGTGGCGAAAAGCGGCATCGATCCGGCCGCGGTGGAAGACGTGATCCTCGGCTGCGTGAGCCAGGTTGGCGAGCAGGCGACCAATATCGCGCGCAACGCAGTGCTGGCCTCCACGCTGCCCGAATCGGTGCCGGGCACCTCGGTCGACCGCCAATGCGGCTCCTCGCAGCAGGCGCTGCACTTCGCGGCGCAGGCCGTGATGTCGGGCAGCATGGACGCGGTGATTGCAGGCGGCGTCGAAAGCATGACGCGGGTGCCGATGTTCACCCCCAACGCGCTGCCGGCCAAGGCGGGGCTCGGCACCTACATGAGCCCCGGGATGCAGCGACGCTATCCCGGCGTGGAGTTCAGCCAGTTCGTCGGCGCCGAGATGATCGCGAAGAACTATGGGATCGAGAAGGAAACGCTCGACCGCTATGCGCTGGAAAGCCACAAGCGCGCCATCGCCGCGACGCGCGAAGGCCTGTTCAAGGACGAGATCCTGCCGGTCGAGATCCGGCAGACCGACGGCTCCGCCTCGGGCGAGATGCACACGATCGACGAAGGCATCCGCTTCGATGCCACGCTGGAAGGCATCGCGGGCGTGAAGCTGATCGCCGAAGGCGGGCGCTGCACCGCCGCCACGGCGAGCCAGATCTGCGACGGCGCGAGCGGGCTGCTGGTGGTCAACGAGCGCGGCCTGAAAGCGCTGGGCGTGAAGCCGCTGGCGCGCATCCACCACATGAGCGTGCTGGGCCACGACCCGGTGATCATGCTCGAGGCGCCGATTCCCGCGACCGCGCGGGCGCTCAAGAAGGCCGGCATGAAGATCGAGGACATCGACCTCTACGAAGTCAACGAAGCCTTCGCGCCGGTGCCGCTGGCCTGGCTGCAGACGCTGGGTGCCGACCCGGCGAAGCTCAATGTCCACGGCGGCGCGATCGCGCTCGGCCACCCGCTGGGCGCCTCGGGCACCAAGCTTATGGCCACGCTGATCCATGCGCTCGGGCAGCGCGGCAAGCGCTACGGGCTGCAGACCATGTGCGAGGGCGGCGGGATGGCCAACGTGACGATCATCGAAAGACTCTGATGCCGGCCGTTCTCTGGGATCTTGAAAACAGCGTCGCGACGCTGACGCTGAACCTTCCGCACAAGCTCAACCCGATCGCGCTCGACCTCCAGCACGAACTGCGCGAAGCCTTCGCCCGCGTGCGCGAGGACCGCAGCGTGCGCGCCGTGGTGCTCACCGGCGCCGGCAAGGCCTTCTGCGTGGGCGCGGACCTGAGCGCGATGCGCCCGCCCGATGCCGGCGAGACGCTCGGCGACCAGACGGCAAAGTGGATGCAATCGGTCAGCAATCCGCTGATCGAGGAGATGCGCGCGCTGCCGGTGCCGGTGGTGTGCGCGGTCAACGGCGCCGCGGCGGGCGCCGGCGTCGGCCTCGCGCTCGCGGGCGACGTGACCCTGGCGGCGAAGAGCGCCTACTTCTACCTCTCCTTCTTGCCCAAGCTGGGCATCGTGCCGGACCTGGGCTGCACCTGGTTCATCCCGCGCCTCGTCGGCCCGGCGCGCGCGATGGGCATGAGCCTGCTCGACGAGCGGCTTACAGCGGAACGCGCGGCGCAGTGGGGCCTGATCTGGGCCTGCGTCGAAGACCATCTCCTGCTGCTCGAAGCGCGGCAAATCGCCGAGCGCCTGGCGCGCCTGCCCGCGCATGCCGTGCTCGAGGCGCGCACGGCCTTCGAGGCCTCTGCGCGGCACACGCTGCCGGAGCAGCTGCATTACGAAAGCGAGCGCCAGCGCGAACTGCTGAACCGGCCCGAATTCGGCGAAGGCGTGAGCGCTTTCCTGCAGAAACGTGCACCGGTCTTCGCGGGGCGAAAGTCATGATCGAACGCACGCTCTTCGGCCCCGACCACGAGGCCTTCCGCGACAGCTTCCGCCGCTTCATGGACAAGGAGATCGCGCCCTTCCACGAGGCCTGGGAAGAGCAGGGCTACGTTGCGCGCGAGGTCTGGAACAAGGCCGGCGCGAACGGCTTTCTCTGCATGGCACTGCCCGAGGAATATGGCGGCGCGGGCGCCGACCTGCTCTATTCGGTGATCCAGTTCGAGGAGCTCTGGGCGCACGGCTTCACCGGCATCGGCTTCGGGCTGCACAGCGAGATCGTGGCGCCCTACCTCCTGCGCTACGGCACCGAGGCGCAGAAGAAGAACTACCTGCCGAAGCTCGCAAGCGGCGAGATGATCGGCGCCATTGCGATGAGCGAACCGGCCGCCGGCAGCGACCTGCAGGCCGTGCGCACCACCGCGCTGAAGCAGCACGACGGCACCTACCTGATGAACGGCAGCAAGACCTTCATCACCAACGGCTGGCATGCCGACCTCGTGATCGTGGTCGCCAAGACCGATCCGGCAGGCGGGGCCAGGGGCACCAGCCTGTTCCTGGTGGAGCGCGGCATGCCAGGCTTCGAAAAAGGCCAGCGCCTCAAGAAGCTGGGCCTGAAGGCGCAGGACACCTCGGAGCTCTTCTTCAACGATGTGCGCCTCCCGGCCGAGGCGCTGCTCGGCGGCGCGGCGGAGGAGAACCGCGGCTTCGTGTGCCTGATGGAGCAGCTGCCGTGGGAGCGGCTGCAGATCGCGATCAGCGCGGTGGCCGCCGCGCAGGCCGCGATCGACCATACCGTGGCCTACGTGAAGGAGCGCAAGGTCTTCGGCCAGCCCGTGGCGGCCTACCAGAACACGCGCTATACGCTGGCCGAGCTGCAGACCGAGGTGCAGGTGGCACAGGTCTTCGTCGACAAATGCATCGAGCTGCTGATGCAGGACAAGCTCGACACCGCCACCGCGAGCATGGCCAAGTACTGGACCACCGACCTGCAGTGCAAGGTGATGGACGAGTGCGTGCAATTGCATGGCGGCTACGGCTACATGTGGGAGTACCCGGTGACGCGCGCCTACGCCGACGCGCGGGTGCAGCGCATCTATGGCGGCACCAACGAGATCATGAAAGAGGTGATCACGCGGGCGATGGGCTTGCCGGGGCGCTGAGGGGAAGCGCTTGTTTTGGTCCCAATCTGGGACTAAACTTCACCGCGATGCGGATCATCTCGGTGAAGTACTTGAGGGACTTTTGGGTGCGCCACCCCGACTCGGAACAGCCGTTGAAGGCTTGGCATGAAGAGGCCAAGGCAGCAGTTTGGAAGACACCGCAGGACATCAAGGACCGCTATCGCAGCGCCAGCTTTGTTGGAAGCAACCGGGTCGTTTTCAACATCAAGGGCAACGAGTACCGACTCATCGCTGCCATCGCCTACAGATACGAGGCCGTTTACCTCAAGTTCATCGGCACGCATTCGGAATATGACCGAGTCGATGCCCAAACTGTTGAAGTGGAGTAGTTCATGGACATCCGACCCATCCGAACCGAAGCTGACTACAAGGCTGCCCTGAAGGCGGTGTCGCCGTACTTCGATCAGGAGCCGGCGCCAGACACGGAAGACGCCGATCGCTTCGAAGTGCTGCTGGCATTGATCCAGGCCTACGAATCGAAAAATCACCCGATCGACCCGCCGGATGCGATCGAGGCGATCAAGTTTCGAATGGAGCAGCAGGGCCTCTCGGCGAAGGATCTCGAACCTTTTATCGGGCAGTTGAATCGCGTGTATGAAGTCCTCAATCACAAACGTCCCCTGACCTTGAGGATGATTCGTCGAATCCACAAGGGGCTCGGCATTCCAGCTGAGGTATTGATCCAGACCGAGAACGACGACAAGTTCTCGCTTGCCGCATAGGAGCCCGCGTCATGCCCACCAATGCCTTCTACGCCCAGTCCGGCGGCGTCACTTCGGTCATCAACGCCTCGGCCTGCGGCGTGATCGAAACGGCGCGCCGGCACGCCGACCGCATCGGCACCGTCTACGCCGGCCGCAACGGCATCCTCGGTGCGCTCGCCGAGGAGCTGATCGACACCAGCCTGGAGTCGGCCGAAGCGATCGCGGCGCTGCGCTCCACGCCAGCGGGTGCCTTCGGCTCCTGCCGCTACAAGCTCAAGTCGCTGGAGAAGAACCGGCGCGAATACGAGCGCCTGATCGAGGTCTTCAAGGCGCACGGCATCGGCTACTTCTTCTACAACGGCGGCGGCGACTCGGCCGACACCTGCTTCAAGGTGAGCCAGCTGTCGCAGTCGCTCGGCTATCCGCTGCAGGCGATCCACGTGCCCAAGACCATCGACAACGATCTGCCGCTCACCGACTGCTGCCCGGGCTTCGGCTCGGTCGCGAAGTACGTGGCGGTGTCCACGCTGGAGGCCTCGCTGGACGTGCGTTCGATGGCCGCCACCTCCACCAAGGTGTTCGTGCTCGAGGTGATGGGGCGGCATGCGGGCTGGATCGCGGCGGCCGGCGGCCTGGCCGCGGACCACGGCATTCCGGTCGTGATCCTGTTCCCCGAGATTCCCTTCGACCAGCCGGCCTTCCTGGCGCGCGTCGATGCGCTGGTCAAGCACCATGGCTACTGCACGGTGGTGGTGTCTGAAGGCTGCCATCACCCCGACGGCACCTTCCTCGCCGAGCAGGGCACGAAGGACGCTTTCGGCCATGCGCAGCTCGGCGGCGCGGCACCTGTGGTGGCGCAGATGGTCAAGGAGGCGCTGGACTACAAGTTCCACTGGGCGGTGGCCGACTACCTGCAGCGCTCGGCGCGCCACATCGCCTCGGCCACCGACGTGCGGCAGGCCTACGAGCTCGGACAGCGCGCGGTCGAGCTCGCACTCGAAGGCAAGAACTCGGTGATGCCGACGATCGATCGGACCTCCGACTCGCCCTACGCCTGGCGCATCGGGAGCGCGCCGCTCGACCAGGTGGCCAACGCCGAGAAGTTCATGCCGCGCGACTACATCTCCGCCGACGGCTATGGCATCACCGACAAGTGCCGCGCCTACCTGCTGCCGCTGATCCAGGGCGAGGACTATCCGAGCTACCGCGACGGGCTGCCGGTCTACGTGACGCTGCAGAACCACGTGGTGCCCAAGAAGCTTGCGCCCTTCGAGATCGCCAAATGAAGACAGCAGTTGCACGGCTCGAGCCTTCGCGTTGCCCGCTGTGCGGCGAGGCGAACCGCTGTGCGATGGAGATCGAGCGCGAGACCGGGCGGGCGCAGCCGCCCTGCTGGTGCATGCAGGCCGACTTCGACCGCGCCGTGCTCGCGCGCGTCCCTGCAGAGATGCGCGGCCTCGCCTGCATCTGCGCGCGCTGCGCTACTGCTGCTGTTGTTGCGACTGCTGCCGATCCTGCTCCTGCGCCGGCGGTTCAGGATTGACGGCCGCCGGCGGCTGCCGGTTGCGCTCCCGCTGCTCTGCGATCAGCGCGTGGATGAACTGCAGCTTGCCCACGGCCGCATGCGGCAGCACGAAGGGGTAGTAGTCGGGCTGGCCCATGCTGCGCGACAGCTCGTTGAGCACATTGGTGAGGCGCAACCAGCCGTTGAGGAAGTCCAGGAAATTGGCCGCCCCCGGATGTTCGGGCTGCCAGAGATCCGAGAGCTCGAACAGGTCGCTCGTGAGTTCGACGTTCTGCGCGTCGACGCCGAAGCTCTTCGCCGTGTCCGCCGTGTCGGCCATGTGCAGATAGTGAGCCCAGGTTTCCGCCCAGTCCTCCCACGGATGCGCGCTCGCGTAGCTCGTGACGTAGCGGTTCGCCCAGTCGGGCGGCGGGCCGGCCTCGTAGTGGTTGCGCAGCGCCGTCGCGTAGTCGGCGCGCTCGTCGCCGAAGAGCTCGCGGAAGCTCTCGAGCCACGGCGTCGGGAAGACCAGCAGATCCCAGTAGTAGTGGCCGATCTCGTGGCGGAAGTGGCCGACCAGGGTGCGATAGGGCTCGCGCATCTCGGCGCGGATGCGCTCGCGCACCGCGTCTTCCGCCTCTTCGGCGTTGAGCGTGATCACGCCCATTTCGTGGCCGGTCATCACGTGGGGGCCGCCCGGCATGTTGCCGAGAAAGTCGAAGGCCAGTCCGTGCCCCGGATCGCTCAGGCGCGTGACGACCGGCAGGCCCAGCGCCAGCAGCTGCGAGATCAGCCGGCGCTTGGCCAGCTCGAGCTTGCGCCACAGCTCGCCGTTGCTCTCGATCGACAGGTCGGGGATGGTGCGCGTGACGCTGCATGAGAGGCAAAGACCCGGCACCAGGCCGTCGGTATTGAAGGCCGGGTCGTCGCCCTCGCGCGGCGCCGGCACCATCCAGTTGCAGGCCGCCGGAGTCATCAGGTTGTCGCAGCGGCGATAAGCCTTGCCCTTCGCATCGCCGAAGAGGGTGAAAGTATCGGGCTCGGCGCCGTCGAAGGTCGCGGGTGCGAGCGGCACCACGCCGAGGCTTTCGATCACGTAGCCGAGCGGCGTACGGCAGGCCAGGCACTGGCTGTTGCGCAGGAACACGGGGCGGCCGCACTGGCACTGGTAGGCGCGGGTGACGGTCGGCGCCTGGAGTTCGGCCGCGAGCGAGGGCGAGGCTTCGACTGCGGGGACGCCGTCATCGGGTGTGGAGGGTTCCATGGCTCTCTGTTGTTTTCGACTTCGGGCGGGCAGCCGAGCCATTGTGAAGGGTCGCTCGCGCGCAAGACGGGCGCTCAAACACCGATATCCTTGTAGGACGGCCCGAACAGGCCACCGACCTCGATGACCTCGACGCTCCCGCCGCAATCCCTCAGCAGCCGCTACGGCGCCCGCTACCGCTGGCTTCTGCTCTTTTCCGTGATGGTGGGCGTCATGGCCTCGATCATGTCCTCGACCATCGTCAACGTGGCGATCCCGGGCATGAGCCACCACTTCGCGCTGGGGCAGGAACGCGCGCAGTGGGTCAGCTCGGGCTTCATGGTAGCGATGACGGTGTCGATGCTGACCACGCCCTGGCTCCTCGCACGCTACGGCTATCGCCGCACCTATGTCGGCACCATGGTGCTGCTGCTCGCAGGCGGCGTCGCGGGCGGGCTGGCCAATCAGTTCCCGCTGGTGCTGGCCGCGCGCGTCGCCGAAGGCCTCGCAGCCGGCGTGGTGCAGCCGATCCCGGCCATCATCATCCTGCGCGCCTTCGAGCCTCACGAACAGGGCCGCGCGAGCGGCATCTTCGGCATGGGCGTGGTGCTGGCGCCGGCCATCGGCCCCAGCATCGGCGGCGTGCTGGTCGACCTGTTCGGCTGGCGCTCGATCTTCTTCATGGTGGTGCCCTTCTGCATCGCCTCGATCTGGCTGGCCTACAAGTTCGTGCCGACCACGGCGCCCGGCGGCGTGGCGGCGGCGCGCAGCGGCGGGCTCGATTGGCGCGGGCTCGCACTGGGCACCGCCGGCACCCTGTGCCTGTTGAACGGCCTGGTCGAGCTGCGCGGCGATGCGCCGCTGAAGGCCGCGGCGCTGCTCGTCGGCGCGATCGTGGCCTTCGGCGCCTTCATCGGCTGGCAGAAGCGGCTCGCGGCCGCGGGCGGCTCGCCGCTGATGAACCTGGCGCTGTTCCAGTACCGGCAGTTCGCGATGGGCAGCGTGGTCGCCTTCATCTACGGCACGGCGCTGTTCGGTTCGACCTACCTGCTGCCGGTCTACATGCAGGTCGGGCTGCACCTGTCGGCGTCGCACGTCGGCACCATCCTGCTGCCGGCCGGCATCGTGCTCGCCTTCACCATCGCCGTCGTCGGGCGCCTCGCCGATCGTCAGCCGACCTGGCTGCTGGTGAGCATCGGGCTCGCGCTGCTGGCCGCTTCCTTCGCGCTGATGCTGGTGCTGCGGCTCGACAGCGCGCTCTGGCTGCTGGTGGCCTTCGCGATCATCGGCCGCGTCGGGCTGGGCTTCATCCTGCCTTCGCTCAACCTTGGCTCGATGCGCCCGCTCGCCAAGCCGCTGATTCCGCAGGGCGCGAGCGCGATCAACTTCCTGCGCATGCTGGGCGGCGCCGCCGGCGTGAGCCTGTGCGCGATCGTGCTCGAGTGGCGGCTGGCCGCGCATGGCGATTCGCTGGTCAACCCGGCCACTAGCCCGGCGCGGCTGGCGGCCTTCGACGAAGTGTTCGCGATGCTGGCCGGCCTGTGCGCGCTGGCGATCTGCGCGGCCTGGCAATTGCGCGAAAAATAGCTCTCCCCCAGGCTTCGCGCACTTCGTGTCGCTACGCCAACCCCCTCACCGGGGGCAACACCAGCGACCCGGCAAGCCGGTCCCGCGGTGTTCCTGGAATGTGCTCGACGCCGTGGGCGGAATGAGCAACGCACTGCAGTCTAATAAGGACATGTGCCAACTGCTCGGAATGAACTGCAACACGCCGACCGACGTGACATTCAGCTTCACGGGCTTCGCGCAGCGCGGCGGGCGCACCGACCACCATGCCGACGGCTGGGGCATCGCCTTCTTCGAGGACCGCGGCCTCAGGCATTTCGTCGATCACCAGCCGGCCTGCGAGTCGCCGGTGGCCGAGCTGATCCGGCGCTATCCGATCCAGAGCCGCAACGTCATCGCACACATCCGCAAGGCCACGCAGGGCGCGGTGAACCTGCAGAACTGCCACCCCTTCGTACGCGAGCTGTGGGGCCGCTACTGGGTGTTCGCGCATAACGGCGACCTGAAGGACTTCAGGCCGCGGCTGCACGGCAACTTTCATCCCGTCGGCAACACCGACAGCGAGCACGCCTTCTGCTGGATCATGCAGGAGATGGCCAAGTCGCATGCCGGCGTGCCGAGCATCGAGGAGCTGACGCTCACGCTGCGCGAGCTGGCGCCGCGCTTCGCGCGCCACGGCACCTTCAATTTCATGTTGTCGAACGGGCAGGCGCTCTGGTCGCACGCCTCGACCCACCTCTGGTACATCGAACGGCGCCACCCGTTCGTGACGGCGGAGCTCTCGGACGAAGACCTGAGCATCGACTTCGCGCAGCACACCACGCCGAACGACCGCGTCGCGGTGGTGGTGACGTCACCGCTCACCACCAACGAGACCTGGACCGCCTTCGCGCCCAACGAGCTCTCGGTGTTTGTCGACGGCCGGCGCGCCGGCTGACCGCGAACGCCGCGCGGAAAGCGGCCCGATATATGCATACGCATAGATAATAACGGTTCTCATTTGCACCTTTATTCTCAATACGTCATGTCTTCCGCCCGTTTTCCCCTGCGTCCCATCGTCCTGGCCACCACGCTCGCGCTGCAGGCGCTGGGTGCGGCGGCACAGACGCCTTCTCCGACCGAGGCCGCCGGAACCTTGCCCGCGGTGAAGGTCGAAGCCAGCGCCGATGCCTCGGCCGAGGGTCTGACCAAGCCCTATGCAGGCGGCCAGGTGGCGCGCGGCGGGCGCGTGGGGATCCTGGGCAATCAGGACATCATGAACACGCCGTTTTTGACGAACAGCTACACCACCGAGCTGATCCAGGACCAGCAGGCACAGAGCGTGGCGGACGTCCTGCTCAACAATCCGTCGGTGCGCACCGCGCGCAGCTTCGGCAACTTCCAGGAGCTCTATGTGATCCGCGGCTTCCCGGTTTACTCGGACGACGTGGGCTACAACGGGCTCTACGGCATGCTGCCGCGCCAGTACATCGCCTCCGAGTTCTTCGAGCGCGTCGAGGTCTTCCATGGCGCGAACACCTTCGTCAACGGCGCCGGGCCGGCGGGCAGCAACCTCGGCGGCGCGATCAACCTGCTGCCGAAGCGCGCGCCCAACGAGCCGCTCAACCGCGTCGGCTTCGGCGTCCAGACCGGCGGCCAGGCCTCGCTCACGGCGGATTTCGCCCGCCGCTTCGGGCCCGACCAGAGCACCGGCATCCGCGTGATCGCCGCGCGGCGCGACGGCGGCACCGGCGTCGACAACGAGAAGCGCGAGCTCAGTGCGCTCGGCGTCGGCCTGGACTGGCGCAGCCGCAGCGTTCGCTTCTCGGCCGACGTGGGCTACCAGGACCACGAGCTGCGCGAGGGCCGTCCGAGCGTCACGCCCGCGGCCAATTTGCCGATCCCGCGCCCGCCGTCGGCCGACGCCAACTTCGCCCAGTCCTGGACTTATTCGCGCGAGCGCGACACCTTCGGCACCGTGCGCAGCGAGTTCGACCTCAGCGACAACGTAACGGCTTGGGCCGCCGCGGGCGTGCGGCGCAGCACCGAGTCGAACTCGCTGTCGAACCCGGCCGTGACCAGCATCTTCGGCGACACGCAGGCCTCGCGCTTCGACAACGAGCGCAAGGACCGCGTGACCACGGGCGAGGTGGGCGTCCGCGCCAGGTTCAACACCGGCAGCGTCGGCCACACCGTGAGCGCATCGGCCGCGACGCTGGACAACGCGCGGCGCAACGCCTACGGCGTCTCGGGCACCACCGTGCTGAGCAACCTTTACTTTCCGATCGACCGCGTGCCCCCGCTTGCCACCGTGTTCACCGGCGGCGCGCTCCGCAACCCGCTCGTGACCGATGAAGTCAAGACCAAGAGCATCGCAGTGGCGGACACCATGTCTTTCGCGGACGACCGCGTGCTGCTGACCGTCGGCGCGCGCCGCCAATCGATCGAGCAGAACAGCTTCGACTACGACACCGGCGCCTTCACAAGCGGCTACGACCAGGCCAAGACCACGCCGGTCGCGGGCATCGTGTTCAAGCCCAGTGCGCAGATCTCGCTGTATGCCAACTACATCGAGGGATTGATCAAGGGCGACACCGCGCCCATCGTCGTGAGCGGCCGGCCGGTCACCAACGGCGGCCAGACATTCCCGCCCTTCGCCGCCAAGCAAAAGGAGATCGGCGCCAAGTACGACGGCGGCAACTTCGGCGCCAACCTGGCCTTCTTCACCACCGACCAGCCTTCGTACTTCGTGCAGAACGACACCTTCGGCCCGTACGGCAAGCAGCGCAACCGCGGCATCGAGCTCTCGCTGTTCGGCGAGCCGGCCAAGGGCCTGCGCGTGCTCGGCGGCCTGACCCTGCTCGATGCCACACAACGCCGCACGCCCGGCGGCGTGACCGATGGCAACGACGCGATCGGCGTGCCGAAGCAGCAGTTCAACCTCGGCATGGACTGGGACGTGCCGGGCGTGCGCGGCCTCGCGCTCAATGCCCGCGTGGTGCATACCTCGAAGCAGTACGCCGACGCAGCCAACACGCTCGAAGTGCCGGGCTGGACGCGCTTCGACGCCGGCGCGCGCTACCTCATGGACATCGGCAGCGGCCGCATGCTGACCTTGCGTGCGCGCATCGACAACCTGTTCAACAAGTCGTACTGGGCCTCGGTGGGCGGCTATCCGGGCACCAACTACCTCGTGCAGGGCGCGCCGCGCACGCTGGTGGTGAGCGGCACGATCGATTTCTGAAGCGAGCTACCGCAGATACGCCTCCAGCGCATCGATGAACATCGCCGGCACGTCGAAGCCGGTCTGTTCGGTGATCTCCTGGAAGCAGGTCGGGCTGGTCACGTTGATCTCGGTCAGCGAGCCGCCGATCACGTCGAGGCCGATCAGCAGCAGGCCGCGTTCGTTCAGCACCGGGCCGATGGCTTCGGCGATGCGCCGGTCCTGGTCGGTCAGCGGCTGCGCCACGCCCTTGCCGCCGGCCGCGAGGTTGCCGCGCACCTCGCTGCCCTGCGGAATGCGCGCCAGGCTGTGCGGCACGGGCTGGCCGCCGATCACGAGGATGCGCTTGTCGCCCTGCGCGATCTCCGGCACGAAGCGCTGCACCATGATGGTTTCGGCGCCGTTCTTGTTGAGCGTCTCGACGATCGAGCCGAGGTTCAGCCCGTCGGCCTTGACGCGGAAGATGCCCATGCCGCCCATGCCGTCGAGCGGCTTCAGGATGATGTCCTGGTGCTCGGCATGGAAGGCGCGCACCGCGGCCGCGTCGCGCGTGACCAGCGTGGGCGTCGTGTACTCCGCGAACTCCATGATCGCGAGCTTCTCGGGATGGTCGCGCAGCGCGCGCGGCCGGTTGATCACGCGCGCGCCTTCGCGCTCGGCCTGCTCGAGCAGGTGGGTGGCGTAGATGTACTCGGCGTCGAAGGGCGGGTCCTTGCGCATCAGCACGACGTCGAAAACATGCAGCGGGCGCTCGATCACCGCCTCTTCGCGGAACCATGCCTGCTCGCCGGTCAGCACGATCTCGCGCACCCTGGCGCTGACGGGGCGCCCGCGCTGCCAGTTGAGATCCTGCGGCACGCAGGCCGACAGCGTGTAGCCGCGGCGCTGCGCCTCGCGCATCATCGAGAAGGTGGTGTCCTTGTAGATCTTGAACTGCTCGAGCGGGTCAGCGATGAAAAGGATGTGCATCAGGATTCTTTCCGGGGATCGATGAGGAAGGGGCGGCGTCGAAGCAGAAGCGGAAGTAGAAGCGGCCCGTACGTCTTGCTTGATCTTGCAGGCAGGTGCGATGTCCTTGCCGGCGAAGGGTTTGCCTCGAGCCCGAAGCCCACCAGCATCAAGCACCGCATTCTGCGATTGTGCCGGGAGGCTCGTTGCTTGGCCCGATGCCGCGCAACCGCGGCCGGCGAAGCCAGGCCCGTTCGGGAAACACCGCGGGACAGGCCGAGCACACGAAGTGGGCAAGCCTGGGGGAGAGCTAAATCTCGATCTTCGAGCCCAGCTCCACCACCGCGTTGTTCGGCAGCCCGAGGAAGCCCGCCGCTCCGCTCGCGCTGTGGTGCATCTGCGCGAAGAGCTTCTCGCGCCACGGCGCCATGCCGCTGCTGAGCGTGGGGATCACCACGTCGCGCGAGAGGAAGTAGCTGGTCGTCATCGGCTCGAGCTGGCAGCCGCGCAGGCGCGCATGCTCCAGCGCGCGCGGCAGGTCGACGTCGTTCTTGAAGCCGTAGTGCACCACCACCTGCCAGCAGTGATGGCCGAGCGGCTCCATCTCGATGCGCTTGTCCATCGAGATCCAGGGCACTTCGTGGTTGCGCACGGTGACGAACAGGTTCTGCTCGTGCATCACCTTGTTGTGCTTGAGGTTGTGCAGAAGCGCGTTGGGCACCACGCCCGGCTCCGCGGTCATGAACACCGCCGTGCCGCCGACGCGCGCCGGCGGGTTGACGAACACCGAATCCAGGAAACCGCGCAGGTCGATGGCCTCGGCCAGCTGCATCTGGCCCATGAGGCGCCGGCCCTCCTTCCAGGTCAGCATCAGCATGAAGACGGACCCGCCGATCAGCAGCGGGAACCAGCCGCCTTCGAACAGCTTCAGCAGGTTGGAGGCGAAGAACAGGAAGTCGACCACGAAGAAGGCGCCGGTCGCGGCGATGCACAGCGCCAACGGGTACTTCCATGCATAGCGGATCACGAAGAAGGTCAGCACCGTGGTGATCAGCATGTCGGTGGTCACGGCAATGCCGTAGGCCGCGGCCAGGTTGCTCGACGAGCGGAACATGACCACCGCCAGCACGATCGCAACGAACAGCCCCCAGTTGACGAACGGAATATAGATCTGGCCCGCGGTGCGCACGCTGGTGTGCTCGATGTTCAATCGCGGCAGGTAGCCGAGCTGGATCACCTGCCGCGTGACGCTGAAGGCCCCGGTGATGAGCGCCTGCGACGCGATCACCGTGGCGGCGGTGGCGAGCAGCACCAGCGGGATCAGGGCCCATTCGGGCGCCATCATGTAGAAGGGATTCTTCACCGCCGACGGGTTCTCCAGCAGCAGCGCGCCCTGGCCGAAATAGTTGATCGTGAGCGCCGGCATCACGACCGAGAACCAGGCGATGCGGATCGGCCGCTTGCCGAAGTGGCCGAGGTCGGCGTAGAGCGCCTCGGCACCGGTCACGCACAGCACGGTCGCGCCGAGGATGATGAAGCTGGTGCCAGGGTTGTCCCACATGAAGCGCAGCGCGTAGTGCGGGCTCACGGCCTTGAGGATCTCGGGGTGAGAGACGATCTGCGACACGCCCAGCAGCGCGATCACGAAGAACCAAACCAGCGTGATCGGGCCGAAGTAGCGGCCGATGCCCGTGGTGCCGTGCTTCTGGAGCGCGAACAGGCAGAACAGCACGACCAGCGTGATCGGGATCACGTAGTGCTTGAAGTGCGGCGAAACCACCTCCAGGCCCTCGACCGCCGACAGCACCGAGATGGCCGGCGTGATGACGCCGTCGCCGTAGAAGAGCGAGGTGCCGAAGATGCCGACCACCAGCAGCACTTGGCGCAGGCGAGGCTTGTCGACCACGGCCTGCGAGGCCAGCGCCAGCATCGCGACCAGTCCGCCCTCGCCCTCGTTGTCGGCCCTCAGGACCAGCACCACATACTTGAGCGAGACGATCACCGTCAGCGTCCAGAAGAACATCGACAGGATGCCGTAGACGTTCTCGACCGTGAAGGGAACGTGGCCGTGGCCGAACACCTCCTTGACCGCATACAGAACGCTGGTGCCGATGTCGCCGTAGACGACACCGATGGCCGCAAGGATCAGCGCGGCTGAGGAGGATTTGGTGGGGGACACGGAGTCGATGAAAAAGGGTGTCCGGCGTGACGCTGCACGCCCGGGCGCCTGTGCGGCTGGGTGCAGCCGCCGCGTCGCCTTCCGCCCTCTTGTTGCGTTGCTGTGGGGTCGCTATTTTGCCGCCGCTGGAAGGCCCCGCAACACGTACTACGAAATCATTCGTAGATTTCAGCGTCCGGATCGGTCGCCTCGAGCTCGTAGCTGGCCGCCACCATGGCCAGCCGCCCGATCACGCCGTACATGTAGAAGCGGTTCGGGGCGCTCGCGCCGGGCTTGGCGCCTGGTTGCGGTAAGTGCGCACTCTCGGAAAACGCCAAGGGCACGAAGCTCGCGCCCGGGAGGTTGAGGTTCTCGTCGGGGCTGCGCTCGGCATGCACGCGATAGAAGCCGCCGACCACGTAACGGTCCATCATGTAGACCACCGGCTCGGCGACGCCGTCGTGCACGCGCTCGTTGGTCAGCACGCCTTCCTGCACGATCACATCGCCCGGTTCCTGGGTTTCCCCGGCGGCGCCTGTTGTCTTGTTGCGCGGCCTGCGGCCGAGCGCCTCGAGGTCCTTGACGTCGCGCACCGTCATGACGCCCATGCGATGGGCGCCGTTGTCGGCCTTGACGATCACGAAGGGCTTTTCGTTGATGCCGTATTCCTTGTACTTGCGGCGGATCTTGGTGAGCAGCGCGTCCACGTGGCTGGTCAGCACATCCATCCCCTGGCCCTCGGCGATATCGACGCCGCTGGCCCGCGCATACATCGGGTTGATCAGCCACGGGTCGATGCCCAGCAGCTTGCCGAAGCGCTTGGACACTTCCTCGTAGCTGTGGAAGTGGTTGCTCTTGCGGCGCACCGACCAGCCGGCATGCAGCGGCGGCAGCAGGTACTGCTCGTGCAGGTCTTCCAGGATGCCGGGCGTGCCGGCCAAGAGGTCGTTGTTGAGCAGGATGGTGCAGGGGTCGAAGTGCTTGAGCCCCAGGCGCCGCTTGCCGCGCACCACCGGCTCCAGGCACACGGTCTCGCCGTTCGGCAGCTCGATCTTCTTGGGCGACTTGATGGCCGGATCGATCGAGCCCACGCGCACGTTGAGCCCCGCCATGTGAAAAATCCGCACCAGCCGGGCCACGTTGGCCAGGTAGAAGGTGTTGCGGGCATTGTTTTCCGGGATCACCAGCAGGTTGCGCGCCTCGGGGCAGATCTTCTCGATCGCGGCCTGCGCGGCCTGCACCGCCAGCGGCAACATGTCCTCGGTCAGGTTGTTCCAGCCGCCTGGATAGAGGTTGGTGTCGACCGGCGCCAGCTTGAAGCCGGCGTTGCGGATGTCGACCGAGCTGTAGAAGGGCGGCGTGTGCTCCATCCATTCGAGCCGGAACCAGCGCTCGATGGCCGGCATGGAGTCGAGAACGCGTTGTTCGAGTTCGTTGATGGGGCCGGTCAGGGCGGTGACGAGGTGGGGAACCATGCGGCGGCCTTGTTATGCGTGTTCTGCGACGAAAGGTGGAGTGGAATTGTAGGATTTGGGGACGCCCGTTCGGATGACAAGCACTGTCCCGATCCACGTCACCTTTCAGCTCCGCACTTCACCCTGGCCCAGCACCACGTACTTGAGCGAGGTGAGCCCCTCGATGCCCACCGGCCCGCGCGCGTGGAACTTGTCGGTGCTGATGCCGATTTCAGCGCCGAGCCCGAACTCGAAGCCGTCCGCAAAGCGCGTGCTCGCGTTCACCATCACGCTGGCCGAGTCGACCTCGCGCAGGAAGCGCTGGGCGTGCATGTGGTCGCGCGTGACGATGGCGTCGGTGTGGTGGCTCGAATAGCGGTTGATGTGCGAAATGGCCTCGTCCACGCCCTCGACCACCTTGATGCTGATGACGGCGGCCAGATACTCCTCCGACCAGTCGGACTCGACCGCGTCCACCACCCGGGCGCTCGGCGGGAGGGCCCCCTCGGCACGCAGGATGCGTGCCGCGACGGGGTCGCAGCGCATCTCCACCCCCTTGGCCGCGAAGATGGCGCCGATCTCGGGCAGGAAGCTCTCGGCCATCGAGGCCGCCACCAGCAGGCCCTCGGCCGCATTGCAGGGGCTGTACTTCTGCGTCTTGGCGTTGTCGACGATCTTCACCGCCATGTCGAGCTCGGCCGTGTCGTCCACGAAAACGTGGCAGTTGCCGTCCAGGTGCTTGATGACCGGCACCTTGGCCTCGCGGCTGATGCGCTCGATGAGGCCCTTGCCGCCGCGCGGAATGACCACGTCGACGAACTCGGGCATCGCGATCAGCTGGCCCACGGCCTCGCGGTCGGTGGTCTGCACCAGCTGCACTGCCTCCACCGGCAGGCCCGCCTCGGCCAGCGCCTCGGACACCAGCAGCGCGAGCGCCTTGTTCGATTCGATCGCCTCCGAGCCGCCGCGCAGGATGGCCGCGTTGCCGCTCTTGATCGCAAGGCTCGCGGCCTCGATGGTCACGTTGGGCCGGCTCTCGTAGATCATGCCGAAGACGCCGATCGGCACCCGCATCTGGCCGACGCGAATGCCGCTGGGCTGCTGCTTCATGCCGATGACTTCGCCGATCACATCGGGCATGGCGGCGAGCTGTTCGCAGCCCAGCGCCACGGTCTCGATGACCTTCGGCGTGAGCTTGAGCCGATCGACCATCGGGGCCGAGAGGCCGGCCGCAACGGCCCGTTCGATGTCGCGCGCATTGGCCGGGGCCAGGGCCGCCGTGCTCTCGCGCAGGCGCCGCGCCAGCGCCTTGAGCGCCTTGTTCTTGGTGGCCGCGGAGGCCTTGGCCATCAGGGCGGCGGCCGCCTTGGCCTGCAGCCCGAGGGTCTGCATGTGTTCGTTGACATTGAACGCGTTCATCGCCGCATTTTCCCACGCGAGCTGCAGGCAGGGCAGCAGAGGCGTGGAAACGCCGGGTTCGCGAAAGAGGAACGATGCGGGCTCAACCCCGGGCCGGCGCCGCGCAGGCCCGGCACAGTATCAGCGCCAGCCGCTGCAGCGCCTGCCAGCCGCCGCTCGGCCAATCGGGCTGCTTCAGGCCCTTGACGATGCCGTCGACGATGTGCGCGGCGCGCAGCATGCGGGCCAGCGCACGGTCGTCCAGCCGCGGCAGCACGCGCTCGAAGGCGCGCTCGCGCGGGCCCCAGATGCGGTTCTCGCGCAGCGCCATGGGCAGCGGCCGGCCGGCGGCCATCGCGTCCTTGACGCGCTTGAGCGCCCGGATGTCCTCGGCCAGCGTGTAGTGCACCAGCACTTCGGCCTCGCCTTCGGCTTGCAGCCCCTCGAGCATGCGTGCGACGCGCTGCGGATTGCCGCCGAGCACCGCCTCGGAGAGCTTGAACACGTCGTAGCGTGCGACGTTGTTGACCGCGCCTTCGACCTGCTCCCAAGACAGCTCGCCTTCGGGATGCAGCAGCGCGAGCTTCTGGATTTCCTGGTGCGCGGCGAGCAGGTTGCCTTCCACGCGGTCGGCGAAGAACTGCAGCGTGCGCTGGCCTTCCTCGCCACCCTTCACGCGCTGGCCCTGCTGCGCGAGCCGCTGCGCGATCCACTGCGGCAGCGCGGCGCGCTCGATGCCTTCGATCTGCAGGCTGATGCCGTTGTTCTCCAGCGCCGAGAACCAGGCGCCGGTGCGCGTGGCCTTGTCCAGGCGCGGCAGCATCACGAGCGTCAGGGTGCTGTCGTTGCCCGGCGCGGCTTCGGCGATCTGCTGCAGCGCTGCGCTGCCGTCCTTGCCCGGCTTGCCCGAAGGGACGCGGATCTCGACGATTTGCCGGTCGGCGAACAGGCTCAGCGACCCGCCGGCCGCGAGCACCGCGCTCCAGTCGAAATGCGCGCCGGCCACGGTGTACGAGCTGCGCTCGGTGTAGCCCTGCGTGCGCGCCGCCGCGCGGATGGCGTCGGCCGCCTCCTGTGCGAGCAGCGGCTCGTCGCCGTGGATGACGTATAGCGGCTTGACGCCCTTCTGCAGATGGGCTCCCAGCTGCGCGGGGCTGAGCTGCATCAGAGGCTCTTGACGGCCGCGAGGCGGCGCAGCGTCTGCTGGGCGATGTCGTTCTGCATGTCGCGGTACAGCAGCTCGGTCTCGCTCTCCTTGGCGAGGGCGGCGGTTTCGTTGTAGGTAATGTCGCGGAACTGCTCGATCTGCGTCGGGCCCAGCAGCTCCTTGCCGGCAGGCGTGCGCAGCCGGATCCGCATCACAAGGCGCAGTTGCAGCTCGCGCACCTGGCCCGCCGAGTTGGTGGAAAGCACGACCGTGCCGCGGTTTTCCGACAGCACGTCCAGGATCGCATCGGCCCGCGCCTGTTCCTCGAGCGGCACCAGCTCGACGTTGCCGGCGGCACGAAACTGGCGGCGCAGCGAATTCACGAAGGCAGAGGTGCCCGGCACCGCCAGCGACTTGAAGGCGAAGACCGGCGCGCGGCGCAGCTCGAAGCCGCAGCCCGCGAGCGCGAGGGTGGAAACCGCTGCGGCGAGCAGGGCCCGGCGCCGACTGGAGGATGTATTCATGCCGCCCTTTTTCATACCACCACGTTGACCAGTCGCCCAGGCACCACAACCACCCGCTTGGGCACGGCGCCCTCGGCATGCTTGGCGAGCACCTCGCTGGCCAGCGCGATCTTCTCGATGTCCTGCTTCGAGGCATTGGCCGGCACGCGCAGCGAGCCGCGCAGCTTGCCGTTGACCTGCAGCATCAGCTCGATCTCGTCCTGCTCGAGCGCGATCACGTCGACCGCAGGCCAGGGTGCATCGAGCAGCGGGCCGTGCAGCGTGTCGTAGCCCAGCTGATGCCACAGCGCATGCGTGATGTGCGGCGTGGCCGGGTAGAGGCAGCGCATCAGGATGCCGAAGCCTTCGCGCACGGCCGCCCGGTCGCCCGTGCTGCCGTCGGATTTGAAGCCCTCCAGCGCATTCAGGAGCTTCATCGCGCCCGACACCACGGTGTTGTATTGCATGCGCTGGTAGTCGTAGTCGATCTGGCGCAGCACGGTGTGGACTTCGCGGCGCAGCGCCTTGGCCTCCTTGCCGAAGGCCGAGCGCGGGTCGACCGCGTCGATCTCGATCTCCGTGTTTTCCGCGGCGCTGACGGTGGCCGCCTCCAGCGCCACCCCGAAGTTCCAGACTCGGCGCAGAAAGCGGTAGCTGCCCTCTACGGCCGCATCGTTCCACTCCAGCGTGGCTTCGGGCGGCGCGGTGAACATGGTGTAGAGGCGTGCGGTGTCGGCGCCGTACTTCTCGATCAGGTCCTGCGGATCGACGCCATTGCGCTCGCTCTTGCCCATCTTGCCGACGCCGCCGTAGTCGACCTTGGTGCCGTCGGCCAGGGTGCCGCCGGCGATGCGGCCCTGCGCGTCGAGCACGGGCGTCACTTCCGAGGGCGGGAAGTACTCCTTGCCGCCCTTTCCGCTGCGCTTGTAGAAGATGTGGTTGAGCACCATGCCCTGCGTCAGCAGCTTGCTGAAGGGCTCGTCGATCTTCACCAGGCCCAGATCGCGCATCACCTTGGTCCAGAAGCGCGCGTAGAGCAGGTGCAGGATCGCGTGCTCGATGCCGCCGATGTACTGGTCCATCGGCATCCAGTAGTCGGCGCCCTCGGCCACCATGGCCTCCTCGTTCTTCGGGTCGCAGTAGCGCATGAAGTACCAGGCGCTGTCGACGAAGGTGTCCATGGTGTCGGTCTCGCGCCGCGCGGGCTTGCCGCAGACCGGGCAGACCACGCCGGCATGGAAGCCTTCGTGCTTGGCCAGCGGATTGCCCGAGCCGTCGGGCACGCAGTCGGTGGGCAGCACGACCGGCAGGTCCTTCTCGGGCACCGGCACCGCGCCGTGTTCCTCGCAGTGGATGATCGGGATCGGCGTGCCCCAGTAGCGTTGCCGGCTCACGCCCCAGTCGCGCAGGCGCCAGGTGGTCTGCATCTCGCCCAGGCCCTTCTGGCCCAGCGCATGGGCCACGGCCTTCACCGCCCCGGCGTAGGACATGCCGCTGAAGTTGTCGGAGTTGATGGTCACGCCGCGCTGCTTGTCGGCGTACCAGTCCTGCCAGCGGTGATAGTCGAAGTGCGGCTCGTCGTCGACCAGCACGACCTGGATGATCTCGATGCCGTACTTGTTGGCGAAGGCGAAGTCGCGCTCGTCGTGCGCGGGTACGCCCATCACGGCGCCGTCGCCGTAGCCGATCAGCACGTAGTTGCCGACCCAGACCGGGATCGGTTCGTCGGTGATCGGGTGCCGCACGTGGAGACCGGTGGGCACGCCCTTCTTTTCCTGCGTCGCGAGCTCGGCCTCTGTGGTGCCGCCGGTCTTGCATTCCTCGATGAAGGCGGCGACCTTGGGATCCTTCCTCGCGGCGTGCACGGCGAGCGGGTGCTCGGGCGCCACGGCGCAGAAGGTCACGCCCATGATGGTGTCGGCGCGCGTCGTGAAGACGTACATGCGGCCGCCCTGTATCAGCTTGCCGTGCTCGTCCTCGATGTCATGCGGGAAGGCGAAGCGTACGCCCTCGCTCTTGCCGATCCAGTTCTCCTGCATCAGCTTCACGCGCTCGGGCCAGCCCGGCAGCTTGTGCTGGGTGTGCTCGAGCAGCTCTTCGGCGTAGTCGCTGATCTTGAGGTAGTAGCCGGGGATCTCGCGCCGCTCCACCGTGGCGCCGGTGCGCCAGCCCTTGCCGTCGATCACCTGCTCGTTGGCCAGCACGGTCTGGTCGACCGGGTCCCAGTTGACCAGCTGCGTCTTGCGGTAGGCGATGCCTTTTTCGAGCATCTTCAGGAACAGCCACTGGTTCCACTTGTAGTAGCTGGGATCGCAGGTCGCGATCTCGCGGCTCCAGTCGATCGCCAGCCCCATGGCCTGGAGCTGGCTCTTCATGTAGCCGATGTTCTCGTAGGTCCACTTCGCCGGCGGCACGCCGTTCTTGAGCGCAGCGTTCTCGGCCGGCAGGCCGAAGGCGTCCCAGCCCATCGGCATCAGCACGTTGTAGCCGCTCATGCGCAGGTAGCGCGTGAGCATGTCGTTGATCGTGTAGTTGCGCACGTGGCCCATGTGCAGCTTGCCGCTGGGGTATGGCAGCATCGAGCAGGCGTAGTACTTCTTCTTCTGCGCGTCCTCGGTCACGCGGTAGGCGTCGGCCGCCGTCCAGGCGGCCTGGGCAGCGGACTCGACGTCGCTGGGTTTGTAGCTGGGGTTCATTGGGCTTCAGGCAAGCCCGGCATCGGGCGGCCGGGGAATGCGGATTATCGCGGCAGCGGAAGCTCAAGGCTTCCTGGCGGCCGGCGCTTCGGTCACGAAGCCGATGCGGCTGAGCCCCGCCTTGTTCGCGATGCCCATCAGCTCGACCACCTTGCCGTAGGGAACGGTCTGGTCGGCACGCAGCTGGACCTCGGTGTCGCGGCTGGCGGCGGCGGCCTGCCCGAGACGGGTGGCGAGCTCTTCGGTCGTCACGGCCTGGTCGTTGAGGAAGACCTTGCCGGTCGCATCCACCGCGAGGCTCACGAACTTGGGCGTGTCGGTCGGCTGCCCGGCGTCGGTGCGCGGCAGGTCGAGCTTGATCGAGCTGGCCATCAGCGGCGCGGTGATGATGAAGATCACCAGCAGCACCAGCATCACGTCCACCAGCGGCGTGACGTTGATGTCCGACAGCGGCCGCTGCCCGCCGGCGCCGATCGCGCGCCCGCCGGTGGCGGTGCTGCCGAGCGAGGTGCGACCGAAGGCCATGGGTGTGCCGTTAGACAGGCATCGGCCGCGCCGGCGGCAGCGGCGCTTCGCGCTGCGGCTCGTCGCCGAGCGCGCCGAGCAGGTCGTGCGCGAAGCCTTCCAGCTCGGCCTCGATCCGGCTGACGACGCGGCCGAACACGTTGTAGGCCAGCACGGCCGGAATCGCGACGGCCAGGCCGAACGCGGTCATGATCAGCGCCTCGCCGACCGGGCCGGCCACCTTGTCGATGGTGAATCCGCCGCTTTCCCCGGCAATGCCCACGAGCGCGCCGTAGATGCCCCAGACCGTGCCGAGCAGCCCGACGAAGGGCGCCGTGGCGCCCACCGTGGCGAGCAGGATCTGCCCGGCCTGCAGGCGCCGCAGTGCGGCATGCAGGGCCTCGCGCAGGGCGCGCGTGAGGCGCTTGCCGCGGTCGACCGCGCCGCCGAGGGTGGCGGCATCGGACTTGGCGGCCAAGCTCCGGACCGCGCTCACGGCCGGCCAGACCAGCGCAGCATGGTCGAAGCTTCGGAGCTTCTGCTCGGCGTCGCCGAGCGAGGCCGATTGCCAGAAGGCCGCGATGCTGCGCACCACGTCGCGCGTGCCGCCGCGCAGCAGCCAGGCTTTCCAGAGGATCACGACCCAGCTGGAGACCGACATCAGGAGCAGCAGCGCAGCCACAGAACGGCTGACGCCGTCGCCGTGGGTCAGCAGCTCCAGCACGCTCATGCGGGCCTGCTCACCCATGAATCACCCCCGCGCCGGGGCGGCAAGGGGTGCAGGGCTAGGCGCGGGCCGCAGCCCAGGCTGGCCGCCTGGGCAAGGACCGCAACGACGCCATGCGCCCCTTGCCGCCCCGGCCCTTCGGGTGAGGCCCCACTGAGGGCCCACTCGTCGTTGCCAATGCTCACTGGGTGTTCAACCCAGTTCCGCTTGGCGCCTAGATCGGGCCCTCTGTGGGGCCTCACGCGGGGGTGGTTCATGGGTGAGCAGGCCCTAGCGCAGGCCGAGCACGTCGAACATGTCGAACAGGCCGCTCTGCTGTCCGGCCAGGAAACGCGCCGCGCGCAGGCTGCCCTGCGCATAGGTCGCGCGGCTGGCCGACTTGTGCGTGATCTCGATGCGCTCGCCGGTGCCGGCGAACAGCACCGTGTGGTCGCCCACGATGTCGCCGCCGCGGATGGTCGCGAAGCCGATGGATGACGGGTCGCGCTCGCCGGTGACGCCTTCGCGCGCGTAGACCGCGCACTCCTTGAGGTCCCGGCCCAGCGCATCGGCGATCACCTCGCCCATCTTGAGCGCGGTGCCCGAGGGCGCATCGACCTTGTGGCGGTGGTGCGCCTCGATGATCTCGATGTCGTAGCCGGTCGAAAGCGCCTTGGCCGCCATTTCGAGCAGCTTGAAGGTGACGTTGACGCCCACGCTCATGTTGGGCGCCATCACGATCGCGATGTCTTTCGCTGCCGCGGCGATCTCGGCCTTCTGCGCGTCGCTGAAGCCGGTGGTGCCGATCACGGCTTGCACGCCCAGCTCGCGGCATACGGCGAGGTGCGCCAGCGTGCCTTCGGGCCGCGTGAAGTCGATCAGCACCTGGGCGTCCTGGAGGCCGGTGCGCAGGTCGGCCACGATCGGGACGCCGCTCGCGGCGCCGAGAAAGGCGGCCGCATCGCTGCCGAGCGCCGGGCTGCCGGCGACATCGAGCGCACCGGCGAGGCGGCAATCCTGCGCCTCGCGCACGGCCTCGATCAGCATGTGCCCCATGCGCCCGGAAGCGCCTGCGACCGCGATGCGCCGCAGCGGGGGAATGGAGGAGGAGGAGGAGGAAGAAGAGGAATCAGTCACGCGTTTCAGCCTTGAAGAAGCGGGCCGGCGCGGCCGGCGCGCGCTAGCGCGATGCTTCGAGCGGGGGATAGCTCGGCGGCAGCGGAGGCAGGGAGGCGGAGGACTCGCCGTCCGCCTTCTTGTCCTTGGCCGGCTCGAATTTCTTGAGCTGGTCTTCCGTAGCTTCCAGGACCGGTACCTTGCCGCTGCGCTTGCGGCTGTCGAGCGCAGCGACGAATTCTTCCTCGCTGGGCATCGGGTCGCCTTCGAAGCGTTCGAGCGCTTCGCCATTGAAGAACACCGTCAGGCGGCGTTGCTGGGGCTCGACGCCCTGGCGCCGGATCGTGAACACGTAGTCCCAGCGATTGGAATGGAAGACGTCGTTCAGCAGGGAGGTGCCGAGGATTTCGCGCACCTGCTGGCGCGACATGCCGGGCTTGAGCAGCTCTACCTGCTCCTTCGACACGAAATTGCCCTGGACCACCTCGACCTTGTAGGGCGTGATGGCATGCAGCGCATCGCGCGAGCGTTCGGTCACGCTGCTGCAGGCGCCGAGGCAGAGGCTCCCAGCGACGGCGCCGACGAGCAGCCAGAGGCGGCGTTGTGGAATGTCAGGCATGGGCAAAAGGGCAAAGAGGGGTAGCGATATGATCGGGCCATTGTAGCGGCTGCCCCCCGGCGTGCCCCTCTCGCCAGCCGGCGCAGGAACCATCATGGGCAACATCGACGAACTGAAGAACACCGGCCTCAAGGCCACCCTGCCGCGCCTCAAGATCCTCGAGATCTTCCAGAACGGCGGCCAGCGCCACATGACGGCGGAGGACGTGTTCCGGGTGCTGCTCAACGAGCACTCCGACATCGGGTTGGCGACGGTCTACCGCGTGCTGACGCAGTTCGAACAGGCCGGCATCCTCGAGCGCAGCCATTTCGAGAGCGGCAAGGCCGTCTACGAGCTCAACGAGGGCAAGCACCACGACCACCTGGTGTGCACCTCCTGCGGCAAGGTCGAGGAGTTCTACGACCCCGAGATCGAGCGCCGCCAGCAGATGATCGCGACCGACAAGAAGTGGATCCTGCAGGACCACGCGATGTCGCTCTACGGCCTCTGCGGCGACTGCGCAAGCAAGCGCTGAACTGACAGACGGCGGCGGCCGCCGCCGGGGCCGCCCCAAGGCGGGCCGCGCCTCCCCCTCGGGGGGTGGAGTTACACGCAGCGAAGCGCAGTGAAAAGCCGGGGGGGCTAATCATCTTCGCGCGCGCCTTCCATGGCCTTGTGGTGGCGCGCCACGAAATCGGCGTACGTGTCGATGCCACGCAGTTGCAGGATCGAGTTGCGCACCGCCGCTTCGACCAGCACCGCGATGTTGCGGCCGGCCACCACCTGGATGATCACCTTGCGCACCGGGATGCCCAGCACGTCCTGCGTGAGCGGCGCCGAGGGCATGCGCTCGTAATCGCGCTCGAAGCTGTCGCGCCGCACCAGGTGCACGATGAGCTTGAGGCGCATCTTCCGGCGCACCGCGGTCTCGCCGAAGATCGCCCGGATGTCCAGCAGGCCGATGCCGCGCACCTCGAGCAGGTTCTGGAGCAGCTCGGGGCAGCGCCCTTCCAGCGTGGTCTGGTTGATGCGATACAGATCGACCGCGTCGTCGGCCACCAGGCCGTTGCCGCGCGAGATCAGCTCCAGGCCGAGTTCGCTCTTTCCCAGTCCCGATTCGCCCGTGATCATCACACCCAGGCCCAGGATGTCCATGAACACGCCGTGCATCGAGGTGCGCTCGGCGAAGTGCTTGGAGAGGTAGGCGCGCAGCAGGTCGATCACGAAGGCCGACGATTCCCGCGTGGCAAAAAGGGGCAACTGCGCCCGCTCGCAGATCGACAGCAGCTCGTCCGGGGCCGGCTGGCCGTCGGCCAGCACCAGCATGGGCGGCTCGAGCGTGACGATGCGGGCGATGCGCCGTACGCAATCGTCGGGCGTGCCGCGCGTCAGGTAGGCGACCTCGCGCGCGCCGAGGATCTGCACACGGTAAGGATGGATGTAGTTGAGGTAGCCCACCAGATCGGCGGCCGACTGGGCGCGGCTGATGACGCCGGGATCGAACTGGCGCTCCGAGGCGCCCAGGCCCGCCAGCCACTCCCATCGGAGCGAGCCGCGGAACTCCTCGAACATCGCATCGGCACTGATGACGGTCGGCTTCATGCGCCAGACTGTCTCATGCGGATGCGCTTCAAGCCACCTGGGCGGATTGCCATCCTGCGATCAGGGCGTGGAGCGCGGCGGCGTCGGAACTCGACTTGATCTGCTCGCGCAGGCCGGCATCGCTGAGCAGCTCTGCGATCTCCGAAAGTATTTCAAGGTGTTTCTGCGTCGCCGCCTCGGGCACCAGCAGGAAGATCAGCAGCACTACCGGCTGCTCGTCCGGCGCGTCGAAACCGATCGGATTCGCGAGCTGGAACACCGCAGCCATCGGCGACTTGAGGCCCTTGATGCGCCCATGGGGGATGGCTACGCCGTGGCCGAGGCCGGTGGAACCCAGGCGCTCGCGGGCGAACAGGCTGTCGGTGATGAGGGCGCGGCCAAGGCCATGCAGGTTTTCAAACAGCAAGCCCGCTTCTTCAAAAGCACGCTTCTTGCTGGTGGCCTCGACGCTCACGAGGACTTGAGCGGGCGGCAGGATGGACGCGAGTCGGTTCATGTTGGGGCAGGGCGGGGGCGATTATGCACCTGCTCCACAAAAAGCAAAGAGCCGCCCGAAGGCGGCCCGCAAGAGTATTTGCCCGGAGAGGTACTACATCACGCGCTTCGGCGCCTCGTGATGGTGGTCCTGCAGGCGGTCTTTGTGGCGGACGACCTGCCGATCGAGCTTGTCCACCAACTCGTCGACCGCGGCGTAAAGATCAGCGTGGCTCGATTCCGCGAACATGTCATTGCCCTTGACGTGAATATTGCATTCGGCTCGTTGCCGGCGTTCCTTTTCCTTTTGCTTTTCCACCGTGAGGATCACCTTCACATCGACCACCTGGTCGAAATGGCGGGTGATTCGGTCCAGCTTGCTCGTAACGTAGCTGCGCAAGGCGGGGGTGACGTCGAGGTGATGACCGCTGATCGTCAAATTCATGAATGACCTCCTGGATTGACGGTTGGGGAAAAAGACCTCGCTTCACGGGATCGTGAAACGCGGCCGGCGAAACAGGGAGAAGGTGGGGGAAGGAGAGAAGAAAAGAAGGGGAGAGAGGGAAGAGGAAGGTCGGTTCACTATGCCCATGCTGTCATCGAATTGCAATCCCTTTCCGGGGCAAACCCCGGCACCGCCCGCCCCTGCTCGCGGGCTGCTATCGATTCGATAGTGCTAAAGACCTCGCGCGACGCTCAGCGCCAGGCGGCGCGCATGCGGCTCAGCAGGTCGATCGTGGCTGCCGGCGGTGGCACATGGGGTGCACGTTCGGGCGGCGGCGGCCAGGTCTGCTCGTCGAAGCGCTCGGCATCGGCGGCAGAAATGAAGCGCGTTCGGCCGGCGTAGAGATGCCGGTCGCCGCGCACCGCCTGCTGCGTGACGTAGAAGCGCTGGGGCACCAGCAGGTGCAGGTGATCGCGCGCGCGGGTCATCGCCACGTAGAGCAGGCGCCGCTCCTCCTCCAGCTCCTGCGCGCCCTGCGCCACGTCGGCCGGTATGCAGCCGTCGACCACGTTGAGCACATGCACCGAGCGCCACTCCTGCCCTTTGGCGGAGTGGATGGTCGAGAGAATCAGGTAGTCCTCGTCGAGCAGCGGCGGACCCGGCCGATCGCTCGTGGCCTCGGGCGGATCGAGCGTGAGCTCGGTCAGGAAGCGCTCGCGCGAGGCATAGCCCGAGGCCAGGCGCGCGAGCTGCTCGACGTCGCCGCGCCTGAGGCCGGCATCGTCGTGGAGCCGCTCCAGGTGCGGCAGATACCACTGCAGCGCAAGCTCCATGTCGGCCGGCCAGGCGAGCGCGGGCGCGCGCAGCGCGGCATAGATGGCGGCGAAACGCGCCCACTCCTCCTTCGCGGCGGCGGGCGGCACGAAAGCCTGCACGACGGCACCGGGATCCGCGGCATCGGCCATCGCATCGAGCAGCCGCGTGGAACTGACGGGCCCGATGCCAGGAATCAGCTGCGTGACGCGAAAGCCCGCCATGCGCCCGCGCGGATTCTGGGCGAAGCGCAGCACCGCCAGCAGATCCTTGACATGCGCGGCCTCGAGAAACTTGAGGCCGCCGTACTTCACGAAAGGGATGTTGCGCCGCGCCAGCTCGAGCTCGAGCGCAGCGCTGTGGCTCGAGGTGCGGAACAGCACGGCTTGCGACTTCAGCGCCAGCCCGCCTTCGCGGTGCGCGAGCACGCGTTCGGCCACGAAGCGGGCCTGCTGCGCCTCGTCGGGCACCAGCACCAGCTGCGGCCGGCCGGCCGAGGGCTTGTCGGTCCAGAGCGTCTTGGCATGGCGCTCCGGGGCGGCGGCGATCACCGCGTTGGAGACGTCGAGGATGGGCTGGGTCGAGCGGTAGTTGCGCTCCAGCGTGACGATGCGCGCCGGCTGGGCGAACTGCTGCGGGAAATCGAGGATGTTGCGCACCGTCGCACCGCGGAACGAATAGATCGACTGCGCGTCGTCTCCGACCACGGTGAGGCCGCGGCCGTCGGGCTTGAGCGCGCGCAGGATCGCGGCTTGCAGCAGGTTGGTGTCCTGGTACTCGTCGACCATCACGTGATCGAAGCGCGCGCCGATCTGCGCCGCGAGCGCGGGCTCCGCCACCATCTCGGCCCAGTACAGCAGCAGGTCGTCGTAGTCGAGCACCTGCTGCGCCTGCTTGGCTTCGACGTAGGCGCCGAACAGGCGCTTGAGCTCGGCCTCCCATTCGGCGCACCACGGAAACGCATGCGCGAGCACCTCGGCCAGCGGCGCGCAGGTGTTGACGGTGCGCGAGTAGATCGAGAGGCAGGTTCCCTTGCGCGGAAAGCGCCGCTCCATGGCCGCGAGGCCGATGTCGTTGCGCACCAGGCCCATCAGGTCCTCGGCATCGCCGCGGTCGTGGATGGTGAAGTTCTCCTGAAGGCCGATTTGTGCCGCGTGTTCGCGCAGCAGGCGCGCGCCGATGCCATGGAAGGTGCCGGCCCATGGCAAGGCCGGCGGCGCCTCGGATTTCAGGCCGAGCACGCGCGCCAGCACTTCGCCAGCGCGGCGCTCCATCTCCTGCGCCGCGCGGCGCGAGAAGGTCAGCAACAGGGTGCGCTGCGGATCGGCGCCACGCGCGATCAGGTGCGCAACGCGGTGCGCGAGCGTGCTGGTCTTGCCCGAACCCGCGCCGGCGATCACGAGCAAGGGCCGCTGGTCTTCGGGCGCCTCGCCCAGCGCCGCGCCGACGCCGTGCTCCACCGCCGCCCGCTGCGCGTCGTTGAGCTTGGCGAGTGCGGCTGCGAGGCGCTCGGCCTGGCTCGTGGGTGCGGGTGTCGCGAGGCTTTGCATCGCCGCGACTTTACTGGATGCCCATCCAGGCCCCGGCAGAAAAGTGCTGGAGGCCGGTGACATAATCGCGCCTCGCTGCAACCGGAGACTTCGCATGGAAACCGTTCCGCCTCGGCAGCTTTCAACTCCCCTGTGATGCGTCGTTGGCCAGGGAATTGAAAGCGCCCGACCCCTCGCCAACCGCTAGAAAAATTCACCGGGAGTGAGCCAATGCTCAATATCTTCACGCTCGCCAACGGCCGCCTCGTCCAGGAAGAGATCGAGGCCCTCGAGGAGCTCTCTCAGTTCCAGCCCATCTGGGTCGATCTCGAATCGCCCACGCTCGAAGAAAAGCGCTGGATCAAGCAGTACTACGGCCTGTCGATCCCCGAGGATGCGATGGACGAGGACATCGAGGAGTCCGCGCGCTTCTACGAGGAAGACAACGGCGAGCTGCACGTGCGCAGCGACTTCCTGATCGACGACGCCGAGAACCCGCGCTCCGTGCGCGTGGCCTTCATCCTCAATCAGCACAACACCGAGCTGCGCAGCCGCGGCGTGCTGTTCTCGATCCACGATGAAGACGTACCGGTGTTCCGCCTCCTGCGCATGCGCGCGCGCCGCGCGCCCGGCCTCATCGAGGACGCCAAGGAAGTGCTCTTGAAGCTCTTCGACGCCGACGCCGAATATTCGGCCGACTCGCTGGAGAACATCTACGACGAGCTGGAGGTCGCCGGCAAAAAGGTGCTGGAGGGCAACGTCAGCGACGAGCTCGCCGGCGAAGTGCTGGCCGCGATCGCCCGGCAGGAAGACCTGAACGGACGCATCCGTCGCAACGTGATGGACACGCGCCGCGCGGTGAGCTTCATGATGCGCAGCCGCATGCTGAACGCCGAGCAGTTCGAGGAAGCGCGCCAGATCCTGCGCGACATCGAATCGCTCGACAACCACACGGCCTTCCTGTTCGACAAGATCAACTTCCTGATGGATGCGACCGTCGGCTTCATCAACATCAACCAGAACAAGACCATCAAGATCTTCTCGGTCGCCAGCGTGGCGCTGCTGCCGCCGACCTTGATCGCGAGCGTGTACGGCATGAACTTCAGGCTCATTCCAGAGCTGGACTGGTCCTATGGCTACGCGTACGCGATCGCGCTGATGGTGGCCAGCGCGCTGGTGCCGATGTGGTACTTCCGCCGCCGCGGCTGGCTCAAGTAGCAGTCGCCCAACCCCGTTCGGGCTGAGCTTGTCGACAGGCTGCTCCCGGCTTCGACAAGCTCAGCCCGAACGGGCGGGGGAAGACAGGCCGGCGAGCCAGGCACCGATCACCGCGAGGCTGTAGCGGCTCGCGACGACCGCCACGAAGCGCAGGAAGTCGGCATGCGCCGCATCGTCGGCGCGGTCCGAGATCGTGCGCACCGCGGCGAAGGGCACGCGGTAGTCGTGGCACACCTGCGCCACCGCGGCACCCTCCATCTCTACCGCCAGGGCATCGGGCAGATCGCGCCGGAGCGCCGCGCTTTCCGCGGCGGTCGACACGAAGCGGTCGCCGCTCACCAGCAGGCCGCGATGCAGCCGCGGCGCATGCAGGCCGAAGTCGTCGACCACGGCCTGGCCAAGCAGAGCGACCGGATCGCGCAGCACGCCGGCAACCACGGCGGCCAGCGCATCGCTGATCGCTGTATCGGCCGCGAAGCGTGCGTGCCCGGTCAGCGGCACTTCGTACTTGGGAAAAATCGGGGAGGCGTCCAGGTCGTGCTGCAGCAGCTTGGTCGCCACCACCACGTCTCCCACCCGCACGCCGGGCGCCAGGCCGCCGGCGACGCCGGTGAAGACGATGGCGCGCACGCCAAAACGCTCGAGCAGCACGGTGGCCGTGGTGGCCGCTGCGACCTTGCCGATGCGCGACAGCACCGCCACGACCGCCTGCCCATGCAGATGGCCGACCCAGAAATCGCGGCCGGCGACGCGCACGCGCTGCTCGTCGGGCATGGCCGCGAGCAGCGCGCCCAGCTCTTCCTGCATGGCGGCAACGATCGCGACCGGCCCCGCCATGGAGGCCCCCGCTACTTCTTGTCGCGCAGCTCGCGCCGCAGGATCTTGCCGACCGGCGTCTTCGGCAGCTCGGTGCGGAACTCCACCACCTTGGGCTGCTTGTAGCCGGTGAGATTGGCGCGGCAGAAGTCGCGCACCTGGGCCTCGGTGAGGTCGGGGTTCTTCTTGACCAGCACGAGCTTGACGGCTTCGCCGGTCTTCTCGTCTACGATGCCCACGGCCGCGCATTCGAGCACGCCCGGGATCTGCGCGACCACTTCTTCGACCTCGTTCGGGTACACGTTGAAGCCCGAGACCAAGATCATGTCCTTCTTGCGGTCGACGATCTTGAAGAAGCCGCTCTCGTCCATGACGCCGATGTCGCCGGACTTGAAGTAGCCGTCGGCCGTCATGACCTTGGCCGTCTCGTCGGGGCGCTGCCAGTAGCCGGCCATCACCTGCGGACCCTTGATGGCGATCTCGCCCGGCTGGCCCACAGGCACCTCGCGGCCGTCGTCGTCGAGCAGCTTCAGCCAGGTGCTGGGCAGCGGCACGCCGATGGTGCCGGTGTAGGCGGTGCTGGTGGTCGGATTGCAGGTGGCCGACGGCGAGGTTTCGGAGAGGCCATAGCCTTCGCAGATCGGGCAGCCTGTCTTCTCGAGCCAGAGCTTGGCCACCGCGCCCTGCACCGCCATGCCGCCGCCGACAGAGACCTTGAGGTTCTTCCAGTTGACGGTGCCGAAGTCCGGATGGTTGGCAAGCCCGTTGAACAGCGTGTTGACGGCCGGGAAGCTGTGGAAGGTGTGCTTCGACAGCTCCTTCAGCACGGCCGGAATGTCGCGCGGATTCGGAATCAGGATCAGCTTGCCGCCGGTGCGCATGCTGAGCATCATGTTCACGGTGAACGCGAAGATGTGATAGAGCGGCAGGGCGCAGACGCTGGTGGGCTGCTCGCCGGCCGGCACCTTCTGCATGACCGGTTCGTTCCAGGCCTCGGACTGCAGCACGTTGGAGATCACGTTGCGATGCAGCAGCACCGCGCCCTTGGACACGCCGGTGGTGCCGCCCGTGTACTGCAGCACCGCGACGTCATCGGGCCCGATGGGCGCCGGCTGAGGCGCGCGCCCTGCTCCCTTGTCCAACGCGTCGTTGAAGCGCACGGCGCCCGGCAGGCTGAAGTCGGGCACCAACTTCTTGACGTTGCGCACCACGTAGTTGACCAGTGCGCCCTTGAGCATGCCGAGCCGATCGCCCATGCTGCTCAGGACGACGTGCTTGACCGGCGTGGACGCGATGCATTGCTGCAGCGTGGCGCCGAAGTTCTCCATGATCACGATGGCCTTGGAGCCGGAATCCTTCAGCTGGTGCTCGAGCTCACGCGGCGTGTAGAGCGGGTTGACGTTCACGAGGATCAGCCCGGCGCGCAGGATGCCGCAGACCGCGATCGGGTACTGCGGGCAATTGGGCATCATGACCGCGACGCGATCCCCCTTCGCGAGCCCGAGTCCCTGCAGGTAGGCCGCGAACGCCCGGCTCAGCTTGTCGACTTCGCCGTAGCTCAGGTCCTTGCCCATGAAGCTGTAGGCGGTGCGCTCCGCGTACTTCGAGAAGCTCTCCTCCATGAGCGCTACCAGCGAGGGATAGCGCGAGCCATCGATGTCGGCAGGCACACCCTGCGGGTAGCTGGCGAGCCAGGGGCGGTCGGTCATGGATATGTCTCCTCAACGAAATTCTGAGTTCTGGTCAACGGGCTGCCGCCGGCGATGCCGGCAAGGGGGGCGCGGGCGCAAGGCGCCCTTATTCGATCGCCTTGCCCATGTCTTCCACCACCTTCTTGGCGTCGCCGAAGACCATCATGGTCTTATCCATGTAGAACAGCTCATTGTCCAGACCGGCATAACCCGCAGCCATCGAGCGCTTGTTCACGATCACCGTCTTGGCCTTGTAGGCCTCGAGAATCGGCATGCCGTAGATCGAGCTGCCCTTCTGCAGCGCAGCCGGATTCACCACGTCGTTGGCGCCCAGGATGATCGCGACGTCGGCCTGCGCGAACTCGCCGTTGATGTCTTCCATCTCGAACACCTGGTCGTAGGGCACTTCGGCCTCGGCCAGGAGCACGTTCATGTGGCCCGGCATGCGGCCGGCCACCGGATGGATCGCGTACTTCACCGTCACCCCCTTGTGGGTGAGCTTCTCGGCAAGCTCGTTGACCGCATGCTGCGCCCGCGCCACCGCCAGGCCGTAGCCCGGCACGATGATCACGGTTTCGGCGTTGGAGAGCATGTAGGCCGCGTCGTCGGCGCTGCCGCTCTTCACCGGCCGCTGCTCCTTGGCGCCGCCGTCGGCCGCCACCGCCTCGCCGCCAAAGCCGCCCAGGATCACGTTGAAGAACGAGCGGTTCATCGCCTTGCACATGATGTAGCTCAGGATCGCGCCCGATGAGCCCACCAGCGAGCCGGCGACGATCAGCATCGCGTTGTTGAGGCTGAAGCCGATGCCGGCCGCGGCCCAGCCCGAGTAGCTGTTGAGCATCGAGACCACCACCGGCATGTCGGCGCCCCCGATCGGGATGATGATCAGCACGCCCATCACGAAGGACAGCAGCACCATCAGGAAGAAGGCGGTCCAGCTCTCGGTGAAGACGAACACCAGGCCGAGCGCGATGGTCAGCAAGCCCAGCGCCAGGTTCAGCATGTGCTGGCCTTTGAACTGGACCGGTGCGCCCTGGAACAGGCGGAACTTGTACTTGCCCGAGAGCTTGCCGAAGGCGATGACCGAGCCGCTGAAGGTGATGGCGCCGATGGCCGCACCCAGGAACAGCTCGAGCCGGTTGCCGGCCGGAATCCCGAAGCGCGCGTAGCCGTCGATGAGCAGCGCGCCGGCCGGCGTGGCGCTGCCGACCACCGCCGGCACCGGCGGCGGCGTGATACCGAAGGCCCAGGGCTCGACCACCGCCGCCACGGCGATGAAGACCGCGGCCATACCGATCATGCTGTGGAAGAAAGCCACCAGCTCGGGCATCTGCGTCATCTCGACGGTCTTGGCGCGGTAGGCGCCGTAGCCGCCGCCGGCCACCAGACCCAAGAGCACCCAGGCCATGCCCATCGCCTTGCCGTTCGAGATCTGCACGATCAGAGCGGCGGTGGTCAGGATGGCGATCGCCATGCCGACCATGCCGAAGATGTTGCCGCGGATCGAGGTGGTGGGGTGGCTCAGGCCCTTGAGCGATTGAATGAAGCAGACCGATGCGATCAGGTACAGCAGCGTGGCGACATTCATGCTCATGCTGCATTCCCCTTGTCCGCCGCGGGCGCCGCCTTCTTGTCCTTCTTCTTGAACATCTCCAGCATTCGCCGCGTCACGAGGAAGCCGCCGAAGACGTTGACCGCTGCCAGCGCCACGGCGAGCACGCCCATGGTCTTGCCGAGGCCGCTCTCGGTGAGCGCCGCCGCCAGCATGGCGCCGACGATCACGATCGCCGAGATCGCATTGGTCACGGCCATCAGCGGCGTGTGCAGCGCGGGCGTGACGGTCCAGACCACGTGGTAGCCGACATAGATGGCCAGCACGAAGATGATCAGGTTGATGACGGTATGGGAAACGGGATCCATGGTCTTTTTTCCTTCTCTCTCACTTCCGGGTCACTTGACCGTCTCTGCTCATCAGGCAGGCGGCCACGATGTCGTCTTCGAGGTCGATGTTGAGCGCGCCTTCCTTGTTCACGATGAGCTTCAGGAAGTCGAGCACGTTGCGCGCATAGAGCGAGGAGGCATCGGCGGCCACCAGCGCCGCGAGGTTGGTCTCGCCGACGATGGTCACGTTGTGCTTGACCACCGTCTTGTCGGCCTCGGACAGCGGGCAGTTGCCGCCCACGCCGTCGGGGCCCTTGCCGGCAGCGATGTCGACGATGACCGAGCCCGGCTTCATCGACTTGACCATGTCTTCGGTGATGAGCGTCGGCGCCGCGCGTCCAGGGATCAGCGCGGTGCTGATCACGACATCGGCCGCGGCCACGCGCTTGGCCACCTCGATCTTCTGCCGGTCGAGCCAGCTCTGGGGCATCGGCCTGGCGTAGCCGCCGACGCCCTGCGCCGCCTCCTTCTCTTCCTCGGTGTCGTAGGAGACCTCGATGAACTTGGCGCCGAGCGACTCGACCTGCTCCTTGACGCTCGGGCGCACGTCGCTCGCCTCGATCACCGCGCCCAGGCGCTTGGCGGTGGCGATGGCCTGCAGGCCGGCGACGCCGACGCCGAGGATCACGATGCGCGCCGCCTTCACGGTGCCGGCGGCCGTCATCAGCATCGGAAAGAAGCGCTGGTACTTGTCGGCCGCGATCATGACGGCCTTGTAGCCGGCGATGTTGGCCTGGCTCGACAGCACATCCATGCTCTGCGCCCGCGTGGTGCGCGGCGCGGCTTCTAGCGCGAAGCCGGTGAGGCCCGCCGTCGCAAGCCTTTGCAGGCCGGCAGCATCGAAAGGGTTGAGCATGCCGATGACGACGGTGCCGGGCTTCATGAGCGTCGCCTCGGCATCGCTCGGTGCGCGCACCTTGAGCACGATGTCGGCGCCCAAGGAGCCTGGCGCGTCTGTGATCTCCGCGCCGGCGGCCTGGTAGGCCGCGTCGGTGACGCTGGCCGCCACGCCGGCGCCGGACTGGATGCGCACGGTGTGGCCCTGTGCAACGAGTTTTTTGGCCGTCTCCGCAGTGACGGCCACACGGGTTTCGCCTGGCGCAGTTTCGGCCGGCACGCCTATCAGCATGGGGGATCTCCTCGGGGCAGCGTTGGAATTCGGGCCGAGCTTACATGAAGATGACAAAGAACTGGCCGAGGACCGCGTCCCTCTGTACAGTAGCGCCTCGCGAATGACCGGTGCACAGATCGCCGGCTTTGCAGAAAGAAATCAGGGGGAAGAAAGATGCGAATTGCAGCGCTCGACGACGAGCCGCGCCAGCTCGAACTCATTCGGCATGCCATGGCGGTGATCGGACATGAATGTCATGGATTCGAAGACGGCCGCTCCCTGCAGCGTGCCCTCTACCAGCAGAGCTTCGACATGCTGATCCTCGATTGGCGGCTTCCCAACGTCGAAGGCTCCGACGTCGTCAGATGGATTCGCGAAAAGCTCGGCAGCCGTCTCCCCATCCTCTTCGTGGCCAGGCGGCGCAAGGAAGAGGACATGGTCGAGGCGCTGACGATCGGCGCCGACGACTTCATGGCCAAGCCGATCCGCGTTGCCGAACTCCAGGCGCGGGTGAAAGCGCTTCTGCGCCGCACCTATCCCGCGCTGTTCGAAACGGAACTGGTCTGCGGGCCCTATCGCTTCTTCCCTCTGACGCGCACGCTTCAGATCCACGGCCAGGCGACCAGGCTCAAGCATCGCGAATACACGCTGGCGCTCTTCCTGTTCCGCAACATCGGCCGCCTGCTGTCGCGCGAGCACCTGCTCGAAGCCGTGTGGGGTGCGGATGCAGAGGTCACTTCGCGCTCGCTCGACACGCACATGTCGCGGCTGCGCTCCAAGCTAGACCTGCGACCGGCCAACGGTCTCGTGCTGTCGGCCGTCTACGGCCTCGGTTATCGTCTCGAGTTCATCGACCAGAATGGGATCGAGTCGCCCTACCCCACGGCGGACGTGTCCGAATGAGCCGATTTCCGATCGAAGGAGCACCACTGCAATGATGAGCCAAATGACCCGACTTCTGTCCGCAGCCCTGCTGCTCGGCGGCTGCCTGCAGTTCGCGGCCGCGCAGGAGGTGGACCCGGCCGAGCTGATGCGCGGCGGCCTGCAGGCGGTCCAGATGATCGACCAGAACAAGCTCGGCGAGCTGTGGGACGGCGCCACGCCGGCCGCCCGCAAACGCGTCAGCCGCAGCGACTTCATGAGCCAGGTCGCCAAGGCCCGCACGCCGCTCGGCGCCGCGCAGCAACGCACCTGGGTCGCGATCAACCGGCAGGTGGTCGGCGAGGGCGACCCCGAGCTGGCCGGCCAGTATGTGAACATCGAGTACGAAACCCGCTTCGCCAACAACAGCTCGGCCACCGTGCGCGAGCTGGTGACTTTTCAGCTGGGCAGCGACCGCGTCTGGCGCTTCTCGGGCTACGTGCTGCGATAGTCATGCGGCCCCCACGCTCGGCACTTCGTGTCCTCTCTGTCCCCCGAGGGGGCGGCCCGGCGCCAGCTTGATGGCCTCGGTCGCTCGCTGGAAACCCAACGTCACCGTCGCCGCGGTGATCGAGCAGGACGGACGCTTCCTGCTGGTCGAAGAGCATACGAAGGCCGGCCTCAGGCTGAACACGCCGGCCGGCCATCTCGACCCGGGCGAGTCGCCGGCCGAGGGCTGCGCGCGCGAAACGATGGAAGAAACGGCCCACCACTTCACGCCGACCGCCCTCGTCGGCATCTACATGGCGCGCTTCCTCGGCGACGAAGACGTGACCTACATGCGCTTCGCCTTCGCCGGCACGCTCGGCGCGTTCGAGCCGGGCCGGCCGCTGGACAAAGGCATCGTGCGCACCCTGTGGATGACAGCTGACGAGATCCGCTCGAGCGCGGCGCGCCATCGCAGCCCGCTGCTGCTGCAATGCGTGGAGGACTACCTGGCAGGACAACGCTATGCGCTGGACCTGATCCACACCCACGTATCGGTCGGCGCACCGCCGCAAATCTAGCCGGCCCGCGCGATCACCCCGCCGCCCAGGCACACATCCCCGTCGTAGAGCACCGCCGACTGCCCCGGCGTCACCGCCCACTGCGGCTCGGCAAAGGCGAGCCGGAAAGCGCCGTCGGCGCCTTCGCCCAGCTCGCAATCCGCATCGGCCTGGCGATAGCGCGACTTGGCGGCATAGGCGCCCGAGGGCGGCGCGCTGCCCGCGACCCAGCTCGCATCGTCGGCTTCGAGCGCGGGCGACAGCAGCCACGGATGGTCGTGGCCCTGCACCACCCACAGCGCGTTGTTCGCGACATCCTTGCGCGCCACGAACCACGGCGAGTGATCGCCGGCCCCGCGCTGCGCTCCCTTGGGCTTGACGCCGCCGATGCCCAGGCCCTGGCGCTGGCCCAGCGTGTAGAAGCTCAGGCCCTGGTGCTCTCCGATCCGGCGGCCGCGCTCGTCGCGGATCGGACCCGGCTCCTTGGAGATGTAGCGGTTGAGGAACTCGCGGAAGGGCCGCTCGCCGATGAAGCAGATGCCGGTCGAGTCCTTCTTCTTCGCGTTCGGCAGGCCGATCTCGTCGGCGATGCGGCGCACCTCGGTCTTCTTCAACTCACCCACGGGGAACAGCGTCTTCGACAGCTGCTGCTGGTTCAGGCGATGGAGAAAGTAGCTCTGGTCCTTGGCCGGATCGAGTCCCTTGAGCAGCTCGTAGCGCCCGCCCGTCGCATTGCGGCGCACCCGCGCGTAGTGCCCGGTGGCAATCTTCTCGGCGCCGAGCCGCATCGCGTGGTCGAGAAAGGCCTTGAACTTGATCTCGGCATTGCACAGCACGTCCGGGTTGGGCGTGCGGCCGGCCTGGTATTCGCGCAGGAACTCGGCGAACACGCGGTCCTTGTAGTCGCCCGCGAAGTTGACGTGCTCGATCTCGATGCCCAGCACGTCGGCCACGCTCGCGGCATCGACGAAGTCGATGTTCGACGAGCAGTACTCGCTGTCGTCATCGTCTTCCCAGTTCTTCATGAAGATGCCGATCACCTCGTGGCCCTGCTGCTTGAGCAGGTGCGCCGTGACTGCGGAGTCGACTCCGCCGCTCAGGCCCACCACGATGCGCTGTTTTTTCATAGCCCGGCGATTGTCCCAGCCTCGGCAAGCCGGTGCCCGCATCCGGGAAATCACCGAGCGGCCCATGCTCGCAGGGAGGCCGCAGGCTCCCACAATGGGCTGCCTCACCCAGGGCGCATGGCCGCAGAGCAGAAGACCTGGAAAGAAATCGTCGCCAAGGCCGGCATCAAGCCGGATTGATCAAGGAGCCCTTCATGATTCACCTCAGCGGCATGGACGCATCGTTCCTGCACCTCGAGACCCCCGAGTCGCCGATGCATGTGGGCAGCCTGCAGCTCATCGACCTGCCGCCCGGCTACGAGGGCGACTTCGCCGAGGATGCCAAGAAGTATTTGAGCGGCCGGCTGCACCTGGCCTCGGTCTTCGTGCGCAAGCTCGCAATGATGCCCTTCGACCTCGCCAATCCGGTGTGGGTGGACGACGACGAACTGGACCTCGACCATCACATCCACCACGTGATCATGCCGCGGCCCGGCACCATGGCGCAGCTGGAGCGTCTGGTCGGCCGGCTCCATTCCTCGCTGCTGGACCGCAGCCGCCCGCTGTGGGAGATCCACATCATCGAAGGCCTGCAGACCGGCCAGGTCGCGCTCTACAGCAAGATGCACCACGCGGCCATCGACGGGCAGGCCGGTGTCGCGGTGGCCAAGGCGCTGTTCGACATCTCGGCCACGCCGGCGCCGGTGAAGGCACCGCGCGCCAACCGCCGCGCCGATTCATCGCAGCTCGGGATGGCCGAGCTCGCGAGCGCCGCGCTCAGCAACACCGTGCAGCAGTACGTGAAGCTGATCCAGTCGATCCCGGCTACGGCCAAGGCGATCACGAGCGTGCTGCTGCCGGTGTCGGAGACCACGGGCAAGCGCAGCTTCGAACTGCCCAAGGGCTTGAAGACCGCGCCGAAGACGCCGCTCAATGTCTCGATCACCAACCAGCGTTCCTTCGCCGGGCGTTCCGTGCCGCTGGCCGAGGTCAAGCAGATGGCGAAGGCCACCAACACCAGCCTCAACGACATCGTGCTGGCGATCTGCGCCGGCGCGCTCAAGCGCTACCTGGCCGACTACGGCTGCAAGCCGGCCAAGCCGTTGATGGCCGGCGTGCCGGTGTCGCTGCGCAGCGAGGGCAACACCGACCTCAACAACCAGGTGTCGGTGATGCTGGTCAGCCTGGCCACCGACATTTCAGATCCACTGGAGCGGCTCGCAGCAATCCACGAATCGTCCAGCGAGGGCAAGAAGCTCACGGGCAACGTGAAGGCTGCGATCCCGACCGACTTCCCGTCGCTGGGCGTGCCTTCGCTGATGTCGGGCCTGGCTTCGCTCTACGGCCGCTCCGGACTCGCCGACAAGCTGCCGCCGATGGCCAACGTGGCCATCTCCAACGTGCCCGGCCCGTCGTTCCCGCTCTACTTCGCGGGCGCCAAGCTGGCGACCTACTTCCCGGTGTCGATCCCGGGGCACGGGCTGGCGCTCAACATGACGGTGCAGAGTTACAACGGCTCGCTCGAGTTCGGGCTCACGGCCTGCCGGCGCGCGGTGCCGGACATCGCCGACCTCGGCGACTATGTGGTCGCGGAGCACAAGAACCTGTTCGGCCTGATCGTGGGGCAGGCAGCGACTGCGCCTGTTGCTGTTGCTGTTGCTGTTGCTGTTGCTGCTGTCGCTGCGCCGGCAGCCAAGAAGCGGGCAGCACCCAAGAAGAAAGTCGTTGCGAAAGCGGTGCGCACTGCCGAGACCAGAGCACCGCGCAAGGCAACTGCTGCTGCGAAGCGTGCCGCTGCCTTGAACTGATTCAGGCAGCGAGCTCGGCCAGGATCTCGTAGGACCGCAACCGGGCCTCATGGTCGAACACCTGCGAGGTGATCATCAGCTCATCCGCGCCCGTGCGTTCGACGAAGGCCTCGATGCCGGCGCGCACCGTCTCGCGCGACCCCACGGCCGAACACGACAGCACCGAATCGAGCAGCGCGTTCTCCGCCGGCCCGACGCGCTGGCGGTAGTTCTCGACCGGCGGCGGCAGGCGCCCCGGCCGCCCGCTGCGCAGATTCACGAAGGCCTGCTGCCACGAGCTCGATCGGAACACTGCTTCCTCGTCGGTCTCGGCCGCGAACACGTTGAAGCCGAGCATCACGTAGGGCTTGTCCAGCTGCTTCGAGGGCTTGAAGGTCTCGCGGTAGATGCGGATCGCCTGCATCAGCTGCTGCGGCGCGAAATGCGAAGCGAAGGCATAGGGCAGCCCGAGGTGCGCTGCGAGCTGCGCACCGAAGGTGCTCGAGCCGAGGATCCAGACCGGCACTTCGAGGCCCATGCCCGGCACTGCGCGCACCGGCTGCTTCGGCTCCTTCGACATGAAGTCCATCAGCTCGACCACGTCCTGCGGGAACTGGTCGGCATCGGACTGCAGATCGCGCCGCAGCGCCTGCGCGGTGCGCTGGTCGGAGCCGGGCGCGCGGCCGAGGCCGAGATCGATGCGGCCGGGATAGAGCGATTCAAGCGTGCCGAACTGCTCGGCGATCACCAGTGGCGAATGGTTGGGCAGCATCACGCCGCCGGCGCCGATGCGGATGGTCGAGGTGCCGGCGCCGATGTAGGCCAGCAGCACGGCCGTCGCGGCGCTCGCGATGCCCGGCATGCCGTGGTGCTCGGCCAGCCAGTAGCGCCGATAGCCGAGCTTCTCGCCATGCTGCGCCAGGGACAACGAATTGCGGAAGGACTGCGCGGCAGTGCTGCCCTCGGTGATGGGGGACAGGTCGAGGATGGAGAGTGGGGTCATGGATCGGCCGGAGCGAACGGAGCAGGGCCGGTATCTTGGACCGACGCGCAGGCCCGCGACCGCGAAGGGCCATTGCAGCCTTGCGGCCGCTCTGCTAGGCGGACCCGCTCAAGCCGCGTTCATGGGAGGCCGGTTGCCGTGACGGTGCACTGCATCGTCACGACCAATCCACCGCCGGCGGGCAGTACAGGGATCGCCACGCCCGCCGTGCTGATCAGGCTGGTCACAGGCACGGTAGCACCGGGGCAGATCGCGCCGCCGCCGGCCGTGCAAGTGGCCGTCGAACTCGGCGTGGTGCAGTCGAGGCGCGAAGCGCTGTGTTGGTGAAGGTGCATCGGACCATCGCATTCATCACGACACCTCACGCGCCAATTGACGATGCGCAGCGGGTCTTCGCTGAAGTTGTCGCCGAAGGCCTCCACCGGCGTGCCCGCAGGCACCGTGCAGCTGATCTGCTGGCGTTGATCGTGCAGCCCGCCGGCGCAGGCAGCACGAAGCTCAGCCCTGCGCCCAGCGTGTCCACCAGCGCCGCCATCGTCGGCGCTCCGCTCACGGTGGCCGGCAGCGTGTACGCAATGGTCGCCCCCGGCGACACCGCCGCCCCGGAGGCCGGCACCGCGCTTTTCACGGTCGCGATAGCCCAGACATTGATGTTTGCCGTCGATGTGTTGTTTCCCGCAGAAACCAAAGAGTGCTGCGCGCCGGAAAACCTCAATTGCGTTGCGCTTCATCATGACGGACGGACTTTTCTCAAGGCCCGAACTCCCTCACGCATGAATAGAGAAACCCGAGCCGCAGGACTGCAAAAAGGACAGCGATTCCAAAAGGAACAAATTGACAGGCGACGCAATGCTTTGCGCTCTGTCAGCGGGTGCGGATGGTGCGGGGAGAGGGTTGTCGCGACAGAATGGCCGCGACAATTCATCAGAATTGACTCGGGCCAGGAAGTAGTTCTTGCGAGTTACTTCACACTTCTTGTGCATTTCACCTGCTGGACGGCCCTGTGAGAGGGCGAGCGAGGCGCGACAGGCGACGACGAGGTCGTTCTATGGAAAGTACCGACTGGGTGGTCCAACGAGCGATGTGGTCTGTTTAGGCTGTCTGTCAGAAAAAAACAGATTTTGCACGGCTGTTCTGGATACTGATGACTTCGCCCAAAGACTTGCTGATCGCAATCAGGGCGAAGTCAATTGACACACCGCGACTTCGTCTCTCGTGCTTGGTGTCATGCGCGTATCCGAGGTGCAGCAAAAAAGCGCAGAGCCGTCAAGCCCTGCGCCTTTTTATGAGACCTCGAAAGGTTTTGTCAGAAAGGAATATCGTCGTCCATATCGTCGAAGCCCGACGAGGATTTGGCCGGCGCCTGCCGTGGTGCCGGCGCCGCGGCGCGCGGTGCCGCAGCGGGAGGACGCGAATAGCCGCCGCCTTGCGCCCCCTGCGAGTAGCCGCCGTCGTCGTCGCCGCCCGAAGGTCCGCCCTGGCCCTGCCGGCTGCCCAGCATCTGCATCTGGTCGACGCGGATATCGGTGGCGTATTTTTCGGCGCCGTCCTTGTCGGTGTACTTGCGGGTGCGGATCTGGCCTTCGACGTAGATCTGCGAGCCCTTGCGCAGGTATTGGGCAGCGATCTCGGCCAGCCGACCGTTGAACACGAGGCGGTGCCACTCGGTGGCTTCGCGCATCTCGCCGCTTTGCTTGTCCTTCCACTTGTCGGTGGTGGCGAGGGTCACATTGCAGATCTGGTCCCCACTGGGAAAGGTGCGCGTTTCCGGATCGCGCCCGAGATTGCCGACGAGGATGACTTTGTTGACCGATGCCATATGCACTGCCCCTGATGAATGGATGGAGAGGAGGAAAGCGGAGATTGTGCCGCAGCCGGTCGCTGCGGCCGAAGCGCCGAAGAAGTCGGCCGAATCCCACCGGCTGCCGCGGAATCGCCGGGGACTTATCATGCTCGGTTGCCCAAGACCGACCGCCCCGTGAATTCCCCCAACGACGATGCCTACCTCGGCGCCGTGCTCGCGCAGCAGCGCATCAGCATCCGCGGCGCCCGCACGCACAACCTCAAGAACGTCGACCTCGACATTCCGCGCAACAAGCTGGTGGTGATCACCGGCCTGTCGGGCTCGGGCAAGTCGAGCCTGGCCTTCGACACGCTCTACGCCGAGGGCCAGCGCCGCTATGTCGAGAGCCTGTCGGCCTATGCGCGGCAGTTCCTGCAGCTGATGGACAAGCCCGATGTCGACGTGATCGAGGGCCTCTCGCCCGCCATCAGCATCGAGCAGAAGGCGACCAGCCACAACCCGCGTTCCACCGTGGGCACGGTGACCGAGATCCACGACTACCTGCGGCTGCTCTATGCGCGCGCCGGCACGCCCTACTGCCCCGACCACGACCTGCCGCTGCAGGCGCAGACCGTGTCGCAGATGGTCGATGCGGTGCTGGCGATTCCGGATGAACCCAGGCTGATGATCCTGGCACCGGTGGCGCGCGAGAAGAAGGGCGAGTTCCTCGAGCTCTTCGCCGAGATGCAGGCGCAGGGCTACGTGCGCTTCCGCGTCAACGGCGAAACCTTCGAATACAACGACCTGCCCAAGCTCAAGAAGACCGAGAAGCACGACATCGACGTCGTCATCGACCGGCTGCGCGCGCGGCCCGACATGCAGCAGCGCCTGGCCGAGAGCTTCGAGAACGCGCTGCGCCTGGCCGAGGGCCGCGCGATCGCACTGGAGATGCACGAGGACGGCAGCGCGAAAGAGCATCTCTTCAACGCCAAGTTCGCCTGCCCGATCTGCCACTACTCGCTCGCCGAACTCGAGCCGCGCCTGTTCTCCTTCAACTCGCCCGTGGGCGCCTGCCCGAGCTGCGACGGCCTCGGCCACAGCGAAGTGTTCGACCCGGCGCGCGTGGTCGCCTTTCCGTCGCTGAGCCTGGCGAGCGGTGCGATCAAGGGATGGGACCGGCGCAACGGCTACTACTTCAGCATGATCGAGAGCGTGGCCAAGCATTACAAGGTCAATGTCGACACGCCCTTCGAAGAGCTGCCCGCCTCGGTGCAGCAGGCCGTGCTGCACGGCTCGGCCGAGGAAGAGATCAAGTTCTCCTACACGATGGAAAGCGGCCAGCAGGCCGGCAGGAAGCTGACCCGCAAACACCCCTTCGAAGGCGTGATCCCGAACATGGCGCGGCGCTACCGCGAGACCGATTCGGCGATGGTGCGCGAAGACCTCGCGCGATTTCGCAACATGCAGCCCTGCCCCGATTGCGGCGGCACGCGGCTTCGGCGCGAGGCGCGCAGCGTGTTCCTGCAGGACGAATCCGGCCCAGAGCCGCGGCGCATGGCCATCTTCGAGATCAGCCGTGTGACGCTGCGCGACAGCCTCGCCTACTTCCAGGGCCTGCACTTGCGCGGGGCCAAGGCCGAGATCGCCGACAAGGTGGTGCGCGAGATCGGCCTGCGGCTCAAGTTCCTCAACGACGTCGGCCTCAACTACCTGAGCCTGGATCGCAGCGCCGAGACGCTCTCGGGCGGCGAGGCGCAGCGCATCCGCCTGGCCTCGCAGATCGGCTCCGGCCTCACCGGCGTGATGTACGTGCTCGACGAGCCCAGCATCGGTCTGCACCAGCGCGACAACGATCGGCTGATCGGCACGCTCAGGCATCTGCGCGACATCGGCAACAGCGTGATCGTGGTCGAGCATGACGAGGACATGATCCACGCCGCCGACCACGTGATCGACATGGGCCCGGGCGCCGGCGTGCATGGCGGCCGCGTGATGGCGCAGGGCAGCTATGCGCAAGTAGCGGCGAACCCCGATTCGCTGACCGGCCAGTACCTCTCGGGCGTGAAGAAGATCCCGGTTCCCGCGCGCCGCACGCCCTGGCTGCCGGCGGTCGCCAAGCCGGCCTTCAACGAGGGCAAGAAGGCCTCGCGCTTTCCGCAGAGCCCGGCGGCCGAACGGCGTGCGGCACGCGAGGCGGCGCACCTCGCATCGCAGACCGATCTGCAGGAGATCCGAGTGATCGGCGCCACCGGCAACAACCTTCGGGACGTGGACGTGGCCTTCCCGGTCGGCCTCCTGACCTGCGTGACCGGCGTCTCCGGCTCTGGCAAGTCGACGCTGGTCAACGACACGCTCTACAGCGCCGTGGCGCGCACTCTCTACCGCGCCCACGAAGAGCCGGCCGCGCACCGGGCGGTCGAGGGCATCGAGTACTTCGACAAGGTCATCAACGTCGACCAGTCGCCGATCGGCCGCACGCCGCGCAGCAATCCTGCCACCTACACCGGCCTCTTCACGCCGATCCGCGAGCTGATGGCCGAGACCAACACCGCACGCGAGCGCGGCTACGGACCCGGGCGCTTCAGCTTCAACGTCGCGGGCGGCCGCTGCGAGGCCTGCCAGGGTGATGGCGTGGTGAAGGTCGAGATGCACTTCCTGCCTGACGTCTACGTGCCCTGCGAGGTCTGCCACGGCCAGCGCTACAACCGCGAGACGCTGGAGGTGCAGTACAAGGGCCGCAACATCGCGCAGATTCTCGACATGACGGTCGAGGCCGCGCACGAGTTCCTGAAAGCCGTGCCGACCATCGAACGCAAGCTGCGCACGCTGCTCGACGTGGGCTTGAGCTACATCAAGCTGGGGCAGGCCGCGACCACCCTGTCGGGCGGCGAGGCGCAGCGCGTGAAGCTCGCGCTCGAGCTCAGCAAGCGCGACACCGGCCGCACGCTCTACATCCTCGACGAGCCGACCACCGGGCTGCATTTCGCCGACATCGAGTTGCTGCTCAAGGTGCTGCACCAGCTGCGCGATGCCGGCAACACCATCGTCGTGATCGAGCACAACCTCGACGTCATCAAGACCGCCGACTGGCTGATCGACATGGGGCCCGAGGGCGGCGCGGGCGGCGGCACGGTGGTGGGCGTGGGCACGCCGGAAGCGATTGCCGCGAACGAGGCGAGCCATACCGGGCGCTACCTCAAACGACTGCTCTAGTGCATGCGCTGGCAAGGTACAGTCGGCGATGACCGAAATCACTCCTCCTGACTCAGGCCCCGAGGCGCCGGACGACCTGCAGACAGAGGCATCGGCATTTGCAGCCGGCTGGATCGTCTTCGGCGTGCTCATGCTGCTGGTGCTGCTCGTGCTGGCAGGCGTTCGCCACTTCTTTCCCTGAAGAACGCGCGCCCGGCGACCGCCGCCACGAGGGCCTACGCCGAGTTGCTCTGAATGTGCGGTCTCGAACAGACAGGACGCAATGGATCGCCTACAAGGGGGGATGGACCATGACTTCGCTTCCAAACGCCTTCCCTACCAAGGATGGGAGGTGCGCAGCCGCCTCACCCATGTTTCCCTGGAGGGCACGGTGGCGGCCGGCGCGGATCTCTATGTCGACGAGATCCTGAAGTGCCACCTCGTGTCGTGCAAGCAGTTTGCCCACGGGGGCGACGCCATCCGCGCGATCGAACGCAAGGCCACCCTTTGGATCGACGACCGCGCAACGCATTCCAGGAGCAGCGATGTCGCAGCCGCCCTTCTTTCATGAGGCTTCCGGCACTGTCCGCTTCTGGGTCGAGGTCGAGGGACAGTTCGTCGGCGCCAGCGTCGGCAGGGAAACCTTGCACTACCGCTACCGCTCGACCGCCACCGACGACGAAGCACTCGACACCTATGCGCTCCACGCGCAGGACATCGATGACGCCGTGCGGCGCCGCGTCGCACAAGGTTCCACCGAACCGGTGATGCTGCGCGAGTTCGATCTGCGCCAAGACGCTCCACGCCCCTGAGGTCCGGCCAGTCGCCATGACCTGCGAGGTCATCGACGCCGCGCAACTGCTCTGAGACATTGGATGCAAGCCGCAACCGAGGTGGTTCCGGCAGCAACCAGGCCGAACTTCAAAGGCCGCGAAAGAGCATCATGACCTCAGGTTTCGACATCCTCCCCCTCGCCGTCGCGCTTCTCATCGGCATCGCCGCCGTGGGTTCCTGCATCGGCATCGGCATCGTCGGGTCGAAGCTGCTGGAGGGCACGGCGCGGCAGCCCGAGCTCAAGGACACGCTGCAGACCCAGTTCTTCCTGATCGCCGGCGTGACCGACGGCGCCTTCATCATCGCCACCGGCATCGGCCTCTGGTTCGCCACGGCCAATCCGTTCGGGGGTTGAGAGCGCGGGCCACAATGCCCACCCATGCAAACCCTCACGCTGCGCCAGTTCGCCCTGCTCGTTCCGCTGACGCTGGTGTGGGGCCTCAACTGGCCGGTAATGAAGCTGGGCGTGGCCGACTACCCGCCGCTGGCCTTTCGCACCCTCTCGCTCTGGCTCGGCCTGCCCGTGCTCGGACTCGCACTGGTCGCGATGAAGGTGCCGTTCCGCGTTCCGCGGCGCTATTGGCCCGAACTGCTGTGGCTGGCGGCCACCAACATGTTCGTCTGGCACGCCTGCATCATCCTGGCAGTGAAGGCGCTGTCCAGCGGGCGCGCCGCGATCCTGGGCTACACGATGCCGGTGTTCTCGGCCGTGATCGGCGCGCTGCTGTTCAGCGCGGTGCTGACGCGCCGCGGCTGGCTCGGCGTGAGCGCCTGCGCGCTGGGCGTCGCCCTGCTGCTCTGGCATGAGTTCACTCATCTCGCGGGGCGCCCGGGCTATGTGGCGCTGGCCCTGACGGCGGCGGCCACCTGGGCGCTGGGCACGCAGCTGCTGCGGCATACGCGCATCGAGCTGCCCACGCTCACGCTCTCGTTCTGGATGACCGCGCTCACCACCGTCGTGATGGCGCTGTTGTCGCTGCTGTTCGAGCGCCCGCAATGGCAGATGCCGGGCAGCGCGACGTGGGCCGCGATCGCCTACAACGCGGTGCTGATCTTCGGCTTCGCGCATGCGGCCTGGTTCTACCTCGCGCGCGGGCTGCCGCCGGTGGCGTCCACGCTCAGCGTCATGCTGATCCCGGTGCTCGGCGTGTTCAGCGGCGCGCTGTGGCTGGGCGAAACCGTGTACTGGCAGGATTGGACCGCGGTCGTGCTGATGATGATCGCCATCGCCTCGGTGCTGTGGCCGGCGCGCCCCGGCCCCGCGCTCAAGCGACCCTGAGCTCGAGTTCGCGGCGAGCCCGCGCCGGAATCGCCGGCGCCTGGCGCGCCGCGCCCTCGCTGCGGAGCGCCTCCCACAGCGCGGCATCGCCGCCCCGGCGTGCTGCCTCCATCGCCGTCAGATGGATCAGGCCGCGCTGCGCCTGGCTGCCGCCGAAGCCGTTCGTGGCCGGCAGCAGCGGCAGCAGCAGCTGCGCGCAGTGGGCGTAGCGGCCCGCGCCGAAAGCCATGACCGCCTCGCACAAGGTGCCCGCCTCGCGCCACCACGGCGCCGGCGCCGTGGCCGGCACGGCCGCCATCGCGCGCTGCCCGACCTCGATCTGCGCGGGCTCGCCGGCGCCGACCAGCGCCAGCATCGCGTGCACATCGTTGAAGACCGACCAGCCCCAGGCCGCCTGCTCGCGCCAGCGCGCCGCCAGCGCCTGCCAGCGCGCGGCCACGTCGACGCCCCGCAGGCCGAGCCGCCACAGCAGCGCGCTCGCATCGACCAGGTCCAGCGCCATCGAGGCCGGCCCGGGCGCGATCGCGCGGTCGTAGAGTGCCAGCGCCGAGGCGTGGTCGTCGTTGCGCAGGTGCTGCAGCGCCAGGTGCCAGTGGTTGTGCACCGCGAGCGCGTTGTCCTGCTGCCAGAGCGAGGTGTCGATGCTGAGCCAGCGGATGCCATCCGCCACCCGGCCCTGCATCTCGTAGACGTGGGCCACGGCATGCACGGCCCAAGTGTCCTGCGGATTGCGCGCCAGCGCCTCCATGCCCAGCGCCTCGGCGCGCGCGTACTCGTTGCATTCCTCGAGGCCGAAGGCGTGCATGCCCAGCAGGTAGCCGTAGCCGACGTCGTCTGCGCTCCACTGGTTCAGCGCGCGGCCGATGCGGTCGCGCAGCATGGTCGACTGGCCCAGCACCAGGTCCGCCATGTGCGTAAGCTGCAGCGCGAACAGGTCGCGCGGGTGGTCGATCAGGTGGCGGTCGAGCAGACGGTTGGCGCGGCCCATGTCGCCGTCGGCCCAGACCTGCAGCGCGGCCTGAAAAGAACGTTCGCGCTCGTTCGGCCGGTTCCGGCTCGCCGCGGCGGCGGCCAGGCTCGCGCGCGCGGCCGGCAGCACCTGGCCGTCGATGGCGCTGAGCATGAAGCCGGCCATCATGAGGTGGCCGGAAACGAAGTCCGGGTCCTGTTCCAGCGCCGGCTGCAGCACCGCGACCGGGTCGAGCCGCAGGCTGTTGAAGAGGTCGAGCGCCTGCTCGTAGGCGGCGACGGAAGCCGCTTGGTCGGTGGAAAGCGCCAGTCCGCGCGCATCGTGGTGGGTCATGGTGGCTCCTTGTACGAAAGACGCAAGAAGCGTAAGTTCGCCCGGCTGAAAGCCCCGCAGCGATTCCCGCAACAAGGCTGACGATTCCGCCAACCCATGAGCTCCGCAGCCCCTTCTTCCGGCGACCGCCCCGTGATCGCCATCCTCGTGACCGCCGAGAGCGCAGCCTCGGTGGTCTACGGCATGTTCGACCTCCTGAAGTGCGCGGGCCGCGACTGGCCGATGGTGGTCGACGGCCAGCCGGGCGCCGAGCTGCTCGAACCCGTGCTGGTCGCCGCGAGACCGGGCATCGTGCGTGCCGCCAATGGCGTGCCGATCGAGGCGCACCGCAGCTTCGACGAGCTGGCCGCGCCGGCGGTGGTCTGCGTGCCCGAACTCATGATCTCGCCCTACGGGCCGCTCGATGGCCTGTTCGCCCGGGAGGTCGCGTGGATCCAGCGCTGCCACGCCGGCGGTTCGCTGCTCGCCGCCTCCTGCTCGGGCGCCATGCTGCTCGGCGAAGCGGGCCTGCTCGACGACGAGGACGCCACCACGCACTGGGCCTTCTGCGAGGTGCTTCAGCGCCGCTATCCGCTCGCGCGGGTGCGGCCGCACTGCGCGCTGATCGCCTCGGGCGAGGGCCAGCGCCTGGTGATGGCCGGCGGTGGCAGCTCGTGGATGGACCTGGCGCTCTACCTGATCGCGCGCTTTGTCGGCATCGAGGCCGCGATGCAGGTCGCCAAGCTCAACCTGATCGACTGGCACCATGTGGGCCAGCAGCCCTTCGCGCGCGTGGCGAGCACGCGGCAGGCGGAGGATGCGGTCATCGGCCGCTGCCAGACCTGGATTGGCGACCACTATGCGCAAGCCGCGCCGGTGGCCGCGATGGCCGCGCTGAGCGGGCTGGCGGAGCGCTCGTTCCAGCGCCGCTTCAAGCTCGCGACCGGCATGACGCCGATGGAATACGTGCAGACCCTGCGCATCGAAGAAGCCAAGCATCTGCTCGAGACCACGCAAGCGCCGGTCGAGGCGATCGCGGGCGAGGTGGGCTACGACGACGCGGCCTTCTTCAGCCGCATGTTCCGCCGCGCGGTGAGCCTGAGCCCGGCGCAGTACCGGCGGCGCTTCGGCGGCCTGCGCGCGGCGCTGGCCGGTACGGGGCGCTGAACGGCAGGGCCTGCGTCAGATAGGAGCAGCGCCGCCACTGCTCGACCACGGGCTTCCCTCGGGCAGCACGCGCAGCATGCCTTCCTGCGCGGTCGAGGCCACCAGCCGCCCGTCGCGCGTGAACAGGCTGCCGCGGCACAGGCCGCGGGCGCCGCCGGCACTGGGCGAATCGACGGCATAGAGCAGCCAGTCGTCCATGCGGAAATCGCGGTGGAACCACATCGCATGGTCGAGGCTGGCCGGGCGCACCCGGCCGCTCATGAAGCTCAGCCCGTGCGGCAGCATGGCGGCACGCAGCAGGCCGTGGTCGGAGGCGTAGGCCAGCAGCGCGCGGTGCACGATCGGGTCGTCGGGCAGCGGCGCGATCGCGCGCAGCCAGAGCGCGCTTTCCGAAGGGCGAGGCGCCGGCGTGAGCAGGTCGTCGGGATCGGCGCGGCGGTATTCGATGCCGTGCGCTTGCAGCGCCTTGGCGCGCCAGCGCTCGGGCAGGCGATCGCCGAGGGCGTGGCGCTGGTCCAGTTCGCTCGGCAAACCCTCAGGGCCAGGCGCCGCGGGCATCGCGAGCTGGTGCTCGATGCCCTGCTCCACCGTCTGGAAGGAGGCCGACATCTCGAAGATGATGCGCTCGCGCTGGCGCGCCACCACGTGCCGCGTGGTGAAACTGCGACCGTCGCGCACGCGGTCGACCGCGTACTCGATCGGTGCGTGCTCGCCCGGCAGCAGGAAGTAGGCATGCATCGAGTGCACCGGCCGGTCGGCGGCGACCGTGCGGCTTGCCGCGACCAGCGCCTGGCCGAGCACCTGGCCGCCGAACACGGCCGGGGTGCCGATGTCCTCGCTCTGGGCCCTGAAGCGGTCATCGCCCAGGGCTTCGAGGTGCATGAGTTCAATGAGCTGGTTGACGAGGCGGGCAGCGGTGGCGGAATCGGTCATCCGATGACGATAGCAAACACCTCGCCACTGCGCTGTCGCGCACGGCGCGCCCATTCGGGAGACGCCGCGGAACCGGCTTTGCCGGGCCGCTGGCGCCGCACCCTGCAAGGGGGTTGGCGGCTACGCGAAGCGAGCAAGCCTGGGGGTGGGCTTAGCTTCGGTCGAGGTCGACGCCGTCGGCGATCAGCTTCTCCTGCAGTGCCGGCACGTCGACAGCGGCGAAGCTGCCGCTGCCCAGCGCAGCCGCAGCGGTCCCCGCGGCCTGCCCCATCACGAAGCAGCCGCCGCTGGCCCGCGCGGCCGACTGGCCCTCGTGCGTCATCGAGGCGCAGCGCCCGGCCACCAGCAGGTTGTCGACGCCGCGCGGCACCAGCATGCGCCAGGGCAGCTGGTTGTAGGTGCGCCTTTCGTCGCGCGGAAAGGCCCATTCGATCTTGCCGGCGGCATGCATCTCCATCGGCCAGGCGTTGATGCCGACGCTGTCCTCGAAGCGCGCCGATGAGAGGATGTCTTCGCCGGCCAGCGCATAGAGCCCCTCGATGCGCCGCGTCTCGCGGATGCCGACCTGCGGCGCGATCTCGACGATGGCCGATTGCTCGAAGCCCGGCACTTCGGCCTTCAGGAAGCGGAAGTACTCGCCGATCTGGCGCCGGCCCTCGACCTCGCCGTCGCTGAGCTCGCGCGCATCCACGCCGTTCATCGCGTCGCCCCTGGCATTGCGGATCTGCGTCACGTTGGCGCGCCATTCGCGCGGATCGATCTGCGGCCGCAGGATCGCGCCTTCGCGCGGGAAGCGGTAGGCCTCGGGGTCGCGCTCGCGCGCCTTGGCCATCAGATCGTTGATGGCCTTGAACTCGCCCACCGCGGCCAGCGCGCGCGGCGCATCCACATGGCCGACGCGGAACATGGTGGACGGAAAGAGTCCGCTGCCATGGCCGTCGCCGACCTCGAAGGGCACGCCAGCGAAGACCGCGACGTCGGCATCGCCGCTGCCGTCGACGAAAGCATTGGCGCGGATCGCCTGCCGGCCCGACTTGGTCTCGACCACCAGCGCCGCGATGCGCGGGCCCTCCATCACCACGGCCGCGGCCCAGGCGTGGAACAGCAACTCGACACCGGCATCGAGCAGCAGCTGGTCGGCCGCGCACTTGTAGATCGAGGTGTCGTAGGAGCGCACGCGGATGCGGCCCTGCATGCCGTCCTGCGGCTTGTTGAGGCCGCCCATTGCATCGATGCGCGCGAGCAGCTCGTCGGCCACGCCGTGCACCAGCTGCGTCATCTCGCCCCCGCGCTTGCCGTAGAGGCCCGCGAAATTGGTCACGCCGCCAGCGGTGCCCATGCCGCCAAGGAAGCCGTAGCGTTCCACCAGCAGCGTGCGCGCGCCATGGCGCGCGGCGCTCACGCTGGCCGCGATGCCGGCCGGGCCGCCGCCGACCACGACGACGTCGTACTCGCCGAAGACCGGCAGATCACGCGCCGGTTCGCGAAGGATCGAATTCATTCAGTTTCCTTGCTTGCCTGTTCGGGGAACACCGCGGAACCGGCTTTGCCGGGCCGCTGGTGTTGCCCCCGGCGAGGGGGTTGGCGCACGACACGAAGTGCGCGAAGCCTGGGGGAGAGCTATTGCAGCTTGATGTTGTTGGTCGAGATGATCTTGGTCATGATGGCCGCCTCTTCCTTCACGCGCGTGCGCATGCCGTCGGGCGAGGTGCCGACCGCCTGCCAGCCCTGCTCGAACAGCTTGCGCCGCACTTCGGGCGTCTTCATGACGATGGCGAGCTCGCGCGAAATGCGCTCCTGCGCGTCCTTGGAAAGGTTGGCCGGGCCGAGCAGCGCGGTCCAGACCTCGAGGTTGAAGTCCTTCACGCCGATGTCGGCCAGCGGCGAAAGCTCGGGCACGAGGGTGCTGCGCCCGCTCGTGATGCCGATGGCCTTCACCTTGCCGGCCTTGACCTGCGGCATCGCGATACCGGGCGGGATCAGAGCCATCTGGATCTGATTGCCGATCAGATCGGTCATGACCTGCGGATTGCCCTGGTAGGGCACATGCACCGCCTTCAGGCCCGGCACGCGGCCCTTGAGCAGCTCCATGCCCAGGTGGCCCACCGAGCCGACGCCCACCGAACCGTAGCTCCACTTGTCCTCGCTCTTGCGCGCCGCCTCGACGAAGGCGGCGCCGCTGGGCAGGCTGTTCTGCGCCACCAGCACCAACGGCGCGGTGGTGAGCAGCGAGAGGTAGGTGAAGTCCTTGGCCGGGTCGTAGGGCAGCCTTGAATAGAGCATCTTCGACGAGGTCAGGTTGCCGTTGATGACCACGCCAAGCGTGTGATCGTCGGTCGCCTTGGCCACTTGGTCGGCCGCGAGGTTGCCCGAGGCGCCCGGCTTGTTGTCGACCACCACCGGCTGGCCCAGCGCCTTGGCCAGCGGTTCGGCGATGGTGCGCGCCGCGATATCCGGGGTCGAGCCACCGGGGAAGCCGACGACGAGGCGGATCGGCTTGGTGGGCCAGGCGCCGTTCTGCGCCGCGGCGGCCAGCGGCAGTGCGCAGGCGGCGATCAAGAGGGCTCTTTTGGATAGGTGCATGGAAGTAATGAGAAGCGAGAAAGGAAGAACAGAAGGATAAGGTCGACCTGTGAGCAAGCGTTACTCGAGGCTGATGTTCCCGCGCCGCACCAGCTCGCCATAGACCTTCGATTTGGCCTCGGCCTGCCGCTGGATCTCTTCCGGCGACCAGGCCAGCGGCTCGAAGGCGAAGGTGTCGAAGCGCGCGCGGATCTCGGGGTCGGCGATGACCTTGGCAACATCGGCATTGATCTTCGCCTTGACCGCCGGCGATACGCCCTTGGGCGTGAGCAGCGAGACGAATGAGCTCACCTCCAGGGTGGCCGGCCCGCCGGCTTCGGCCATGGTGGGCACATCGGGCATCTGCGGAATGCGCTTCGGCGCCGCGATCGCGATGTAGCGCAGTTTGCCGGCCTTGTAGATGCCCTGGCTCGACGGGATGCTGGCGTAGGCCCACGGCACCTCGCCCGATCCCACGTTGGCGTAGAGCTGCGAGACCTCGCGGTAGGGCACGTGCTGCATCTGCACGCCCGTCAGCGCCTCGAGCTGCTGCGCGCCCAGGTGGCCGGGACTGCCGACGCCCCACGAGCCGTAGCTGACGGGGCCGGCCTTGGCGGCGGCGACCAGGTCCGTCATGTTCTTCCACTTCGAATCGGTCGGCACCGCGACGAAGAAGGGCGTGCGAAACAGCGAGGCCACCGGATCGAAGTGCTGCAGCGTCACGAAGTTGCGCGACTTGTACAGGTGCGGCAGCGCCGCGATGTGCTCGCTGTCGAGCTGCAGCAGCGTGTAGCCGTCCGGGGCGGCACGCCGGGCCTGATCGATCGCGATGAAGCCGCCGCCGCCGGGCTTGTTGTCGACCACCACGCGCTGGTTCCAGAGCCGCCCCAGCTTGTCGGAGATCAGGCGCAGCACCGCATCGGGTCCGCTGCCGGCGGCGAAGGGCGTGATCAGCGTGACCGGCTTGCTCGGGTAGTCAGCGGCCGATTGCGCCGCGGCGCCGAAGCTGAACAGGGCGGCGATCAGCGGGATGAGGGGTTTCATGCAGTTTGTCTCCGTGCGGTGTCGTTGAAATAAGTTGGGGTACGCGGCGCGTCGGCCAAGCACTGAGCCGGGTCCCACGCGTAAAGCCATTCGACCGCATCGTAGAAGCGCTCCGGCGTGCGGCCGACCCAGAGGGAATTGCGCACCAGCCGCTCGACGCCCTTGGCATGGTAGAGCCGGCCCATCTCGCGCACCGACAGCACGACGCGCGCGGTGCGCGCCACGCGCGCCGACGCATAGAGCTGGAAGGCGGCGGGCAGATCGAACTCGCAGGCCTCGATCGCCGCGCCCAGCGTCACCGCGTCCTCGAGCGCCATGCAGGCGCCCTGCGCGAGGTACTGCATCATCGGATGGGCCGCATCGCCCAGCAGCGTGGCCGGGCCTTCGCTCCAGTTCGCGACCGGATCGCGGTCGGCGGTGCTCCAGCGGCGCCACGAGGTGGGCCGGTCCAGCAGCTGGCGCGGGCGCGCATGCACGCCTTCGAAGTAGGACAGCACTTCCTTCTTGCTGCCTTCGGTCACGCCCCACTCTTCCTGCTCGCGGCTGTGGAAGGTCACGACCAGGTTGTATTGCTCGCCATGGCGCAGCGGGTAGTGCACAAGGTGGCAGTTGGGGCCGGCCCAGACCACCGGCGCGTTCCAGCGCAGGTCTTCGGGCATGTCGGCGGCCGGCACCACGGCGCGGTAGACCACGTGGCCCGAGACGCGCGGCGCATCGCCGATGAGCTTGGCGCGCACCACCGACTTGACGCCGTCGCAGCCGACGATCGCATCGGCCCGGAAGCGCCGGCCGTCGCGCGTGACCGCCGTCACGCCGCTGCTGCCGATATCGAGATGCTCGACCTGCGCCGAGGTGTGGAAGCGGATCAGCGGATGCTCCTTGACCGCCTCGTGGATCGCACCGTGCAGGTCGGCGCGGTGGCTCACCGCATACGGATTGCGAAAGCGTGCGCGGAAGGCCTCGCCCACCGGCACCGAGGCCACTTCGCTGCAATCGACCGCATCCATCATCACCAGCCGGTCGGTGAAGACCGATCCGCGCCGCACCGCCTCGCCAACGCCCAGCGCATCGAGCGCAGCGAAGGCATTGGGTCCCAGCTGCAGGCCGGCGCCGATCTCGCCGATGGCGCCGCTCTGCTCCAGCAGGTCGATGGAGATGCCTAGCCGCGCCAGGGCCAGCGCCGCCGCCATGCCGCCGATGCCGCCGCCGACCAGCAGCACGGAGGGCTTGTCTTGTCGTGGGGTGCCCATGATGTCTTGTCTCCCTGTTGTGCCGGACTCAGTCGATGCGAACCGCAATCGGCTCGAGGCCATCGATGCGCACTTGCATCGTCTGCCCGCGCTGCACCGCGCCCACGCCTTCCGGTGTGCCGGTGAAGATCAGGTCGCCCGGTTGGAGCGCGAACAAGGTCGAGAGGTTCGCGATGACTTCGTTCACCGACCAGATCAGGTTGCGGATGTCGCTCTTCTGGCGCGTCTCGCCGTTCACTTCGAGCGTGATCGCGCCGGCCGTGATCTCGCCGGCTTCCTCGCGACGGCGCACCACGCCGACCGGCGCCGAGAAGTCGAAGGCCTTGCCGATTTCCCAGGGCCGGCCCTGCTCGCGCATCTTCATCTGCAGGTCGCGGCGCGTCATGTCGAGACCGACCGCATAGCCGTAGATGTGCGCAGCCGCGTCCTCGACCGCGATGTCGCGGCCGCCCTCGCCGATCAGCACCACGAGCTCGGCTTCATAGTGGTAGTTGGCGGTCTGGCCCGGATAGGGAATGCCCACGGTCCGGCCCCCAGGCACCGGCACGATCGACGCGTCGTCGTTCGGCTTGCAGAAGAAGAAGGGCGGCTCGCGGTCGGGATCGAAGCCCATCTCTCGCGCATGCGCTGCGTAGTTGCGGCCCACGCAGTAGACGCGTCGCACCGGGAACAGGTCGGTCGAGCCGGCGATGGGAAGGCCGACGACGGCGGGGGGCGTGAGAACGAAGGACATGAAGGCTCCTGCCGCTGTGCGGCGCAGATGGATCGAGAAAAAGAAGGCTGCCGGGGCAGCGCGAGTCAGGCGTTGTCTAGAAAGGCTTCGCGCAGGACGCCCATCGCCTGTTGCACGGGGCGGTCGGAGAAACTGAACAGCACCACCTCGTCGGCGGCGGAAAAGCGCAGCGGCGCCCACGAGGGCACGACGAAGGTGTCGCGCGGACCAAAGTCGAAGCGCTGGCCGCCGATCTCGGCCGTGCCGCGGCCCTCCACCACACTGTAGACCGTGCCGTCGGTCGCACGGTGCGTCTTGCCGGCAAAACCCTCGGGCAGCAGCTGGAGGTGGGTTCCGATGGTCGGCATCGGCGAGCCGCCGGTCAGCGGGTTGATGTAGCGCAGCTTGTGGCCCAGCCAGGCATCGGGCGCTTCCTGCTTCTGCAACTGCGCCAGCGCCTCGCGGCTGCGCGCATAGGGGTAGTTGAAGATCGGCGATGTGGGCGTGCTGTGGTCGTGGCGCACCGGCACCATGTTGTGGCCGAAGCGCGCCAGGCTGTGGCCCTCGGGCCGCGCGACATGCTGCACCTTGGCGTCGTCGTTCTCGGCGAAGCCGGCATCGAAGAAGCGCAGCATCGGAATGTCGAGCCCGTCGAGCCACACCACCGGCTCGGCCGCGCCTTCGATGCCCTCGTTGCCGTGGTCATGCCAGGCCCACGAAGGCGTGATGATGAAGTCCCCCGGGTACATGGTGGTGCGCTCGCCGCCCACCGTGGTGTAGGCGCCCTTGCCGTCGACGATGAAGCGCAGCGCCGACTGCACGTGCCGGTGCGACGGTGCGACCTCGCCCGGCATGATGAGCTGCAGGCCGGCATAGAGCGATTGCGTGATCGACGAGCGGCCCGGGATCGCGGGGTTCTCCAGCACCAGCACGCGGCGCACCGCCTCTTCGGCCGTGATCAGCGCGGCCGATTCCATTAGGAGCGGACGAATCTCGCCGTAGCGCCAGAGCGCGGGCACGCATGGCGTCTGCGGTTCGCGCGGCACCAGCGCATGCAGCGATTCCCACAACGGCGTGAGGTGCAGCGGACGGATGCGCTCGTAGTAGGCGCGGCGCTCGGCGGCGTCGCGGCGCGCGGGCTGGGGGGCGGTGCTCATTTGCGGCATGTCTCCGGGGGAATGACCTCATTGTTCGCCCCCACCACTATTTGTTCAAGACGCACAGCCAATACCTGGAATCCGATTTTTCGATAATGGCCGCTGCATCCCACCCGAGGAATTCCATGTCCAAGCTCGATCTCGAATGGCTCGCGGTCTTCGACGAGATCTACAAGACCGGCAGCGTCTCGAAGGCGGCCGAGCGCCTCGACATGGCGCAGGCCGCGGCCAGCACCATGCTCAACAAGCTGCGCGCGCACTTCGACGACCGGCTGTTCGCGCGCACCGCGCAGGGCATGCAGCCCACGCCCTACGCGCAGCGCATGCTCCCCCATGTGCGCGAGGCGCTCGCGCAGCTCGAGCAGGCGCGCGGCAGCCGCGCAAGCTTCGACCCTGCCGCGGCGCGGCGCACCTTCCGCATCTGCATGACCGACATCAGCGAGGTGGTTCTGCTGCCCGGCCTGCTCGACCACCTGCGCCGCACGGCGCCCGGCGTGCACATCGAGACCGAGATCATCTCGACCGCGAGCGGCCGGCGGCTGGAGGACGGCGAGGTCGATCTGGCAGTGGGCTTCATGCCGCAGCTCGACGCCGGCTTCTACCAGCAGACGCTCTTCATGCAGAACTTCGTCTGCCTCGCGGCGCAGAACCATCCACGCATCGGCGAGCTGCTCACGCGCAGGCGCTTCGAGGCCGAGGCGCATGCGGTGATCTCTTCCTCCGGCACCGGTCACGCGATCGTCGACAAGACCATCGCCCGCCTGGGCCTCGCGCGCAACGTCGTGGTGCGGCTGTCGAGCTTTCTCAGCGTGGCACGCATCGTCGCCCACACCGAGCTGATCGTGATCGTGCCGCGCATCCTCGGCGAGGTGCTGGTCACGCAGGAGCCGGTGAAGCTGCTGGAGCTGCCTTTCGAGCTGCCGTCCTATGCCGTCAAGCAGCACTGGCACGAGCGCTTTCACGCCGATGCGGGCAGCGCCTGGCTTCGGCGCACGGTGGCCCAACTTTTCGGCACCCGAACCGGCCCGGCGCTTACATAATCGCCGCGGGCGCCCCACGAATTCAACTCCTCGCCCAGGCAATCATGAGCTCGATCACCCTGCGCTTCCTGGCTGAACCCAGCACCGTCAATTTCGGCGGCAAGGTTCACGGCGGCACCGTCATGAAGTGGATCGACGAAGCCGGCTACGCCTGCGCGACCAGCTGGTCCAAACGCTACTGCGTGACGGTGTTCATCGGCAGCATCCGCTTCCACCGGCCGATCATGATCGGCGACCTGGTCGAGGTCGAGGCGCGGCTCGCCTACACCGGCAGCAGCAGCATGAACATCTCGGTCGAGGTGCGCAGCGGCGACATGAAGGGCGGCGAGATGCAGAAGACCACCGAATGCCTGGTCGTCTTCGTCTCGGTCGATTCGCACGGCCGGCCGCTGCCGGTCGACACCTACACGCCGGAAACGCCGGGCGAGATGGCGCTCGCGGAGCGTGCACGCACACACCTCGAGGCTTCGCGCGCCGCTTCGGGCGGCGGCTAGGAGTCTGGGCGGCAGAGACCGTCGAAGCGAAACGCGCGCAAAACGAGGACAGCGTGGTGATGCCGGCAAACCCATAGCCGCGCTATGGGCGCAGACAGCAGCAGCGCCGCGATGGACCGTTTTCTCGCGTGTTGCAGCCGACGGGCTTCTGCCGCCCAGACTCCTAGGGCAAGCGCTCCGGCTGCCCGCGCCGCAGAGGGCGCTCCCTGGCTACACTGCGGCGTGCCGAGGCACGCCGCTTTCGTCTAAGGCACTTTTTTTCCTCACTCCGACAGGGGCAAGAGATGAACGTTCTGGACAAATCCGTGGCGACCAGCTCAGTGGACGAAATGGCAACGCTTCTGGATGCGCTGACCCGGTTTCGCAAGGGCGATGACAAGGTCCGGCTACCCGCACACTGGACCGGGCTTTCCGGCAAGGTCGCCGACGTCTTCAACGACCTGGTGGAGCAGAACGCCGCGCTGGCCGCCGAGCTGGTGCGCCTGCGCCAGGTGGTCGGCAAGGAAGGCAAGCTCAAGCAGCGCGCGGTGCTCGCCGAAAGGCGCGGCTTCTGGGGCGAGTCGGTCGAATGCGTCAACGCGCTGATCGACGACCTGGTCCACCCGACCACCGAGGTCGCGCGCGTGATCGGCGCCGTGGCGCAGGGCGACCTGTCGAAGAGCATGGCGCTGGAAGTCGATGGGCGCGAGCTGGAAGGCGAGTTTCTCCGCACGGCCAAGACCATCAACAAGATGGTCGAGCAGCTCGGCAACTTCTCGGCCGAGGTCACGCGCGTGGCGCGCGAGGTCGGCACCGAGGGCAAGCTCGGCGGCCAGGCCAAGGTAAAAGGCGTGGCCGGCACCTGGAAGGACCTGACCGATTCCGTCAATTCCATGGCCGGCAACCTGACCGACCAGGTGCGCAACATCGCCGACGTGACCACGGCGGTGGCCAAGGGCGACCTGTCGAAGAAGATCGATGTCGACGTCAAGGGCGAGTTCCTGACCCTGAAGAACACGATCAACACCATGGTCGACCAGCTGCGCTCCTTCGCATCCGAGGTGACGCGGGTGGCGCGAGAGGTCGGTACCGAAGGATCCCTGGGCGGCCAGGCGCGGGTCGAAGGCGTGTCGGGCACCTGGAAGGACCTGACCGACTCGGTGAACTCGATGGCCGGCAACCTGACCAGCCAGGTGCGCAACATCGCCGACGTGACCAAGGCGGTGGCCGCCGGCGACCTCTCCAAGAAGATCACGGTCGACGTAAAGGGCGAGATCCTCGAGCTCAAGAACACGGTCAACACCATGGTCGACCAGCTGCGCTCCTTCGCGGCCGAGGTCACGCGCGTGGCGCGCGAAGTGGGCACCGAGGGCAAGCTCGGCGGCCAGGCCGACGTGCAGGGCGTGGCCGGCACCTGGAAGGACCTGACCGAGTCGGTCAACTTCATGGCCGGCAACCTGACCTCCCAGGTGCGCAACATCGCCGACGTGACCAAGGCGGTGGCGGCCGGCGATCTTTCCAAGAAGATCACGGTGGACGTGAAGGGCGAGATCTCCGAGCTGAAGAACACTGTCAACACCATGGTCGACCAGTTGCGTTCCTTCGCCGCCGAGGTGACGCGGGTGGCGCTGGAGGTCGGCACCGAGGGCATCCTGGGCGGCCAGGCCGACGTGCAGGGCGTGGCCGGCACCTGGAAGGACCTGACGGACTCGGTCAACCTGATGGCCTCGAACCTGACCAGCCAGGTGCGCAATATCGCCGACGTGACCAAGGCGGTGGCCGCCGGCGACCTCTCCAAGAAGATCACGGTCGACGTGAAGGGCGAGATCCTGGAGCTGAAGGCCACCATCAACACGATGGTGGACCAGCTTTCGTCCTTTGCCGCGGAAGTGACGCGGGTGGCGCGCGAGGTCGGTACCGAAGGCCGGCTCGGCGGCCAGGCCCAGGTGCGCGACGTCTCGGGGACCTGGAAGGACCTCACGGACAACGTCAACTCCATGGCCGGCAACCTGACCGGGCAGGTGCGCGGCATCGCGAAGGTGGTGACGGCGGTGGCCAACGGCGACCTGCAGCAGAAGCTGACGGTCGAGGCCAAGGGCGAGATCGCGGCGCTGGCCGAAACCATCAACAGCATGACCGACACGCTCGCCACCTTTGCCGACCAGGTGACGACCGTCGCGCGCGAGGTCGGCGTCGAAGGCAAGCTGGGCGGCCAGGCAAAAGTGCCCGGGGCCGCCGGCACCTGGAAGGGCCTGACCGAGAACGTGAACCAGCTCGCCGCCAACCTGACGACCCAGGTGCGCGCCATCGCGGAGGTGGCCACGGCCGTGACGCAGGGCGACCTGACCCGCTCCATCACCGTGAAGGCCCAGGGCGAAGTCGCGGCGCTGAAGGACACGATCAACGAGATGATCCGCAACCTGAAGGACACGACGCAGAAGAACACCGAGCAGGACTGGCTCAAGACCAACCTCGCCAAGTTCAGCCGCATGCTCCAGGGCCAGAAGGACCTGCTCACGGTGGGGCAGCTGATCCTGTCCGAGCTGGCGCCGGTGGTGGGTGCGCAGCAGGCGGAGTTCTATGTGCTGAGCACCGCCACCGCCACGCCGAAGCTGAAGCTCTTTGCCAGCTATGCCTCCGGCGGCCAGACCTCGCACGGCAAGGAGCTCGAACTGGGCCAGGGCCTCGTCGGCCAGTGCGCGGTCGAGAAGTCGAAGATCCTCCTGACCAACGTGCCGAGCACCGCGTTCCGCATCGTCACGGGCCTGTCCGAAGGCGCGGCCATGGACGTGATCGTGCTGCCGGTGATCTTCGAGGGCGAGGTGCGGGGCGTGCTGGAGCTGGCGTCGCTGGAGCGCTTCAACCCGGCGCACCAGGCCTTCCTGGACCAGTTGACCGAGTCGATCGGCATCGTGATCAACACCATCGCCGCCAACATGCGCACCGAGGACCTGCTGACCCAGTCGCAGTCGCTGGCGGAGGAGCTGCAGAACCGCCAGCTCGAGCTTCAGCAGACCAACGAGGCGCTGCAGGAAAAGGCGCGGCTCCTGGTGCACCAGAACCAGGAGGTCGAGCGCAAGAACCAGGAGGTGGAGCAGGCACGCCAGGCGCTGGAGGAAAAGGCGGAGCAGCTCGCGCTCACCTCCAAGTACAAGTCCGAGTTCCTGGCCAACATGTCGCACGAGCTGCGCACGCCGCTCAACAGCCTGCTGATCCTGTCGGACCAACTGTGCAAGAACAGCGATGGCAACCTGACGGCCAAGCAGGTGGAGTTCGCGAAGACCATCCACCTCTCGGGCAACGACCTGCTGATGCTGATCAACGACATCCTGGACCTGTCCAAGATCGAATCCGGAACGGTCGCGGTGGAGGTCAGCGAGCTGCGGCTGGACGACCTGCAGCGCTCGGTCGAGCGCAGCTTCCGCCACGTCGCCGAGGCCAAGCACGTCGGCTTCCACATCCAGGCATCGGGGCCGCTGCCCGGCACGATCGTGACCGATGCCAAGCGCCTGCAGCAGATCATCAAGAACCTGCTGTCGAATGCGTTCAAGTTCACGCACCAGGGTTCGGTCGCACTGACGGTCGAGGTCGCGGACAGCGGCTGGTCGCGCGACAACGAGGAGCTCAACCGGGCCGGCCAGGTCATGGCATTCGCCGTGTCCGATACCGGCATCGGCATTTCCGCCGACAAGCAGCAGATCGTGTTCGAGGCCTTCCAGCAGGCGGACGGTTCGACGTCGAGAAAATACGGCGGCACCGGCCTCGGCCTCGCGATCAGCCGCGAGCTCGCGCGCCTTCTGGGCGGCGAGATCCGCCTGGTGAGCACGCCCGCGCAAGGCAGCACCTTCACGCTGTACCTGCCGCAGAACTACGGCTCGTCGCGCGGCGCCCGGCTCAACCGCACGGCCGCGGCGGGGTCCGATCCTTCCCGCCGAGCCCCCGCGCGCAACCGGGCGGCGGAACTGCGGCCCGGTTCGGAGAAGCCGGCGCGGCGCATCGTTGCCGCCGGGGCCAAGCCGGTCCCGGCCGCCGAACGCGGCGATGCAGCCGACATGCTGCCGTCGCTCAACGTCGCCGATGACGACCGCGACAGCATTCTTTCCGGAGACAAGGTGCTGCTGATCGTCGAGAACGACCTCGCCTTCTCGAAGATGCTGCTGCAGGCCGGGCGTAAAAGCGGCTTCAAGGGACTGGTCAGTCCCAGCGGCGCCGGCGCACTGGCGCTCGCGCGCGACTACCGCCCGGGTCTCATCACGCTCGACATCTTCCTGCCCGACATGGAAGGCTGGCGCATCCTCGAACGCCTGAAGGCCGACCTCGCCACGCGGCACATCCCGGTCTGCGTGGTCTCGACGGACGACTCGAGGGAGCGGGCCCTGAACTCCGGCGCCGTCGGCTTTCTCGCCAAGCCGCTGCAATCGATCGACGAGATCGACGCAGCGCTCGGGCACCTCTACGGCTTCGTTCAGGCGGACGCCAGGAAGCTGGTCGTCGCCATGCGCCCCTCCTCCCTGCGCGAGCGCTACCTCGCGACGCTGGCCGACAGCCGGATCGACACCGTGGTCGCGGAGACGGCCGAGGCGGCCAGGGCCGAACTGGCGCGCAACGACGTGGACTGCCTCGTGACCGACGGCACGCTGGCCGGCTTCGGCCGCGCGGATACGGCCGAGTTTGCCGAAGCCCGTCCGGCGACGCGGCAATTGCCGATCGTCCTGTACAGCGCGGCCTCGGGCGGCCGCGTGCCGGGATGGGAGCCCGGCCACAGCGGCTCGGCGATGCGCGTCGCCGATTCGCTGGAGCGACTGATCGACGCGACGGCCTTCTTCCTGCACCGGGGCCTGGCTTCGATGTCCCAGCAGGAGCGAAGAGCGGTCGAAGCGGTCAACGCCGGCGCCGGCACGCTGGCTGGCAAGAAGGTGCTGATCGTCGACGACGACATGCGCAACATCTTTGCGCTGGCGACCATCCTAGACGCCCAGGGGATGGTCATCGTGTCGGCGGAAAACGGCCGCGACGCGATCCGGCTGGTGCAGGAGGACGCCGGCATTGACATCGTCCTCATGGACATCATGATGCCGGAGATGGACGGCATGCAGACGATGCGCGAGCTGCGCCGCCTGCCGCGCGGCAAGCAGCTGCCGCTGGTCGCCGTGACGGCGAAGGCCATGAAGGGCGACCGCGAGAAATGCATCGAGGCGGGGGCCTGGGACTACCTGTCGAAGCCGGTGGACACGGCCTATCTCCTGGCCGTGCTGCGGGGGTGGCTGTGCAAATAGACGAGCCGCCTGGGCCATCCGACGAACGTGGGCCCGACGGGCTGCCCTTCGACGAGAAGGCCGACATCCTGGTCGTCGACGATCTGCCCGAGAAGCTGCTGGTCTTCCGCACCGTGCTCGAGGACCTGGGCCAGAACCTGGTGCTGGTGCGCTCCGGCACCGATGCGCTGCGGGAGATCCTGCAGCGCGAGTTCGCGGTCATCCTGCTCGACGTCAACATGCCAGGCATGGACGGCTTCGAGACGGCGACGCTGATCCGCCAGCATCGGCGAAGCGCCCATACGCCGATCATCTTCATCACCTCCTATGCCGACGAGATGCAGACCGCGCGCGGCTACTCGCTCGGGGCGGTGGACTACATCCTTTCGCCGGTGGTGCCAGAGATCCTGCGCAGCAAGGTGAGCGTCTTCGTCTCGCTGTACCTGATGCGGCGCCAGGTCCGGCGCCAGGCCGATGCGCGGGCCGCGGTGATGGCGGCACAGGCGGCCCGCCGCGTCGCGGAGGAGAACGACAGGCGCTCCGCATTCCTCGCCCATGCCAGCCGTGCGCTCAGCGGATCGCTGGAGATCACGGCTGCGATGAATCAGCTGGTCGAACTGCTGGTGCCAGCCCTGGCGCCGCTCGCCGTGCTGCTGCTGATCGACCCCGAGCTCGGCGCGGGCGAGGTGCTTGCCGCGGCCGAGCGGCCGGGCCACGCGAGACTTCAATGGTCGGCCGCCGTCGAATCGGCACTCGACCCGGGCATCCGGGCTGCGCTGCGGGCTGCGGCAAACGGCAGGCGGCGAACCACCATGACGGAAGAAGCGCTGCAGCCGCTCACGGCCGCATCGTTCGGCCTCGCTCCGGCGGGCGCCGAGTTCCCGCTGCTGCGCTCGGCCGCGGTCGTGCCGATGGTCTTCGGGGAACGTGTGCTGGGCGCGGTTCTGGTCGCGTCCGCGAATCCGGACGACCGGATCGCCGGCGCCGAAGCCGGGATGCTCGACGAGCTGGCGTCCCGCGCCGCGACGGCCTTCGAGAACGCGCGCCTCTACCGCATCCTGCAGCGCGAAATCCTCGAGCGGCAGGCGGCGCAGGAAGAGCTGCAGCAGGCCAACCAGCGCAAGGACGAATTCCTCGCAATGATGTCGCACGAGCTGCGCAATCCGCTGGCGCCCATCCATACCGCCGTCGAGGTGATCCGCCGCGTCGCCGCGCCGCAGCCCCGGGTCACGTGGGCGCTCGACATCGCCGACCGGCAGCTGCGGCAGATGACGCGCCTGATCGAGGAGCTGCTCGATGTCGCCCGCATCAGCCAGGGCAAGATCGTCCTGAAGCGCGAGACGATGGATCTCAATACCGTGATCGGCCAGGGCGTGGAAACGGTGCAGCCCTTCATCGACAGCCGTCGCCAGGTGCTGAGCGTCGCGATACCCGAAGAGCCGGCATGGCTTCTGGGCGACGTGGCCAGACTCACGCAGGTGATCGCCAACCTGCTGCACAACGCCTCCAAGTACAGCCCGGAGGGAACCGCCATTGCGCTCGCTTGCTGGTTCGAGGAAGACGACATCGTCGTCTCGGTGCGCGACCAGGGCATCGGCATCGACGAGGAGCTGCTGACGCGCATCTTCGACCTGTTCGCGCAAGGCAAGCGCGGCCTCGACCGCGCCCAGGGCGGGCTGGGCGTCGGCCTGACGCTGGCACGGCGACTGACGGAGATGCACGGCGGCCAGATCGAGGTATTCAGCGAAGGGCGCGACCGGGGTTCCGAGTTCAAGATCCGCTTGCCGCGCGTCGCGGCCGTGCCCGAAGCGGGGCAGAACGCGGCCGCGGTCCTTTCAGCGCCTCGCCTTGAGCCGCAGCGCGTCCTGATCGTCGACGACAACTGCGACGCGGCCGCGGGCATCGCGGCGGTTTTCGAGCTCGAAGGGCACCAGGTTCGCACTGCGGGCGATGGCGAGGAAGCGCTCGCGATCGTCGCGGCATACCGGCCCGGCATCGTCGTGCTGGACATCGGGCTGCCGCTGCTCGACGGCTACGAGGTCGCGCGCCGGATGCGAAGAATGCCCGAGGCCGCAGAAGCGCTGCTGATCGCGCTGACCGGCTACGGCCAGAACGAGGACCGCCAGGCCGCGCTGGGCGCCGGCTTCGATCACCACTTCGTCAAGCCCGCGGAGCCGAATGCGCTCCTGGCCTGCATCCGTCAGTGGTTGTTCGAGCGGCGCGCCAGCGAAAGGCGCACCGTATCACCGTCCAGCGCCACGAAGTAGCCCAGGTCTTCGGCCAGCAGCTGCAGCGCGACCCCATCGATCGCCAGCTTGCGCGGCGCCCGGTGCGGATCCGCAGGCTCCGTGGGGTCCGACGCTCCGCGCGTCCCCTGGAAACGCACGACATCGCCACCTTCGGGCTCGATGCGCACCGCGCTGAGTTTCGGTGCGCCGTCGTGCAGATAGCTCAGGGCACCGAGGAACATGTAGCGCAGCGCGGCGCCGGCCGGAAAGCGCTGCTCGTCCTCGTCGGGCGCCAGTCCCTCGCCGATGTGGAGCCGGATGCCGTTCAGTTCGAAGGCGGCGCGCATCAGTCCTGTGCACTGGGCCACGAGCGCGCTGCGGGTGACGCCCTCGTCGGTGACGGCCAGCTCCCAGTCGCGCAGCGAACGCACCCCGGTCGCCAGCGCGCCGACCTGGCTTTCCACCAGCGCCACCCTTTCCTCCCAGGCGGCCGAGTCGGCAGGCTTCACCGTTGCCAGGCGCTTGAACATCAGCATGGCCATCCGGATCACCGACACGGGCGAAGCCAGATCGTGGCGCAGCGCCGGGAAGACGCGTGTGAGCAGTTCGTGGCGCACGCCGGCAGCCATCCAACTTCGGGCTCCGGGTGTGGCCTTCATCGTGCAGCAGGCGGCGCCAAGATGCGATCCAGATCTTCGAAGTCGATCGGCTTCTGCAGATGATGGTCGAACAGGCCCGGCGCGGTCGTGCCGCCGGGCTCGTCGGCGCCGTAGCCCGAGATCGCGATCAGCAGCAGCGGCTTGTTGCCCGCCTGGTCACGCATGCGCCGCGCCAGTTCGGCGCCGGGGAGATCGGGCAGCACCAGATCGACCAGTGCCGCATCGAAGGCTGTCTCGGCCGCCGCGTCGATCGCCTGTTGCGCGGTGTAGCTGCAATGCGCCGCATGGTCCTGCAGCGCCAGCAGTTCCCGCAGCAGATCGGCCGCGGCCTGGTTGTCGTCGACGATCAGCACGTTCACAGCAAATACCCCCGGAAACGGCTTGCAGTATCGAGGGCGGCCGCGGAACCCGGCGTAGGAGCGTGCCTCGTCCGAACCGAGGCCGTGGACGCTCAGGCGCCGGCCGCTTCGACCGTCGCGCTGACTTCGCCCAGCCCGATGCGCACCGCGCCTTCGCGCTCGCAGAAGCCGCGCAAGGAGAGCGTGTCGCCGTCTTCGAGGAAGCTGCGGCGCTCGCCGTTGGGAAGCAGGATCGGCTCCTTGCCGCCCAGCGTGAGCTCGAGCAGCGAGCCGGCCTCGTCGGGCTTCGGACCCGAAAGCGTGCCCGAACCGAGCAGGTCGCCCGGCTGCAGGTTGCAGCCGTTCACCGTGTGGTGCGTGACGAGCTGCGCGGCGGTCCAATAGGCGGCTTCTTTCGCGTTGCCGCGCGTGAGACGCACGGCGCCCTCGCCGGCTGCGCGCATCTTCGCGGTTTGCAGCCAGACCTCGAGCGTGATGTCGAGCGCACCGCCTTCGCGGTTGGCGGGCGCATCGAGGTAGGGCATCGGCTGCGGATCGCCGGCCGGACGCTCGAAGGCGGCGCGGAAGGGCGCGAGCGCCTCCATCGTCACGATCCAGGGCGAGAGCGTGCTGGCGAAGTTCTTCGACAGGAAGGGCCCGAGCGGCTGGTACTCCCAGGCCTGGATGTCGCGCGCCGACCAGTCGTTGAGCAGGGTGACGCCGAACAGGTGCGCTTCCGCCTCGCCGATGGCGATCGGCTCGCCGAGCGCATTGCCCTGGCCGACCAGGAAACCGAGTTCGAGCTCGTAGTCGAGCCGCTTCGAAGGACCGAAGGACGGCGTTGCGGCATCGGGCGCCTTGGTCTGGCCTTGCGGACGCTTGAAGCGCTGGCCGCTGACGCCGATCGACGAGGCGCGGCCGTGGTAGCCGATGGGCACCCACTGGTAGTTGGGCAGGAGCGGTTGGTCGGGGCGGAACAGGCTGCCGACCGTGCGCGCGTGATGGATGCCGGTGTAGAAGTCGGTGTAGTCGCCGATGCGGCAGGGCACCGTCATCTCGACGGCCGACTGGGCCAGCAGGGCCTTGGCCCACTCGCCGGCCTGCTCGCTGCCTTCGGCCAGGCCGGCGGAGATCGCGGTACGCAGGGCCTGGCGTTCCGTCGGGCTCTTCGCCATCACCACGTTCATGTCGTCCGTATGGACCAGGCCGGTCGCCTTCAGGTCCAGCACCTGGTCGCCGATCGCGACGCCGATGCGGAAAGGCTCTCCGCTGCCGGCGGGCCGGAAGCGGCCGAACGGAAGGTTCTGGATCGGAAAGTCGCAGGCAGCCTGGTTGGCCGAAGCGACCCAGCTACGCAGCGCCGGGTCGTGGGTGGCGTTCAGTGCGTTGTTCATGGCTTGAATTGGTCCTTGAGGCCGGCCCAGCAGTCGGCGTAATCGGTGTCCAGCGCCGGGCTCTGCAGCGCCCAGGCGGTGGGGATGAAGCGCAAGCGGCTCTCGAACATGAAGGCCAGCGTGTTGTCCAGCTTCTGCGGCTTGAGGTCGGCGTGGCTGGCCTTCTCGAAGGCTTCCTCGTCGGGGCCGTGCGGCACCATCGCGTTGTGCAGGCTGGCGCCGCCCGGCTTGAAGCCTCCGGGCTTGGCGTCGTACTCGCCGTAGACCAGGCCCATGAACTCGCTCATCAGGTTGCGGTGGTACCAGGGCGGACGGAAGGTGTCTTCCATCACCAGCCAGCGCGGCGGGAAGATCACGAAGTCGCAGTTGGCGGTGCCGGGCGTGTCCGAGGGCGATGTAAGCACGGTGAAGATCGACGGGTCCGGATGGTCGAAGCTGATCGAGCCGATGGTCATGAAGTTGGCCGTGTCGTACTTCACCGGCGCCAGGTTGCCGTGCCAGGCGACGACGTTGAAGGGCGACTGCTTCGTCGGCGCGCGCCAGAAGCGGCCGGCGAACTTCTTGACGATCTCGTAGCCGCCGGCCTCGCTCTCGAAGGCGGCGACCGGCGCCTGGAAGTCGCGCGCGTTGGCCAGGCCGTTGGAACCGATCGGGCCGAGCTCGGGCAGGCGGAACTGGGCGCCGTAGTTTTCGCAGACATAGCCGCGCGAGGGCCCCGCGCCGGCCTCCGAATCCGGCAGCGCGACCTTGAACGCGACGCCGCGCGGCAGCAGCGCGATCTCGCCGGGCTTCACATCCAGCACGCCCATCTCGGTGGTGATCACGAGGCGGCCCTGTTGCGGCACCAGCAGCATCTCGCCGTCGGCGTTGACGAAGGCGCGGCGCTCCATCGAACGGCTCGCGAGGTAAACGTGCGCGGCGACGCCGCTGTGCGCCTCGGCATCGCCGTTGGCCGCCAGGGTGTGGATGCCGTCGACGAAATCGACGTCGGCATCGTCGAGCGGGATCGGATGCCAGCGCAGCGGCTCGGGCGCCAGCGCGATGCTGCGGTCGGCGCCGGTCTGCCAGTGCGGCTGCGCGTAGGCCTGGTAGCGGCCGGAGACCACCGAGGGCTGGCGCCGGTACATCCAGCTGCGCCGGTTCTCGTGGCGCGGGGCGGTGAAGGCGGTGCCCGAGATCAGCTCGGGGTAGAGGTCGAAGGGCGCGCGCTGCGGGCTGTTGCGGCCCTGCGGCAGGGCGCCGGCGACGGCCTCGGTCGCGTATTCGTTGCCGAAGCCGCTCTGGTAGCGGCGCTCGGCGGTGGAGTGATTCGTCATGGTGTGCTCTTGCTTTCGTTGGATCGGGCAGCGACCGCGAGCGCGCGCCGCAGTACGGCCAGCGAGCCGATGTGGTTGGCCAGCACCAGCACCAGTCGCGCATTGAACGCGTGGCTTTCCTCGATCGACAGGCCTTCGTGCGCCTCGAGCAGCGCTTCGTAGAAATCGTCGGGCGACTCGAGGTTGGGGGTGGTGATCAGTTCCATGGTTTTTTCATCATGCCTTGGCCAGCGCGCGATCGAAGGCGGCGCGCAGCGCCTGCGCGCTCGGCTGGCGCCAGCGTGCGCACACATGCTGGTCGGGACGCAGCAGGTAGACGGTGCCCGGGCGCGCGTCGTAGCGCTCCGCGGCCAGATCGGCTTCGCCGGCGGCTGCGATGCGCAGCACGTGCAGCGGGAGGTCGGCTTCCGCAATGGCCTGCAGACCGCGCTCGGCGGCTTCGCCCTCGCCGAAGACCAGCGCGGTGAAGCGGGTCGGCAGCTCGCGCAGCAGCCAGCCGCTAGTGCCGTCGGCACGCACGATGGGCGCATCGGCCGCCGGTGCGCCGGGGACCATGCGGCCGCCGAAGACATCCGCATCGGGCGTATTGAGCGGCGAGCCGTGCAAGGTGGTCGGCACCGAGAGCCGCCCGCTGTTGACCAGCGAGCGCGCGAAAGGCTGGTCCTTGGACAGCTCGAGCACGGCATCGCGGAACAGCCGGCTCGTCTCGCTCTTCGGCGTGATGAAGTCGGTGGCGCGCGTGGAGTTGCGGATGTTCTCGTCGGCCGCGAACTCGCGCTCGCTGCCGTAGCTGTCGAGCAGCGCATCGGGCGCCTCGCGCTTCAGCACGGCGGCCAGCTTCCAGGCCAGGTTGTCGGCGTCCTGCACGCCCGAGTTGGCGCCGCGCGCGCCGAAGGGCGACACGCCGTGCGCCGAATCGCCGGCGAACAGCACGCGGCCCTGGCGGAAGCGTTCCATGCGCTGGCAGGCGAAGGTGTAGACGCTGGCCCAGCCGATGCTGAACTGCACGCTGCGAAAACCGATGCTGTCGAGCAGCGCGCGCACGCGCGGATTGATCTTCTCAGGCTTGCGCTCCTCCACCGGATCGGCGTCCCAGCCGAGCTGGAAGTCGACGCGCCACATGCTGTCGGCCTGCTTGTGCAGCAGCACGCTCTGATTCGGATGGAAGGTCGGATCGAACCAGAAGCGGCGCTCGGTCGGCAGATCGGCATCCATCGCGATGTCGGCGATCAGGAAGCGGTCGCGGAACACGCGGCCCTTGGTCTCCTGGCCGAGCAGCTGCCGCAGGTTGGAGCGCGAGCCGTCGCACGCCGCCACGTAGTCGGCCGCGATCGTGTAGTCGCCCTCGGGCGTCTCGACGGTCAGGAGCGCATGGTCGGCCTGCTGCTCGATGCCGACCACCTTGTTGTTCCAGCGCAGGTCGACCAGCGGCAGCTGCGCGGCGCGTTCCGCGAGGTAGCCTTCGACGTAGTACTGCTGCAGGTTGATGAAGGCCGGGCGCTCGTGGCCGGCCTCGGGCAGCAGGTCGAAGCGGTAGACCTGCTCGTCCTTGAAGAACACCTTGCCGACCTTCCACGAGACGCCCTTGGCCACCATGCGGTCGCCGCAGCCGAGGCGATCGAAGATTTCCAGCGTGCGCTTGGCGAAGCAGATGGCGCGCGAGCCGGTCGAGAGCGTGCAGTCGTTGTCGAGCAGCACCACCGGCACTTGCTGCTGTGCGAGATCGACGGCGAGTGCGAGGCCCACGGGGCCGGCGCCGACCACCACCACCGGATGGCGGACCGGGGTCGCGGCATCCTGGTCCGGGTGGTGCCTGTAGTCGAAGCGCAGGGACTGGTAGTCGACCGCCATGGCTTCAGCCTTCCAGCGCTTTCCACATCTCTATGTCGCGCTCTGCAGTCCAGACGCGCGGATCGGCGTGGCCCGAGGCCTCGTCGTAGGCGCGGCTCACGTCAAAAGGCATGCAGTGGTCGAAGATGACCCACTGGCTGTACTTGGGCTTGAGCTTGGCGTAGGTGTCCTTGTAGACCGTGTTCAGGTCGCGGCCGGCCTTCACGCCTTCCTGCACGCTCTGGTAGACGTCGGCGACGAAGCTTCGCGTGCCGGCCAGGCCCTTGGCCACCTCTTCCGGCGTGGTGAGCGCAGCGCCGCGGCCGGGCACCAGGGCCTTCGGCTCGAGCGCGGCGATGTTGTCCAGGGTCTTCGGCCAATCCTGGAAGTAGGCGTCGCCGGCATAGGGCGTGGCGTCGAACTCGACCAGGTCGCCCGACAGCAGCGTGCGCTCCTCTGGCAACCAGACCACGGTGTCGCCCTTGGTGTGGCCGCGGCCGAGCTGGATCAGCTGCACTTCGAGCTTGCCCAGCCACAGCGTCATCTTGCCGGTGAAGGTCATGGTGGGCCAGGTCAGGCCGGGCGGCACCGTTTCGACGTTCTGGAAGAGGCGCGGGAAGCGGCCGATCTCGCTCGCCTTGTCCTCCTCGCCGCGCTCGACGATCAGGTCGCGCGTGTCCTGGCTGGCGATGATGTGCTCGGGCTTGTAGCCGGCCGCGCCCAGCACGCGCACCGCGTGGTAGTGCGTGAGCACGACGTACTTGATGGGCTTGTCGGTCACTTCGCGGATGCGGCGCACCACGTCGGCGGCCATCGCGGGCGTGGCCTGGGTATCGGCCACCAGCACGCAGTCTTCGCCGATCACGATGCCCGTGTTCGGGTCGCCCTCGGCCGTGTAGGCCCAGGCATGCTCGGAAATCTGGCTGAAGGTGATCTTCTTTTCTTCGAGGTCGGCCTGGCTGGCGAAAACCTTGGTCTGGCTCATCGGGGTCTCCTTGGTGATTTGTCTAACACGAATGAATTCGCAGGGAACGAATGAGGCGGAGTGTAGTCCGGAGATCAGTTAATGTCTAATGCCTTCTACATGAACGAACAAAGAGACGGATATGGCCGCTGACGGCAACGACCGCGCACAACGCGGCATCCAGAGCATCGAAGTGGGCGGCCAGTTGCTGCGCGCCCTGGTGCACCATGGCCGGCCGATGGCGCTGAAAGACCTCGCGCGCGAGGCCGAGATGTCGCCCGCCAAGGCGCACCCCTACATGGTCAGCTTCGGCCGCCTCGGACTGATCGAACAGGACCGCAGCAGCGGTCACTATCTGCTCGGCCCGCTGGCTTTGCAACTGGGGTTGATCAGCCTGCAGCAGGCCGATCCGGTCCATATCGCGACGCCGCTGATCGCCGAGCTCGCTCAGCAGATCGGTCACACCGCCGCCATCGCGGTGTGGGGCGACCGCGGCGCCACCATCGTGCGCGTGGCCGAGTCGCCGGCGGCTTTGCATGTGAGCATGCGGCACGGCACGGTGTTCTCGTTGACCAGCACCGCCTCGGGCCGCCTCTTCGCCGCCTACCTCGACGCCGCAGTGGTCAAGCGCCTGCTCGACAAGGAGCGCAAGCGGGAAAGAAGCAGCACCGCGCCGGCGCCGCACGTGGGCATGCCGCCACCGCCGCCGCTGCCGGATTGGAACGCCTTCGAGGCGCAGCTGCACGAGGTGCGCGAGCGCGGCATCAGCCGCTCCGAAGGCGAAATCGTGCCGGGCGTGAGCGCGATGTCCGCGCCGGTGTTCGACCACACCGGCGCGATCGCGCTGGCGATCACCGCGATCGGGCCAGCCGGCGTTTTCGATGCGAAATGGGACGGGCCCGTCGCCCGCGCGCTGAAGCAGTGCGCGGGCGAGGTGTCGCAGCGGCTCGGCGCCGCACGCGCCTCCGTGGCGCCTAGGCCCGCTTGAGAAGGCGGACGATCAGCAGAAGCACGATCGCCCCGATGGTGGCGACGACGATGCTGCCCACCAAGCCGCCGCCGAGCGAAACGCCGGCCGAGCTGAAAAGAAGGCCGCCGAGAAAGGCGCCGATCACGCCGACGACCAAGTCGCCGACGAGGCCGAAGCCACCCCCTTTGACCAGCACGCCGGCCAGCCAGCCCGCCACGAGGCCAACGACAAGAAACAGCAAAAGGCTCATTTTTTACTCCCTGATTGAACTACAAGGGCGGCGGCGCCGCCCGCGCGCAGGGTATCAGCGGGCGCCGGACCTGGCAATCAAGCGGCCGTCGGCCCGGCGGGCGGGCGCGAGGCCTTCAGCGCCCTGGCACGTTCCAGGCTTTCGGCCGGCCAGTGCTCGGCGCGGCTGTAATACTCGGCCACGGCCGGCGTGCCCGGCGGCAACAGCACCCAGGGCTGCTTCGACATCGTGAAGATGTGGATGTCGGGCGGCAGGTGGTCCGGCGCATCGAGCGTGCCCACGCGCACGAAGCACACGGCATCGCCGGCACCCGCGTAGTGGCTCCACAACGCGACGCGGCAGTGCGGGCAGCGCGCCACCTTCTCGCCCCTGCCGCTGAAGGACGGCGTGAGCACGAGATCGATCTCGCCCTGCAGCAGTTGCACGCGATCCGCCTCGATCAGCGCGTTGAGCGCGAAGGCGGTGCCGGTCTCGCGCTGGCACCAGCGGCAATGGCAGCAGTGCACGAACAGCGGCCGCGTCGTCATGCGGTAGCGAACGGCGCGGCAGGTGCAGCCGCCTTCGAGCGGGAAGGGGTGGGGGTCGTTCGGGATGGCGCTCATGGTGCGCCGTACTTTCGCGCGGCCGCGCGCGAAACGCAAACGCGGCGTTCTCAGGTTGCGGTCGCCCCAAGCGCCACGAACTCGCCCTCGAGGCGCCCCACCGTTCGGCCCCCTTGCGCCAGCACGGCCGCAACGGCGATGCGAGCCCGCCCCTTGCGGTCGAGCATGCGAAGAAAGCTCGGCCAGGCCTGCGGCTGGGCGATGTGCGAGCTTGCTGTGAATTCGCCCGTGATCGGCAGTTCGTAGTCCATGCTGTTGCGCTGGATGACCAGACGGCTCGAGACGCCAGCGCGCTGAAGCCGCGTGTGCAGCAGCGACCAGGCCGCCAGGATGGCGATGGCCGAGGCGCTGCCGCCGAACACGGTCTCGCGGTGGTTGATGTTGGGCGCCAGCGGTGCGCTCAGCACGACGCTGTCTTCATGCAACGCGAGCACCGCCACCTGCATCGCCTTCGACAACGGAATGTGCGCGTGCAGATAGTCCTGCAGCTCGCCGGGACTCACCGCGAACGCCCGTCGAAATGCGTCACCAGCACCGAGTCGAGCTCGATGCCCTCGATGCAGCGGATGTTGATCGCCGACATCTTGTTGCCCTTGGGATCGCTGCCCTCCGCAAAGGGATGGATGCCGCAGGCGGGACAGAAGTGGTGCTCGAGCACATGCTTGTTGAACAGGTAGGTCCCCATGTCCTCGCGCGGCGTGAGCAGCGTGAAGCTGTCGCGCGGCACGAACCACAGCAGCGAGCCCTTGCGCTGGCACATCGAACAATTGCACGCCATCGCATTCTTGATCTCGCCCTCGGCCTCGAACGCAATCCGGCCGCAATGGCAGCTGCCTCTGTATTTCATCGGAGTCTCCGTTGAAAGCACGGCCCCACAGTATGCAGCGCCGCAGTTCGTGTGCGCTCACAAGAACCCGCCCGGCGAAGCCAGGGCCGTTCGGGAACACCGCGGAACCGGCTTTGCCGGGCCGCTGGTGTTGCCCCCGGCGAGGGCTGAAGGCCGCGGCTCCAAGCCCGCCTGCGCAGGCTTGGACGGCCTGAAGGGCCAAGGCCTCCGTGCCGCGGCACGTTTGGCGGCCACACGAAGTGGGCACGCCTGGGGGAGAGCTCAACTACGCCATGAAGCCCACGTTTTTCGGGTAGTCGATGCCGTTGAAGTTGCCGCCGAAGTTCTTGAGATTCGGCAGGATGCTCTCCAGGTTGCCCGCCGGCACGCCGAACCAGCTCGCCAGCGTGGCGCCGTACTGGTCGACCGAGGTGGTGGGAATCAACCGGCCCTGCCCCACGTGGCCTTCATAGCCGGCCAGCTTCGAGTCGTTGTTGATGCTGACCACCTGCGGCGTGCCATAGATCTGCTTGCCCTTCACCGCGCCGCCGACGATGAAATGGTGGCCGCCCCAGCCGTGGTCGGAGCCGTCGCCGTTGGAGGCCAGCGTGCGGCCGAAGTCGGAGGCAGTGAAGGCCGTGACCTTGTCGGCCATGCCCTGCGCGACCATCTGCCGGTAGAACGCGGCCATCGCGTCGCTCAACTGCTTCATCAGGCCGGGCTGGTTGGCGATCAGGTTGTCGTGCAGGTCGAAGCCGCCCATCGAGACGAAGAACACCTGCCGCTTGGCGCCCAGCGTGCTGCGACCGCGGATCAGGCGCGCGACCATCTTGAGCTGGTTGCCCAGGCCGGTGGCCGGGAAGGTGCCGGCAGCGAAGTCCGTGCCGATGGCCGAAGTGACCGAACCCTCGGCCTCGACCGCTCGCTTGGTGACCTTGTTGTATTCGTTCTCCAGCACATGGCCGCGCGCCTGCTGCACGAGCTGCGCCATCGCGGCCTTGACCGAGCTCGAGCCGTAGACGCTGGCGTTCTTCACGCTGTTGATGCCGACCGCACCGCCCGTGCTCAGCTGGTACTGCAGCGCGGTATCGCCCGAGAGGAACACCGCGTTGCCCGACACCGACATGCAGGTGAAGAGCGAGTTGCTGTTCTGCGTGAGCATCAGGTCGCCGATGTTGCCGCCCCAGCCGACGGTCGAGCCTTCGGGCGAGGACGACTGCCAGGTCGACTGCTGGTCGTTGTGCGAGAACAGTTTCGGCGGCTGCGGATAGAGCTTCTTGTTGCTGTTGTTGTACTGGGCGCGCGTGAGCGGCACCACCAGGGGTCCCACGTTGAGCTGCACCGCCATTTTGGCGTCGGTGTTGAACAGCGAGGCCAGCTCGGTCATCGCCGGGTGCAGCGCGTACTGGCGTCCGTCGGGCAGGGCCGTGGTGGGCGCGAGCAGAGTCGGCGTCAGTTCGGCCTTGCCGATCGCCACGCCCCCCGCTGCTTGGCCCGCGGCGCCGCCGCGAATCGTGCTGTAGGCGTTGTAGCTCGGGTCGTCGTAGGTGACGACTGTGTTCGCATAGTCGTTGCCGCCGAACAGGAAGACGCAGACCAGCGCCTTGTAGTCGTCGCCGGCCGACTGCGCGGCGGCCTCGCCCATTGCGGCCAGGTTGAGCGCGAAGGGCAGTGCGGTGCCCGCCATGGCGAGCTGGCCCGAGCGGCGCAGAAAGGCGCGGCGGGTGTGGGCCGCAGGATCGATCAGGTACATCGCGCGCTTCCTTATTTCTGGATCAGGTAGTCCGGCGAGGCCATCACCAGCAGCACCGCGGCATAGACGCGGTTGTTCTTGACGCTGTCGCTGCTGGTTGCGGTGACGGTCGGCGTGGCGAGCGCGTTGACGATCAGAGACTGCGAACTGCCCGAGAGCTGGTTGCCGGTCAGAAGCAGGTTCAGCCGCCGCACCAGCGCGGCCGGGTCGAGCACCAGCGCCTTCTCGGCCGCGTAGCTCGCGATCACGTCCTTGCTGCTGAAGCCGTTGGGAAGCACGTTCTGCATGAAGTTGAGGTAGCCGCCCACGCTGGTTTCGTTGACCAGCTGAAACTCGGGCGCGACCAGCTTCGCGCTGGCGATCGCGGTCGAAGGCGGCACGTAGCCGGGCCGGAAGAAATTGAAGACCGAAGGCGAGCGCAGCGGACTCTGGCCCAGCGAACTGAAGGGATCGGAGCGGTCGCCGATGTTCCAGGTGCCCAGCGCTGAGGTGACGCCGAAGGTGCGGCCCCATTGCACGAGGCGCAGCATCGGTTCGCGCAGATGGCCGAAGTTCGGATCGGCGAGGCCGGCCGGGCTGCGCGCCTCGTTGTCGAGCAGCACGGCGGCGAGCACGCTCTTCATGTCGCCGCGCACGCCGGCGCCGTTGTTGGCGAATACATCCGAGACGCGCTTCACATAAGCCGGGCTCGGGTTGCTGGTCACGAGGCGCTGGATCAGCTGCTTGCCGATGAAGGGGCCGACGTTCGGGTGGTTGAACAGCGTGTCGAGCGCGATCTTGAGCGCGGCCTTGCCCTCGGTGTTGGCCGGCACGGTGGCGCCGAGGAACCTGGCTTCGAGCATCGAGTGCCTGGATGCCGTGAGCGCCATCGGCCGCCTGGTCCAGGCGTTGCTCTCGATGGTGTAGCTGGCGCCGGGTGGCGTGAAGGTATTGCGCTCGGCGGCGGGGATGTCGAGGTCGTAGCCGGTGAACACGCGCGCCAGATTGGTCACGTCATCCTGCGTGTAGCTGTCCAGCGGCGCGCCGTCGGCACCGAGCCTGACCGTGCCGTCGGCGTTGAGCTGGTAGAGCCCGATGGTCATGAGCTGCATGACCTCGCGCGCGTAGTTCTCGTCCGGCTGGCGGCCCTGCGCGTTCTCCTTCTGGTTGCCGCGCGTGTTGAGGTAGTAGCCCATCGCCGGGTTGAGCGTCACATCCTCCAGCAGCTTGCGGAAGTTGCCGGTGACGCCGGCGACCAGCATGTCCCAGTACTGGGCCATCATGTGGTGCGGCCAGCTGGAGCCGATGCCGTTGGCCGAGACCACGAAGATCTCGGTGAATGCCAGCGCCATGCGCTTGCGCATGCCGTCCGGCGCGGTCATGAGCTGGCTCCAGATCATGTCGTCGGTGTCGACGGTGTTGTATGGCTTGCTCGCGATCCAGTCCCAGCCCGTCTGCGTGGGCGGCCGGTCCACCTGCTCGCCGAGCCAGGGCAGGTAGCCCTTGGAGCGCACTTCGGCGATCTCGGCCTCGGAAGCCGAGAACTGCGCCTGCAGCAGGAAGCGGGCGGCCTCGTCGTCGCTCTTGGCCTGCGTGTAGATGTAGGTCTGCCCGGTCGGCGTACTGGCCAGGGGCGTCAGCGAGCCGGCCTGGGCCTCGCCGCCGCCCATCCCGGCGAAACTGCTGCCGCCCCCTCCGCCGCCGCCACCGCCGCATGCGGCGAGCGCCGCTGCGGCAGCCAGCGCGGCTGCCCGGGGCAGGGGATTGTTGTGCGCCGCCGGCGCCTCGGGGGCCGCGTGCGTTTCGGACGCGCGCAGCATCTCGTCGGTCGCCTCGGAGCGACCGGTCGCAATATCTTCCACCATGAGTTCCTCGCTCCTCGGCGCGCTTGCGCCGTTCTTCTCCAGGCAAGTGCCATGCCCGACTTACGCCAGGCTGCGAGGACTCTAAAGGCGGTAGAAAGGCGCCGACTACGACAACAATTGTTCTGAAATGTGACTTTTTCCGTCACTCCGATACAACCGCGCCTTGCCGGCGACGCGAAAAGTCGCTCAGAGCTTGGCTTTTTCGAGGCTGTCGCGGGTGCGGATCGCCTCGCGCCGGGCGGCTTCGGCGAAGTCGGGGCCGGCCGAGGCGTAGCAGATGGCGCGCGACGAACTGACCACGATCGGCGCATCGGCGCGCCAGCCGGCACGCACGGTGGCGACCGCGTCGCCGCCCTGGGCGCCGATGCCGGGAATCAGCAGCGGAACGGTGGGCGCCAGCGCGCGCACGCGCTCGATCTCGGCCGGATAGGTGGCCCCGACGACGAGGCCGAGCTGGCCGTTCAGATTCCAAGGCCCCTGGACGAGTCTTGCAACGTGTTCATACAAAAAAGGTTCTCCTTCCAGGCCCGCGAGCCGCTGGCCCTGCAGGTCGGCGCCGCCCGGGTTGCTGGTGCGGCACAGCAGGAAGGCGCCCTTGCCGTGATGGCGCAGGTAGGGCTCGACCGAATCGAAGCCCATGAAAGGCGACAGCGTGACGGCATCGGCGCCGTAGCGCTCGAAGGCTTCGCGCGCGTACTGCTCGGCCGTCGAGCCGATGTCGCCGCGCTTGGCATCGAGGATCACCGGCACTTGCGGCGCGTTGCGGCGCATGTGCTCCATGAGTTGTTCGAGCTGGGCCTCGGCACGGTGGGCCGAGAAGTAGGCGATCTGCGGCTTGAAGGCGATCGCCAGGTCGGCAGTGGCATCGACGATGCGCGCACAGAAGTCGTAGATCTTGCCGGCGTCGCCCTTCAGATGGATGGGGAATTTCGCGGGTTCGGGGTCGAGGCCCACGCACAGCAGCGAGCCATTTTGGCGCTCGGCGGCGCGCAGCTTGTCCAGGAAGATCATGGGGCGGAATTCTAGGGTCCTCCGCCGCCTCCGCAGCGCTCAGCCCGAGCGCAGCAGTTGCTCGGCCGCCAGGCACAAGTCGGCCCAGGCGCGCGCCTTGTCGGCCGGATTGCGCAGCAGGTAGGCCGGGTGGTAGGTCGCGACGACCGCGACATCCTCCAGATCCGGGATGGCCAGCCGCAGCGCGCGGCCGCGCAGCTTGCCGAGCGGCTCGCCGCTTTGCAGCAGGCTCTGCGCCGCCAGCGGGCCCATCGCGAGGACCACCCGCGGCGCCAGCGCGGCGGCGGACGTCGCGAAGGCCTCGGCGATCGGGCCCGGGCTGCCCGGCTGGCCCGCGGCCACGCCGCGGTGCGTGCGCATCAGGTGCACGGGCGTCGCTGCGCCATGCAGTTGCAGCGCGCGCAGCATGTTGTCGAAAAGCCGGCCGGCATCGCCCGCGAAGGGTTCGCCGTGGCGCCCGTCGAGCTCGGGCGGCATGTCGGCGACGATCAGCCAGCCGCCTTGCACGTCCTTCTCTTCATTGCCGTAGAGACGATGCGGCGCATCGATCAGCACGGTCGCACCATGGGACGATGCGGTAGGCGGACGGGCCGCGGCGGGCACCGGCGCAATGGCGCGGGCCGGCTGCGGCGCAGGCAGCGTGCGCGGCAGCGCCGGCACGGCTTCGGCCTCGACGCGGACAGCCACCACGGCCGCCACCTCGACAGCCTCGGCCGGCGCCTCTACCGGCCACCAGACCTTGACGCCCATCTCGTCGAGCATCGCGCGCTGCCGCGCGTCGAGATTCAGCGTGCCGGCGCTCATTTCAATGCACCCCATGCGCTGGTCGATTCGTTGAGCAGCAGGCTCATTACCACCGCATCCTCGCGTGCGTTGCCCTCTGCCGGGTAGTAGCCCTTGCGCACGCCCACGCGGCGAAATCCCTGGCGTTCGTAGATGGCGAGCGCGCGCAGGTTGCTGGCGCGCACTTCGAGCCAAAGCCACTGCGCGTTCTGGCCGCGCGACCAGCCGGCCAGCGCCTCGAGCATCAGCGGTGCCCAGCCCTGGCCCTGAAAGGCCGGCGCGACCGTGAGATTGAGCAGATGGACTTCGTCGACGCCTTTCATCGCCACGAAGTAGCCGATGACAATTTCGTCGCCGGTCCGCGCCGCCGGCCGTCCCCAAAGCGCGCGCGGCCCGCCCGCGGGCGGCGGCAGCGCGAGCGGCGCCACCAGGCACTGGCAGTGGTAGCCGGCGGCCAGCGAGTCGCTGAAGTTGGCCGGCGTCCAGGGATGGGTGAAGGCGGTCTTCTCGATCGCGCAGACAGCCGGAATCCGCTCGAGCGTGATCGGTTCGAGACGGGCTTCACGCGGCGGTTGCTGCAGGACTGCACTCATGATGACGAATCGGTGGTTGCCGCCTTGAGGGCTGCACGCTCTTCAGTGGTCTGCGCCACTTTATCGCGAACATAGAGCGGCCAGGCCTCTGCGGGGGCGACGGTGCGGCCGGCTGCAAGCAATTCGGGCACCAGGCGCAGCATCGCGGCCGCGGTGGGCAGCACCTCGTGGCGCGCCGCGGCGACCGGCAGGCGCTCGCCATAGGCCGCGAAGGCATTGCCGGCCAGCGCCCAGCCGGGCGGCACCTCGACCTCCTCGGGTGCCAGCAGTACCGCTTCGCCGGCAGGCGCCGCTGCACTCCCCAATTCATAGCGCGCGGCATACACCTGGTCCATGCGGGCATCGAGCACGGCGACCACGCGCATGGCGCCGAAACGGTGATGCGCCTCCTCTGCCACGGCCTGCAGCGTGTCGATCGGCAGCAGCCGCAGGCCCGCGCCGAAGCCCAGGCCCTGCGCCACTGAGCAGGCGGTGCGCAGGCCGGTGAAGGAACCGGGTCCGCGCCCGAACGCGATCGCATCGAGCTCGGCCAGCGCGAGGCCGGCTTCGGCCAGCAGTTGCTGGATCAGCGGGATCAGCGTGGTCGAGGATTGCGCGCCGCCGGCGCCGCTGTGCTCGAGCAGCCGGTCGCCCCGGCGCACCGCGACCGACAGCACCTCGGTGCTGGTGTCGAAGGCCAGGAGCTTGAGCTCTGTCGCCACGGCCGTCATCCGCGCGCCGGCGCGGCGGCCGGCCTTGCCGCTGCCGCAGCGCGAACGCGCTGCACGCCGAACAGGATGCCGGCCGTCACCAGCAGCAGCCCGGCGATCAGGTTCCAATGCAGCGGCTCGCCGAGGAAGAGCACGGCGGCGAGTGCGGAGAGGCCCGGCACCACGGCCGTGATCATGGTCGAGCGCACCGGCCCGAAGTACTGGATCATGCGCGTGAAGCTGATGCCGGAGATGACGACCGAGCCGACACCCTGGAACAGCATCTGGAACACGATCTCGCCGGCCGGCGCGCTGTCGAGCCGGCTCGCGACCACGCCGGCGGCGGCCAGCAGGAGATAGACCGGCACGTAGGTCATGAAGGCGAACACGGTGATGGCGATGGTGGCGCGCACCGCGTCCAGCCCGTGGCGCCGCACCACGACGCTGTAGCAGGCCCAGCAGAAGGCCGCGCTCATGAAGAGCAGGTCGCCCTTCCAAATCTGGCCGCCCTCGAGGGCATGCAGCAGGCTTGCGCCGCCGACCAGCAGGTCGCCCGCGACGATCAATGCGAGTCCGAGCGCGCGGGCTGCAGTGATGCGGTCGTGCAGCACGATGGCAGCCAGCACGGCCGTCCACAGCGGCAGGCTGCCCGGCATCAACACCGAGGCATGGGTGGCGGGCGCGTAGACAAAGCCGGTGTAGGCGAGCAGGGCATAGGCCAGGCCGCCGAAAGCGCCCGCGATCGCGGTGGCGCGCAGCGAAATGGGCGACAGGCCAAAGAGCGAGCCGGCAGACGGATCGCTCCGTCGCGCCTGCATCACCAGCCAGGCGCCCCAGGGCATGAGCACCAGGCTTGCGCCGCAGATGCGCGCGAAGGCGATATCGAAGGGCGTCAGCGAGCGGCCGGCCGAGGCCCGCGCGATCACGATGAAAGCGGTCCAGACCAGGACGGTGACGACAGCCGCGCCGATGCCGATGGTGCGGGCGGAAAAGCGGGGTGCGGCGGGCATCACGCGATTATCGAGGGACGGCCATGCACCGCGCTGCCATGGGCCCTTGGCACTGCAGGCCGGGATAATCGCGCGATGCTTTTCGCCCTGCCCCTTGCCGCGCGCCGCGCCCTCCGCATGCCGTCCCTGGTTCTGGCGCTGGCGGCGCTGGGCTCGGTGCCCGCCATCGCCCAGATCCTCCCGCCCGAAGTCGAGGCTGCACTGGCCCGCGCCAAGGTGCCGCGCGATGCGGTGACGATGCTGGTGGCCGATGCCGACGCCACCCGCGCCCCGCGGCTCGCGTGGCGGGCGCAGGTGCCGGTCAACCCGGCCTCGGTCATGAAGCTGGTCACTACCTACGCGGCGCTCGACCTGCTCGGCCCGGCCTTCACCTGGACCACGCCGGTATACGTCGACGGCCCGATCCAGAACGGCGTGCTGGCCGGCAACCTCTACATCAAGGGCCAGGGCGATCCGAAGCTGGTGCTGGAGCGCCTGTGGCTGCTGCTGCGCCGCGTGCAGGGGCTGGGCATCCACACGATCCAGGGCGACATCGTGCTGGACCGCAGCGCCTTCGAAGTTCCCGACGTCGATCCGGCGGCCTTCGACGGCGAAGGCCTGCGCCCCTACAACGTCGCGCCCGATGCGCTCCTGATCAACTTCAAGTCGGTGGTCATGACCTTCGTGCCGAACCGCGACAGCGGGATGGCGCAGGTCAACTTCGAGCCCTACCTCGCCGGCGTGGCAACGCAAGCCACGGTGCCGCTTTCGGCCGGCGAATGCGGCGACTGGCGTGCCGCGCTGGCACCGGCCTTCACCGACCCGACGCGCGTGAGTTTCGCCGGCAGCTACCCCGCCGCCTGCGGCGAGAAGGTGTGGCCGGTGGCTTATGCGGATCCGCGCAGCTACGCGGTGCGCGCGGTCGGCGGGCTGTGGGCCGAGATGGGTGCCAAGCTCCGGGGCCAGGTGCGCGAGGGGCAGGTGCCGGCGGGTCTCAAGCCCGCATTCGAGCTCGCCTCGCCGCCGCTGGCCGAAGTGATCCGCGACATCAACAAATACAGCAACAACGTGATGGCGCAGCAGCTGTTCCTCACGCTCGGCCTGCAGCAGAAGAAACGCGGGACGCTCGAGGGCGCGCGCGCCGCAATGCGCCAGTGGTGGAACGAGCGCATCGGCACCGGCGAAGGCCAGCCGGTGTTCGACAACGGCTCGGGCCTCTCGCGCGAGGAGCGCATCAGCGCAGCCGCGCTGGCGAAGATGCTGCAGGTGGCCTGGCGCTCGCCGGTGATGCCCGAGCTGATGTCCTCGCTGCCCGCCACCGGCGTCGACGGCACGCTGCGCAAGCGCGCGCTGCGCTCGGGCGGCGCGGCGCATCTCAAGACCGGCACGCTGCGCGATGCAGCCGGCGTCGCGGGCTACGTGCACGGCGCGAGCGGCCGGCGCTGGGTGGTGGTCGCGATCGCGAACAACGGCAATGCCGGCGCGGCGCGGCCGGCTTTCGATGCGCTCGTGGACTGGGCCGCTCAGGACAACTGAACCGAGCGTCGCCAACGCGACTTCCACGCCGTTCCGGCTCCGGGTTTCCCTTGTCTTGCTTTGTAGATCGCCAGCCTAGGATCGGTGCGCCTTTCACAACAAGACTCCCGGAGACATCCATGAAGCGCCTGCATCTTCTGAGCGCCGTCGCCATGGCCAGCCTGCTGGCCGCCTGCGGCGGCGGCGGCGACGGCCCTGGTTTCAACTTCGGAGCCGGCGGCGGCGGGACCGGCGCACTCCAGGAACCGGCGGTAAAGGTGACGACGCTGTCGGCCGCGCAGATCGATGCGGGCACCGCGCAGAACGGCTTGCAGCCGATCAGCGGCAAGGCCAAGTGCGACGTGAACGTGGTGGCGCTCAACTACAGCACAGTGGGTCCGAAGGGCGAAGCCACCAACGCCTCCGGCGTGCTGCTGATGCCCGCGGGCAGCTGCGCCAACGACGCGCCCCTGGTGGCCTACGCCAAGGGCACCGACGTGCAGAAGCCGCGCACGCTGGCCAATCCGCAGGATCCGGAGACCTTCCTGCTGACGGCGATGTACGCGGCACAGGGCTATGCCGTGGTCGCCACCGACTACCTGGGCTATGCCAAGTCGAGCTTCTCGTACCACCCCTACCTGCATGCCGATTCGGAAGCGCGCTCGGTGCTGGATTCGATCCGCGCCGCGCGCACCGCGCTGGCGGCGACGGGCGGATCGTTCTCAGGCAAGGTGATGTTCAGCGGCTACTCGCAGGGCGGGCACTCGTCGATGGCGGCGCACCGGGCCGCCGAGCGCGACAACCCGCTCGAATTCAACGTGGTGGCCGGGGCTCATCTGGCAGGTCCGTACAACCTGTCGGGCTCGTTCAAGCTCACGCAGGCGATCGCGGGCTACCAGTTCTTCGTTCCCTTCGTCGTCACGTCCTATCAAAAGGTCTACGGCGACGTCTACACCGACGTCAACACGGTCTTCAAGGCGCCCTACGCGGCGACCATCGAAAACCTGCTGCCGAGTCCGACGTTGAACTTCACCACGCTGGTGACGAGCGGCGCGCTGCCCGGCGCCAACGGCGAGACGCCGGCGCAGGCGCGCGACGCGCTGTTCCACAGCGCGTTCCTGACGGACGTGCAGACCAACCCCGACAACGCGTTCTTCCTCGACGCGAAGAAGAACGACCTGTTCGGCTGGAGTCCGCGCGCCAAGACGCTGCTGTGCGGCGGCGCCGGCGATCCCACGGTGCCGCCGGCCGTGCACATGGCCCCCATGAAGGCGGACTTCGACGCGCGCGGCGTGACCACGGTCACGACGGTGGACGTCGATGCGCAGATCCAGGCGGCATACGGTCCGGGCGGCACGGCGCCGACCGATCCGACGACGCCTGCCTACGCCACCTACTTCGCCGCCTACCACGGCACCTACGAGCCACCGTTCTGCCACGCACGTGCGCGGGCCCTCTTTGACACGGTGAAGTAGCGGGAGATCAGGCCGCGGCCGCGCGCTGCAAGCGATCGCGCACGCCTTCCCATTCGGGACCGGCCGGCGGCGTCTCGACCCAGATCAGCTTGACGCCCTCGGCGTCGAAGGCGCGCAGCACCGCGAAGAGCTGCTGCGCGGCGGCGGCGGCATCGTCGGGCATGCGGCGCTGCAGGATGTGCTGCGAACGGCTCTTGAGCACGCTGCGCGACCAGACCGCGATGTGGGCGGCATAGGGGCCGAGCACATCGAGGCCGGTCTGCATGGCCTTCGCATCCATCAGGCGCAGCTTGGCGCTCGGCGCGTAGTGGGCCTCGAGCGTGCCCGAGGCGCGCGGGTCGGGCGCTGCCAGCTCGTGCTTGTCGCGCAAGGCCTCGCCGCAGGCCGCCTCGATCTGCGTGCGCGTGATGGCGCCGGGGCGCAGCAGCACCGGCGCGCCGCGGCTGCAGTCGACGATGGTCGATTCGATGCCCACCTCGCAGGGACCGCCGTCGATCACCAGCAGCTCGTCGCCGAACTCCTGCTGCACATGCTGCGCGGTGGTCGGGCTCACGCGTCCGAAACGGTTCGCGCTCGGCCCGGCCACGCCCGGCACGCCCTGTTCGGCGCAGGCCGCGAGCAGCGCCTGCGCCACCGGGTGGGCGGGGCAGCGCAGGCCGATGGTGTCCTCGCCGCCGGCGGCCGCCGCGGCCACGCCGGGCTGGCGCGTGACGATCAGGGTCAGGGGGCCCGGCCAGAAGGCGAGCACGAGTTTCTGGGCGAAAGGCGGCAGCGGCTGCGCGAAGCGCGACAGCGCTTCGGTGCCCTTGACGCCGGCAGCCACGTGGACGATCAGCGGATGGTTGCTGGGCCGGCCCTTGGCCTTGAAGATGCCGGCCACGGCCGCGTCGCTGGTCGCATCGGCGCCCAGGCCGTAGACGGTTTCGGTCGGGAAGGCGACCAGGCCGCCGGCGCGCAGCGCGCGCACGCCCTCGTCGATGGCAGCGGGCGACTGGCCGTCGCGGATCATTCGGAAAGCGGAATCGGCAGGCCGAGCAGCGCAGCCGCGAAATCGGCGGTGCTGCGAACCGTGTCGATGTTCTCGCCCGTGATCGTGAGATGGCCCATCTTGCGGCCGCGGCGCGCCTCGGCCTTGCCGTAGAGATGGAGATGCGTTCCAGGCAGCGCGAGCACATCGGCCCAGCGGGGCTCGACCGCCGTCTCCGACGACCTGGGCCCGCCCGCGGCCTCGGCGTCGGCGAACCACAGGTCGCCCAGCAGGTTCAGCATGAGCGCGGGGCTGTGCTGGCGCGGCGCGTTCAGCGGCAGGCCGGCGAGGGTGCGCACCTGCAGCTCGAACTGCGAGATGTCGCAGGCCTCGATGGTCCAGTGGCCGCTGTTGTGCGGGCGCGGCGCCATCTCGTTAACCACCAGCGAGCCGTCGGCCAGGACGAAGAATTCGACGCACAGCACGCCGACATAGCCCAGGCCCTCCGCGATGGCGACGGCCGAGTCGACGGCGCGCCGCGCCTGCGCTTCGGCCATGTTGCCGGCATGCACCTCGGTCACCGCGAGGATGCCGTCGCGGTGCAGGTTGCGCTGCGGCGGGAAGTGCACCACCTGGCCATCTTCGCCGCGGGCGACGATCACCGAGCACTCGAAGTCCAGTGGCAGCAGCTTTTCGAGCACGCAGGGCACGCCGCCCGTCGCCTTCCAGGCGGCTGCGAGTTCCTCGCGCGTGCCGACGCGCTGCTGCCCCTTGCCGTCGTAGCCGAGCCGCGCGGTCTTGAGGATGCCGGGCAGCAGGTTCGGCGGCACGGCCATGTGGTCGGCGGACTCGACGATCGCGTAGGGCGCACAGTCGACGCCGCAGCCGACGAAGTGGCTCTTCTCGCGGATGCGGTCCTGCGCGATCGCCACCGAGGTCGCCGCCGGCCATACCGGACGCGCGACCGAGAGATGTTCCAGCGAGGGCGCCGGCACGTTCTCGAATTCGGTCGTGATGGCATCGGCCAGGCCCGCGAGCCGTGCGAGGCCGTCGACATCGGTGTAGTCGGTGTGGATGTGATGGTGGCTCACGCGCCCTGCGGGACTGTCGGCATCGGGGTCGAGCACCGCCGTGAAGTAGCCCATGCGCTGCGCCGCGTGCACGAACATGCGGCCGAGCTGCCCGCCGCCGAGTACGCCGAGCGTGGCGCCCGGCAGGATCGCGCTCATAAGGCGACCTCCCCCAGGCTCGTCACTTCGTGTACTTCGCGCACCCCCTCCCGAAGGAGGGGGCGCGCGCCTTCGGACGGCCGGGCGGCGCTCACAGGGCGCCTCCGCCCTGAGGCGAGAACGGCGATACCGCCGGCGAATCGACCGGCGGCAGGGCCATCGATCGGGCCGCCTCGGTCTGCTGCGCGCGGAAGGCGTCGAGCCGCTCGCGCAGCGCCGGATCGGCCACGGCCAGCATCGCGACCGCGAACAGCGCCGCGTTGGCCGCCCCGGCGTTGCCGATGGCAAAGGTCGCGACCGGCACGCCCTTGGGCATTTGCACGATGCTGTAGAGCGAATCCACACCCTGCAGATGCCGGCTCGCGACCGGCACGCCGAGCACGGGCACCGTGGTCTTGGCCGCCAGCATGCCGGGCAGGTGCGCCGCCCCGCCGGCGCCGGCGATGATGGCCGCCAGGCCGCGCGACGCCGCGTTTTCGGCATAAGCGAACAATTCGTCGGGCATGCGGTGGGCGGAGACCACCCGCGCCTCATGGGCGATGCCGAATTGCTGGAGAATCTCGACCGCGCTGCGCATCGTCTCCCAGTCGGAGCTCGAGCCCATCACCACGCCGACCTGAATTGTTTGCTTCATGGTTCCAATTTTACGTTTCACCCCCAGGTTCCCGCGATGATCGACATCACCCTCGAAAATTTCCAGACCGAGCTGATCGACGGCTCGATGACCACGCCGGTGCTGCTCGACATCTGGGCCGAGTGGTGCGGGCCGTGCAAACAGCTCGGTCCGGTGCTCGAAAAGCTCGAACTCGAGTATGGCGGCCGCTTCACGCTGGCCAAGCTCGACGCCGACAAGGTGCCGCAGATCTCGCAGCAGCTGAGCCAGATGTTCGGCGTGCGCAGCATTCCCTTCTGCGTGATGTTCAAGGGCGGCCAGCCGGTCGACGGCTTCGTCGGCGCGATTCCTGCCGACCAGATCCGCAGCTTCCTCGACAAGCATGTGCCGGGCGCCGACGAGGCCGCGGCCGCCGAACAGGAAGATGCGGCGCAGGAAGCGCTGGCCGAGGGCGATACCGAAGGTGCGCTCGAACGTCTGCAGCAAGCGCTCGCGACCGACCCGGCCAACGACGACGCGCGCTTCGACTACGTCAAGCTGCTGCTGCAACAGGACCGCGTCGACGATGCCAAGGTCGCGTTCGCCCCGGTGATCGCCAAGACTTCGGCCGTGCGTCGCTTCGACACGCTCCAACGCTGGATCGACGCGATCGACTTCGCAGCGCCGGCCACCGGTGCGGCACCGATCCTCGCCGACGCCGAGGCCCGCATCGCGGCCAACAAGCGCGACTTCGAAGCCCGCTTCGACCGGGCGCGCCTTCTGATGAGCGCGCAGCGATGGACCGATGCGATGGACGAATTGCTCGACATCCTGATGCGCGACAAGGGCTGGAACGAAGAACTGGCCCGCAAGACCTATGTCGCGATCCTGGACATCATCGAGCCGCCCAAGCCCAAGGTGGCGGACGGCCAGATCCCGCCGGACGATCCGACCGTGGCGAGCTACCGGCGCCGCCTGAGCAGCGTGGTGCTGAGCTGAAGGCGGGGGTGCGTCGGCCTGCGGGCGGGGGCGTTGGCGCGCCGAGCAGGCTCGCATACGATGGGCGAGTTTCAATTTGTTGCCAAGGGAAATCCGGCCATGCGCTCCTTGTTCTTCACGACCGCATTGCTCGCATCCGCGCTCACCGCCGGTTGCGGCAGCGGCATCAGTCTCGATGAGCCGATCGAAGGGCCGGTCTGGCAGCTCGAGCAGCTCGGCAACGAGTTGATCGAGCCGAGCAGCGATCCGCGCCGCAACGCCCAGATCCAGTTCGACCGCAACAGCGGGCGGATCAGCGGTTCGGGCGGCTGCAACCGCGTATCGGGCACTTACGAGCGCAGCGGCAGCATGCTCAGGATGCGCCAATTGGGCGCGACCCGCATGGCCTGCCCCAACGAGGCGAGCACCATCAACGAGACCCAGTTCTTCGCGGCGCTGCGGGCCACGGCGAGCTACAGGTTGCAGGGGAGCTCGCGGCTCTCGCTGCTGGACGCGGCCGGGCGTACCGTCGCAACCTTGAGCAACGGCTCGGCGCGTTGACCGCCGGCGGCCTGCCCAACGCCCGGCTCGGGGAACGCCACCCGCAGGGCGGTACGGGGCACGACGGGTGACCACACGTCCTCTGGCGGATGGACATCTCGTTGCCGATGTGACACAAACGACTTACACGCCTCGCCGCGCGTGTTACTCCACCCCCGAGGGGATGACGTTGTCATCGCGTCCCAACAACATGCCGTCTCTGCCCGATCCCGAATTCAGCCTGCAGCGCCGTCGCAAGGTGGTGCTGGTAGTTGATCTCGTCGAATCGGTGAGTCTGATGCAGGCGGACGAACTGAGGGTCATCACACGCTGGCAAGCCTTTCTTGCGCACGTGAACCAGGTCGTACTGCCCGCCAACGAAGGGCGACTGGTGAAAAGTATGGGTGACGGGTTAATGGTGGAGTTCGAAAGTGCGCCGCAAGCGGTGGCAGCGGCCTTGGACATGCATGCGTGGATGACCGCAGGGCCTCGCGACATCGCACCGCTCATGCAGTTGCGCGCTGGCCTGCACAGCGCGGAAATCTATTCGGACCAACACGACATCTACGGTGCTGGGGTAAACCTTGCGGCACGTATCGCGACGCTGGCGGGTCCAGGCGAGACCGTGGTCAGCACGGCAATCCGCGACAGTCTTACAGACGGGCTTGACGGCATGCTCGAGGACCTTGGAGAGTGTTACCTCAAACATCTGGAAGCCCCAGTGCGCGCGTGGCGCGTCGGGGCTGCCGGACGGAATCCCGTCGTCATTGCGAAACGCAACTACGCCGCGCCTTTGCAGCCCACCATTGCGGTCATTCCGTTTACAGCGCGCAGCCGCGAAGCGGAGCATTTCGCAGTCGGCGAACTGATTGCGGACGGGGTGATTGCACAGCTGTCCCGAATCAGCGAATTCAAGCTTATCTCGCGACTCTCAAGCGCAGCATTCAGGGATCGCGACTCAACCGTCGACAACGTGGCCGTCAATCTGGGTGCCGACTACGTAGTCAGCGGCAGCTACGTCATGCTGGGAACGAAGCTTCAGGTCAATGCAGAGCTTGCAGGCAGTCGGGACCACGTGCTGCTTTGGACCGATCGCATTCATGGCGATATCGCAGATCTGTTGACCGCCCAAAGCGAACTCGTAAATACGATTTCGAGCAATGTGCAGGCAGCCATCAGCCAGAAGGAAGTGGCGCAAGCACTGACGCGTCCCTTGCCGACTCTTGCAAGTTGCTCGCTGATGTTCGGCGCGATGTCGCTCACGTACAGCATGGCGCGCGCCGAATTCTTCAGGGCCCAGGAACTCCTGCTGCACTTGATGGAGAGGCACCGGCGCCATCCATTGCTGCCCGCCTGGCTGGCCAAGTGGCACGTCCTCCAGGTCGAGCAGGGCTGGACCGACGATGCGACGGCTGTGGCACATCGCGCGCTTGACCACTCGAGCCGTGCACTGGATCTGGATCCTCATTCGTCGCTGGCCCTGGCCATCGACGGATTCGTGCGTTGCAACCTGCACCAGGACTTCGACGCTGCTGCCGATCGCTACCGAGCCGCACTTCAATGCAATGCCAGCGAACCGCTCGCATGGCTGTTTCTGGGAATGCTGCACGCGTTTCGCGGCGAGGCAGCCCCTGCGCTTGACGCTGCCGAGCGCGCACAAGCCCTTTCGCCATTGGATCCTGCCAAATACTTCTACGACTCCCTGGCGGCATCCGTGCAGCTCAGCGCGGGCAACTACGAGCGTTCGATAGAACTTGCACGGCGCTCCCTGCGCGCCAATGGCTCACATCTGTCGACCCATCGCGCAATGACCATCGCGCAGGTCATGGCAGGACACATGGACGAAGCACGGGCGTCGGCAGCCCGACTCATGCAACTGGATCCACAGCTCACGGTATCGCGCTATCTCGCACGCTCGCCTGGCGTGCGTGTGGGACCGGGACGGCGCTTTGCCGAAGCGCTGCAGGCTGCGGGCGTTCCGCAATAACACTTCCGAGGAGAGCGACATGGCTGGTTGGGGCGGTTGGGGTGGTTGGGGTGGTTGGGGTGGTTGGGGTGGCTGGGGTGGCTGGGGCGGTTCGAGTGCCGCTGCGACAGCCTCACCGAGCGCAATAGCAGAGCCGTTGCTCGCGGAAGCCCTGATGCGCAGCCGGGACGGAACCGTCCTGCAGGATGTGAACGCTTCATTTGCGCCGAAGCACTCTCCTGTCGGAGACACCTCATCGATGAAACGCTGGGAGTCAATTCTGCGCTTCAATGCCGCCTTGTTCGACCTGCTTTCCGGCCTGAGTTTCACGCTTGGCCAGCAGAGCGCCACGCTGTCTGTTCAAGGGCAGCCATTGATAAAGATGGAGAGGCCGGACGACACCTTCTTCGAAAGTCAGTTGAGGCATGTGATCGATTACGCGGAGATTCGAACTGATCGCGCCAGCGAAATCGTTGTGCAAATGCATCCGCAAGTTCCCTTTTGGAGTGCTGCAGTGCATATCCATCCCGCGCACACGCCAAAAACACTCGAGATGATCGAGCTTGCCCTGGGGTTCGCGTCCATCATCTGCATGCGCTTCAAGCAGGCGATGGCTGTAGCGCGTCCGATCGATTGGAGTACCGATATCCAGCCCATCATCGCAACGCCCAGCCACAGCGCCTACCCCAGCGGTCACGCGACCGAGGCTTTCATGATCGCGTATGCGTTGCCGAAGATTCTGACCAACGATGCAAGCGCGCAGAGCGCGTATCAGACGCAGTTGGAACGCCAAGCCCATCGCATCGCCGAAAACCGGACCGTGGCCGGGGTTCATTTTCCAGTCGACAGCGCTGCTGGACAAATCTTGGCGAAGGTGCTTGCCGACTATTTCTTGTTCAGTTGTTTCGGCGACCACGCGGTCAGAGCGCGCAGCTTTGAACCATCGGACAAGGACGCCGACTTTGATCCTGTCGCCAACTTGGAAGCGTGCAAGCCTATAAGCACTCTCAAGCTGCCAGCCGCCCAGCCTGAGACGAGTCCACTCTATTGGTTGGCCGAAAGAGCGCGGAGGGAATTCGAATGAACGCCCGCGTGCGACCTGATTTGTACTGGTGGTGGGCCGAGGCTACAGACTATCGTTTTGGAGCCGATGCCCGGGAAGGCAGGTTGCTGCAATTGCTGATTGAAGGAATCAGCGAGACGTCGGCAGTGGAGCTGGATCAGTGGCTGATGAAAGGCGATTCAGGTTTTGTTCCTGCTCCGTACAAACGGGCAAACGCACGTTTCTTCAGCGCATTCGTAGCAAGAAGCAAGATCGCCCTCCTGCCCGGCAGCATCGTCCGGCGTTTCAAGCTCGGGCTGGCGTTGCGTCCCGATGCCGCCGTCAGGGATCACCCTGCCACCACCCCGGGGAGCCATCATCGCCACAGAACGTGTGCCGGCCACCTTGATACGGCGTCCGCTTTGAAGCCAAAGGCGGTGCTCGCCATCATCGACGATCTGATCGACGTCGATCATTTCGAGTTCCGAGATCGCTTCACGGGCGGTTCGCGCTTCGAGCTCTTTTGGGATCAGACAACGAACGCGTCCGCCGGGGGGCGCGCGCCAGACTATGGCTATTCGCTGCTCGGGGATGCCCGCTCGCCCTTGGCTCATCGCCGCGCGCAGTCTCATGGAACCCATGTAGCCAGCCTCGGCGGGGGGGGCAAAACGCCCGCCTACCGATTGCGTCACAACCAGCCGTTTGCGGGACGCAGCGTTCCCTCGGCGGACGCAGCATCGGCCGGCCGACTGGCGGCGGTATGCCTGCCACAGGCGACCGTGATGGACACGTCGGGCGGCGCGCTAGCGGTGAATGTCTACGACGCGCTGAGCTATCTTCTCGACAACATCGCGTCCGACACAGCAGTGATCGTCAACTTGAGCTTCGGAACGATGGCCGGACCGCACGACGGCACTTCAGTGCTGGAAGCTGCGATCGACTACCTCATTGCCTCCTCGAACGACGCGGTGCCCAAGCGCAATTTGACAGTCGTACTCCCCGCAGGAAATAGCTTCGATGCGCAATGTCATGCGCGCTTCACGGTGCCGCCCTCGTCGGCAGATGACCCGTCTCGTGGTGACGATCTGGTCTGGCGCGTGCTGCCCGACGACGGTACGCCCAGTTTCGTTGAGTTGTGGATGCCGGAAGGCGCGAATGCCAGGATCGAGGTGACTTCTCCCAACGGAGACTTGCAGTTTCATTCGGTATCCGAAGGCCACGTCGTTTGGCCAGCGGGTGCTACCGGACAGGCAGTGCAAGGCGGAATATTCCATTCCGCCTTGCCCGCAAATGGCGATCACGGCCAACTTTTTCTGATTGGCATGGCACCGACTCGGCGCAGCAATCCGGGAGCGAAGAGCGCGATATCAAGCCACGGGGACTGGAAAATCAAGGTGATCAATGACGGCGCCCTGCCCCTCCCGATACGGGCGTGGATCGAGCGGGATAACGTTTCATTCGGTCAACGCCGACGCGGCAGGCAATCTTATTTCGTCGATAAAGGCGAACTTCGCAAAAGCAGCAATCCAAAATTTTCATCCCTCCTCCGGGCCGATCGCATCACCGGGTTCGGCACCATGAATGGCATTGCAACGGGCAGGGAGACTACGGTCGTTGGGGGATACCAACTGAGTGACCAAACGCTCGGCGCCTATAGCGGCGCAGGTACCCCGGATCATCACGTTCGCCCGCCGAATGTCCTGAGTCCGGGCGATGAAAGCTCAGTACTCGTCGGCCTTCCCGGTGCAGGCATTTCGCGCCACGCTACTGTGCGGATGCGCGGCACGAGCGTCGCGGCGCCCTTGGTGGCGCGATGGTTCTTCAATCGACATTTGAATGGTCGTTCGCCAGGCGTCTTGCGCGACACGAACACCGCTGGATATGACGTGCGTTCGGGCTTCGGCCAGTTCCTGCCTTGAAGGCAAGCTCGCGTGGACTCGCCGATCTACCAGCGAGTCGGCATGGATTTCATCAGGGTAATGTGCTTCGCCTGCCGCAAGATATGGCCGCCCTCAGCAAGATCCTTCAGCAAGCGGCTGACCATTTCTCTTGAGCATCCGATCTCGCTTGCTATCTGTTGATGTGTGAGTTGCTCGGTGATGAGGCGGGAGCCATCTGGCCGCACCTGCGCCCGCTCCTCCAGAAATTGCCGCAGCCTGCTATAGACATCGAGCAACGCCATGCTTCGCGCACTCTCGGTGGCCAGCCTCGCCCGCTTGATCAAGCGCTTGATCAAGCCTAGTGCGAACTCCGGATCGGCCGCAATGTGGCGCAGCATCGTCTCACGCGTCACGATCGCGCAGATCGTCGGCTCCACCGCCTGAACGCTTGCCGAGCGTAGACCGCCATCGAGCGACATCTCGCCCACGTATTCCCCCGGCCCATGCAGGCCCAGGGTTACCTCGCGGCCGCGCGCATCGGACACGAAGGCGCGCAGCCGGCCCGAGAGCACGATATAGATGGCGTCGCCCTGGTCACCCTCTTCGATCAGCACGGCGTGGGTGCGATAGCGGCGCTGCACCCCCAGCGCCGCGAGCTTGCGCAACTCCGGCGGCAGTGCTTCGGCAGGCGAGTCTTCGGCGCGGGAGGCGGCAGGCTTGGGCGGCATGCGCGGACTATACGGTCCGCGCGGCGCCCGCCCCAAGTCTTCAGTCGTGCCCCGCCAGCCGCAGCGCCGACACGATCTGCGGCATGCGCGACAACTCGCGCACCAGTTCCCGCACGCTGCCGCGGCCGGTCTTCTGCCGGACGTTCTTGATGTGGGTGCGCACGGTGGAGACGCGAATGCCTTGCAGGCAGGCGATCTCCTGAGCCCCGTGCCCCGCGCACAGCTGCGTCAGCACCGCCTGCTCCGCCGGGGTGAGCCGTTTGGAGCGGGCGAACATCTGCACCGTGAGCGTCTCGCAGCTCGCGCGCCGGCTGCACATGACGAGCACGGTATCGACCGTCTCGCTCCCGTGCAGCATCGCGAGTGGGATGAAGGCCAGCGAGAGCGGCTCGCCCGCCGGGCCGAGCTCAACGATGCTGCGGCAATCGCGCTCGGCGTCCCTGAGCGCCTGGCGGATCTTCGCCTGCCAGACCGGCAGGGCGCCCTCCATCAGGCCATCGACGCGGTGCAGCGCGCGGCCCGCGGCCAGCTCGCGCCGCGCTGGCCGGTTCGCATGCAGGATGCGCCCGGTCAGGTCGACGAGCACCAGGCCGTGGTCGATCTCGTCGAGCACGCGCGCCAGCAGGCCGGCCTGCAGGGCATCGGGCGGCGGCGGAACGGTGTTCCGTACTTCCTCACGTTGGAAAATAGGTGACTCGGCGATCGCGTTCATGGCACTTTCCTCATCCGTTGTGATGAGAAAAGTATCGGAAATCCCGATGGCGCCGGGCTGTGACTATTGCCGCCGGATTTGTGACTTATTCACCTCCGCCGATCGACTGCCTCAACCTGTCAGCCGCTGCAGCGCCTCGCGGTACTTGGCCGCCGTCTTCTCGATCACCTCGGCCGGCAGGCGCGGCGCCGGCGGCGTCTTGTCCCAGGGCTTGCCGTTGATCTTGGTGGCCTCCAGCCAGTCGCGCACGAACTGCTTGTCGTAGCTCGGCGGATTCGTGCCGGCGGCGAACGCGGCCTCGTAGCCCTCGACCGGCCAGTAGCGCGAACTGTCGGGCGTCAGCACCTCGTCCATCAGCACCAGCGTGCCGGCCTCGTCGAGGCCGAACTCGAACTTGGTGTCGGCAATGATCATTCCCTTCGCCAGCGCGATGGCCGCGGCCGCCTCGTAGATTGCGATGCTGGTCTCGCGGATCTGCTGGGCGAGTGCCGGCCCCACGGCCTCCACCACCTTGTCGTAGCTGATGTTCTCGTCGTGCGCGCCCGCCGCCGCCTTGGCCGCGGGCGTGAAGATCGGCCGCGGCAGCTTGCTCGCGTTGCGCAGGCCCTCGGGCAGCGGCACGCCGCAGACGGCACGGTTCTCCTGGTATTCCTTCCAGCCGCTGCCGGCGAGGTAGCCGCGAACCACGGCCTCGACCGGGATCGGCTTGAGCCGCTTGACAAGCATGGAGCGGTCCCTGACCTGGGGCACTTCTTCAGGGGTCACCGCGCTTTCGGGCGCATCGCCGGTCAGGTGGTTGGGGCACAGGTGTCCGAGCCGGTCGAACCACCAGAGCGCCATTTGCGTGAGGATCACGCCCTTGCCCGGAATCGGCTCGCCCATGATCACGTCGAAGGCCGAGAGGCGGTCGCTCGCGACCATCAGGATGCGGTCGTCGCCGACCGCATAGTTGTCGCGCACCTTGCCGCGCGCGAGCAGGGGGAGACTCTGGATGGAGGAGGTGTGGACGGTGGTCATGGCGGGGCGGCTGTGTCGGGATGGACGAGAACGATGGAGATTGTGCGCGCAGAAAAAAGCCACCGCGAGGGTGGCTTGTGCGCAGCGGCGAAAGGATCAGACCACTTCTTGCGCGAGCTCGCCCTTGGCGTACTTGGCGGCGACGACCTGCAGCGTGTCGCCCTTGAACTTGGCACCCTGGCCCTCGCAGCCGAACTCGATGTAGCGCTGCTTGCAGATCTGCTTGGCGGCCTCGCGCGCGGGCTTGAGCCATTCGCGGGCGTCGAACTTCTCCGGGTTTTCGGCCAGGAACTTGCGCACGGCGCCGGTCATCGCGAGGCGGATGTCGGTGTCGATGTTGATCTTGCGCACGCCGTACTTGATGGCCTCCTGGATCTCCTCGACCGGCACGCCGTAGGTTTCCTTCATGTTGCCGCCGTACTGGCGGATGATGGCCAGCAGATCCTGCGGCACGGAGGACGAGCCGTGCATCACCAGGTGGGTGTTGGGGATGCGGCGGTGGATCTCCTTGATGCGGTCGATCGCAAGGATGTCGCCGGTGGGCTTGCGGGTGAACTTGTAGGCGCCGTGGCTGGTGCCGATGGCAATGGCCAGCGCGTCGAGCTGGGTCTTCTTGACGAAGTCCGCTGCCTGCTCGGGGTCGGTCAGCAGCTGCTCGCGCGTCATGGTCGCGTCGGTGCCGTGGCCGTCTTCCTTGTCGCCCTTCATGGTCTCGAGCGAACCCAGGCAGCCCAGTTCGCCTTCCACCGTCACGCCGACCTTGTGGGCCATGTCCACGACCTTGCGCGTGACGTCGACGTTGTAGTCGTAGCTGGCGATGGTCTTGCCATCGGCTTCCAGCGAGCCGTCCATCATCACCGAGGAGAAGCCCAGGTTGATTGCACCCTGGCACACGTCGGGGCTCTGGCCGTGGTCCTGGTGCATCACCAGCGGAACGCTCGGGTAGGCCTCGATGGCCGCCAGGATCAGGTGCTTGATGAAAGGCTCGCCCGCGTACTTGCGTGCACCGGCGCTGGCCTGCAGGATGACCGGCGCGCCGGTTTCCTTGGCCGCTTCCATCACGGCCTGCACCTGTTCCAGGTTGTTGACGTTGAATGCCGGGATGCCGTAGCCGTTGGCTGCGGCGTGGTCGAGCAGTTCGCGCATCGAGACAAGTGCCATGGGTAGTACCTCGCGGGGAAGATTAAGAACAAAAAACTACCGCGATTCTACCGAGCGCCCCTGTCGGACAGCGCTGACGCGCGCCGGGCGCAAACGACATCAGGCACGTTTTCGTGAGGGCCGCCGCGCACGGCCACCCGAAGCGGCCGGCCCGCCCCCCGGCAGGGGGGTTGGCGAAGCGACACGAAGTGCGCGCAGCCTGGGGGGCGAGCTAATTCACCCGGCAGATCTTCAGCATGTTGGTGCCGCCGGGCGCGCCCATCGGCTCGCCGCAGGTGATCGCGTAGACGTCGCCGGTCTGCACGATGCCGCGCTTCTTGAGGTGGGCCTCGGCCTGCAGCAGCGCGGTGTCGCGGTCGCTTTCGGAATCCATGAGCAGCGGCCGAACATTGCGGTAGAGCGCCATGCGGCGCTGCGTGGCGAGGCGCGAGGTCAGCGCATACATCGGGATGTGGGCGCGGTGGCGGCTCATCCACAGCGGCGTGGAGCCCGATTCGGTCAGCGCGACGATCGCCTTGGCGCCCAGGTGGTGGGCGGTGAACAGCGCGCCCATGGCGATCGACTGGTCGATGCGGGCGTAGGACTGACCGCTGAAGTCGGCATCGAGCTTCAGGTCCTCGGCAGCTTCGGCGGCCTCGCAGATGCGGCTCATCTCCTGCACCGTCTCGAGCGGATAGCGGCCCGAAGCGGTCTCGGCCGAGAGCATCACGGCGTCGGTGCCGTCGAGCACGGCGTTGGCCACATCGCTGACCTCGGCGCGCGTGGGCACCGGGTTGGTGATCATCGACTCCATCATCTGCGTGGCGGTGATGACGACCTTGTCCATCTCGCGCGCCATGCGGATCATCTTCTTCTGCAGCGCCGGCACGGCCGCATTGCCGACCTCGACCGCCAGGTCGCCGCGCGCGACCATGATGCCGTCGCTGGCGCGCAGGATCTCTTCCAGCTTCGGGATCGCCTCGGCACGCTCGATCTTGGCGATCAGGCCCGGCTTGTGGCCGAACTCGGCCGCCGCCACGTTGCAGAGCTGGCGCGCCATCTCCATGTCGGTCGCGTTCTTCGGAAAGCTCACCGCCACGTAGTCCGCCTGGAAGCTCATCGCGGTCTTGATGTCCTCCATGTCCTTGGCCGTCAGCGCCGGCGCCGTGAGTCCGCCGCCTTGCTTGTTGATGCCCTTGTTGTTGGAGAGCTCGCCGCCCAGCCGCACCGTGGTGTGGACCGCGTCGCCCTTGACGGCCTCGACCGTGAGCACGATCAGCCCGTCATTCAGCAGCAGGCTGTCGCCGGGCTTCACGTCGCGCGGCAGATCCTTGTAGTCCAGCCCCACTTCGCTGACATCGCCCAGCTCGGTGCGCGAAGCGTCGAGCACGAACTTCGCACCGGCCTCGAGCCTGACCTTGCCCTCGGCGAACTTGCCGACCCGGATCTTCGGACCCTGCAGATCGGCCATGATCGCCACCTCGCGCCCCGTGCGGCGGGCCGCCTCGCGCACCATGATGGCGCGGTTGATGTGGTCCTGCGCCGTGCCGTGGCTGAAGTTGAGCCGCACCACGCTGACCTTGTGATGGATCATCTGCTCGAGCAGCTCGGGCGAACTCGATGCCGGGCCGAGCGTGGCGACGATCTTGGTGGCGTGGCGGGGAAGGCGAGGCGTACTCATTCAGGTCTCCGGTTTGTATTCCATACTGTATACACTTTCCCTGCCCCCAGCCAGCGCTATTTGGCCCGTCCCAGGAACACCGCGGAACCGGCTTCGCCGGGCCGCTGGTGTTGCCCATAACGTTCTATTCGCCAGCCGCGCGCTTCGAAAGAATCTCGAAGGCGGGCAAGGTCTTGCCTTCCAGGATTTCGAGGAAGGCGCCGCCGCCGGTCGAGATGTAGCCCACCTGCTTTTCGATGCCGTACTTGGCGATGGCGGCCAGCGTGTCGCCACCGCCGGCGATCGAGAAGGCGTTGCTGTCGGCGATGGCGCGTGCGATGGCCTCCGTGCCCTTGGCGAAGGCGTCGAACTCGAACACGCCCACCGGGCCGTTCCACACGATGGTGCCGGCTTCGCGCAGCTGGGCGGCCAGGATCTCCGCGGTCTTCGGGCCGATGTCGAGGATCAGGTCGTCGTCGGCCACGTCGCCGGCCGCTTTTACCGTGGCGACGGCATCGGCCGCGAAGGTCTTGGCCGTGACCACGTCGACCGGAATCGGCACCGCCGCGCCGCGCGCGCGCATCGCCTCGATCACGGCCTTGGCCTCATCGAGCAGGTCGGGCTCGGCCAGCGACTTGCCGATCTGGAGGCCGGCCGCGAGCATGAAAGTGTTGGCGATGCCGCCGCCCACGATCAGCTGGTCGACCTTGTCGGCCAGGCTTTTCAGGATGGTGAGCTTGGTGCTGACCTTGGAGCCGGCGACGATCGCGACCAGCGGGCGCTTCGGCTGCGCCAGCGCCTTGGTGATGGCGTCGATCTCGGCCGCCAGCAGCGGGCCGGCGCAGGCCACCTTGGCGTACTGGGCGATGCCGTAGGTCGTGGCCTCGGCGCGGTGCGCAGTGCCGAAGGCGTCGTTGACGTAGATGTCGGTCAGCGCGGCGAGCTTGCGCGCGAGTGCCTCGTCGTTCTTCTTCTCGCCCTTGTTGAGGCGGCAGTTCTCGAGCAGCACGACCTGGCCGGCCGCCACCTGGACGCCATCGACCCAGTCGGCCACCAGCGGCACCTCGCGGCCCAGCAGCTCGCCCAGGCGCTTGGCGACCGGCGCCAGCGAATCCTCGGGCTTGAACGCGCCTTCCGTCGGACGGCCGAGATGGGAGGTGACCATCACCGCGGCGCCGGCGTCGAGCGCCAGCTGGATGCAGGGCACCGAGGCGCGGATGCGCGTGTCTTCGGTGATGCGGCCGCTGTCGTCCTGCGGCACGTTGAGATCGGCTCGGATGAACACGCGCTGGGCCGCGACTTTGCCTTGCGCACAGAGGTCGGTGAATCGAAGAACGTTCATGGGATGGGCAGGATGAGAAACGGACGGGGGAGTGCCTTGAAAAGAGGCGAGCGGCCATTGTAGGTTTCGACGGTGGCGCCCCGATGTCAACCCGCGAGACCCGGCTTCCGCACGAACTGCTCCAGCATCTCGACGAAGCCGGCCGCCGCCGGCGACAGGGAGCGCCGCGACGCGGTGTAGACGCAGACCTCGCGATGGAAATCGGGCCGGTCGAGCTTGACCATCTGCAGCCCGTGGGCCTTGACCAGCGAGGCGGAGTAGGTCGGGCAGACCGTGAGCCCCAGGCCCGAAGCGACCATGCCCAGGGCGGTCGTCATGTAAGAGACCTCCTGCGTCGTCGCGCGCTGCATCAGCTCGCGGGCTTCGGCGTCCAGCTCGGGCAGCACGCGCTGGCGGAAGTCGCGCGTCGGCGCAATGAAGGTGTAGGGCGCGAGCTCGCTCCAGCGCACCTGGCGCCGGCGCGCGAAGACATGGTCGGAGGGGCAGATCAGCCAGTGGCGATCGCGAAAAAGCGCGCGGCGCTCGATCACTGCCGGGTCCACCGCCACGTCCTGTCCCACCGCCAGCTCCGCCTCGCCCGAGAGCACGCCGGCCAGCAGGTGCTCGGGCAGCGTGTCGGCCAGGCGCACGTCGATGTCCGGGTAGCGCGCGCTGTAGGCCGCGATCACGCGCGGCATCAGCGTGCAAGCCATGAGCTGCGGCGCGGCAAGCCGCAGCACGCCCTTCTTCTGGTCGCGCAGCTCGGTCACGCCGGCCACTGCGCCCGCGAGATCGGCCAAGAGGCGCTGCACCGAAGGCTGGAATTCGCGCCCGGCCTCCGAGAGCAGCACGCGCCGCGTGTGGCGGTCGAAGAGCTGCACGCCCATTTCGCGCTCCAGCTCGCGCACCAGCACGCTGAGTGCCGACTGGGTCAGGTGCAGCCGGGCGGCGGCGGCGGTGAAGCTGCCGGTCTCGGCCACGGCGTCGAAGGCGCGCAGCTGGCGCAGGGTCAGATTCATGGCCTCAGTTCATCAATCAATGAATTTATTTCGATTGAATCATAAGAAGAACGACGGCCCAATCACGGACAGCCCACCCTGGAGACAAGCCATGACCACCCCGCCCGTGCCCGTGCGCGGACTGCACCACTTCGCCTGGCGCTGCCGCGACAGCGAGGAGACGCGCCGCTTCTACGAGGACCTGCTGGGCCTGCCGCTTGTGCACGTGATCAAGAGCGACCACGTGCCGAGCACCGGCGAGTTCTGCCCCTACATCCACATCTTCTTCCAGATGCGCGACGGTTCCTACATCGCCTTCTTCGACCTCGGCGACGACGTGGCCGCGCTGCCCTCGCCCAACACGCCGGCCTGGGTCAACCACATCGCGCTGCGCGTCGATTCGGTGGCCGATCTGCTGGCCGCCAAGGCGCGGCTCGAAGCGGCCGGCGTCGAGGTGCTGGGCGTGACCGACCACCACATCATCGAGTCGATCTACTTCTTCGACCCCAACGGCATCCGCATCGAGCTGACCACGCCCACCGTGCCGCAGACCGAGATGGATGCGCATGCGAAGCGCGCGCATGCAGACCTCGCCGCCTGGACCGAGCGCAAGGCCGAACTGCGGAGGAAGGCGGCGCATGCCTGAGCTCCAACTCGCCGTCATCGACGTCAAGCCCGGCGCTGCCATGGAGAGCCAGTCGGGCCTGCAGATGCTGCGCCCGCGCATCTACGGCGCGTACCGCGTGCCGGCCGGCCCGAAGAAGATCGCGGCCATCGTGATGCACCCCACGAGCAACTTCATGGGGCACTACCTGATCGCGCCGCTGGCCGAGCGCGGCATCTGCTGCATGGGCCTCAACTCGCGCTACATGGGCAACGACACGGTGCTGCTGATGGAGCGCGCGATCCAGGACCTGGGTGCCGGCGTGCAATTCCTGCGCGCCGCGGGCTACGAGAAGGTGCTGCTCATCGGCAACTCGGGCGGCGCCGCGCTCGCGAGCTTCTACCAGGCGCAGGCCGAGAAGCTCACGGCACATCACTTCCCGGACGGCGATCCGACACATTTGCATCCCGACGACCTGCCGCCGGCCGACGGCATCGCCTTGTGCGCGGCGCACCAGGGCCGCTCGAAGCTGATGCGCGACTGGATCGATCCCTCCGTCACCGACGAGCACGACCCGCTGTCGGTGGACCCCGAGCTCGACATGTACGACCCGCGCCATGCCGTGCCCTACAGCGCCGCGTTTCTCGCGCGTTTCAGCGCCGCCCAGAAGGCCCGGCTCGACCGGCTGGAGCACTGGGCGATGGAGCGACTGCGCCAGTTGCGCAGCACGCCGGACGCGCCGCGCGACCAGGCATTCATCGTCTATCGCACGCACGCCGATCCGCGCTGCGTGGACCTCTCGATCGATGCCAACGACCGCGCACCGGGCAGCGTGTGGGGCGACGCGCGGCAGGTGAACTACTCGGCCAACGCGATGGGCCGCACCACCTCGCTCACGGCCTTTCTTTCGCAATGGTCCTCGCGCTCGCAGGCCGACGGGCCCTCGAACCTGGCGCGCACCACCTGCCCCAAGCTGCTCCTGACCTACACAGCCGACCAGTCCACCTTCCCGAGCACGCGCGATGCCTGGCTCGCAGCCGGCGGCGAGCGCATCCGCAATATCGACATCGTCGGCGGCAACCACTACCTCGCGGGCCAGCCGGAGCTGGTGCCGCGCGCCGCCGACGCCATCGCCGAATGGGCCCACGCGCTCTGAACGCCGCGATGGAAAGCTTCCACTTCGCGCCCGAATACGAGCTGCCGCGCTGGCCGTTCCAGCCGCCGCCCGAGCTGCGCAGCGGCCAGGTCGTGCGCCATCCGATCGTCATCGCCGGCGCCGGGCCGGCCGGCCTCACGCTGGCCTGCGACCTCGCGCAGCGCGGCGTGCGCGCCGTGCTGCTCGACGAAGACGACACGGTGGGCGTGCGCGGCGCCTCTTCGCGCGGCATCTGCTATGCGCAGAAGAGCCTGGAGATCTTCGAGCGCCTCGGCATCTACCGGCGCATCGCCGACAAGGGCATCACCTGGTCCTTCGGCCGCACCTTCTCGGGCGAAGAGGAGGTCTACAACTTCAACCTGAAGACCGACAGCGTCTCGGCGCAGCCGCCCTTCATCAACCTGCAGCAGTTCTACCTCGAGTGGTTCCTGGTCGACCGCGTCCTCGAGCTCGGCCTGACCGACTTGCGCTGGAAGAACCGCGTGGCGCGCATCCATCCCGGCGACGACGGCGTACGCATCGAAGTCGAGACACCGGCCGGCTGCTACGCCATCGATGCCGGCCACCTGATCGATGCGACCGGCGCCAACAGCGCGATCCGCACCCAGCTCGGGCTCGACGCCCACACTTCGCGCAGCACCGACCGCTGGTGCATCAGCGATGTGCGCTTCAAGAAACCGCTGCCCGTCGAGCGTTGGACCTGGGTCGACGCGCCGTTCAACGAAGGCCGCGCGGTCTGGCAGCACCTGATGGCCGACGGCGTCTGGCGCATCGACTACCAGATGCCCGAAGACTGCGACACCGCCCACATCAGCAAGCCCGAAGTGGCCGGCGCGCGGCTGCGCGAGCAGCTCGGCCCGGGCGTCGAGTTCGAGTTCGTCTGGATCGGCCCCTACGGCTACCGCGACCATCTGCTCGACCGCTTCCGCCATGGCCGCGTGTTCTTCATCGGCGACTCGGCCCACGTCGTGAGCCCCTTCGGCGCGCGCGGCGGCAACAGCGGCATCCAGGACGCCGCCAACCTCGGCTGGAAGCTGGCGCTGGTCATGCAGGGCCAAGCCGGCGACGCGCTGCTCGACACCTACGATGCCGAGCGCCGGCCGGCCGCCGCGCAGAACCTCCAGGTCACGAGCCGCACGGCCCGCTTCCTGGCCCCGCGCTCGCCGGCCGAGCACACGCTGCGCCGCGCGGTGGTGGCGCTCGCCGCGCGCCATCCCTTTGCCCGCGCGCTCGTCAACACCGGCCGCATGTCGGTGGCGAACGACTACCCGGCGGCGCGGCACCTGCCCGCAGGCGGGTACACGCTGCAGAACCTGCCGCTTCGCTGGAGCGACGGCAGCCCGACCACGCCGATGCAATTGCTGGCCGATGGAACGAAGTGCCTCGGACTCTGGTTCGCACCGGCGCGCGCACAGGCCGAGGCTGCAGCCGAGCTGACGGCATCGCTGCCGCTGCAGCTCGTCGCGGTGGGTGGCGAGAGTGGCCTGCCGACGCTGAAGCCCGATGAAACGCTGGCCCGCCATCTCGGCATCGAGTCGCCCGGCAGCTTCTGCCTCGTGCGGCCCGACGCCTACCGCGCCGCGCTGCTTTCCGAACCCACGCCGGCGGCGATCGCAGCCGCTCTCCGCACTGCACTGGCACAAGACACATGAACACCGAGCCCCACATCCCCGACCCCGACGGCTTCTACGCAGAATGGCTGGCCGCCCACGAAGGCTTGAGCGAAGCGCAGAGCGCCGACCTCAACGCCCGCCTCGTGCTGCTGCTGGCCAACCAGTGCGGCGACCAGGCCGTGCTGCTGGAATGCATCGAGGCGGCGCGCGAATGAGCGAATCGACCGTCTCCTTCGCTTCGGCGGCCGACACGCGCGAGCAGAAGCCGCAGGTGCGCGAGCTCGCGCCCAACGTCTACGGCTACATCAGCGACTTCGATCCCAACTGCGGCTTCATCGTCGGCGACGAGCACGTGGTGCTGATCGACACGCGTCCGACGCCGCGCATGGCGCGCGACTTCCTGGCCGACATCCGCACAGTCACCGACAAGCCGGTCAAGTTCATCGTGCTCACGCACTACCACGCGGTGCGCGTGATGGGCGCCAGCGCCTTCCACGAGGTGCAGGCCGTCATCGCGAGCCGCGGCACGCTCGACTGGGTGCGCGAGCGCGGACAGGCCGACTTCGACTCCGAGGTCGGGCGCTTTCCCCGACTCTTCGCCGGTGTCGAAGAGATTCCCGGCCTCACCATGCCGAGCATGAGCTTCGAGCGCGAGATGAGCCTGTGGCTCGGCACGCGCGAAGTGCGGCTCATGTGCCTGGGCCGCGGGCACTCGGGCGGCGATACCGTGGCCTGGCTGCCCGATTGCGGCGTGCTGTTCTCCGGCGACGTGGTGGAGAACCGCTGCGGCGTGTACGCCGGCGATGCCTATGTCCACGACTGGGCCGGCACGCTGGACGCCGTGGCCGCGCTGAAACCCGATGTGCTGGTGCCGGGACGCGGCGCCGTACTGCAAGGCGCCGCCGCCTGCAGCGAGGCGATCGCGCTCACCAAGGCTTTCCTGTCCACGCTGCTCGCGAGCGTTCGCTCAGGCATCGACGCGGGCGAGGGCCTGCGTGGCTGCTTCGAACGCACCGAGGCCGCCATGAAGCCGCGCTTCGGCGACTGGCCCGTGTTCCAGCATGTGCTGCCCTTCGACGTGTCGCGCGCCTATGACGAGCTGCGCGGCATCGAGCACCCTGTCGTGTGGACTGCAGAGCGCGACCGCGAGCTGTGGCAAGCCTTGCGCGGCTGAGTTCCTTATCAACCCGGAGACAAAGCGATGAAACGATTCCTGCAACTGCTGGCCACTGGCCTCGCCCTGGCCGCGGCCAGCCACGTACCGGCCCAGAGCGCCTACCCCAGCCAGCCGCTGCGCTGGATCGTGCCGTACCCCGCCGGCGGCGGCACCGACAACCTCGCGCGGGCATTGGCCGACGCGATGCAGCCTTCGCTCGGGCAGCCGATCGTCATCGACAACCGGCCGGGCGCGTCCACCAACATCGGCGTGTCGGTGCTGATGCAGGCCAAGCCCGACGGCTACACGATCATGCAGGCCGAGAACGCGGCGCTGCTGTTCAACGAGCACATGTTCGCCAAGCTGCCCTACAAGCCGGCCAGCGACTTCAGCTACATCGGCACCATCGGCCGCTTCCCGGTCGCGCTGGTGGTGCATCCGGACTTCCCGGCCAAGACGGTGGCCGAGTTCGTGAGCTACGTGAAGGCGAATCCCGACAAGGTCAGCTATGCCTCGCCCGGCAACGGCACGCCGCACCACATGGCAATGGAGCTCTTCAAGCAGAAGGCCGGCCTTTCCATCGTGCATGTGCCGTACAAGGGTGCCGCTCCGGCGATGACCGACATCATGGGCGGCCAGGTGCCCACCATGATGCTGGACCTGGCCTCAGGCCTGCCGATCATCCGCTCGGGCAAAGTGCGCGTGCTCGCGATCGCGCTGCCGCAGCGCGCGAGCGCCTTGCCGGATGTGCCGACCTTTTCCGAAGTCGGCCTCAAGGACGTCAACGCCTATGCCTTCCACGGCCTGATCGGCCCGGCCGGCATGCCGCAGGAGGCGGTAAACCGGATCAACGCCGAGCTGCACAAGGCGATGAAGTCGCCGAAGGTGACGAAGCTGTTCGCGGACTTCGGCTTCGAGGCGCTGCCCGGCACACCGCAGGACTTCTACAAGCTGTCGCGCGCCGAGAGCGAGCGCTGGGGCAAGGTCATCAAGTCGGCCGGCGTGCAACTCGATTAGGGCCTGTTACCAACCGAGCCCCAAGTGAAGCGGCAGGTAGACCGCCATGCCTGCCAGCATCGTCCCCAACACGCCGCGGCGCCAGAAGTAATAAGCGGCGCCGGCCGCAGCGGCATACAGCCGCGCATCCTTCCAGGTCGCGATCAGGTGCCCTTGCGTCATCACGATCTCGGGCACGATCACCGCCGCCAACGCCGCCGCAGGCGCATAGTGCAACGCGCGGTGCGCCCATCCCGGCAGGCCCCATGGCCGGTCGAGGATGAAGAAGAAGCAGCGCGTCAGCACCGTGACGCCCGCCAGGCCGACGATCACGGCCAGCGTCCAGAAATCGGTTGACCCGCCGTTGCCCATGTTCACTTGTCGTCCTCCGCACCGGGGTCCAGCCCGAACTGCTTCTCAAGCCAGAAGCACAGCAGCACCGCGACGCCGATGCCGGCCACGATGTTGAGCTTGAGCGGCAGTGCATAGGCCGCCACGGCCGTGGCGCCCGCGACCAGTGCCGCCAGGATGCGCAGCCGCGTCGTCGCCATCGAGCAGACGATGGCCACCAGGCTCAGCACGCCGGCGAAGCCCAGTCCCCAGCTCTGCGGAATCAGGTTGGCCAGCACGATGCCGAGCAGGCTCATGCCCATCCATGAAGACCAGGTTACGAAGTAATTGCCGGTCAGGTAGGCCTCCTGCGCGTGCTTCTCGGGTTCGCTCGCGGGCGGCTCTGGGTAGCGCCCGGTGAACATCGCATAACTCATGTCGGCCGTGAGATAGCCGTGCATGAGCCGGCGCCAGCGCGGCATATGCATGAGGTAGGGCCGCAGATGCAGGCTGAAGACCACGAAGCGCAGGTTGACGCAGAAGCCCGTAGCCAGGACCACCCATGCCGGCGCGCCCGCGATCAGCAGCGGAATCGCGGCCAGCTGCGAGCTGCCGGCATAGACCAGCAGCGTCATCGCGACCGACTCGAACACGCTCATGCCCGACTTGACCATCGCCACGCCGGTCATCAGGCCCCAGGCGCCGATGCCGACGGCGACCGAGGACATCTCGCTCGCGCCTTCGCGGAATTCGGGTTGGCGGCGGATGGAAGAAGACAAGAACATCAGGACTCCCGCCGGGCCGACACAAGGGAGGCCTGCGGCCCCTCGTAAGGCAGCGAGGATACGCAGTGCCGAGCGCGAGGGCAGGTCATCAGCCGAAGACCTGCCCCGGCTGGATGTCGAAGCCGCGCAGGAAATCGGCCGCGGCCAGGCGCTTGCCGCCGGGCCGCTGAAGCTCGGTGATCACGACGACGGCATCCCCGGCGGCAACGGCGATGCCCGGCGCGCCGGCCGCCAGCACCGTGCCTGCCGCGTCGGCAGGCACCCCGGGCTGAACCCGCGCCGCCCAGAGCTTGATGGTTTCGCCGCCGAGCGCGCTGCTCACGCCGGGGAAGGGATCGAAGGCGCGGATGCGGCGCACGATGGCGGCGGCGTCCTGGGTCCAGTCCATCTGCGCTTCGTGCTTCTCGACCTTGTGCGCGTAGGTCACGCCTTCGGCGGGCTGCGGTTCGGCCTGCAGCGTTCCGGCCTCGGCCTGCTTCAGCGCGTCGACGATCAGCCGTCCACCGAGCGCAGCGAGCCGGTCATGTAGTTGCGCGGTGCTGTCCTCGCCGATGGCGAGCGATTCAGAGATCAGCATGTCGCCGGTGTCGAGCCCGGCGTCCATCTGCATGATGGTGACCCCGGTCTCGGCATCGCCGGCCTCGATCGCGCGGTGGATCGGCGCCGCGCCGCGCCAGCGCGGCAGGAGGCTCGCATGGATGTTGAGGCAGCCGAGGCGCGGCGCATCGAGCACCCACTGCGGCAGGATCAGGCCGTAGGCGGCAACCACCGTCACGTCGGGCTGCGCCTCGGCGATGGCGTCACGCGCCGCCGCGGCATCTTCGGGGTACTTGCCGTCCAGCCGAAGGCTGCGCGGCTGCGCCACCGGCCAGCCGTGGGCGACGGCGAACTGCTTGACCGGCGAGGCCTGCAGCTTCATGCCCCGGCCGGCGGGGCGGTCGGGCTGGGTCAGCACCAGCACGATCTCGAAGCCCGCAGCGGCGATCGCCTCCAGCGCGACGCGGGCGAACTCGGGCGTGCCCGCAAATACGACCCTCATGCGCCCCTCACAGCGGGGCCAGCAGTTCGAGCGTCAAATCGTCGCCGGTGTGGTAGCGCTGCACCACGCCGGCGGGATCGACATAGACATAGAGAAGGCGGGGCGTGTTCATCATCTTGTAGCGCCAGGTCCAGATCACGCCGTCGAAGGAACTCACGCGCGTGATCTCGAACGGCCGACCGTAGGTGCGCAGCAGATCGGCCTCGCGCCAGACGCCCACGCCCGGCTGGATGGTGCGGTCGAACAGGCGCTCGTCGAGTTCCTGGCGGATCGAGATCACGCGGCCGCCGGCGTCGAGATCGACGTTGTTCACCTCGAAGCCCGCCGGCGCGCGGGAATACTGGAGCCGCTCGCCGCCGCCGGGCAGCGGATAGATGGCGGTGGGCGCGCCGAGCTGCCGCAGCGCGTCGGCCTTCGAGGTGCCCGGCGCGATTCGCGTGGGCTCGCCCGCACACCCCGCCAGCCCCAGCGCTGCGGCAAGCAGCGCCGCGGCGCCGGCACGGGCGGCGACGCTCACCGCCGCCCGTCCCGTTGTTCGAGCTTCTGGTCTTCGCGCTGCTGCTTGAGCAGCTTGCTCTTGATGCGGTTGCGCTTGAGGGGAGAGAGGTACTCGACGAACACCTTGCCGAGCAGATGGTCGAGCTCGTGCTGGATGCAGACCGCAAGCAAGCCCTCGGCCTCGATGGTCTGGGGCTCCCCATTGGCGTCGAGGGCGGTCACGCGTACCGCGGTCGAACGCTCGACGCCGTCATAGATGCCGGGCACCGAGAGGCAGCCTTCTTCGTTGAGTACTTTTTCCTCACTGGCCCAGACGATCTCGGGGTTGATCAGCACCACCGGCTGGTTGCGCTCCTCCGAAATGTCGATCACCACCAGCCGTTCATGCACGTCGACCTGCGTGGCTGCCAGGCCGATGCCGTTGGCCTCGTACATGGTTTCGATCATGTCGGCGACCAGTGTCTTGATGCGAGCGTCGACGCCCTGCACCGGCTTGGCGACCGTGTGCAGCCGCTTGTCGGGATAGCTCAGGATGGTTCTTTTGGCCATGAATGAGAGGAAAAATTGTCGTTATTTTCGCCATTTCCGCGACGGTACGACGCGCTGCGACCTGATAAACGTTGCCCCTTCAAGGGCTTCAGCGCAAAATTCGTTGCAAATTGTGAGGATTCGTACGTCCCCCTGGGCGTAGTGCGTGCACACCATCAAACCATGAAACAACTCCGAATCAACGACCGCCTGCGTCCGAACATCTTCGCCACGCTGGCGATGATCGCCATGGTGGGCAGCGGCACGACGGCCTTCGCGCAAAACTACCCCGTCACGCCGCAGCAACGCGCCACGGCCCAGCAGACGGCGCAAACCGGCGTGCCGCTCAGCGAGCTGGCGCCGAACGCGCCCGACGAATACACGATCAAGCCGCGCGACACGCTGTGGGCCGTTTCCCGCCTCTTCCTGCGCAGCCCCTGGCGCTGGCCCGAGCTCTGGGGCATGAACATGGGCGAGATCCGCAACCCGCACCTCATCTATCCGGGCCAGGTGCTCTATCTCGACAAGACCGGCGGCCGCGCCCGCCTGAGCACCCGCCGCGGCGGCTCGGGCGCGGCTGACGGAGGCACCATCAAGCTGACGCCGCGCACGCGTTTCGAATCGCTGTCGGGCATGGCGCTGCCGACGCTCAATCCCAGCCTGATCGAGCCCTTCCTGAGCGAACCGATCGTGGTCGACCAGGAGACGCTGCTCTTGTCGCCGCGCATCGTGGCCGGCAACGACAGCCGCGTGTTGCTCGCCCGCGGCGACCGCGCCTATGCGCGCGGCGAAGTCAACTCGCCGCTGGTGGAAACCGCCGGCCCCATCAAGACCTTCCGCATCTTCCGCAACGCAACGCCGCTGAAGGATCCCGGCACCGGCGAGATCCTCGGCTACGAGGCGCAGTACCTCGGCAAGGCCCAGCTGCAGCGCGGCGAGTCGAGCGTCACCGAGATGGTGGAAGGCAAGGAGCTCAAGAGCGTGGTGCCCGCAACCCTCGACATCGTGGCAGCGCGCGAGGAAATGCGCGCCGGCGACCGCCTGCTGCCCGAGCCGCCCCGCCAGCTGCTGAGCTACGTGCCGCGCGCACCCCACCAGACGATCGAGGAGGGCCGCATCGTCTCCGTCTACGGCAACGCCGTCCAGTTCGCGGCCCAGAACCAGGTGGTCGCGATCAACAAAGGCACGATCGACGGCATCGAGAACGGCCATGTGCTGGCCATCCTCAAGAACGGCGAAACCATCATCGACAAGACCGGATCGGGCAAGGAAACGCTGAAGCTGCCCAACGAGCGCATCGGCCTCTTGATGGTGTTCCGTCCGTTCGAGCGGGTCTCGTACGCGCTGGTGCTCGAAATCAGCGACGCTCCGCGCATCGGCGATCTGCTGGTCAATCCCTGACGCCTCCTCTTCCCCCTTCGCGTGGAACGTGAAGAACTCGCGGGCTGGCTGCGGCTCACGCTGACGCCGGGCATCGGCAACGGGGCTGCGCGCAAGCTGCTCGCGGCCTTCGGCCTGCCGCCGGACGTTTTCGTTCAGTCGCCGGCGGCGCTGCGGCAGCTGGTGACCGACGCGCAGGCAGAGGCCCTGTCTCGCGCGCGCCGGCCGAATTCGCAGCGCAGGTCGATCAGACCCTCGAGTGGCTGCAAGGCGCCACGCGGCGCATCCTGACCCTCGGCGATCCCGGCTATCCGGCCTCGCTGCTTGAGATGGCGGACCCGCCGCTGATGCTCTACCTGCTGGGTGCGCCGGCATTGAATTTCACGCAGCTCAAGAACAGCATCGCCTTGGTCGGCAGCCGCAATCCGACGCCGCAGGGCACGTCGAAGGCGCGCGCGTTCGCTCGGGCTTCGGTGAAGCCGGCATTCCGGTGGTGTCGGGGCTTGCGCTCGGCGTCGACGGCGCGGCATACGAAGGCGCGCTCGATGCATCCGATGACCCCGACCGCCCGGCGACGGTGGCGGTGGTCGGCACGGGCCTGGACCGCGTCTACCCCGCCAGGCACCGCGAGCTGGCGCACCGCATTGCGGCCCGCGGCCTGATCGTGAGCGAGTTCCCGCTCGGCACGCCGCCGCTCAACCAGAACCTCCCGAAGCGCAACCGCATCATTGCCGGCCTGGCGCGCGGCACGCTGGTGGTGGAGGCCGCACTGCAGTCGGGCTCGCTGATCACCGCCAGGCTCGCGACCGAGCAGGGCAAGGAGGTGTTCGCCATTCCCGGCTCGATCCACTCGCCGCAGTCGCGCGGCTGCCATGCCTTGATCCGCCAGGGTGCGAAGCTGGTCGAGACAGTGAGCGACGTGCTCGAAGAGCTGCAGCTGGAGGACGTTGCCGCTTCCACCGCCACCGCCGCGAACCCGAGATCCGAAGACGCCGATGCCATGCTGGAACACCGGCTGCTGCGCAACATGGGCTACGACCCGGTGAGCCTGGATGCGCTGTGCGCACGCACCGGCTTCAGCGCCGCCGAGCTGCATGCGCAGTTGCTGGAACTCGAACTCGCCGGCAGCGTGGCCCGCCTGCCCGGCGGCCTGTTCCAGCGCGTCGCGCAGGCTTGACGGCGTCGCGTTCGAACAACGCGGCGAGCCAGGCGCGCCGAGTGGGCTATATTGGCCCCATGTTCGAAGTGCTCGTGTATGTCTACGAAAACTACTGGCGCGGCGATGCGTGTCCCGAGCCCGAGCAACTGGGCCGCAAGCTCAGCGCGCAGGGCTTCGATGCGGAAGAGATCCGCGACGCGCTGCGCTGGCTCGACGGCCTGAGCCTCGCCACCCAGGGCGTGCAGCTGACCCGGCACCCCGAGGGGACCAGCGCCACGGTGAGCCTGCGCAGCTCGGCCGATGCCGCCCTGCCCGCATCGCCGGGCTCGATGCGCGTCTATTCGGCCGCCGAGCAGGAGCACCTGGGTGCCGAATGCCTGGGCTTCATCAGTTTCCTCGAGTCGTCTCACGTGCTGCCCTCCGGCATGCGCGAGATCGTGATCGAGCGCGCGATGGCCACGCCGGGCGACCCGGTGGCGCTCGACGAGCTCAAGATCATCGTGCTGATGGTGCACTGGAGCACCGGCGTCGAGCCCGATGCGCTGGTGCTCGACGAGCTTTGCGACGACACGACCGATCGCATCGCGCATTGAGGCTCTCCCCCAGGCTCCGCGCACTTCGTGTCGCGCGCGCCTCCCGCGGTGTCCCGCAAACGGGCCTGGCTTCGCCGGCCGCGGAGATTCTTATCTAGTTCAGCAGTCGTTCGGGATTCGCGTCGAGCTTGGCCAGCGCCTCGCGCGTGGCCCGCACCGTGAGCGTTTCCTCTTCCGCCGGCACCAGCAGCCCGGCCTGCAGATAGGACGCCAGCCGCCCGACCTGGACCAGGAAGCTGCGCCCGTCGCTCGATGCGAACAGGTGCAGCTGCTTGCGCTCGCTGCGCCAGACGAACTGGACCTGGCTCACGCGGTCGTTGTGGTCGAGCATGAACCAGGTACCGACCTGGAGTTCGCGCGCCCACGCGAGCATGTCCTCGCCGACCTTGGTGCCGGTGTCGGGCACGATCTCGAGCGATGCCGCATCGACCCCGAGCAGCAGCTCGATGCTGGCGGCGTCCAGCGGCAGGTCGGTCGCGCCGTCGTCATCGGAAACGAAATCCTCGAGGTTGGCCAGGCGCTTGGCCATGGCCTCGATCTTGGCCGGCGGAATGGCCTCGGTCTTCGACAGGAAGGCATCGGACAGCGTGGCGCCGATGGTCTTGATGTGCGCCTCCTGCGGCTCGCCCTCGATGCCCAGCAGGCCCATGCCCTGGCGCAGGCGCTGCAGCAGCTGGGGCAGATCCTGGATCACGCGGGCGCGGTCGTTGCGGTTGGGCTTGGCGCTCGCGGCCCACACCAGGTCGGAAGCGGCGCGCTTGAGCGTGACCGTCTGCTCGTCCTGGGCGCCGTAACGCAGCGCCGCGATCGCGAGCACCTCGGCCCAGACCTTGAACAGGAATTCGCGGATCTCCTCGCGCACCGGCATGTCGTTGAGCATCTTGCGCAACTCGATGGTGTACTGGATCGCCATCGTCTCCTTCTGCTCGACCTGCTGTGCCACGCTCATCAGGCGCTGGGTGGCGTCGCTCTGCGTCAGGTACTTGTTGAGGAAGGCGACGAATTCGTCGAACACCAGCTTGAACACGCGCTGGCCGGTTTCAGGGTACTGCTCGATCACCTGGACCACGCGCCGGATCTCGCCCTCTAGCGCGCTGCCCGAGATGGCGGCGGCGTCGAAGCCCATGACGCAGGAGCCCATGCGGTCGATCAGCATGCGCGCAGGATGCTGCAGCGTGCCGAAGAATTCCGGCTCGGCGATCGCGACGCGCAGCACCGGCATCTGCAGCCGCGCGAACCACACGCGCGCCGAGAACGGGATGCGCTCCTCGGCAAGAATGGCCTGGAACATCAGCGCCACGATCTCGACCGTCGCCTTGTCGGCCGTGGTCGGCGCCTTCTTCTTGAGTTCGCTGGTGCGCCGGCGCAGTTCGGCCGCGGTCTGGTGAATGGCCGTGGCTTCGTCGCCGACCACGTACTGCGAGGCCATCATCTGGTAGGCCGCTTCCGCATCGGCGATGGCGGCGGCAAAGGCCGGTGCGCCGAGGCCACCGGCATTGCCACTGCCGCCCGCACCGCCGCCGGACCCGCCCGCGGCTCCGGCGCGGTGCTGGGTGATGTCGCCGCCGATGCGCGCGGTCACGAAACGCTTGAGATTGAGCAGCACGCCCTGCGCCCGCTGGCGCGCCAGGACCAGCGGCGAGCCGCCGGTCGCGACCATCGTGTCGCCGCCGGCGCTGCCAGGCCCGCGGCCGACGCCGATCGCCGCCGGCGCGAAGCTGCCGGGGGGCGCTCCGAAGGCGGCCGGATTGCCGCCGATGCCCATCGGCGCGCTGCCGGCATGGGATGCTCTCGCGAAACTGGAGCCGAGCGCCGCCGTGCCGGAACTGACACTGCCGGTGCGCTTGACGAAGCTCTTGAGATCGATCTCGGGCATCACGCCCTTCTCGATCAGGAAGGCATTGGATTCCCTGTAGGCCTTGGCGATCACATCGACCAGGTGGTTCTGCACCACGTCCTGCACCTTGGTCCAGAGACTGCGGCTCAGGCCGGCGGCTAGCCACTGGTCGACCAGCACCTTGGCCAGCGCCTCGGGCTTGAGGATGTCCCGGGCAGCCAGCTCGGCCGTGCCTTCGAGATGCTGGATGCGCAGGCGCAGGTCGTTGAGCTCGAAGCTGGCCTTGTCCTGGATGGCCTGGGCCAGGCGCGAGTACAGGATGCCGGTTTCCACCACGTCGTCGCCGATCAGCTCGAGACGCGACAGCGAGTTGGCCGAAGGCCCGCTGCCGGTGCTGCCGGCCAGCGCCTTGCGCCATGCGGTCTGCGACAACGGCACCCAGCTCGACCCCTGGGCCTGAAAAGCGATGTAGTCGTCGCGGTTCTCCTGCATCTGGCGCACGTTGCCGGTCATCCCGGCCAGCGCAGCCAGCCGCTCGCGGATCGCGAGAGCGACCGGCGGGATCGCCCCTTCGGTGGCGGCGACGAAGCGTTCGCGCGTCTCGCGAGCGAGTTGCTGGGAAGAAGCTGGAGACCGCGAGATCATGGACAGTAGCGACGGCTAATTAAAACGTTTCAGGCGCGAGCTTGCATCTGTAAGCGTAACCGCACAAGAGCCGCCCCCGCTCGGCAGCAACCCCAACAGACGAAAGTCGGTGTGCCGTGACGCGCCGTTCACACGGTGGCGCCTGCGTTCGGATCGTCCGGATCGCCCTCGCGCTTGATCGGCCCCTTGACCAGGTCCTCCCGCTTCACGCCCAGCCACATCGCGATCGCCGCCGCCACGAAGGCCGACGAGTAGATGCCGAACAGGATGCCGATCGTCAGCGCCAGCGCGAAGTAGTGCAGCGTGGGGCCGCCGAAGAAGAACATCGAGAGCACCACCAGTTGGGTCGAGCCGTGCGTGATGATGGTGCGGCTGATGGTCGAGGTGATCGCGTTGTCGATGACTTCGCGTGTCGTCATCTTGCGGTAGCGCCGGAAGTTCTCGCGCACGCGGTCGAAGATGACCACCGACTCGTTGACCGAATAGCCCAGCACCGCCAGCACCGCCGCCAGCACGGCGAGCGAGAACTCCCATTGGAAGAAGGCGAAGAAGCCCAGGATGATCACCACGTCGTGCAGGTTGGCGAGCACGGTGGCGACCGCGAACTTCCATTCGAAGCGGAAGGCCAGGTAGACCATGATGCCGACCACCACCATGCCCAGCGCCTTCAGGCCGTTGGTGGTGAGCTCCTCGCCCACCTGCGGGCCGACAAATTCGTTGCTGCGCAAGGTGGCCGATGGGTCTGCCGCCTTGAGCGCCGCCATCACTTGCTCGCTCTGCTGGGCCGAGGTCTGGCCTTTTTGCACCGGCAGGCGGATCTGCACGTCGCGCGAGGTGCCGAAGTTCTGCACCTGCACCTCGGGGTAGCCGAGCTTGCCTACGGTCTCGCGCACCTTGCCGACGTCGACCGATTGCTGGTAGGCGACCTCCATCACGGTGCCGCCGGTGAACTCGACCGACAGGTGCAGCCCGCGGTGGAACAGGAAGAACACCGCCAGCAGGAAGGTGATGATGGAAATCGCGTTCAGCACCAGCGCGTGGCGCATGAACGGGATGGTCCGGTGGATGCGGAAGAACTCCATTTTTTCCCTTACTTGACGTCGGCCATGGTCTTGCCGGCGTCCGGCTTCCAGACCGTACCGATCGACAGGCTCTTGAGCTTCTTCTTGCTGCCGTACCAGAAGTTCACCAGCCCGCGCGAGAAGAACACCGCCGAGAACATGGAGGTGACGATGCCGATGCAGTGCACCACGGCGAAGCCGCGCACCGGGCCCGAGCCGAAGGCCAGCAGCGCGATGCCCGCGATCAGTGTGGTCACGTTGGAATCGAGAATCGTGCCCCAGGCGCGGTCATAGCCCGCATGGATGGCCGCCTGCGGCGAGGCGCCGTTGCGCAGTTCCTCGCGCACGCGCTCGTTGATCAGCACGTTGGAGTCGATGGCCACGCCGATCGCGAGCGCCATCGCCGCGATGCCGGGCAGCGTGAGCGTGGCCTGCAGCATCGAAAGGATTGCGACCAGCAGCAGCAGGTTGACGGCGAGCGCGATCGACGAGATCACGCCGAACAGCGCGTAGTACGCGCACATGAAGATCATGATGGCGATGAAGCCGTACATCACGCTCTTGAAGCCCTTCTCGATGTTGTCGGCACCCAGGGTCGGACCGATGGTGCGTTCCTGGATGATTTCCATCGGCGCGGCCAGCGAGCCGGCGCGCAGCAGCAGCGCGAGGTCGTTGGCCTCGACCACCGTCATCGAGCCCGAGATCTGGAAGCGGTTGCCGAGCTCGCCGTTGATCGACGGTGCGGTCAGGACCTCGCCCTTGCCCTTTTCGAAGATCAGCATCGCCATGCGCTTGCGGAAGTTCTCGCGACTCACGTCGCGCATGATGCGGCCGCCCTTGGAATCCATGGTCAGGTCGACCTTGGGCTGCTGGGTCTGCGAGTCGAAGCCGGGTTGCGCGTCGGTGAGGTTCTCGCCCGTCACCAGCACCTGTTTCTTGACGATGACGGCGCGGCCTTCGCGATCGAGGAATTTCTCGGAGCCGAAGGGCACAGGGCCGCTGCCGGTTTCGGCCGCGCGGCCTTCGGCCGACTCGTCGACCAAGCGCATCTCGAGCGTGGCGGTGCGGCCCAGGATGTCCTTGGCCTTGGCCGTGTCTTGCACGCCCGGCAGCTGCACCACGATGCGGTCCAGGCCCTGCTGCTGGATCACCGGCTCGGCCACGCCGAGCTCGTTGATCCGGTTGTGCAGGGTCGTGATGTTCTGCTTGAGCGCCGCATCCTGCAGCCGGCGCGCGGCCTCGGGCTTGATGGTGGCGACGAGCCTCCACTCGCTGCCTTCCTGGCTCTCGGTCGTCGCGAGATCCGGGAACTGGTCCTGGATCAGCGCCTTGGCTGCGTCCAGCCCGGCGGCATCGCGGAAGCGCACCTCGATGGTCTGGCCGTTGCGGTTGACCGAGGTGCCGCGGACATTTTTGTCGCGCAGGCCGGTGCGCAGATCGTTGGCGAAGGACTCGGCCCGCTTGTCGATGGCGCCCTTCATGTCGACCTGCAGCAGGAAGTCGACGCCGCCGCGCAGGTCCAGGCCCAGATACATCGGGTAGGCGTGCAGCGCGGCGAGCCATGCCGGCGAGCGCGACACCAGGTTGAGCGCCACGATGTAGGGCGGGTCGCTCGGGTCCGGCACCAGCGCGCGCTGCAGCACGTCGCGCGCCTTCAGCTGGTCGTCGGTGCTGAGGAAGCGCGCGCGCACCGAGGTGGCGTCCAGCGTCATCAGGTCGGGCGCGAGCCCGGCGGCCTTCAGCGCCTCGGCCACGCGGGCCTGGGTACCGGCGTCGACCTTGACGGTCGACTTGCCCGCGGATACCTGCACCGCAGGCGCCTCGCCGAAGAAATTGGGCAGGGCATAGATCAGCCCCACGAGCAGCACGATCACGATGATCGCGTACTTCCAGACCGGATATCGGTTCATAGCTTTGCTCGTCCCCAGGCTGCGCGCACTGCGTGTCGCTTCGCCGACCCCCTACCGGGGGCGCTGCCTATGGCCCGGCAAAGCCGGTTCCATGGCAGCCCACGAACGCGGCGCGCTACGCGCGGCCGATGGAGAAAATGGTCACTGCACATTGCATTTCGGCCGGCGAAGCCGGCTGGGGGAAGCATTACTTGATGGCGCCTTTGGGCAGCACTTGCACGACCGCCGAGCGCTGCAGCTGCACTTCGACGCCCTTGGCGATCTCGACCGTCAGGTATTGGTCGCCGAGCTGGGTGATCTTGCCGAGCAGGCCGCCGGCGGTCGCCACCTCGTCGCCCTTGGCCAGGGCGTCGATCATGGCGCGCGCTTCCTTCTGGCGCTTCATCTGCGGGCGGATCATCACGAAATACAGCACCACGAACATCAACACCAGCGGCAGCATGCTGCCGAGCGAGGACATCATGTCGCCGCCGCCGGCAGCAGCAGGCGCGGTCTGGGCGAAAGCAGAGGAAATGAACAAGGAAGTCTCCAGCAGAGGGAAGTGATAAGAGCGTGAAACCCCGCCGGGGTTCACGCGTCCGCGGCGCATGACGCGGCCGCACAGCGCGGGGCCGAGCCGCGCACAGCATCGAGCATTGTATTCGGCGACGTCCGCCCCGCCGACGTGCTAACCCGGCGACGGATTCAGGGCTTTCGGGGCCGCGCCAGGCGGTCCGCCCGCGCGCGCCTCAGGCTGCAGCGCGCTGCGCCTGCGGATCGCGCCACTTGGCCACCAGCTCGGCCCAGCGCTTGCGCGCGGCCGCCAGGTTGCGCTCCTTGACGTGGCCGTAGCCGCGGATCTGCTCGGGCAGGCTCGCGATTTCGAGCGCGAGCGCATGGTTGCCGGCGTTCAGCCCGGCCAGCACTTCGTCGATGCTGGCACGGTACTCGGCGATCAGCGCGCGCTCGGTCTTGCGCTCTTCGGTGCGGCCGAAGACGTCGAGCGCCGTGCCGCGCAGACCCTTGAGCTTGGCGAGCAACCGGAAGCCGGTCAGCATCGCGGGGCCGAACTTCTGCTTCTGCAGTTCGCCTTTGGCATTGCGCTTGGCGATGATCGGCGGGGCCAGGTGGTAGTGGAGCTTGAAGTCGCCCTCGAACATGCCCTCGACCCGATCGAGGAAGCTGCGGTCGGTGTGCAGGCGCGCGACTTCGTACTCGTCCTTGTAGGCCATGAGCTTGAACAGGTAGCGCGCCACCGCTTCGGTCAAACTGGTTTTGCCCAGCGCCGACTCGGCCTGCTGCACCTTCGCGACGAAGGCCTTGTACTGCCCCGCATAGGCCGCGTTCTGGTAGCCGGCGAGGAACTCGGCGCGGCGCGGGACCAGGCTCTCGATCGTGTCGCGCTTCTTGAACTCGATGACCTGGCCGGGCGAGATGCGCTTTTGCAGCGCTTCCGGCCGCTGCGCGGCCTGGCGCCCCCATTCGAAGGCGGCCTTGTTGTTCTCGATCGCCACCGCATTGAGCTCGATCGCGCGCATCAGCGACGCATGCTCGAGCGGAAGCCAGCCCTTCTGCCAGGCGTAGCCCAGGATCATCGGATTGACGTAGATGCTGTCGCCCATCAGCGAGGTCGCGGCCGCATCGGCATCGAAGGCGCCGACGCCTTCGACTCCCACGGCGCGCGCGATCTCGGCGGCGCAGGCTTCCTGCGGGTTCTGCCAGTTGGCGTTGCGCACGAAGGCCGCCGTCGGCGTGCTGTGGCTGTTGAGCGCGACATGGGTGCGCCCTTCGCGCATGCGCGCCATGGTTTCGGCGTTCACGCTGACCAGCGGGTCGCAAGCCAGGATCAGGTCGGCCGCCGCTGTGCCCACGCGCGTGGTGCGGATGTCGTCCTGCGTGTCGCCGATCAGCACGTGGCTCCAGGTGGCACCGCCCTTCTGCGCCAGCCCGGCCGCGTCCTGCGTGACGATGCCCTTGCCCTCGATGTGGGCCGCCATGCCCAGCAGCTGGCCGATGGTGATGACGCCGGTACCGCCGACGCCCGCCACCACCACGCCCCAGACCTTGCCGCCCGAAAGCGAAGGCAGGGCCGGCTCTGCAAGCGCACCCAGCTCCGCCGGCGTGGCGGACTTGTCCTTCGCCTTCTTCTTGAGCTGACCGCCTTCGACGGTCACGAAGCTCGGGCAGAAGCCCTTCAGGCAGCTCATGTCCTTGTTGCAGGTGCTCTGGTTGATGGTGCGCTTGCGGCCGAACTCGGTCTCCAGCGGCTCGACCGAGAGGCAATTGCTCTGCACGCTGCAGTCGCCGCAGCCTTCGCAGACCAGGTCGTTGATCACCACGCGTTTGGCCGGATCGACTGCCGTGCCGCGCTTGCGGCGGCGGCGCTTCTCGGTGGCGCAGGTCTGGTCGTAGATGATGGCCGTGGTGCCCTTGATTTCGCGGAACTCGCGCTGGACCTCGTCCAGCTCGTCGCGATGGCGCACCTTCACGTCCTGGCCCGGCACGTTCACGCCCTCGTACTTCTCGGGCTCGTCGGTCACGACCACGACCTTGACCGCGCCTTCGGCATGCAGGCTTTCGGCGATCTGCAACACCGAGTGGCCCTCGGGCCGCTCGCCGACCTGCTGGCCGCCGGTCATGGCGACCGCGTCGTTGTAGAGGATCTTGTAGGTGATGTTGACGCCGGCCGCGATGCTCTGGCGGATCGCCAGCAGGCCGCTGTGGAAGTAGGTTCCGTCGCCGAGGTTGGCGAAGATGTGCTGGTCGGTGGTGAAGGGCTGCTGGCCGACCCACGGCACGCCCTCGCCGCCCATCTGCGTGAAGCCCAGCGTCGAGCGATCCATCCAGGTCGCCATGAAATGGCAGCCGATGCCCGCCATCGCGCGCGAACCCTCGGGCACCACGGTGCTGGTGTTGTGCGGGCAGCCGGAGCAGAACCAAGGCTGGCGTGCGGCGTCCGACACGCCGACGGTCTGCGGCGCCGCCATCGCCTGCTCCTTGGCCTCGAGGATGGCGAGCTGCGCATCGATGCGCGCGGCCATGTCGGCGCCGGCGGCAGCCAGGAGGCCGCTCTTCTTCAGGCGCTGCGCGATCGCCTTGGCGATCAGTGCCGGGTTCAGGTCGGCATTGGCGCGCAACAGCGTGTGCGAGGTCGGATTGGGCATCGACCATTCGCCGCCGGAGTAGCCCTCGGCCTCGTACACCTCGCCCTCGTCGAACTTGCCGACCACGTTGGGCCGCACGTCGGCGCGCCAGTTGTAGAGCTCTTCCTTGAGCTGGTATTCGATGACCTGGCGCTTCTCCTCGACCACCAGGATCTCCTGCAGGCCGGTGGCGAAGGCGCGCGTGAGCTGCGCCTCCAGCGGCCACACGACCGCGACCTTGTGCAGCCGGATGCCGAGCTGGCGGCAGGCTGCGTCGTCCAGGCCCAGGTCGAGCAGCGCCTGGCGCGTGTCGTTGAAGGCCTTGCCGCTGGCCATGATGCCGAAGCGGTCGTTCGGGCCTTCGATCACGTTGTGATTGAGCCGGTTGGCGCGGATGTAGGCCAGTGCGGCGTACCACTTGTAGTGCATGAGCCGCGCCTCCTGCTCCAGCGCATGGTCGGGCCAGCGGATGTGCAGGCCGCCGGGCGGCATCTGGAAGTCGGTGGGCATCACGATCTCGACGCGCTCGGGGTCGATCATCGCGGTGGCGCTCGATTCGACGATCTCCTGGATCGTCTTCATGCCCGACCAGATGCCGGCGAAGCGGCTCATCGCGAAGGCATGGATGCCGAGATCCAGGATCTCCTGCACGTTGGTCGGGAAGAACACCGGCGTGCCGCAGGCCTTGAAGATGTGGTCGCTCTGGTGCGCCGCGGTCGAGCTCTTGGAGATGTGGTCGTCGCCGGCCACTGCGATCACGCCGCCCCAGGGTGTGGTCCCGGCCATGTTGGCGTGCTTGAAGACGTCGGAGCAGCGGTCTACACCAGGGCCCTTGCCGTACCAGATGCCGAACACGCCGTCGTACTTGTTGGTGCCCGCGGGCGAGAAGCCCAACTGCTGGGTGCCCCAGAGCGCGGTGGCCGCGAGCTCCTCGTTCACGCCCGGCTGGAACACGATGTGCTGTTCCTTCAGGTACTTGCTGGCCTTCCAGAGCGCCTGGTCGTAGCCGCCGAGCGGCGAGCCGCGGTAGCCGCTGACGAAGCCGGCCGTGTTCTTGCCGGCCTGCTTGTCGCGCAGGCGCTGCAGCATCGGCAGCTTGACCAGGGCCTGCACGCCGGACATGAAGGCGCGGCCGTAGTCGAGTGAATATTTGTCGTCGAGCGTGACGGTTTCCAGGGCCTTGCGGATGTGTTCCGGCAGCGGTGCGTTCATCGAGTTTGTCTCCGTGGCTGTGCCTTGTGGGCTTGGCGGTTGGCGGCGAGGCGTCCGGGTAGGAACACACCCCGCAGCCATCATGCTCGCAAAGTGTATGCCTGCTGCCTTGATAGGTGTTTGCGTTCTTTGCCCATTCAAGACCGTGTTTTGAAAGGATCTTGCTTAAACTAGGCCTCCATGGAAAGCATTGACAAATTCGACCTCGCGATCCTGCAAGAACTGCAGGCCGATGCCCGGCTCACCAACGCCGAGCTGGCCCAGCGCGTGGGGCTCTCGGCCGCGCCCTGCTGGCGCCGCGTGCGGGCGCTCGAGACCGCCGGCTACATCCGCGGCTACCACGCCGAGATCGACCGCCACAAGATCGGCCTGGGCGTGCTCGCCTTCGTGCGCCTGGACACCGACCGCGCCACCGGCGAAGTCACGCGCAAGATCGAGGAAGCGATCCGCAAGCTGCCCGAAGTGGTGGCCTGCCACTACATCAGCGGCACCGGCATGTTCGAGCTGCAGGTGGTCGCCGAAGACCTGGACGGCTTCTCGCGCTTCGCGCTCAACAGCCTGATGCACCTGCCCAATGTGAAAGACCTGCACACCAGCTTCTCGCTCGGCGAGGTCAAGGCCAGCCGAGCGCTGCCGCTGGGCCACCTGGCGAAGAAGCCGGCCAAGTCCGGCAAGCCGGGCGCGGGACAATAGCGGCCGATGCCACCGATCTCGACCGAGGAAACCCCCGTCGCCCCCTTGCGCGCGCAGCCGCCGCGCATCGGCCCCTTCGAACCGCTCAGGCAGCCGGTGTTCCGCATGCTGTGGAGCACCTGGCTGGTCGCCAACGTCTGCATGTGGATGAACGACGTGGCGGCGGCCTGGATGATGACCTCGCTGACCACCTCGCCGATCTGGGTCGCGCTGGTGCAGTCGGCCTCCACGCTGCCGGTGTTCCTGCTCGGGCTGCCCAGCGGCGCGCTGGCCGACATCCTGGACCGGCGCCGCTGGCTGGTCGCCACCCAGTTCTGGCTCGCCGGCACAGCGATCGTGCTGTGCGGCGCCGTGGTGCTGGACCTCATGACCGCGCCGCTCCTGCTGGCGCTGACCTTCGCCAACGGCATCGGCCTGGCGCTGCGCTGGCCGGTGTTCTCGGCCATCGTGCCCGAGCTGGTGCCGCGCACCCACCTGCCGGCTGCGCTCGGCCTCAACGGCTTGGCGATGAACGCCTCGCGCATCGTCGGCCCGCTCCTGGCCGGCTCGCTGATCGCGAGCGCGGGCACCGTCTGGGTGTTCGGCCTCAACGCGGTGCTGTCCATCGCCTCGGGCTTCATCGTGCTGCGCTGGCGGCGCGAGCACAAGCCCAATCCGCTGGGCCGCGAAAAGCTCGTCAGCGCGATGCGCGTCGGCGTGCAGTTCGTGCGCCAGTCGCAGCGCATGCGCGCAGTGCTCACGCGCATCTCGATCTTCTTCCTTCATTCCACCGCGCTGCTCGCGCTGTTGCCGCTGCTGGCGCGCAACCTGCAAGGCGGCGGGGCCGGCACCTTCACGCTGCTGCTGGCGGCGATGGGATCGGGCGCCATCGTGGCGGTGCTGTTCCTGCCGCGTCTGCGCCAGGCGCTCGCGCGCGACCAGCTGGTGATCCGCGGCGCCATGCTGCAGTCCGCCGCCACGGCCGTGATGGTGGTGGCGCCCAACGCCTGGGTCGCGGTGCCGGCGATGTTCCTCGGCGGCATGGCCTGGATCACGGTGGCCAATTCGCTCTCGGTCTCGGCCCAGCTCGCGCTGCCCGACTGGGTGCGCGCGCGCGGCATGTCGATGTACCAGATGGCCATCATGGGCGCTAGCGCTTTCGGCGCCGCGCTCTGGGGCCAGGTGGCCGAGCTCTCCTCGCTCTACATCAGCCTCGGCATCGCGGCCGCGAGCGGCACCCTGTGCATGCTGGTCGCGCTGCGCTACGTGACCGACGGCGTCGGCGAAGAGGACGACACCAGCCCCGCGCGCAAGGGCTGGGTCAAGGGCCCGCCGGCGGAAGCGCCGGGCGAGGAGGGGCGGGTGGTGATCACCGTCGAATACATGATCGATCCTGCGCGCGCCGCCGCCTTCCACATCGTGATGCAGCAGACGCGCCGCGCGCGCTTGAGCCAGGGCGCGATCGGCTGGGAGCTGCTGCACGACATCGCCGAGCCGGGCCGCTATGTCGAGGAGATCGTCGACGAATCGTGGACCGAGCATCTGCGCCGCTTCCATCGCGCGACGGCGGCCGACATGGCGCTGCGCGAGCGGCGCCTGGCTTTCCACCAGGGCGAAACGGTCCCGGTGGTGACGCGCTACGTGGTGCGGCGCTGAACGCGCGCCCTCAATTGAAGAACAGCAGCCGCGTGAGGAGGGTGTGGCCGGCCTCCGCCGCCATCAGCCAGACCAGCACCAGCAGCGCCAGCGGCGGCAGCAAGATGGCATAGACCAGCGACAGCCGCTCCCAGGCCATGTGCATGAAGACCGCGACGATGAGCCCGGCCTTCAGCAGCATGAAGGTGAGGATCAGGCCCCAGCGCAGATAGCCCTGCAGTTGCAGGTAGTCCACCAGGTAGGACATCGCGCTGAGCACGAACAGGAGCCCCCAGATCTTGAAATAGAGGCTGATCGGATGTTGCTGGCCGGTGCCGGGGTTCATGGTCGAAGTCCTCACCAGAGATAGAAGAGCGCAAAGATGAACACCCACACCAGATCGACGAAGTGCCAGTACAGGCCGACGATCTCGACGATCTGGTAGTTGCCTCCGCCGCGGTCGTAGTCGCCGCGCAGCAGCTTGAAGGCGACGATGAACAGGAAGATCACGCCGCCCGACACGTGCAGTCCGTGGAAGCCGGTGATCATGAAGAAGGCCGAGCCGAACTGCGCCGCGCCCATCGGGTTGCCCCAGGGCCGCACGCCCTCCATGATCAGCTTCGACCATTCGAAGGCCTGCATGCCGACGAAGATTTCGCCGCAGGTGGCGGTCACCAGCATGAGCGTGACGGCGTTCACCTTGTCGCCGCGGTAGGCGCAGTTGACGGCCATCGCCATCGTGCCGCTGCTGCTGATGAGCACGAAGGTCATGATCGCGATCAGCAGCAGCGGCACGTCGGCACCGGCGACGTGGAGCGCGAACACCTCGCTCGGATTCGGCCAGGGCACGGTGGTCGAGACGCGCACCGTCATGTAGCCGACGAGGAAGCAGCTGAAGACGAAGGTGTCGCTCAGCAAGAAGATCCACATCATCGCCTTGCCCCACGAGACGTGGAAGGCTTCGCGGTCGGAGGACCAGTCGGCGATCAGGCCGCGCAGGCCGTCGACTGTGGCGGCGGCAGCCGGAGCCACGGACACGGGGGCGATCGATGCGGCGGTGTTCATGGCGGAGCTCCTCGATCGATCAGGCGGTGCCGCAGATGACGCGCGCCACCTCCGGCGTCAGCCATCCCAGCATGGCGAACAGCAGCAGCCACACCACGAGCATGAAGTGCCAGTAGCGAGCGATGAGCCCGATGCGCCACGCGAGGTCGGCCAGGCGCGCGCCCGGCCGCCAGGCGGCGCGCGCCATCCATGCCCAGCCGGCGAGGCCACCCGCCACGTGCAGTCCGTGCATGGCGGTCAGCAGGTAGAAGAAGCTGCCGCCAGGATTGCCGGCCGGCATCACTTGCGCGGCCAGCAGCGACTGCCAGGCCCACAGCTGCACCGCCAGGAAGGCCAGCGCGCAGAGCCCGCCGGCCAGCAGCAGCCGGCGCGCCGGCGCCAGGCCGCGACTGCCGCGCGCCGCCGCGCCGGCCTTCGAAAGCGCCGCGCCGCCAGCCAGCAACAGCGCGGTGCTGAGCCACAGCTGCCAGGGCAGCGCGAGCGCGACGGCATCGTCGCCGCTCATGCGCATCACGTAGGCCGTGGCGAAGAGCGAGAACAACGCCGTGGCCACGCCCATGAACACCCACAGGCCGATGCTGGCGGAGGTCGCGCGGGCGCGGACGTCGAAGGGCAGCGTGGCGGCGGTGTTCATGTCGGCGTCCCCCGAACCTTGTCGTCCTTTTCGCCGTAAGCCTCCGGTTCCATGCCGCCCGCCTCGGGCGGCTCGTTCTGCGCCACGTAGTCCTTCGGCCCGTCCGGCACGCCGTAGCCGTAGGCCCAGCGGTACACCACCGGCAGATCCGGCCCCCAGTTGCCGTGCACCGGCGGCGTCTGCGGCGTCTGCCATTCCAGCGAGGCGGCGCGCCACGGGTTGGCATCGGCGCGCCGGCCGTAGCGCAGGCTCCAGGCGAGATTGAAGATGAACAGCACCTGCGCCACGCCGACGACGAGCGCCACCACCGTGATGAAAGTGTTCAGGCTGTAAGCCGACGGCGGAATGAACTGGTAGTTGTCGAAGTTGTAGTAGCGCCTCGGCATGCCCTGCACGCCGAGGTAGTGCATCGGGAAATAGATCAGGTAGGTGCCGATGAAGGTGATCCAGAAATGCAGCTGGCCGAGCCGGTCGTCGAGCATGCGGCCGGTGACCTTGGGGTACCAGTGGTAGATACCGCCGAAGACCACCAAGAGCGGCGCCACGCCCATCACCATGTGGAAGTGCGCCACCACGAAGTAGGTGCCCGAGAGCGGGATGTCGACGCTCACGTTGCCGAGGAAGAGGCCGGTCAGCCCGCCGATCACGAAGGTGCAGATGAAGGCCAGCGAGAACAGCATCGGCACCGACAGGTGTATGTCGGCGCGCCACAGCGTGAGCAGCCAGTTGTAGACCTTGATGGCCGTCGGCACCGCGATGATCAGCGTGGTAGTGGCGAAGAAGAAGCCGAAGTACGGGTTCATGCCGGCGACGAACATGTGATGCGCCCACACCACCAGGCTCAGGCCGCCGATGGCGACGATGGCCCAGACCATCATGCGGTAGCCGAAGATGCTCTTGCGCGCATGCACGCTGATCAGGTCGGAGACGATGCCGAAGGCCGGCAGCGCCACGATGTAGACCTCGGGATGGCCGAAGAACCAGAACAGGTGCTGGAACAGGAGCGGACTGCCGCCCTTGTACTGCGTCGCCTGCCCCATCGAGAGCAGCGCCGGCATGAAGAAGCTGGTGCCCGCCACGCGGTCGAGCAGCAGCATCACGCCGCTGACGAACAGCGCCGGGAAGCCGAGCAGCGCGAGGATGGTGGCGACGAAGATGCCCCACACCGTCAGCGGCATGCGCAGCAGCGTCATGCCCCTGCAGCGCGCCTGCAGCACGGTGGTCACGTAGTTGAGGCCGCCCATCGTCGTGGCGACGATGAAGATCAGCAGCGACACCAGCATCAGGATGATGCCGGCGTCGTGGCCCGGCGTGCCGGGCAGGATCGACTGCGGCGGGTACAGCGTCCAGCCCGCGCCGGTGGGTCCGCCCGCCACGAAGAAGCTCGCCATCAACACGATCACCGACAGCAGGTAGACCCAGAAGCTCAGCATGTTGAGGTAGGGGAACACCATGTCGCGCGCGCCGACCATGAGCGGAATCATGTAGTTGCCGAAGCCGCCGAGAAACAGCGCGGTGAGCAGGTAGATCACCATGATCATCCCGTGCATGGTGACGAACTGGTAGTAGCGCTCGGGCGTGATGAACTCGAACACGCCCGGATAGCCAAGCTGCAGCCGCATGAGGTTGGACAGCACCACACCGATCACGCCGACGGCAATGGCCGTGCAGGCGTACTGGATCGCGATCACCTTGTGGTCCTGGCTCCAGACGTAGCGCGTCAGGAAGGTCTGCGGCGCGTGGTGCCCGGCAACGTCGGCGATCTCGCCGGGCGGGGGGGTTATGGCACTCATTTCTGCGCCTTCTGTTCACCGGAAGCCTGCGCCGGCGGGCTGCCGAGGGTCTGGATGTAGGCCACCAGCGCGGCCAGTTCTTCGTCGCTCAGCTCGATCTTCGGCATCACCGGCGCGAAGCCCTTGATGCCGCGCGCCTGCGGATCGCGGATGAAGTCGCGCAGGAATTTTTCGTCGACCTTCGCGGTGGAGCCGTCGCGCATGTTTTCGGTCTTGCCGTACAAGCCTTTCCATGTCGGCCCCACGCGCTGGCTGCCGTCGATCGAGTGGCAAGCCACGCAGCCCTTGGCATCCGCCAGCGCCCGGCCGCGCTCGGGCAGCGGACCAGCGGCGCCCGCCGCGGCAGCGGCCCGCACGTTTTCCTGCATGGCGGCGAATGTCGGCAGCGCGTTGTGCCAGGCCTGGAAGCTCGCGGCGTCTTCCACCACCACGTGGGCACGCATGTTGGGATGGCCGACGCCGCACAGCTGCGAGCACAGGGCCTCGTAGCGGCCGGCCACGGTGGGCGTGAACCAGAAGGTGCTGATCTGGCCCGGCACCATGTTCATGCGGGCACGGAAGGGCGGCACGTAGAAGTCGTGCAGCACGTCGTGCGAACGCAGCAGCACGTTCACCGGCTTGCCCAGCGGCAGGTGCACCTCGTCGGCCGCGATCAGGATGTCGTCCTGCCCGGCCGCGTCGGCGGGATCGAGGCCGAAGGGGTTGGTCGCGCTGACGAAGCGCGTCTCGGTCAGCCCGAGCTTGCCGTCCGCGCCGGCGAAGCGGAAGCGCCACTGCCACTGCTGGCCCAGCACTTCCAGCGTGATGGCGTCAGGCGGTGTCTTGACATAGTTCGCATACACCACGAGGCCGGGCGCCAGGAGCGCGATGATGCCCACGGTGGTGATGCCGATCAGCCAGCGCTCCAGCGACTTGCTCTCGGGCTGCCGAACCGCGCGCACGCCATCGCGGTGCCGGAAGCGCACCAGCATGTAGACGAGGAAGAGGTTGATGACGACGAAGAACAGGCCTGTGATCACCAGCGTGATGGTCAGGGTGTCGTCCATCGGCTTCCAGTTGGATGCCAGGGGAGTGAGCCACCACGGATTGACAATGTGAAACAGCACCGATGCGACGACGATGATTGCGAGCGCGATGGCCATGATCATGTGTGGCACCTCGACTCGTCATCGGCGATTCGCAGTCCACGCGCCTCAGGGCAGCGCGGGGACCAGCCGCTCCTCGCCCTCGAAGCGGGCCTCCGGATGGGCGGTTCGCAACAGCGCCTCGATGGCCTGCACGCGCGCCGGCGGCAGGTCCACCATCAGGAGAATCTGCCCGCGCCCGATTGCGCCTTCGAAGCGCGCAAGCCGCGGGCTGGGAATGGAGATGCCGATCATGCTGGCCGACCAGGCGCCGATCAGGCCGCCGAGCACGGCCAGGAGCGCAGCCGTTCCCCATTCGGGCGCTTCCCCGGCGAGCGGGAACAGCAGCGCGGTCACCAGTCCGACCGCGGTGCCGACGCCGCCGCCGATCACCAGGCCGCTGCCGGCGGCATGGACGACATCCGAGGTTTGCCACGCGTTCGCCGCATGCAGCCCGGTCATGTCCATGCCTTCGGCCGCGGCGAAATGAATGTGCGCAGTGTCGACGCGCGCCTGCACGAGATCGTGCATCGCTCGCCTGGCACTCGCCGGATCCGGCAGCAGCCAGTAAATGCGTCTCTTCATGGTGCTCTCCTTCCTCGTCATACGACGAGACAAAGAAACCATGGGTGACTTATAGGCCAGGGGGAGGCGGTTAGCAAGCCCACGCCGCCTCTAAAGGCGCTGCCCGCGCGACGCCCACCACCAGCGTCGCGCACGAGGCAGGCACCGAGCGCGCGGTCATCGCAGGCTCCGCGCTCCTTCGACCTGCTCGCGCATCGACCGGCTCCGGCGCCAGGCCGCCGGCGGCGCGCCGTACTCGCGCCGGAAGGCGCGGCTGAAGGCGGTGTCGGTCTGGTAGCCCACGTCCTCCGCGATGCTCGCCAGCGGGGCATTGCTGCGGCACAGCAGATTGGCGGCCAGGAGCATGCGCCACTGCGTCAGGTACTGCATCGGCGAGCTCCCCACCAGCTGCTGGAAGCGCTCGGCCAGCACCGACCTCGAACTGCCGGCCGTGCGGGCCAGTTCGTCCAGCGTCCAGGCATGGGCCGGGCTCTTGTGCAGCGCATTCAGCGCGGCGCCGACGATCCGGTCGCCCACCCCCGCCAGCCAGCCGGTGCGCCCCTCGCCCTGCTCGTTCATGTACAGGCGCAGGACTTCGATGAACAGCACCTCGGACAGCTTGGCCAGCACGCCGGCGCCGCCCGGCCGCGGCGAGCGCGCTTCGGCCAGCGCGTAGCGAACGGAGGCTTCCAGCCAGGTGCCGGCGTTCGATCCGCGCACATTGACGCGCACCAGCGCCGGCAGCCCGGCCAGCAGCATCCCCGCGAGGCGGGCATCGCAGGCGAGATAGCCGCACACCAGGCGCGTCGTCGCACCGCCGCCGCCATAGGCCAGCTGGCGCGGCCGGCGCGACAGCACCTCGTCGAGCCGTCCGCCGGTGGCCGGCGGCAGCCCCGGCTGCGAAGTCATGCGATGGGCATCGCCCTGCGGAAAGATGATGGCGTCGCCCGCGATGAGATGCACCGGCGGCTCGCCCGCGAGCTCGACATAGCACTCGCCCTCGGTGATCAGGTGGAAGATCACCACGCGCTCGGCGCCGGGCTCCAGGATCGGCGCCACCGTATCGGCGCGCGGCGACTGGTAGCACCAGGGCGCGGTGAACCTGCCGTTGATGAAGATGGCACCGACCAGCCGCACGACGCGAAGGGTCTCGGACAGCGCGTCCATCAGCTGTCACCCACCTCGATGCGCAGTGTCACCGGCACCGCGAGCTGGATCGCCGAGGACATCGGTGAACAGCGATGACTCTCCTCGACCAGCGTTCGCAAGCGCTCCGGCGCCACGCCGGGCGCGGAGATCCGCACCCACAGCTGCATGTCCAGCGGCCCGGCGATCACCGGCGTGCCGTCGGCCTGCGCCACGTCCAGCATGCCGCGCGCATCCGAGTGGCTGTCGACCCGCACCTCGAGTTGCTCCAGTTCGATTCGCTCGGCGGCAGCGCCCATCGCGATGCGGGTAGCGACGCAGGATGCGAATCCGGCCCGCAGCAGCCAGCCCGGCGTGACCCGATCGCCGCCGCCGCCGAACTCGCCCGGCATGTCGGTCGCTACCTGGGTGCCGTTCGCGTGGCTTGCGACGACCGTCAAGCCGCCGGTCCAGCGCGCAACGGCCTGCGAGTCTTCGTGAAAGCCGGCCTCGGGCCGCCGTCGCAGCACCGCCTCCGCCCGCTGCAACGCCGCCGCAATGTGCTCTGCTGCCATGGCTGTCCTCCGCATCGACTTCGATGCAGGCCATTCTGGGCGCGTCGGCGCACGGCGCCAAGGGCCTAGGCCCTGGAGATACGGACTATGCCGCTCGGCCGGATGAATGGGCAACCGGCCCGGACGCTCGGCATGCCCCGCGGCCACATGCGGACGATCGGGCAGGCCGGGACGACGCGCAGGCAGGACGCCGCCGCGGCGCCGCGCGACAGTTCAGGCCTTCCCCCACATCAACCACAAGGAGACCAGCGCCATGAATGCACCCGTCGATTTCAACGCCATCAAGAGCCGCCAGATGACCGCTTGGGCCAGCGGCGACTACGCCGTGATCGGCACCACGCTGCAGCTCGTCGGCGAGCAGTTGGCCGAGGCCTGCGACCTGCGCTGCGACGAGCGCGTGCTCGACGTCGCGGCCGGCAACGGCAATGCCACGCTGGCCGCAGCGCGCCGCGGCTGCCAGGTGACTTCGACCGACTACGTGGCCGCGCTGCTCGACCGCGGCGCCGAGCGCGCGCGCGCGGAACGCCTGAATGTGGAGTTCCAGACCGCCGACGCCGAGGCGCTGCCCTTCAAGGACGCCAGCTTCGACGCCGTGCTGTCGACCTTCGGCGTCATGTTCACGCCCGACCATGCGAAGGCGGCCTCCGAACTGGCGCGCGTGTGCCGCCCCGGCGGCCGAATCGGCCTCGCCAACTGGACGCCCGAGGGCTTCATCGGCCAGCTGTTCAAGGTGCTGGGGCGCCATCTGCCGCCGCCGGCGGGCGTGCAGCCGCCCTCGCTGTGGGGCACCGAGGCGCACCTGAAGGAACTCTTCGGCGAGCGCGCGGCATCGATCGCGACCACGCAGCGGCAATTCAACTTCCGCTACCGCTCGGCCGCGCATTTCATCGAGGTGTTCCGCACCTGGTACGGGCCGGTGCACAAGGCCTTCGCGGCCCTGCCGGCCGAGGGTTCCGCCGCGCTGGAACGCGATCTGACGGAGCTGCTGGACCGCAGCAACCGCGCCGGCCCGGCATCGCTGGTCGTGCCCAGCGACTACCTCGAAATCGTGGTCACGCGGCGTTGAGGGCCTGTCGTTCAATGAATCACCCCCGCGTGAGGCCCCACAGAGGGCCCAATCTAGGCGCCAAGCGGAACTGGGTTGCACACCCAGTGAGCATTGGCAACGACGAGTGGGCCCTCAGTGGGGCCTCACCCGAAGGGCCGGGGCGGCAAGCGGCGCATGGCGTCGTTGCGGTCCTTGCCCGGGGGATTACCCCGGGCTGCGGCCCGCGCCTAGCCCTGCACCCCTTGCCACCCCGGCGCGGGGGTGTTTCATTGGATGACAGGCCCTAACCATGGACGCCAGGCTGCAGCGGCGTGTCCAGCGCTACGGCTGGGACCTGGCGGCCGAGGGCTACGAAGCGCTGTGGCAGGCGCAGCTCGCCGATGCGCGCGCCGGGCTGTTGGCGGTGGCGGTGCCGGCATCGGGCGAGCGCGTGCTCGACGTCGCATGCGGCACCGGGCTGGTCGCCTTCGAGGCGGCATACGCGGTCGGTCCGGCCGGCACCGTGCTCGGCGTCGACCTGTCCGGGCAGATGGTGGAGGCCGCCCGGCTCCGGGCCTCGAAGAAGGCGCTGGCCAGCGTGCGCTTCGCGCGCATGGATGCCGAAAACCTGGCGCTGCCGGACGCGAGCTTCGACCTTGCGCTGTGCGCGCTCGGCCTGATGTACGTGCCCGATCCCGAACGGGCCGTACGCGAGATGCGGCGCGTTCTGCGGCCGGGCGGGCGCATGGTTCTCGCCGTGTGGGGCGAGCGATCGCGCTGCGGCTGGGCGGACGTCTTCCCGATCGTCGACGCCGAGGTCGCCAGCGAGGTCTGCCCGCTGTTCTTCCGGCTCGGGCAGCGCGACACGCTGGCACGCCTGTGCGCCGGCGCCGGCTTCGAGGCCGTCGAAGAACGCCGCATCGCGACGACGCTGCGCTATGCCGACGGCAACGAAGCCTGCAACGCGGCCTTCGTCGGCGGACCCGTGGCGCTGGCCTGGTCGCGCTTCGGCGCCGAGGTTCGCACGCGGGTCCGCGCGCGCTATCTCGAGGCCATCGATGCGTGGCGGCAGGGCCCGGGCTACCGGGTGCCGGGGGAGTTCGTGGTGGTCGGCGCCGTCGCGCCGGAGCGAGGGCTGTAGCCGGGCGCCGTGCGCCGTGCATTCGCCGCCGATGCCGGCGCGGCAAACGGGTTGAAGATGGCGCCGCCGAGGCTCTCCGGCGGGGCTGGCGCTGCCGCCGGCGCGACGGCCGCGCCTGGCCTGACGGCCGCCGGCGAGCCCGGCAGGCCGCCTTCGGCATGCGCCGGCTGCGCGAGCGCCGCGGCCGCGGCAAGCGCACCCAGCCTCCGCGCGAGGCGCCGCTTAGTCATTGTTTCTTTCGCACCGGCGTGCGTTGACCAGGCATGCGGCGTAGTCCGGATCGTGCTTGAGCAGGAACATCGCGCGCGCAGCGACGGCGGTGTCGGCGAAGTCGCTGAACAAGCCGTCGACGCCGGCCTCGTAAAACGCGAGGTACTCGTTGACCGGGTTGCCGCCGAAGCTGCCGGTCAGCCGCTTCTGCTCGTTGCGGAAGGTGTACGGATGGACCAGCAGGCCCAGCCGGTGCGCATTGGCGATCACGTCGGTGGGCGGCAGCAGCACGCGGTCGCGGTCGTCGACCGCGCCGTCGCCAGTCACGTCGGCGCAGGCGCCGTTCTGCACCGACTTGCAGGCGCTCGAGATCAGGTAGGGCTTCCAGGGGCCGATGCCGTCGGCGTAACCCTTCACCTCCTGCAGGCCGCGCGGCGTCACCAGGTCGCTGAACAGGCCGTCGCGGTTCGACACCACCCAGTCGTAGGGCTTGTCGTAGGGCTTGCTGAAGTCGAGCGAGCCGTCGGGCTTGACGTCGTTGGCATCGACCAGCTGGATCAGCCGCACGCTGGTCTTGCTGCGCAGGTAGCGCAGGTTGGCGGTCTCGAAGGACTGGATGAAGACCGGGGCGTTGCGATGGTTCCAGCCGGCCGCGCTCAGCACGCCCAGCAGCCGGTCTTCCAGCGGCAGGCCGATGCCCTGGTGGTAGGTCGGGTGCTTGGTTTCCGGATAGATGCCGATGCGGCGGCCTTCCTCGCGCGACTTGCGCTTGGCCAGTTCGATCACCTCCATCAGCGTCGGGATCTGGAACTTGCCGTTGAAGCTCTGGTCGCGCTCGGGAAAGGACTGCACCGCGCGCAGCTGCTTGATCTCGGCCAGGGTGAAGTCGCTGGCGAAAAAGCCTTCGGTCGCGACGCCGTCGACCATGACGGTCTTGCGGCGGCTGGCGAACTGCGGCAGGTCCTTGACGTTGGTCGTGTCGATCAGGTTGGGCTCGTGGCGCGCGATCAGCTGGCCGTCCTTGGTGGCGACCAGGTCCGGTTCGATGTAGTCGGCGCCGAGTGCGATGCCGAGGGCATAGGCTTCCAGCGTGTGCTCGGGCAAATAGCCGTTGGCGCCGCCGCGGTGTCCGATCACCAGCGGCGCGTTATCGGCGCGCCGGCGTGCTTTTTCCTCGTGCGCGGCGGCCGGCGCGACGGCAGTGAACAGCATGCCCATGCCAAGCAGGGCGACGCAGACTCTCTTCAGACGGTTCATGGACTCTCCTCGTTGATGCGGCGTCGACACTATGCGCCCTCCGTGACAGCCGAGTGAACCAGATCAGCGCGAGATGGGCGTCGCGATACGGCAGAGGTCTTGCGATGCTGGCCGCGTCCGGCACGTCGCCGTGCTCATTCGGTGTTCTCCAGGATTCGGCCCGCGCGGATGACGGTGCGCCGCCGTCCGTGCGGGTCCAGCAGTTCGTATTCATCGGTCGCGGCCAGCAGCACCAGGTCCGCAGGGCAGCCCGAGGCGATGCGGCCGTCCCAGCCCAGGCCCAGCGCCGCTGCCGGGCTGACGGTGATCGCATCGAGCCAATCGGAAGCCGGCGCCAGGTGCGCCATCTGCACGCCGAGGCCGAAGGTTTCCAGCAGGTCGTAGCCGCCGTAGGGATAGAAGGCGTCCTGCACGTTGTCGGTGGCCAGGCTCGCGCGCAGGCCGAGCGCCGCCGCCTCGCGGATGCGCGTGATGCCGCGCGGCACCGGTGTGCGGTCCCAGCCGCCCTGCAGGTAGAGGTTGGTGGTGGGCAGCGCCACCAGATGCAGGCCGGCCTTCGCGCACAGGCCGAGCGTGTCCCTGGCGGCCGCGTCTTCCTGCACCGACAGCGAGCAGGCGTGGCCGCAAAGCACGCGGCCGTGCAGCCCGCGCGCGATTACGAGCTGGGCGATGGTGCGCAGGCCCGTCGCTTCCGGATCGAGCCCTTCGTCGACATGGAAATCGAGCGCGAGCTGGTGGTCCTGCGCGAGGTCGAGCACGCGCCCCAGCTTCGACACAATGCCCTCGTTGCGATAGACGAAAGCGCCGAGCACGCCGCCCGCGCGCTGCACGGCGCGGGCGATGCGCTCGCCGGCTTCGCGATCGGCGAACACATCGAGCGGCACCAGCGCGACGAACTGCAGCTCGACGCGGCCGTGCCACTGCGAGCGCAGCTCCTCGAAGACCGCGAGCGAGGCCGGCGCTTCGGCGCTGTTCCAGTCCAAGTGCGTGCGCAAGGCGCGCGTGCCGGCACGCCAGGCTTCCTGCAGTGCGCGTTCCATGCGGGCGCGCAGCGCGTCGGCAGTCCAGTGCGCGCGATGCGCGGCCATGCGCGCGATGGCCGCGAACAGGTTGCCCTCGGCGGCGCCCACTTCGCGCACGGTGTAGTTCTTGTCGATGTGCGCGTGCGCATCGACCATGGAGCTGAGCAGGGTGCCGCGCGCCGGCTGAGCGCTCGCTTCGATGGCCGCGACCTGCGCGCCGGCCAGCGTGACGTCGAAGACCTCCGTATCGCGCGCCGCGAAGCCCCGCAGGCGCGGCGGGATGCGTACGGCTTCGATCCTCATGCGGTCTGTGTGTGCGGCAGCGCCCGAAGCCAGCCGAAGCCGTCCGATGTGCCGCTCGCCACGGCACCGCGCCGCGGCCGGTATTCGCAGCCGACCCAGCCTTCCCAACCGCACTGGGCCGATACCTCGTCGATCACGTCGAAGAGATAGGGATGGTTGAGCTCGCCGATGTCGGGCTCGTGCCGCTCGGGGACGCCCGCGATCTGGAAATGACCGACGCGGCCGGAGGGCAGGTACTTGCGGATCTTCATCGCCACATCGCCCTCGACGATCTGGCAGTGGTAGAGGTCCATCTGCACCTTGAGGTTGGGCGCGGCAACCATCTCGACGATCTCGTGCGCGTGGTCCTGCCGGTTCAAAAAGAAGCGCGGGATGTCGCGCGTGTTGATCGGCTCGATCAGGAGATCGCGCCCGGCCTTGGCCGCCTCGGCCGCGGCCCAGCGCAGGTTCTCGGCATACACCGGCTGCACGGCCTCGCGCTCCGTGCCCTCGGGCACCAGGCCGGCCATCACGTGCACGCGCGGGCAAGCGAGCGCGTCGGCATAGTCCAGCGCCTTCAGGACGCCCTCGCGGAACTCGGCCTCGCGCCCCGGCAGGCAGGCCAGCCCGCGCTCGCCGCGATCCCAGTCGCCGGGCGGGCCGTTGAACAGCACCTGCTGCAAGCCGTTGGCCGACAAGCGCGCCGCCAGCTCGCGGCGTTCGTAGGGGTAGGGGAAGAGATATTCGACGGCACGAAAGCCATCCTTGGCGGCGGCTTCGAAGCGATCGAGGAAATCGAGCTCCGGATAGAGCATCGAGAGGTTGGCGGCGAATCGGGGCATGAGTCAGGCCTCCTGCAGGGCCGTCCCAAGGGAGGCCTCGGCCCCCTCGGGGGGCAGCGAATACACGTAGTGATGAGCGTGGGGGCGTTTCATTCTCTTACCAGCGGGCGCCGAAGCTCCGGCGCAGTTCATCGATCTGGGCCGCGCCCAGGGCCTGCGGTCGGCGCTCCGCCGTCGGGCCGCTCCATAACCAGAGTTTCGCGGTCTCCTCGAGTTCCTCGAGCACGGCCATGGCGGCGGCGGGCGTTTCGTGCCACACGTTCGGACCCAGGCGCTCGAGCATCGCGGCGCGGATCGGCGTGCCCTGCGCGCCGTAGCGCTCGATGGCCTGTGCCACCAGCTCGGCCGCTTCCGGCGCGCCCGGGCGCTGGTACGGAATCACCGGCACATGGCCGACCTTCATCACGAAATAGGGCGTGAGCGCCGGCAGCAGTTCCTCGCCCGGCTCGCGCAGCGAGAGCGCGACGCAATGCGTGGAATGGGTGTGGATCACGCAGCGCGTGCCGGCGTCGAAACGCGTCGCCGCGCCGTAGATGCGCGCATGCAGCGCGATAGTCTTGCTGGCGCGATCGCCGGCCGTCTGGTTCAGCTCGGCATCGAGCCGCGCGAGCTTCGCCGGATCGAGAAAGCCGAGGCAGGCGTCGGTCGGCGTGATCAGGAAGCCGTCGTCGAGCCGCACGCTGATGTTGCCGGCGGTGGCATGCACATAGCCGCGCTCGAACAGGCTGCGGCCGATGCGGCAGATCTCTTCACGCGATTGGCTTTCGGTCATCAGCGGCCGCCCGGCCGCCCGAAGGCCGCTGAGCGCCCCCTCGGGGGGCAGAGATTCACGAAGTGATGAGCGTGGCTAGTCATCATCGGGGGACTGTAAAGGCTTTGGTGAAGAAGTCGTCAGTGCCGAAGTTGCCCGACTTGAGCGCGATATGCAGGCCGACGCCCTCGGCCGCATCGGACATCGCATGGCACCACGGCACGCCGGGATCGATCTGCGGGCCGATCTGCATCTGCTCGATGCCCAGCGCCTGCACGCAGGCACCCGAGGTCTCGCCGCCGGCCACCACCAGTTGCCGCACGCCGAGGCCGACCAGCCCGCGCGCGATCGCGGCGATGGTGCGTTCCACCATCGCGCCGGCTTCCTCGATGCCGAGCCGGCCCTGCACCGATTTCACGGCGCCCGGCTCGGCCGTCGAATAGACCAGCACCGGGCCGGATTCGACGAGCGGCGCAGCCCAGTCCAGCGCCTCGCTCGCCACGTCGACGCCTGCCGCGATGCGCAAGGGATCGATCGCCAGCGCCGGCCGTCCCGATGCGACGAAGTGCTGAACCTGCCGGTTGGTGGCAAGCGAGCAGCTGCCCGACACCACGGCCCTGAGCCCCGAAGCCGCAGGCAGCGCGCTCGCTGCAAATGACGGCGCGATGCCGAAGTTGGCCGGAAGCCCGATCGCGACGCCCGAGCCGGCCGTGACCAGCGGCATCTGCGCCAGCGCCGGGCCGAGGCGCAGCAGGTCGTCGTTCGAGACCGCATCGACGATCGCGATGCCCACGCCCTCGGCGCGCAGTTGCGCGATGCGCTCGCCGATCGCGTCCGGTCCCTGCGCGACGGCCACATGATCGATCAGCCCCACCTTGCGCCGCGTCTGCGCCTGCAGCACGCGCACGAGGTTGGCATCGGTCATCGGCGTGAGCGGATGGTTCTGCATGCCGCTCTCGTTGAGCAGCACATCGCCGGCGAACAGGTAGCCCTTGAAGACGGTGCGCTTGTTGTCGGGGAAGGCCGGCGTGGCGATGGTGAAATCGGTGCCCAGCGCGTCCATCAGCGCCTCGGTCACCGGCCCGATGTTGCCCTCGGGCGTGCTGTCGAAGGTGGAGCAGTACTTGAAGTAGATCTGCCGCGCGCCCTGCGACTGCAGCCAGCGCAGCGCTGCCAGCGATTGCGCCACCGCATCGGCCGGCGCGATGGTGCGCGACTTGAGCGCCACCACCACCGCATCGACTTCGGCGGCCAGCGGCTCTGCCGGCACGCCGATGGTCTGCACCACGCGCATGCCGGCGCGCACCAGGTTGTTGGCGAGATCGGTCGCGCCGGTGAAATCGTCGGCGATGCAGCCGAGCAGGACGGTCATGGCTTGTCTTGGTGGGGAGTGGAAGGCAGTTCGATGCCCGGAAAGATCTTGATCACCGCGCTGTCGTCCTCCTTCGCGAAGCCCGCGGTGGAGGCCTGCATGAACATCTGGTGCGCAGTGGACGCGAGCGGCAGCGGAAACTTGCTCGCGCGCGCGGTGTCGAGCACCAGGCCCAGGTCCTTGACGAAGATGTCGACCGCCGACAGCGGCGTGTAGTCGCCGGCCAGCACATGGGCCATGCGGTTCTCGAACATCCAGCTGTTGCCGGCGCTGTGCGTGATCACCTCGTACAGCGCCTCGGGCGCCACGCCTTCGCGCAGGCCCAGCGCCATGGCCTCGGCGGCGGCCGCGATGTGCACGCCCGCCAGGAGTTGGTTGATGATCTTCACCTTGCTGCCCGCGCCGGCCCTGTCGCCCAGCCGGTAGACCTTGCCCGCCATGGCATCGAGCAGCGCATCGGCCCTGGCATAGGCCTCGGGCTTCGCCGAGCTCATCATCGTCATCTGCCCGCTCGCGGCCTTGGCCGCGCCGCCGGAGATCGGCGCATCGATGTAGTGGATGCCGGCGGCGCCGAGGCGTTCCTCGAGGGCGATCGACCAGTTGGGGTCCACCGTCGAGCACATCACGAACACGCTGCCGGGCTTCATCGCCGAGGCTGCGCCCGCTTCGCCGAACAGCACCGCCTCGGTCTGCTGGGCATTGACCACCACCGAGACGATGAGCTCGCATTCGGCCGCGATCTGCGCCGGCGTGGCCCAGGCGACGCCGCCCTGTTCGGCAAAGGCGAGCGCAGCGCCGGGACGCGCATCGCACACATGCATTTCGTAGCCCTTGCTGCGCAAGGTGGCCGCGATGCCGGCGCCCATGGCGCCCAGGCCGACGAGTCCTGCTTTTTTCATGGAGATTCCTGAGAGTGGGATGGTGCAGCGCTCGCACTGCGGGACTTCAGCATTGCCCCGGTCCGGGCCACATGATAAGAAGCGGCAGCGCCTCAACCAAGGAAAACATGGATCACGATGGAGACAAGGGCGACGACAGGAGCGAAGACTCCAGCCCGGAGCGCGAAGGCCACGACCGGCCCGGCTACCAGCGGGCTGCTTTCATGGGCCGTGCATTGAAGGCGGTGATCGCCATCATCGCCGTCGGCGCGGCCGCCGCATCGATTCCCTACTGGGGCAGCGCCGACTTTCCGGTGACGAGCCTGATCGTCTACGTCGCCGGCATGGTGTTCGTCGCCATGCCGCTGTGCATGTACTACGAGGTGTTGCTCAAGGTACACGAGGAGCGCGTGGCGAGCGCCATGTCCTAGCGTGCCGCCGGGCTCGCCGCGGAACTGCGCGGTACGATGCCCTTCGATGAAGAACGCGACCCTGCGCCAGTTGAAAGTCTTCGAGGCGGTCGCCCGCCTGTTGAGCTTTTCACGCGCAGCCGAAGAGCTTCACCTGACCCAGCCGGCCGTCTCGACGCAGATCCGAAAGCTCGAGGAGCATGCCGGCAACGTGCTGTTCGAGCAGTTCGGCAAGAAGATCTACCTGACGCCTGCCGGGTCGGAGCTGCTGCAGATCAGCCGCGCCATCATCCAGCAGTTCGAAGCGGCCGAGAACGCGATGACGCAGTTCAAGGGCGTCTCCGGCGGCAAGCTCAACGTGGGCGTGATCAGCGCCGGCGACTACTTCTTTCCGCGCCTGCTGGTGGAGTTCGCGAGCCGCCACCGCGGCGTGACGCTGAACTTCACGGTCCACAACCGCGAAGGGCTTCTGACCCACATCGCCGATAACCTCACCGACCTGGCGATCATGGTGCGGCCGCCGACCGACATGGACACGGTCAACCAGCCCTTCGCGCCGCATCCCTACGTGATCGTCGCAGCGCCGACCCATCCGCTGGTCGGCGAGAAGAGGATCTCGCGGGCCCGGCTGATGCGCGAGCCCTTCGTCGTGCGCGAGAAAGGCACCGACACCTGGAACTCCATGGAGGAAGGCTTCGGCGGCGACCTGCGCGACATCAACATCGCGATGGAGATCCCGAGCACCGAGACCATCAAGCAGGCGGTGATCGCGGGCATGGGGGTGAGCTTCGTGTCGGCACACACGATCAGCCAGGAGCTGAAAACCGGCAGCCTCTGCGTGCTCGACGTCGAGGCATTTCCGCTGATGCTGAATTGGTACGTCGTGCATCGGCGCACCAAGCGCCTGCCGCCGGTGGCGCAGGCCTTCAAGGACTTTCTGCTCAGCGACGGCGCGTCGCTGATTGCGCAGATCGTCCCCTTCGATTCTTAACGCACTCCGATATATGCCGCGCGGCGGCGCAGCACGGCGGCGCGCACCGGGTCGATGGCTTCAATGCGGTTCGCGTCGGCCTGCAAGGCACGCATCTGCTCGACTTCCCCGATGATCTTGTTCGGGTTCAGCAAGGCATGGACGAGCACGCCGGCTTCATCGGCCAAGGCCTTGAACGCGCCGGCCAGGCCGTCGAAGGCGTTCGCGCGGGATGATCGGGAAAGGGTGGACATATGCAGCTCCTGGATGTGATGGCTTCATCTTCGTGCTGCCTTCGCAATAAGTAAAACGAGATTTATTGCCAGTTGAATGCAAAAATCATGCATTCAAAAGAACAGGCAGCAATGGACATCACCCTGGCCCGCACCTTCCTCGAGATCGTCGAGACCCGCAGCTTCCAGCGCGCCGCCGAGCGGCTGCATGTGACGCAGACCTCGGTCAGCGCGCGCGTGCGAACGCTCGAGGAGCTGCTCGGCCGCCGGCTCTTCGTGCGCAACAAGGCCGGCGCCGCGCTCACCGCGGCCGGCGAGCGCTTCCTGCCGCATGCCACCACGCTGGTGCAGGTCTGGGCGCGTGCGCGTGATCAGGTGGCGGTGCCGACCGGCAGCCGCGCCGTGCTCGCGGCCGGCTGCGAGATCAGCCTGTGGGATCCGCTGCTGCTGCGCTGGCTGCTGTGGATGCGCGCCAGGCACCCGCACCTGGCGCTGCGCACGGAAGTCGGCTATCCGCATGACCTGCTCGACAAGGTGGCCGCGGGCGTGCTCGATGTCGCCATCGCCTACGCGCCGCAGCAGCGGCCCGGGCTGCGCGTGGAGCTCCTGATCGAGGAAAAGCTCGTCATGGTCACGACGGCTAAGCGTCCGCGCGTGCCGCGCCCGGCGGACTATGTGTATGTCGACTGGGGGCCCGAGTTCGCAGCGCAGCACGGCCTGGCCTTTCCCGAGCTTTCGAGTGCGGCGGTGATGGCCGGGCTCGGACCGCTCGGCCGCGAGTACCTGCTGGCCGCCGGCGGCACCGGCTATTTCCGGCTCGACGTGGTTCGCGGCCACCTGGAATCGGGGCACCTGCGCCGCGTGCCGCGCACGCCGGAGTTTCTCTACCCGGCCTACGCGGTCTACGCGGTGGGCGCCGATCCCGCCATCATCGATCCCGCGCTTGCCGGCCTGCGCCAGGCCGCGGGCACGGACGTGCGGAAAGCGGGGGCCTGTTGACGCTATTTGCGGGATCGCGTTGCCCAGCCAAGGGGCTGGATGCAAGGCGCCCGCGCGCAGCAAGGCTTGCGCCTTGCAAGCGCGGGCAACGCCGCAGACGGCCCCTTGGCTGGGCAACCCGGAGGGAAGGCCTGCCAGGGCGCGCCACTCGGCGTTGCGCTCCTTGTGCGTGCCGACGCACGCACGGCGTCGCGCGCCTTGATTGGCCCGCCCTGGCAGGCCTTCGCGACCCCGCAAATAGCGTTAACAGGCCCCTAGCGCGCGATGCGCGCGACGTGCAGCAGGTTCGTCGTTCCGGACTGTCCGAAAGGCAGGCCCGCGACGACGACCACGTCGTCGCCCGGCTTCGCGAATCCTTCGTCGCGCGCGCTGCGGCAGGCGCAGTCGATCATCTCGGCGACATCGTGAACGTCGTCGACGAGCACCGCGTGCACGCCCCAGACCATGGCCATGCGGCGCGCTGTGGCGATGGCGGGCGTCAGGCTCAGGACCGGCACCGCGGGCCGTTCGCGCGCGGCGCGCAGGCTGGTGAAGCCGGAGGAGGTGTAGGTCACGGTGGCGGCCGGAGAGAGCAGCCCGGCGACGTTGCGCAGCGACGCGCAGACCGCGTCGGCGGTGGTCGCCTCGGCCGCCGCGTGCGTGGCGTCGATGCCGCTGCGGTAGGAGGGGTCGGCTTCGACGCGGGCGACGATGCGGTCCATCATCGCGACCGCTTCCAGCGGGTATTTGCCCGAGGCGGATTCGGCGGACAGCATCACCGCATCCACGCCGTCGTAGATCGCGGTCGCGACGTCGGAGACTTCGGCGCGCGTGGGCACCGGCGACGCGATCATCGATTCGAGCATCTGCGTTGCCACCACCACCGGCTTGCCGCCCTTGCGGCAGGCGCGCACGATGAGGCGCTGCAGCTCCGGCACCTGCTCCGGCGGCAGCTCGACGCCGAGGTCGCCGCGCGCGACCATGATGCCGTCGGACAAGGCGACGATGCCGTCCAGGTGTTCGATCGCGGCCGGCTTCTCGAGCTTGGCCATGATCCAGGCGCGCGTGCCGATGAGGGCGCGCGCCTCCTCGATGTCCTCGGGACGCTGCACGAAGGAGAGCGCGACCCAGTCCACGCCCAGCCCGAGGCCGAAGGCCAGGTCGTCACGGTCCTTCGCAGTCAACGGCGAGATCGGCAGCAGCACGCTCGGCACGTTGACGCCCTTGCGGTCCGAGATCGGGCCGCCGACGAGCACCGTGGTTTCGGCGAAGTCGGGGCCGTGCTTCTCCACGCGCAGGCGCAGCTTGCCGTCGTCGAGCAGCAGCTCGGTGCCGATCTGCAGCGCGGCGAAGATCTCGGGGTGCAGCAGCGGCGCTCGGCGGCCATCGCCCGGGCGCTTGTCCATGTCGAGCCGCAATCGCGCGCCGGCATCGAGCTGCGTCCTGCCGCCTTCGAAAGTGCCGAGGCGCAGCTTCGGCCCTTGCAGATCGAGCAGCACCCCGATCGGCCGGCCGAATTCCTTCTCCAGTGCGCGGATCGTCGCGAGCCGCTGCGCATGGTCGGACTGCGTGCCGTGGCTGAAGTTGAGCCGGAACACGTCCACCCCGCGCTCGAACAGGGCGCGGATGGTCTGTTCGTCCGACGTGGACGGGCCGAGCGTGGCGACGATCTTGGCGCTGCGGGTGCGTCTCACGGAACTGCCATTTCATGAAGCCGGACCCGGCCTCTTTGGTCCTCCATCGTGCGGGCCAGCAGCTTGACCAGCGAGTAGACCGTGTCGATGTGCGGCGTCTGCGTGTCGGTGAGCCGTGCCAGCTCCACCACCGCACCCACCAGCGCATCGATCTCCGGCGCGCGCCCGGCTTCCACGTCCTGCAGCATCGAGGTCTTGTGCTTGCCCACTTTCTCGGCGCCGGCGATGCGCTTTTCCAGCGACACGCGGAACTCGATGCCCAGCTTGTGCGCGACGGCCTGGGCTTCGCGCATCATCGCGGCGGCGAGGTCGCGCGAGGGCGGGTACTGGCAGATGTCGACCAGCGTCGAGTGCGACAGGCTGCTGATCGGATTGAAGGTCAGGTTGCCCCACAGCTTGAGCCAGATCTCGGCGCGGATGTTGTCGAGCACCGGCGCCTTGAAGCCCGCCTCGGTGAAGCAGGCCGCGACGCGGTTCACGCGTTCGCTCGACGAGCCGTCCAGTTCGCCGACGGGAAAGCGGTCGCCCTCGATGTGCTTCACCACGCCCGGCGCCACCAGCTCGGACGCGGGGTAGACCACGCAGCCGATCACGCGGTCCGCCGGGATCCTGGCGCCAACCACGCCGTTCGGGTCGACGCTCCTCACCGTCGTGCCTTCGAGCGGTCCGCCGTGCTTGTGGAAGTACCAGTACGGGATGCCGTTCTGCATCGTCACCACCACGGTCTCGGGGCCGAAGAGCTTCGGCACCTCGTTCGCCACCGCTTCGACCTGGTGCGCCTTCATCGCGAGGATGACGATGTCCTGCACGCCGGCCTGGTCGTAGCGGTCGGTGGCCTTGACGTTGCGGGCGACCTGCTCCTCGCCGTCGGCCGCGAGGAGCTTGAAGCCGTTGGTGGCGATGGCGTCGAGGTTGGCGCCGCGCACGATGAACGTCACGTCCTCGCCGGCCAATGCGAGCTTCGCTCCGACCAGGCCGCCGATGGCGCCTGCGCCGATGACTGCAATCTTCATGTCGATCCTTGAAGTTTTGAAAACCTTTGCTAGCCGAAGCGGTTGCTCAGCTTGCCGATGCCGTTGATCTCGACCTCGACCAGGCTGCCGGGCTTCATCGAGCCGACGCCGACGGAGGTGCCGCAGAGGATGACGTCGCCCGGATGCAGCGTCATGTCCAGCGAGATCAGGCTCACCAGCTGCTGCACCGAGAAGCGCATGTCGCTGATCGGATAATTCTGGCGCGCCGCGCCGTCGAGCAGCGTGGTCACGGTGAGCGTCGCCGGGTCCAGGCCGGTGGCCACCACCGGGCCCATCGGGCAGAAGGTGTCGAAGCCCTTGGCGCGCGCCCATTGCGCGAAGGAGGCGTCGCGGTTGAGGATGTCGGCCACCGTCACGTCGTTGGCGCAGGTGTAGCCGAACACGTGATCGAGTGCCGCTTCCTCGGTCACCGCCGTGCAGGTCTTGCCGATGACGATGCCGAGCTCGCCCTCGAACACCACCTTGCCCTCGCACAAGGGCTTGCGGATCGGCTCGCCCGCCGCAAGAAAGGAATTGGGTGCCTTCAGCAGGTACAGCGGTTCGGCCGGCACCGGCAGCTTCAGCTTCTCGCCGAGCGCGTGGAAGTTGTTCCACAGGGCGATGACCTTGCTCGGCTGCGTCGGCGTGAGCAGCTTGAGCTCGTCCAGGTCGAACACATGGCCGGTCGCTTCCGGGTAGTCGAACATGTCGCCCCGGTGCTCACGCACCTTGTGGCCATCGAGTGTCCCGAAGCCCGTCTTGCCGGCGCGTTCGAAACGGATCCATCGTTGTGCTTGTTGCATGTGAAGTTCTCTGTCTCTCTTGATCTCAAAAGGGTGCGCAAACCTTGGCGCCGTCGGACTTCACGCGGGGAACACCGCGGAGCCGGCTTTGCCGGGCCGCAGGTGTTGCCCCCGGTGAGGGGGTTGGCGAAGCGACACGAAGTGCGCGCAGCCTGGGGGAGAGCGTCATGTCAGTCAAAAGGAAGGTAGTCGGGGGCGACCAGGGAAGCCAGCAGCCTTCCCATCTCGGCCGGGTTGCGCGTGACGTGAATGCCGCACGCTTCCATCACGGCCAGCTTTTCCTCCGCCGTGCCCTGGCCGTCGGAAACGATGGCGCCCGCGTGGCCCATGCGCCGGTCCGGCGGCGCGGTGGCGCCGGCGATGAAGCCGACCACGGGCTTGCGCATGTGCTCCTTGATCCAGCGCGCGCAGGTCTCTTCGGCGTCGCCGCCGATCTCGCCGACCATGATGACGGCGTCGGTGAGCGGGTCGTCGTTGAACATCCGAAGCACGTCGAGGTAGCGCAGCCCGCCGATCGGATCGCCGCCGATGCCGACCACCGTCGACTGGCCGATGCCGAATGGATGGAGCTGGTTCACGGCCTCGTAGCCCAGCGCGCCGGAGCGCGACACCACGCCGATGCGGCCGCGCTGGTGGATGTCGCCCGGCATGATGCCGATCTTGATCTCCTCGGGCGTGATGAGGCCGGGACAGTTGGGGCCGAGCAGCACCGTCCCGCTGCCCTCCATGCGGCGGCGGGTGCGGATCATGTCGCGCACCGGGATGCCTTCGGTGATGCAGACGACCAGCTCGAGCCCGGCATCGACCGCCTCGTCGATGGCGGCGGCCGCGGAGGCCGGCGGCACGTAGATCACGGAGACGGTCGCGCCGGTCTCGGCCCTGGCTTCCCTTACCGTGGCGAAGACCGGGATGCCGTCGACGGACGCGCCCGGCTTGTTCGGGTTCACGCCGGCGACGAAGCACTGGCGGCCGTTGCCGTAGGCGCGGCAGGCCGCGGTGTGGATGCGGCCGGCCCTGCCGGTGATGCCCTGCGTGATCACGCGCGTGTGCTTGTTGACGAGGATCGACATCTCAGTGGCCCCGTGCGGCGGCGACCGCCTTCGCGGCCGCGTCCGCCATGTCGTCCGCGCCGATGACGGCCAGGCCCGATGCGGCCAGGATGCTTCTGCCGAGCGCCTCGTTGAGACCCTTCATGCGCACCACCAGCGGCACGCGCAGGTCGAGCTCGCGCGCGGCATCGACCACGCTCTGCGCAACCAGGTCGCAGCGCATGATGCCGCCGAAGACGTTGACGAGGATGGCGCGCAGCTTCCGGTTGCGCAGCATCAGCTTGAAGGCCTCGGTCACCCGTTCGGCCGTCGCGCCGCCGCCCACGTCGAGGAAGTTGGCAGGCGATCCGCCGTAGAGCCGGATCGCGTCCATCGTCGCCATCGCGAGGCCGGCGCCGTTCACCAGGGTGCCGATGTCGCCGCCGAGCGTGACGTAGCAGAGGCCGAACTTCGCGGCCTCGATCTCGACCGCATCCTCCTCCTCGAGGTCGCGCAGCGCGGCGATCTCGGGCTGGCGGTAGAGCGCATTCGGATCGAAGCCGAACCTGGCGTCGAGCGCGATCACTCGGCCGTCGCCGGTCAGCACCAGCGGGTCGATCTCGGCGCGCGACGCGTCGCATTCGTCGAATGCGCGGTACAGGTTCTGCATCAGCGTGCGCGCCTGCGGGATCGACTTGCCGGGAATGCCGATGCGGCGTGCGATGCCATCCGCCTGGCCTGCCGTCAGGCCGGAGACCGGGTCGACGAACACCGTGTGGGCGCCGCCGCCTTCGTCCGAGGCCATCAGGACGACCCGCTGCGTGTCACGGTCTATCGCCATGTGGATGGAGAAGGCCTGCCGGATCTCGGTGCGCTCCTCGACCAGCAGCCGCCGCACGCCGAGGTCGGCCAGCAGCGCGCCGGCGTGCTTGCGGACCTCGGGAACGGTCCAGGCCTGCCGCACGCCGTCGCCGCGTCGCGCGGCGTGGACCTGCGCCTTGACCATCCATGTCCTGCCGCCCAGTCGCAGCGCGGCCTCCTCGGCCTCCTGCGGCGAATGGCAGAGAAATCCACGCGGCGACGCCACGCCATAGCGGCGCAATACGTCCTTGCCCTGGTATTCGTGGATGTTCATGGTAAGCAGACCGAATTACGCGCCGAGGTCGGCGCCGGCCAGGGTCGCCCAATCGAAGTGTCCGGAAGCGGCGCCGGGCGCGGGGCCGCGCTTGCGGTGCTCGGCCTGTTTCTGCTGGATGACTTCGACCAGGAATTTCTCGTCGTACGCGCGCAGCAAATGGGGCTGGCGGGTCTTCAGGTAGTGGCAGATCCGGTCGGCGGCATCCGGAATCCTGGCCAGCAATTCGTAATAGGTAGGGCTGTCCCAATACCACCGGAAACCCAATTCGTAGAACGCTGCGTTGTATGCATTGCGCTCGACTTCGTCGTTCCAGTATTGAATTGGCAAATCATTGACCATGAGCTTCTCCATGAATTTGAATGCCGCAGCGGATGAATTGGATTTCGCTCGGCATGGTCAAAATGTAGGATGGCTGATCGATAATTAATAGTGAAAGTATTTTATTGAATGCATTCTCTATGAGTTATGGATCGAGGGTGGCAAATTTCCTTGTCCGTCCCGTCCACGCCCAGTTCAGATCACGCGCTCTTCGCGCAGCATCGCCACGTCGTCCGCGCTGTAGCCGAGCTGGCGCAGCACTTCCTCGGTGTGTTCGCCGAGCAGCGGCGAACGCGTCACCTCGGTCGGGCTGTCGGACATCTTGATGGGATTGCCCACGGTCAGGTACTTGCCCCGCGTCGGATGGTCGACCTCGACGATGGTGCCGGTCTGGCGCAGCGACTCGTCGGCGGCGATTTCCTTCATCGACAGGATCGGCCCGCAGGGAATGTCGTACTTGTTGAGGATCTCCATGGCCTCGAACTTGTCCTTGGTCATGGTCCACTGCTCGATGCGCGCGAAGATCGGCTTCAGGTGCAAGAGGCGGGCGGCCGGCGTGGCGTAGGCCTCGTCGTCGATCCAGCCCTCTTCGCCGATGACCTTGCACACAGCGGGCCAGACTGCACCCTGCGTGATGAAGTAGATGTAGGCGTTGGGGTCGGTCTCCCAGCCCTTGCAGCGCAGGATCGAGCCCGGCTGGCCGCCGCCTGAGGCGTTGCCGGCGCGCGGCACCGCGTCGCCGAACTTGCCGTCGGGGTATTGCGGGTACTCGTGCATGGTGCCGGTACGCTCCAGGCGCTGCTGGTCGCGCATCTTCACGCGGCACAGGTTGAGCACCGCGTCCTGCATCGGCGCCAGCACCTGCTGCCCGCGCCCGGTGCTGTTGCGCTGGTAGAGCGCGGCGACGATGCCGAGCGCCAGGTGCAGGCCGGTGCCGCTGTCGCCGATCTGCGCGCCGGTGACGACCGGCGGGCCGTCCTCGAAGCCGGTTGTCGACGCGGCGCCGCCGGCGCACTGCGCGACGTTCTCGTAGACCTTGCAGTGCTCGTATTTGCCGGGGCCGAAGCCCTTGACCGAGGCCACGATCATGCGCGGGTTCAAGTCCTGGATGTGGCTCCAGGTGATGCCCATGCGGTCCAGCGCGCCGGGCGCGAAGTTCTCGACCAGCACGTCGCAGGTCTTGATCAGCGTGTCCAGCACCTGCTTGCCTTTCGGCTTCTTGGTGTCCAGCGTGATCGAGCGCTTGTTGTGGTTCAGCATCGTGAAATAGAGGCTGTCCACGCCGGGAATGTCGCGCAGCTGGCCGCGCGTCGCGTCGCCTTCGCCGGCGCGCTCGACCTTGATCACGTCGGCGCCGAACCAGGCCAGCAGCTGGGTGCAGGTGGGGCCCGACTGCACATGGGTGAAATCGAGAATCCGAACGCCCTCGAGTGCCTTGCTCATCGACTGTCTCCTTCTTGGATCTTGGCCTCGACTTCTACCAGACGAGCGCGCAGTTTGCGCTCCTCGGCGAAGCGGGCGGTCTCGTCGCGCACCATGGCGACGATGCCCGTGACCTTTCGATCTTCGGAGAACAGCATCGATACCGTGAAGGCGATCGACAGCGTGTGCCCGTCCTTGTGCAGGGCGGGCACGCGCAGCAGGTCGGCGCCGTACTTGGTGATGCCCGTGTCCATGGTCTTCTGAAAGCCGTCCCAGTGCCGGCCGCGCTGGCGTTCCGGGATGATCAGATCGAGCGACTTGCCCAGCGCCTCGGCTTCGGTGAAGCCGAAGATGCGCTCGGCGGCCTGGTTCCAGAGCGTGATCGCCCCTTGCGCATCCGCGACCATGATGGCGTCGCCGGCGCCGGCGACGAGCTGAGCAAGATCCACGTCCGAGTGCAAACCAAACCTCCCTTTCGCGACCTCAAACTACCTTGGCTTCGCGCAGATTGACGATCTGGTCCTTGGTGTAGCCCAGCTCCGCCAGCACCTCGTCGGTGTGCTCGCCCAGGAGCGGCGAGGCCGTCACCTCGGGTTTGAGGTCCGAGAACTTGATCGGGCTGCCGATGGTCCAGTAGGTGCCGCGCTCCTTGTGCGGCACTTCGACGATGGAGCCGCTCTTGCGCAGCGACTCGTCGCGCAGAAGTTCCTTCATCGACAGCACGGGCGCGCAGGGAATGTCGAACTTGCGGAAGATGTCGACTGCCTCGAACTTGGTCTTGTCCTTGATGAAGTCCTCGATGGTCGCGAAGATCTGCTCGATGTGCGGCTGACGAGCCTTGGCGGTGGTGTAGTCGGGGTCGGTCTTCCACTCCGGCTTGCCCAGCGCATCGCAGATCGGCTCCCAGGCGTGGCCCTGTACCGTGAAGTAGATGTAGGCGTTGGGGTCGGTCTGCCAGCCCTTGCACTTGAGGATCCAGCCCGGCTGGCCTCCGCCGCCGGCGTTACCACCGCGCGGCGTCACCTTGTCCGCGAACGCTTCCATCTCGTGCGGGTACTGGGGGTACTCCTCCAGATAGCCCACGCTTTCCAGGCGCTGTTGATCGCGCATTTTCACGCGGCACAGGTTGAGCACGGCGTCCTGCATCGAGCAGGCCACCTTCTGACCCTTGCCGGTCTTCTCGCGGCCGATGATGGCCGTCAGGATGCCGATAGCCAGGTGCATGCCGGTGTTGGAGTCGCCGAGCGCGGCCGACGAGATGGTGGGCTGCGAGTTCTCGCCCTTCCACCAGCCGGTGGTCGAGGCGGCGCCGCCGGCGCACTGCGCCACGTTCTCGTAGACCTTCAGGTCCTCGTAGTGGTGGCCTTCGCTGAAGCCCTTGACCGACGCGTGGATCAGCTTGGGGTTGAGTTCCTGGATGCGTTCCCAGGTGAAGCCCATACGGTCGAGCGCGCCGGGGCCGAAGTTTTCGACCAGCACGTCGGATTCGCGCACCAGCTGCTCGAGCACTGCCTTGCCTTCCGGCTTCTTGGTGTCCAGCGTGATCGAGCGCTTGTTGCTGTTGAGCATTGTGAAGTACAGCGCGTCCACGTTCGGGATGTCGCGCAGCTGGCTGCGCGTGACGTCGCCGGCGCCCGGACGCTCGACTTTGATGACGTCGGCGCCGAACCAGGCCAGCATCTGCGTGCAGGCGGGACCGGCCTGGACATGGGTGAAGTCGATGATCTTGATGCCGTTGAGTGGTTTGTTGCTGCTGCTCATGGGATATCTCCTGTATTGCCTGGGATTACTTCTTCTTCGCCGTTGCCGGGTTCAGACTGGTGATGCGGCCGCTTTCGGTGCCGGCGGTCTCGTCGATCACGGCGTTGATCAGGGTCGGCCGGCCGGAGGCGACGGCCTCGGCCAGGGCCTTCTCCAGCTCGTCCGCGGTGGTGGCGTTGACGCCGACGCCGCCGAAGGCCTCGATGAGCTTGTCGTAACGCGCGTTCTTGACGAACACGGTCGGCGCCACGTCGGGCGTGCCGCTCGGGTTCACGTCGGTGCCGCGGTAAACGCCGTTGTTGTTGAAGACGACGATGCAGACCGGCAGGTTGTAGCGGCAGATGGTTTCGACTTCCATGCCGCTGAAGCCGAAGGCGCTGTCGCCCTCGATGGCGATCACAGGCTTGCCGGTGACCACGGCCGCGGCGACGGCGAAGCCCATGCCGATGCCCATGATCCCCCAGGTGCCGACGTCGAGGCGCTTGCGCGGCTCGTACATGTCGACGATGCTGCGCGCGAAATCGAGCGTGTTGGCGCCTTCGTTGACGACGATGGCATCGGGCCGCGCCTTCACCTGGTCGCGGATCACGCTGAGCGCGCTGTGGAAGTTCATCGGCGAGGGCCGGGCGGCCAGCGTGGCGGCCATCTTCGACAGGTTCTTGTCCTTGCGCTCGGCGATGGCGCCGGTCCAGTCGGCCGGCGGCTTGGCCCACTTGGCATCGATGCCCGCCACGAGTGCCGCGACGCAGGAGCCGATGTCGCCGATCACCGGCGCGGCGATCGCGACGTTGCTGTCGATCTCGGTCGGCGCGATGTCGATCTGGATGAACTGCTTGGCGCCCTTCTCCTGCGCCCAGGTCTTGCCCTTGCCGTGCGACAGCAGCCAGTTGAGGCGCGCGCCGACCAGCATCACGACGTCGGCTTCCTGCAGCACATAGGAACGCGCGGCCGCGGCCGATTGCGCATGGGTGTCGGGCAGCAGGCCCTTGGCCATCGACATCGGCAGGTAGGGAATGCCGGTCTTCTCGATCAGCGCGCGAATGTCGGCATCGGCCTGCGCATAGGCCGCGCCCTTGCCCAGCAGGATCAGCGGCTTCTTGGCACTCTTGAGCAGGTCGAGCGCGCGCTTCACCGCGTCGGGCGCCGGGATCTGGCGCGGCGCCGGGTCGATCACCTTGATCAGCGATTTCTTGCCGGCTGCCGCGTCCATGGTCTGCGCGAACAGCTTGGCCGGCAGGTCGAGATACACGCCGCCCGGGCGGCCCGACACGGCCGAGCGGATCGCCCGGGCAATGCCGACGCCGATGTCCTCGGCATGCAGCACGCGGAAGGCCGCCTTGCACAGCGGCTTGGCGATCGCGAGCTGGTCCATCTCCTCGTAATCGCCCTGCTGCAGGTCGACGATCTCGCGCTCGCTCGAGCCGCTGATCAGGATCATCGGGAAGCAGTTGGTGGTCGCGTTGGCCAGCGCGGTCAGGCCGTTGAGGAAGCCGGGCGCCGATACCGTCAGGCAGATGCCGGGCTTTTGCGTCAGGAAGCCGGCGGCCGCGGCGGCGTTGCCGGCGTGCTGCTCGTGGCGAAACGAGATGACGCGCATGCCTTCGGCCTGCGCCATGCGCGTGAGGTCGGTGATCGGGATGCCGGGAAGACCGAAAATGGTGTCGATGTCGTTCAGCTTCAGCGCGTCGATCACGAGGTGGAAGCCATCGGTCGTTTCGCGGTCCGGCGCGTCATCGGTCATGTTCTTGAGGGCACGCGCGACCAGGTCGTCGGCTGTGGTGGCTCCCTGCTGGGCTGTGCTAACTGAAGACATGTCTCTCCTTCTGCTTCGTGGTGAATGGCCGGGGGCCGAGCCACGACTATGATTCGGGCCCAGGCTTTCAGCTGTTGACCTCGGTCAACTTTCCGGAAAACGGGCGCTCTCCCGGTGAACCGGCGGTTGTTGCGAAATCGAGCAAGACGGGAACCATGACGTTGTTGGAAAACCACCCGGAGAAAAACATCATCCGCGCCCAGCTCCGGCAGAACATCCTTCTCAAGGACCTGAGCGAGAGCGATCGCGCCGAACTGGAAACCCATCTCGCCGTCGTGGACGGCAACAAGGGCGACTTTTTGCTGCACCAGGGCGTGCGCGAGATGGCGCAGTACTTCATCCTCGACGGCATCCTCAAGCGGGTGGTGAGCAACCCGGAGGGCAAGGAAATGATCCTGCGCTTCGCCGACGAGAACGACATGGAGACCAGCTACGCCGCGCTGCGGCTCGGCACGCCCACGCCGTACGGCATCGTCTGCGTGACCAAGGCGCGCGTGGCCAGCCTGCCGCTGAAGGAATGGATCGCGTTCCTGAACCGCCATCCGGAAAGCAAGGAGCTGTTCGAGTTCAGCGTCATGCGCGGGATGAGCGAGATCATGGCGCACACCATCACGCTGCACCTGCTGGACGCCCCCGGTCGCGTGCACCGCTTCATGCGCAAGCATCCGGAACTAGTGGATCGCATTCCGAGCAAGGAACTGGCCTCCTATCTCAACCTCTCCGCGGAAACCCTGAGCCGGCTGAAGAAGCGCGGAAAAATCTAGGTCTGCTTGGAGGAGGCGAACAGCCGCGAGCTGGTCATCAGCCTCAGCTGGTTGTCGACGCTCTGCACGCCGGCCACCGCCGCCGCAACGTCCTCGGTCTGGCTTCGCTCTTCCGCGTCGAGCACGATCCCGCGCAGCGCGACCTGACCTTGCCTGGCGTTGATCGTGATGTTGATGTCGCGCGTCGCCGGATGCTCCTTCAGCGCCGCGCGAACGCGCGCCTCCAGTGCCATGTCGGCGAGCATGGCGCGCGATTCGGGCGTCTCGGCGAATTCCGGGCGGCTCGCCAGCAGGCTGATCTGCTCCACGCAGCTCTCGACCGACAAGCGATCGGTGTTGAGCACCAGGTCGTAGAGCACCGGGTCGCCCCAGGTGACGCCGAACTGGTCGTTCATGCGCGACGCGTGCGCCTGGTCGCTGCGGCGCAGCTCGGCTTCCGCGAATTCGACATCGTCGGTGCCCAGATGGCCCATCAGCCACTCGACCCGCTTCTTGAACGAGCGCGTGACGCGCACGCACACCACGTGCGGCACCGGACGCAGCAGGCAGGTGGCGCCCCAGCCGCGCAGCACGACGTTGCCGCGGTCGGCCAGCGCGAACAGTTCTTCCGCTGTGTAGAGGGCGACGCTGCGCTTGTCGGTTGTCAAGCGCTCTACGAGCCCGGCCTTGCCGTCGCGCAGACGGCCGATCAGGCTGGTGGACACCTGCGCGCGGTCGGCCACGCGCTCGATGGCCTCGTGGCGCATGACGGCCAGCCCGAGCGACTCGGCGAGCCGCAGCGACACGTCCTTGGCGAGGGAACCCATTTCCTGGGTCATTGCGATGACGGGCATGGTGTCGGCTCCTCGTTCAGTCCACCGGCCGCTCGACGGCGAACTCGTCAGGCTTTTTTGGCTTGATCATTGCCATCACCTTCGAGATCACCGGCCAGAACAGCAGCACCAGGGCCAGCGTGGTGATGCTGCCCACCAGCGGATTCGCCCACATGATCATGACGTCGCCTTGCGAGACCAGCATGGCCTGGCGGAACGAGTCTTCGGCCTTGTCGCCGAGCACCAGCGCCAGCACCAGCGGCGCCAGCGGGAAGTCGAGCTTCTTGAAGAGGTAGCCCACCACGCCGAAGCCGAGCATGAACCAGATGTCGAGCATCGCGTTGTGCACGGTGTAGGCGCCGATCGCACAGATCACGATGATCACCGGCGCGATGATCGAGAACGGAATGCGCAGGATCGAGGCAAAGAGCGGCACGGTGCTCAGCACGACGATGAGGCCGACGATGTTGCCCAGGTACATGCTGGCGATCAGGCCCCAGACGAAGTCCTTCTGCTCGACGAAGAGCAGCGGCCCCGGCTGCAGACCCCAGATCAGCAGGCCGCCCAGCAGCACAGCAGCGGTCGGCGAGCCGGGGATGCCCAGCGCCAGCATCGGCAGCAGCGCGCTGGTGCCGGCGGCGTGCGCGGCGGTCTCGGGCGCCACGACGCCTTCCATTTCGCCGGTGCCGAACTTGGTGCCGTTCTTCGACATCTTCTTGGCCAGGCCGTAGCTCATGAACGAAGCCGGCGTCGCGCCGCCCGGCGTGATGCCCATCCAGATGCCGATCAGCGAGCTGCGCAGCGAGGTCACCCAGTATTGCGGCAGCTGCTTCCAGGTCTGCAGCACCACCTTGGGATCGATCTTCGCGCTCTTGCCGGAGAACTTGAGGCCCTCCTCCATCGACAGCAGGATCTCGCCGATGCCGAACAGGCCGATGACCGCGATCAGGAAGTCGAAGCCGCGCATCAGCTCGGGCTGCCCGAAGGTGAGGCGCAGCTGGCCGGTCACGGTGTCCATGCCGACGCTGGCCAGCGCGAAGCCGAGCGCCATCGACCCCAGGATCTTGAAGGGCGAGCCCTTGCCCATGCCGACGAAGCTGCAGAAGGTCAGCAGGTACACCGCGAAGAATTCGGGCGAGCCGAACTTGAGCGCGAACTTGGCCACCAGCGGCGCCAGGAAGGTGATCATCACCACGGCGAGGAAGGCGCCCACGAAGGACGAGGTGAACGCCGTGGTCAGCGCCGCGCCGGCCTTGCCCTGCTGGGCCATCGGATAGCCGTCGAAGGTGGTGGCCACCGACCACGGCTCGCCCGGGATGTTGAACAGCACGGAGGTGATGGCCCCGCCGAACAAGGCGCCCCAGTAGATGCACGACAGCATGATGATGGCCGAGGTCGGCGACATCGTGAACGTGAGGGGCAGCAGGATGGCCACCCCGTTCGCCCCGCCCAGGCCCGGCAGCACGCCGATCAGCACGCCGAGGATGATGCCGACGAACATCAGGCCGATGTTCATCGGCGTCAGGATCACTGCAAAGCCCTGCATCAGGGCACTGATTTCTTCCATTTCGCGTTCGCTCCGTGAGATTCAGTAGCCGAGAAAGCGAAGGGGGTCGAGCGAACCTTTGAAAAGGGGCACCTTGAACCACACTTCGAACATGAAGAAGAAGAGCGTGTTGACGGCCAGCGCGATGAGCACGCTCTTGACCCACGAGTACTTGCCAAGAACGATCATGAACAGCGCGATGTAGAGCGCCGATGCGATGTACAGCCCCAGGAAGGAAACGGCCAGCACGTACACCGTCGCCGGAATCAGCACGGACATCACGCGCTTCAATTGCTCCGAATCGACGAAAACCTCGGTCTTCTTGTGCTTTCCGAGCAGGGCTTGATACAGGATGCCGGCGCCCGAGATGGTGATGATCAGGCCGATGTAGAAGGGAAAGTAACCCGCCCCGGGGCCGTCGGTGGTCCAGCCGGCGCCCAGCCTGCGGCTTTCGTAGATCACTACCAGGCCGATGATCAACAGGACCGCCGCAACCACCGCCTCCACCAGATTGGTGGCAACGCCCACGCGCGCCGGGCTGTCGGAATTCTCTTCGTGCTCCATGGAGCCCCCATCGTGTATTTGTGATGAAAACGGAATGCGGCGCCCCCGCCATGCACCGCTCGGGGTGATGGCTGCTGCGTGCGCCGCTCGGCGCGCTGTTACTTGCCGCTTGCGGCCATGAAGCCGGCTTCAGTCATCAGGGTGCGATGGGTAGCCTCTGCGTCTGCGAGCCACTTCTTGAACGCGTCGCCGGTCATGAAGGTCGAGTTGAAGGCACCCTTCTCCATGTATTCCTTCCACTCGGGCGTGGCCGCGACCTTGGTCAGCAGGTCCACATAGAACGCGAGCTGGTCGGGCGTCACGCCCGCGGGCATGAAGATGCCGCGCAGCATGGTGTAGTTGGTCGGCACGCCGGCTTCCTTGCAGGTCGGGATGTCGTTCCACGACTGCGTGTCGGTGACCTTGGCCTTGAAGGGCATGCGCTCGTCGTCGAACACGCACAGGGCGCGCAGCTTGCCGGCGCGCCACTGGGCGACCGCCTCGATGGGGTTGTTCACGGTGGAATGCACGTGGCCGCCCACCAGCTGCACCGCGACTTCGCCGCCGCCCTTGAAGGGCACGTAGATGAACTTCGTGCCGGTGGCCTTCTCGAGAGCCACCGTGATGATCTGGTCTTCCTGCTTCGAGCCGGTGCCGGCCATCTTGAACTTGCTCGGCCCCGCCGCTTTCGCCGCGGCGATGTACTCGGCGGCACTCTTGTAGGGCTGCTCGGCGTTCGTCCACAGCACGAACTGGTCGAGCGCGAGCATGGCGACCGGCGTCATGTCCTTCCAGTTGAAGGGCACGCCGGTGGCCATCGGCGTCGTGAACAGGTTCGACAGCGAGATCACGATCTTGTGCGGATCGCCCTTCGCTTCCTTGACCGCAAGGAAGCCCTCGGCGCCGGCGCCGCCCGACTTGTTGACGACGATGAGCGGCTCCTTCATCAGCTTGTGCTTGATGATGATGCCCTGCATCAGTCGCGCCATCTGGTCGGCGCCCCCGCCGGTGCCGGCAGGGATGACGAATTCCACCGGCTTGGTGGGCTCCCACGCGGCGAAGGCAGGTGTCGTGACCGCCAGCGCCATGACGGCCGCGGTGGACAGGCTGGCTGTGCAGGCCTGGGTACGCGAAATGAGATTCCGAATCATGTTGTCTCCTATGTGGGCTGTGCTCTTCTTGCATGGAATCTCAGTCGAAATCCCAGTGAAGCGAATGCTGCGCGCCGCCGCCCAAAGCCGGCTTGACCATGGTCAACTTTTCGGAGATTCCGTATGCGGGTAAGCCCGTGCCGCGCCGGCAACCCAGGAGGATGGAATCAAGGGTTTACCCTTTAATCGGGTAAACCCTATAAGATGCACGGAACTCGACTTTGCAATCCAGGAGTTCCCTAATGTCTACCACCCTCGACCCATCGTCCCGCGCGAATGCATTCGGCGGCCTGGCCGGCGCGTTCAAGGCCTTGGCCGATGAAGCCAGCATGCTCGTTCATGCCTTGCTGAATCCGAACAAGATCATCGAGGAAGTCGAACAGATGCGCGCCCTACACCAGGACGCGAACAAGATCGAAGCCAGCAACCCGGCGCGCGCCGCCGCGTTGCGCTCGCAGGCCTCTCGCGTCGGCCTGCGCTGAGCGCGCATTCGCCGGCCAAGCCGGCGAGGATTCAGCTCAGGTCAATACCCTCCTCAATGCGCGAATGCGCTGCCATACCTGCGCCTGCGTACCGGCCATGCCCATGACATGCATGCACCGCTCCAGCCAGCCGGTGCGCTCGCGCATGCGTTCGATGGCGCGCTGCAAGTCGCGGCGCACGGCCACCCCGTAGGCACCTTCGGCCTTTGCGACGGCATCGCGCAGCAGCGCCAAGGTCGGCTTCATCATCGCCAGGTCGATCAGGTCGCGGCTGAACACGCCGTCATCGGGCCAGCGGTCGGAGTTGGCGAGCAGCTTGCTTGCGGCCATGTCCAAAAGCGTGAGCGTCGGAACGCCGCACAGTTCATCGGCTTTGCCAGGTGCCCGCAACGCCATGCGGGCCTCGAACACGATCTCGAACTTGATCGGCTGGTCATCGACCTGCACGCGCGTGCGGATGCCGTACTGGTCGGCACGCAGTTCTCCAGCCTGCGCCAGCGGTGTGGCATCCGCCCGCGTGACAGCCGCGAGCCCGTCGATGCCCGTCATTGCCTGCCGAAGCTGACGGTATGCCGCAAGGTCCGACACGAGGAAATCGATGTCCACCGATTCGCGGTACTCGCCGAAGCGCAGCGCGATCGCGGTCCCGCCGCCGAACAGGCAACCCAGCTCGCGCAGCCGCGACCCGTCGAGCGCCTGGAGTACCCGAGCGACGCGGCGGTGATGCGGCCGTTCAAACAACGGGATCGTTCCCTAGAGCCAGCCGCAAGGCATCGACGAGGTCACGCTCGGCCGCGGACAGCGTCGCAGGATCGAGGTGCCGCCAGTTGCGCTCGTAGATGCCCAGTGCTTCGCGCGGCGTCAGTTCCTGCGGGCCATGGACCTGCCACGCGAGTTCCTTGAGCCCGGGGTAGTCGGCGATGCGGATGCGCGCGGGAAGCCAGCCTTGGCGGTGCGCTTCGGCGGGCGCAGCAGCTTCTTCCTGCGGCTTGACATCGACGGCCAGACCCAGAGCCGCCAGCACCCGCAGGTATGCACCCATGGTGACCGCCGGCTCGCCCTTCTCGATTCGATGCAAGGTCACACGCGAGATGCCGGCCGCTTCGGCCGCGGCGACAGCGCTGATGCCCAGGTCCTTGCGGCGCCAGCGCGCCGCGGCGCCAATGCTAGCCAGGATTTCGGCAGATTGGCGGGTCAGTTCAGGGGCAGAAGAAGGCATAAGTGTTTCTCATTTTGAACAAATAGCCTAATTTGTCAATAATGAGAAACATATTTCGGCCTCAGCCCAATGCGTACCGCGCCGCGCCCACGATGCTTTCGGCATCCACACCGAAGAACCGGCGCAGCGCCGCGCGCGTATCGCTGCGGCCGAAGCCGTCGGTGCCCAGCGTGAGATAGCGGCGGCCTTCGGGCAGGAATGCACGGATGCTTTCAGGCACCGCGCACACATAGTCGGTCGCCGCGATCACCGGCCCGCTGCCGCCCGCCAGCTGCTGCGCGATGAAGGGCGTGCCCGGCGCCGCATCGCCGGCCAGCGCACGCTGCTCGCAGGCTCTCCCATCGCGCGCAAGTTCGCTCCAGCTTGTGACGCTGAAGACCTCGGCCTCGATGCCTTCCGCGGCCAGCAGCTGCGCCGCCTTGAGGACCTCGGTCAGGATCGCGCCGGAGCCGAGCAGCGTCACCTTGGCCGACGCGCGCTCCGGACCCTCGAAGCGATAGCAGCCGCGCAGCACATCGGCCTCCGCGCCTGCCGGCAGGTCGGGCTGGGCGTAGTTCTCGTTCATCAGCGTGACGTAATAAAAAACGTCCTTCTGCAGGGTCATCATCTCGCGGATGCCGGCATCGACGATCACCGCCATCTCGCCCGCGAAGGCCGGGTCGTAGGCCTTGCAGTTGGGGATGGTGGCGGCGACCAGATGGCTCGTTCCGTCCTGGTGCTGCAGCCCCTCGCCGCCGAGCGTGGTGCGCCCCGAGGTGGCGCCGAGCAGAAAGCCGCGCGCGCGCTGGTCGGCCGCGGCCCAGATCTGGTCGCCCACGCGCTGGAAGCCGAACATCGAGTAGTAGATGTAGAAGGGCAGCATCGCCAGGCCGTGCACGCTGTAGCTGGTGGCCGCCGCGGTCCAGCTCGCGATGGCGCCGGCTTCGCTGATGCCCTCTTCGAGGATCTGGCCGTCGGTGGCCTCGCGGTACGAGAGCACCGAGCCGATGTCCTCCGGCGCATAGCGTTGGCCCACGCTCGAATAGATGCCGACCTGCTTGAACAGGTTGGCCATGCCGAAGGTGCGCGCCTCGTCGGCCACGATGGGCACGATGCGCGGGCCCAGCGCCTGGTCCTTCATGAGGTTGCCCAGCATGCGCACGAAGGCCATGGTGGTGCTCATCTCCTTGCCGCCGGCGCCGACCGCGAACTGCGCGTAGCTCGCGAGTTCGGGCTTGGCGACCGGATCGCACGCGGTTTCGCGCCTGGGCATGCTGCCGCCGAGCGCGGCGCGCTTCTCCAGCAGGTAGCGCATCTCGGGGCTGTCCTCGGCCGGCTTGTAGAAGGCAGCCTGCGCGGCCTGCTCGTCGGTGAGCGGCAGGTCGAAGCGATCGCGGAATTCGATCAGGTCGTGCTCGTCGAGCTTCTTCTGCGAGTGCGTGGTCATCTTGCCCTGCCCCGCGCTACCCATGCCGTAGCCCTTCTTGGTGTGGGCCAGGATCACGGTGGGCTGGCCGCGGTGCGCGGCGGCGGCTGCGTAAGCGGCGTGGATCTTCACCAGGTCGTGGCCGCCGCGCTTCAGGCGGTCGATCTGCTCGTCGGTCATGCCTTGTGCGAGGCGCGCGAGTTCCTGGTTCTGGCCGAAGAAGGTGTCGCGGTTGTAGCGGCCGTCCTTGGCCGCGAAAGTCTGCATCTGGCCGTCGACCGTGTTCGCGAATGCGCGTGCCAGCGCGCCGCCGGTGTCGCGCGCGAACAGGCCGTCCCAGTCGCTGCCCCAGACCAGCTTGATGACGTTCCAGCCGGCGCCGGCAAAGAGTTTCTCGAGCTCGTCGATGATGCGGCCGTTGCCGCGCACCGGGCCGTCGAGGCGCTGCAGGTTGCAGTTGACCACCCACACCAGGTTGTCGAGCTTCTCGCGCGCGGCCAGCGTGAGCGCGCTCATCGACTCGGGCTCGTCCATCTCGCCGTCGCCGAACACGCCCCACACTTTTCTCGCTTCGCAATCGAGCAGGTTGCGGTGCGTCAGGTAGCGCATGAAGCGGGCGTGGTAGATCGAGCTGATCGGGCCGATGCCCATCGAGCCGGTCGGGAACTGCCAGAAGTCCGGCATCAGGTACGGGTGCGGATAGCTGGAGAGGCCGCGCGCGCCGCTGCCGGTGGTGAAGGCCGGCGCGGTGAGCTCCTGGCGGTAGTGCCGCAGGTCTTCTTCGCTCAGGCGCCCTTCGAGAAAGGCGCGCGCATAGACGCCCGGCGCGCTGTGCGGCTGGAAGAACACCAGATCGCCGCCCTGCTCACCTTGCCCCCCACGCTCCCCCGCTTCGTGTGGGTCGCTGCCCCCCCGAGGGGGGCCTTCGCCGCTAGGGGCGGCCCGTCGCGGCTCGCGCGCACGGAAGAAGTGATTGAAGCCGGTCTCGAACAGGTCGGCCGCGCTCGCGTAGCTCGCGATGTGGCCGCCCAGCTCGCCATAGGCCTGGTTGGCGCGCACCACCATCGCGAGCGCGTTCCAGCGCATCAGCGAGGCGAGGCGCTCCTCGATCGCGAGGTCGCCCGGAAACGCGGGCTGCGCCTCGACCGCGATGGTGTTGACGTAAGGCGTCGACAGCTCGGGCTGCCAGCCGACACGCTGGCTGCGCGCGATGCGCGCGAGTTCGTCGAGCATCCAGCGCGCGCGCTCCGGCCCGTGCGCCTCGGCCAGCGAAGCGAAGGCATCGCGCCATTCGGCGGTCTCTTGCGGGTCGGGATCGTTCAAGGGCACGTCGATCAGCGCGCGCAGCTGACCGGAAGGAATCGGGGCATTCATGGACCGCACTTTAGGCCGCCGCCAATGAAATGGGCTGCCGTTCCAGCGGCTCTCTCAAGGTTACTGCAGCATAGAATGCCGCGATTCATCGAATTCAAAGCATTTCATGCATCTGGACACGATCGACCTGCGCATCCTCGACGAGCTGCAGCGCGACGGCGCGCTCTCGAACGTCGAGCTCGCGCGGCGCGTGCACCTGTCGCCCTCGCCCTGCCTCGCGCGCGTGAAGGCGCTCGAAACCGCGGGCGTGATCCAGCGCTACGTGGCGCTGGCCAATGCGGCCGTGCTGGGGCTGGGGCTCAACGTGTTCATCTCGATCAGCCTCAAGACGCAGAGCAAGAAGTCGCTGGCCGACTTCGAGCAGCGCATCGCCGAGCACGACGAGGTGATGGAGTGCTACCTGATGACCGGCGACAGCGACTACCTGATCCGGGTCGCGCTGCCCGACATCGGCGCGCTCGAGAAGTTCATCCTCGAGCAGCTGACGCCCATCGCGGGCATCGAGAAGATCCGCTCGAGCTTTGCGCTCAAGCAGGTGCGCTACAAGACGGCGCTGCCGTTGCCGAAGTAGCGCGTCATTCCCGCCGTTCGCGCCGAGCCTGCCTGTCCTGAGCTTGTCGAAAGGCGAAGCGCTCGTCCCCTCAGCGCGTGTGCTGCAGCAGGCGCGCCGCCGTCTCGTACATCGCGACGTTGTTGAAGGCCGCGAGCCCGGCTGTCAGCAGCGCGATGCACGCGGCGACCGGGCCAGGCAGCGAACGCGCGGCAAACACCGCGAGCGCCATCAGGAGCGGCAGGAAGTGCGCGGCATAGAGAAAGGTCTCCTCGCCGTAGACCAGATGCAGCACGACTTGCGCCGCCAGCGTGAGTCCGAGCACCTTGCCGAAGACATGCCACTGCGGCGAACGCAGGAGCCCGTGGGTGCCGGCCGCCAGCAGCAGGGTCCACAGGCCGAGCGCGAGCATGCCCGCCCAGCTGCCCGAGCCGGGCGCGCTCAGTTGCACCGTGAGCCAGTTCAGTTTCGGCGCTTCGGATGCCTGGGCCAGCAGCACTTCGGGCAGGCTGATCGGATGCCAGAACATGCCGGCGAGCTGGTTCAGCACGGTGCCGGACTCCTGGAGGCCCATGTAGTCCACCTCTTCGCGGCTGCCGAGAAAGAAGAACTTGGCGAAGCTGTAGAGAAAGCGCTGCGGCACAGTGAGGAGGGCGACGATCGCGAACGCGATCGCGCTGATGGCGAGCGCGCGCCGCCAGGGCCGCTGTACCACGGCCAGCGCCAGCCCCGCGACCCAGTTGGTGACCGTGATGCTGAGGCTCGCGATGCTGGCGGCGATCAGCAGCCGGTCGCTCACCGGCCGATGCGCCGCCAGCGCCGCGACCAGCAGCACCCACAGCAGGGTCAGCGATCCGACGCCGAAGGTCTCCGGCACCGAGAACCAGAACTGGAAGCCGGCGCTCGAAATGGCCAACAGCGAGAAGCTGGCCGCAACGAAGCGGCCGGTGCCGAGCAGCCGGCACAGCGCGTAGAAAGAGACCACCCACAGCACCGCCACCAGGACCGTGAAGCGCATGGCCGCCTGCAGATCGCTGCCCGGCCACAGCGCGCGCAGTGCGGCGACCAGCGGATGGATGAGGATCGAGGCGATCGGATGGACCTTGGTGCGGTAGTGGTTGCTCTGCGAGTCCACCATGTTGGCCAGCACGCGCGGCAGGTCGGCCTGGAACCAAGCGTCCAGGCCCTCGGGCCGAAAGAGCTGCGGCGGCAATTGGCGCGACAAGGTCAGCAGCAGCCACAGCGCCAGCGCCGCGAGCAAGGCGGCGAGCAGCGCATCCCAGGCGAGGCTGCGCTTCGTCATGGGTGCGTGGGGGCCCACGCCGGCGCCGGGCCGCCCCCAACGCGGCGTGCGGCCCCCTCGGGGGGCAGCGACGACACGAAGTGCGGGAGCGTGGGGGCCATCCTCACCCTGCCATCCATATCGCGACGGCCCCGATCGCCACGGCCAGCCGGCTGACCCAGTCGCGCGCGGCAAAGACCACCGGATCGTCGTGCAGCACGCCGCGGATCGCCTTGAGCCAGATGCGCATGGTCCAGAACAGGAAAACCGGGATCAGGATCCAGAGATATTCGGGGTCTTCGTAGCGCGCCAACATCTCCTGGTCGTGCAGGTAGAGGCCGAGCAGCAGGGCCGCCATCTGCCCGGCAGCGACGCCGGTGCACAGCACGAAGGGCGCATCGGTAGCCACGTAGCCGCGATTGCGCTTCATCTGGCGCACCTCGGCGGGCGGGCCGGTCAGCTCGACGTAGCGCTTGGCCAGCGCCAGGCTCAGGAAGATGAAGAGCGAAAACGAGAGGATCCAGAAGGACAGCGGCTGGCCCGTGGCCGCCGTTCCGGCCGCCACCCGGATCGTGTAGAGGCCGGCCAGCGAGAACACGTCGACCACCGCGCGGCGCTTGAGATGCAGCGAGTAGGCCGTGGTCAGCGCCATGTAGAGCAGCAGCACGCCCACGAAGGCATCCGGCAGCAGCGCGAGCGACAGCGCCAGCGAAGCGGCGCACAGCACGCCCGCCATGACCAGGCCCGCGGGCACCGAGATCTCGCCGGCGGCGAAGGGCCGCGTGCGCTTGCGGTGATGCCGCCGGTCCGTTTCGAGGTCGAGCAGGTCGTTAAGCACGTAGATCCCCGAGGCCATCAGGCCGAAGGCCAGGAAGGCGAGCGCCGCGTTGACGACCAGCGGCTGCGTGAGCTCGTGCAGCACCGGCATCAGCGGCAGGAAGATCAGCACGTTCTTGAGCCACTGGTGCAGCCGGGCGCCGTACAGATAGCGCCTCCAGGACGTGCGCGGCGGCACGATGTGCGCCACGACCGTGCTCGCACCGGCCGCGCGCCGGGCCAGCGCTTCGGAGCGGCTGACGACCACCGCGGCTTCGGCGCCGCGCCAGACCGCGAGGTCCACGCTGTGATCGCCGGCATAGCAGAAGGCGCGGCCGCCTGCGTCGGCCTCGATCGCCGCCAGCTTGCCCGCTCCGCGCAGGTTGCGCTCGCCATCGGAGGCGAGCACCGCATCGAAAAGGCCCAGGTGCCGGGCCACCGCATGCGCGAGCCTGGCGTCGCTCGCCGTGACCAGAACCGTGCGCCGGCCGGCGGCGCGCGCATTGCGCACCAGCTCGATCACCTCGGGCCGGTAGGGCAGCGTCGTCACATCGATGGTGATGCGCTGCGCCACCTCGTCCTTGAACGCCGCCTTGCCGCGCAGCAGCCAGAGCGGCAGGGAGAGCAGCGACAGCGGCGAAGCGCGCACCAGCTGCAGCAGGGATTCGTGCAGCAAGTCGGTCGCGACCAGCGTGCCATCGAGGTCGACGTACAAGGGCAACAAAGCCTCAGCTCCTGCTCAAGACCACGACCCCGGCCAGGATGATGGCGATGCCCAGCACCCGGCCGGAGGTCAACGGCTCTCCGAACAACTGCCATGCCAGCAGCGCTGCGATCACATAGCCCATCGACAGCATCGGATAGGCGATGGTCACATCGACGCGCGTCAGCGCGATGATCCACAGCCCTGCGCTCACGAAATAGCAGACCAGGCCGAGAACGATCCAGGGCTGGGTGGCCGCGTTGCACGCCGCCGCCATCAGCGATTGCCCGCTGCCCATGGTCACCGTGCCGAGCGTCTTGGCGCCGGCCTTGAGCATCAGCTGCGCCGCCGAGTTGAGCAGCACGCCCGCGAAGATGATCGAAAAGGTCTGCAGATTCATGAAGATCCATGCCCGTCGAAGGCAAGGATCATGCCCTGGCACCCTCTACTTCGGCCACAAGACCCACAAACGCAGAGGCTGATTCATGCGCGCGGCCAGGCGCCCTGCTTCGGCGCCGGTACCGGCGAAATAGTCGGCGCGCACGGCGCCGACGATCGCGCTGCCCGTGTCCTGCGCCACCACCAGCTTCGCGAGCGGCACCACCGGCCCGGGCGAGGCCAGCCAGACCGGCGTGCCGTAGGGAATGCTCTCGCGGTCGACCGCGATCGAGCGCCCGGCCGTGAGCGGCACGCCCTGCGCACCGACGGGGCCGGAGGCGGCATCGGTTTCGGACAGCGGCTCTTCGCGGAAGAACACGTAGCGCGGATTGCTCCACAGGAGCTGCGACAGGCGCTGCGGGTTCTGCGCGGCCCAGAGCTTGGTGTCCTCGGGCCACAGACTGACCTTGGTCGCGCCCTGGCTCACAAGCCATTGCTGCACGCTCTTGTAGGGCTGCTCGTTGGTGGCCGCAAAAGCCACGCGCACGGTGCGCTGCGAGCCGTCGGCTTCGGTGATGCGCAGGCGCCCCGAGCCCTGGATATGCAGCATCAGCACGTCGATCGGATCGGCCAGCCAGGCGATCTCGCGGCCGCGCAGCGCGGCCTGGGCCTGCGGCAGGGTGTCGATCTCCTGCCGCGTGTACCAGGGGCGGCGCGCCACCAGGCCGGCCGGCGCCTGGTAGAGCGGCACGGTGTGGGTCGCGGTCGGCCGCCGCGAAGCGTCGAACACCGGCTCGTAGTAGCTCGTGAGCTTGCCCTCGCTTTGGCCGCCCGCGAGCGATTCGACGCGGTAGGGCTGCAGCCTCTGCTGCATCCATTCGCGCTGTTCCTCGGTCTCGGCGAGCGCGAGCTGGCGTACCTCGCGGCACAGCGGCGCGAAGGCCGCGTTGGGGCGCGCGCAGTTGGCGACCATCGCGACCCAGCCCTCGTGCAGCGCGTCCTCGCTGAAGCCCGGCAGTTCGGACCAGGGCACGGGCACCCACTTGCTCTTGGGATGGGAGAGCGACCCGGTGAGCGGCCCCAGCTCGCGCTGCGGGCTCGCGCCCGGCACGGCCGCGGGTGCTGCGTCGGGCTGCAGGGTGCCGACCGAACAACCGGCGAGCGTTGCTACGATCGCGAGCCCGACCAGCCACTGGAGTCCTTTTGTCATGGGTTTGATTTTGCTTGAAGCGCTGGGTGCCGGAATCGTGCTGGTGCTGATCGTCTGGTGGACCATGTTCTCGGGCCGCAAGCGCGGCGAGATGCACGATGCGGGCGATTCTGAAAAAGAGTCTTCGTCCGACGAGCCGCCGCCGGGAGGCTCCACATAATTCCTCTTCGCTGAATTAGGCGTCAAAAAGGAATGCATATGAAAAAACTCGTACTCGCCACCACGGCAACTGCCCTCGTTCTCTCGGGCTGCGCCGGCATGAGCGACACCCAGCGCAACACCGGCATCGGCGCCGGCATCGGCGCCCTCGGCGGCGCAGCCATCGGCTCGGCAACCGGCGGCAACAGCCGCGCCATCGGCACGGGCGCTGCGGTCGGCGCGGCCGCAGGCGCGCTGGGCGGCTATCTCTGGTCGCAACGCATGGAAGCGCAAAAGCGCGAGATGCAGGCCGCCACGCAGGGCACCGGCATCGCCGTCACCCAGACTCCCAACAACGAGCTCAAGCTCGCGATCCCCAGCGATGTCTCCTTCGACACCGGCCGCTCGGCCATCAAGCCCAACTTTGCGCCGATTCTCAACCAGTTCGCCAACGGCCTGCGCAACAACCCGAACGCCGAGGTGCGCATCATCGGCCACACCGACAGCACCGGCACCGATGCGATCAACAACCCGCTGTCGGTCGACCGCGCGGCCAGCACGCGCGACTACCTGATCGCCCGGGGCGTGCCGCAGCAGGCCTTCCGCATCGAAGGCCGCGGTTCGCGCGAGCCGGTTGCCGACAATAATTCGGACGCGGGCCGGGCACAGAATCGCAGGGTCGAAATCTACGTCGGCGAACGCACGCAAGGCTAGGGCCGCAACAAGTTGGCCAGTTCCACGGCCGACTTGACTTCCATCTTCTCGAACACGCGCGCACGGTGAACCTCCACCGTGCGCACGCTGATGGAGAGCTGCTCGGCGATCAGCTTGTTGGGCAAGCCCTCGACCACGCGCCGCATCACCTCGCGCTCGCGCTCGGTCAGCTCCTCGATGCGGCGCACCAGGAGGCGCCGCGCGCGCTGCGCCTCGATGGCGCGCAGCGATGCGCCGAGCGCATGCTCGATGCGGTCGACCAGCGCGTTGTCGGAAAAAGGCTTCTCGCAGAAATCGAAGGCGCCGCGCTTCACCGCGTCCACTGCCGTGGGCACATCGGCGTGGCCGGTCAGGAAGATGACCGGCATGACCTCCAGCAGCCCGCGCTCGGCCAGCCGGTCGAACAGCACCAGCCCGCTGGTGCCGGGCATGCGCACGTCCAGCAGCAGGCAGTGCGGCTGATCGGCCAGCGGCTCCTCGGTCAAACGCAGCTCGAAGGCTTCGGCGCTTGCGAAATGTTCGCTCACCAGCCGGCGCGAACGCAGCAGCCAGGCCAGCGCCTCGCGCACGCTGGCGTCGTCGTCGACGATGAAGATCAGGGCATCGATCAAGGGCTGCATGCTTTGATTTTCCTTGCAATGGCACACAGAGCCTGCAATGCACGATACCGCCGCAGCCCCTTCGGGAAACACCGCGGAACCGGCTTCGCCGGGCCGCTGGTGTTGCCCCCGGCGAGGGGGTTGGCGTAGCGACACGAAGTGCACAAAGCCTGGGGGAGAGCCATTACGCCGCGGGGAGGGTGAAGCGGAAAACGGTGCCGCGCGGGCGCTGCGGCTCGAACACCAGCGCGCCGCCATGCTGCTCGACCACCGTGCGGCATAGGCTCAGGCCCAGGCCCATGCCGTCGGGCCGCGTGGTGAAGAAGGGCGTGAAGAGGCGCTGCGCCACCTCTTCGCCGATGCCGCAGCCGAGGTCGGCCACCGAGAATTCGATCCAGCGGCGCGTGTCGAGCTTGTCGGCGGCATCGCTGGCTTCGCCGACCGCACGGGCGCGCGCCGCGCGCAGGCGCAGCACGCGTTCGCTGAGCTCCGGCAGATCCATCGCCTGCATGCCGTTGCGAGCCAGGTTCAGGAGCACCTGCTCGACCAGCGTGCGGTCGCAGAGCACCCGCGGCAGGCGCTCCTCGAAGCTGACCTCGATGCGCACCGCGAGCTTGCGCGCCTGCAGTCGCACCAGCGGCAGCACCGCATCGAGCAAGGCCTGCGGTGCGACGGCCTCGCGCGTGCGGTCGCGCCGGCGCACGAAGTCGTGCACGCTGCGGATCACCTTGCCGGCGCGGTCGGCCTGCTCGGCGATGCGGCGCACCGCCATCGCGACCTCGCCATGGTCGCTGCCCTGCGGCGCCTGGCCCGCGCCGTGCAGCAGGTTGAGCGAGCCGCTGGCATAGCTGGCGATCGCAGCCAGCGGCTGCGTGAGTTCATGGCTCAGCAGCGAAGCCATCTCGCCGACGGTCGCCAGCCGCGCGCTGGCCTGCAGGCGCTCCTGGCTGGCGCGCGAGAGCTCCTCGATGCGGCGCTGCTCGCTGAGGTCGATGGAGGCGCTCATCCAGCCGGTCTGGGCGCCCTGCGCGTTGATCAGCGGCGCTTCGAAGATCAGCACCGGGAAGCGGGTGCCATCCTTGCGCATGAAGACCGATTCGAAGCCCTCGCGCGGCGGTGGGCCGCCAGCGAGCCGCACGGCCTGGCGCCGGCGGTACTCGTGCGCCAGCTCGGTCGGCCAGTACGGCGCCTCGCCGGCATGGTCGAGGAGTTCCTCGGCGCTGAAGCCCACCATCTCGCAGAAGGCCGGATTCACATAGGTGATGTGGCCCTGCAGGTCGCGCGCGCGCAGGCCGGTGATGACCGAGTCTTCCATCGCCTTGCGGAAGGCGAGCGCGTCGGCGAGGTCGCGTTCGGCGCGCTGGCGCCGCCGCGTGTCGCGCGCCAGCAGCACCAGCACCGACACCAGCGCGATCGAGATCGCCGTCACCAGCGCGGTCAGCAGATTGGGAAAGAGATCGGGCGCGGCGCGCCAGCCATCGACGCGCAGCATCAGGGTGGTGCCGGGCAGATCGATGAGCTGCTGCGAGGTGAACACGCGGGTGCCCAGGCGGCGCGCCGCACCGACGGCCACGAGGCGGGTGCCGTCGGCCTCGGTGAAGGCGACCTCCTGGCCGCGCGTCAGCGTCGGCGCGACCAGTTCGATCAGCGTGTCGCGCAGCGAATAGGTGGCCACCAGGTAGCCCCCGCCGTCGACCGGCAGGCACAGCTCCATCACCTCGAGGCCGCCGCTCGGGACGAAGGGCACGTAGTGGCTCGGCGAGTAGGCCGCCGCGCCGAGCTTGCGCGCCGCGGCGCAGGCGAGCGCGACGTCGGACTGGTCCACGCTGCGGCTCGACTCCTCGAACACGCGCCTGCGGTAGGGCGTGTCGGCGGCGGCCAGCGGCCGCAGCGCGGCATCGCGCCATTCGAGCCTGAGCCATTCGCGGTGCTCGCGCAGCAGCGCGGCGGCTTCCATGGGCCAGTGCTCGCGGTCCAGGCCGTCGGCCTGGGAGGCACGCAGGCTCTGCGCGTTGCGCTGCAGGCCGCTGCGCAGGTCGGACACCGCATCGGCGGTGTCTCGGTCGAGCGCGGTCTGGACCTGCTCGATCTCGTGCAGCCCCGCCAGCCACACCACGGTGACCAGCAGCGCCAGCACCAGCACGGCCAGCAACACCCAGAGGAACCAGCGCCGCCAGACGGAGCGCAGGAAGCGCAGCCACGCGAAGGCGTGGCGAAGGGTGCGGGCGGCGGGCGGCGTGGTCGACGACACCGTTAGGAAGCTCAAAGCACGCAGTGCGAAAGCGCCGGCAGCTGCGCGCGGGCACGCGTCACCTGCTCCGCATCGAGATCGAAGAGCACCACGCCTTCGTCCACCGCGCGCTCGGCTACCACCGTGCCCCAGGGGTCCACCACCATCGACTGGCCCCAGGTCTGGCGTCCGTTCTCGTGGATGCCGCCCTGCGCCGGCGCGACGACCCAGGCCAGGTTCTCGATCGCGCGGGCGCGCAGCAGCACTTCCCAGTGCGCGGCGCCGGTGGTGCGCGTGAAGGCGCTGGGCACCAGCAGCAGCTCGGCGCCCTGGCGCGCGAGTGCGCGGTAGAGCTCGGGAAAGCGCAGGTCGTAGCAGACGCTCATGCCGATGCGCCAACGGTGGCCGTCGCGCGAAGGCAGATCGAAGCAGACGGGTTCGCAGCCGGGCGCGATCACGCGGCGCTCGTCGTAGCGCTCGCGGCCGTTGTCGAAGAAGAACAGATGGATCTTGTCGTAGCGAGCCACGCGCTGGCTGTCCGGCGCGTAGGCCAGCGAGCTGTTGAACACGTGGGTTTCGTCGCCGGTCTCGAGCGGCAGCGTGCCGCCGACGATCCACAGGCCGAACTCGCGCGCCGCGTCCGCCAGGAAGCCCTGCACCGTGCCGGCGCCGGCGGTCTCGCGCAGCGCCAGCTTGTCGGTATCGCGCGCGCCCATCATGCAGAAGTACTCGGGCAGCACGGCGAGCTCGGCGCCCGCGGCGGCGGCTTCGCCCAGCAGCGCATGGGCGCGCGACAGGTTGGCTTCGCGCGCGACTGCCGACACCATCTGGATGGCTGCGACTTTCATCTCTCGATCTCCGTTGGTTCTTTCTCTTTCAGCGCGGCGTGGCCGGCGCCGGCGCGCTCACGGCTTCGGGCAGCAAACGGCGCGGCACCTTGACGATTTTCGGGTCGGTCCACGTCCCCTCGATCTGGAACTCCTGCGTGGCAGCCGCGATCAGCGGCCTGCTCAGCACCATTTGCGCAAGGAAGGTTCCCAGGCCGATCGCGGGGTTGATGGCGGTGGCCACCAGCGCCGCAGTGCCGGCATTGATCTCGGGCACTACCACCACGCGCAGCTTCTGCGTTTCGCGCGCGATGTCGGCCGAGCCGTCCATCAGCACGGCGGCGTTGACGCCCTTCATCTGCAGGTTGTTGGTGCTGGCCACGCCTTGGCTGATCGTGGCGTCGCCGCGCACGAAATCGAAGGTGAAGCCCTGGCTGAACACATCGCGGAAGTCGAGCGTGAGGCGCCGCGGCAATGCCTGCAGGCTCAGCACGCCGAGCAGCTTGGCGATGCCCGGCTCGGCCTTGAGGAACTGGCCCTGCCCGACATCGATCTGCAGCTGTCCGCCCAGGCTCGGATAGTCGAGCGAGAAGGGCGAGCCGCTCCAATGGACCTCGCCCTCGAGCCGGCCGCGGCCGCGCCGCACCACGTCCTTCATGCCGAAGCGCGCGAGCAGCTCGCCGGCGTCGGCGATCTCGAGCTTGAAGTCCATGGTGGTGCGGCGCTGCTCGCGTCCGCGCGCGGCCGCGCCGCCCGGCACCGCGGCCCAGCTGCCCTGTGCCGTGAAGGTGGCTTCGGGGGTGCTGAAGGCCAGCTTGTTGAGCCGCCATTCGCGCCCCGCGCCGCCCCGGTTCACGGCGTCGATCTCGGCGCGGCCGAGGCGCCGGCCCAGGAGCTCGAAATCATCGACCACGATGTCGAGCGCCGGCAGCGTGCCGGGCTGCTCGTCGAGCAGCGACTCCACCGCGCTGGCCTCGCTGGGCGCGATCTTGAGGCGCGCGAGCCGCGCATGCAGGCGCCCGTCCTGCGCGCTGCGGTACTCGGCGTAGCCGCTCAACTCCGTGGCGTCGATGTTGGCGCGCCACAGGCCGCCGTCGCGCGTGCCGCCCATCACCACGTTGTGCAGCGTTCGGCCGCCGACCGCGAGCTCCTTCGCGCGCACGGCGAGGACGGTGGGCAGGTAGGCGGAGGCGCTGTCGGCAGCGCCATCGCCGGCCGCTGTCGACTCGGCGGGCTTGCCGGCGGCCTCGCTGAAGAGCGCCTGCCAAGCCCGCACGTCGATGCGCGCGAGCTGGATGTTGGCGAGCACGCCGCGCTCCGGCGCCGCCGCGGATTCGCCCGCCGCCAGGCCGATGCCGATGCCGCCGCGCAGCACGCGCGGTTCGCCGCCGGAGATGTCGCGCACGTAGGAGGCCGATCCGACGCGGCCCAGCTCGATCGACAGCCGGTCGTGCAGCAGTGGCGTTGCGCCGGGCCGCGCCTCGCGCAGAACGATCTTCTTCTCGATCGACAGCGGCATCGGCTCCTCGGCCGGCTTGGCCAGCGGCGCGGGCAGCTGCAGCGCGAGGCCCTGCAGATTGCTGACGAAGGAGAACTCGGAGGCGCCCTCGCGCACCGCGAAAGAGGCGGTGTAAGGCGTGCTGCCGCTGGTGTTCTTCGCCAGGCGCGCGAGCCAGTCGACTTCGCGCGCCGCGCGCAGGCCGTCGGCGGTGGCCGTGCCCTGGGCGCGAATGCTCAGCTCGTTGGCGGTGCCGGCATAGCGGCCGGCGCCCTCGATGCGCAGCGCGCCGCCCAGCGCGCGGGCTTGCACGCCGGCCAGCGAGAAGCCGTTTTCGGTGAAGCTCAGCGTGCCGCGCGCCTGGGTGAGCGGCGGTATTTCGGGGGCGATCTGGATCTCGTTGTCGGCCAGGGCGACGCTGGCCTGCAGCTTGGTTTTTTCCATCGCGTCGAGCGGCAGTTCCAGGCGCAGCCGGTAGTCGGCGTTGCCGGTGGCGCGCGCCTGCGCCAGCGTCGGCGCGGCCTCGCCCGCGAGCGGCGATCCGGCGCGCAGCAGTTCGGCCAGCGGACCCTTGGCCTGGGCATCGACCTTGAGCACCGGCGCATGGTGCGCCATGTCGGCGATCTGGGCTTCGGCCTTGGCGATCTCGATGCCGGGCGCGCCGGCAATGCGCCCGCGCGCATTGCGCACCAGCATGCCGGAGCGCTCGAAGACCAGCTCGCCGGAGAGGCCATTGAGCGCGGGCCAGGTTTTCGCGTCGCCCGCGACGGGCGGCACATAGGCGTAGGTGACGTCCGCCACGCGCGCGGCGATGCGGAAGTCGCCGTGCCGCGGATCGTCGAAGGGCATGTCGTGCAGATCGCCCTTGACCTTGAAGTCGACCACGCTGGCGCTGCCCTTGACGACCGCGTCGCGCACGTAGTCGCGCGTGTGCTTGGGGATGTGCAGCGGCAGGTAGCGGAACACGCGCGTGCCGTCGGCGCGGCTGAGCTTGCCCTGCAGATCGAGCACGCCCGGAAAGCGCGAGCGGCCGCGCGAAGTGGCCGGATCGCTGGTGCGCCAGCTGGCCTGCGCCTCGCCCTTGGCGTCGGCGTTGGCGAATTCCAGGTTGGCGAGCTGCAGCTGGGACTTCTCGCCGTCGATCTTCCATGTGAGCTGGGTGGACAGCTGGTCGATCGAGATCATCGGGTCCTCGAACACGCCCGGAAACTCCAGCGCGCCGTTCGCGATCGAGACCGAGGCGTTGCCGCCGGCCTGGGTGGCGTCGAAGTCGATGGTCGCGCCGCGCAGGCCGGGCGCGCCGACCGGCGGCTGCGGCTGCGGCGCGGCAGCGGCCGATGCAGCCGAACGCGGCGCCGGCGAGGCGGGCACGGTGGCCGTCGGGGTGCCGGGCTGCGAGGCGATGCCGAATCCGCTGACCCGGCCGCGTGCCTGGTACTTGTCGGGCGCGCCGAGCGAGCCCTGCCAGCTGGCGTCGATGCGCTCGACCAGGCCGCGCGGCTCCAGGCCGCCGATGAGCTTGTGCGTCGCCTCACCGAGCGGCAGGCGATCGGCGATCAGCGCCAGCGCCGCGAGATCGAGCCGGTCGGCGCGCAAGGTGCCGCGTTCGGAGCCGCGGCCCTTCGCGGGCGTGTGCTGGAACCACAGGTTGCCGCCCGGCCAGCGCATGCCGTCGGCGGTGTCGAACTGCAGATCGGTGGTGGCGAACTCCAGGGTTTCATCGGTCATGCGGCCGGCGAGGCGCCCGGTGACGGCGCGCAGCACCAGCGGCTGGAGCGCCTTGCCGAGCGAGGTGTCGACGCGCAGCAGCGCCAGGTCGACGGCACCGCCGATGACCTTGCCCTCGTTGACATCGGCCCAGACGCGCAGCGCGCCGTCGCCCTCGCGGATGCGGGCGTCGAGCGCCACGTACTGGCCGAGCCGCGTGACGTCGATGCGCGGCAGATCGGCATAGGCCTGGCCGTCCCAGCTTTGCCACTTGCCGGTGCGCACGGACAGCAGCGGCTGGCGGAACTGGCCGCGCAAGGTGAAGCGCTCGCCCCAGCCGGCCGGCGGCGTGGCGTCGAGCCGCATCGCATGGCGGCGGCCACCGTTGCGGGCGACGAACTGCACGTCGGTCAACAGCAGCGGGGCCGCGCCGCGGCGCTCGTCGGTCCAGCGCACGGTGCCGCCCTTGATCACGAACTCGCGCTGGGCGAAGAACCAGTCGGCGCCGCGGCCTTCGCCGGTGGTGTCGGTCGACATGTCGAGGCCGGCCACGTGCAGCTTGCCGAGCGCGTCCAACCGCACCTCCAGCTGCGGCTGCTCGATATAGAGCTGCTCGAAGCTCAGGCGCCAGATGGAGCGCGGCGAGACGCTGGCCACCACGCGCGCGAGGCGCAGCGCCTCGCGCTGGCGCTCGTCGTGCAGCACCACGTCACGCAGCTCGAAGCTCGGAAACAGGCTGCCGGAACGGGCGGTGATCGAACCGATGCGCACCGGCACGCCCATGGCCTTGCTGGCCTGCGCTTCCAGCGCGGCACGGTAGTCGCCGATTCGCGGCACAATCCAGACGTGTAGGACTACGACTGACAGCGCAAGCAGCAGCCATGCACCGATCAGCAAACCCAACAACCAGTGCGCCGTCACAGCGGTGATCTTGAGCAGACGTGAAGGGGAAGACGTCGTGTCGTTCATTGAGGATCGCGCTGTGTCAGGAATTATGACCGCCAGCTCCCACCCGGGTTCCGTCGAAGCCGAAGTCGTCGCGGCTCCATCCTTGTCCGACTACTCGCGCTTCGTGCAGCGCCTGCGCCGCCGCTACGCCGCAGAACTCGCGCTGCTGCCGCCCGGCGAGCCGTTGCGCGAGCACATGGCGCAGGCTTTCGGCGCGCTGCGCGAGCGCGGCGACAACGTGGCCGATGCGCTGCGAACCGTGCGGCAGCTGGTGATGGAGCGGCTCATCACGCTGGACTGCGACCATCACGCGCCGCTGGCCGTGGTCACCACCGCCGTGACCCAGCTGGCCGAATTCGCGCTCGACGTCGCCTGCCGCGAAGCCTGCGCCGAACTCGACGCCCAGCACGGCGCACCCCTCGGCCCCGAAGGCCAGCGCGCCCAGCTCTGGGTGGTGGGCATGGGCAAGCTCGGCGCCCGCGAGCTCAACGTGTCGAGCGACATCGACCTGATCTATCTCTACGACCAGGACGGCGAAACCGCGGGCGATGCCGACGGCCGCTCGCGCCTCTCGAACCAGGAGTACTTCGCGCGCGCCGTGAAGCGCATCTTTGCCCTGGTGGGCGACACCACCGCGCACGGCTTCGTGTTTCGCGTCGACCTGGCGCTGCGCCCTAACGGCAATTCGGGGCCCAGCGCGGTCTCGCTCGATGCGCTCGAAGAGTATTTCCAGGTGCAGGGCCGCGAGTGGGAGCGCTTTGCCTGGCTCAAGAGCCGCGTGGTGGCGCCGCAGTCGGTGGTGGACGACCGCTCGGCCCGCGCGCTGCGCAGCGTGGTGCTGCCCTTCGTGTTCCGGCGCTATCTGGACTACAACGTGTTCGACTCGCTGCGCACGCTGCACCGGCAGATCCGCGAGCAGGCCGCGCGCCGCAGCGCCGGACGGCCCGAGCGCGCCAACGACGTCAAGCTCTCGCGCGGCGGCATCCGCGAGATCGAGTTCACGGTGCAGCTGCTGCAGGTGGTGCGCGGCGGCCAGTTCCCCGAGCTGCGCACCCGGCCCACGCTCGATGCGCTGCAGCGCCTGGCGCGCGCCAACCTGATGCCGCAACAAACGGCCGATGCGCTGGCCGCGGCCTACGAATTCCTGCGCCGGGTCGAGCACCGCATCCAATATCTGGACGACCAGCAGACCCATGTGCTGCCGGTGCACGACGAAGACTTGCGCTGGATCGCGCGCACGCTCGGCTATGCCGACTGCTGCCCCTTCCTGGCGCAGCTCGATGCCCACCGCGAATTCGTCGCGCAGGAGTTCGACAAGCTGCTGGGCGGCAAGAAGCCTTGCTCACGCTGCAACGGCAGCAGCGGCAACCCGGCGCCGGCCGACCTGAGCGACCTGGTCGACGAGCTGCCGCCGGCCTTTGCCGAACGCATCCGGGAGTGGTGCGAAAACCCGCGCGTGACCGCCTTGCGCGACGAAACGCGCGCGCGGCTGCGCCAGCTCGTGCAGCGCACCGGCCAGTGGCTGCGGGAACCCGACAGCGAAGCCCCGGGGCAGATCAGCCACCATGTGGACGCCGCGCTGCGCTGGGCCGACTGGATCGAGCCCTTGCTCCGGCGCGAGAACTACATCGCGCTGCTGGTCGAGCGGCCGGCGGTGCAGGAGCGGCTGCTGCGCCTGCTGGGCTCGGCCAAGTGGCCGGCACGCTACCTGATGCAGCATCCCGGCGTGATCGACGAACTGGCCAGCAACGAGATGCTGGCCGGGCGCTTCTCGGCCACCGAGTTCGAGCGCGAGCTGGAAGACCGCCATCGCTCGCTGCGCCAGACCGGCGAGGCCGACGAGGAGCGCCTCCTGAACCTGCTGCGCCATGCGCACCACGCGGAGGTGTTTCGCACGCTGGCACGCGACGTCGACGGCCGCATCACGGTCGAGCAGGTGGCCGACGATCTCAGCGCCCTGGCCGATGCGGTGCTGCGCGTGACGGCGCGCTGGTGCTGGCCCCATGTGCGCAATCCGCACCGCGAAGCGCCGCAGTTCGCGATCATCGGCTACGGAAAACTCGGCGGCAAGGAGCTCGGCTACGGCAGCGACCTCGACATCGTGTTCGTCTACGACGACGACGACGAGCGCGCCAGCGAGGTCTATGCGTCCTTCGTGCGCAAGCTGATCAACTGGCTCACGGTCAAGACGCGCGAAGGCGACCTGTTCGAGATCGACACCGCGCTCAGGCCCAACGGCAACTCCGGCCTGCTCACGACCAGCTTCGAGGCCTACGAGAAATACCAGCTCGGCCGAGGCAGCAACACCGCCTGGACCTGGGAACACCAGGCCATGACGCGCGCACGTTTTGTCCTGGGTGATTCATCGCTGGGCGAGCGCTTCGACCGCATCCGCGAAGCCGTGATCACCTCACCGCGCAACCGCGACGCGCTCAAGGCCGAGATCGTCGCGATGCGCGCCAAGGTCAGTGCGGCTCGGCCAGTGAGGCCCGAGCGCTTCGACGTCAAGCACAGCCCCGGCGGCATGGTCGATGCCGAGTTCGCGGTGCAGTTCCTCGTGCTGTCGGAAGCGAAGGCGCATCCAGAGCTGATTCCCAACGTGGGCAACATCGCGCTGCTGCTGCGCGCCGAGAAAGCCGGCCTGCTGCCTGAGGGCATCGGACGCAATGCGGCCGCCGCCTATCGCGAGCTGCGCCGCGTGCAGCACCGGGCGCGGCTCAACGAAGAGCCGACGCAGGTACCGATGAGTTCGCTCGCGGCCGAGCGCGAGGCGATGCTGGCCTTGTGGAAGGTAGTGTTTGGATAAGTCGCACCTCCCTGCCCTGATCGCGGGCGCGGCGCTCGCGCTGCTGGCCGGTTGCGCCAGCGGACCGCGCGGCAGCGCCGGCATCGGCCGCGACGGCCCGGACGCCAATCCGCCTGCTGGACTCAGCCAGGTTCCCGATGCGCAGCCGCGCATCGAAGCGATCCGCAGCAGCGGCGGCACCAGCAAGCCCTACGTGGTGCTGGGCCGCTCCTATGTGCCGATCACCGACGACCGGCCGTGGCGCGAGACCGGCCTCGCCTCCTGGTATGGCCGCAAATTCCACAGCCAGTCCACCGCCAGCGGCGAGCCCTACGACATGTACGCGATGACGGCGGCGCACAAGACGCTGCCGCTGCCGAGCTATGTGCGCGTGCGCAACCCGGCCAACGGACGCGAGGCGATCGTGCGCGTGAACGACCGCGGCCCCTTCCATGACGACCGAATCATCGACTTGAGCTACACCGCGGCGCTCAAGCTCGACCTGCTGCGCGGGGTGGCGCCGGTGGAGATCGAGCGCATCACGAACGAGGACATCCGCGCGGGTACCTGGCGTCGCGGCGACGCGGGCGCGACAGCGCTGGCGTTCGCGGCGCCGGCGGCATCAGCGCCAGCAGCGCCGCGCGCCTTGGCTGCGCCAGCCTCCGACAGCGTCGCCGTCCCTGCGGCCCTCACCCGCCCGGTGGTCGCCATGCCGAGCGCAGAGGTGCGCGAGCTCGCGGCGCTGCCGCCGCTCACGCCCGAGGCAGCGCCGTCCGCGCCCGAAGCCCCAACGGCCTCCATGAAATTGCCCGCCTCCGGCTTCTGGGTGCAGCTGGGCGCCTTCAGCCAGCGCGACGGCGTCGATCGCTTCCAGCAGCAGGTGGCACGCAGCCTGCCCGTGCTGGCGCCGGCGCTCAACGTGTTCGCGGAGCGCGGCACCTACCGGCTGCAAGCCGGGCCCTATGCCTCGCGCGAGCTGGCGCGGGACATGGCCGAACAGGTGCGCAATGGACTTCAGCTTGCGCCGATGATCGTCGAGCGCCGCTGAGCATTCAGGGCGCGGGCGTCCGGAGCCCCAGCAGCTCCTCGCGCGTGATGGCCCGCGACGCGAACTGCGCGGCAATGCGTTGCAGCTTCTCGGGATTGCGCTGCGTGCGGATGCGCAGGATGCGCTCGCCGTCGGTCTCGATGGTCTGCACCGACTCCAGCGCGCCGTTGAAGAAGCGCAGCAGGCCCGGCTCGCCATTGACTTCCACGACCTGCAGGCGCAGGCCGATCCCAAGCAGCCGCACGACCGCGTAGTAGTACTGCGCAATGCGCTGCGCGCCGCGCAGCATCGCGCGGAAGGCAGGCACCTTGCCGCCGCTGTCGCCGATCAGCTCGACGTCTTCGGCCAGCAGCGCCTTCAGCCGCTGCATGTCGCCGCTGGCCGCCGCTTGCGCGAAGCCCTCCAGCAGGCGCCGGTGGGCCTCGCGCTCCACCGCGAAGCGCGGGCGTTCGTCCTGGATCTGGGTCTTGGCGCGATGCACCAGCTGGCGGCAGGCCGCCTCGCTCTTGCCGAGGGTGCGGGCCACGTCTTCGTAGTCGGCATCGAACACCTCGCGCAGCAGGTAGGCGGCGCGCGCTTCGGGCGCCAGCCGCTCGAGCACGGCGAGGAAAGCCATCGAGACGTCGTCGGCGCGCTCCAGCATCTGCTCCGGCGAAGCCGGCGCATCGGTCACGAGCGGCTCGGGCAGCCAGGTGCCGACGTAATGATCGCGCTGCTGCTTGGCGGCGCGCAGCCGGTCGATCGACAGGCGCGTGACCACCGTGACCAGCCAGGCCTCGGGGTTGTTCAGCGCATCGACCGTGGCATCGTTCCAGCGCAGCCAGGCGTCCTGCACGACGTCTTCGGCATCGGCCGTCGAGCCGAGCATGCGGTAGGCGATGCCCAGCAGCCGCCGGCGATGGCGGTCGAAAGTTTGGGTGGAAGCGTCCATATGCAAGCAAGACGGACGAGACGCACGTTTTGTGACGCGCGCCGAAGGAAACGCGGGCTCAGGCGCCCTGGTAGGCCGGCTGGGGGCCCAGCGTCGCCGCCAGTTCCTTGCGGTAGCGGTTCAGCTCCTGCACGGTCTTGAAGCTGCGGTTCATCAACAGGCTCAGGTTGTGCAGGATGCGCTCGCCGACCTTGTTCTCCCAGACGGCATCGAACTTGATCTGCTTGTCCAGCCAGTGCTCGAGCCAGTCCGGATCGGGCACGCGGCTCTGGATCGTGTCGCGCGGGAACAGCGCCTTGTTGACGTGCAGGTTGGTCGGATGCAGCGCCTGGGCGGTGCGCCGGGCGCTGGCCATCAGCACGCCGACCTTGGTGAAGGCGGCGCGCGCCTCGTCGCCGAATTTTTCCATCGCGCGCTTCATGTAGCGCAGGTAGGCGCCGCCGTGGCGGGCCTCGTCCTGGCTCAGCGTGGTGTAGATGTGCTTGATGACCGGCTCGGTGTGCCACTCGGCCGCGCGGCGGTACCAGTGGTTGAGGCGGATCTCGCCGCAGAAATGCAGCATCAGGGTTTCGAGCGGCGGCGCGGGGTCGAAGTCGAAGCGCACGTCGTGCAGCTCCTGCTCGGTGGGGGCATGCTGGGGGCTGAAGCGCTTCAGGTACTCCATCAGCACCAGCGAGTGCTTCTGCTCCTCGAAGAACCAAATCGACATGAAAGCCGAGAAATCACTGTCATGCCGGTTGTCGCGCAGGAACATCTCGGTGGCCGGCAGCGCCGCCCACTCCGTGATCGCGTTCATCTTGATGGTCTGGGCCTGCTCTTCGGACAGGCGGCTTGCGTCGAAAGACTGCCACGGAATATCCTTGTCCATGTCCCAGCGGACGGATTCGAGCTGTCTGAAGAGTTCCGGATAAAGCATCAAAGTCTTTCTTAAGCCGACGGATTTTAGTCGGCTGTCTTGGCGCGCTCGTGACAAGCGCGCGATGATGGCGGTTGCGCGCGCCGCCGTGGTGCGGATGCAACCCATTTCACACCGGAAAATCGCCATGCGAACCTCGATCCGACGGCCAGTGCTTCTTCTTCCGGCGATCGCGGCTGCCGCCCTGCTTCTGCCTGTCAGCGCCAGCGCCCAGGCCGCGAGCGCCCCGGCCGGCTGCCCGCCCATCCTGCAACACACCTTCCCACGGCTGCAAGACGAAAAACCCCAGTCGCTGTGCCAGTACGCGGGCAAGGTGGTGCTGGTGGTCAATACGGCGAGCTTTTGCGGCTTCACGCCGCAGTACAAGGGCCTGGAGGCGCTGGACAGCAAATACCGCTCGCGCGGACTGGTGGTGCTTGGCTTCCCCTCCAACGACTTCTCGCAGGAGACCGGCACGAACAAGGAGATTGCCGAGTTCTGCGAAAGCACCTTCGGCGTGAAATTCCCGATGTTCGCCAAGTCCTCAGTTCGCGGCCCGGGCGCCAATCCGCTGTTCAAGGAGCTGGCGCAAGTCTCGGGCACCACGCCGAAGTGGAACTTCTACAAGTACCTGATCGGCCGCGACGGCAAGGTGGTCGAGTCCTATTCGAGCATGACCTCGCCGGACGATCGCGGCTTCGTGCGCGACCTGGAAAAGCAGCTCGATCCCCGCTGAGACGCATCCTTCGCAGCTCGTCACAAATGCTTACCACTGCCCCGGGAACCGGCTCCGGCTGGCTGGGCTCATACCGGTCTCGGGCGCAGAAAGCCCGGCCATTTTTCATGTTGCGAGGTCTTCCAGGCGCTTGCCGTCTGGTCGAAATCCCGAGGCGATTCTTCTCCTCCTCCCTCCCTCCCTCCTTCGTTTCGGGGCGCCTCGCAGCATTTTTGTCTCTCCCCCAGGCTTCCCCACTTCGTGTGGTCCGCCAACCCCCTTCCGGGGGCAACACCAGCGGCCCGGCAAAGCCGGTTCCGTGGTGTTCACCAACAAAAAGCCCCGCAATGCGGGGCTTTTGTTTGGGGCGCTGGATGGCTCTAAGGCGCCGTGTCGGCGAAGCTGGGACGCAGCATCAGCTTGTCGTAGAGCTTGCTCAGGTTCGAATGCTCGCTGCGCCAGTCGATCTCGGGAAAGCGATAGCCGACCCAGCCGAGCGCGCAGCCGACCGCGATGTCCGACAGGCTCAGGTGGATGCCGCTGCAAAAAGGCTTGTCGCCCAGGCCCTTGGCCATCGCGCGGATGCCGCCCTCGACTTTGGCGCGCTGGCGGTCGATCCAGGCCTGGCTGCGCTCGCCATCGGCGCGGCGGGCCCAACTCGCCTCGAGGCGCCAAAGCACGCCTGCATCCATGACGCCGTCGGCCAGAGCTTCCCAGGTCTTCACCTCGGCGCGCTCGCGGCTTTGCTGCGGGATCAGCTTGCCGACCGGCGAGAGGGTGTCGAGGTACTCGACGATCACGCGCGAGTCGAACATGGCCTCGCTGCCGTCCATGATCAGGCAGGGAACCTTGCCGAGGGGATTGGAACTGGCGATGGTCGTGTCTTCGGACCAGACGTCTTCGATCACGAACTGGTAGTCGAGCCGCTTTTCGGCCATGACCACGCGCACCTTGCGCACATAGGGGCTGGCAGCGGATCCGATCAGTTTCATGCAGGCTCTCTCCCTTCCGGGGTCGTCGTTGTAGCGTTTTGATTCTAGGTGAACGCACGCAGTGCAGAATCCGGCTCCATACCAACGAGGGAGAAGGTAGGAAAGCATGGACATCGAAGCGCCCATCGACGCGACTGCGGAACGCCATCCGATCGAGTTCACGGCCAGCGGCAGCGAGTACTTCCGCATCTGGATCGTGAACCTGCTGCTGATCGTGGTCACGCTGGGCATCTACCTGCCCTGGGCCAAGGTCCGCAAGCTCAAGTACTTCTACAGCAACACCTGGGTCGGCGGCGACGCGCTGGACTTTCATGGCGAGCCGGTCAAGATGCTGCGCGGCACGCTGATCGCCGCCGGCTTCCTGATCGCCTATTCGGTGGGCAGCAACTTCTCCGGCTGGGCCGCCCTGGTGGCGGCGCTGGCCTTCGTCGTGCTGTGGCCCGCCCTGTTCCGCGCCGCGATGCGCTTCCGGCTCGCCAACACCAGCTGGCGCGGCCTGCGCTTCCGTTTCGCCGGCGATACGGCCGGTGCCTATGCCTGCATGCTGCCGCCGCTCGCGCTGGCGCTGCTGCCGGTGGCGATCGCCGGCGCGATGGCGGGCGCGCCGGGCGACGAGGAGGTCCAGCAGGCGCTGCCGGCCGTTGCGGCCGGCGTGATCGGCCTCGGCATGCTGATCTTCGTGGTGGGCCTGCCCTACTTCCTCTGGCGCGTGAAGCGCTACCAGCACGACAACTACGCCATCGGCGGACTGCAGACCCGGCTCAAGGCCGACGTGGGCGTGCTCTACGGCATCTTCATCAAGCTGATCGCGCTGAGCTTCGTCGCCTTCCTGATCGCCATCGTCGTGTTCGGCGGCCTGGCCTTCGCCGGCCGCAAGAGCGGCATGGGCGCGGCCTTCGTGCTGCTGGCCGTGGTGCTGGGCTTCGGCGGCATCCTGCTGTTCAACATCCTGCCCAAGTCCTATCTGCAGGTGCGGCTGCAGAACCTGCTGTGGTCGACCACCGGCAACGAGCTGATGCGTTTCGACAGCCGCCTGCTGTTCAAGGGCTACCTGGGCCTGCAGTGCAAGAACTACCTGCTGATCTTCCTGACCCTCGGCCTCTACTGGCCCTTCGCCGTGGTGAACACGCGGCGCGCGCAGATCGAGGCGATCGAACTGCAGACCCGCATCGGGCTGGACAGGATCAGCCAGGTGGCGGGGCGCGAGGACCCGGGCGCGGCGGGCGACATGGCGGCCGACCTGTTCGGCCTGGACATCGGGATGTGAGCACGGCCCTCGACGCCCGTTTCTTCGACGGTCGCAGCAGCCGGCCGCACGCGGCGCGCCTGCATGTGCAGGGCGACCTGCTGACGATCGCCCCGGCGCCCGGCGAAGCCTTCGAGGCGCTCACGGTACCGCTGGCCCAGGTGCGCTGGCCCGAGCGCACGCGGCACGGCGGACGCATCGCGCAATTGCCGCAGGGCGCCAGCGTGCAGGCGCTCGACGTCGCGGCCTGGGACGAATGGGCCGCGCGGCAAGGCCGCGCCGACAGCTGGGTGGTGCGCGCCCAGCAGAACTGGCGCGGCGTCGCGATCGCCTTCGTGCTGCTGTTGGCCGCCACCGCGGCCATGTACCAGTGGGGCCTGCCCTGGGTGGCGCGCGGCGTCACCGCGGCGGTGCCGATTCGCGTCGACGCCTTGATCGGCGAGGAGGTGCTGGCCTCGGTCGACCAGTCGCTGCTGCAGCCCAGCGCCCTGCCGCCCGCCGAGCAGGAACGCATCCGCCGCGCCTTCGCGCGGATGGTGCAGGCGGCGCATCCGGAGGACGCGCCGGCCTGGAAGCTCGAGTTCCGGCGCGGCCGCGACAAGCAGCTGGGGCCGAATGCGCTGGCGCTGCCGGGAGGCACCATCATCCTCACCGACGAACTCGTGCGGCTGATGCCCGGCAACGACGAGGCGGTGCTGGGGGTGCTGGGCCACGAGTTCGGCCATGTGCGCCTGCGCCATGCGATGCGGCAGCTGGTGCAGGTCTCGGCGGTCGGCTTCGCGGTATCGGTCGCCTTCGGCGACTACGGCACGCTGATCGGCAGCGCGCCGGTGCTGCTGGCCACGCTGGGCTACTCGCGCGATGCCGAACGCGAAGCCGACGCGGAATCGGTGCGCCTGATGCGCGCCGTGGGCATTTCGCCGCGCACGATGGTCGGCTTCTTCGAGGCCATCGAACGCTGGCGCGGCGAGCAGAAACGCGCCGGACTCGACGACGACACCATCGGCCTGGCCTTCTCCTCGCATCCGGCCACGGCCGAGCGGATCGCGTTTTTCAGGGAGGCGGCCGAGAGCGCAAATTGATTGCGGCAGGGCGCCACCTAAAATTGGCCCATGAGTTTCTCCACCGTCTCCGCCCTTTCCCCCCTCGACGGCCGCTACGCGGCCAAGCTCTCGGCGCTGCGCCCGTTGATGAGCGAACAGGGTTATATGCACCGGCGCGTGCAGGTCGAGGTGGCGTGGTTCATCGCGCTGTCGGACTGCGGCTTTCCCGAATTCAAGCCGCTCACGGGCGGCGCGCGCAAGTACCTGCTGGGCCTGGTCACCAATTTCTCCGAGGCCGACGCAGTCGCGATCAAGCAGATCGAGAAGACCACCAACCACGATGTGAAAGCGGTCGAGTACTGGATCAAGTCGAAATTCGAGGCGCGGCCGGAGCTGCTCGCTGCCTCCGAGTTCGTGCATTTCGCCTGCACCAGCGAAGACATCAACAACACCAGCCACGCGCTGCAGATCCAGGCGGCGCGCGAGAAGGTGATGCTGCCGGCGATCGACGGCCTGATCGCCACCCTGCGCGAGATGGCGACCAAGTTCGCCGCCGTGCCCATGCTCTCGCGCACGCACGGACAGACGGCGAGCCCGACCACCGTCGGCAAGGAGTTCGCAAACGTCGCGGTGCGCCTGACCAAGGCGCGCGAACGGATCGCCGGCGTGCAGCTGCTGGCCAAGATGAACGGCGCGGTCGGCAACTACAACGCGCACATGGCAGCCTGGCCGGAGTTCGACTGGGAAGCCTTCAGCCGCAAGGTGGTCGAGACGCCGGCGCCGCTGGGCCTGGGGCTCAGCTTCCAGCCCTACAGCATCCAGATCGAGCCGCACGACTACATGGCCGAGCTCTTCGATGCGGTGGCGCGCACCAACACCATCCTGATCGACCTCTCGCGCGACATCTGGGGCTACGTGAGCCTGGGCTACTTCAAGCAGCGCCTGAAGCCGGGCGAGATCGGCTCCTCGACCATGCCGCACAAGGTCAACCCGATCGACTTCGAGAATGCCGAAGGCAACCTCGGGCTTGCGAACGCGCTGCTGCGCCACCTGAGCGAGAAGCTGCCGGTCAGCCGCTGGCAGCGCGACCTCACCGACAGCACCGTGCTGCGCAACATCGGCGTGGCCTGCGGCTATGCCGTGCTGGCCTACGCGAGCCTCGCGACCGGCCTGGGCAAGCTCGAGCTCAACGAGGAGGCGCTGGCCGAGGACCTCGACGCCTCGTGGGAAGTGCTGGCCGAGCCGATCCAGACCGTGATGCGCCGCTTCGGCGTGCAGGGGGCGTACGAGCAGTTGAAGGAAGTGACGCGCGGCAAGACGGTGACGGCCGAGGCGCTGCACGGCCTGATCCGCTCGCTCGAGATTCCGGAAGCCGAGAAGGAACGCCTGTTGGCGATGACGCCCGGCAGCTACATCGGCAAGGCCGCCGAGTTGGCCCGGCGGATCTGATGGCGCTGAAATCCACGATCTTCAAAGCCAACCTCGCTGTCGCCGACATCGATCACAGCTACTACGCCGACCACGCACTGACCCTCGCGCGCCACCCCAGCGAGACCGACGAGCGGATGATGATCCGGCTGGTGGCGCTGGCGCTCAACGCCTACAAGCTGCAGGACGTGTGCAACGGCGACGGCACGCTGGCCTTCGGCGCCGGCCTGTCGAACCCCGACGAGCCCGACGTCTGGCTGCGCGATTTCACCGGCGAGGTGAAGCTCTGGATCGAGGTCGGGCAGCCCGAGGACAAGCCGGTCATCAAGGCCTGCGGGAAGGCCGACGAAGTCATCGTCTACTGCTTCAATCACGCGGCCGAAATCTGGTGGCGCGGCATCGAGAACAAGCTCACGCGGCCGCAGAACCTCAGCGTGTTCCGCGTGCCCACGGCCGCCTCGCAGTCGCTCGCCGCGCTCGCGCAGCGCTCCATGCAGCTGCAGGCCACGATCCAGGAAGGCACGCTGATGCTGGGCGACGGCACGCACAACATCGACATCGAGCCCGTGCGGCTGAAGTAGGCGGGCTCGGTTCAGGCGGGCGGCATCATCGCGCCGCACTGCCAGCACTGCTCGAAGCCGCCTTCGACGAGTTCGCCGCAGCTGCATTGCCAGCGCCGCTGCGGCCGGTGCTGCAGCTCGTGGAGCAAGCGCTCGGCCAGCGCGAACTGGGCTTCGTCCTCGATCCAGATCTCGGGCAGGCATTGATCGGGCGGCAACTGCCCGGCCGCGGCGCCGAGGTATTCGCGCTGCACCGAGGCCGCGACGCCGTCTTCGCGCAGCGCATGCACCCACAGCGTGGCGATTGCCAGGTTGGGGGCTTGCACGAGGCGGCGCATTGGAATTTCTTTTCAGCGCGGCGCGTCGGCCGCAACCGGGTCGTCGGGCCAGACGTGCTCGGCCTCCCGCGCCCGCTCGGCGTACTTGTTGAAGCGCCAGGCGCTGTCCTGCATGGTGATGCGGCGCCAGGTCGAGCGCTTCTCGCCCGGGGTCATGGCGGGCCAGTGCTGCACCTCGTCGAAGCTGCGCCCGCAGCCCTTGCACTCGTCGTCGCCCTGGCTGGTGGAGCAGATGGCGATGCAGGGCGTGTCGGGCGTGCCGAGGTACCACGCCAGCCAGGCATCCCAGGCATCTCTGGGAAAGCCCGCCTCGTCGACCTCGTCCTCGTGGTGAAACACCATGAGCGCGTAGACCTCGGCCAGCGCGCGCAGCTCGGGCGCGAGGGTGATGCCATCGGGCGAGGGCTTCTGCTCGCGCCAGAAGTTGATGGCGGCCTCGATGTCGGTGATGTGGATGGCGGCCATGAGGTCGGAAAAATGCGAGCGGGCATCATAGTCCGGCAAAGTCCCAAGGCGATCGAAGGTTATGCGGCGCTACAGAATCCATAGCGCCGGATGGCCGAACAATGGCGCATGCGGACGTTTTTTCTTTGAGGCGCGGAGAAATTCAGGTTGCCACGCCGGGGGTCTCGATGCTTTAATCCGGGCCACGAAGGGGAGTAGCTCCCGTCCGCTTTTCGCAAAGCGGATATCGCCAGGTCGTCAATACGAAGCACACAACACTTCCGGCCTGACGGGCAGCCGCACGCGCTGCCGAGCAAGACCTTCGATTTGAACCCGTGCAGGTTTGATCGAAGCGATTGCAAGTTCCCGGGGCCACCCGGTCCTCATTCAGTCGCTTCATCCGAGCTGCTCGGAATAGAGCAAAACGAACAGAGGACTTTATGGAACAGTTCATGGCCCCCGAATTTTGGGTCGCCGTCGGTCAAATCATTATGATCGACATCCTGCTCGGTGGCGACAACGCCGTCGTGATCGCGCTGGCCTGCCGCAAGCTGCCGCCGGCGATGCGCACCAAGGGCATTCTCTGGGGCACGGCGGGCGCCATTATCCTGCGCGTGATCCTGATCTTCTTCGCGCTCACGCTGCTTGCGATCCCGTTCCTGAAGGTGGTAGGCGCCCTGCTGCTGGTGTGGATCGGCGTCAAACTGCTCGCGCCCGACCATGACGATGCGCACGGCAACATCGCCGCCAGCGACAAGCTCTGGGCCGCCGTCAAGACCGTGATCGTGGCCGACCTGGTGATGAGCGTGGACAACGTGATCGCGATCGCCGGCGCCGCCCAGGGTGCGGGCGAGGGCCACCAGATGCCGCTCGTGATCTTCGGTCTGCTGGTCAGCATCCCGATCATCGTGTGGGGCAGCCAGCTGGTCATCAAGCTGATGGACCGCTTCCCGATCATCATCACGGCGGGCGGCATGCTGCTGGGCTGGATCGCCGGCACGATGGCGGTGAGCGACCCGGCCGTGGTCAACCCCGCCGCCTGGACCTGGGTGCCCAAGGTGCCGCAGACCGACACGGTGCGCTACATTGCCGGTATCGGCGGCGCGCTGCTGGTGCTGGCCATCGGCAAGTGGGTTGCCATGCGCAAGCCGAAGCCTGAAAGCACCGCCACTGCCTGATCTCGCAGGAAAGAAGGAGCACCCATGGAAAAGATCATTCTGTATGTCGACGATGCGGCCTATGCGCGCGAGTTTCTCGCCAAGCTGTCGCCGGCAGCGGTCGGCACGGGTGCTAGGCATTGGGTGCTGGTGGCTTGCGCGCCGCGCATGACGCATCGCATCAGCAAGTGGGTGAGCCACAGCGCGCGCGAGAACTGGCGCGCCAAGTGGTTCGCGAAGGTGCAGGAGCAGCTGCTGCCGGTGCTGCGGCTGCGCGACGGCCAGGTCACGCCGGTTCTCGCCAAGGGTCCGCTCGCCGAGCTGACCCAGCAGCTGAAGCTGGAGCACGGCGCGGCCCAGGTGGTCGATGCGCGGCGGCCGAAGATCGGCGTCGACCTCGAGCCCGTGGCGCCGGACGTGCCCTCGCCCGGCCAGTCGGGCTGGGCCGTGCCGGGCGGGGTGCTGGGCATGGGTGCGCTGCTGGTGCTGGCCAACGAGCTGTCGGAATAGGGCCCATCCAGCGCCCTCGTCCGACGCATGCGACTTCTCATCAAATGGCTGCTGAGCGCGCTCGCGCTCCTCGCAGTCACCTACGTCTACAGCGGCGTGCAGGTGCCGAACTTTACCTCGGCGCTGATCGCCGCGGCGGTGATCGGCCTGCTCAACATGTTCGTGCGGCCGGTGCTGGTGGTGCTCACGCTGCCGGTCAGCATCGTCACGCTGGGACTCTTCCTGTTCGTGATCAACGCCCTCCTGTTCTGGGCCGCCTCGGGGCTGCTGTCGGGCTTCCATGTCAACGGCTTCGTGGCCGCGCTGATCGGCTCGCTGATCTATTCGCTGCTCGGCATCGTCATCGAGGCGGCGCTCGGCGGGCTGTTCGCCAAGCGGGTTATTTGAGCGGCGGTTCGGCCGCCTGCTCCTTCACCAGTACCTCGACCGCCCGTGCGCGCGTGTCGATGATCGACGCCTCGTAGTGATCGATGGGCACCCCGCCCTGCCCATCCGCGCTCTTGCGCATCAGTTCCTGCGCAGCCTTGAACCGGTCGCGCGCACCCGCGTAGTCGAGCACCGCGACGTTGGCCTCGGCATCGGCACGCACCGCGCGCAGCGTGTCGTTCTGCGCCCCGTAGAGATTGGCCAGCGTGCGCCAGGCAGTCGCATCGCGCGGATGCTGGGCCACCCAGTCGCGCAGCGGCGCGACCATCGGCGCCGCATTGCGGGTGGCGACCGCCGCTTGCGCGGCGAGCAGCATTTCGGGACGGTCCTCGGCCTTGGCGTCCAACAGCGCGGCCGCCTTGGGGGCGTCGTTCGCGGCGAGTTCGATCTCGGCTGAAAGCAGGCGCGCCAGGCGCGAGGCCGCCGCATCCTCCGACGTCCGCGCGACCAGCCGCTGCGCCAGCGCGCGGGCGGCCTTGAAATCGCGCAGCTCGTTGGCCGACAGCGCCGCCGCGTAGAGCGCGCCGGCCTGCTGGGCCGGCGCGCTGCGCGTGAATTCGCCGGCTCCGGCGGCGTTGACCCACAGCCGCAGCACATCGACACCCGGCCGCGAGAGCACGCGCGCGCGGGCGGCGATCATCGCGTGGTCCATGACGAGCGGCATCGTGTGCTCCGCGCCCGGCTTGAACTGGAAGCGGCCCTGCATGTCCGAGATCCGCTCGCTGTTGAGCGGATGGCTGCGCAGGTAGGGATAGGAGCCGTTGTCGTTGAGGCGCGAGGCGTACTGCAGCTTTTCGAACATCGCGGCCGCGCCCTGCGGGGCGAAGCCGGCCTGCGTCATCACACCGAAGCCGACGCGGTCGGCCTCGCGCTCCATGTCGCGCGAGAAGCCGAGCTGGCTCTGCACGAAGGCGGCCTGGCTGCCCATCATCACCGCCTGCCCGGCATCCGGATTGCGGCTCTTGCCGGCCGCGATCATGCCGAGGATCATGCCGGCGAGCAGCAGCGGCATCTGCCGGCTCTGCTTGGCCATGATGCGCGAGATGTGGCGCTGCGTGACGTGCGAGAGCTCGTGCCCGAGCACGGTGGCGAGCTCGTCGCGGCTGCCCGTGGCCGAGATCAGCCCCAGGTGCAGCCCGAGATAGCCGCCCGGCAGCGCGAAGGCGTTGATGCTGCGGTCGCGTCCCAGCAGCACCGTCCAGGCGAAGCGCTCGTCGAGCTCGGGCGTGAGATCGCCGCGGGTGCGCGCCGCAGCCAGCAGGCGCTGCCAGATGTCCTGCACATACTCGACCAGGACCGGGTCGTCGATGTAGTCGGGGTCGCGGTACAGCTCGCGCGCGATCTGGTCGCCGAGCCGACGCTCGGCGCTGGCGGTCATCTCCCCGCCGTCGCCCATCCCCGGCAGCAGCTGGGCCTGCGCCAGGGGCGGCAGGGCGAGCTGGGGCGCGATCAAAAGGGCAGCGCACAGGGCCCGCAGCCGAGGCTTGGGCGGTCGAATCGAAAGAGAGAAAAGAGTCAAGCGCGGCATTCCTCGTCAATGGCTCGGCCTCGTATGATGCGTCACTCTACGGAACGTTCATCCATGAGTCCACTCACCCATTTCGACGCCCAAGGCCAGGCCCATATGGTCGACGTGGCCGCCAAGCCCGCCACCCACCGCGTGGCCGTGGCGACCGGCCGCATCGAGATGCAGGCCTCGACCCTGGCGCTGATCGAATCGGGCACGGCCAAGAAAGGCGACGTGCTCGGCATCGCGCGCATCGCGGGCATCCAGGCCGCCAAGAAGACCAGCGATTTGATTCCCTTATGCCATCCCCTTGCGCTGACGCGGGTGGCGGTGGCTTTCGCCATTGCCGACGGCGGGGTGCCGCAGGTGGCTTGCACAGCCACGGTCGAGACCGTCGGGCCCACCGGGGTCGAGATGGAGGCGCTGACAGCGGTGCAGGTGGCGCTGCTCACGATCTACGACATGTGCAAGGCGGTGGATCGGGGGATGACGATCAACGGGGTGCATCTGCTGGAGAAGCATGGGGGGAAGTCGGGGAGTTACGTGGCGGGGAAGGATCAGGCGTAGCGGCGGCGTCCGAAGCGTTCGATCGTGTTTTCGATCGCCTGCCTGATCCTTCGAAAAACCATGTTGCTGCTGAACATCCTGACCGATTCGCGGACCAGGTGGGCCGGAGGGAGCAGCGTACGGTCGCGAACCAGGTGCTGAATCCGGCCGGCCAACGCGCCGCCGTCGCCGACCGGATAGAGCCATCCGTTGTGCCCGTGCAGGATGATGTCTGCGGGACCCGAGGAACAATCGCTGCTGAGACACGGGATCCCGCGCGCCAGGGCCTCGATCAGGACCATCGGGAAACCCTCGAAAGCGGAGCAGAGAACAAGTAGATCCGCCGTCGCGACGGCACGCCACGGATCGGATTGCCAACCCAGCCAGTTCAGGCGATCGGCAATGCCGAGTTGCTCGGCCAAGGCATGAAGTCCGGCGATGTCTTCCTCGCCCTCTCCGGTGCCGATCAGGTCCAGCCGCCAATCACCTTCAACCAGCGCGAGCGCGCGCAGCAGATCGTCGGTGCGCTTCTGCCTTCCGACCATGAGGCGGCCGACATGCAGCAGCCGCAGCGGCCCGCTGGTCGAGCGAGCCATTGCCGAAGCCGCCTCGATGCGCGCGCCGTTGTAGACAAGGTGCACGCTCTCGGCCGCAATGCCGACGATCTTCTTGGTCGCAGCCGCGATCTGCGAGCTGATGCAGATGTGGCCATGGGCGTAGCGAAGGAAATCGGTTCTCTGCTTGTGCGCGGTCGAAAAATGCAACCAGGCCATCACCGGACGCTTGAGCCTTGCAAGGAGCAACCCCAATCGCACCAGCAGGATGCTCGAACCGTAGATCACGATGACGACATCGGGCGGATGGGTCTTGCAGGCGCGGATGACGGCAGGCAGGCCGCCAAGCATCTGCCATCTGAGTGACCTCGATCCGTTGGGCACTTCGGTGTACGCCAGCCCCTGATGCCAGCGCGCATCCAGCACGCTCGGGCAGAGCGCAAGAACCCGCACGCGGTCGCCATTGGCCTCGGCCTCCTCAGCCAGCGTCCGCACGCAAGTCTCTATTCCCCCGATGCCGGACAGGGTGCCGACGACGACAAGAATCTCCATGTTGCTCTCAGTTGTTGTTCTTGATTTGCTATTCGGACGGATCGTCCACCGGCTCGTTCTCGAGCCAGCGCGCGTACTCGCGCGGGAACGCTTTCTTGAAGCGCATCGCCTGCGCCAGCGCTTCGTCGTTCAGGCCGAGCAGCATGGCACTGTCGATCAGCTTGGTGATGACGCGGGGCTCCGGCGAGAAGTGAAGAAGGCGCTGCGCCAGCGCATGAACCTCGGCCGCATTGGCGGCGCTGACCGGCGTCAGCATGAGCTGGGCGAACTTCACCTGATTCGCGAACAACCAGGAACCTCGGAGCTTGGCCAAGGTGTCGTTGCGCCACGCCGGCAAGCGATCCTCGCGCGCAAGGTAGATCTGGCTGATGCGGGTGTAGTCCCAGGCGGCGTAGCCGACGGCCACCATCAGGACCGCCGCGGCAGCCAACGAAGGTCCAGCAATCCACTTCAAACGTGCTTCCTGCGATCCACGCCACAGAAAGCCCAGACAGAGCCCGAAGGCGAGTTGGAAGGGCCCGTACCAGAGCGGGTATTCGAGCATGCTGTGCAGCACGATCGCGCCGAGCAGGCCCCACGCCATAAGCCTCGCCGGATCGGTCTCGCGCCAAGGCCGTGCGGCCAGTACCAGCCAGCCGAAGCCGCCGCAGATCAGCAATGCTGCCGGGATTCCGAGTTCGACTGCGAGGTGGAGCGGCAGGTTGTGGGCGTTATCTAGGATCTCGACGAAGCGCAAGCCGCTGTAGAGCGTGCTGTAGTGCGCAAAGCTCAGCTCGCCCCAGCCCCAGCCTGTCCAAGGGCGCTGGGCGATCAGGTCGAGGACGTTGCGCCAGAGCACCAGGCGGCTGTGCGCGTCGGGCGCCCCTTCGCGCAGGCGGTGCATCATGCTTTCGACGCCGGAGCCGGCGAGCAAGGGCAGCAGCCAGGCGGCGGCGAAATAGGCGGGGGTCAGGGCCAGCAGCAGCAAGGGGTGCGGCAGCTTGAAGTTCGCAGCCTCTTCGTTTGGGCGATGCCGCTCGCGCCAGGCAAGGAAAGCGGCGGTGCCGCTGATCAGCAGAAGCTGCAGCAGCCCGGTGCGCGAGGTGGAGGCGGCGGCCGCGACGATCAGCAGTAGCCCTGTCGGCAGCAGCGCGGCGCGTATGCGGCGGCCGCCTGCCGCATGCAGCCACAGCGCAGCGATGAGCGCCATGCTGATCAAGGTGGCGAACTGGTTGCGCTGGCGCAGGTTGCCGTAAGCCTGACCCAGGTCGGGTGAGGTCGTCCACGGGGCGAGCGACTCGGCGAGGCCGTAGTACTGGAGCAGGCCGAGGATGGCACTGAGGAGGCCGGCGGTGAGCAAGCCCCAGGCCAGCGGCCAGGGCCGTGATGCCGACGCGTGTGCCAGCCCGGCACCCACGCAGGCTGACAGGCCGACGACCGCTACAGCAATGACCGCAGAAATATCGAGCATCGGGTTGTCGGATCGCCTCAGCAGGATCGACACGCCGACCAGGGCCAGCCAAAGCGCGAGGCCCCGAGCAGGCAATGCGACCGGCCCCGCCACCACCAATAGCGCCGCACAGCTCCATGCCGCCAGTTGCTGCCATACGTTGGCCGACGGACCGGCAACAAAAGGGAAAAGAAAAGACAGCGCGATCAGCGCAGCAAGTGCAAAGGCCGAGATGAGATCGGGTGCGGGCGCGTCTGCGCGAACGGCAGCTGGCGTCATGCGCGGAATTGTGCCTGTAGGAAAAAGTACACGAATTGCCTGCCCGGAGTCGACGAAAGGAAGCGACGCCCTGACAAGCGGTGATTCAGAAATCGATGGATTGGTGACAATTTGTGACCATCGTAAACGTTGCGATCAAAGGTCATCACAGTGCAAAACGCTTCTCTGCCTCGTTGCCGTCAGTCGGGCTTCACACTCATCGAAGTGATGATCGTGGTCGCCATCGTCGGAATACTTGCCGCGATCGCCCTGCCCGCCTATCAAGACTACGTGCTGCGCGGCCGGCTTGTCGACGCGCACAACGGCTTGGCCGCCATGCGGGCGGACATGGAGCGCTTCTACCAAGACAACCGCACCTACGCCTCGGTTGGCACCACCTTCATCTCGCCCTGCAAGGTCGATGAATCCAAGCGCAAGGTCGGCCCCTTCACGCTGTCTTGCGACGGCGATCCCTCCACCACCGCGTTCAAGCTGAAGGCAGAGGGCAGCGGCTCGACCAGTGGCTTCACGTTCACCGTCGACGAGAAGAACAACCGCACCTCGACGGTCACCGGTGTATCGGGCTGGAGTGGCTGCGCGAACGATTGGGTTGCCAAGAAGGGCGGTTGCTGATGCACGCTCTCCCCGTAGGCAACCGACGAGCGGCCGGCTTCACGCTGATCGAGCTGATGGTCACTGTCTCCATCATGGCGCTCCTGGCGATGCTGGCCGTGCCGGCGTTCTCGACCTGGATTGCCAACAGCAAGGTACGCACCATCGCCAACGCCCTGCAGGATGGTTTGCGCACTGCGCAGACCGAGGCCACGCGCCGCAGCCGCCAGGTGGTGTTTGCGCTGACGGACGACAGCAATCCCAGCGACGGCTACACCGCCAAGGAGAACGGCAAGTATTGGGCCATCAACACCATCACGCTGACGGACAGCGGCGAGACCGCAGCCTTCGTGGAGGCCGGCGTGCTCGCGGCCTCCGGCGCCAACGTCACCATCACCGGCCCGGTGGCGGTTTGCTTCAACTCGCTGGGGCGGCTTGTGACCAACGCGTCTCCAGGGGTCACCAGCGCCAGTTGCACAGCCGGCGACTCCACCTACAAAGTGGAACTCGCCGGCGCCGACCGGCCGCTGCAGGTGCAGATCAAGCTCGGCGGCCAGGTGCGCATGTGCGACCCGGCCAGGACTCTTTCCGCCACTCAGCCCGATGGCTGCCCCGCCTCATGAAACCTGCTCCTCGCAACCCCGCGGCGCACAGCCAGGCCGGCATCGCCTTGATCGAGGTACTCGTCTCGATCCTGCTGTTCTCTCTCGGCATCCTGGGCCTGATCGGCCTGCAAGCGCGCGCCATCAACTTCTCGGTCGATGCCGAGGACCGCAACCGTGCCGCTCTCCTGGCCGATGAACTGGCCAGCACCATGTGGCTCAACAAGACGGTCGATCTGCCCAGCGCTGAAAAGGAAAAGTGGGAAGACAAGGTGGAAAGCGCCCTGCCCGGCGCCAGCGCCACTGTGACCCCCAACGGCGGCACCGCCACCATCAGCATCAGTTGGCGCGCGCCGAGCCGCGCCGCCTCGGCGGCCGACAGCAGGCTCACGACCCAGGTGGTGCTGCCATGAAATCTACGCGCCCCTTCCGCCGCGATCCGCTGCAGCGGTCGCAACGCGGCCTGACCCTGGTGGAACTGCTGGTCGCCGTGGTCATCGGCCTGGTGGTCACGCTGGCCGTGACCAGCACCATCACCATCGGCGAGGCGCACAAGCGCACCACCACCTCGAACAACGACATCGGCCAGGCGGGCGCCTATTCGGCCAGCGTGATCGATCGCGCGCTGCGCAGCGCCGGCTCGGCATTCACGCAGGCCTGGAGCGCCGGCGGAGTGTTCGGCTGCAAGCTCAGTGCCGATCGCGCCAACACGGCAATCCTGCCGCGGACGGATGCCGATGGCGCCTTCAAGGCCCCTTTCGCCGGTTTCTTGGGCGATCTCGCCGGGCAGAAGGACCTGCGCGTGGCACCGGTCCTAATTGGCAAGGGCCAATCCAAATCAGGCTCGGACGTGTTGATGGTCATGGGCAGCAATGGCGCGGCCGGCGACGTGGCGCGCCCGAGCGTCGGCAACGCCGGCGGCGACCAACTCACGTTGAACACCACCATCGGCCTGCTGAGGAACGATCTGGTGCTCATCAGCCAGAGCGGCAAGACGGACTGCCGGCTGGAGCAGGTTTCATCAACTGCGAGTTTCGACGACAACTACACCGACAGACTCAGCCACGAGTTCGGCCGGGGCAGCCTGCCATTGGCCGGCAACTATCACAACGCCTCGAACACCACGGCACTTCTGGGCGTAGCGGACGGCTCGGGCTACCTCTCGGCGTTAGGCAAGCCCGACAACATCCAGTTCCTGCTCTTCGGTGTCGGCGACAACCACACGCTCTTCAGCTATGACCTGCTGCGCACCGGCGGCACCGACACCCCGCAGCCGATCGCAGAAGGCGTCTACGGCCTTTACGCACGCTATGGACTGGACACCAATCTCGACGGCAAGCTCGACACCTGGGCCAAGCCCGACGCGACCGGCTGGGACGTCGCCACCGTGATGAAGACACCCGCCACCGCACGCCAGATCGTGGCTGTGCGCGTGGCGCTGGTGATGCGCAGCACTCTCTACGAAAAGAGCAGCACCACCAACGTCAAGGTGGACGGGGAGGAGGACGAGAGCTATGTCGCCCCATCAACGCTCACCCTGTTCACCAGCCTGGGCGATGCCTTCAAACAGGACGAGCCAGTCACCGACCGTCACTACCGCCACCGCGTCGTCGAATTCACCGTTCCGCTGCGCAACATGCTGTTGCTGCCAACCTCATGACCAAGCAATCCCTTCCCAAGGCATCTCGCCAGCGCGGCGTGGTGCTGCTGTTCTGCCTGATCGTGCTGGTGGTGCTGCTGTCCGGCGGCGTCGCCGTGGTGCGATCGATGAACAGTTCGCTGTTCAGCGCCGGCAACCTCGCCTTCAAGCGCGACCTCGTCAATCGGGGCGAACTGGCAGCCTCGACGGTGTTGACGCAATTCAAGAGTGGTGCGCTGGCCACGGTTGCCGACACGTACACCAACATGCCCGCCAGGAATTACAGCGCCGTGCAATTGGTCGCCAATGACCGGGGCATTCCGCTGGTGCTGCTCAAGACGGGCGCCACTCCTACCGGCAAGAATGTCGCTGGCGCTGATTTTTCGCCAACCAGTGCCGACATCAAGGACGACGACGCAGGCGTCACCATCCGCTACGTGATCGACCGCCTGTGCAGCGCCACCGGCGAACCCACCATCACCACCACCAACACGCCGCCCGCTTCAGCCGGTGCCGACGTCCACTGCGTCTCCGTGCCGTCCAGCACCGACCTGATCGGCGGCGATGCGCGACGCGCCGGCAAGGACCTGGGCAATGCGTTGGCGCTGGTCTATCGGCTGACGGTCCGCGTGAGCGGCCCGCGCGACACGCAGGTGTTCCTGCAATCGTCCTTCACCAATCCTCTCGAATAGCCGGGGCACCGAGCCATGAAACACCCTTTGTCGTCGCACCCAGGCCTGCGCCGCGCAGCGCGCGCCACCGCCGTCTGCGCGGCCTTGCTCGGCATGCAGAATCCGATTCCTGCCGCCAGCCTGGCCGATCAACCCTGGGCAGCCACCGCCGACGTGCCCGGCAATCTGGCGCTGGCGCTTTCAGTCGAATGGCCCACGGCCTCGCGCACGGCCCACACGGCGGCTTACTCGAGCGCCAGCGAGTTCAAGGGCTACTTCGATCCCAACAAGTGCTACACCTACGTTTATGACGCCACGAGCAACGGCGTGACCAAGGCGGACGGCAGCGCCACCGGCAACAAGAGCTACTTCCAGCCGGCTGGCGCGGCTACCAGCCGTACATGCACCGGCGGCAACGACAGCAAATGGAGTGGCAACTTCCTGAACTGGGCTGCCACCGCCACCATCGATCCCTTCCGCTGGGCCATGACCGGTGGGCGCCGCGTGGTCGACGACGTCGACAAGACCATTCTGGAAAAAGGCTGGCATTCGGGCCAGGGCCTGTTTGACGACCGTAACCTGCCGGTGAGCGAAATCGCCGGTGCCACACCCTTCACCAGCGCCAACCAGTTGACCATCAAGGTCAATGGCATGGGCTTCAAGATGCGCCTGACCGCCAACCCGCGCACGCTCAAGGGCGACTACTACAACAACACCACGCTCGGGGGTAGCCCGAGCCACACCGTAGCGGCCGATTCCGCCGATCACATCTGGGGTTCGGCCAAGCCCTTTCCCAACATCAATGCCGACAATTTCTCGGCACGCTACACCGGTACCTTCGTCGCGCAAGAGACAGGTACCTACACCTTCCGCACCATCTCCGACGACGGCGTGCGTCTGTACGTCAATGATGTACTGCGCATCGACAACTGGACGAACCACTCGACCACCACAAACGACGCAACGGTCACGCTGACCAAGGGCGCCAGCTTCACGGTCAGGCTTGAATACTTCGACAGCGGCGCCGATGCCGTGATACAGCTGCAATGGGCAACCCCCTCGTCGCCCACGGTGTTCAGCTCCTTTGGCGGCTCGGCCGGCAGCACAACGGCGGTCGACTACAACAACGAAACCGGCAGCGGAGTCTATGACCTCACGATGCGCACGAGGGTGTGCGACGCCTCGTCCGGCGCCGGCGGCGTGGAATCCAATTGCAAGGCCTACGGCAGCAACTACAAGCCCGAGGGCTTGGTGCAGCAGTACGCACAGAAGATGCGCTACAGCGCCTTTGGCTACCTCAACCAGTCCACGGCCGCAGATGGCACAAGCAACGGCAACGCGCGCGATGGCGGCGTGCTGCGCGCCGCCCAGAAGTTTGTTGGCCCGACTCAGCCGGTACCGCTGAAATCCGCCATTGCTAACACGATTGGGGAGTGGGATCCCACTACGGGCCAGCTTGTGCAGAACCCAGATTCAATTACCTCGGCACTAGGCGTGGACATCGCGGATAGCGGCGTCATCAACTATCTCAACAAGTTCGGCCAGCTGACCCCCGGCAACTACAAGTCGCGTGACCCGGTCAGCGAGATGTACTACGGCGTTCTGCGTTACTTCCGCAATCTCGGCAATGTGCCCGAATGGAGCAACGTCGGCGCAGCCTCAACGTCGAGAATCAAGACGTGGGTGGATGGCTTTCCTGTCATTACCGACTGGAAGGATCCGATCCAGTACACCTGCCAGCGCAACTTTGTGCTGGGCATCGGCGACATCTATACCCACGCCGACAGAAACGTACCCGGCAACAAGGGAGATCCAACCGACCTGGAGAACACCACCCTGCCGGCAAAGGTGGCGGCGGACACGACGGTTGATGCCGTGAAGGCGACGGACAAGATAGGTGCATTGCAAGGCCTCGGCGCCATCGGCACCAACAACACGGGTTGGGGCGCTCCTGGCCGGGGCAATTCCGCGTACATGGCAGGCTTGGCCTACGACGCCAACGCCAAGGACATCCGTTCCGACGTGGACGGCAAACAGACCGTGCAGACCTACTGGGTCGACGTGCTGGAACAGTCGTTTCAAAAGAACAATCAGTTCTACCTGACTGCCAAGTTCGGCGGCCTCAACGTGCCGGGGGGCTTCGATCCTTACACGTTCGACCAGGCCATCCCGGATCTCTGGTGGTCTACCAGCGGCGATACGCTGACTGATACCCGTCTCACCACGGACGCCACCCAGAAAAAGCCTGACAACTACTTCACTGCCGGCAACCCTGACGACATGATCTCGGGCCTCAAGAAGGCTTTTGCAGCTATCGCCAACGCGATCGAGACCTTTACCACCTCGTTCTCGCCTTCGACATTCCAGTTCGCTAGCAGCGGATCGGCTTCCTATGGCGCCCAGTTCAACGCCAAGTACTGGAGCGGCATCCTGTCGGCCAGCGAACTGACTTTTGCCGCCGACGGCACCCCGACCGCCACCGCCAAGTGGAGCACCAGCACCACTCTCGAGACGCAGCTCGCCGGCACCGGCTGGGATACGAATCGGCGAGTGGCCACCTGGAGCGGCTCGGCGGGTATTCCGTTTCGCAAAGCCAGCCTCAGCAGTACACAGCTGGCAGCCCTGGATACCAGTTATGTGAGTACCGACGACAGCGAGAATTACCTGAACTGGCTGCGCGGCGACCGCAGCAACGAACGCACCGAAACCACCACCACCAAGCCCTATCGGTTCCGCAAGGCGCTGCTGGGCGATGTGGTCAATGCCAAGGTCACGCCGGTGGCAGTGCCTTCGCGAACGTTCTCGGAAACCGTCAACGTCGGCTACAGCAATTTCAAGACCACGTGGAAAGATCGCCTCACCATGGTCTACGTGGCGGCCAATGACGGCATGCTGCACGGCTTCAACGGCTCGCTCGACAGCAGCACCGATGTCAATGCCGGCAAGGAAGTGTTTGCATACGTGCCGAGCGCACTGTTCGCAAAGCCCAGCAGCTCGGATGCCGACGGCCTGCTGGCCCAGTTGGGCAACCCGCAGTACTCCCACAAGTACTATGTGGACGCCACGCCGATCGCCTACGACCTCGACTTCAACAACGCCGGCGGCGCCTTCAAGACCACCAAGGCATCGGATTCCGACTGGCGCACCCTGCTGATCGGCGGGCTCGGCAAGGGCGGCAAGGGCTACTACGCCATCGATGTGACCGATCCAGCGTCCATGACCGACGAAACCAAGGTCGCCGCCAAGGTGAAGTGGGAGTTCACCGACTCGACCATGGGCTACAGTTACGGCGCACCGCTGGTGGTCAAGACCAAGAAGTACGGTTGGGTAGCCATACTGACCTCGGGCTATAACAACAGCGACGGTTACGGCTACGTCTACTTCGTCAACCCCACGAATGGCGCCCTGCTCGAGAAGGTGCGCACCGGCAGCGCTTCGGACGGCTTGACGCAGATCACCGGCTTCATGAAGGAGTTCAACGACGGTACCGTTGATGCCCTCTATGTGGGCGATCTCAACGGTCAGCTCTGGCGCTTTGATGTGACGGCCCCCAAGGACACCACCACCACTACAGCTTACCCCGCCCCCCTGCTGCTGGCAACGCTCAAGAGCGACGACGGCACCGCACAACCCATCACCACGCTGCCGCTGATCGAAATTCAGCCCCTCACGCGCAAGCGCTTCGTGCTGGTGGGTACCGGGCGTCTGCTCGACATCTCGGACGTGGAGTCGACCGCGCCTCAGAGCTTCTACGCCATCATGGACGGCGGCGTGAACACCTTCAACAGCGCAACCGACCTGCCGGCCAGCGCATCGTTTCCGATGACGCGCTCCATGCTGACCCAAGTCAGCGACCTGACGGCCGGCATCACCCTCACCAATACCTCAATGGGCTGGTATACCGAACTGGGTACCACAACATCCTCCGCCTGGCGGTTGGTGCCCAACAACCACCCCACTTATAGCCGCGGCATCGTGGCCTTCGCGGCCTTCATGACCGCCGGCAATCCGTGCAGCCCGTCGGGGATCAGCCGGATCTACGCCATCGATATTGGAAACGGCAAGTCGACTCTGCTAAACAGCAGCGACGCCATTATTTCCTTCATCGAGACCGCCTCGGCGGTCACCGACCTGGAGTTCGTCAAGGTGGGCAACAAGGTGCGGCTGGTGGCGGGTGACTCGACCGGCAAGGTAACAAACCAGCGTTTCATGCCGCCGCCGAGCCAATCGCTGCGGTTGCTCAACTGGCGTGAAGTGCCGACGGTGGATTGAGGTGGCGTGCTCGGGCGTCACGCCTCGGGTGGCTTGGTCTCACTCCGGAGCACGGCGAGCAAGGCACTAGCTAGCGCCGCAAATAGTTACTGCCTCAGCGCTCCGCGCCCTTGCGTCGACCCGGAACTTCTCCTTCGGCCGTTCGACTCAGAACGACGCGCGCTGTGCGCCAGACGATAACCAGATCGAGCCAAAAGCTCCGCTTCCGGACGTACTGGCAGCAATGCTCTAGCTTGGCTGGCAGGATCTCTCGAACGTAGAGTTCTTCCGGATCTTCCGCAGCGGCGAGCACCGCACCCTCATCTCGGTAGGCAATCGAGGCAAGATCGGTGATACCGGGTCGCACACTCAAGATCAGATCCCGCGCTTCGCCCGGATACAGCGCGATGTAGCGGGACACCTCGGGTCTCGGGCCCACGACGCTCATGTCGCCGATTAGCACATTCACGAACTGGGGGAGTTCGTCGAGCTTATATTTGCGCAGGAGTACCCCTGCTCGCGTGATGCGCAGATCGGACTCTGCTGTGATCTGTGGGCCGTCTTCGGCGGCACCTACGCGCATGGTTCTGAACTTATAGATCGCAAAAGTTCGACCTCGCAAGCCGACGCGCTCCTGTCGAAACAGAATCGGTCCTCGCGAATCGAGCTTGATCCACAGGGCAGCGGCCACGAGTACAGGCGCCGATATCAGCAATGCGCACAACGCAAAGACGATATCGAACGCCCGCTTGAGCATCAGCCGAGCACCTCGCGCAATGCAGCAATCACGCGGTCTTGATCGCTGTCGGTCATCGCCGTGAACAAGGGAATGCTCACCATCGACTGATAGGCCGCATCGGAGTGCGGAAACATCTCCGTGGTGAGCGCGTAGCGGTCGCGCCAATAGGGCTGTCGATGTAGTGGCACGTAGTGCACGCTGGTACCTATGCCGCGGTCGGACAGTGCCTGCACCAATTCGTCTCGGGTTACCTTGGCAGTCGGGGCGAGGCGAATCACATAGAGATGCCAGGCATGCACCTCGCCCGCTGGAGGGTGCGCAGGACAGATCAGTGGCAAAGAGCTCAGCGCCTCGTGATAGCGCGCTGCCAAGTATTGCCGGCGCTCGAGAAACCGCGGCAGCTTGGTCAACTGCACCAACCCGATCGCTGCGGCGATATCTGTAAGGTTGTACTTGAAGCCAGGGGCAATCACCTCGTAGTACCAGGCGGGCGTCTTCGACTGGAAGCGGTCGAATGCATCGCGATTGATGCCATGCAGGCGCATGACTTTCATGCGCTCGGCAAGCGCGATGTCGCGGGTGACGACCATGCCGCCTTCACCGGTGGTGATCGTCTTGTTGGCGTAGAAGCTGAAAACGGTGATGTCTGAGCCCAGTGTTCCAACGAGCTGGCCGGCAGATGTGGTGGGCAACGCGTGTGCTGCATCCTCCACTACCTTTAACTTGTGGGCTTGGGCCAATGCCAGCAGCGCGGGCATGTCCGCGGCGAGACCTGCATAGTGCACCGGCATGATGGCTTTGGTGCGTGGTGTGATCGCCGCTTCAACAAGTCGTGGGTCGATGCACAGTGTGACGGGGTCGACATCCACCAGCACGACGTCAGCACCTAGATAGCGCACCACTTCCGCGGTGGCGGTAAAGGTATGGGTGGTGGTAATCACCTCGTCTCCGGGGCCAATGTCGAGTGCCTCGAGCGCAAGGTGAAGGCCGGCCGTGGCCGAGTTGACGGCCAGGCAACGCAGCGCTGAGTCGCTAAGAAACGCGCCAAATGCCTCTTCGAAGCGCTTAGTCTTCGGGCCGGTCGTGACCCAGCCCGACTTCAGCGCGCTTGCGATCTCGGCGAGTTCCTCATCGCCTAGCTCTGGCAGTGCGAACGGCAGGAATGGGGCTTCTTCTGGCATGGCTTCAGGACTTGGCGATCCACGCGAGCACATGCGTGCGCAGCAGTGGAACGGTATTGAACACGGTGTAGAGAGAAGGATGTACTGCAGACACGCGCCGCGCGATTGGCGGAGCCAACGTGATGCGCTGGGCCTGCATCTTCCCTTGCGGGAAGAGCTCACGAGCGCGTTTGAGCGGCACACCGCGCACGTCGGCATTGCCGGGGTTGTTGACGGTGAAGTCGTACCACAGCACGCCGCCGCCGGGCTTCACCCATCGCCACATCGCGTCGGCCAAGCGTTGCTGGAACGCGTCGTCGAGCAGCGAGGAGAACACCGTCGACTGCAGCACGACGTCCTGGCTCGCTGATGGCACATCGACTTCGCAGGCGTCGCCGCAGGTGAGGCGTAACGCCAGCGGCAGCATGTCTCTGGCCTTCGCGTGACGCTCTTCCAAGAGCTCTACCCCCTGAAGGTTGTGAGGGTCGAAACCGAAGCGTAGCAACTCGAGCAGATTGCCTCCTGAACCGGAGCCAACTTCCAGCAACGCGATCGTGGAAAGATCTTGCCAACCCAATCGTCGAAACAGCCGCAGCATCTTCCGCTGGCGCTCGTGAACCGACTGCCATACCGACGGGTTCAGCGGGTTGTAACGCCAGTCGACGCCGTGGGCTGGTCGCCGCGCATAGCGCTGGCGAACCGCAGCAATTTCCGCCGAGTCCTCTGTCATGCCAACGCCTCCACGAAGCGCTTCGCTAACGTCGGCCAAGTGTGATGACGTCGCACGTACTCTCGGCCCCTGCGTCCCATCGCATGCCTTGCCTCGACATCCATCTTCGCCAGGGCGCGCAGCCCGTCGGCGATCGCGACGGGCGACTCGGGTGAAACCGACAGCCCGCAACCGGCCTCCTGGACAGGATCGTTGCCTGCCTCGATGGCGCTGAGCACCACGCAGCCGCCCATCATGTAATCCATCAGCTTGTTGGGGGCGATGCCGAAGCGAAACAGCGGAACGCGCTGCAAACCGATGTAGGCCACATCCGCGGCAGCCAACAGCGAAGAAATTTGTCGCTTCGGAATGGGTTCGAACATGCGTACCTGGGTCAACCTTTCGGATGCCACTCGCCGCGACAGCCTATCGCGCTCGGCACCATCCCCCACGAGCACAAAGCTGAACCCCTCTTTGGCGAGCAGCGCTGCAGCGTCGAGCAGCGAATCCAGCGCGTTGGCCAATCCATGCGCACCGGCATACACGACCACCAACCGCCCGTCGCCACGGGCCTGCCGAATGTGCTGCGCAAGTTCCGGCGCAAGGGCTTCGCCAGCCTGATCCCACTCTTCGGTCTGCACACCATTGGGCACGATATGCAGCTTGCCCAGATCGAGCCCGTGCGCCGCCAGATGATCGTGGACTTTGGGCAGCATGGACACAACCACATCGGCTCGTCTGCAGGCAAAATTCTCGGCCGCCTGGCATACCGCAATGAATGGGTGCCGCGCCGACATGCCGTTGAGCTCCATCGGCGACAGCGGCCACAGGTCGTGCACCTCGTGTACCAACTTTGCCGAAGCCAGCCGTGCGATGCGATGCGCCGGCCAGATGTCCATGGGGTAGGTACTGGACGCTACCACGACATCGGGTCGAAAGTTGCGCGCAAGTTGTTTTGCATCCCACATGAGTTGAATACAGAACGCGGCGATGTTCAGTACGCGACCCACCCCATTCCCTTGATAGCGAGGCGTGAAATGCCATAGATATTGCACCCCGTCGATGATCTCCCGCTGCGTACGCTCAGCAAACTTCGGCTGGACACTGCGTACGTGTGAATGCGAAGCTGCGACGATGCAAACCGTATGGCCAGCGCGAACCCACTCGCGCGCCAGATAAAAGGGTCGGTACTCCATGCCGTGGTGCAAGGAGCCTGCATAGTGATTGATGTAGACGATGTTCACGCCAACAAGTCCACCGACAGCTGCCGGACGATGCGCTGCGCAGCGTCGCCCAAACCATAGGGGGAAATGCTATCGCCCCTCGTGCCGATAGCGTCCAGCACGGCGTCGCGAATGACGTCAACCGAGACAGGAGGTGCAAGCCGGTTCCAACCCGACGTTAACAACTCCGTCCATTCGGTCTCGTTTCGCAACGTCACGCAAGGCACGCCGTGAAAGAAGGCTTCCTTCTGCACTCCGCCGGAATCTGTCGCAATGACCGCTGCGCTCATTTCCAGTTGCACCATGTCCAAGTAGCCAACAGGCTCAATCAATTTGATACGGGTAGCGAGCCCATCCAGACGCCCTTGACGCATGAGCTCAGCACGGGTTCGCGGATGCACCGGCCAGACCACAGGGATGTGGTCAGCAACCGACTCCAATGCACTTGCCACCATGGCAAGCCTTTCAGGTTGGTCCGTGTTCTCGGCGCGATGCACGGTCACGAGTGCAAAACTCGCCGACTTCAACTCAAGCTGGCGCATCACACCGTTGAAAGCGCTAGCTCGTTGCCCGTGATGAAGTGCCACGTCATACATGACGTCACCCACAGGGATCACTCGCTCCGCAGCGGCACCTTCGGACATAAGGTGATGTTCCGCGGCATGCGTCGGCGTGAAGAGCCAGCGCGAAATTCGGTCCGTCAGGATGCGATTGACCTCTTCCGGCATCGCCATGTTGAACGAACGCAAACCTGCTTCGACATGTGCCACCGGAATGTGGAGTTTCACCGCAGCGAGAGCACCGGCTAGCGTCGAATTGGTGTCTCCGTACACCAGCACAGCATCCGGTCTTTCGATTAGCAACAGGCGCTCGACTTCGGCCAGCATGCGCCCGGTCATTGCGCCGTGGCCTCCTCCGTGGATGCTCAACTGATGCGCTGGCGCAGCCATGCCCAATTCCTCGAAGAACACATCCGACATGTTGGCATCGAAGTGCTGGCCGGTATGAATCACGATTTCGCGCAAGTCGCCAGCCGCGGCGATGGCATGAGACACGACGCTGGCTTTGATAAATTGCGGGCGGGCGCCAAGCACGGTGACGATTTTCTTCATCCCAGAACCACCTCGTACAGGCTTTGCAGCTTGCGTTCTTCGTGAGCCCACTGGTAGCGCTCAAGCACCGCAGCGCGACCCAGTGCTCCCATCGCTCGACCCTTGACAGGATCATCAAGCAACGCTCCTACCGTTCGAGCAATCGCGGTGGCGTCAAGAGGGTCAGCGCAAACCCCAGCCCCCGCCTCTTCAAGAAGCAAGCGCCACAGCGGGAAGTCCGATGCCAGGACCGGTAGCCCCGCGGACATGTACTCGAACATCTTGTTTGGCTGAGCGTCCACATGGTTGGGCTCGGGATGAAAGAACAGCAATCCAGCGCGTGAATTCGCCATGATCTCGCGCACCTGCGAGCGCGACACGACTCCGCGGTAGTCCACTTTCGACCAGCCTGGCAGCCGTCTCAGTTCCGCCTCTGTGCTTGCACTCTCGAACGCACCGGCCATGATCAAAGTGGCGTCGATCTGCTCGAACGCGCTAATCATCTCGATCGCGCCCCGAATTTTCCCGATGCCCCCCACGTAGCACACTGCGCGCCCATCGCCCATCGGCTCGCAGCGCGACTCGAGTAGTTCCGTTTGCATCGGATAGTTGTTGATGTCGATACTGCGCGCGTTGAACTTTGCGAAGCGTCGAGCGATATGCGGCGTGGCCGTCACGATGGCGGAGAAGCGGCGCGCGGCAAAATTTTCGAACAACTCGAACGTTCTCGCGACCACGTGGCGCAGCCAGGGGCGAATCCAGTGCTTGCTCATCACCGCACGCGGCACATCCTCATGACTGTCGTAGACCACCTCGGCTCCGCCCCAACGCAACAGCAACGCGACAGGGATCAGTTCCGGATCATGAAAGTGATACAGAGAGGCTTTCAACTGGCGCGCGGCCCGCAGCATTCTCCAAGGCTGCAGGCACATCCGTCGAATGCGGCCCTGCACTGCGCCGATGTCATGAATAGTGATGCCACCTATTTGTTCGGCGCCCGACCCGTCGGCCACCAGTAGATGAACGTCGTAGCCCGCTGCGGCCAGGCTCTCACATTCCTTGTGAAAAATGCGCACATCGCGCCGTGCATGCACGGTCGTCAGATGAGCTACGCGCAGGGCGCGATGCATATCGTCAAGAGTAGACACTGATGCGACGTCCGGTGAACATTTCAACCCCTCTTTGAAGGCGCTTCAGCACGCGATAGCGCCCCTCCCACGTCGGGAATTCTGTGTGGTGATGCGGCGGTGCGATCATGAATTCGTTGAACTGAGCGGGTGTGATGCGCAGCTTTTTGCAGAAGTAGGCGATGTCGATCGCCAGTTCCTGGGGGTCGTAAAGTGGCACGTCCAACTCGGCAAGCGCCTCTTGCCGCGTCATCTGGCCCGACACAACTAAGCTCGCCAGGTGGGGGCGGCGCTTGTCATAGCCGAACTTGGTTGGTAGATAGTGGTTCTGGAACAGCTTGGTGAACAGTGACTCCCCGTGCTTTCGACCGTAGGCGCGCCATCCGATCGAGCGCTCAAGTTCAGCCATTGCAGCCGCCTTCTCGTAAGGCATGTAGTTAAGAGGCCGCACGGTGCGCATCTTCTTCACGAAGGGGTACCAGAGATAGTGTTCGAAGAAACTTATGGTGCTGTACGTCTTCAATGGACGCTCGCCGAATCGGCCATGGATGGCCTTTAGATTGATCGCATCCATGGCGCTTCCATGCCAGGACTTCGGGAAAATGCCTTCGGTCGCGATGTTTCCGCCGCTCAAGATATAGCGAATCTTGTTCCGTGTTGCAAAGTGATAAAGGCTTGAGAAAAACACGTGATCTTGCGGCACGTCCTGGTTCGCGACGCCAGCACGGAGGTAGGCAATATGCAGATCGCGCATCTCCTCCCAGTCGACCACATGGGTGTGTAGATCGAAGTTGCAGTGCTTGACGACCTTCTCGATATTGGCCACGGCCAGTTCGCTGTTCCAGCCCGCGTCAACATGCACGACCAGCGGCCGCAAACCCCATTCGCGAACTCGAACGGCAAGGTAGGAACTATCGACGCCACCGCTCAAGCCCAAGATGCAGTCATATGCAGCACCGTTCCCGTCACGCTTGATCCGATCGACGATCCCTCGCAACTGAGACATACCTGCTTCGTTCGGAAACCACCTCAGCCGCGTCACCTCATCGAATTCTCGGCAGTGATTGCAAACCCCTTGCGGATCGAATTCGATCTCGGGATCGCTGGTGTCCATCACACAGCGCACACATTCTTGATAGTCGCGCATCACAGCTAGGCACCCGAACTCTGAAAAGGGAACTTCATATCAAATGTCAAACATCCATTATCGAGGTGCATCAGGCTTCCCAGGTATGCCAACGTAGTGCTTAGTCGATCATTTTGGTGCTAGACCCATTCGGGCAAGCAGTTGACGACCGACCGCCGGCTGATAGTGTGTTACGTCGATGAATGAACTGTCCGAGCCACCGGACAGGTCGGAGACGACAACGAAGTCGGTGAAATCATGAAACTGAGCTCCCGCTGACGTTGCCACACGCATCGCCTCTCGGCGGTAGGCATCAAATTCCGATCGCTTGCCCACTTCACCGAGGATGGAGGCGAATGCTGGATTGACCGGACTAAGCACCACGACGACCTGTGTACCGCCCGCCCTCAAGCTCATGATTGCCTGCTGCAGCTTCATGAAGAGCGCCGAGTCATATCGCATCGCTCGGTACTCTCGTCGCGTACTATCGAGAATCCACTCGATGTCCTTTGCTGTTCTCAGGTAGGTGAACTTGTAGCCCGCGTGATCCCAGCGACCATCGGTGGAAGGGCGCTGCCGGCTTCGCCAAGCCATCGCTGCGTCCCATGCGGCCGATCCACTCCCCAAGGCACGTGCCAGCAACTCACCCTGCACCAGCATCTGGTCGGCATGAGCCTCGTAGCCAGGTTCACTTTGCCGCAGCGCATCAAACATGAAGAAGTCCAATGCCAGCACAGCCTTGCGCGGCCTGACCTTTGCCGAGATCAAGCGCGCATAGCCCTCCATCTCGGTGATCCTCATTCCCGAGATCCCGAAGTTGTAGCAAGGCAAGGCGCAGGCGCTAGGGTCGAGTCCGCGGTACACCGTGCTACTGCCCAGCAGCACACCATCTGACTCCAGAAAGTAGGCGCGAAGCGTCTTCACGAATCTCATCTTTGAATCGAGGACGCTGTTGTAAGGATCTGCGCCGCGCCAACGAAACAGGTTGTAGGGATCGCTCCAGATGATCCAGATCGTTGACGCCGCGAATGCGACTGCAGCGACGCCTAGCGCCCAGCGCATGGCTGCTCTCTGAAGCATTCCGACAGCTGCAGTGTCAGAAGTTTGCATATAGGAACTCCGTCACACCACCGACGCGCGAAAGGGTTGCGAACGCAAACAGCCCGAACAGCACCCAAATCCACTTGCGCGCCAACCATGTGTCGCGCGTGAGTATTGCGCAGATCTCCTGGCTGTTCGGCGCCCCCAGCGACAACAGCAGCGCAGTACTCACGCCGAGGATCACCGGCCAGCCGGCAAGCAACTTCGACGTCTGATTCCAAGGATGGGCCATCGCGTCGAAGATCGCCAAGGCCGTGGGAATGTCGGGTGATCTGAACCAGACCCAGCCGGTGATCACCACCACCAGGGTGAGCCCTCTCACGATCCAGGCCGGAACCATACGCGCATGGGGTTTGGCGACATGCCACAGGCAAAGCCAGATCGCATGCCATGCCCCCCAGATGATGAAAGTCCAGCCTGCGCCATGCCACGCACCGCCGACGACCATGGTGACCATCAGTGCGCTCGACTGACGCACCGTACCGTATCGATTGCCTCCCAAGGGAATGTAGATGAAGTCGCGCAGGAACTGCGATAGGCTGATGTGCCAACGTCGCCAGAAGTCGGCGGGATCTGCCGCCTTGTACGGTGAGTTGAAGTTCGAGGGCATTCGGATGCCAAACAACATCCCGAGTCCGATCGCCATGTCGGAGTAGCCCGAAAAATCGAAGTAAAGCTGCATCGAATAAGCGAGCACTCCGCAAATCGCGTCAACGCCGGCTACTCGCCCTTCCGCGTGTGCCTGTGAAAAGACGCTGGCTACATAAGGGGAAAGTGGGTCGGCAATGAGAACCTTCTTGGCCAGCCCCAGGACCAGAAGCACCAATCCCTGCACAACCAAGGTTCGATCGAAACCGAACAGCTTGGTACGCATCTGACTCATGATCGACTCGTAGCGCAACAGCGGCCCCGAGACAAGATGGGGAAAGAAAGTCACTGCCGCCGCGTATTCCAGCAACGCGGGCCGCTCCTCTTCGTGGCGCAGCAGGAAGTAGAGGAACGCAATCTGCTGAAAGGTAAAGAACGAAATGCCGAGCGGCAAACTTCCATCGTGCACCAACGGCAAGCCTAGTTCCTGAAAGACGAAGTTGGCGTACTTGAAATACGCAAGCGCTGAGAGATTCGCCGCTACACCAACCGCAAACAACCATCGCCGCTGCCGAGCCTTCCCGGAGCGCTGCATCGCATACCCCAGCAGAAAATTGCCAAGAACGGAGGTTGCTAGCAGATGCAGGTGGCCGCCCCAACTGGCATAGAAGAGCCCTGACACCATCAACAACACCAGCAAACCGCCATGCGCTCCACGCGCGACCAGCGTGAATCGATACAGTCGCAGCGCGGCTGGCAAGAACAGAAGCAGGAAGAAGTAGGAGTTGAACAGCACGGTCAACGTTCTGCCATCGTTTTCGGGCGAAGGCGCTCAGTCGAGATCCGGCAGTTCATGCGGTGCCGGGTAGTTGATCAGAACTGCACGATGCTTGCCGTAGTAAACAAACAAGCTGCCCGCCGCGACCGCTGAAGCCCCGCCTTCACGAATCGCTCGCCCGAAATCCGCATGAGACCCGGCTCCGCCACAGGCGACGACTGGCACTGATACAGCACCGGAGACAGTCCGGATCAGGTCGATGTCATAGCCACCGTAGGTTCCATCACGATCGATGGAGTTGAGAAAGATTTCTCCAACGCCAGCGTGAACCAACGCACGCGCTTGCTCGACCGGACCTACTCCTGTGTCTTTAGTTCCGCCGGCCGCCATCGCTTTAGGTCGGCCCATCAGGTTTCGCTTGACATCAATGGCGCCCACCAAAGCCTGGCTTCCATAGGAAGCTGCAGCTTCTTGAATGAGATCGAACGATTGAAAGCTTGCCGTGTTGATCGCCACCTTCTCGATGCCGGATCGGATAAGCCGGCGAATGTCATCCGCGCTCCGTACGCCACCGCCGTAGCAGACAGGCATGAAGCACTCGCCCGCCAACTCGGCGATCAGTTCGAAGTCGATCGGCCTGTTCTCTCGGCTGGCCTGGATGTCCAGTACCACCAGTTCGTCGACCTCTTTCTCGCTGAAGATGCGCACCGCGTTGATCGGATCACCGAGATAGACCGGATCCTTGAACTTCCTGGTTTTCACCAGACCTTGGCCACGCAGCAGGAGGCAGGGAATCACTCGAGGCCGATACATGTCAAGCGGTCGCGAAATTGCGCAACAAGCGCATGCCGAATCTGTGGCTCTTTTCCGGATGGAACTGCACGCCAGCAACGTTGTCGTGTTGAACTGCAGCAACAAAAGGCTCACCGTAGTCCGCCACCATCAGGACATCCTCTGGAGATACGCCACTCATGAAATAGCTGTGCACGAAATAGAACCGAAACGACTCATCGAATCCGGTCACCAGCTTGGTAGTCTTGGCGATGCGCACATGATTCCATCCCATATGCGGCACCCGCAGACCCGTCACCGTCGGAAACCGAATCACATCCATGTCCAGCCAGCCAAGGCCCGCCTCAGTGCCCTCTTCGCTTCCCCGGCCGAGCAGCTGGGCGCCCACGCAAATTCCCAGCAAAGACTTGCCTGTATCGACAAACTCTTCGAGTACGGACACTAGGCCCGTGTTTCGCAAGCTGCGCATACAGTAATCGAACGAGCCGTTTCCGGGCAGCACCACGCGGTCGGCGCTGCGGATCAGGTCTGGATCGCGCGTGCACTGCGCCGCGAAGCCGAGGCGGGAGAACATGTTGACAACCGACTGGAGATTGCCGACGTCGTAGTCCACGATGGCGATCATCAACGCAGCCTTTCGCCTTTGGAGAACTGGTACGCCATGCCCAGGTACACGATGTAAAGAGCGCTGTAGCCTAGAGAGTAAGCCAACAGCTTCGCATCAAGATCGCGGGGAACAAGAAAAGCCGCCGCCGTGATCGACAACAGCGCCATTTGCCAGAGGAGATCGAACCGCTGCTTGCCGGCGATGTACAGTACATAGCTCAAGGGACTGGCCACGAAACGAAGGAAATACAGCGGTACCAGCAAGCGTGCCATGTCTCCCGCCGCACGCCAGTCCGCACCGAAGACGATCGCGAAGAAGTCCGGGGCAAACCAGGCCACCACCGTCATCGGCACCACGGCTAGGACGGTCAAAGCTTTGAGGGTTTTCACAAACACCGGCTGACAGTTGCCATGCGATCGATAGTCTTCCGTCGCCTGCTGTTTGAATACATCGAGTACAGAGGCAGCAAGTAGCGCCACGGGGGCACCCAGCGCTCGCTGGGTCAGCGCGAACAGGCCTGCCGGCCCAACGCCATGAGCGGCCCCGATCAGAAAGAGCGGCATCTGCGCTGCTCCCGCGTTGATCAGATCAGCCGGCAACGAGAAGCGAACAAAGTCTTTCTGCGACCACAGGTAGCTTGTAGACCGCTGCCATAGTCCCCGGATTGAGAGCCCCCAGATCGGTAGCTTGAACCGGAGGAGCGCCAGCGCGGCAGCCAAGGTCACACCAATACATTGCCCCACCACCAGACCAAGGAAGGTACCGTCTCCCCACCATCCACAGCCCAGTTGCCCCGAGGCAATGGCGAATGCTGCGATCAGTTTGACGTGCGCTGCGGGCGCGAACATACGTTGAGTAACCGCGTAGGCAAGGCCCAATTGGTAGATCGCGGTCACCACGACGGCAAGCGCAGCCAACAGGATGGCATGTCGGCCGATTGTTCCCGTTGTGAGCATGCCAGCAACCTCGGCCATTGATGCGAGGATTGATCCAACGACAGTAAGGATCGCGACTGCGAGCAGGGCGGTGACGATGCCGTCGCGCCGTTCATTGGAGGTCGCGGCAACCACAATGGCGACCTCCAGACGCAGAGTCGCCACGATGGCAGCAATGGACACCCAAGCCAACCAGATGCTGAATAAACCCAAACTCTCGGGGCCATAGAGACGGGTTAGCAGCGGCGCGGCCAGAAAGGCTATCAGCTGGGCAGCCAGCGAGCCGCTGAGGACTGTCGCGACGCGTGACCAGAAAGAAGTCATCGGCCGTCTCGATCAAGGCTTCGCCCAGGGCTCGTAGCGTTGTCAAGCACCACTGGCTGCGATGGTCCGGGCCACCCGCTGTTGATCCAGCTCTGTCAGATACGGGCTAAACGGCAGGCTCAGCACATACTGCGCCGCTGCGACGCTGTTGGGGCAGGCGTTGGGGAACGAGCTCGTGGCGTAGACCGGCTGCAGGTGCAGTGGCTTCGGATAGTGCACAGCCGTCGGGATGCCCTGCAGTTGCAGCGCCTCCGTCAGTGCGTCTCGATGCTCGACCTGAAGCGTGTACTGACCCCACACGCAGTCCCGATCGGGCCGCAATGCGAGCGTTCGAACACCCTCCACGCCCGCCAACATCGTGTGATAGCGCGAGCCGATAGTCTTGCGTTGTCCGATCTCCCACTCGAACCGATCCAGCTTGGCCAGCAAGATGGCGCATTGCAAGGTATCCATCCGCCCGCCGACGCCGATTCGAGTGTGGGTGTAACGCGCGCTCTGACCGTGAATGCGAATCTCGCGGCAGGCTTGCGCAAGTGCATCGTCACCGGTGAAGATCGCGCCCCCGTCGCCATAGCAGCCCAGCGGCTTGCTGGGGAAAAAGCTGGTGCATCCGAAGGTGCTGAGGTTGCAGCTTCTCCGCCCTTTGTAGCTCGCGCCAAAACTCTGTGCCGCGTCTTCGATCACGGTCAGGCCATGACGTATTGCGATGGCGTTGATCTCGTCCATGTCGGCGCACTGACCGTACAAGCTGACCGGCATGATGGCACGCGTCCGATCAGTGATCTTCTCCTCGATCAGACTTGCGTCGATATTGCAGGTGTCCAGTTCGATATCGACGAACACTGGCTTGGCGCCGAGCAGCACGACCATCTCGGCAGTAGCGGCAAAGGTGAATGGCGTGGTGATGACCTCGTCACCCGGCTTGAGGCCCATTGCCATCAGCGAGATGAGCAATGCTTCGGTCCCGCTTGCAACGGTGATGCAGTGCCTGGCGCCGACGAACGCGGCAAGCTTGTCTTCCAGTTCTGCAACCTCCGGCCCCATGATGTACTGACCATGGTCGAGCACGCGCTGGATGCGCTCGTCGATCTGCGCTTTCATAGCCCTGTATTGCGCCTTGAGATCCACGAACTCCAGCTTGTCGCTCATGCCGATCCTTCGGCGACAAGCGCACAAGTGCCGTCACGCAGCACATATTCTTCACCAGTGGCAGAACACGTCGCGTGCTCGCCAACAAAGTGCAGCCGTTCGCCGTGCCGGCTCATCCAGCCCGCGAGCCGAGCGGGCACGCCGAGCATCAATGCAAAGTCCGGCACGTCGCGAATGATCACAGCGCCGGCGCCGACGAAGGCATAGCGCCCTACCGTCACACCGCAAACGATGGTGCTGTTGGCGCCCAATGTCGCGCCCTGGTGCACGAGCGTGCGGCGGTATTCGTTTTTTCGACTCACCATCGACCGAGGGTTGTAGACGTTGGTGAAGACCATGCTGGGGCCGCAGAACACATCGTCTTCAAGCGTCACGGCGTCGTAGACGCTCACGTTGTTCTGGACCTTGACGTTGTTGCCGATGCGTACGTCGTTGCCGACGTAGACGTTCTGCCCAAGGGAGCAGTGTTCGCCGATGGTCGCGCCGGCGCAGACGTGCACCCAATGCCAGACATGAGTTCCTTCCCCGATACGGGCGCCCGGATCAATGATGGCTGTTTCGTGGACCACGGCGCTTACGAACTCAATCGTTTCAGAAAGGGGTGACCGTCAGAGTGCGCAGGGCTTGGTTGAGCCGTGCGAATGACATGCACGGTTTCAACGGCTTGGCGCGCATCTGCCGAACCGTAGCCCCGCCCTGCCAGAATTTCCTGATAGCTCACGGTGTGGAGGTCCGTGAAACCCTCGGAAAATTCCAGTTCTTCTTCATTCACGACGATCGATCGATAGGTCGTCTTCTTGCCTTTGACTTCATCCGGCAGATCGCCAGCATCGATGGAAAGAAACCAGCGCACGCGCGCCCGCTCGTATTCAAGAAATCCGGCAGCCTTGTCGTCGCCGGCGTGATGCACCACATTGCTCCGCACGCGCCCAAAGATGAAATGCAGCATGTCGAAGAAATGCACACCGATGTTGGTGGCCACGCCGAAGGACTTGCGCGGATCGCCCTTCCAGCTCGCCGCATACCATTTGCCGCGCGACGTGATGTAAGTCAGATCCACATCAAACTTGGTGTTGGCGGGCGCATTGGCGACCTTCTCGCGCAGCCGGAGAATGGCTTCGTGGTGACGCAACTGAAGAATGGTGAACACGCGTTTCCCACTTTCGCGCTCGACCCGCTCCAGTTCGTCGAGCAAATCAGGCGTGGGCACCAACGGCTTTTCGCAAATCACATCACAACCGAGGCGCAGGCCCGCTGCGATGTGCGGATGATGAAGATGATTGGGGGAGCAAATGGACACGTAGTCCAAGGCCGACAAAGGCGATCGCTTGAGCCTGTGGCCATACTCGTAGAACGATTCGAATTCCGTGAAGAACTCGGCCCTCGGCGCAAGACTGTCGATGATGCCGACCGAGTCGTTGATGTCATACGCCACGGCAAGCGTATTGCCCGTGTCCTTGATGGCACGCATGTGCCGTGGAGCGATGTAGCCAGCGGCACCAATCAGTGCGAAGTTCTTCATCTTCAAAGCCTGAATACCGTGAAGCCGGCGCTAGCAGCATCATGCCGGTTGTAGAGCGACTTGACGTCCGTCAGCACTGGCGCTGCATGGCTGCAGTAGCCGCGCAGTACTTCGGGTGAGAGCGCTCGGTACTCGGTATGCCCTACCGCCACCACCAGCGCATCCACCGGATTATTTTGGTCGATGACTCCAAGCTCCAGACCGTACTCATATTGCACGTCTTCGGCACTGGCCCATGGGTCAGTCACGACCACCTGCGCACCCCAGGCTTCCAGCTCGTGCACCAAGTCAATCACCTTGCTGTTGCGAATGTCCGGACAATTTTCCTTGAAGGTGATGCCCAGCACACCGATCTTGCACCGCGGCACATCCAAGCCGGCCTGCAGCATCAGCTTGATGGTGTTACGCGCTGCATAGCGCGCCATGTTGTCGTTGATGCGCCGCCCCGCCAGGATGATCTGCGGGATATAGCCGACCTGCTCTGCCTTATGCGTGAGGTAGTACGGGTCGACCCCGATGCAGTGCCCCCCGACGAGGCCGGGTCGAAACGGAAGAAAGTTCCATTTGCTTCCTGCCGCCTCCAGCACGTCGAGCGTGTCGATCCCAAGCCTTTCGAACAGGACAGAAAGCTCGTTCATTAGCGCGATGTTCAGGTCGCGCTGCGTGTTTTCGATGACCTTGGCGGCCTCGGCCACCTTGATGCTGCTCGCCTTGTACGTGCCTGCCGTGACGATGCTGTTATAGAGGCGGTCAACCACTTCGGCCACCTCGGGTGTGCTGCCGCTGGTGATCTTTTTGATCTTCGTCAGCGTATTGACCTTGTCACCCGGGTTCACGCGCTCTGGGCTGTAGCCGCAGAAAAAGTCCTCGTTGAACACTTTGTTCGAATACTTCTCCAGGGCGGGTACACAGACTTCTTCGGTCGCACCGGGATAAACCGTCGATTCGTAGATGACGACGGCGCCTTGGGGCATGACCTTTGCCACCGTTTCACTGGCGCTCAGCAGATGGGTGAGATCGGGGCGATTCGCGCTGTCGACTGGGGTCGGCACGGTCACAATGAACACATTGCAGTCGCGCAGATCGGCAGCATCCGCGCTGTATGTCAACCGGTTTGCGTCTCGCAGATCTGCCGGGTCGGTTTCCAACGTCCTATCGTGACCGCCCTTGAGCTCTTCGATTCGGCGCTGATTGGTGTCAAAGCCGACGACGGACATCAACCTGCCGAACTCCACCGCCAAAGGAAGGCCTACGTACCCGAGTCCGATGATGGCAAGCTTGATCTCTGCGAAGTTCATGTCTATTCAATCGATGGCGTTTTGGGTGCGTAGCCAGGTACCAGCAAACGCAAAAGATCCTTCATTGCCGCGACGTTGTCGTTGCGCGCGGCGCTCTGCAACGCCTGCAAATGAATCGTAAGGGCGGGCCAAGCCATGAAATCTTCTCTAGCGCGAATGATGCGTGGGTGACTGGTCGGCAGCGGATTCTCACCGATGAGCAGTTCTTCGAATAGCTTTTCGCCGGGCCGCAGCCCGCTGTAGGCTATATCGATATCTCCGGTGGGGCGCGCTGCGCTGCGAACTGTCAACCCGGCGAGCGCAATCATTCGTTTTGCGAGATCGAGGATCTTTACCGGCGCGCCCATATCCAGAACGAACAGATCGCCGCTGTCCGCCATGGCTCCGGCGTGCAATACGAGTTGGGCGGCTTCCGGAATCGTCATGAAATAGCGCGTCACTTCGGGATGGGTCACTGTGAGTGGCCCCCTTTCCGCGATCTGCGACCGGAAAAGCGGCACCACGCTGCCACTCGATCCCAGCACGTTGCCGAATCGCACCATCGAAAAACGGGTCTGGGGGAGTGTGGCGCCGCCCTCACCCATGCGGAGCTCTTCGAACGCCGCCTCGCCGCAGTTTGCCAGCGCCTGCAGCACGAGTTCTGCTACCCGCTTCGTCGCACCCATGATGTTGGTCGGGCGAACGGCCTTGTCGGTGGAAACCAAGACAAAATGATCCACGCCGGCGGCCAGCGCTGCGCGGGCTACGTTCAGCGTGCCGAAGACGTTGTTAAGTACGCCTTCGCCAGGGTTGGCTTCGACCATCGGCACATGCTTGTAGGCTGCGGCGTGGTAGATCGACGCGGGCTTGTACATGCTGCATATTTCGGAGATGCGCTCGAAATTGCACACGCTGGCGAGCAGCGGGATGGTGCGCACCGGGAACCCGCTGCGTCCTATCAGAAGTTCCAGTTCCTGATGAATTCGATACAGAGCGAATTCGCTGTGATCGAGTAGCAGGATCTGACTCGGACCCTGCTGCACGATCTGGCGGCACAGCTCGCTGCCGATGCTGCCGCCGGCCCCCGTGACCAGCACCACCTTGTGCGAGAGCTTGCGCGCCAGCAACTCGAGATCTGGCGCAACCGGTGGCCGGCCCAACAGGTCTTCGATGTCCAGATCGCGAAAGTCCTGCACCGTCACACGGCCGCTGGCCAAGTCGGCCAGACCCGGAAGCGTACGGATGCGGACCGGCAGGGCAGACAGACGCTCAATGATCTGGTTGCGCCTTTCGCGGCTGGCGCTGGGCAGCGCCAGCAAGATGTCGGTCACCGCAAATTTGCTGGCGAAAGCCGGCACAGCGTCCGGTGCCATGACGGGGACACGATTGATGGTGCGACCCGCCTTGCGCTCGTCGTCGTCAACGAAGCCAAGCAGGGTGTACTGCTGAGCGCTGGTCAGGGCGGCCGCGGTCTGCGCACCGGCGCTTCCTGCACCGTAGATCAACAAGCGGCTAGAGGTACGAGCGGTATTGGCCACCAGCCAGTGCCAGGCCAACGTCCTGCTCCCGGCGATTAGCAGCAGAAGAATGAGCGGCTGCAGAACGCTCAGGCTGCGGGGTATGCCTTCCCATAGATAGAGCGCAACGACCGCGGGCAGAAAGAGCAGGCCGTAGATCGCAACGGCTTTGCTCGTTGCAAGGATCGCGGCCAAACCGGTGTAGCGAAAAATCGCGCGGTACAGGCCGAACTTCACGAAGACAGGAATCGACAGCAGGGGCGCCACTCCATACACGGCCCACTCCATCCCAATGGGGCGGTGCCAAGTGTCCAGCCTCAGCGTGAACGCCATCCAGGTCGCAGCCAGCGCGAGGCAGAGGTCGAGGCAGACCACCACCAAGCGCTTGCGGGAACGGGACCACCCGAGAACGATTTCTTGCACTTTGCCTTCAGGCTGGTTAGGACTTCATAGATCGGAACTTCAAACAACGATCGTCAATGTCAAGGAGTGATGACCGATGCCGACTCGCTTTCTTCCGGCGGCCATTCGACGGCCGCCAATTGTGGATGGAAGCGACGCGCCTGTGCCCACCTGGCCGGCGCAGACTCGCATTGATCGGGTGGAACGATGCGACACATCTTGATCAACCAGTCGCGCGCTTCATCCGGATGCTGGTTCAGGCCCAGCAAGACTGCGAGTGTCATGAAGCTGCGGGAACTTGGCCATACGACCGTGGCGTCTCGCGCCCATTGAATCTCGGCCGGCGAAACCCCCGCCACGGGTTCGTATTTCATGAACCGCTGCGCTTCGCGCAAATCGGTCAGCAACAGAACGTCCGGCGGTTCGGCCGGCCGACTGTTGACGATGTTGGCCCTCTCCAATTGCAAGGAGGCATAGGCGCTCTCTACCTTGAAGTAGTCACGCGCAATGAGTCCCAGTAGAGTCGCCCCCAGGCACAATGCTCCGAGCAATAGCCACCGGCCGGCGATCCGTGAAGGCGAGCCCATGGGCCAGATGTTCAAGCTCGCATTCAAGGCTCCCATCGCCAGACCAGTGGGCAGCAAGAAGTAGGCGTAGTGCAGAGGCAATTCCAGCATCGCGTGAATCCCGACCATCAGCACCATCAGCAAGTACAAGCCTTCAGGCGCTCGGCGTATCCGACGCGCGGCGGTTACCAACCAGGCCAGCACAAGAGCCGTCAACACGAGGCCGAGAGGGATGCCTGCCCAAAGCATGAAATCGAGAAACAGGTTGTGCGACTGCAGAAAAGGATGGTAGAGCGCTGGATAGCCTTCAGCCACAGTTACTTGAGCGGCCACGACGTTGTTCCACCCGTAGCCAACCCAAGGACGCTGCAACGCTGCATCAAGCAACATTCGCCACAACTCAGGCCTAAGTTCGTGACCAAGACGCTGCACCATCGATCCCGAGACATCGAGCATCAGAGCACTGCGAAGCGGCCCCAATGCAAGTAACGCCAAGACATAGAAGAGTGCCAAGCCGGTGGCATACCAGGGAGTGTTTTTCGCCTCCCATAGCCCGCGCCACCACCACGCCGCCAGCAGCAAGACCAGCAAACCTAGCGCCCCGGTACGAGATTGCGTCAGCGCCAGGCCGATCAGCAGGAATGTGGTCGCAATCAGGGCTGCGGCGCGCCCTAGCTGCCTGCGCCAAACACCCCAGGCACAGGCGAGCAGGCCCCAGAGCAGCAATGTCGCAAGCTGATTGGGCTGCGCCATGTTGCCGGAGGGACGAGCACTATTCGAGCCAAGCGCCCAGACACTGAGGGTGCCATCACCGCCGGGCTCCAGCCATTGCTGAAATTGCAACGCAACGGAGACGATCGCGCCGATGCCGATAGCCGAGAACAAGATGTCGCCCATCCATCTGGGTCGCCAGCCTTGCCAATGCTGGCCGACCATCATGGCCAGCAGGAAGCCCGCTATATAGGCGCTTGCGGTCCAAGCCTGTCCGGCAAACGGCAAAAGCCCAAGGGCATGGTGCGCAAAAGGCAGTGGGAGCAGAAGTGCGACCACCCACACCAAGCCGTGCCAGGCGACCGACTGCCTAGCTCGTACCATGACCACACCCCCCATCACAACCAACATCGCGGCCGCCCAAGCGTCAGAATGAAACGACATCCATGGCATCGAATGGTTGGGCAACAGCCACGCCAACGACAGCAAGACTGAAGCCATGGCGGCCCATACGGGAGCCAGTGATATCCGGGAAAGTCGATTCATCGAACGGGGCGCCATTGAGAACATTCACCCGCAAAAAAGCCGCCCGAAGGCGGCTCCGACGCCAGGCGCAACGCTTAGGCAGGTTGGCGGCATTCCGAAGGAACGTACTTGTACTTGCCGGCGTCGGCAATCGAGCACTTCCACTTGACCGGGCCGCTCGGCAGCACGCCGGCTGCAAGTGCGCCTGCGCTGCTGCTGGGGGTCAAAACCACGGTAACGGCACCGGCTGCTGCCGACGTCACGATCGTAATGACGCCGGTTGCCGCCGTAACCGTCAGGCTGTCGATGTTCTTGGTGTTGCCGCTGCCGACCGACAGGTTGTCAACACCAACGTTCAGCGTCGAGGCTGCATTCGCTGCGTTCTCTGCAATGGTCGACTTCGCGCCCGAGGCGAGAACCATCGCTTCCGACACGCGAGCGCGCACCGTGTAGTCTTGGTAGGCGGGAAGGGCAACAGCGGCCAAGATACCGATGATCGCCACAACGATCATCAACTCGATAAGGGTGAAACCCTTTTGCACATTACGTGCGATGGAACGACGGTTCATTCAAATACTCCGGTTGATTGAAGGGGCCCGAGGAAGCCCCCGGTGCGTTCAACCTCCGCAGCATCTGTGCCATCCCGCCTTCTCGCCTCTGAAGCACACCTTGGTGTGCATTTGTTCACGATCGAGTTACACCAAGTGACACAACTTGTTGCGAACGCCAGACAAGCTCTGACAAATTTTGTCAGCTGGCCAACCACTGTCGTCAGACCTGCAGCACCCCCGCCGCCTCCAGCCACCGAATGTCCCACCCCTTCGTCCCCTGCACCCGCGAGCCAACCGCCAACATATCGATCTGGCTCATGATCTCTCCGGTCTCAGCCGGCTTGGTGTGGGTGATGTAGATCGGGTAGCTCTTGCCAGGCGCGATATGCGCCAGCTCGCCGGCCAAGGTCGCAGGCGACAAATGCAAGCTGCGCTGCGCCAACGCCTGCTCCCGATTGCTGAACGCCGTTTCTATCACCAGCATCCCCACATCGAGCTGGTTCACCCGCTGCCAAAAGGCCGGATTGCGCTCGGTATCCCCGCTGAAGACCCAGTTCGGCCCGCCCTCCGCGCAGCGCACGGCGTAGCCGCAAGCCGGCACGGTGTGCACCGCAGGCAGCACCTCGATGTTCTTCAGCGCCCGTGTTCCCAGCTGGAGCTGCTGCCCTACCACGATGTCATGAAAGCTCACAAACGGCGCTTCCAGACTAGGAATGCTCGCGAAATCCGGCCAGATGATGTTGTTGAACACATGGGCGCGCAGCGCCTCGATGGTGGCGCGCAGCGCATGCACGCGCAGCGGCTTGCCGCGGCGGCTGGCGACGGCGTCGATCATCAGGGGCAGCGCGGCGATGTGGTCGAGGTGCGAATGGGTGAGCACGACGTCGTCGATGGCGCCCATTTCGTCCAGGCTCAGGTCGCCGACGCCGGTGCCGGCGTCGACCAGCAGGTCGCTGTCGACCAGGAACGAGGTCGTGCGGCAGTCCTTGGCGATGGCGCCCGAGCAACCCAACACGCGCACCTGCATATGCGAGGCCTTTGATTTCTATTTGGTTTCGAACCGGGTTGCACCATCCCAGTTCTGGTCTTTGGGCTGCAACGCCAGTGAGGCTAAACGCTGTGCGTGGAGCCGGTAAAGGACTTTTTTGGCATCTCCAGCCGGCAGTGGGGTCACAGCGCTTGGACCGGTCGAAAGTCTCGACGCGCGAGCCGGCGCTCAGCCGGCGACGAACTGCATCCGCGTGCCGCCGAGCTCGAGCACGTCGCCGTCCTGCAGGGCGACGGCCTCGTTGCCGAGCGGTTCGCCGTTGAGCTCGGTGCCGCCGTCGATGGGCGCCACCACGTAGCCGTGCAGGCGCCGCGTGACGGCGGCGACAGCCACGCCGGGCTTGCCGATGGTGGTGACGACCTTCTGCAGGGAGAGCTCGCGCCCGGCGCCGCTGCCCGACAGAACGCGCATGACGGCTACGCCGGTGCCGCCGCCGAAGGGCTGGTGCACCGTGGGTGCGGAGCTGAGGGGAATCGGGCCCGACGGTGCCGGCGCGATGTGCGGCGCGGGCCCTGCGCCTTCGGAGGCGCCGCTGCCCACCAGGTAGCGGATCTTGTACTTGCCGACCTCGACCACGTCGTTGTGCTCGAGCGCCTGCTTCTTGACGGCGCGCCCGTTGATGTAGGTGCCGTTGGTGCTGTTGAGGTCTTCCAGGTAGACGTCGCCGCCGATCATGTGCAGCACCGCGTGCTCACCGCTGATCGCCAGATTGTCGATCACGATGTCGTTGTACGGCCGCCGTCCCAGCGTGGTGCGGTCCTTGGCGAGCGTCACCTCCTTGATGACGACACCATCGATCGAAACGATCATCTTCGGCATGGCCGACTCCTCGATCTCATTTTTTTGGGCTATCCGGATGCCTCGAGAGCTTCACCTGAGCCTGCTCTGGCGAGGACAACCGAAATGTTGTCCCTGCCGCCATTGTCATTCGCAGTTGAAACCAAAAGTGTTGCCTTTTCCGAAAGGCCGATATCTTGTAACAAAAGCGTGAAAAGCTGCGCGTCGGAAACCATCTCGCTCAGCCCGTCGGAACATAGCAGGAAAAGGTCGCCGGGCTTCACGTTGTGCTCGTGCATTTCGAGTTCGACATGCCGTTCGATGCCGAGCGCCCGCGTCACCAGGTTGCGGTGCGGCGACTGGATGGCCTGCTCTGGCGTGATCGCGCCGGCGTCGAGTTGCTCCTGCAGCAGCGAATGGTCGCGCGTGAGCTGTTCGAGCTTTTCGTTGCGCAGCCGGTAGCAGCGGGAGTCGCCGATGTGGCCGACGATCGCGCGCTTGGGCCCGAAGGCGGCCAGCACGAGCGTGGTGCCCATGCCCTGCAGCTGCATGTTCGCGACGCCGGCTTCGAGGATGGCCGCGTTGGCCTCGTCGGTCCCGGCCTGCAGCGCGCGGCGCACGGCCCGCGGGTTGGCGGTCGGCCCGGCGTGGGCCAGCCAGCGGCCGAAGCTGGCTTGCAGCAAGGCGATGGCCATGCCGCTGGCCACCTCGCCGCCGTTGTAGCCGCCCATGCCGTCGGCCAGGAGCACCAGGCCCAGCGAGGCGTCGAAGGCGATCGTGTCTTCGTTGTTGGCGCGCACCCGGCCGGGGTCGGTGAGCGCGGCGAAGTCCCAGGTCAGCGAGCCGGTGTCAGGAGAAACGGATACGCCCAGGTTCACCATGAATCTATGTGGTTGAGAGCGGCGCTCGCTCAGTGCGCCGCGGTGGCCGCGCGCCTTTGCTGCCAGCGGCCGACAGCGATGACGAAAAATGCGCCGGCCGCGGCGCCTGCATAGTGCAGCCAGGGGTTGGCTGCCAGGGCGCCGCGCAAGGCGACGTCGCTCACGATGGTCTCGCCGCCGACCCACCCGATCAGCGCGGCGCCCAGCATGATGATGATCGGGAAGCGTTCCATGAGCTTGATCATGAGGGTACTGCCGAAAATCACCAACGGGATGCTGATGGCCAGGCCGAGGATCAGCAGCACCATGCTGCCCTGCGCCGCGGCCGCGACCGCGATCACGTTGTCCAGGCTCATGACCAGATCTGCCAGCAGGATGGTCCGCACGGCGGCGAGCATGCTGCCGTATTCCTTTTCCTCGCCGTTGTCGTCTTCCTCATCGCCGAGCAGCTGTACGCCGATCCACAGCAGCAGCGCGCCGCCGAGGATCTGCAGATAAGGCAGCGCCAGCAGCTTGGCGGCGACCACGGTGAGCGCGATGCGCAGCACCACGGCCGCGCCCGAGCCGAACAGCACGGCCTTCTTCTGCTGATGCGACGGCAGCGAACGGGCGGCCATCGCGATCACCACCGCGTTGTCCCCCGAAAGAATGATGTTGATCCAGACAATCTTGACGAGCCCGATCCAGAAATCGGCAGTTTGCAAATAATCCATGTCCCATATCCACTGTTATGTATTGAAAAAGCGCTCGCAACGTGAATTGCGAGCGCTTTTGTTCTTGTGTGGTCGAGGAAGGCCGGAAGTTTTAGAGCAGCGCCTTGAGGCGCTTGGCCAGCTCCGAGAAGTTTCGTGTGACCGTAAAACCGCACTCTTCCATGATGGCGAGCTTGGCATCCGCCGTGTCGGCGCCGCCCGAAATCAAGGCGCCCGCATGGCCCATGCGCTTGCCCGGAGGGGCGGTCACGCCGGCGATGAAGCCGACGATCGGCTTCTTCATGTGGTCCTTGCACCAGCGCGCGGCGTCGGCTTCATCGGGGCCGCCGATCTCGCCGATCATGATGACGGCGTCGGTGTCGGGGTCGTCGTTGAAGGCTTGCATCACGTCGATGTGCTTCAGCCCGTTGATCGGGTCGCCGCCGATGCCGACAGCGCTCGACTGGCCGAGGCCGATCTCGGTGAGTTGCGCCACGGCTTCATAGGTCAGCGTGCCGGAGCGGCTGACCACGCCGATGCGGCCCTTCTTGTGGATATGGCCGGGCATGATGCCGATCTTGATCTCGTCGGGCGTGATCAGGCCGGGGCAGTTCGGGCCCAGCAGCAGCGTCTTCTTGCCGCCGGCGGCTTCCTTGGCCTTCATCTTGTTGCGCACTTCGAGCATGTCGCGCACCGGGATGCCTTCGGTGATGCAGATCGCCATGTCCAGGTCGGCCTCGACGGCTTCCCAGATCGCCGCAGCAGCACCGGCCGGCGGCACGTAGATCACCGACACGGTGGCGCCGGTTTGCGTCGCGGCTTCCTTCACCGAGCCGAAGATCGGGATGTTGAAGATCGACTCGCCGGCCTTCTTCGGGTTCACGCCGGCCACGAAGCAGTTCTTGCCGTTCGCGTATTCCTGGCACTTCTCGGTGTGGAACTGACCGGTCTTGCCGGTGATGCCCTGGGTGATGACTTTGGTGTCTTTGTTGATGTAGATCGACATGACGTTTCCTTAGGCTTTCTTGACCGCTGCCACGACCTTCTGGGCCGCGTCCGCCATGGTGTCGGCGCTGATGATGGGCAGGCCCGAGTCGGCCAGCAGCTTCTTGCCCTCGACCTCGTTGGTGCCCTTCATGCGCACCACCAGCGGCACTTGCAGGTTCACGGCCTTGCAGGCCGCGATCACGCCGGTGGCGATGGTGTCGCACTTCATGATGCCGCCGAAGATGTTGACGAGGATGGCCTCGACGTTCTTGTTCTTCAGCATGATCTTGAAGGCCTCCGTCACCTTCTCGGGGGTGGCGCCGCCGCCCACGTCGAGGAAGTTGGCCGGCTCGCCGCCGAACAGCTTGATGGTGTCCATGGTCGCCATCGCGAGACCGGCGCCGTTCACCAGGCAGCCGATGTTGCCGTCCAGCGAGATGTAGGCGAGGTCGAACTTCGAGGCTTCGACTTCGGCCGCGTCTTCCTCGTCGAGGTCGCGCAGGGCCACGATATCGGGGTGGCGGAACAGCGCGTTGCTGTCGAAGTTGAACTTGGCGTCCAGGGCGATGATGTTGCCCTTGCTGTCACGGTTGAGCGGATTGATCTCGACCAGCGACGCATCCGTCTCCATGTAGCAGGTGTAGAGCTTCTTGAAGATGTCCACGGCTTGCGCGGTGGAATCGGCCGGGATGCCGATGCCGTCGGCGATCTGCTTGGCCTGCGCGTCGGTCAGTCCGTCCTTGGGATCGGCGAAGACGGTGATGATCTTCTCGGGCGACGAGTGCGCCACTTCCTCGATGTCCATGCCGCCTTCGCTCGAAGCGATGAAGGCCACCTTCTGCGTTGCGCGGTCGGTGACGGCCGAGACGTAGTATTCCTTCTGGATGTCGGCGCCGTCCTCGATGTAGAGGCGGCGGACCTTCTGGCCCTCGGGGCCGGTCTGGTGGGTCTTGAGCTGCATGCCGAGGATGTCGCCGGCGAGCTTCTTGACGTCGTCGATGCTCTTGGCGACCTTCACGCCGCCGCCCTTGCCGCGGCCGCCCGCATGAATCTGGGCCTTGACCACCCACACAGGGCCGCCGAGCTTCTGGGCGGCTTCCACCGCCTCCTGCACCGTATATGCCGGGATGCCGCGGGGCACAGGCACACCGAACTTGGCAAGAATTTCCTTGCCTTGGTACTCGTGAATCTTCATGAGGGTGTCTCTCGGAACGAGGTTGAGAACGGGAGATTTGGGTTGTTGTCCACGGGCCACGGCGTGTAGGCAATCGGGCGGCGGACAGCAGGCGACTGTATCATGGTGCGCCGCACCAACGGCTGACCGCTCCTTCGGTCAACGTGTAATTTCTTCTTACGCGACTTTCCCAGGCAATCCGAGGCTTCCACCATGCCCAAGGTCTTCATCGACGGCGAAGCCGGTACCACCGGCCTCCAGATTCGCGAGCGGCTCCAGCAGATGCCGCAGATCGAACTCGTGAGCATCGCGCCGGAGCTGCGAAAGGACGTGGCCGCCAAGCGCGAACTGATGGCCGGCGTCGACCTGGTGGTGCTCTGCCTGCACGACGATGCCGCGCGCGAATCGGTGGCGCTCATCGACCAGCTCGAAGGCCAGGGACGCCGCCCCAAGATCATCGATGCCTCGACAGCGCACCGCACGGCCGCCGGCTGGGTGTTCGGCTTCCCCGAACTCGTGGCCGGCCAGCAGGAGGCCGTGGCCAAGGCCGAACGCGTGGCCAACCCCGGCTGCTACGCGACCGGCGCGATCGCCATCGTCCGCCCGCTGATCGATGCCGGCCTGCTGCCCGCCGACCATGCGATCGCCCTGCCCTCCGTCAGCGGCTACTCGGGCGGCGGCCGCACCATGATCGAGGCCTACGAGGGCGGAAAGGCACCGCTGTTCGAGACCTACGCGCTGGGCCTCAAGCACAAGCACATTCCCGAGATCATGAAGTACACCGGCCTCACGCGCCGGCCCGTGTTCATCCCCTCGGTGGGCAACTTCAAGCAGGGCATGCTGGTGCAGCTGCCGCTGCACCTGGACGAGCTGCCCGGCCGGCCCAAGGCTGGCGACCTGCAGGAGGCGCTGGCGGCGCACTACGCGAAGAGCAACACGCCCGAGAAGTTCGTGAAGGTGCTGCCGCCCACCGAGGACGGCAAGATCGACGCCCTCGCGCTCAACGACACCAACGAGCTCGAGATCCGCGTCTTCCCGAACGAAGACCACCGCCATGCCGTCGTCATCGCGCGGCTGGACAACCTGGGCAAGGGCGCCAGCGGCGCCGCGGTGCAGAACCTCAAGCTGATGCTGGGGCTCTGAGCCCAGCGGCCGCGCGTCGCGCGGCCTTCACTCGTTCGGGTCGTGCCGCAGAACCTTGGCGACGACCGCCGAGGCGAATCCACGCGCCAGCAAAAAGCGCATCTGCTTCGCGCGCTCCGCTGCGTCGTTCGGCAGCGTGCCGAAGCGCTGCCGCCACACTTCGAGCGCACGGTCGAACTCGCTGCCCGAGAGGCCTGCGAGCGCCTCGGCCACCGCTTCGGGCGCAATGCCCTTGTGCAGCAGCTCCTGGCGCACGCGCGCCGCGCCGTGGCGAGCCGCGCGCTGGTGCAACACCGACTGCACCACCCTCGCCTCGCTGATGAAGTCTTTGGCGGCCAGCTCGTCGAGCGCACGCGCCAGCGTGCCGGGCTCTTCCTCGTACCTGGCCAGCTTGCGCTCGAGCTCGCTGCGCGAGTGCTCGCGCTGGCTCAGGAGACGGAGAGCGCGGCCCTTGAGAGAAGGAGCGCTGAAAGCCATGGCCCGAGGCTTATTTCTCGGGCGCGGCCTCGACCGCTTCGGCCAGAAGCGGAATGCCCAGCGATTCGCGCACCTTGTTCTCGATCTCGCGCGAGAGCGCCGGGTTCTCGCGCAGGAACTCGCGCGCGTTGTCGCGGCCCTGCCCGATCTTCTCGCCGTTGTAGGCGTACCAGGCGCCCGACTTGTCGACGATCTTGGCGGTGACGCCCATGTCGATGATCTCGCCCTCGCGGCTGATGCCCTCGCCGAACAGGATGTCGAACTCGGCCGTCTTGAAGGGCGGCGAGACCTTGTTCTTCACCACCTTGACCTTGGTCTCGTTGCCGATCGCCTCGTCGCCCTTCTTGATGGTGCCGATGCGGCGGATGTCCAGGCGCACCGAGGCGTAGAACTTCAGCGCATTGCCGCCGGTGGTGGTTTCGGGCGAGCCGAACATCACGCCGATCTTCATGCGGATCTGGTTGATGAAGATGACCATGCAGTTGGTCTTCTTGATGGTGGCGGTGAGCTTGCGCAGCGCCTGGCTCATCAGGCGGGCCTGCAGGCCGGGCAGCGAGTCGCCCATTTCGCCTTCGATTTCGGCCTTGGGCGTGAGCGCGGCGACCGAGTCGACCACGATCAGGTCGACCGCGCCGGAGCGCACCAGCGAATCGACGATTTCGAGCGCCTGCTCGCCGGTGTCAGGCTGGCTGATCAGCAGGTCCGACAGGTTCACGCCCAGCTTCTGCGCGTACTGCACGTCGAGCGCGTGCTCGGCATCGACGAAGGCGCAGGTGCCGGCCTGGCGCTGCATCTCGGCGATGACCTGCAGCGTGAGCGTGGTCTTGCCCGAGGATTCCGGGCCGTAGATCTCGATCACGCGGCCGCGCGGCAGGCCGCCGACGCCGAGCGCGATGTCGAGGCCGAGCGAGCCGGTGGAGACCACCTGGATGTCTTCCAGCGCCTCGCCCTCGCCCAGCCGCATGATCGTGCCCTTGCCGAACTGCTTTTCGATCTGGGCCAGCGCGGCCTGGAGGGCCTTGGCCTTTTCGCTGCCTGCGACCGAGATGCTGGTGCCTTTGACGAGTGCGTCCATGTGGAAATCTCCTTGAATATCAATGGGTTGTGTTGGGTTTGTCCAATCTGCTTTTAACCACAGGCTGGATGCTTGAACAGTAGTGTAGGGGTTGATGGATTCGAGTGAACCCATTTTTTGGTCAGTTTGATTTACTATCGAGGCGCCGTGACCGACCCCGTATTTCCGATCGACCCCGACGCCTGGCGCCAGACCCACCTGGGCCGCCTGCTCGGCCACGCCATGCGCCGCTTCGACGAGCGTGTGCTGGCGCTGATGGCGCACGACGCCGACGTGCCGCTGGCGCTGTCGAACCTCGCGGCGCGCGCGCAGGTGAGCGCGGCGCACATCCACATCACGCGCCATCTGTCGCGCGAAGGCTCGCGGCTGACCGAACTCGCGGAGCGCGCCGGCATGACCAAGCAGGCCATGGGCACGCTGGTCGACCAGTGCGAGGCCTGGGGCCTGGTGACGCGCGGGCCCGATCCGCTCGATGCGCGCGCGCGGCGCGTGCTGTTCACGGCCGATGGGCTGGCCTGGCTGGAAGCCTTCCGCAACGCGGTCGCGCAGGCCGAGCGCGAGTTCCGCGCCAGCGTCGGCGACGAGATCGCCACCGTGGTAACCATCGGTCTCGAAGCCTATGCTGCAACCTAGAATCAGACCGTCTGGAGACACGCCATGCGAATACTGATTGCGGAAGACGACCAGGTGCTGGCGGATGCCCTGCTGCGCAGTCTGCGCACCTCGGGCTCGGCCGTCGACCACGTGGCGACCGGTTCGCAGGCCGACGCCGCGCTGATGACCAACAGCGAATTCGATCTGCTGATCCTCGACCTCGGCCTGCCCAACATGCACGGCCTCGAGATCCTGAAGCGGCTGCGCGCCCGCGGCTCCCAGCTGCCGGTGCTGGTGCTGACGGCGGCCGACAGCGTCGAGGAACGCGTCAAGGGCCTGGACTACGGCGCCGACGACTACATGGCCAAGCCCTTCTCGCTGCAGGAACTCGAGGCGCGCGTGCGCGCGCTCACGCGGCGCGGCATGGGCGCCACCAGCAACGCGATCAGGCACGGCCCGCTGGTCTACGACCAGGCTGGCCGAGTGGCCACCATCGACGGCAAGATGATCGAGCTGTCGGCGCGCGAGCTCGGCCTGCTCGAGGTGCTGTTGCAGCGCGCCGGCCGGCTGGTGAGCAAGGACCAGCTGGTCGAGCGGCTGTGCGAGTGGGGCGAGGAAGTGAGCCTCAACGCGATCGAGGTCTACATCCACCGGCTGCGCAAGAAGATCGAGAAGGGGCCGATCCACATCGCCACCGTGCGCGGCCTCGGCTACTGCCTCGAGAAGATTCCCTGAGCCTTCGGTGAAGCTCTTTCAGCGCGCGCAGCGCTCCCTTTTCGGCGAGATCCTCGATTGGATGCTCACGCCGCTCCTGCTGCTGGTGCCGGTCAGCATCGGCGTCACGTGGCTGGTCGCGCAGGGCATCGCCAATGCGCCCTTCGACCGGGAGCTGCAGCACAACCTGCGCACGCTGGCCAAGCTGGTGAACCCGCAGCAGGGCGCGGCGCAGTTCGTGCTCCCGCAAGCGGCGCGCGAGATCCTGCGCGGCGACGATGCCGACCGCGTGTACTACCAGGTGCTGGACGGGCGCGGCGAGCTGGTGAGCGGCGAGCCCGACCTGCCCTTTCCCCACACCGACGAGCCGCCGGTGACGGGCACCGTGTACCTGCGCAACGACGAGATGCACGGCAAGCCGGTGCGCGTGGCCTCGCTCTGGGTGGCGGGCGCCACGGACGAGGCGCCGCCGGTGCTGCTGCAGATGGCGGAGACGCGGGAGAAGCAGTCGGTGCTCGCCACCGAGATCATCAAGGGCGTGCTGCTGCCGCAGTTCGCGATCCTGCCGCTCGCGGTGCTGCTGATCTGGCTCGCGCTGGTGCGCGGCATCAAGCCGCTGTCGGTGGTGGAGGCGCGCATCCGCGAGCGCCGTCCCGGCGACCTGAGCCCGCTCGACGAATCCTCGGTGCCGCTCGAGGTGGTGCCGCTGGTGCTGTCGGTCAACGACCTGCTGAGCAAGCTCAACGATTCGATCGGCACGCAGAAGCGCTTCCTGGCCGACGCAGCGCACCAGCTCAAGACACCGCTCGCGGGGCTGCGCATGCAGGCCGACCTGGCGCAGCGCGAGGGCGCCAATGCCGACGAACTCAAGAAGTCGCTCAAGCAGATCGGTCGCGCGAGCATGCGCGCCACGCACACGGTGAACCAGCTGCTGTCGCTGGCGCGCGCGGAGAGCAGCGGCGCCAGCATCGCGCGCCAGCCCTGCGACCTGGCGCGCCTCACCATCGAGGTGGTGCGCGAGGCGGTGCCGCGTGCGATCGAGAAGCGCATCGACCTGGGCTACGACGGCGCCGAGGCGGGCGCGCCGGGCGTCGCGCTCGAAGGCAACCCGACGCTGCTCAAGGAGCTGGTGCGCAACCTGGTCGACAACGCGATCAACTACACGCCCTCGGTGCCCGAGCGGCCGGGCGTGATCACGGCCCGCGTGCTGGGCGATCCCTTCGGCCGCATCATCGTGCTGCAGGTCGAGGACAACGGCCCCGGCATCGCCGAGCACGAACGCGAGCTGGTGTTCGAGCCCTTCTACCGCGTGCTCGGCAACGAGGCCGACGGCTCGGGGCTGGGCCTGCCGATCGTGCGGGAGATCGCGCGGCAGCACTATGCGACGGTGGAGCTGGAAGACGCCCATCCGGGCCAGCGCCCGCCCGGCACGCGCTTCAGCCTGCGATTCGACGCCGACGGGCGCGACAGCGCCTAAGCGCCAGAACCAGCTAACGCAAGACCACGTCGACGAGATCGTCAACGCCTACCAGAATCGCGAGGTTGAGGAAGGGTACTCCAAGCGCGTGACGATGGAGGAGATCGCTCTCAACGGCCACAACCTGAACATCTCGCGCTACGTCAGCACCACTCAAGTAGAAGCGGAGATCGACCTAGCGGCGAGGACGGGATCCGTGAGGCAACGACGAAGCACATGGGTTCCTTAAGGAACTTGGCCTACCCCCGCTACCCATCGGCCGATCCTGAGTTCGAAGAGAACGCGAGTGGTTAGGTGTGGTCTTTAGGGCCTCGATCGGTCCAGCTTTTTGGGCGAGGACTGCCATGCTCCAGCACCCCGATGGGGCGGCCCAACATCTCGCGTGATTGAATGAGCTCTACTGGAAGTGATCAGGGTTAGGCCCTTTTAGGCTTTCTCCCTGGTCGATCCATAGCCTGGAAGAACTCTGAGGGCTGCATGTCAAGAGCGGCAACGATCTTGAGAATGTTGATCAGTGCCAAGTTGTGCTCACCGCGCTCAATGCCACCCATGTAGCTGCGATCGATTCCACAGGCATCACCAAATGCCTCCTGGGAATAGCCGCGCTCCTTGCGATACCGACGAACGCTTTCTCCAAAAAGTACCAGTTCCGGCGCCTTCTTCTTGCCGGAATCGACTGCATTGACCATGCAGGAATGGTCGAGTTTGCTTGCATAAAGCACCACGGGATATATATTCCCGGTATATAGTTACCTGACGCTGTCGCCCCCATGGCCTCTGCACGACTAGCCTCGCCATTCCCCACCTCCCGGCCCTTCCGTGTGCCGGCATCCGTTCGCGCGCGCCTGCCCTCGGTGGGACCGCCACCGCGCAGCAGCCCCGCATCTCGCCTCGGCCAGCAAGTACGCGCACTACGGATCGCTTCTGGCGCTTCCGGTGGCGAGCTGGCCACTTGTGCTGGCGTTTCGAGCTCCATGCTCTCCCGCATAGAGCGCGGTCTCGTGTCACCTTCCGTCGAAACCTTGGATCGCATCGCCACTGGCCTGGGCGTGCCCGTCTCACGCTTCTTCAGCGACCAGTCGAGCCGCACCGACTTCTCGCACGTGCCCGCAGGCCGGGGCATCTTGGTGGATCGGGTCGGTGCTGTGGCTGGCTACCGCTATGAGCTGCTGGGCCATCAGCTCTCCGGCAACCTGTTCGTCGAGCCTTACCTGGTAACGCTGCTGCCGGAGGCCGAGCCCTACGTCACCTTCCAGCACCCTGGTGTGAAGTTCCTGCACCTTCTCTCAGGCCGAGTCTCCTACCGCTATGGCGCGAAGGTGGTGAAGCTGGGGCCAGGGGACTCGCTGCAGTTCGACGCCACAGCGTTGCATGGCATCGAGGCCATTGAGGCTGGCCCGGTGACGTATCTGTCGATCGTGTTCACGATGCGAGACTAAGGCTTCGGCGCAGCAGGCGCCTCGTCCTTGCGGATCTGCAGCAGCTGCGGCCGCAGCTGTTGCGCCAGCCGTTCGGGTTCGGTCTCGCTGAAGCGCGCCGGCGTCGTGCCGAACATGGCGAGCCCGCCACGGGTCCACGCGAAGTAGCCCGCATTGGCCAGCAGCAGAAGAAGAACCAGTGCGCGCAGCAGCATGCCTATTGCACCGGCCGCACGCTGACTTCGGCGCTGGTGATCGTCTTCATGCCCAAGGCCGTCTGGACCAGGAGTTCGCCGCCCCAGCCCACGCCCTCGCAGCGGCCCACGGTGCCGTCGCTGAGCTGCACCTCGCGGCCGCGCAGGAGGTCGCGGGCCGCGAAGCGCTCGGCAAAGGGCACGAAGCCGCGCTCGCCGAACAGCAGCACGTCGTCCACCAGCGGCACCACGATCTCGCGCAACAGCCCGGGCGCAGTGGCACGCGGGCGCCACTGCTGGATCCACGCCGGCGCGGTGCTGAGGCCTGTGGCCTCGCGCGGCCCGATGTTGAGGCCGATGCCGATCACCAGGTAGCGCTCGGCCGTGCCGTTCTGGGGCAGGGCGGTTTCGATCAGGATGCCGCCGAGCTTGCGCTCCTCGACCCACAGGTCGTTCGGCCACTTGAGCGAAATGCCTCCCGCCTTCGACGGGTCCAGGCTTTCCGCCACGCTGACGCCGACCGCGAGCGAAAGCCCCGACCAGTCCCGGGGCAGCAGCGGCAGGCCGAGCGAGAAGGTCAGCGAGGCGGGTTCGCCCCGATCCTGCGCGCTCTGCCAGGGGCGCCCCATGCGGCCCCGGCCGGCGGTCTGCCGCTCGGCCACCAGCAGCACCGGCGACGAGCGGCCGTCGCGGGCACGCCGCATCAGCTCGCTGCTGGTCGAATCGATCTCGGCGACGACCTCGACCGCGAGCCCCGGCAGCAGCGGGGCCAGGACGGCGGCGATCTCGTCTTCGAACCAGGGATCGGCCATGGTCAGCGCTTGCCGTCCTTGCCGTTCTTCTTGGCCTTCTTGTCCTTCTTTTTCTTCTTGTCTTTCTTCTTGCCGTCCGACTTGGGCGCCAGCAGGGTGCCGCGGCAATTTTCGGAGCCGCACCAGCAGGGGAAGTCGGCCTTGAGCTTCTTCGTGTAGGGCTCGTCGATGATCAGCCCGTAGTCGTAGTTGAGCTCCTCGCCGGCCGGGATGTTGCGCCGCGCCTTGATGAAGACGCGGCCGTCGGTTTCATCGGCTTCGCAGTTCGGCTCGCAGGAATGGTTGATCCAGCGCGCGGCGTTGCCCTTCACGCCGCCGTCGATCACACGTCCGTCATCGATGTGGAAGTAGAAGGTATGGTTCGGCTGCGCCGGATCGTGCGGATGGCGGCGCAAGGCCTCCTTCCAGGTGATGAGCTCGCCCTTGTATTCGATCAGCGTCTCGCCCTCCGCGATGTCCTGCACGGCGAACACGCCGTTGCCGTGAACGCCGGAGCGCCGCGTCTGGATGCGGCGGCCGCCGGAAATAGGGGATTTGGAAGGCATCGCCGAAGTCTGTTAGTTTGAATATGTACGCATGCGCGTGCGCGTACGCACGCGAGAAGCGCCAGATTGTAGATGTGACCCCCACGCTCCCGCACTGCGTGTCGTCGCTGCCCCCGAGGGGGTGCGGCAGGCCGCCCGTCCGTGCGAAGCGCGGACTTCGCCGCGCCGGGGGGGCCGGCGTCGGCCTGAATACGAGGAATTGTTGATGAAGACTTTGGTAATTGCAGAGAAGCCGTCGGTGGCTCAAGACATCGTGCGCGCGCTCACGCCGGTGGCCGGCAAGTTCGACAAGCACGAGGAACACTTCGAGAACGAAAAGTACGTCGTCACCAGCGCGGTGGGCCACCTGGTCGAGATCCAGGCGCCGGAGGAGTTCGACGTGAAGCGCGGCAAGTGGAGCTTCGCCAACCTGCCGGTGATCCCGCCGCGCTTCGACCTGAAGCCGGTCGACAAGACCAAGACCCGCCTCAACGCGGTGGTGAAGCAGGCCAAGCGCAAGGACGTGACCCAGCTCATCAACGCCTGCGACGCGGGCCGCGAGGGCGAGCTGATCTTCCGCCTGATCGAGCAGTACGCCGGCGGCAAGGCGCCGCTCGGCAAGCCGGTCAAGCGCCTGTGGCTGCAGTCGATGACGCCGCAGGCCATCCGCGACGGCTTCGAGCAGCTGCGCAACGAGCAGCAGATGCAGGGCCTGGCCGACGCGGCGCGCTCGCGCTCCGAGGCCGACTGGCTGGTCGGCATCAACGGCACGCGCGCGATGACCGCCTTCAACTCGCGCGATGGTGGTTTCTTTCTGACCACCGTCGGCCGCGTGCAGACGCCGACCTTGTCGGTGGTGGTCGAGCGCGAAGAAAAAATCCGCAAGTTCGTGAGCCGCGACTACTGGGAAGTGCACGGCAGCTTCGCCGCCGAAGCGGGCGAATACCCCGGCAAGTGGTTCGACCCGAACTGGAAGAAGCCGCCGCCCGGCCCCGATGGCGCGCCCGACCCCGAGCAGCGCGCCGACCGCGTCTGGAACGAGCGCGAAGCCAAGGAAATCGCCGAGGCCGCACGCGGCAAGCCCGCCAGCGTCACCGAAGAGAGCAAACCCACCACGCAGGCCTCGCCGCTGCTGTTCGACCTGACCTCGCTGCAGCGCGAAGCCAACAGCCGCTTCGGCTACAGCGCCAAGACCACGCTCGCGCTGGCGCAAAGCCTCTACGAACGCCACAAGGCATTGACCTACCCGCGGACCGACTCGCGCGCGCTGCCCGAGGACTACCTGCCGGTGGTCAAGCAGACCATGGGCATGCTGGCCAACAGCGGCATGAAGCACCTCGCGCCCTTCGCGAAGCAGGCGCTCGACGACAACTACGTGAAGCCCTCGAAGCGCATCTTCGACAACGCCAAGGTCAGCGACCACTTTGCGATCATCCCGACGCTGCAGGCGCCCAGCGGCCTGTCGGATGCCGAGCAGCGGCTCTACGACTTCGTGGTGCGGCGCTTCCTCTCGGTCTTCTTCCCGAGCGCCGAGTACCAGGTGACCACGCGCATCAGCACGGTCGAGCAGGGCGGCAGGAAGTACCCCTTCCGCACCGACGGCAAGGTGCTGGTCAGGCCGGGCTGGCTCGCGATCTACGGCAAGGAAGCGCAGGACGACGAGAAGGAAGACGACAAGGACGGCAAGCGCCTGGTGCCGGTCAAGCCCGGCGAAATGGTGCGCGCCGAATCGGTGGAGACCAAAGGGCTCAAGACCCGCCCGCCCGCACGCTACTCCGAAGCCACGCTGCTCGGTGCCATGGAAGGCGCGGGCAAGACCATCGACGACGACGAGCTGCGCGAGGCGATGCAGGAAAAGGGCCTGGGCACGCCGGCCACGCGCGCCGCGATCATCGAAGGCTTGCTGGCCGAGAAGTACATCCTCCGCGAAGGCCGCGAACTCATTCCGACCGCGAAGGCCTTCCAGCTGATGACGCTCCTGCGCGGCCTCGGCGTGGAAGAGCTTTCCAAGGCCGAACTCACCGGCGAGTGGGAATACAAGCTCGCGCAGATGGAGCTCGGCAAGCTCAGCCGCGAAGCCTTCATGCGCGAGATCGCCCAGATGACGGAGCACATCGTCAAGAAGGCCAAGGAGTACGACCGCGACACGGTGCCCGGCGACTACGCGACGCTCCAGACGCCATGCCCCAACTGCGGCGGCGTGGTGAAGGAGAACTACCGCCGCTATGCCTGCACCGGCAAACTGGGCCAGGAGCCCTGCGGCTTCTCCTTCGGCAAGTCGCCGGCCGGCCGCACCTTCGAGGTGGCCGAGGCCGAGGCGCTGCTGCGCGACAAGCACATCGGCCCGCTCGAAGGCTTCCGCTCGAAGGCCGGCTGGCCCTTCGTCTCGGAGATCGTGCTCAAGTACGACGAGGAGGCGAAGAATTGGAAGCTCGAATTCGATTTCGGCGACGACAAGAATGCCGAGAGCGGCGAGATCATCGATTTCAGCGGCCAGGAATCGCTGGGCCCGTGTCCGAAATGCGCCGCGCGCGTATTCGAGAACGGCAGCAACTACGTCTGCGAGAAGTCGGTGCCGACGACCGAGCAGCCCACGCCGAGCTGCGACTTCAAGACCGGCAAGATCATCCTGCAGCAGCCGGTGGAGCGCGCCCAGGTCGAGAAGCTGCTCGCCACCGGCAAGACCGACCTGCTCGACAAGTTCGTCTCGATGCGCACGCGCCGCGCGTTCAAGGCTTTCCTGGCCTGGAACAAGGACGAGGGCAAGGTGACCTTCGAGTTCGAGCCGCGCGACAGCAAGTTCCCGCCGCGCAAGACCTTTGCACGAGCGGCGCCGGCGGCTGCAAAGAAGGCGGCTGCCGCGAAGACGAAGACGCCCGCCGCCAAGAAGGCCGCGTCCGCGAAGAAGGCCGCCGCGCCCAAGGCGCCACGCAAGCCGGGCGCCGGACTCAAGCCCAGCGAGGCCCTGGCCGCGGTGATCGGCGCGGAACCCGTGGCGCGCACCGAGGTCATCAAGAAGCTGTGGGACTACATCAAGGCCAACGGCTTGCAGGATGCGGCCAACAAGCGGGCCATCAATGCCGATGCCAAGCTGAAGCCGGTGTTCGGCAAGGACCAGGTGACGATGTTCGAGCTTGCGGGTATCGTGGGCAAGCACCTCGGCTGATCAAGAAGGAGATTCCCGTGAAGAAGCTCGTTTCCATGCTCTTGTTGACGGCAGCGCTCGGCGCCGTCGCCGGTTGCGCATCGCGGCCCGCAGCCGAGGGCGACCGCTCCGCCACCACCGGCGGCAGCGGCATCACGGTGTTCGGCACCATCGACGCGGCCGTCAGCGGAAGCCGCAACCGCTGACCGTTCACTCCGGCCGTTCGTCCCGAGCCTGTAGGTCGTTAGCGCATCAGCAGCGCCTGCCGCAGCAGCCGCGCCGCGCGGTTGCGGATGCGGCCCGGTGCGCTGCGCAGCGGTCCCCGCGGGCTCACCTTCGCGGTTGCGCAGGCCCAGAGAAAGTCCTGCAGGATGGCCGTGTCGTCCAGGGTTTCGGTGCTGCCGTACTTGTGGAACTCCGGATGCCACTGGGTCGCGGAAATGTAGCTGCGGCCGCGATCGACCCGGCGGCGGATGGCTTCGGGCACGCGGTCGGGAACGCTCCAGGCCTCGACCTCGAAGCCGGGCGCAATGTTTTTCACGCCCTGATGATGGATGCTGTTGACCCGCGCCATCTCCATGCCCGGATAGAGCTTCGAGAGGCGCGAACCCGGCGTGATGCTGATGTCGTGGAAATTCTGGTCGTAGGTCACCGGGTCGCGGTGCTTGAGGGCGTTGGGATGCTGCGCCTCGATGTCCTGGTAGAGCGTGCCGCCGAAGGCTACGTTGATGAGCTGCAGGCCGCGGCAGACGCCGAAGATCGGTTTGCCGGCTTCCTCGAAGGCCTCGACCAGCGCGAGGTCGTACAGGTCGCGGACCCGGTCGCCGATCCAGGCGTCCTTCAGCGGCACCTCGCCGTAGCTGCCGGGCCAGACGTCAGCGCCCCCGTGCATCACCACGCCGTCGAGCCATTCCGCATAGTGCGAGAGCTTGGTGTCGCCGCGCGCCGTCTCGCCGGTGGGGCAGGGCACCATCACCACCATGGCCCCGGCCGACATCAGCCAGTGCGCGATGGACTGCTCGACATACTGCAGCGTCTTGTTGGTGAACAGCGAACGCTCGGGATCGGCGTGGGAGAAGCAGGCGGACAGGCCGATCTTGAGGCGGCCGGAGACGGTTTGTGGCATTGCGATCAAGGCTGGCGCCGCACGGGCCGCGCCGCCCTTGGTGAACAGAGGACCATTGTGAAACGTTCCAAAGGCCCGCGCAGAGGACAGGCCACCCCGCCGCTGCGTCGTACAGCGCCGCGGGGATAGGATCGCCTCTTTTCCCATTCGTGACCCAGGAGATCCCCATGAAGACCATCAAGGGCCCGGCCATCTTCCTGGCCCAGTTCGCGGGCGACAGCGCACCCTTCGATTCGCTCGAGGCCATCGCCGGGTGGGCGGCTGGCCTGGGCTACAAGGGTGTGCAGATTCCGAGTTGGGACGCCCGCCTCTTCGATCTCAAGACGGCCGCGGAAAGCAAGACCTACTGCGACGAAGTGAAAGGCATGCTCGGGCGGCACGGCATCGAGATCACAGAGCTCTCGACCCATCTGCAGGGCCAGCTGGTGGCCGTGCATCCGGCCTACGACGCCGGCTTCGACGGCTTCGCCGCGCCCGAAGTGCGCAACGACCCGGCCCGGCGCCAGCAGTGGGCAGTGGAGCAACTGCATCTGGCAGCCCGCGCGTCGGCCCATCTCGGGCTCACGGCGCATGCGACCTTCTCAGGTGCCCTGGCCTGGCCCTATCTTTATTCGTGGCCGCCGCGCCCGCCGGGGCTGATCGAGGAAGCCTTCGACGAGCTCGCGCGGCGCTGGCTGCCGATCCTCAATGCCTTCGACGATGCCGGCGTCGACGTCTGCTACGAGATCCATCCGGGCGAGGACCTGCACGACGGCGTCAGCTACGAGATGTTCCTCGAGCGCGTGGGCCGGCATCCGCGCGCCTGCCTGCTGTACGACCCGAGCCACTTCGTGCTGCAGCAGCTCGACTACCTGGCCTACATCGACCACTACCACGAGCGCATCAAGATCTTTCATGTGAAGGATGCGGAGTTCAATCCGACCGGCAAGCAGGGCGTCTACGGCGGCTTCCAGTCATGGATCGACCGGGCGGGGCGCTTCCGCTCGCTGGGCGACGGCCAGGTCGACTTCAAGGCGATCTTCTCGAAGATGGCGGCCTACGACTTCCCGGGCTGGGCGGTGCTCGAATGGGAGTGCTGCATCAAGCACCCCGAGGACGGGGCCCGCGAGGGCGCGAAATTCATCGCCGAGCACATCATCCGCGTGGCCGAACGGGCCTTCGACGACTTCGCGGCCGGCGGCGTCGATACCGCGGCCAACAAGAAGATGCTGGGGATCACCTAGACAGCGGCGCCGCCGGGCCGCCCCAAGGCGGCCGCGCCTCCCCCTCGGGAGGGTGGCGACGCACACGCAGTGGCAAGCCGGGGGCCTTAGATCCCGGAAGGCTTGCGCAGGGTCTGCATGCGATCGACCGCCTGGATCCGGATCTTGCGCGTCTCCGAGCCCTGCTGCACCGTGAGCTCCACTTCCGCGTCGGGCGCCGGCCGCTTCCAGAGCTGCTTGTAGAAGGCCTCGAGCGTGGCGACCTCGATGCCGTCGACCTCGAGCACCACGTCGCCGGGCTGAAGCCCCGCCGCCAGCGCAGGCCCCTGCCGGTCCACGCGCACGATCTGCACATGCCCGTTGCGCTCCGAGGACGAAAGGCCGAGCCAGGGCCGGATGCTCGCGCGCGTGCTGCCGGTCGACTGCATCTCGGCCAGCACCGGGCGCAGCAGTTCGACCGGCACGAACATGTTGCCGGGCAGCGTGCGATCGGCGCCCGCGGCCTCCAGCACGAACAAGCTGCCGACGCCGACCAGCTCGCCATTGCGGTTGAAGAGCGGAGCCCCGCTGTGATTGGCCACCGGCGGGCTGGTGAAGAGCGCCGATTCGATGTGGTACTCCCAATAGCCCGAGAAGGGACGCGCGGCGATCAGGCGCGTGAAGCCGACCTCGGTGCCGCTGCTGCTGCCGGTGGCCACCAGCAGCGGCTCGCCCAGCGTCAGGCCGGCGACGCCCGCCATCGGCACCGGCTCGACGCCGCGCAGCGGCACCAGCGGGCGCAGCAGGCCGAAGCCGGTCGCGAGGTCGTAGGCGACCTGGCGCGCGGGCAGGGTGCGATCGTCCTGCGTGATGACTTCGATGGTCTCGGCTTCCAGCAGCAGGTAGCCGATGGTCAGGATCAGGCCGTCGGGCCCGATCACCACGCCGGAGCCCGATCGGCGCATGCCCAGGCTGTCGGCCGAGGTGGCGCCCTCCGTCGCGGTGACGCGCAGCGCGACGACCGCGTCGCCCGCGCGCTGGAGGGCCTGGACCTGCGGGGACACCGCTTCGGCCTGGCGCGGCGTGCCGGGGGTGGCGGCGTGGGCCGTGGAGAGCGCGGACACTGCGAACAGCCAGAGAGTGCTGGCGACCAACGCCCACAACCGCCGGGGCGATTCTCGAGTCTTCATGGCCGCGCTCCTTGGAACGAAGTTGAATGTGATGGTGCGCCGCAAGCGACCGGCTCGCAAGTGGCCGGCTGAATCAACCTCACCAGCGGTGCGCGCAGCGCATTCGCTCGTCGAGCCCGCTACATTTTCGATAGCACTTCACGCAGGAAGGGCGGCATCTGCCGCCCTTCGCTTCGATTCGGCAGTGCATTGCCAAGCAACACTCATACCATCTCGGTTAGAATGCGGGGTTCGTTTCGATACCCGACGAAGTATTTCGTCACTCAGCCGGCTGACCTGGATTCCAGGCCTTTCACTCAGAAGCCGGCTCACACAGTGTGTTGGTGCGCCAGACCCGGCGCCCATGTTTGCCACCACTGCCTTCGTACCGTTGAAGCGAACAGCGCGCTGTCCGCTCCGGTGGGCGCCATTTCCGGCCCGGCCTGCGCCCGTTTCACTGTTTGTTAGCGCTTTGCGGCGTCGCAATGCGCAGGCGCCCGATTCGAACCATCCACACACTATTCGGAGTCCTCATGCCCAAGGAAGAACTGATCGAAATGAACGGCGCAGTCACGGAAGTGCTGCCCGATTCCCGCTACCGCGTGACCCTCGACAACGGTCACCAGTTGATCGCCTACAGCGGCGGCAAGATGCGCAAGCACCACATCCGCATCCTGGCCGGCGACAAGGTGTCGCTGGAGCTGTCGCCCTACGACCTGACCAAGGGCCGCATCACCTTCCGCCACCTGGAACGCCGCGGCCCGCCGCCGGTCAACGGCGGCAACAACTCGCAGCGCCGCTGATCCCTCTTGCCGTGACGGGTCCAGCCACCGACTTCGCCGCGCTGCCGCTCACGCCGCAGACGCTCGCGAACCTGAAGCAGCTCGGCTATCTGCAGATGACGCCGATCCAGGCGGCCAGCCTGCCGCCGGCGCTGCTCGGCCGCGACCTGATCGCCCAAGCCAAGACCGGCAGCGGCAAGACCGCCGCCTTCGCGCTGGCGCTACTGGCCAACCTCAATCCGCGCCGCTTCGCGGTGCAGGCCATGGTGCTGTGCCCGACGCGCGAGCTGGCCGACCAGGTGACCACCGAGATCCGCCGCCTGGCGCGCGCCGAAGAGAACATCAAGGTGGTCACGCTCTGCGGCGGCGTCGCGCTGCGCGGGCAGCTCGCCAGCCTCGAGCACGGCGCCCACATCGTGGTCGGCACGCCGGGCCGCATCATGGACCACCTCGATCGCGGCAGCCTCGAGCTCGAAGCGCTCAACACGCTGGTGCTCGACGAGGCGGACCGCATGCTCGACATGGGCTTCTTCGACGACATCGCCAAGGTCGCGCGGCAGTGCCCCAAGGAGCGCCAGACCCTGCTGTTCTCCGCCACCTACCCCGAAAGCATCGCCCAGCTCAGCGCGCAGTTCATGAAGAACCCGCAGCAGATCACGGTGCAGGTGCAGCACGAGGAAGGCAAGATCCGCCAGCGCTGGTACGAGGTGAAGGACAGCGAACGGCTGCACGCCGTGAGCCTGCTGCTGAACCACTTCCGCCCGCCGAGCACGCTGGCCTTCTGCAACACCAAGCAGCAGTGCCGCGACCTGGTGCAGGTGCTGCAGGCCCAGGGCTTCAGCGCGCTGGCCCTGTTCGGCGAGCTCGAGCAGCGCGAGCGCGACCAGGTGCTGGTGCAGTTCGCCAACCGCAGCTGCTCGGTGCTGGTCGCTACCGACGTGGCCGCGCGCGGACTCGACATCGCGCAGCTCGAAGCCGTGATCAACGTCGACGTGACGCCCGATCCCGAGATCCACATCCACCGCATCGGCCGCACCGGCCGCGGCGATGCAGAAGGCCTGGCGCTCAGCCTGGCCAGCATGGACGAGATGGGCAGCGTCGGAAAGATCGAGCAGTTGCAGGGCCGCGAATCCGAATGGCATCCGCTGGCCGAACTCGCCTCGGCGGCGGCCGGACCCTTGCAGCCGGCCATGGCCACGCTGCAGATCGTCGGCGGCCGCAAGGAGAAGATCCGCGCCGGCGACGTGCTGGGCGCGCTCACCGGCGATGCCGGCTTCACGCGCGACCAGGTCGGCAAGATCAACGTCAACGAGTTTTCCACCTACGTGGCGGTCGACCGGCGCATCGCGCGCGAGGCCGCGCACAAGCTTTCCACCGGCCGCGTCAAGGGCAGGACCGTCAAGGTACGGCTGCTCGACGATGTGGCTTAATTACGCCCTTCGACCATTTTTATCCGAGCTTTCCATGACCAAGAAAATCCGCACCGAGGCAGACCGCATCGCCACCCCCAAGCCCGTCCCGATGCCCGGCTACACCACCGCCCGCACGGGCGGCGGCCAGAAGGTCAGCCTCGAGCGCGGCACCGCGACCCGCAGCAAGAAGAACCCCGGCAAGCGGGCCAAGAAGGGCGGCTGAACGCGCTTCGCGCTTCATTCGAGCTCCGGAACACGCGCCTTCGGGCGCGTTTTTCATGTCCGACGACTACCAGATCCTCATCCCGCCTTCCTTCTTCGCGGTCTACACCGACGCGAGGCAGCGCCTGCGCGAACCGCTGGCCACCGTGCGGGCGCGCTACGAAGTGTGCGAGGACCTCGCCAACCACCTGGTGCAGCACGCGCAGTTGCTGCATCACGTCGAGGTGCCTTCGGAAGAGGAGATCCTGCTGCGCATCCATGCCGGGCTGAACTCGCCCGAGTCCGGCGTGTCGTCTGCGGAAGCCGGCTGGATCGTGCAGCGGCTGGCCGAGCTGTTGGGCTGGAACTGTCCGCCGCTCGGCGAGCCGGACTGAGACGCTAGCCCGCCATCGGCGGAAAGGGCGGGAGCGGCCGGTGCGCCACTTCCTTGGCCGCGGCGTACTCCATGCCCAAACCGCGCAGCACGCAGGTCGCGACCTCGCGGCCATGGTTCGGCGGCGCCAGCCCCAGCGCCACGCTGCGCATGGCCTGCGCGACGGCGCCGTTGATCAGGTCCATCGCCGCCGCCTCGCTGGGAATGCGAAAGGCCTTCTGCTTCACGCCCAGGCGCAGGTCGGCCAGCACATAGTCGCGGATCTCGAGCAGCAGCTCGGGCGCCGCGGCCGCCACGTCCAGCATCATCGATGCCCACTGCGGGCTCTGCTCGGCCAGCCAGATGTAGCGCTGGTTGCCGATGGCCATGCGCTGCGCGCCCTCGGCGATCCCTTGCTGGCTGTCGGCGATGCGGCGGCACAGCGTGTCGGCCAGCAGCAGCGCGACGGCGCTCGCGACCTCCTCCTTGGTCTTGAAGTGGTTGTAGACCGTGCCGGTGGTCATGCCGGCGACCGCCGCGAGTTCCTGCATGGTGGCGCCGGCGAAGCCCCGCGCCGTGAAAACCTTGATCGCCGCCTGCACCAGTTGCACCCGCGTGCGCTCGCGCTTCGCCAGGCCGGGCCGCGGCCGCCACACACTTTCGGCCAGGGCCTCTGGCAAAAGAGGTATGGACGGGTCACCCAAATTCATTACATCATTCATTTTTAGACGTATACGACATTTTTGCTTCCATCATCCATTTATAGAGAGTTTGCCATGCCCCCCGATCTATGCCTCTTTGAAGTGCGCCGTCCCGCGCGGTGGACAGCCTTCTGCCAGCACGTGCCCGGTCTGTCCGCATCCGGCGGCGCGCCGCGCCAGGCGAAGGAGCTCGCATGACAACGACGTCCAGGCGGTGGCTCAAGCGGGGTGCGCTCGCGCTGGTGGTCCTGATCGCGCTCGCCGCCGCCGCCCTGTTCGCCGGCGACCAGCTGGCCCGCCGCAAGATGCAGCGCAAGCTCGACGTCGCGGTGAAGGCCGTGCCCTTCCGCGAAGACGCCGCCGCGCTCGAACGCGGACGCTACCTCTACGCCTCGCGCGGCTGCGTCGACTGCCACGGCGCCCAGGGCAACGGCAGGACTTTCGTCGACGACGGCAAGGGCCTGCGCATCGCCGGACCCAACATCAGTCCCGGCCCGGGCAGCGTGGTCGCCGGCTACACGCCGGCAGACTGGGTGCGTGCCATTCGCCACGGCGTCGGCCCGAACGGCCGCGTGCTGATGGTGATGCCGAGCGAGGACTACAACCGCTTCACCGATGACGACCTCGCCTCCCTGGTCGCCTACATCCGCAAGATGGCGCCTGCCGCGGGCGGCGCAGCGGTGCTCGACCTGCCGCTGCCGATGCGCGCCTTCTACGGCTTCGGCCTGATGCACGACGCCGCCTCGAAGATCGACCACGCGCTGCCGCCCGCGCAGCCGGTGCCCGAGAGCGTGAGCGTCGCGCATGGCGCCTACGTGGCCAACATGTGCCTTGGCTGCCACGGCGCGAAGCTCGAAGGCGGCAAGATCCCCGGCGGCCCGCCCGACTGGCCGGCTGCCGCCAAGCTGACACCCGGCGACGGCACGTCCATGACGCGCTATGCCGACGCCGACGCCTTCGCGCGCATGTTCAAGTCCGGCAAGCGCCCGGACGGCACGCCGATCAAGGTCATGCCCTTCGAGTCGCTCGGCCAGATGAACGACACGGACGTGCGCGCGCTCTTCCTGTACCTCAAGAGCTTGCCATCGAGCCCGCAGGGATAGCGCACCGCGCGCCCTTTCGGTCGCGGCTCTAATCGATCTTCGCGCCCGAGGCCTTGACCACCGCGCCCATCACGTCCCAATCGGCGCGCAGCAGCTTCTGGAAGTCCGCCGGGCTGGTGGTGCGCGCCGGCTCGATGCCCAGGCGCGCCAGCCGCTCCTTCATGGCCGGATCGGCGAGCACCTTGACGACCGCTGCGTTGATCTTGTCGACCTCGGCCTTGGGCGTGCCGGCAGGCGCCAGCAGGCCGATCCACGAATCGAACTGGTAGCCCGGCAGGCCGCTTTCGTCGGCGGTCGGCAGGTTGGGCAGGAAGGGGCTGCGGACCTTGCCGGTGGAGGCCAGCGGCTTGATGCGCGCATCGCTCTGCAGGCCGATCACGCCGATGCTCGATGAGGTCACGGCCTGCACGCGGCCGGCCAGCAGTTCGTTCACCGCCTCGCCGGTGGACTTCATCGGGATGTGCGTCATCTGCAGGCCCGCCTTGGCGAGGAAGGAGGCCATCGCGAGATGCGTGGCGCTGCCGTTGCCGGCCGAGGCGTAGTTGTACTTGCCCGGATTCGCCTTTACCTCGCGGATGAACTCGGCCGTGTTCGACACCTTCATGTCGCTCGAGGCCACGACCACGTAGCCCGCATTGCCGATGTCGGCCACGCCGACGAAGTCCTTGAGCGGGTCGTAGGGCAGCTTGCTATAGAGATGCCCGGCGATGTGGTGGCTGGCCGCCGCCAGCACCAGCGTGTTGCCGTCGGCCGGCGCCTTGGCGACGATGGCCGCGCCCACCGTGCCGCCGGCGCCGGCGCGGTTCTCGACGATCACGCTGGCATTGAGCGCCGACCCCAGCTCGTTGTTGAAGGCGCGCGCCACGGTGTCCTGCACGGCGCCGGTGCCGAAGGGCACGACGATGCGGATCACGCGCTGCGCATGCGCAGGCGCCGCGGCCGCGAGGGCCAGCAGGCCGGCGGCCGCGAAGGCGGCCAGGGAACGTCGGGTGAACGGGTGGGACATGGAAGCGGCCGCTTTCGTCATGGTTGCTTTGGAAGTTCAGGTGCCGGCCGGAAGCCAGCGCTCCACCAGCTTCACGAAGTAGCTGGCGCCGATCGGAATGATCTCGTCGTTGAAGTCGAAAGACGTGTTGTGGATGATGCAAGGACCGGGCCCGTGGCCATCGAGGCGGTGGTCGCCGTCGCCGTTGCCGAGGAAGGCGTAGCAGCCGGGCCGCGCGAGCAGCATGTGGGCGAAGTCCTCGGCGCCCATCACGGCCGGGAAGTCGTCGGTCACCATGTCCTCGCCCACCACCTCGCGCATCACGCCGGCCGCGAACTGCGCCTCGGCCTTGTGGTTGACCACCGGCGGCGAGGCGCGCACGAAGCTCACCTCGGCCGTGCACTCGTGCGCCTGCGCGATGCCCTGGGCCAGCGTGCGCAGGCGCTCCTCGATGCGGTCCAGCGCAGGAATCGAGAAGGTGCGCACCGTGCCGCCGAGCGTGGCCACGTCGGGAATGACGTTCGGCGCATCGGAGCCTTGCAGCTGCGTGACCGCGAGCAGCGCGCGCTCGGTGCTGGCGATGGTCTTCGGCACCAGCGTCTGCAGCGCCTGCGCCAGCGCGACGACGGCGCCCACCGGGTCGATGCCGGTATGCGGCATCGAGGCATGCGTGCCGCGGCCGCGCATCGTGACCTTGTAGGTGTTGCTCGAGGCCATCAGCGCGCCTTCGTTGAGCGCGAAGCGGCCGACCTCCCCCACCGGAAAGTTGTGCAGCGCGAACACCGCGTCGCACGGGAAGCGCTCGAAGAGCCCGTCTTGGATCATCTTCTTCGCGCCCGCCTTGCCCATCTCCTCGGCCGGCTGGAAGATGAAGTTCACCGTGCCGTCGAAGCGGCTGCCTTTCTGCGCCAGGTGCCAGGCCGCCGCCAGCAGCATCGTCGTGTGGCCGTCGTGGCCGCAGGCGTGCATCCGGCCCGCGTGGGTGGACTTGTGGGCGAACTCGTTGGCTTCATGGAGCGGCAGCGCATCCATGTCGGCGCGCAGGCCGATGCTGCGCGTGCTCGTGCCCTGCCGCAATACACCCACCAAGCCGGTGCCGGCGATGCCGCGGTGCACCTCGACGCCCCACTCGGCGAGCAGCTTCGCCACTTTCTCCGAAGTGCGGTGCTCTTCGAAACCCAGCTCGGGATGGGCGTGGATGTCGCGGCGGATGTCGACGAAGCGGCTGACGTCTGCGAAGGAATCGGCGAGGTTCATGGAGGCGCGGCTGGAGGGCAGAGCCCCGGATTCTGACGCAGCTTGGCCCGGCGCGCGTCCCGGCCTACGATCGAGCATTACCGATCCGATGAGGCCCACCATGAGCAACGAGCTGCGCAGAAAGCTGCACGAGCTGCAGGAACTGTCGAACAACGCGCCCGATCCGCAGACGCGCGCCATCATCGAGGCGCTGCGGCTTCAGACCGCGATTCTCAACGAGCGGCTGTTCGCCATCGAGCTGCAGCTGGCCGAGCTCACCAAGGGCGGCCTGCCGCAGCCCGAGCCCTGAGCGCCGCGCTCCGAGCCGCGCTCACCCGCGCGCAGCGGCGTTGCGCTTGCGCGTTGCGGCAGCCTTCTTCGCCGAGGCCGAGCGCTCCGCGGCGCTGCGGCCGGCGGAGGCCGCGCCTCCGATGTGGCCGCCCTTGCGCGAGGGCGCATGGCTTTCGGCCTTGCCGCGGCCCGAGCCGCTCTTCTTGCCGCCGCCGGTCTCCGCATTCACCGTGGCCCAGGCGCGCCGCTCGGCTTCGCCCTTGGCGACGCCGCGTTTCTCGTAGCCTTCTTCGATGTGCTCGGCCTTGCGCTTCTGCTTGCCCGTATAGGACGATTTGTCACCTCTTGGCATAGCGACTCCTTTCCATTGCTGGAGCTCGAATGGTCCACGCGCTGGCGCTGCGCAGGGTAGGACCGTCAAGTCCCTGCGCGTCAGTGCTGTCCCGCGGCGCGCGGTGCTCAGCGGCGCAAGAGCCTTCTCGTGGAGAAGGCCCGCGTCCGATGCCGCGAGCCCACCAGCACGCACCCGGCTGCCGCAGCGGCCACCACCAGGGTGATCGCGATCTTGTTGCCGGAGGCCGCGCGCGCCATGTTCAGCGCGATCTCGCCGCTGCGCGGCGCGACCAACTCCATGCGGCGCTTGGTCATGCGCAGGCCGAGCTCCCCGAGCTGGTCCGGGATCAGGCGCTCGGCTTGCGGAAGAACCTGCGTCTCCTCGTCGGCGACGTGGTGCAGCACATTGCGCATCAGGGACATCAGCGTGGCGTCGTAGTCGATCGCTTCCGGCTCCATGCGCCGAAGCAGGTCGATCAGGCGCCGCATTTCGGCGTGCTCCGACACGCTGTCGCCCAGGATGGCATCGCCGCCTTCGATGTCGCCCATCGCGGGATAGAAGATCTCCTCCTCGAGCTGGGCATGGATTTCCAGCGCGGTGAAGATGGTGCTGGCCAGACCTTTCCTGACTCGCGCGGGCGCGGCGCCCTTGTATTGATGAAAGGTGGACAGCACGTGCGTGTGGTCCAGCCGGATCATGTTGGTGACTGAGGGCAGGAGGCGGGAGCTGAGGGTCGACATGGGATTCGTCCTGTTCGAATTGGAAAGCCTCAGCGCTTGTCGCGCTGCATGCGTTCGGCTTCGTCCAGCTGCGCGGCGTCGGTCCCGATATCGGGCGTGCCCGGAAAGCCGGTCTTGTCGTGCGCCTTGCGCCCCATGCGGCTGCCTTCCATCGGATCGTCCTGTCCGATCGCGCGGTTCTGGTCGATGTTGCGGCCGGAGGCGTCGCCGCGGTCGCCGAGCCGGGTCTCGTTCTCGCCCAAGGGGCTGGGCGGGCCCGGGCGTGCTGTCTTGTCAGCCATTGCGTTTCCTTTCCTAGACTGGAAGCCGCCAAGGCTGCGCTTCGCGATTCACCGACCGCGCAGGCCGGCTTGCCGCCTCTGCGTAGGCGATGCCGCACCGGCCTCGATGCGCGCGAACAAGGGCTGCACATGCCACCAGCCCGGCAGCAGCGCGCGGATCTCCTGCCGCGCGAAGCGGTCGTCGAGCAGGTACAGCACGCCCGCGTCCTCTTCGCTTCGGATCACGCGCCCGGCGGCCTGCACCACCTTCTGCAGCCCCGGATAGACATAGGTGTACTCGTAGCCGTCGCCGAACAGCGCCTGCATGCGCTCTCGCATGATCTCGTTGGCCTCGTTGTGCTGCGGCATGCCCAGGCTGGCGACGAAGGCGCCGACCAGCCGGTCGCCCGGCAGGTCGATGCCCTCGCCGAAAGCGCCGCCGAGCACCGCGAAGCCGATGCCCTGGCCGCCGGGCGCGAAGCGCGCGAGAAAGGCCTCGCGCTCCGCCTCCCGCATGCCGCGCGACTGCGCCCACACGGGCACTTCGGGATGCCGCGCGGCGAAGGCCCGCAAGGCGCTGTCCAGGTAGTCGAAGCTGCTGAAGAAGGCCAGGTAGTTGCCCGGACGCTCGGCGAACTGGCCACCGATGATGGCGACGAGCGCCGCGAGCGAGCGGCCGCGATCGCGGAAGCGCGTCGAGACGTCCATCGCCACGCGCACCGTCAGCTGCTCGCTGCGGAAGGGCGAGCCGACATCCAGCGTGGCCGTGTCCTCCGGCAGGCCCAGCGTGTCGCGGTAGAAGGCAAAAGGCGCGAGCGTGCCGGAGAAGCAGGCCGCCGACGCGCAATCGGCGAAGCGCTGTTCGAGGAAAGGCGCCGGCACCAGGTTGCGGATCGCCAGCGATGCGGCGCCGCCCTCGCCGAGAGTGGATTCGAAGACCGAATGCGTGCCGAAGGCATCGGCCAGGCGCAGGAAATGCAGCGCATCGAAGAAGAAGCGCTGCAGCGGACCTTGCGCTTCGTCGGGGCGGGCGGCGAAATGTTCGGCCATGGCCGAGACCGCCTCCTGCAGGGCGCGCTCGAAGCGCTCGGCGATGGCCTCGTGCGCCTGGTAGGCGACGGCCTGGTCGCGCTGCTGCAGCGCCCACTCGCGCTGCAGCTTGCCCAGCATCGGCTTCAGGCCGGCCGGTGCATGGCGCCGCGCCTCCGCCAGGGCCTCTGTTTCCAGCTCAGCGCTGTACATGCCGCGCGCGCGGCCCAGCAGGTTGTGCGCCTCGTCGACCAGGAGCGCCACGTGCCACTCTTCCTCCTTCGCCAGCGCGTAGAGGAAGGCGCTGCTGTCGAAGTAGTAGTTGTAGTCGCCCACGATCACCTCGCACCAGCGCGTCATCTCCTGGGACAGGAAGTAGGGGCAGACCTGGTGCGCCAGCGCGATGCGGCGCGTGGCCTCGCGGTCCAGCCAGCCCGCTTGCGCGGCTTCTGCGCGTGCCGCGGGCAGGCGGTCGTAGAAGCCGCGCGCGAGCGGGCAGGCCTCGCCGTGGCAGGCGCGGCCCGGGTATTCGCAGACCTTCTCGCGCGCCGCGAGTTCGAGCACGCGCAGCGGCGCGCGCCCGTCCGCGAGCAGGCGCAGGCTGTCGAGCGCCAGCGCCCGGCCCGAGGTCTTGGCCGTCAGGAAGAAGATCTTGTCGATGCGCTCCGAAGGGCGCGCCTTGAGCAGCGGGAACAGGGTGGCCACCGTCTTGCCGATGCCGGTGGGCGCCTGCGCCAGCAGGCAGCGGCGCGAGGCGGCCGAGCGGTAGATGGCCTGCGCGAGTTCGCGCTGGCCATGCCGGAATCCGGCGTGCGGAAAGGACAGCCGGGCGAGCGCCTCGTCGAGTTCCGCGCGATGACTCGCCTCCTGTTCGGCCCACGCGAGATAGCGCGCGCACAGCGCCTCGAAGTCTTCGCGCAGAGCCTCGCGCGTCCAGCTCTCGGCCAGCGCGAACTCCTCGCCGGTGGCGAGTTCGAGGTACACCAGCGCGACCTCGATGCCGGGCAGCGAGCGCTCTTCGCACAGCATCCAGCCGTAGACCCTGGCCTGCGCCCAGTGCAGCGCGCGATGGTTCGCCCGGATGGCCGCGAACTCGCCGCGAAAGGTCTTGATCTCTTCCAGCCGCCGGCGCGCGGGGTCATAGCCGTCGGCACGGCCGCGCACCTGCAGCCGGCCGAAGCACGCGGCGAGCGCCACCTCGCGCTCGTAGTCCTCGTCGCGCCGGCCTTGCACCAGCCGATGGCCGGCGATGCCTTCCAGCGCCGTCGGCGCGGGCATGAAGCGCAGGTCGAGGTCGCCGGCTTTGGCGGCGAAGGCGCACAGCGACTTCACCGAGACCGCGAAGCGCGGTTCGATGGCAGTGGGAGAGGCGGGTTCGGTGCGCATTGCCGTAGTCTGTATGAATATACAGTCGTGTCCGCAAGAAAGACAAAAACACCATCCACTTGGATGGTGGTAGGATGGCGTCATGCCGAGAAAAAGCGCCACCCTGACCTCCGCCGCAAAGCCGGTCGACGAAAAGATCACGATCAACGTGGGCTGTGTCGATCTCGGGCAAATCGACCTGCTGGTGCAGGAAGGCTTCTATGCCAACCGCACCGACCTGATCCGCACCGCGATCCGGAACCAGCTAGCCACGCAGATCGACGTGGTGCGCCAGGTCGTCTCGCGCAAAGCCCTGGTGCTCGGCATCCAGCACTACTCCGCCGCCGACCTGCAAGCGGTCCAAGCGGCGGGCGAGACCTTGCAGATCCGCGTGCTCGGGCTCGCCTCGATCGCGCTCGACGTCACCCCTGCGCTGGCGCTGGCCACCATCGAGTCCATCACCGTGCTGGGGGCGCTGCATGCGAGCCCGGCCGTGAAGGCGGCGCTCGCCGGGCGCATCGGCTGAACACCAACCCCTTTTTGAAAGACCAAGATGAACCCTGACTTCAAGCATCTGATGGCGGAAGCGAACCGGCTGACCCGGGCGGGCGACCTTCACGCGGCGACCGCCGCGATCCAGGCCGCGCTGGGCAGCATGGGACTCGCGCAACCGATGCCGGGCGACATGCCCGGCGACATGCCGGGCGTGATCGACGTCGAGGCCCGCCCAGTGCCCGAGCGCCGGCCGGCGGGCGTCGATCCGGAGGCGCCGGCCGCGTACGTCGATGCTCCCGCTTCGGGCAGTTTCATCGCCGGCAGCTTTGCCGACGCAGCCGGCCGCCGCGACTACAAGCTCTTCGTCCCGCCGCAGGCCGGCGAGCGCGCGCTGCCTTTGGTCGTGATGCTTCATGGCTGCACCCAGAATCCCGACGATTTCGCAGCCGGCACGGCGATGAACGAGGCGGCGCTGGCGCAGGGCTTCTTCGTGCTGTATCCGGCGCAGTCGCGCCAGGCGAATCCGCAGGGTTGCTGGAACTGGTTCAAGCACAACCATCAGCAACGCGGCCGCGGCGAGCCGGCGCTCCTGGCGGGCATGACACGCGATGTGATGGCGCGCCACGCGATCGACCCCCAGCGCGTCTACGTCGCCGGGCTGTCGGCGGGCGGCGCGATGGCCGCGATCCTGGGTGAAGCCTATCCCGACCTGTTCGCGGCGGTCGGGGTCCACTCCGGCCTGGCAGCGGGTGCCGCATCCGACTTGCCGGCCGCTTTGATGGCGATGAAGGCCGGCGGCGCGCTCCAGGGCGATGTGGCCAGCGGCGTGCCGACCATCGTCTTCCACGGCGATGCAGACGCCACCGTCCATGCGAACAACGGCGCCCAGGTCATGGCCGCGAGTGTGGGAAAAACGACCTCCGTCGAAGTCGAGCATGTGCAGGGCAACGGCGGCCGCGGCGCAACCCGGCGTTCGCACCGCTCGGCCGATGGGCGCGTGGTGGCCGAACACTGGGTGGTCCACGGCGGAGCTCACGCGTGGTCGGGGGGCAGCGCCAAGGGCTCCTATACGGACGGCCGGGGCCCCGACGCCAGCGCCGAGATGCTGCGCTTCTTCTTCGAGCATCCACGGCTGCCGGTGCACTGATCGCCGGGCGCTCAGTCGATCAGCTTGTTCTTCAGCGCGTAGTAGGTGAGGTCGCTGTTGGAGGAGAGATTCATCTTCTCCATCATGCGCGTGCGGTAGGTGCTCACGGTCTTCACCGACAGCGACAGATGATCCGCGATGCGGCCCGCGGTTTCGCCCTTGGCCAGTTTCAGGAACACCTGGAACTCGCGCTCCGACAGCTGCTCGTGCGGCGCGGAATCGTCCCTGCGGTCGAGCTGGCGCGCCAGCAGCTCGGCCACGCCGGGCGTGATGTAGCGGCGGCCCAGCGAGACGACGCGGACCGCGTTCACGATCTCGATCGGCTCGCATTCCTTGTTGAGGTAGCCGCTCGCGCCCTGGCGAATCAGGTTCATCGCGTAGTGCTCTTCGGGGTAGCCGCTCAAGACGAGGATCCCGACCTCCGGCGCCTTGGCACGGATCATCGCGATGGCATCGATGCCGCTCTGCCCGGGCATCGACAGGTCCATGACCAGCACATCCAGCTCCGTGGTGCGCACCAGCTCGATCGCTTCGCGCCCCGTGGCGGCTTCGCCGACCACGCGCAGGTCCACATGCTGGGAAAAGAAGTCGCGCAGCCCCGTACGCACGATGGCGTGGTCGTCGACGATGCCGATCTTGATCACTCGTTGCCCTCCTTGTGGTTCTTGCAGCGGTTCTTGTCAGACCGCCGGCCCGCTCGAAGGATGCTGCAGAACGCTGCGCACGTGCGTGGGCGCGCAGCCTGCGCATGCGTAGGCCGCAGACGCGACGCGCTCGGCGGTCAGTCTGGCGCTGCTTGCAGGCAGTAGTCGAAGAAGGCCTCGAGCTCGGTGGACTTGTCGAAGACTGCGTCGGCGCCGGCATCCAGGCAGGCGGACCGCGTCGATGGCGCGGGATAGTTCGTCAGGACCACGACGCGCTGGCTGGGCTCGCGACCCGCGCACCACGCCACCACACCGAGGCCGGTGCCCTGCTTCAGGAAGAAGTCGACGACGGCCAGATCCCACTGGCCCTTGTGCTTGCCAAGCCACGCGATCGCTTCATTCTCCGACTCGGCCGTGGCCATCACGCTGGCCGATCCGAGGTCGGCCAGCGCCGGAATCAGGCTCTCCCTGATTCTGGGGTTGTCTTCGACGAGGAACACCGTGAGCGCCATGAAATGAGTCCGTTTCTTGTTCTGCCCGATTCAGGCTAGTCCGCGATGGGCTTCGGTCAGTGGGCGCTCAGGAAGCATGGCGGTAGGATGATGCCGATACCACAAGGAAGCACATGGACAAGAAGACCGCCCAGGTCAGCGCGAAGTTGAAGTGGGAAGCCGCGTGCGAGCGGCTGGCCTTCGCCTTGAATCCTCCGGCGGGCATACCGTCCGAGGACGCGCCGGATCTCGAGACGGCGGTGCGCTTGGCACAGGCCGCACTCGACGAAATCCGCGAAGCCTTCAAGTCCGACTGAAGGTCGACGAGAGCGGCATCTCGTTCGAGCCGCCGCTGCCGAACTCCTAGCGCAGCGATACCCGTAGGTATCGCGAGCATTTGCAACGCCGCAGCGCGCCCGCATCGGGCGGACAGCACCGACCGCTTTCAGTGATTCAGTGATTCAGTGATTCAGTGATTCAGTGATTCAGTGGATTAGAGCCGCGGCGGGTCCGAGTCGCGCTCCGGATGCTTGTGCTTCGACACCGCCGCGATGAAGTCCGCAGCCACCCGCGACGCATCGCGACCCTCCGCGTAGAGGATGCCGGGGTCCGGCGCACCCGAGGGCAAGGTGGTCGGCATGCCGAGCTTCTCGGTCAAGGCGTGTGACGCGCCGAGCACCAGCAGCGTCTTGCAGTGCCGGTAGGTGTTGACGATGAACTCGGCGGTGTTGCCGATGCGTGCCAGCGCATCGACGCCCGCCTGCCCATCGGGCAGCACCACCGCGTCGAACAGCACGGGCGGCGTGTTCTCGAGCGAGGCATCGGCTTCCAGCGTGCCGCCATCGGCGGTCGCGATGCTGCCCAGGCGCGGCGCGACGATGCGCGCGACGGCGCCGGCATCGACCAGCGCGGCCTGCAGCGCGGCCAGCGATTCGCCTTCCACGCCGTCGGCGGCGAGCAGCGCGATCTTGCGTGCACGCACGCCGCCGTTGCCCGGTCGCGCGGTGAGCGAGAGCGCGGGTGACGTTTCGATCTCGGGCGGCTGCGGCCGTTCGAGCGCCCTGGGCATCGGCGGCGGGACCGCGATGCCCAGGCCTTCCGCCACGCGTGCCGCCAGCTCGGGCGACACGTGGACCAGCCCGGACACCATGCGCTCGCGGATCGCCGGCACGGTGAGCTTGGAGAGCTCGAAGCGGAAGCCGCCGACGATGTGCGCCTTCTCCCACTCGGTCTGGCTGTTCCAGAACAGCGTGGCCTGCTGGTAGTGCTCGGCAAACTTCTCCGGCTTGCCGCGCAGCTTGTCGCCCTCGGCCGGATCGGGGAAGGAGACGAAGCCCTTGGCGCCGGCCTGGAACGGGCAGCCGCCGGCGAGCGAGTTGGGCTCGTAGGCCACGCGGCCGCGGTGCAGCGCCTGGCGCTTGATGCCGTCGCGCTGGTTGTTGTGCACCGGCACGATGGGCGCGTTGATCGGGATCTCGTGGAAATTGGCGCCGCCCAGCCGCAGGATCTGCGTGTCCTTGTACGAGTGGATGCGCCCGGCCAGGAGCGGGTCGTTGCTGAAGTCGATGCCTGGCACCACGTGCGCGGTGCAGAAGGCGACCTGCTCGGTCTCGGCGAAGAAGTTATCGGGGTTGCGGTTGAGCACCAGGCGGCCCACGCGCTGCACGGGTACCAGTTCCTCGGGCACGATCTTGGTCGGATCGAGGATGTCGAAGCTCCAGTGGGCCGATTCTTCCTCGGTGAACACCTGCAGCCCGAGCTCCCACTCGGGGTACTCGCCGGCCTCGATCGCTTCCCAGAGGTCGCGGCGATGGAAGTCGCAGTCCGCGCCCTGGATCTTGACAGCCTCGTCCCACACCAGCGAATGGGTGCCGAGCTTGGGCTTCCAGTGGAACTTGACGAAGCGGCTGCGGCCTTCGGCATTCACCATGCGGAAGCTGTGCACGCCGAAGCCTTCCATCATCCGGTAGCTGCGCGGGATGGCGCGGTCGCTCATCACCCACATCATCATGTGCGTGCTTTCGGGGCTCAGCGAAATGAAGTCCCAGAAGGTGTCGTGCGCGCTGGCGGCCTGCGGCATCGCATGGTGCGGCTCGGGCTTCACGGAATGGATGATGTCCGGGAACTTCATCGCGTCCTGGATGAAGAAGACCGGCATGTTGTTGCCCACCAGGTCCCAGTTGCCTTCGTCGGTATAGAACTTGACCGCGAAGCCGCGTACGTCGCGCGCGGTGTCGACCGAGCCGCGCTCGCCGGCCACGGTGGAGAAGCGCACGAAGACCGGCGTGACCTTGCCCTTCTCCTGGAAGGGAGCGGCGCGCGTCAGGTCGGTCAGCGCCTCGTAGGCCTCGAAGAAGCCGTGCGCGGCCGAACCACGCGCATGCACGATGCGCTCGGGGATGCGCTCGTGGTCGAAGTTGGTGATCTTCTCGCGCAGGATGAAGTCTTCCAGCAGCGTGGGCCCGCGCAGGCCGGCCTTGAGCGAGTTCTGGTTGTCGCCGATCGGCACGCCCTGGTTGGTGGTGAGCACCCGGCCGCTCGAATCCACGCGCACGCGATCGAGCGAGCCGGCAGTCGCATTCACGCCCGGCGCGGCGCCCTGGCCGGTCTTGGTCGAGGCGTTGGCCTCGCTCAGCGTGCTGCCCGTGACCGAGGGCGCGGCGGGCTGGGCGGTGGCGCCCTCGGGCGGCATGACGGCGCTGTCGCGGCCCTTGTCGAGCGCCTTGTTCGGGTTGTAGGGCATCGATGCGGCGAGCGCATCGACCTGCTGCGCGTGAAGGGCGAGCGCATCGCCGCTCGAGCCGTCGACGCCGTGCGCCGGCGCGCTGGATGTGTTGCGGGCAGCCGCCTTGTCGGCGCTCTTCTTCCGGGAGGTGGGCATGTGTAATCCTTCGCGTGTGAGGGAAGGCGATTGCAATGCGCTCGCCGAGGCATCGATGTCAGTCATCGCCGCTTCCGAACCCGATGCCGTCCGACACCGGCCGCACGGAGCGCTACGTAGCGTCCACGGCATCGCCACTTCATGCGAGGGAAGCACCATGGAATCGTCCGACCTCCGTCCTCTCGCGCTCGTGACCGGCGCGTCCTCCGGCATCGGCCTCCACCTGGCCAAGCAGGCTGCGCAGAACGGCTTCGACCTCGTGATCGGCGCCGACGAGCCGCTCGAGCAGGCCGCGGGCGAGCTGCGAATGATGGGTGCCGAGGTGACCAGCGTGCAGGCGGACTTGGCGATGCGCGAGGGCGTCGACAAGCTGCTGCTCGCCGCCGGCGAGCGCAACATCGATGCGCTCTTCGCCAATGCGGGGCACGGCCTCGGCGGCGCCTTTCTCGACCAGGACTTCACCGCCGTCCAGCACGTGATCCACACCAACATCACCGGCACCATCTACCTGCTGCAGCGCGTGGCGCGCCACATGAAGGAGCGCGGCCAGGGCCGCATCCTCATCACCGGCTCGATCGCCGGCTTCCAGCCCGGCAGCTTCCAGGCCGTCTACAACGGCACCAAGGCCTTCATCGACTCCTTCTCCTTCGCGCTGCGCAACGAGCTCAAGGACACCGGCGTCACGGTCAGCTGCCTGATGCCGGGCGTGACCGACACGCACTTCTTCGCGCGCGCCCACATGCTCGACACCAAGCTGGCGCAGCAGGAGGACAAGGCCGATCCGGCCGAGGTGGCCAAGCTGGGCTTCGATGCCATGATGAAGGGCGAGGCCGACGTGATCGCAGGCTGGAAAAACAAGATGCAGGTCGCGCTCGCCCATGTGACGCCGTCCGACACGCTGGCCGAGCAGCACCGCAAGCTGGCCCAACCCGGGAGCGCACGCGAGCCGGAGCGCGCCGGCCATGCCGAACGGTGACGGCACGGCGGCAGCCAAGGCCGCCGCGGAGTACCTCGCGAATCACGGCCTGGTGCTGGTGACGGCCGAGTCCTGCACCGCCGGCCTGATCGCCTCGCACCTGGCCGAGGTGCCCGGTGCGGGCCGCGTGCTGGAGTCGGCCTTCGTGGTGTACGACCCCAAGTCCAAGCAACGCTGCGTGGACGTGAGTGCCGAGACCCTCGATCGCTACAACCTCACGAGCGAGCCCGTCGCGCTCGAGATGGCCCGCGGCGCGCTCAGGCACAGCGACGCGAACCTGGCGATCGCCAACACCGGCGTGGCCGACGATGCCGACCCGGCGGTCAAGCCCGGCACCCAGTGCTTCGCGTGGGCCTTTCGCGAAGGCAACCGCACGCAGGTGTTCACCGAGACCAAGCTGTTCGACGGCAACCGCAACGAGATCCGCGAAGCCGCCGCCGACTACGCGCTGCGGCGCATCGCGCACTACCACCGGCGCTTCAAGCCATGAGGGGCCGGGCGCCGCTCAGCCCACGGAAACCACCAGCAGCGCGAGCGAGGCCGCCGCCATCGCGGCCGTGGCCAGCCAGCCCAGCAGCTTCCACTTGCGCGGCAGCACGATCTCGCCCATGACCTTGGGGCTGGAGGCCGCGATCATCACGGCCACCATCACCGGCACCGAGATCACCGCGTTGATCACTGCCGACCAGTAGAGCGCCGAAATCGGATTCACGCCCGACAGGCCGATGGCGACGCCGATCGCCATGGCGGCGGCGAGAATGCCGTAGAAGCTGCGGGCCTTGGCCAGCGGCAGGTTCAGGCCCTTGCGCAGGTGGAAGTAGCTCGCCACCGCATCCGCCGCAGAGCCGGCGAGCACGGGCAACGCCAGCATGCCGGTGCCGATGATGCCCATCGCGAACAGCAGGAATGCCGCGTCGCCCGCGATCGGGCGCAGCGCCGCGGCGGCCTGCGCCGTGGTCTCGATGTCGGTCTTGCCGTTGACATGCAGCGTGGCTGCGGTGGCGAAGATCATGAACAGGGCGATCAGGTTCGAGAAGCCCATGCCGACCGCGGTATCGATGCGCAGCCGTCGCAGCTGGCGGCGCGCCTGCTCGGGCGCGCGGCGCAGCGGCTGGTCCTCGGGCACGCGCTTGATCTCCTCGCATTCCTGCGCCGCCTGCCAGAAGAACAGATAGGGACTGATGGTGGTACCGAGGATGGCGACGACGGTCGTGACGTGATCCTTGCTCCACTTGAAGGAAGGCACGACGAGCTCCTTGAGCGCGGTGGCCCAGTCCACGCCGACCACGCAGACGACGCCCACGTAGGCAAAGAGCGACAGCGTCAGCCACTTGAGCACGCGCACGTAGCGTTCGTAGGGCAGGAACACCTGCAGCAGCAGCGACAGGACGCCGAAGCCCACCGCGTACCACGCGGGCCGGCCCGGCAGCACCATGGCGGCCGAGTCGCCCATGGCATTGAGGTCGGCGCCGAGATTGATGACGTTGGCGATGAGCAGCAGCAGCACCAGCGAAGCCACCAGCCATTTGGGGCAGAAGCGTTCGAAGGCCCCCACCAGCCCGTGCCCGGTGACCCGGCCGATGCGCGCGCTCGCGAGCTGGATGCCCACCATCAGCGGGTAGGTGAACAGCATCAGGGACCCCGCGCCGTAGCCGAGCTGCGCTCCAGCCTGCGAGTACGTCGCGATGCCGCTCGGGTCGTCGTCCGCGGCGCCGGTGATCAGGCCCGGCCCGAGCTTGGCCCACCAGCCTTCTTTGGCGCCGTCGCTCGCAGGATTCGCGTTGGAAGTGGGAGTGCCCATGGTGGCTCCAAGGAACAGCAGCGCTCGCACCTTCGCCGGGCCGCGCGTGCCGGCTCATCGGCCGGTGCCGCGCAGCGCTGTGGGACTTCGTCGAGTCTGGGCGGTGGACGAGGCCTTGGACGACAAGGGGCGCAGCGCCTGCTGACTACGGTGAATCGGATCAACCCCCTCAACCCGCAGGAGCAAAGAGCCATGACTTCTTCTTCCGATTCCGACGATGTCGCCGTGAAGCAGCGCAAGGTGCAACGCGAGCAGGACGCCAAGGATCGCGCCGCCCCCGACAAGCCCAAGAGCAAGAAGCCTGTGCAGGCCGGCCACCGCCCCGAGCCCGAGAACCCGATGCCGGCGCAGCATCTCAAGAAGCCCGGGCTCGAAGCCGAGATGGACCTGCAGCCGCGCTTCAAGGCCTCGGGCTACCTCGGCAGCGGCAAGCTCGACGGCATGGTGGCGCTGGTGACCGGCGGCGACTCGGGCATCGGCCGCGCGGTGGCGCTGCTGTATGCGCGCGAGGGCGCCGAGGTCGCGATCGTCTACCTCGATGAAGAGCAGGTCGATGCCGAGGAGACCAAGCGCTGCGTCGAGGCCGAGGGCAAGCACTGCGTGCTGATCCCCGGCGACGTGCGCGACCCGGCCTTCTGCAAGCGCGCCGTCGAGGAAACCGTGCAGGCCTTCGGCAGGCTCGACATCCTGGTCAACAACGCCGCGTTCCAGCTGCACGCGGCCAGCATCGAGGACATCACCGACGAGCGCCTCGACCTCACCTTCAAGACCAACATCTACGGCTACTTCCAGATGGCGCGCGCCGCGGTGCCGCATCTGCGCAAGGGCGGCTCGATCATCAACTCCGGCTCCGTCACCGGGCTGGAGGGCAGCCCGCAGCTGCTGGACTACGCGACCACCAAGGGCGCGATCCATGCCTTCACCAAGTCGCTCGCGAGCAACCTGCTGGACAAGGGCATCCGCGTCAACGCGGTCGCGCCGGGTCCGGTGTGGACGCCGCTGAATCCCTCCGATCGACCGGCCGAGGAGGTGCAGAACTTCGGCAAGCACACCGACATGAAGCGGCCCGCGCAGCCCGAAGAGATGTCGCCGGCCTACGTGTTCCTCGCGGCACCGTGCTGCGCGAGCTACATCACCGGCATCGTGCTGCCGATCACCGGGAGCGTGGGCGCGGTCTAGCGCGGCGCTGGCGCCGGTACCAGTGCGAAGCCAGCGCGTTGCCTAGCGTCACGGCGCCGAGCAGCAGCAGCTGGCGGATGAGCACGGCGCTGGCGCGCGCCACGCGGCGGTCGATCTCCGCCTGCGCGGTGGCCGTGCGGCCCAGCCCTGAATAGTCTGCTGGCGGCGGCGTTTCGACCGATGCCACCGCCGCGCTGCCGTCCACGCGATCGGTGCCGGCCGCGTCCTCGGCCGCGCTCGCCTCGGTGGCCGCCACCGCCTTGGCGCCCGAGACGGAGCCATGCTCGTTGGCATAGACCTTGGTGAACTCGGCGCCCAGCAGGAAGATCTGCGCCGCGTAGTAGACCCAGGCCACCAGCACCACCAGCGAGCCCGCCGCGGCGAATGATTCGTTGACGCCGCTCTTGCCGAGGTAGAGCCCGATCGCGAGCTTGCCGAGCTCGAACAGAAGCGCCGTGACGCCGGCGCCGATCCAGACGTCGTGCCACGCGATGCGCGCCGTGGGCATGAGCTTGAAGATCATCGCGAACAGCACGGTGATGATGCCCAGCGAGATGAGAATGTTGAGCGCCTGCAGCAGCAGCTCCCACCCCGGCACCAGGCCGCCGAACCAGCTGCCGAAGGCGGCCAGGGCCGCGCTCACCAGCAGCGACACCATCAGCAGGAAGGCCAGCCCGAGGATCAGGCCGAAGGACAGCAGCCGCGCGCGCAGCACGGCCCACACGCCCGAGGGCTTTTCTCTTTCCGGCACGTGCCAGATGCGGTCCAGAGCGCTCTGCAGCTCGGCGAAGACCGTGGTGGCGCCGATCAGCAGCACCACCACGCTGATCAGGCCGGCCACCAGCCCCTTGCCTGGCTCGTCGACGCTGCGCAGCAGCGACTCCACCGCGACGGCGCCCTCGCGCCCCACCAGTCCCGAGACCTGCGCCACGATCTCCCCCTGCGCCGCTTCGCGCCCGAAGAGCGCGCCGGCGATCGCGATGACGATCACCAGCAGCGGCGCCAGCGAGAAGATGGTGTAGTAGGAGATGGCCGCGCCCATGCTCGGGGCGTAGTCGTCGACCCAGGCCATGACGGCCTTGCGGCACAGATCGAAGAGCTGCTTGGCTTTCATGGCGTGCGAATGTCGTGGTGGACGCAATGTCTTGCTCCGCGCGCCGCTGCGCCATGCGCCAAGCTTGCGACTTGGAGTAGGCGGCGGCTCACGCCATGCGCCGCAGCCGCGGCTAGCGCTTCGACACGCCGCCCAGCACCCGCACCAGCTCGTCGTACACCAGCCGCACCCGCGCCGGCACCGGCGAACGCTGCACGCGGTAGACGTACACCGGCCAGGGCTCCGGCGCCTCCGCATCGAGCACCGGCACCAGCTCGCCCGACTGCAGCCCCGGCTCGGCCAGCGGTGCGACGAGCTGGCTGAAGCCCAGGCCGGCCAGCACCGCCGCGCATTCGGCATCGGTGTCGTCGGTGATGAAGGCGGGCGAGGACAGCGTCATCAGCCGCCCCTTGCTGAATGGCCAGGGCCACGGGCGGCCGGAGTTGCGATCGATCAGCGCCGTGAGCGGCAGGCGTGCGAGTTCGTCGATGCTTTGCGGCACGCCGGTGCGCGCGATGAGCGACGGCGCCGCAAACACGCGCAGCGCCATCGTGCCGACCGGCTTGGCCACGAAGCGGCTGTCGCGCAAGGGGCCGGCGCGCACGCCGACGTCGATCTGCTCGGCGACCACGTCGGCCAGCTGCTCCGAAAGCCGCAGGTCCAGCGTGAGCCCCGGATGCGCTGCCAGCATGGGCGCCAGCGCCTGCGGAATCAGCCGGCGGCCGAGCACGCTGGGCGCCGCCACGCGCACCGTGCCCGCATGCTGCGAGAGCGCGCGGCGGTCGATGCGATGGAAGAGCTGGTCCACGCCGCCGACTGCCGCGCGTGCCCGCTCGGCCAGCTGGCGGCCGAAGTCGGTGAGCTGCACGCCGCGCGTGCTGCGGTGGAACAGCGGCTCGCCCAGCTCTTCCTCGAGCTCGCGCACCGCGCGCGTGACGACCTGCGGCGAGACCGACAGCCTGATCGCCGCATCGCGGAAGTTGGCAGCATCGGCGGCGGTGCAGAACACGCGCAGGGCTTCGAGGCGGTTGGACATTGGGGTATTCCGGTTTGGCGAATTCTGAACTCGCCAGAGTTTCATTTACGGGAACGCTCGGATTTTCCACACTGAGCGTCTCTTCAACACCCTCCAAAGGAAAGCACCATGACATCCGTTCAAGACAACATCCAGGGCAAAGTCGCCATCGTCACCGGCGCGAGCAGCGGGCTCGGCGAATCGACCGCGCGCCATCTCGCCGCACGCGGCGCCAAGGTCGTGCTCGCGGCACGCCGCACCGACCGGCTCGAGCAGGTCGTCGCCGAAATCCGCGAGGCCGGCGGCGAGGCCATTGCGGTCGCGACCGACGTCGCCAAGCGCGCCGACCTGGACAAGCTGGCCGCCGCTGCCGTCGAAGCCTTCGGCCGCATCGACGTGCTGGTCAACAACGCCGGCGTGATGCCGCTGTCGCCGCTGGACAAGCTCAAGGTCGACGAGTGGGACCGCACCATCGACGTCAACATCAAGGGCGTGCTCTACGGCATCGCGGCCGTGCTGCCGCGCATGAAGGCGCAGGGCAGCGGCCACATCGTCAACGTCGCGTCGATCGCGGGGCTGAAGGTGTTCACGCCGATCGGAACCGTGTACAGCGCGACCAAGCATGCGGTGCGGGCGATCTCCGAGGGCTTGCGTGTCGAAGTCGGCAACAGCGGCGTGCGCGTGACCATCGTGTCGCCGGGTGCCGTCGAGTCGGAACTCAAGCATGGCAGCAGCGACCCGGAGAGCGCGGCTGGCGTGAAGGCGTTCTATGACGCGAACCAGATTCCGGCGGACTCGGTGGCGCGCGCGGTGGTCTATGCGGTCGAGCAGCCGGCCGACGTGGACATCAACGAGGTGGTGCTGCGGCCGGTGTCGCAGGAGTTCTGAGCGGCAACAGCGCCCGGTCAGGCGCGCTCATTCATTCCCCCCGCGCGGCAGACGAATGCCGGCCCACGACCGGTGCTCGCACCATCCTTGTGTGCGGCGCGGCGGGGAATCGCGTCAATGCGCTATGGCCTCTGAGCCTGGCCGCAGCGGGAAGTTGCCGACGGTGATCACTCGACCCATCGTTGCGAAACCGGCGAACGCCACCTTGATAAAAGGTGGACGAAAATTGCCCACCTTGCACTCAATCCGCAGCACAACTTCTCATGAAAATCCAAAAGGACTCCGTCGTCACCCTCCGCTACAAGGTGGCCGACGCCGCCACCAACAAGCTCATCGAAGAGAGCCGCGACCCCATGGTCTATCTGCATGGCGGCTATGACAACACCTTCCCCAAGGTCGAGGCAGCGCTGGAGGGCAAGGAGGCGGGCTTTCAGACCACGCTGAATCTGCAGCCCGAAGATGCGTTCGGTGCGCGTGACGAGTCGCTGGTGCGGACCATCTCGAAAGCCGACTTCCCGCCGGGCGTCAAGGTGGGCGGCCAACTCGAGGGCCGCAACGACAAGGGCGAGCCGCAGGTCTTCACGGTGATGAAGATCAAGGGCCCGCAGGTGATCCTCGACGGCAACCACCCGCTCGCGGGCAAGGCGCTCAAGTTCAGCGTGACGGTGACCGGCGTGCGCGCCGCGACCGAGGAGGAGATTGCCCATCGCCATGTGCATGGCGAGCACGGGCACCATCACTGAGCATGGGCGGAGCGATGGACTCCACCACGCTTTCCGCGATTCCCGGCGTTTTCAGCATCGCTGCGCCGGTTCTGCTGGCACTGGCCTTCATTTGGGTCGTGCGGCGTACTGAATCATTCCATGTGCCGGTACGCCGCCTGTGGCAGCTCGTCCACGGCAATCAGGAGATCGCCGACCCGGACGTACGCTCGTTTGTTGACGAGCAAACGAGTCTGGTTTCATTCCGCATGTTTGCCGGTGTCCCGGCCGCAAGTTTGGACGAGGCCCACAGGCTCATACAGTGGACGAAGCTCAACGGCGTTCAGATGAGAACAGTGCGCCTTTGTGGCGAGTACTTTGATGCTGGAACGTGCCAGATCCGCGTGCACAAGCTGCCTGGTCGGCCGCGGCAGATTGCGAGGTTGATCGGATTCGTCATTGCGGTGGTGATGGGCGCAGTGAGTGCCGCGAGCCTTCTGTCGGACCGCCCGCTCTTGAGTCTCAAAGCGACCTCGAAAACGTTCTTTGGAACAGCCACGGAGGCTCAAGCAGCCTGGCCTCTCTGGCCGCTAGACCCTGCCCCTCTGCGCTTGGCAGATTGCTCCAAAAGTGAGAGCGAAAACGCGGCGCGCACGACATTCACGGGGCCGGAGGTGAATGTGCTCTGCGACATCTTCAAAGCAGAAGACACGTCCGCCTTCATGAAGGAAGCTCTAATGAAGCAACGTTGGAATTTGGCTCAGTTCGCGTTGGTCGTGGCATGGATCTCGTGGCTTTTGCTGGTGGCATTGGCCAGAGCAACTGCAGCCAGGAGCCTTGCGCGGCGAAGCGTGGGTCCATCGCTTGGCGGGCACCAGCTCAGCTTTGACTGGCACAAGTGACAATACCGTTTGAGGCGGCGTCGGCTGTCTCGCGCCGAGCGCTATCGCGCTCTCGAATTCCGATCGCTCCAAAGCTTCGACAACCCCGCCGCAACGCTCTCGCGGCTCGGCGGCGTCCCGGCGCTCGCAGCGTCATCCGCTGCGGCAATGCCGTTCTCCATCGTTTCTGCCTCCGTTGGCTGCGTGCTCACGGGCGGCATCACTGTGGGGTCGATGTCGGGGGGTGGGATGGCGATGGGCATGGCGTGACTCCTTTACAGCTGCGACTGATTGCAAGGTAGCCCTCGGCCCCGCCCGGCCTGTAGGAAGCCGCCGTGGTCGGCACGGGCAGCCGTCCCGGCTTCGTGTCGGACCCGCCAGCGTCCGGCTGCCAGCGCACTCTTCTGCGTGCGCTGGACGACAGCCTCGCTCTAGAAGCTCACGCGCAGGCCGATGGTGCCCTGGACCGACGATTTGACCCGGGCATCGCCGCCTGCGCTGGACACGCGCCCGAGCTCGCCGTACACGGTGGTGGCGGGTGTCAGCGCCAGCGACAGGCCGGCCGCCACTTCCGTCGCGGTGTAGCCGCTTGCACCGGAGATGACGGTGCTGCCGGCGGTGCCGACGAAGGTCGCCACGTCGGTGCCCGAACTGGCGCGGTAGACGCTGAAGCGCGCATAGGGCTGCAGCCGGCCCGCGCCGGTGGGAATGTCGCCCTTGATGCGCACGCCCAGCCGTCCGATCCAGCCTGCTTGAGTGTCCTGGTGCACTTGCGCGCCGGCGATCGACACGTCGTCGAAATGTGTTCTCTGGCGGATGAGCTGTGCTTGCGGCTCGATGCTCCAGTTCTCGGCGAGGGCGAAGGACTTGCCGGCTTCTATCGATGCCGAGAAGCTTCGGGCCTTGCCCGACACCGTGAGGCCGCCGTCGGGCCGCACGCTGTAGCGGTGGCGGCCCGCTTGCAGCACGGCATCGACATACCAGCCGCTCGCGTCCCTCCAGGTGGCATAGCCGCCGAGGTAGTGCGACTTCAGATCGGTGTTGCCGACCCGGCCGAAGGTGCCGCGCGCGTTGCCGCTCACATCGACGTCCCCATTCAGCGAACCGACGTAGAGGCCGGCGCGCCAGTTGCTGCCACCCAGGAGGTCGGCGCCTGCCTGCAGGCCGCTCACCTGGCCTCGGCTGTGCGGAGCCGCGCTGCCGTGCTGGCGGATGTCGAGGTCGGTGTAGACGGCACGCACCCACGCTTGCCGGTCGGGCCCCGAATCGCCGATCCGGCGGTGCAGGTTGCCCAGCATCGCGAGATCCGCCTGGCGAAGCTGCGCCGGGAGGGCGGAGAAGAGCGGCATTTCGTTGCTATAGGCGAGTGCGGCAGGGGCAGGCGTGATTGCCTTCTTGTCGGGCTCTGCAGCCGCGGGCTCGCTCTGGGCCGCTGCCGTTTCGGGGCTCTTTGCCTCCCCTCCTTCGGCCTGCGCCGCTGGGGCCGCTGCCGCGGGTGCGGGTGCCGGTGCCGGTGCGGGCGCTGGTGCTGGTGCCGGTGCCGGTGCCGGTGCTGGTGCTGGTGCTGGCGCTGGTGCTGGTGCTGGTGCTGGTGCTGGTGCTGGCGCTGGTGCTGGTGCTGGTGCTGGTGCTGGTGCTGGTGCTGGTGCTGGTGCTGGTGCTGGTGCTGGTGCGGGTGCCGGTGCCGGTGCCGGTGCCGGTGCAGGTGGATGTGAGGGGCACTTCGGGACCTTGCCCACGTCCTTGTCGTTCCCGCAGTCCGCCGCTGATGCAGCACCTGCGAAAGCGAGAAGCGCCGCCGCCACGCAAGCTTGCAGCCCCTTGGCCAGCGCAAACTCAGGCGCTCGGAGCGGCAAATCGGAAGGCGGGGTGCCGGTCGCCGCCGACTTGCCGAGGCCTGTCGCAAGCTCCGATGCCACGGCCCAAAGACCTTTGGCGGCATTCCAGATGATCCTGAAAACACGGTTCATATCGACTCCTCCATCCCCCGCCGAAGCGGTAATTGAATACTTTTGACTTTAGTACCGAGGTATTCATTTTCTAAGGAAGGAGTTCACACAATCGGTTACATAACGGTGTTCTGGCGGTCCAATTGCTATGGTTTACATAGCAGGCAGGCCCCATCCCACGAGTGTTCGTGAGATTTTTCACATTGCAGGAGGATGAGGCGCGGCGCCTCGGAGGGGGCAAGGCAGCCCGGGAAATGAAACCAGGCGCTCGGCCAGGCGAGCGCCGCCCCAGGGCCGGCCTGGGCGCTAGGAGATCAGATGAAAGCCGGCGTCAGATGCACTTCGCCGGCAAGGCTCAGGTTGGGGTCGCGCGACTGTATGGAGGCGAACCGGCAGTTGTCAGACCCACCAGCGCCCGGCGGCCAGCGCGGCGGCCAGGGCGAGGGGGCTGGTGCTCTCGGCGGCACTCCATGCGAGCTGCGATACATCGCCGCCGCCGGGCACGCTGGACGCCGCCATCAGCGCGAAGGTGCAGATGCCGATGGCGTAATAGCCCATCACGGCGAGGAAGGGGACGGCAAAGCCCATCACCGGGCCGCGCGCCTTGCGCTCGGCAGCGGCCATGCTCGGCAACGGCACTTCGGCATGCTGTGCAGCGGTCGCTTTGGCGGACCGCTCGCGCATCTCGAAATGGCGGTGCTGCAGTTGCTGTTCGATGTTCATGCAGTTGTCGTTCGTGGGGATCGATGGCTCCGGGCGCGAATTGTGAACGGATCGACGTCGCGCCCATCCAACGAACAGCCGGGATTTTCCCCTTCTGTTGTTCCGCAGACGGTGCGACTGCGTTGCACCCGCCGCACTTCAGGAACAGGACGCCGCCCCCATGTGTGAGGGATCGCTCCTCTCGCATCCGACAGAATGAGCGCCCCGCAAGAAAGCACGCACGCCATGACCGCCACCGCCACTGTCACCGCCAGCCCCATCGTCCAGATCAAGGCCCTGGGCTTCCCCTGGGAAACGATCGACCCGTTCCTCTTCTGCGCCTACCACGACGATGCCTACCCCAGGGCCAACGGGCAGATGGGGCCCGATGCCCCGCTGGCCGGGCGCGACCTGGGCCAGGACTTCAGCCGCAAGGACGGCTGGAGCATGTACCACGGCAATCCCGTGCCGGGCTTCCCGGGGCATCCGCACCGCGGCTTCGAGACGGTGACCATCGTGCGCAAGGGGCTGATCGATCACTCCGATTCGCTGGGCGCGGCCGCGCGCTTTGGCGGCGGCGACGTGCAGTGGCTCACGGCCGGCAAGGGCATCGTGCATTCCGAGATGTTCCCGCTGCTCGATGCTTCCGCGCCCAATCCGCTGGAGCTGTTCCAGATCTGGCTCAACCTGCCGGCGCGCAGCAAGATGGCCGAGCCGCATTTCACGATGTTCTGGGCCGAGGACATTCCGCGCTTCACCGCGATGGACGCCGACGGCCATGCGACCGAGGTTTCGGTCGTCGCGGGGCGGGTCGCGCCGGTGGACGGCGAGCCGGGCGCCGGCGGCCCGCTGGCGCCGCCGCCCGATTCGTGGGCCGCGCAACCCGACGCGGACATCGCGATCTGGACGATCCGCATGGGGCCCCATGCCTGCTGGATGCTGCCGGCCGCGGCCGGCGAGGGCACGCGGCGCAGCCTGTATTTCTTCAAGGGCGCTTCGGTCAGCGTGGCGGGCCGGAAGATCGAGAACCATGCCGCCATCGAGCTGCGCGCCGACACCAAGGTGGAGCTGGTCAACGGCGACGAGCCGACCGAGTTCCTGATGCTGCAAGGCCGCCCCATCGGCGAGCCGGTAGCGCAGTACGGCCCCTTCGTGATGAACACGCAGACCGAGATTGCGCAGGCCATGGCCGACTACCGCCGCACGCAGTTCGGCGGCTGGCCCTGGCCCGACATGGCGCCGGTGCATGGGCGCGACGCGGCACGTTTTGCGCGGCATCCGGACGGGCGCGAAGAGAAGCCGAGTTAGGGCCTGTTAACAGAGGCCCTAGCAACCGGCCGGCGGCTGCACGAACCAGCGCCCGCCGGCGCCCTGGTGCAGGTCCACGCGCGTGAAGAAGAAGTCCCAGGCGAAGCCGATATCGCGCATGTCGCCAGTCGAGATCGCGCGCAGGCTGAAGAGCCCGCCCGCGACCGCGCGGCCCGCCGAGACGTGGGCGCCGGGCGCAGCGTTCACCGTGCTGCAGCCCGAGGGCGGTGGAGGCGGTGGCGGTGGCGGCGGCCCGCTGGTGTCGGCCGCATGGCGCGAGAAGAAGTCCCAGACGATGTCGGGATAGCTCGGCCCGCGCTGCAAGGCCCAGCGGCCGTTGCGGCCGTCCTGGCCGCCGATCCAGTAGTGGCCGTGGTCGGTGTCGCCGGGGTCGGGCGTGGCCGTGGGGCCGTTGTAGAACACGGTCTCGACCAGCGAGCGGCTGCCCGGCTGGGCGTCGACGGTGTAGAAGACCTGCTGGCAGCTGTAGTCGGGGCCGTTGGCCGGCGTGCAGGCACGCTGCTGCGCCTGCGCTTCGGCCGGGCTGTTGTGCAGCGCGTCGCCATTGAGCAGCAGCTGCGCATCGCGCAGGTTGCGGCCGGCGGGCTGGATCACGGTGCAGTCCTGGTTGTTCTGCAGCACCATCAGCGGGATCGCGTAGGACGCATTGCGCTCGCGCCGCATGTCGGCGACCACCTGGCTCACCGCATGAAAGGTGGCCCTGCCGGGGCAACCCGAGAAAGAGACCGAGGCCGCGTCCTCGCCGTAGGGCAGGCCCGAGGCGCTGGCCGCGGCCGCGAAGTACTCGTTGTGGGTGACCGAGAGCACCACCGCCATCGCGCCGCCCGACGAGAGGCCGGTGACGTAGCGCCGCTTCGGGTCGATGCCGAAGCGCGATTCGACCTGCCGCGCGATCTGGTGCAGGTCTTCGGGCTCGCCGCGGCCCTGGTGGCGGTGCTGGTCGAGCCAGAAGCCCCAGCAGTTGGTGTTGCGCAGGCCGTCGTAGCTGGTGATGAAGGGTGCGACGAGGATGAAGCGATGGCGGTCGGCCGCCGCCACCAGGCCCCAGTCGCGCAGCACGTCGTCGTGCGTCTGCTGGCAGCCGTGCAGCGCCATCACCATCGGCGCCGCGGCCGTGAGGCCGTCGGGCACGTAGACCTTGTACTGCCGCTCGCGCGAGCCCGAATAGCCTTGCGGGGACAGCGTGAAGGCGCTGGTGGTGCCGGCCCGGGCGGGCAGGCCGGCAAGCTCCAGCAGCGCCAGCAGCAAGACGGCGAGCCAGCGTGTCGTGGGCAGGTAAGCCATGGTCACCGGGCCGTCAGCCGAGCCTCAGCCGCTCCGCCGCGTAGCGCGCCACGGCGGCAGCCTCCAGCCGGCGCCCGCAGAGCCCGATGTAGCCGTCGGGCCGCACGAGATAGAAGGAAGGCCGGGGGATCCCGTGGTGCGCCAGCTCCGCATCGTTGGCGGCGCCCGCCGGCATCGCGTGGACGTGTAGCAGGTTGCCGAAGGCCGGCAGCGGCTCCGAAGGCAGGGCCTGGCCGAATGCGATCAGGTGGAAGTGCGTGTCTTCCAGCCTTTCGAACAGGTCCTCGACCGGCCCCTTTGCATCGAGGCGCAGCTGCAGCCACGGAAAGCGGTCGCCGGCCTGCGGCGCCTCGGCCGGCAGCGCGTCCAGCGATGTCGCCAGCGGTCCTTCGCGGTAGTGGATGCCGGTCTGCGAGACGGTGCGAAAGGCCAGCTTCTGCACGCGCTCGCGGCCCATCGCGAAGGCGGCGAGCCGTGCCAGCAGCTGCGTGCGCAGCAGGCCGGCGAACGGGGCGTCGGAAACCACCAGCCGGAAGCCGCGGTCGGTGGTCTCGAGCAGGCGCCGCGCGATGGGGAGGCGCTCGGCCTCGTAGGAGTCGAGCAGCGTATCGCCGGCCTCGCCCTCAGCCACCAGCGCGAGCTTCCATGCCAGGTTGTAGGCGTCCTGCAGGCCGGTGTTCATGCCCTGTGCGCCCACCGGGCTGTGGATGTGAGCCGCGTCGCCGAGCAGGAAGCAGCGGCCCTTTCGAAAGCGCGACGCGCAGCGGTGATGGATGCGGTAGGTCGAAAACCAGCTGCACGCCTTGAAGACCAGGCCGGCGCCGGCCTCTGCGTGCAAGGAAGGCACCACGTCCTCGAAGCGCACGCCCTCCTTGCCGCGCAGCTCGGGCGGCAGGATGCCGACGATGCGCCAGTGGTCCGTGCCGCGCATGGGGAAGAGCAGGTGGAAGCCTTTCTTCCACAGGTACACGTTGACCTCGTCGGGAACCATGCCGCCGGTCATCTCCACGTCGGCGACGAAGAACACATGTTCGTAGGGCGCCCCGGGGAAGCCGATGCCGTTCATCTCGCGCACTGCGCTGCGCGCGCCGTCGCAGCCGGCCACCCACGTAGCGTCGACGCGGCGGATCGTGCCGTCGGCATTGCGCAGCGTCGCGGCCACATGGCCGGGCTCCTGCGCGAGCTCGATCAACTCGGTGTTCCAGTGCACTGCCAGGCCCCAGTCGCGCAGCCGGTCGGCCATGATCCGTTCGTTGTCGTCCTGGCCGAGGATCAGGATGTACGGGTAGGGCGTCACGCGCCTGCCGACATCGCCCAGGGGGACGCGCGCCATCTTGCGGCCCTCGGCCCACAGGTTGGCGCCGGTGCCGCGCTTGCCGAGTTCGAGCGCGCGCGGGGCGATGCCGAGCTGGGCGTAGATCTCCAGCGTACGCGCCTGCACGCCGAGCGCGCGCGTCTCGCGCGACGGTCCGGCATGCCGGTCGACGATCACGGTGCGGACGCCGCGCCGGCCGAGCTGATTGGCAAGCATCAGGCCGGTGGGGCCGGCGCCGACGATCAGGGCATCGCAATCCATGTCCGTCTCCTCGTTAGTTCGAAGTTCATCGTGCGAGGTCGCCATTGAGCACCCGAAGGTCGTCATCGCGCAACTCGCCGGCCGCGCGCTACGATCCACATCGCGCGACACGCGTTGGGCAGGAGGTGGTATGGCAACGGCAGAAAGGTCGGATGGCAGCGGCACCGCAGACTTCGGCGCGGGGCGCTACGCGTGGTGGAACTGGCCCCTGCAGCAGTGGCCATGGCCTGCCGCGGCGCCGCAGCAGCTCAGCCAGCCGATCAACTCCGGCTGGTCGCTGGTGAGCGTGAACTACAACAACTCGTCGGCGCCGGACATCGAGCGCGACGTGCTGCAGCAGCACAGCTATGGCCGCCAGATCGGCCGGGTGATGGAGGCGGTCTCGGCCCTGGCCGAACGCCTGCCGGCCACCGCGCGGGCCGACAAGCGCATCGCCGACTTCGAGGCGCTGGCGCACGAGGTCGAGCGCATCAAGCAGAGCGCACGGCTGCCGCGCGTCGAGCGGCTGCAGGAGGAGCTCGACGCGCTCAGGCGCGAGGATCCGAACGCCTACAAGCAGCTGAAGGCGAAGCTGCCGTAGTCAGCCGGCCGCGCGCCGCAGCGCCGCCACCACCGCCTCGCCCATGTGCAGCCCCAATCCTCATCGCCAGCGCCTCAAGGAGCCTCCGTGTTTTCACATGTCTTCGTGAGCGTGACCGATTTCGAGCGCGCGTTGACCTTCTACAGCGCTGTCATGGACAGCCTCGGCATCGAGCGTCGCTTCTGCGAGCGCGAGAAGCCATGGGCGGGCTGGCACAGCGCTGGGCGAGCGCGGCCGTTTTTCGTGATCTGCAAGCCTTATGACGGTCAGCCGCATGAGGCCGGGAATGGGCAAATGATTGCCTTCGCTGCCACCGACCGGGCCAAGGTTCATGCTGCGCATCGGGCAGCGCTGGAACATGGCGGAAGCTGCGAAGGACCGCCCGGGCTCAGAGAGCAGTACCACCCGCACTACTACGGCGCCTACTTCCGCGACCCGGATGGAAACAAGCTCTGTGTCGCCTGCCATGAACCTGCGGAAGGAGGGTCTGTTAAGAGGCCCTAGCGGCATCGCAGGCGGTGGCTGGCATCGGCTACGCCGGGCGAAGCATCAAAGGTAGCGCACCTCGGCCACGACCGGCGCATCGAGTTGGTTGGTGTCCGCGTTGGCGTAGGCGCCGCCCTGGCGGAACCAGTAGCGGCATCCGGTGCGGCCCATCATCTTCACGCAGGTCTGCCCGTCGTCACGGATGCTCCAGGTGCCCGCGGCGCGGCCGAGCCCGCCCGCGGCTTCCACCGTTCCGTCTGCGCGGAATTCCCACCGGGAAAGCTTTCCGCTCGCGATGTTCTTCGACACCACCGTCTTGCCGAGCAGGCCGGCCTCGATCTCGCTCTTGCTCAGGTAGCTGCGCTCTTCGGCGAAGGCCGCGCCCGGCAGCAGGATGGCAAATGCCGCGAGGGCGGCAGAGGCGAACCGGATGACGAAGCAGTTGCACATGATGTCGGCCTTTCGGTGATCGGAACCCGCGTCTCAATCGGGTTCGCCATGGCCGTTAATTTAGGGATTCGATCCCTTTGGCACGAGTAAGCAGTGCACGCGTGGCATGTGACGCGGTTCACATGGGGTGAAGACGTCCGTGCGCGCCTCAGGGACAACCCTGCTCATTCAGAGGACAGTTGTCGATGTTTCAGACAATTGATTTGTCCGCGTTTCCAACACGGGGCGGCCATGTGCTCGCAAGCGCCCAGGAAGGGAAGGTGCACGCGCGCAGGCACGGCATGTGCACTGTCAAGCGGCATCCCTTGCCACCTGACCGCCATGCCACAAGCAGAACCGTCCAGCGAAACCCTCCTCGACGCCGACATCGCGATCCTCGGCCTCTCCTTGCGAGCCTCCAACGTGCTGCGGCGCCACGACCTGCATACGGTCCGCGACGTGACACGGGTATCGCCCCGGAAGCTGTTTGTCATGACGCGACTGGGGCGCCGCTCGGTGGCGCAGATCGCTTCGAGCGTGGAGCGCCGCGGGCTGCGGCTTGCGGACGATGGGGTGAAGGAGACGGGCGCTGTCGACGGGGCTGCGCACCGCTGAGCGGCGCCGGCTACTTCAAGGTCCAGGCGGCGATTGCCAGAAGCACAAGCCCGGTGGCCGCGATGGCGGCATGCAGCAGAACAAGCCAGATCGGCAGGGCGAGACTCTGCAAGTGATAGCGCAGGTTGAGGACAACTCCGCCGAGCGCCGCCGCCACGAGCAGCCCCACGCCGGCCCACGCGCCTTGGGGCGCACCCGAAGCAATGCCGGCATAGAGAGCGAGGGTCAGGCCACTGCCTGCGATCAAGCCATGCAGCATCGCCAACCAGCTGGGCGGTTGCGGGCGCCCCGTGAAACGCATGCCGGCCATCAACAACCCGCCTGCGGCCGTCAGCGCGAGGAGGATCACCGCCGTCTTGAGCATCGTCTGCACATCCATGGCGTGTCTCCTTCGTTCAGATCGCCGCGCGTCCATTTGACGTCACGATGCAAGCGCACGTTCCCACGAGGCCGGCGCTCCTACAGCATCTCAGGCTGCCTGGCTACGTTGGGCCTCAACGTGCCGACCCCAACGCAATGCCGGAAGCTCAGCCCGCCTGCACGGCAACGAGCCAGAGCTGCGCCCCCTGCTGCGGCGTCGACGCCCAGGTCACGTTGTAGGTACCGGCCGCGCTCACCTGCCTGACGGCAACGGCGCACTGCACCAATGCACCGGCAGCCAATAGCGAGTCGATCACCGTGAAGCCGTTGTCGGGCACGGCCGTCTTGTCGAGATCGACACCTGCATCGCCCCACCACCATGCGACGAGCAGCGCAGGGCCGGTAGTGGTGACGCTGGCGCTGGTCAAGGGCTGACCAGACAGCACCTCGCGCCACCGCACATCGCGCACGGAGCCGCCTCCGGTGATCTCGACAGCGCACAGGGTCGTTTCGTCGGTGACCTTGGGCTTCGGCACGGTGACCACGTGGCCGGCCATGCCCCTGGCCTGCTCACAGGCGTACAAGGCCGTCCCCGAGTTTGGCCAGAGGGTGTAGGTACGCGCCACGTCGAGCTGAACGAAGGCATTGCCCACGTTGTCCGTCGGCGCGCCGGCAGCAAGCAGACCCCGCCCGACGCAGACCAACAGGGTGCTTCCGGTCGCGCGCGTGGCCATGCCGGAAGTGGACAGCGACGAGGAGGTCACGCCGTCAAGGTTGAAGTCGAGCGCGTGGGCGCCGAGCGCTGGCGCCGTTGGAGCAGGGGCAGGGGCAGGTGCTGGTGGAGGGGCAGGGGCAGGAGCAGGAGCAGGAGCGGCTGCAGTCAGTGTGGCCTGGCCGCCGGAACCTCCGCCGGAGCCTCCGCCGCAGGCCGTGAGTGCCGCGCTTCCAGATGCCACGCCGATCGTCGCAAGCGCCCACATACGGCGCAACAGGCTGCGGCGCTCGTTCAGCAGTGCAAGTGCCGCACTGTCGGAGAGTTTATTCATGTAAGCACTCCGTACTAATCAGCCTGCGATTGTGGAACACCGCGGTCTGCGAACCAACCACATCCGCTGTCCAGGTGTTACCGACGGTCAGGCCGGCGCCGCCGCGGCGATGCGCCACGCTCCGATTCAGTCGGTGCGGCTGGCCGGCAGCACGACGGTCATCAGCAGCCTGGCGTCTACCAGCGCATGCAAGCCGTGCGGCACGCCGCCGGCGAGGTACATGACCTGATCGGCCTCGAGCAGCTTCACGTTGCCGTCGAGCTGCACCTCGACCCTTCCGCGCATGCACTGCAATGTCATCGAGGTCGAGACGGCGTGCGAAGGGACCTGCTTGCCGGCCGGCAGCACCAGCCACATGATCTCGATGTCGCCGGCCTTCAGGAGCGCGCAGGTCTCCGCCGCCTGCACGTCGAGCGCGCCGAGTTCCACGACCTGACCGGATGATGCGTGGGGGAGTGCCATGCGGGGCAGTTTGGCAAGGTGGGCGCTCGCTGTCCAGATGGGTTCATCGCTCCTGGCCCCTTGGCCGACATGATGACCTCGCCTGACTGGCGAGCTGTCTTCGGGTGGGGCACCGGGACGGCGTCATACTGCCGCCCATCGATACTTCCGGAGCTTTCAGATGCAGGCCGTTTCCATCCACGTCGTCGATGTAGCCCACGGCGTTGTCGCCCAAGGCATGCGGGTCGACGTCGCCCGGTTCGATGGCGAAGGCTGGACGGATGTCGCCTCGGGCAAGGTCCGCAGCAATGGCGTAGTGGACGGCATCGAAGGCCGCGAGTCCTTGTTCGAGATCGGCTTCTACGAACTGCGCCTGCACGTGGCCGAGTACTACCGCAGCAAAGGCATCAAGCTGCCCGAGCCCGCGTTCATGGGCGTGCAGGTATTCCGCTTCGGCTTGGCAGATGCGTCGCAGCACTACCACCTGCCGGTGAAGCTGACTCCGTGGGGCCTGTCCTGCTTCCGCGGCGGGGCATAGCCCCGAAGCCGTTCATGCAGCAGGTGAAGGCGGCCTGCCCCCCGCCCAGCCCCTCCTACCAAAAGCGCCACCAGCGGCGGCGGCGCTTGCCCGCCGGCTTGTCATCGAAGATGGCGGACTCGTTCTCGGGCACGCCTGCTCGGCGGCGGAGTTCTCTTTCGAGATGCAAGGCCATGGAGCGCGCGTGCTTCTCACCATGAAATGCTCTTCGGCGCCAAACGTGCGCTGACGCTGCCAGTTGTTCGTCTGTTAGGTCTTCCGTTTCCATCGGTCGATTTTGCCGAGCACCGCACGCCTTCGCTTCCGCCGTTTGGTGGAGGCATCGCAGCGGCCGGCGTTTCAAAAGCGAAACGGCCGATGCGGCGTCGGACCTGATGCATCGTGTCTTCGGCGATGCCGGTGTGCATGCCCGCACCTCCGTCGGCGTCTACGCCCTGCCGAAGAATGCGGCCGTGGAGCTGGGACATGATCGTCGCCGCGCGGGACGGGTTCTAGTTCGGCGGCTTGCCGAAGGATCGCGTCGCCACTCCCCTCGTCACTTCCGCTCCCGCTCCTTGCGCTCATGCTTGCGCCAGTACTGGAACTCCTCCTCATGGACGTCGATGTCCAGCTCCATGACCCTGGCTTGGAGCCGCTCCTGCGCGTCGGCCACGGCTCGGTTGTAGATCACCGGCCCGACTTCTTCGAGAAAGAAGCCAAGAAGAGCGCCCGCAGCGATGTTGCCGATGGGCTCCTCCATGTTTTCCCGGAAGTACCTTTCGATGGAGGCTATGGCCTCCTTCCTGGCTTCCTTGCTCAGCTCAATGGTCATAGGACCCTCCGACGCGCAGATCTTCGGTCGAAACGACGCGCACCCTCGGCCCGAAGCTCTCGATGTTGGCGAGTGTTTCGTTGTGATGCCGGATCACCTGCACTGCGGACAGATGCCGATTGCCCTCGGTCGTATGCGCGTCGCCCACCAGGGTGACAGGGAAGCCCAGCGCAAGCGCCCTGCGTGCGGTGGTGTCGACGCAGAACTCCGTATGCATTCCGCAGATCACGAGCTCGGTGATGGCATGCTTGCCGAGCACGTGCTCCAGCTCCGTGCGATGGAAGGCGTCGGGCGAGGTCTTGCGGATGCGCAAGTCCGTTGCCTCGACCTGGAGGCCACGCGCGAGCTGCCATGCATCCGTTTCGAACTCGAGGTAGCCGGACGTCGATTCGTGCTGGACGAAGACGACCAGGCCGCCGGCTTCACGGACCTTCGCCGACACCTGGTTGATCCGGCCAATGATCTGCTGCGACTCGAAGGCATCGTGCTCGCCTTCGCAAAGGCCCTGCTGGACATCGATCACAAGGAGCGCGGTGTTCATGGTCGGCATGCTTCGAGTTGGGGGTTTGCGGCGAAGGGAGCGTTGGTCGTGGCCGCATTCTGTCGCATCGGAACCGCGAGCTCAGTACACGTCGCGCCGGTAGCGCCCTTGCGCGATCAGCTCGTCGAGCCCGGCCGTTCCCAGCACGTCGCCCAGCGCCGCATCCACGCCGGGCGCCATGCCTTCGAGGCTGCCGCACACGTAGACGAGTGCGCCATCGGCGATCCAGCGCCGCAGTTCGTCCGCCGCTTCGCGCAGGCGGTCCTGCACGTACCTGCGCTCGGGCTGGTCGCGCGAGTAGACGAGGTCGGCGCGCGCCAGCATGCCGAGCGCCTGCCAGCGCGCGACCTCCGCGGCACAGAAGGCGTCGTACGCGGATTGGCGCTCGCCGTACACCAGCCAGTTGCGCCCGTGGCCGCGCCGCACCCGTTCGCGTAGGTGCGCGCGCAGGCCGGCGAAGCCGGAGCCGTTGCCGATGAAGATGCAGGGCAGGTCTTCGTCCACGAGCGCGAAGCCCGGGTTGGCGACCAGCCGCATCTCGATGGCGCCTTCGAGCGGCGCGCCGGCCGTCAGCCAGCCGGATGCGACGCCCAGGCCGTTGTCGTGCCGCGCCTGCCGCACCAGCAGCTGCACGCAGCCGTCGGAAGAGATCGAGGCCACCGAATAGCTGCGCGGCGCCGGCGGCGCAAGAGGAGAACGGGCATCGGCAGTGCCGTTCGGATGAGGCGGCAGCACTTCGACCAGCGCGCCCGGTGCCCACGCCGTGGCGCCGGCGCGATGCAGCTCGATCTCGAACAGCGGATCGCCCTGGCTGCCATCGTTGAGAAGGCTGCGGCGCACCAGCCGCCAGGCTTCGAAGGGACGCTCGGCGGGAGCAGCCGCATGCGACGGCCAGGCGGCGCCGCGCACATCGAAGGCCTCGGCAATCGAGCGCTGCCAGCGGCCGATGGCTTCGGGACTGCCGTTGTGGACCTCGACCATCGGAAAGAGCGCCTGCGCGCCCTGGCTGCGCAGGTCGTGATCGAGCTTCCGGCCGAAGCCGCAGAAGGTGGCGTAGTGCCAGTCGCCGAGCGCGAGCACGCCGTAGTGCACGTGCCGCAGGTGCGAGCCCGCCTGCTGCGCGAACCTGCGTGCGAAGGCGCGTGCGCTGTCGGGCGGATCGCCGTCGCCGAAGGTGCTGACGACCCACAGCACCTTTCGGAAGTGCAGCAGCGCATCGACGCTCAATTCGGCCAGGGTCTTGACCACGGTGCCGACGCCGGCCGACTGCAGCGCGGCCGCGGTCTGCAGGGCGACGCGCTCGGCATGGCCGGTCTGCGTGGCGAAGGCGATCAGCACCTGCTCGGCGCCCGGCGCGGAGGCGCTGCGGCCAAGGCCCAGCCGCGCGCGTTCGGCGCGCACCGCCTGGTTGGTGCGGCGGCGTCCGAGGTACAGCATCCAGCCGGTGACCGCGAACAGCACCAGGCCCAGGCTGGCCAGCATCATCAGGATGCGGCCCGGCAGGCCCCAGTAGGTGCCCATGTGCAGCGGATAGATGCTGTTCACCAGGCGCCCGGCCAGCGGCTTGTCGGCATAGCGTTCGTGCGGGCCAGGCTCGCCGGTGGCGGCGTGCAGGTAGAGCCGGTTGCGCGCGCGTTCGTGCTCCGGCGCGGCGCGCAAATAGGTCGCCTCGACTTGCGAGGCAGTGCGCGCGGGCAGGCGCAGCGTGACCTGGCTCCAGTCGCCGCCGGTCGTTCGCTGGAAGGACAGCCACACGCGCTGCAGGTCGAGCCTGACGGGGGCCGCGGCACTGCCGGCGCCGCCTTCCATCCGCCGCATCCGCGCGGCGCGTCCGACGCCTGCCGCATCGTCGACCAGCGAGCGCACCCCATCGAAGGCCCAGTAGAGGCCGGTGAGGCCGGAGACCAGGTAGGCCGCGAGCGCGATCGTCCCGGCCACCGCGTGCAGGTTCCACAGGAAGGCGCGGCCGCTCTGCGCGAAGTCGATGCGCAGCCAGTTGCGCCACGCGAGCGGCCGCCGCGGCCAGCGCAGGTACAGGCCCGAGAGCGCGAGCACCAGCAGCGCCGCGGCCAGGGTGCCGGTGACCGGCTTGCCGGTGTCGCGCGGCATCAAGAGCCTGCGGTGCAGGCTCTCGACGAACTCGAAGAAGGCCTCGCTGCGCGGCTCGGGCAGCAGGGCCGCGCTGAAGGGATCGACCAGGCGCGTTTCGCCGCGGCGTTCGCCGGGAGGGGGCGCGAAGTTCACGCGCACCGGCCGGCCCGGCTCGGCGTAGAGCGTCAGCGCCGCGACGCGGCGGCCGGGCTCTGCGGCTTGGAGCTGTTCCAGCAGCGCCGCCGGGACCAGCGGCATCGCTGCAGCTTGCGCCGGCACGCGGTGCAGCGCCGGGTTGAGCAGCTCGACGATCTCGGCGCGAAACGACAGCACGGCGCCGCTCAAGCCGATGACGGCCAGCACGGTACCGGCCGTGATGCCGATGAACCAGTGGATCTGGACCCAGATGCGCCGGAGAAGAGCCATCGCGGATGCCGTCTTCAGAGATCGATCTTGAGCGTCGCCTTGACGCTGCGCGGCGCGCCGACGGCCAGCCGCGTGCCGGCGGCGGCCCAGTAGCGCTTGTCGCCGACGTTGTCGACGTTCAGCTGCCACAGCGTGCGCTTGCCGAAGAGCTGCGTGACGTAGCGCGTGCCGAGGGCGAAGATCGTGTAGCCGCCGATGAAGCCCTGGTTCAGGTCGTCGATCGGACGCCGGCCCGTGTAGTAGGCGCCGCCGTTGACCGACAGCCCCGGCACCGCCGCGATGTCGTAGGAGAGGAAGGCGCTGGCCGTGTGCTTGGCCGTGTTCTCGGGCCTCTTGCCGTTGTACTGGGCGTTGATGTCGCGGAACTCGGCGTGCAGGGCTTGGGCCGACAGCTGCCAGGCCAGCTGGCGCGTCAGGCGTCCCTGCGCCGAGAGCTCGAGGCCGCGGTAGTTCTGGCGGCCGTCGGCGACGAAGGTGTTGGCGCTGTTGGTGTAGGCGCCGGGCCGCTCGATGTCGAACAGCGCTGCCGACAGCAGCGTGCCCGTGCCGGTCAACCAGCGCAGGCCGAGCTCCTTCTGCTTGCTCACGCCCGGCGGCATGCGGTTGTTCTGGTTCGCGGTGCCGGCGGGCGCGACCTCGCCTTCCTCGACGCCTTGCGCATACGAAACGTAGGCCGCGAGGTCGGGCGTGAACTTGTAGCTCAGCGCGGCCAGCGGCGTGGTCTTCTTCACGTCGTAGTCGATCCGCGGCAGCGACGAGCTGGCGAACTGCGTGCTCTCGAAGCGCGTGCGCCGCACGCCCGCCACCAGCTGCCATTGCGGCGAGAACGTGATGCGGTCGAGCGCGTACAGCCCGAGCTCCCGGCTGTCCTGCGCGCCGGTGGTCGGCTGCGCAGGCAGTGCGGTCAGCGGCAGGAAGCCGATGGCGCGCGGGAAGTACAGGTTCTGCGCGGTGGTGGCGCCGCCGTAGTTGCGCTGGAAGATCGGGGCCTGGCTCTTGTCGCTGCGCGCGGCGCCCAGCGTGAGCTCGTGCTGAATGTCGCCGGTCGCGAAGGTGCCGAACAGTTCGCTGCGCAGCAGGTCGGAGCTTTGCTCCAGGTGCTGCACGTTGCCGGTAATGCGGCCGGCGCCGGTGCGCACGTTGTAGTTGCCGAACATCGCGAGGCGGCGGTCGCGCTCGGCCTCGGAATGCCCGGCCTCCACCGTCAGCGCCCAGTTGTCGCTGAGCGAGTAGTCGGCGCGCAGCTGCGTGTTCGTGACTTCGGCTTCGAAAGTGGCCCAGGGCGGGCCGATCAGCTTGCGCGGATCGGGCAGGGCCGGCAGCGCGATCACGCCGTTGACGGCCGCGAGCCGGTTGATGCCGGCCTGCTCGGTGATGCTCTTGCGATAGTGCTCGATGTCGGCCTTCAGCGTCAGGCGGTTGTTGACGCGCCAGTCGAAGGCGGCCGACAGGAACTTGCGCTTGCCGTCGACGCCCTCGATCGGCGAACCCAGCTGTCCGCCGGCCGCGTTGATGCGCAGGCCGTACTGGTTCGCATCGCCGAACTGCCGGCCCACGTCGGCGAAGCCCTGCGCCGCGCCCTCGCTGTCGAAGCTCATGCCGAGCGTCGCGACCGGCGCGGGGCCGGCGCGCTTGGTCACGAAGTTGACGATGCCGGCCGGCGAGGTGAAGCCGTAGTAGAGCGCCGATGCGCCCTTCAGCACCTCGACGCGCTCCTTGTTCTCCATCGGGATCTCGGACACGTTGGGAATCGCGAGCGAACCGTTGAGCCGGTAGTTGGTGCGGTTCTCGACCGCGATCCCGCGGATCACGAGCTGGTCGAAGGTGTCGCCGCCGTTCTGCTGGCGCGTGACGCCGGCCGTGTTGCGCAGCACGTCGTAGAGGCCGGCCGCGCCCTGCAGCTCGATGACTTCGTGCGTCACCACGTTGACCGTGGCCGGCACGTCCATGATGCTGGCGCCGCGGAAGGTGCCGGCCTCGACGGTATTGGCGACGAAGCCGCTTGTCCGGTCGGACCGCACGGTCACGGTGCGGAGTTCGCCTTCGGCATTCGGGGAGGGGGAGGGAGAAGGGGCGGCCTGCGCGCAGGCCAGCTGCGCCGCCAGGGCGAGCGGCATCGAGACGAAAAGCTTGTGCATGGGAGCGCGAGCCGACGGGGCAGCGATCCCGGCGACGAATCCAGACGGAGAGGGTTGAGACGGGGCCGATTGTAGGCGAACGAATGAGAATTATTCTCATGTTCGCCCCGCCCGAAGGCGAGCTGCCTAGGAGGCCTTGTCCACGAAGCCGCCCGGCTTGGCTTCGTGCGGTAGGGACCAGCCGAAGTACACCTCGGCTTCGACGAGCCTTCCGCTCCGGACGGTCAGGATTTCGGTGTTGCGGAAGCGATGGCCGCCGGTGTTCCGCGCCTCGTAGGTCACGAACACGCGGTCCCCGTCCTCCACGAGATTCACGTACTCGAAGGCCTCAGCGGCCTTGCTGTTGGGCCAGCAGCGCTCCAGGTAGGTCGCGCGGTCGAGCCGGTTGTCCAGCGGACTCGTGAAATGGAAGTCCTCGGCAAGAAGGGCTTCGATGGCGGCGCGGTCCTTCTTCACGTAGGCCTCGTAGCAGGCCTTGGCCACTTCGGCCTTGTCGCTGGGGTTCATGGCGGATCCTTTCCTTCGTCTGGAACGCGGAGCCGACCAATCTACAAGGCCGTGAGCCTCTCGCGCGTAGGCTGTGCCTGACATGCCAGCGCCCTGGCCAAGCACATGTAGTGCGCGAGCGGCGGCGTGGCCTGGCCCGGCACCTTGGCCGCGTCGTCGTAGCGCCGCAGCCGCACCGCCTCGGCCGCGAAGGGCTGAGCCATGAAGCGCTGCGCTTCCTGCTGCGTGTGGATGCCGCCCTGCAGCTCGAGGCTGCGCTTCGATGCCGGCGACAGCGTCTCCCGATAGCCCGCGTCGACGGCGCACAGGTAGCGCTTGGCATCCACGTGCAGGCGGATCGGCTCCAGCACTGCGGGCGCGAACAGTCCGCGCAAGAAGGGCAGCGCGATGTACTGGTGCAGGTCGTCGCGCTGCTGCTCGGCGTGAACGGCTTCGTCCGCGCGTTCCGCTGCGAGCAGGTGGCCGAGGTCGTGCAGCAGGGCCGCGACCACGGTCTCGGGGGTCTCCTGCGCTTCTTCGGCGAGCTGCGCGCACTGCAGCGCGTGCGCGAGCTGGCTCACGGCTTCGCGCCCGTACTGGCGCTGGCCCTTGGTGCCCAGCAGACGAGCGATCTCTTCGACGGTCAATGCCATGGAAGCTCTAGACGAGAAGCTTGCGGATGCGCGCCGACACCAGGTCGATCGCGCTGACGGCGGCGACGATGATCAGCATCACCGCGCAGGTCTCCGCGTACTTGAAGCCGCGGATGATCTCCCACAGCACGACGCCGATGCCGCCGGCGCCCACCATGCCCACCACGGAGGCCGAGCGCACGTTCGATTCGAAGCGGTAGAGCGCATACGAGATCCACAGCGGGATCACCTGCGGGATCACGCCATAGACGATCTCGTGCAGCGCGCTCGCGCCGGTCGAGCGGATGCCTTCCACCGGCTGCGGATCGATGGCCTCCACCGCTTCGGCGAAGAGCTTGGCCAGCACGCCGGTGGTGTGGACCCAGAGCGCCAGCACGCCGGCGAAGGGCCCGAGCCCGACGGCGACGACGAAGAGCATGGCGAACACCATCTCGTTGATGGCGCGGCAGCCGTCCATCAGGCGCCGCATCGGCTGGTAGACCCACCACGGCACGATGTTGGCCGAGGCCAGGAGCGCCATCGGCACGGCAGTGAGCACCGCCAGCGCGGTGCCCCACAGCGCGATCTGCAGCGTGATGACGATTTCCTCCACGTACATGCGCCACTGCGTGAAGTCGGGCGGAAAGAACTCGGCCGCGTAGGTGGCCATGTTGCCCGAGTCGCGCACGAGATCGAAGGGCCGCATGTCGGCGCCCTTCCATGAGGCCGCCAGCAGGATCAGCAGTAGCGCCCACGCGACATGCCAGGCGAAGCTGCGCTTCGGCACCGCCGCGGCGGGCAGCGGCGGGCGTGGGTTCATGAGCGAGGGTTGCATTTCAGTTGATTCCAGCACTGCGCATCGGTACGGCCGGCCGGCGAAGCCAGGCCTGTTCGGGAAACACCGCGGAACCGGCTTTGCCGGGCCGCTGGTGTTGCCCCCGGTGAGGGGGTGGCGCAGCGACTCGAAGTGCGCGAAGCTTGGGGGAGAGCTAGTTCAATGCGCTCAGCTTCTTGTCGATCTCCGCCATGCGGGTCTTCTTGTCCGAATCGCTCAACGCGGCATCGGCCTCGACCTTGGTGCGCTGGCCGAACAGGTCGAGCTGGCGGATCGGGACCAGCTGCTTGTCGCTCGATTCCTTGAAGCCCGAGAGCTTGGAGATCTTCATGATGATCTCCTTCTCGCGCGCATCGGTCTTGGCGTAGTTGTAGAAGAAGTTCTTGATCTTGGCCTTGGTCGCCTCGGGCAGATCACGGCGCATGACCAGCGGGTCGAGCGGGATCAGCGGCGAGGTCCAGACGATCTTGATCTCCTTGAACTTCTCGGGCGAGCGCTCTTTCACCTTCTCCAGGTTCTCGCTGTTGTTGGTGGCCACGTCGACCTGCTTGTTGGCCACGGCCAGCGCGTTGGTCTCGTGATTGGCGCTGCGCGTGAGCTTGAACAGCGACTTGGCATCGACCTTGTTCTGCGCGAAGGCGTAGTAGCTCGGCACCAGGAAGCCCGAGGTCGAGTTCGGGTCGCCGTTGCCGAAGCTCAAGCTCTTGCCGTTCTTCAGCACGTCGTCGAGCGTGTTGAGCGGGCTGTCCTTGTGCACGATCAGGTGCGAGTAGTAGCCCTGGGTGCCGTCGGCATTGACCATCTGCGCGAACACCTCGCCGCCGGCGCGGTCTACCGCCTCCATCGCCGACTTGTTGCCGAACCAGCCGAGATGCACCTTGTTGAAGCGCATGCCTTCGATGATGCCCGCGTAGTCCGGCGCGAAGAAGGCAGTGACCTTGAGCCCGGTCTGGCGGCTCATGTCGTCGATCAGCGGCTGCCAGTCCTGCTTGAGGTTCTGCGTCGCCTCGGTGGAGATGATGCCGAAGTTGATGTCCTGCGCGAAGGCGCCGGTCGTCATGCAAAGGCCGATAGCCAGGGCTGCACACAGTTTCTTGATCATGGCGGGTTCCGGGTTGGAAGGAGAAGGAAGGAAATCAGGCCGCCGCCGCCCACGGCACCAGCGCGGGTTGCGGCAGCACATGCACGTTGGGGGCGTCGGCGGGAGCAGGGGACAGCAGTTCGTCGGCCGCCGCGCCATAGAGCTCGCGCAGCAGCGGCGCGGAGAGCGCAGAGGAGGGGCCGTCGTAGACCACCTCGCCCTGCTTCAGCGCGATCACGCGTGGGCAGTACTTCATCGCGATCTCGACCTGGTGCAGCGAGACGATCACGGTCGAGCGGTCTTCGCGGTTGATGCGCGCCAGGATCTCCATCACCTTGCGCGAGGATTCGGGGTCCAGCGAGGCGATGGGCTCGTCGGCCAGCACCACTTTCGCGCCCTGCACCAGCGTGCGCGCGATCGCGGCGCGCTGCTGCTGGCCGCCCGACAGCGTGGAGGCGCGCTGCGCATGGCAATCGGCGATGCCCACGCGGGCCAGCGCGTCGAGCGCCAGCGCGCGCTCGGCGGCGGTGAAGGCGCGCGTCCAGCTGCGCCACCACGGCATGCGATGCAGCGAGCCCACGAGCACGTTCACCAGCACCGGCAGCCGCGCCACCAGGTTGAACTGCTGGAACACGAAGCCGACCTGCGCGCGCACCTTGCGGATGTCGCGGTGGATGCGCCCGCGCTGCTGCACGCAGCGGCCGTCGATCTCGATCAGCGAGTCGCTGCCGCCGTCGGCAGCCACCAGGCCCGCCACATGGCGCAGCAGCGTGGACTTGCCGGAACCCGAGGCGCCGATCAGCGCCACCATCTCGCCGCGCTGCACGCTGATGTTGATGTCGCGCAGCGCGTGCCGGCCGTTGGCGAAATGCTTGTTGAGCTGGTGGATGCGCAGGGCGGTTTCCATCGTCGAGTTCCGAAGTCGTCTAGACAACCGGAGTCTGATCACCGGCTGTGACGGCCTCTTGACGCTTTGACGACGCCCGTGTGTCACCCGCCGCGCGGCGCGCGGCGCTCAATCTCCCGGCATATGGGGCGGGTGCAGCGCCACCGGCTTGGCCGACTTCTTGCGCATCCGGATGTTGAGCATTTCCACTGTCACGGAGAAGGCCATCGCGAAGTACACGTAACCCTTGGGCACGTGATGGCCGAAGCCCTCCGCGACCAGCACCACGCCCACCACCACCAGGAAGGACAGGGCCAGCATCTTGATGGTGGGATGGTTGGAGACGAAGCGGCCGATCGGGCCGGCAAACAGCATCATGAGCCCCACCGAGGCAACCACCGCGGCGATCATGACCCGCACGTCGTCCACCATGCCGACCGCGGTGATGATCGAGTCCAGCGAGAACACCAGATCGATGAGCATGATCTGGAGGATGACGGAGGCGAAGGTGGCCCCGACCGCGCTGGGCTTCTCCTCGCCGTGGCCGCCTTCCAGCGATTGGTGAACCTCGCTCGTGCTCTTCCAGATCAGGAACAATCCGCCCAGGATCAGGATCAGGTCCCGGCCCGAGATGTCCTTCCCGAGCACCGAGAAAAGCGGTGCCACCAGGCCGACGATCCAGGCCAGCACCAACAGCAGCCCGATGCGCATGAACATGGCCATGAACAGCCCGACCCGGCGTGCGAATTCGCGCCTGGCGGGCGGCAGCTTGTCGACCAGGATCGAGATGAAGATGATGTTGTCGATACCCAGAACGAGCTCGAGCGCAGTCAAGGTCGCGAAGGCGATCCAGACTTGCGGATCGGTCAGGAGTTCAATCATTGAGATCCTTTCGGGATGGCAGGGGTGGTTGGATTGGGCGGAAGTATCTGCGCAGAAATGCCACGGCAAGGTATGCCCCGATCGCGGCGCAGGCCATGTATCGTGAGGCGAGCGCGATCTCCGGCGCTGCGAGGCTGAGAATGAATCTGTCGATCGAACCCGTTTCCGAAGCGCATTTCGCGGGGCTGCATGCCGCGCTCGACACCGTGGCGCGCGAGAAGCGATTTCTTGCATTTACGCAGGCGCCCCCTGTGGAGCAGGCCTTCGACTTCTACCGCTCCATCATCGCCAACGGCGGCTGCCAGATGCTCGCCTTGCGGGACGGACGGGTGGCCGGCTGGTGCGACGTGCTGCCGAGCCACGGCCAGGCCCGGTCGCATGTGGGCATTCTCGGCATAGGCCTGGTTCCATCCGCGCGGCATCTGGGCATCGGCGCGAAGCTGATGCAGGCAACCATCGCGGCGGCATGGGCGAAGGGAATGACGCGCATCGAACTCACGGTGCGCGCCGACAACACGAACGCCAAGGCCCTCTACGAACGGCTCGGCTTCGAAGTCGAAGGGCTCCTGCGCCGCGCTTTCCGGGTGGACGGCGAGTACTTCGACAGCTATTCGATGGCATTGCTGCGGCACGATTCCATGACGATGATCGAGAGCAGCCTGTAACTCTTTCAGCGTAGGACCGAACCGCAATTTGTCGGCATGCCTGCGCTGCCGACCCTACGATAGCACCCGGAGTCGAGTGAGAACTCCCAGGAGCTTCGGCCATGAATCATTGGTCACCCGCGGACGATGCAGAAGCGCAGCAGGCGGCGCTGAGGTCCATCCTGTTCAAGCATTGGAACGCCATCAAGGCCGAAGGCATCACGGCATCTCAGCTTGTCGACTTCCTGCAGCCGCTTGCCGATCTCGACGGAATCACTGTCTCGTATATCGACGGCGACGAAGATGGCAACGAAGGCGTGTACGGCCATCGCCGCAGAGAGTCCGACGTTCAGAGTCCGCGTTCGCAGGCATAGCGGCAGGCTCGCGCGCCTAGTCCGCTGAAGTGGACTAGCCCGGCGCCGAACCCTGCGTCGCCGTATAGACGGCATACAGCGACTGGCTGGCCGCCATGAACAGGCGGTTGCGCTTGGGGCCGCCGAAGCAGACGTTGCCGCAGACCTCGGGCAGCCGGATGCGCCCGATGAGCCGGCCTTGCGGCGTCCACACGGTGACGCCGCTGTAGCCCACGCTGCGACCCGCATTGCTGGAGCACCACAGGTTGCCGTCCACATCGGTGCGCACGCCATCGGGCCCGCACTTCACGCCGTCGACCATGAAGCTGCTGAAGAGCTTGCCGTTGCTGAGCCGGTTGTCCGACCCGACGTCGAACACGTACATGTCGCCCTTGCCACCGGCGATGGTGTCGCCCGGTCCCTGCCCGGTGCTGACGACGTAGAGCTTCTTGAAATCAGGCGAGAAGCACAGCCCGTTCGGGTCCGGCACCAGATCTTCACCGGCCACTTGCGTGAGCGTTCCGCTCTTGTCCAGGCGGTAGACCGCGGTCGGCAGTTCGCGCTTGTACGCGCCGATCTCCGGCGGCTGCCCGAGCTTCGGATTCAGCCGCCCGGCCTTGTTCGCGGGCCCGCCCGCGGCGTCGACCGTGCCCTCGTAGAGCTGGGCGCCGTACGGCGGATCGGTGAACCAGTAGCTGCCATCGGGATGAGGGACGATGTCGTTGGGCGAGTTGAGTCGCTTGCCGTTGAAGGTCGAGGCGAGGATGGTCACCGAACCGTCGAGCTCGTAGCGCACGACGCGCCGCGTGAGATGTTCGCAGGACAGCTGCCTCCCCTGGTAGTCGAAGGAGTTGCCGTTGCTGTTGTTGGAAGGCGCGCGGAACACGCTGACGTGGCCGTCGTCCTCGCTCCAGCGCAGCTGGCGGTTGTTCGGAATGTCGCTCCAGACCAGGAAACGGCCGACGGAATTCCATGCCGGCCCTTCGGCCCACAACGCGCCGGTCCACAGCCGCTGGATCGGCGCGTTGGGCTGGCGCAGGCCGTCGAAGGCCGGGTCGACCGTGAGCACGTCGGGGTCGGTGAAGTAGGTGGTCGGCGCCCCGCGCCGGCTGAAGTCGCGCGGCGGCTGCGTGATGGTGCTCGGCGGCGCAGCCGGTCCGCCCGAGGTAGCTTGCGCATGCGCCCAGCGCGGCACGACGATGGCGCGCCTACCGCGGCTCCCACGCCGCGAAGAAGCTTGCGGCGTAGTACCGAACTATTCAATCTCGAGTCGAGTTTTTCTTGTGCCATGACTCACCCCACGAAAACGATGGAAGAAGCTGGAGAACGCGAGACCGCAAAAGCCGGTCGCATGCTACGCGCTTCTCTCCGGCTGCACCAGATTGGCGAGCTCCCGATCGGTGTCGTATGCACCACGACGAACGACCCGATCGCGCGAGACTTTCATCACGCCGACGCCAGGTTTCGGCGCTCGAGGCGGCATCCGACGGCAGTTTTCAGCGACGCTTAAGGATCGGCGAAGAGACTGGTTTCACGGCAAAAGGAACAGTCCCGAGCCCACCCAAAAGGACCGCACGCCATGAAGCCCCCTGTCGCCCCCGAACCCCTCAACCCGTCGCAGATCGAGCTGGTGCTCGAGTTGCTCGCGCTGCGCCAGCTGGCGCCGCAGGAGACGGCCGCGAAGTTCGATCGCCTGACCCAGGTCGGCGTCTTCTCCGAAGCCCAGCAAGAGGCCATCGAGATCCTCTTCGCGCTCGATGAAGACGAGATCCCGGATGCGCTTTTCGACTTCGCGGACGACGATGCCCGAAATCTCGTGCGCGACGCGCTGCCGCACGAGGCGCGGCTCAGCTTCGTGACACGCTAGGGCCTGTTAACGCTATTTGCGGGGTCGCGAAGGCCTGCCAGGGCGGGCCAATCAAGGCGCGCGACGCCGTGCGTGCGTCGGCACGCACAAGGAGCGCAACGCCGAGTGGCGCGCCCTGGCAGGCCTTCCCTTCGGGTTGCCCAGCCAAGGGGCCGTCTGCGGCGTTGCAAATGCTCGCGATGCCTACGGGTATCGCTGCGCTTTGCGCCTTGCGTCGCATCCCGTCTCGGGCGTCCCTCACCGCCCATTTCAATGATTCAGCGGACTGGCGAGCAGACGCCGACGACGACCTTGCAAGGCTCGGTCGGCAGATGGCTCTCGCACCGGCCGGCGGCCGACTTGCCCGCAGCGCCCGCCGTCGCAGCGGTGGCCGTGCCCCATTCCCCATGGTTGCCGATCGCGAGAGCGCCGCATGAGCGATCGAAGTAGGCGCGCACCGCGCACGCGCCGGAGCGGCCTGCCGCGCGATCGCATTGGGCGCGCGCCGCAAGCTCCGCCGCGTCGCGGGACGGGTGGTTGATCGAGTAGCCATACCACCCATGCATCGACGCGATCGCGCCCCAGCTCGGGCCGTCGCCAGGGCCGGCATGGGCCGGACGCACGGCGATGCCCGCCAGGGCGCAGCACAACAGCAGCGCAGGCCAGCCGATCCCTCGGCCCTTTCTTCTCTCCATCGATATCTCCTGTACGGCTGGATATTGTGAGAGAGTCATGCGCTTGAGACCCTCCCTTGCATCATTGGTTGCCGTCGTCGCGCTCATCGGCGCCGGCCTTCTCTATGTATGGACGTCCGAGCCGGCCCCGGCCATCGCGGCGCCGGGCGGGTCGCGCGACCCGAGCAGGAATGCGATCGAACGAACCGCCGCTCTCCCGCCCCTGAACCTGCCGGCCGACGACGCTCCTCATGGCAGCGGCATGGAATGGTGGTACTACAACGGCATCCTCGACGCGAAGACAGGCGCTCGCTATGCATTCCACGTCGTGGTCTTCGTCGCCAACGGGCTGGTCAAGCACACGGTCATGCACGCGGCGCTGACCGACCTCCAGACCGGGCAGCGCTATTCCCGTCAAACGCGCACCGGCGGCGTTCCGGCGAAGAGCGTCGCCAGCGGCCTGGACTTGAGGCAGGACCGCTGGCAGGTCGCTGCATCCGGTCCATCCCATCTCGTGCGCGCTTCCCTGAACGGCGCTTCCATCGCGCTCGACCTGAGCGATTCGCGCCCGCCGGTCGCCCATCGGGCTGCCGGTTCGCAAACACCGGGGCTGCTCGATTTCGGCCAGAGCGGAATCAGCTACTACTATTCACGCCCCCGCATTGCCGCGCAGGGCGAAGTCTCCATCGGCGGAAAGGCCGTCCAGGTCAGCGGCGACGTGTGGTTCGATCACCAATGGGGCGATTTCGATGTGCTGGCCCTCGGCTGGAACTGGTTCGCCTTGCATCTGGCGGATGGCTCCGACCTGATGCTCTACGAGCTTTTCGACATGGCCGGCCGCAGGGTCATGACGGCGGGAACGGTCTCGAACGCGAGCGGCTCCGTGCCGCTGAAGCCGGACGATATCGAGTTGGTGCCCGTCCAGAGGTGGACCAGCCCGGGCACGAAGATCAGCTACCCCGTCGAATGGACCATCAAGCTTCCATCCGGCGTGCTGAACATCAAGCCCTTCCTTGCCGACAGCGAATTCGATTCGCGCGAGACCACCGCGAACATCTACTGGGAGGGCGCCGTCAAGGTGACGGGGAGCGCCACCGGCCAGGGGTTTCTCGAGCTGAGCGGGTATGACCGCGTGCGCGCGACGCAGGCCGCTCGCAAATGATCGCGACCGACGCTACAGCACGCGCCGCCCTTCGCGCCAGACGCCGCGCACCACCGCATGGCGCGACCCGTCGGGCAGCTCGGCCATGCGCACCTGCACCAGGTCGGCCCGCAGGCCGGCCTCGATCGCGCCGCGATCGTGCAGGCCGGTGGCCCGCGCCGGCGCGCGCGTGACGGTGTTCACCGCCTGCGGCAGCGTGAGGATCTCGTCCTCCACCAGCCTCATCACGGCGCCGAGCAGGCTGCTCGGCACGTAGTCGGAGGAAAGGATGTCGAGCAGGCCGCGGCGCGCCAGCTCGGCCGCCGCGACGTTGCCCGAATGCGAGCCGCCGCGCACGACGTTGGGCCCGCCCATCACGGTGGAGAGCCCGCGCTCGCGCGCCGCGCCAGCGGCGGCCAGCGTGGTCGGGAACTCGGACATGCTCGCGCCTTCCGCATGGGCCTGCTCGACGTGCGCCACGGTGGTGTCGTCGTGGCTCGCGAGCGCGATGCCGTGCGTTGCGCAGTAGTCGACGAAGTGGCGCCGGTGCGGCTCGGCGTACTTCGCCTGCAGCGTGGCTGCATGCGCGACCTGGCGCTCGAACTTCTCCTGGCTCCAGCCCTTCTTGCCGGTGTAGTAGATGCGCGCGACCTCCAGGTTTTCCCACTGGCGCTGGCCCGGCGTATGGTCCATCAGCGAGATCAGCGACACGCGCGGATGGCCGTGGAAAGGCTCGAAGAGCTCGATGGTGTTGGGTGCCGGCAGCTCGCAGCGCACGTGCAGGTGGTGGTCGGCGCGCAGCAGGTCGCGGGCGGTGCAGTTGTCGAGCGTGGCCAGCGTCTGGTTCCAGGTGCTGCCGCGCAGGCTGTCGGTATCGGCTTCGCCGACGCCCAGCGCATCGAACACGGTGGTGATGCCGGCGGCGGCCACTTCGGCGTCATGCGCCAGGAGCGCCGGCAGCTCGGCCCACTGCACCTTCGGCCGCGGCATCAGGTGGCGCTCGAAGTTGTCGGTGTGGACCTCGACCAGGCCGGGCAGCAGGTAGTCGCCCTCGAGGTCGATGGTGGCTACGCCGGTGTGGCCGTTGTGCAGCGCCGCGATGCGGCCGTCGGCGACCGAGAGGCTGCCGCGCACCACCTCGCCGGGCAGCACCATGCGGGCGTCCTTGAATACCGTGTTCATGCAGGGCTCCTGAAGTCGGCGACGTTGACGCGGCGTGTCGCAACTGCAGCGCCGACCTCGGCGTCGTGGAAGATGCCGACCATCGCCGCGCCGCGCGCCGCGGCCTCGCGGATCAGCTCGATCACGGTGCGGGTATTGGCCGCGTCGAGCGAAGCGGTCGGTTCGTCCAGCAGCAGCAGCGGCTTGGGCTTGATCATGTTGCGCGCGATGTTGATGCGCTGCTGCTCGCCGCCCGAGAAGGTGGCGGGCGGCAGATGCCACAGGCGTTCGGGAATGGAAAGGCGCGTGAGCCACCTGCGTGCCTCCTCGCGCGCCGCTTCGAGGGCGGCGGGGTCGTCGCCCGCGTCCTCGGCCAGCGGCTCGGCCACGACGTCGAGCGCCGGCACGCGCGGGATCACGCGCAGGAACTGGCTCACGTAGCCGATCGTGTCGCGGCGCAGCCGCACCAGCTCGCGCGGATCGGCCTCGGTCACCTCGACCGGTGCAGCGCCCGGCGGCTGCACCGTGATGCGGCCCGCGCTGGCGCGGTAGTTGGCATGGATGAGCTTGAGCAGCGTGCTCTTGCCCAGGCCCGAGGCGCCGTCGAGCACCACGCATTCGCCGGCCGAGACGCTGAGCTCGAGGCCCTCGAACACCGAGAGCTCGAGATGGTTCTGTTGATGGAGGGTGAAGCGCTTGGCCACGCCTCGGATCTGGAGCAGCGGAACGTTCATTTGAATCACCTTCGTGCTGAGCACTGCGATGCGAGCCCCTTCGGGCGGCCGGGCGGGGCTCATGGTTGCAGTACCGAGGAAACGAGAAGCTGGGTGTAGGGATGCTGCGGGTCGTCCAGCACCTGGTCGGTGAGGCCGGCTTCGACCACGCGGCCTTTCTGCATCACCATCATGCGGTGCGCGAGCAGGCGCGCCACCGCGAGGTCGTGCGTGACCACGATGGCGGCGAGCTGCATCTGGCGCGTGAGCTGGCGCAGCAGGTCCAGCAGCCGCGCCTGCACCGAGACGTCGAGGCCGGAGGTCGGCTCGTCCATGAAGACCAGGCGCGGGCGCGTCACCAGGTTGCGCGCGATCTGCAGGCGCTGGCGCATGCCGCCGGAGAAGGTGCGCGGCGCATCGTCGATGCGCTGCGGATCGATCTCCACGCGCTGCAGCCATTCCGATGCGGTAGCGCGCAGGCGTCCGTAGTGCCGCTCGCCGAGGCCCATCAGGCGTTCGCCGACGTTGGCGCCGGCCGAGACATCCATGCGCAGGCCGTCGGCGGCGTTCTGGTGCACGAAGCCCCAGTCGGTGCGCGCGAGCAGGCGCTGCTCGGCCTCGCTCATCGCGAACACTTCCTGCAGGCCGCCGGTGCGGGTGTGGAACTGCACGCTGCCCTGGTCGGGCCGGCTGCGCGCCGCGACCGCATCGAGCAGCGTGGTCTTGCCGGAGCCCGACTCGCCGACCACGGCCAGCACCTCGCCGGGCCAGAGGTCGAAGGAAGCGTCGGCCAGCGCGACGCGATCGCCGTAGCGCTTGCCGATGCCGCGCACGCGCAGCAGGGGAAGGGTGGCGCTCTTCATTCCACCTCCGCCAGCTGCGGCGCCGGCATCGCCGCGCTCTGCTGCTGCCGCGACCGGCAATAGTCGGAATCCGAGCACACATGCATGCGCGTGCCGCTGTCGTCGGTGATCACCTCGTCGAGGAAGCTGTCGGTGGCACCGCACAGCGCGCAGGCCGCGTCCCAGCGCTGCACTTCGAAGGGATGGTCCTCGAAGCCCAGGCTTTCGACGGCGGTGTAGGGCGGCACCGCATAGATGCGCTTCTCGCGGCCGGCGCCGAAGAGCTGCAACGCGGGGTTCATGTGCATCTTGGGGTTGTCGAACTTGGGGATGGGCGAGGGCGACATCACGTAGCGCGCGTTGACCAGCACCGGGTAGTCGTAGGTGGTCGCGATGTGGCCGTAGCGCGCGATGTCCTCGTAGAGCTTGACGTGCATCAGGCCGTACTCGGCCAGCCCGTGCAGCGTGCGCGTCGCGGCCTCGCGCGGCTCCAGGCGCTGCATGGGCTCCGGCACCGGCACCTGGTAGACCAGCACCTGGCCCTCCGCCAGCGGCGCCTCGGGAATGCGGTGGCGGGTCTGGATCAGCGTGGCGTCCCGCGTGCGCGTGGTGGTCGCCACGCCGGTGGTGCGCTCGAAGAAGCGCCGGATGTTGACCGCGTTGACGGTGTCGTCCGAGCCCTGGTCGATGACCTTGAGCACGTCCTGCGGCCCGATCACCGAGGCCGTGACCTGGATGCCGCCGGTGCCCCAGCCGTAGGGCAGCGGCATCTCGCGCGAGCCGAAGGGCACCTGGTAGCCGGGAATGGCCACGGCCTTCAAGATGGCGCGGCGGATCATGCGCTTGGTGCGCTCGTCGAGATAGGCGAAATTGATGTGCATCTCGGTCATTCATCGTCTCCCTGGTAAGAGGGCGCGCTGCGCATCCGGCGCACCAGCTCCAGCTCGGACTGGAAGTCCACGTAGTGCGGCAGCTTCAGGTGCTGCACGAAGCCGGAGGCTTCGAGGCTGTCGCTGTGCGAGAGCACGAACTCCTGCATCTGCGCCGGCGATTCGACGGCTTCGCCGAGCTCGTCGGCGCGCAGCGCGCGGTCGACCAGGCTCATCGCCATCGCCTTGCGCTCGCTGTGGCCGAAGGCGAGGCCGTACCCGCGCGTGAACTGCGGCGGCTCGGTCTTGCTGCCGGCGAACTGGTTGACCATCTCGCACTCGGTGATCTCCATGTCGCCGATCGAGATCGCAAAGCCCAGCTCCTCGGGCTCGATCTCGAGCGCGACGCTGCCGAAGCGGATCTCGCCGACGAAGGGGTGGCTGTGCGAATAGCCGCGCTGCGTGGAGTAGGCCATCGCGAGCAGAAAGCCTTCGTCGCCGCGCGCGAGGTTCTGCAGGCGCGTCGCGCGCGCAGCCGGAAAGCGCAGCGGCTCGCGCGTCAGGTCCACCGGGGCGGGGTCGCCGGGCGGCTCGGGACGGGTCTCGATCAGGCCTTCGCGGTTGAGAAGATCCACCACGCGCGGCGTGGCCGCGGGCGTGTCGACGGGCGCCGCAGGTGCGGCCGCTTGGCGAGCGGCACCATCGCCGCTCGCGAGCAGCGTGAAGTCGAGCAGGCGCTGCGTGTAGTCGTAGGTCGGCCCCAGCACCTGCCCGCCGGGCAGGTCCTTGAAGGTGGCGGAGATGCGGCGGTCGAGCTGCATGCGCGCGGTGTCCAGCGGCACGCTGGTGCCCAGGCGCGGCAGCGTGGCGCGGTAGGCGCGCAAGAGGAAGATGGCTTCGACCAGGTCGCCCGAGGCCTGCTTGATCGCGAGCGCGGCGAGCTCGGGGTCGTAGACCGAGCCTTCGGTCATCACGCGGTCGACCGCGAGCTTGAGCTGCTCGCGGATCTGCGCAACCGAGAGCTCGGGCGTGGCCGGATCGCCGCGGCGCTGCTCGGCCAGCAAGCGGTAGCTGTGGAGGATGGCGGCTTCGCCACCTTTGACTGCAACGTACATGCTCAGTGTTCCAGCTCGATGTGCGTTGTGCGCGGCAGGCCGACGATCTGGTGCTCGGTGGCGAGGAACAGGTCGACGCCGCGCGGGAAGGCCGCCTGCTGCGCGGCGCGCTGGGCAATCAGCTTTTCGGCGCGCTCGGGCGGCAGGCCGTCGACGCACAGGCGCGTCTCGGTACGGATGCCGGGGCCGCGCAGGGTCCAGCCTTCCGAGTCGTCGCCATCGGCCAGCGAGGGCACGTCCACCACGCAGGTGGCGGACTGGTCGGGGCAGGTGTCGCTGCCCTGGGCGAAGCGCTCGAGCGCGGGCGCCTCGTCGCCGCCGGCGATCCAGGCGAACTGGGCCTGCGACGGGTCCTCGACGATCACGCAGCCGCAATGGAAGCGCAGCCAGGCCGCGGCATCGCTCTTCGCCAGTGTTGGCGAGAGCCAGAGCTTGCAGTCCGGATCGAGCAGCGCGAGCAGCAGCGCGGCCGAAGCCGCGTGCCCGTGCCGAGGCACTTCGGCATCGTGCGGCAAGTCGACGATGCGGCCCGGATGCGAGAGCGCTTCCAGCGCGGCGCGGAACACGGCCTGGCTGCCGAGCGCGAGATCCGAGAAGCCGGCGCCGACCTTAGAGAGATCGGTGGTGGTCCTGTTCATTCGCTGTCCTCCTCGCTGCCATCGATACCGCCGGCTTCGCGCGCAACGGTGAAGAACTCGACCTTGCTGCCTTGCGCACGCGCATGGCGCTCGGCGCGCTCGCGGGCCAGGTGCTTGCGCACCGGCGCGAGCAGCTGCGCGTCGAGCGCCTCCTGCTGCGCCGGATCCTGCAGCAGCGCATCGGCCACCGCCGCGAGCTGGGCCTGCCGGTGCGAACGGCCCAGCACATAGCCGACGCCGACGGCCGCGCCTTCGTGTGCGACGCCGTGCAGGCGCAGCGCACAGCGCGTGACCGTGATCTCGCCCAGGTTGAAGCGCTCGCCCGTGCCGCCGGCGCGGCCCTGGACCATCATGAGGCCCGTCTCGGGCGCGCGCAGCCACTGGGGCGTACGCCGGGCGTGCTCGCCCAGCGCCGGCTCCAGCATCGAAAGCGGCGCCCGCGCGAGCACGGCCATCCACTGCGCGCGGCTCGGCGGCCGGCGCGCAGGGTGGTTGTCAAAGGCATGAAACATGGGGGTGCTAATCTGGGAAAGTTGTATAGACAAATCGAACAACTGGCGCCAGCTTAGGGCGCACGCATGTAGCTTTCATGACAGCCATCACGACTTCTCCCGACCCGCTTCCGGCGCGCGCAGCGCGCGACAGTTTCTGGACCCGCATCGCGGCCGAGCTGGCCGAATCGATCGCCCGCGGCATCTACCCGCCTGGCCAGCGCCTGCCCTCGGAGCACGCGCTGGCCGAACAGTTCGGCGTCAACCGCCACACCATCCGCCGCTCGCTCGCCAGCCTCAGCAGCCAGGGCCTGCTGCGCGTGACGCAGGGCAGCGGCACCTACGTGGAGGAGTTCGCGGTCGACCTGGTGCTGGCCAAGCGCACGCGGCACCACCAGAGCATGGCGCTGGCGGGGATGCGCGGCGCCCTGCGCGTGCTGGCATCGAGCACGGTGCGCGCCACGTCCGCGCAGGCGCGCGCGCTGCAGCTGCCCGCGCGCAGCACGCTGCTGCGGCTGCAGGTGCTGGGCGAGGCCGAGCAGCAGCCGCTGCACATCAGCGAGCGCTTCTTTCCGCTGCCGCGTTTCGAGCAGCTCGATGCGGTGGTGCGCGAGACCGGCTCCATCACCGCGGCCTTTGCCGCGCACGGCGTGCACGACTACACGCGGCACGAGAGCCGCATCACGGCGCAGATGCCCGAGCCCGAGGTGGCGGCACAGCTGCGGCAGCCGGCCGCGCGGCCGGTGCTCTTCGTCGAGAGCGTCAACGTGGACACCGAAGACGTGCCCATCGAGTTCGCGCGGGCCTGGTTCGCGGGCGATCGAGTCACATTGACGGTAACGCACGATGAGTGAAATGTTGCTCTCCCCCAGGCTTCGCGCACTTCGTGTCGCTACGCCAACCCCCTCACCGGGGGCAACACCGACGGCCCGGCAAAGCCGGTTCCGTGGTGTTCCTGGAATGAGCCTCGCGCTTCACGTGTCGCGTGTCACGCGATGCCTCGTGGAGAACTGATGCACATGAACCGCTGGGCCGTCTACTTCGCGCCGCGCCTCGACAGCGCCTGGTGGCGCGCCGGCAGCCGCTGGCTCGGACGCTGCGCCTCGCGGCTCGAGCCGCTGCCGCAGGCGCCGCTGCCGGGCGTGCCCGCGCCCGAGCTGCATCGGCTGACGAAGGCGCCGCGGCGCTACGGCTGGCATGCGACGCTCAAGGCGCCCTTCGCGCTGGCGCCGGGCGCCGATGCCGAGCAGCTGCGCGCCGGATTGCGCAGCATCTGCGAGGACTTCGAGCCCTTCGCGATGCCCGCGTTGAAGGTCGCGATGCTCGACGACTTTCTGGCGCTGGTGCCCGGGGTCGGCAGCCGCGCGATCGAGGACATCGCTGCCGCCTGCGTGACGCGCCTGCACGCACTGGCCGCGCCGCCGGCGCCGGCCGAGATCGAACGCCGCCGCGCGGCCGGCCTCACGCAAGAGGAAGACGCGCTGCTGCTGCGCTGGGGCTATCCCTTCGTGCTGGAGCGCTTCCGCTTCCATCTCTCGCTCACGGGAACGCTGCGCGATGCGGCGCCGTCGATCGTGCAGGCCATCGAGGATGCGGCGCGCGAGCGCTTCGCCGGCTTGCCCGCCTGCCGTTTCGACACGCTCTCGCTGTTCGCCGAACCCAGGCCCGGCGCGGACTTCGTGCTGCTCGAACAGATGGAGCTCGGGCAATGAAAGGGCAGTTGGTCTACGTGATGGGGCCCTCCGGCGCCGGCAAGGACAGCCTCCTGGCCTGGCTCGAGGACCATCTGCCGCCGCACATGCCGATGCACCTGGCGCGCCGCACGATCACGCGGCCGCCTCGGTCCGGCGACGAGCAGCACCACAGCGTGAGCGCGCAGGCCTTCGAGCAGCTCAACGAAGCGCAGGCCTTCGCCTTCGACTGGCAGGCCAACGGCCTGCGCTACGGCGTGCGCCACGACGAGCTCTCGCCCCTGCACCTGGGCAAGTGGGTGATCGTGAACGGGTCGCGCGCCTACCTGCCGCAGGCCCTCGAGAGGTTTCCGCATCTGACGGTGGTGTATGTGACGGCCAGCATCGAGGTGCTGCGCCAGCGCCTGCTGGCGCGCGGGCGCGAGACGCCGGTGATGGTCGATGCCCGCGTGCGTCGGGCCCTGGCGTTCAAGGCGCCGGCGCATGCCATCGAGGTGCGCAACGACGGCGCGCTGGCCGAGGCCGGGGCGCAGCTGCTGCAGGCCTTCGAGCGGCTGCAGCGCCCGGCTTCGCTCAGAAGCGCGCCTTGACGAAGGCCGAGGGCCCCTTCAGCCTGACCTTCAGGCGCGCGGTGCTGCTGATGCTGTCGATGTCGCGCCTGAGATCGATCTGGCTCACGCCGTAGGACAGCACCAGGCCGACGTTCTTGATCGGGAACCACTCGACGCCGAGGGCCGCGTTGTAGATATGACCGTGCAGCCCACTGCCGCCCTTGCGCACCCCAGAGGCATCGGCGAACAGGCGCAGGTCCGGCGTGATGGCATGGCGCACGCCGATTTCGAGCAGCGGCGCGAAGGCGTCGTCGCTGTCGTGCTGATTGAAGGTGGTTGTGGCCCCGTTCACGCCGGCGATGGCACTGGTGTCGAGGGTTGCCTTGTAGTACGCCACACCGGCGCCGAGGCCCAGCACCGTGTTGCCCGAGCCGATCCACCACTTGTAGGCGATCTTGGCGAACTCCAGCTTGGTCGAGAAATTGACGTTGGCCAAGGCGGTGACCGAGGTCGGTCCGAACGCGAAGCTGTCGGCGAAGCCGGTGCCGTAGTCGCGCTTGAAGCGGTAGTAGTCGAGCGACAGGCCCTGGCTGTCGCCCAGCAGGATGTCGGCCGTGATGCGCGGCATAGTCACGTCGCTGGCCTTGATGTCGCCCGGGTCCAGCCGGCCGTAGGGCGTGTTCAGCGAGGCATTGAAGGTGGGGTCGGCATTGAAGGCGCCGACCGAGAAGCTGAAGCGGTCGAGGGCCGGCGAGGGTTCGGCCAGCGCCGGGGTGGCAGCGAGGAGGCCGGCGCCGGCCACGGCCGCTGCAAGGGCGCACAAACGCGTCGAAGACATGAGGCAGGATCCTGAAGTGCGGCAGTCTTGGCGTGCTTTCCGCTCTGGATCTGTCGGCCGCAATGCTCCCCTGGGCGCGAACGCGACTATCCCTCCAGCGCCGGTGCGGTGCCAATGCGCCGTTGCCGACTCTGCATGTAGGACTCGACGCAGGGGATCGGCGGCGAGGCGGAGCGCAACGGCCTGGTGCCGGCGCAGGCGCGCAAGGCCTCCTGCTGCGGGATTTCACCAAGGATTTGCGCCGGCCAGTGCGGCGCATACTGAGGGCAGACCCGAGCCGGCTCCTCCCCCCGGAGCCCCCGGGCGGCAAACAGGAGACACGCTTTGCAGCGAACCAACATTGCCAACCCGACCTATTTCCACAAGGTCGTCGATTGCCAGTACGCCTGTCCGGCGCACACCCCGGTCCCCGAATACATCCGCATGATCGCGCAGCGCCGCTACGGCGATGCCTACATGATCAACTGGGTCTCCAACGTCTTCCCCGGCATCCTCGGGCGCACCTGCGACCGGCCTTGCGAGCCGGCCTGCCGGCGCGGGCGCGTGGAGGAAAGCAACGCCAGCAAGCCGGAGCCGGTGGCGATCTGCCGGCTCAAGCGCGTGGCTGCCGACATGAAGGAGGACGTGCGTTCGCGCATGCCGGCGGTGGCGCCGAAGAACGGCAAGCGCGTCGCCTGCGTGGGCGCGGGGCCGGCCTCGCTCACCGTCGCGCGCGACCTGGCGCCGCTGGGCTATGAAGTGACGGTGTTCGACAGCGACATGCAGGCCGGCGGTTTCATGCGCACGCAGATCCCGCACTTCCGCCTGCCCGAGTCGGTGATCGACGAAGAGACGGGCTACATCCTCGACCTTGGCGTGGCATTCCGCGGCGGCGAGCCCATCGATTCGATGAAGGCCCTGCTGGCGCAGGGATGGGACGCCATCTTCGTCGGCTGCGGCGCGCCGCGCGGGCGCGACCTCGATCTTCCCGGGCGCCGGGAAGCGGCGGCCGCCATCCACATCGGCATCGACTGGCTGAACTCCGTCTCCTTCGGCCACGTCACGAGCATCGGCCAGCGCGTGATCGTGCTGGGCGGCGGCAACACGGCGATGGATTGCTGCCGCTCGGCCCGCCGCCTCGGCGGCACCGACGTGAAGGTCGTCGTGCGCAGCGGCTTCGAGGAAATGAAGGCCTCGCCCTGGGAAAAGGAGGATGCCCAGCACGAAGGCATCCCGATCATCAATTTCCATGTGCCCAAGGCCTTCGTGCACGACGACGGCAAGCTGCTGGGCATGCGCTTCGAGATCGTCCGCGCGGAGTACGACGGCCAGGGCCGCCGCACGCTGGTGCCCAGCGGCGAGCCGGATGCCTTCTTCGAATGCGACGAAGTGCTGGTGGCGGTGGGGCAGGAGAACGCCTTCCCCTGGATCGAGCGCGATTGCGGCATCGACTTCGACAAGGGGGGATTGCCTGTGCTGGACGAAAACACCTTCCAGTCCACCGTGCCGCAGGTGTTCTTCGGCGGCGATGCGGCCTTCGGCCCCAAGAACATCATCTGGGCCGTGGCCCACGGGCACGAGGCCGCGGTGTCGATCGACCGGCTGCTGCACGGCCAGCCGGTCGGCGTGCGCCCGCCGCCCATGACCAACCTGGTGTCGCAGAAGATGGGCATCCACGAGTGGAGCTACGACAACGACACCTCGAACGACCTGCGCTACAAGGTTCCCTGGGCCAAGGCCGAGAAGGCGCTGGCCAGCATCCGGGTGGAGGTGGAGCTGGGCTTCGATGCCGCCACCGCCTTCAAGGAGGCCGAGCGCTGCCTCAACTGCGACGTGCAGACCGTGTTCACCGAGGCCGCGTGCATCGAATGCGATGCCTGCGTGGACATCTGCCCGATGGACTGCATCAGCTTCACCGCCAACGGCGAGGAGAGCGAACTGCGGGCCCGGCTGAAGGCGCCGGCGCTCAACCTGTCGCAGGACCTGTACGTCTCCGGCGGGCTCAAGACAGGCAGGGTGATGGTCAAGGACGAAGACGTCTGCCTGCACTGCGGGCTGTGCGCCGAGCGCTGCCCGACGGGCGCCTGGGACATGCAGAAGTTCCTGCTGAAGATGACGCCCGCAGGGCAGGAGGTGGCAGCATGAAACGCCGGGCCGCTCCCAAGTCGAACAGCACCGCAGCGCATTGCGCGGAGGGCAACCCATGAGCGCCATTCCCGCAGCACGGCCGCCCGAAGGCGGGAAAGCCCCGTCGAGCGCCATCCCGCAGATCGAAGCCGTCAACGATTTCGTCATCAAGTTCGCCAACGTCAACGGCTCGGGCTCGGCCTCGGCCAACGAGCTGTTCGCCAAGGCCATCCTGCGCATGGGCGTGCCGGTGAGCCCGCGCAACATCTTCCCGAGCAACATCCAGGGCCTGCCGACCTGGTACGAGGTGCGCGTGAGCGAGCGGGGCCATATGGGGCGGCGCGGCGGCACCGACATGATGGTGGCGATGAACCCGCAGACCTGGGATGCCGACGTGGCCGAACTGGAGCCCGGCGGCTACCTGTTCTACGACAGCACGCGGCCGCTGCCGCCGTCGAAGTTCCGCGACGACATCCGCGTGATCGGCATGCCGCTGACCGAGATCTGCAACGCCGTCTACCACGACCCGCGCCAGCGCCAGCTGTTCAAGAACATCGTCTACGTGGGAGCCCTGGCCATCCTGCTGGGCATCGAGCCCGAAGTGGTCGAGAAGCTGTTCGGCGAGCAGTACAAGGGCAAAGAAAAGCTGCTGGCCTCCAATGTCCAGGCGCTGCACCTGGGCTGCGACTTCGCGCGGGAGCACCTGCGCGGCCAGCCCCTCGGGCTGCAGGTGCGGCGCGCCGACCGGGTGGGCAACCGGATCTTCGTGGACGGCAACAGCGCCGCGGCCCTGGGCTGCGTGTATGGCGGCGCCACGGTCGCGGCCTGGTATCCGATCACGCCTTCGTCTTCGGTGGCCGAGGCCTTCCAGCGGTACTGCATGAAGTTCCGCGTCGATCCGGCCAACGGCCAGAACCGCTTTGCCATCGTGCAGGCGGAAGACGAGCTGGCCTCGATCGGCATGGTGGTCGGTGCCGGCTGGAACGGCGCGCGCGCCTTCACCGCAACTTCGGGGCCGGGCATTTCCCTGATGGCGGAGTTCATCGGCCTGGCCTACTTCGCCGAGATTCCGGTCACCCTCATCAACGTGCAGCGCGGCGGGCCTTCCACCGGCATGCCCACGCGCACCCAGCAGGCCGACATCCTGTCCTGCGCCTACGCCTCGCACGGCGACACCAAGCACGTGCTGCTGTTTCCCGAGGATCCGCACGAGTGCTTCGAGCACGCGGCGGCGGCGCTGGACTTGGCCGACCGGCTGCAGACACCGGTGTTCCTCATGACGGACCTGGACATCGGCATGAACCAGCGCCTGTGCGCGCCCTTCGAGTGGGACGACAGCCGCGCCTACGACCGCGGCAAGGTCATGAGCGCCGAAGAGCTGGAGGCGGGCCGCGACTTCGGCCGCTACAAGGACGTGGACGGCGACGGCATCCCCTGGCGCACGCTGCCGGGCACGCACCCGACCAAGGGCAGCTTTTTCACCCGCGGCACGACGCGCGACGCCTACGCACGGTATTCCGAGCGCGGCCCCGACTACATCTACAACATGGAGCGGCTGCTGAAGAAGTTCGCGACCGCGGCCACGATGGTGCCGCAGCCGGTGCTGCGGCTGGCCGCCGAGAAGACGGATCTGGGCGTGATCTATTTCGGCTCGACCAGCCCGGCCATGCAGGAGGCGCTGGAGGCGCTGGACGAACGCGGCATCCGCCTGGACGCGCTGCGGCTGCGCGCCTTTCCATTCCCCGACCGCGTGGCGCAGTTCCTCGCGCGCCATGCGAAGGTGTTCGTGGTCGAGCAGAACCGCGACGGCCAGATGCGCAGCCTGCTGGTCAACGAGCTCGGCATCGATCCCGCCCGGCTGGTCCCCGTGCTGCATTTCGACGGCACACCCATCACTGCGCGTTTCGTGGTCCAGGCGATCGGCGCCCATCTCGCCAAGGAGCCCGCATGACCTACATCGCCAAGCCCAAGCTGCACCACCCGACGCTGGCCACCAACAAGGTCGGCTACACGCGGCGCGACTACGAGGGCAAGATCTCCACGCTGTGCGCCGGCTGCGGCCACGACTCGATTTCCGCCGCCATCATCGAGGCCTGCTGGGAGCTGGACATCGAGCCGCATCGGGTGGCGAAGCTCTCGGGCATCGGCTGCAGCTCCAAGACGCCCGACTACTTTCTGGGCGCCTCGCACGGCTTCAACACGGTGCACGGCCGCATGCCCAGCGTGCTGACCGGCGCCAACCTGGCCAACCGCGACCTGCTCTACCTGGGCGTTTCGGGGGACGGCGATTCGGCCTCCATCGGCCTGGGCCAGTTCGCCCATGCCATGCGGCGCGGCGTGCGGATGGCCTACATCGTGGAGAACAACGGGGTTTACGGCCTGACCAAGGGCCAGTTCTCGGCCACGGCCGACCAGGGCTCCAAGAGCAAGAAGGGCGTCATCAACAGCGACAGCCCGGTGGACCTGGTGGCCATGGCGCTGCAGCTCGGCGCCAGCTACGTGGGGCGTGGCTTCTCGGGCAACAAGGCGCAGCTGGTGCCGCTGATCAAGGGCGCGATCAGCCACGGCGGCGCCGCCTTCATCGATGTAGTCAGCCCCTGTGTCGCCTTCAACAACCACCCCGGCAGCACCAAGAGCTACGACTACGTGCGCGAACACAACGAGGCGGTGAGCCGCATCGACTTCATCAGCGGGCGGGAGGAGATCACCGTCGACATGGCGCCGGGCGAAGTGATGGACGTGCGCCAGCACGACGGCACGCTGCTGCGGCTGCGCAGCCTGCATCCCGACTACAACCCCGGCGACCGCTACGCCGCCATGGCCTACATGCAGCGGCACCAGGAAATGGGCGAGGTGGTGACGGGCCTGCTCTACGTCGACCCGCTGGCCACCGATCTGCACACGGCGCTCAACACCAGCGGGCGGCCGCTCAACACGCTGGGGCCCGCCGAGCTGTGCCCCGGCGCCGGTGCGCTGGAGCGGCTCAACGCCGCCTTGCGTTAAACCAAGGTCCGTCGCAACATCACGCGTTCCGAAAGGAGGGTGCCCCATGGACGAACGTACCGTTTTCCAGTCCATCTCGCGCAAGCACGTGACCTGCCTGGGCCCCCAAGCCAGCGTGCGCGAAGCTGCGGGCGTGATGACGCATGCCAACTGCGGCAGCGTGCTCATCATCGAGCCGCCGGAGACCCTGCTGGGCATCCTGACCGAGCGCGACCTGATGACGCGGGTGCTGGCCCGTGGGCTCGATCCCGAGCGCACCACGGCGCGCGAAGTGATGACGCCCAACCCGATCTGCATACCGCCGGAAACGCTGGTGTCCGACGCCGTCGTGCTGATGATCGAGCGAGGTTTCCGCCACCTGCCGCTGGTGGCGGGCACGAAGATCCTCGGCGTGTTCTCGGTACGCGATGCGCTGCCGCGGGAGATCGGCGCAGCGCTGAGCCAGGCCGAATTCAACGAGCAGGTGAACGACGTTCTGGGCTAGGGACGCCCCAGGCAGGCTCACCAAGCCGCCGCGCCGCCCAGCAGGGCGCGCCGCGCGAGCAGGAAGGTCGCCGCATTCCAGCTCTGGCCGGCCATTCCCATCGGCGCCAGCGTCCGGCCGTGGAACCACTCGGTGAAGCGCCAGTCGCCGAGCTCGTTCACACGCGCCAGCCGCGCGAGCTCGGGCCAGGCCAGTGCGTGCAGGCCCAGCCGGGCGAGCGCCATCACCCAGAAGCCGCCGACGAAGGGCCAGAGGCCGCCGTTGTGGTACTGGTGCACGACGTTCTGCTGATGGCGCGCCATGTACGGCCGCCACAGTGCATGCTGGCGCGTCAGCGGATGCAGCACCACGCGCACCGGGTACGGCTCGCAAGCACGCGCCGCGCCGATGGTCTTGACGATGCGGCGCGCCATGGAGGAATCGGCCAGCCCGCTCTGGATCGCCAGCACGTTGCCGAACACATCCCCCTCGTTGCCGACGAAGGAGAGATTGACGAAGCTGAGGTAGAGGCCCGGATCGTCTCGGCCGCGCCGCGCATAGTGGCGCAGCAGCCGGGCGCGATGGTATTCGGGCAGGTCGCGCTGGAACGGATTGAACAGGTGGTTGAAGTGGTACTGCGTCGCCTCGGCCTGGTCCAGCGCAAAGCGGCGCTTGACGTCGTACCAGAGCGCGTTGCTGTACAGAACGTAACCCGAGCGCGGCATGATGTCGGCCCAGTCGCTGGCCTCGTTCTGCTGCAGCAGCCGAAAGTGCTGGTGCTCCTGCGCCAGCAGCCAGGCGAGCGCGCGCTCCACCTCGCGGCGCCAGTGCGACAGGCCGACGCGGCCATGGCGGCGCACATGGTCCACCGCGATCAGCCACCACAAGGTGGCGTCGATGCAGCCCAGGTACCAGAAGTCGGCATCGCGGCCTTCCGGGTCGACGTACTTGGGGATCTGTCCGTTGCCCGCCTGCTGCGCCGCGAGCGCGTCGAGGCTGGCCACCGCGCCCTGCTCCAGCGCGGGCACGCCGCTGCCGCACATCGCCATCACGCAGATCGCGGCGTCGCGTCCGAAGATGCGCGTGTAGCGCCGCGCCTCGGCCGCTTCGGTACGGCTGGCCGCCAGGATGCCGTGCGGCGTCAGGTTGCGTTGCAGGAGTTCGAGCGAGGCCTGGGAGCATGCGTCGATCAGCGCGAGCGTGGGGGCGTCAAGGTTCTTCATGGCTGGTTTCGTGCATCGTCGGCTGGGAGTGGCGCAACGAGAATTCTCGCGGCACATCGGATACCCGATTGGCCTGGCGGGCGTCGGCGCCCGGCCGAGGCTCGAATACTCGGGTTCGCATGAATGACATGCCTGTCCGTCGCCCAGGAGGCAGGGCTAGACTTTCCGTGCTCGCGCACTGCGAGCGGCACGGACGCTGGAAGGAGGTTGTGGTTATGGCTCTCTACTTGACGCGCTTCAGCTACACGCCGGAAACCTGGGCTCGATTGACGAAAAAACCCGAGGACCGCCGCGAAGCGGCACGCATGTACATCGAGTCGGTCGGCGGGAAGCTGCACGGCTTCTGGTACGCCTTCGGCAGCTATGACGGCTACACCCTCTGGGAGGCGCCCGACAACGTCTCGATGGCCGCGGTCGCGATTGCGCTGGGCGCGGGTGGTGCGCTGTCGAAGGTCGAGACCACGCCGCTGCTCACCGTCGAGGAGACCCTGGACGCCCTCGGCCGTGCGCAGGCGGTCGGCTACCGGCCGCCCGGCGCCTAGGGCGCCTTCGCCTGCCCTTTCTGCAGCGCGTCGAGCAGCGCCTTCGTTTCGCGCAGGTCGCTGAACTGGAAGCCTTCGCCGAACCAGCCGTAGAGCGGCTGCAGCATCCGGCGCGCCTCGGTGTTGTTTCCCCGACGCTGCCAGAGCCCCGCCAAGTCGCGGGCCGCGCGCAATGAAAAGAGCTTGAGGCCGCGCTCCTCGGCCAGGGCGATGGCGTCCTGGTAGCGGGCCTCGGCGCCGGTGTCGTCGCCGTCGAGCTCCAGCAGCCGGCCGCCGAGCCGCAGCAGTTCGGTCTCGTAGAAGCGCTCGTCGGTCTCGCCCTGGGCGGCCTGGGCCTGCGCGATGAAGCGCTGCGCCTCGTCGGTTTGCCCGGCCCGCAGCAGCACGTCTGCCGCCTGCGCCCCGTACTGCGAAGCCTGCTGCTTTCCGCCGGCGGACAGCCAGAGCGCATAGCCCTTCCTGAGAAGAGCGATCCCGGCCTCGACATCGCCCAGCGCGACGCCGGTTCGTCCCAGGAACATCAAGCCGTTGGCAACCCGCGTCTGGATGCCGAAGCGTTCGGACAGCTCCAGCATCTGCTTCGCTTCCGAAGCCGCCTGCGCATGCTCGCCCTTGGCCAGCAGGACCCGGATCCATGCCTGCCTGGCCATGGCGATCGTCGGCGGATGGCCTCTGGCTTCGGCGATCTGCAAGGCTTGCGCCGCGAGCGCCTCGGCCTGCTCCAGATAGCCCTGCATCCCGCGCACTCTCATGCTGATGGCGCGAATCATGATCGCCGGGTCCGCCCCCGCGACGGGGTGCTCGTGCGTGAGCTGCACGCTGTCGTCGAGCACCCTGGCCTCTTCCAGGTGCGCCCACGCCTCGCCGATCTCGCCCCGCAGGTAGTGGGCGGCGCCGAGGACGATCGATACGTTGATGCGCAATCGCGGCTCCAGCGACGCCAGCTGCGCCGCATCGATCTCGTGGATGCTTTCGATCAGCTCGCCGTTGCGTCCGGCCGAGTTCATCGTCGGCGCCGAGCCGACCCAGGCGCTCACGTAGTCCTCGACCCGTCCGAGTTCTCGCGCCAGTTCGCGTGCCTTCGCGTAGCTCTGGTAGGTGGCGCCCGAGCCGTAGCCCTCCGATACCGTCAGCGCATTGCCGAGCTTCAGCTGGAGAGCGAGCTCGAGTTCGCTGCGCGCCGGCCCGGGGTCCAGGCGCGAGACGAGTGCGATGGCGGCGTTGTAGTGAATCGTTGCTTCGCGGCTGGCGAATCGGCGCTGCGCCAGGTCGCCGGCCGCCGTCCAGTACCGGAGGGCTTCGCTGCCGTGGCCGGCTTCCTGATGGTGCTGGGCCAGCAGCTCGGGATGCGCGGCGACGGTCTGCGGCTCGCTGCGCTCGAGCGCGTGCGCGATCTGCGCATGCCGCAGCGCGCGCTGGCTCCTCACCATGCTGTTATAGGCCGTGTCCCGGATCAGCGCATGCTTGAACGCATAGCCCGCCTCCGCCGGCGTGCCGCGGCGAAACACCAGCTCGGCGCGAAGCAACTCGTCGAGCGCCTGTTCGAGCTGCGCGGCCGGCATCTGCAGCACCTGAGCAAGCAGCGCATGGCTGAAATCGCGTCCGATGGCGGCTGCGACCTGTGCGATTTCCTTGGCCGGCGCCAGCCGGTCGAGCCGCGCCATCAGCGAATCCTGCAGCGTCGACGGAATCGCCAGCGTCTGCAGCGGGCCGTGCAGCCGGTAGCCGGCCGGAGTGTCCTCGACCAGCGCGGAGGCCAGCACGGTCTTGGTCAGCTCCTCGACAAACAGCGGCACGCCGTCGGTCTTGCGGATGATCTCGTCGATCAGCTCGGGAGGCAGCGGCTTGCCGGCGGTGACCGTCTCGATCAGCGCCGCAGACTGCCGGTGGCTCAGCCGGTTCATCGTCAACCGGGTCGAGTTCACCGGATTGCCCCAGGACGGCTGGTATTGCGGCCGGCAGGTCAAGAGCATCAGGACGCGCGCGTCGCGCAGGCCGTCGACGGCCAGGCCGATCCATTCCTCGGTCGTCGGATCGATCCAGTGCGCGTCCTCGATCAGCATGAGCAGCGGCGCCCGCAGCGAGACACCGCCGATGACGTCGATCACCGCCTGCAAGGTCGAGGTTTTCTGTTGCTGCGGCGTCTGGCCGGCCGGGGCCGGCCGGCCTCCATCGGGCAGCATCATCAGCCTGAGCAGGCACCCCAGGGCATCGGGCGCGAGCGACACCCCGAGCTCGCCCAGATACCGTTCGAAGCGCGCGGCGCGCTGGACCGGTGAATCGGCCGGCGTCAGGTTCGCCGCGATCTCCAGGCAGCGCACCAGCGGATAGAGGGCGCTGTTGCTGTGAGAGGGCGAGCATTGCAGCACCATCGTCTCGAATGCGCCGGCGGCTGCGCGCTGCCGCAGGGCCTGGGTGATGCGCGACTTGCCGATCCCCGCTTCGCCCGAAAGCAGCACGATCTGGCCCTCGCCCTCGCACGCGGTGTTCCAGCGCTCGAGCAGCAGCGCGAGCTCGCTGTCGCGTCCGATCAGCTGGGACAGTTGCTGGGTGTGAACGGCTTCGAAGCGGCTGGCGGTGCGGCGCTCGCGCAGCACCTGCCATGCGTGCACCGGCGCTCCGAAGCCCTTGAGCTCCAGCATGCCCAGCGAGTCGAGCTCGAACTCTTCGCCGATGAGCCGCCGTGTCCGGTCTGCGATCACGATGCAGTCGGGTGCTGCGTAGGTCTGCAGCCTGGCAGCCAGGCTCGGCGTTTCGCCGCTGGCGCTCCACTCGGCCGCCGATGTGCCGGATCCGATCTGGCCGACGACGACCAGGCCCGTCGCGATGCCGATCCGGGTGTGCAAGGCATGCTGGCCAGCCGCCGAAAGCCGGCCGACTGCGGCGATCGCGTCCAGTGCCGCGTGGATCGCACGCGCCGCATCGTCCTCGTTGGCGTGCGGATAGCCGAAATACACGAGCACCCCGTCGCCGAGCAGCTGTGCGACGTAGCCGTCGTGCGCAGCCACCGCCGCCGTCACCGCGGCATGGTAGTCGCCGATGACGGCCCGCAGGTCTTCTGGATCGAGCAGGCCGGCCAACTGGGTCGAGCCGACCAGGTCGCAGAACATCACCGTCAGTTGCCGCCGCTCGGCGGCATGCGCCGTCGCAGGCAAGCTCGCAGCCGCAGCTTGCGCAACGGGGCTCGCGGGAGGCTCCTGGATGCCCTGCGCGATCACCGACAAGATCCGCTTGCGGTCACCCAGCGCCGCGATGCCGATTTCCTTCAGGTCTGCGTCGGTGAGGCCGGCGAGGACGTCCAGTTCAATGCGCTGCGCCTCGAACATCGGCGCATATCGCTCCATGCCGAGCGCGGCCAGCCACTGGACCATCGTTTCCATGATTCGCCACCTCTCGATGGGTCTTCGATCGGCGCTCGCAGCGACCGGGCCCGGCACGCATCGTCCAGCACCTCGGCCGCCAGTCGCGCTTGGCGTGAAGTTGCGAGGATACGCCCGCGGCTGCGCGGCGGTTCATGTGTAACCGACCCTGTGGCTTGTTACCAGGTCCTAGCGAGCGACCATGATGCCTAGTGGTTGTCCCGCGGAATACCGAAGGTCGCGTGGATCTTCTGGTACTTGACCGCGGGCTTGAGCACCATGCCTTCGGAGAGCTCGTCGACCACGGCGCGCTGGATCTCCTGCCATGGCGTCTGGCTCGGCGGGTACGGGTAGCCGCCGGCCGCGTCGAGCTTGGCACGTCGCCTGGCAAGCTCCTCGTCCGGGACCAGCATGTTGGCCGTGCGCTTCTTCAGATCGATGCGGATGCGGTCCCCGGTCTTGAGCAGCGCGAGCCCGCCGCCCGTGGCCGCCTCCGGCGAGGCGTTGAGGATCGACGGCGAGCCCGAGGTGCCGGACTGCCGGCCGTCGCCGATGCAGGGCAGGGCGAGGATGCCTTTCTTGAGCAGGTAGTCGGGCGCGCGCATGTTGACCACCTCGGCCGCGCCGGGATAGCCGACCGGCCCCACGCCGCGCATGCAGAGGATGCTGTTCGCATCGAGCTTCATCTTCGGGTCGTCGATGCGGCGGTGATAGTCCTCCGGCCCGTCGAAGACGATGGCCGTGCCTTCGAAGGCCATCGGATCGTTCGGGTTCTCGAGGTAGCGCGCATGGAACTCCGGCGTGATCACGCTGGTCTTCATGATCGCGGAATCGAACAGGTTGCCCTTGAGATTGAGGAAGCCGGCGTTCTTCTTCATCGGCTTGGCGTAGGCGAAGATCACCTTGCGGTCGCTGGTGAACTTGCCTTCGCAGTTCTCGATCAGCGTCTTGCCGTTGGCGGTCAGCGCCGGCTGGATCTTGCCCTGGGCGACCAGCTCGGCCACCACCGCGGGCACGCCGCCGGCGCGGTAGTACTCCTCGCCGAGGTACTCGCCGGCCGGCTGCAGGTTCACGATCAGCGGAATCTTGTAGCCGTGCTTCTCCCAGTCGGCCGTCGTCAGCTCGACGCCGATGTGGCGCGCGATGGCGTTCAGGTGCACCGGCGCGTTGGTCGAGCCGCCGAGCGCGGAGTTGACGACGATCGCGTTCTCGAAGGCGGCGCGCGTGAGGATGTCGGAGGGCTTCAGGTCCTCGCGCACCATCTCGACGATGCGCTTGCCGGTCATGTAGGCCATCTCCTGGCGGTCGCGATACGGCGCCGGAATGGCCGCGCTGCCCGGCAGCGTCATGCCCAGCACCTCGGCCAACGAGTTCATCGTCGATGCCGTGCCCATGGTGTTGCAGTGGCCGGTCGACGGAGCCGAGGAGGCCACGAGCTTCAGGAATTCCTGGTAGCCGATCTTGCCCGCGGCCATCAGCTCGCGCGCCTTCCAGACGATGGTGCCCGAGCCGGTGCGCTCGCCCTCGTACCAGCCGTTGAGCATCGGCCCGGTATTGAGCGCGATGGCGGGGATGTCCACCGTGGCGGCGGCCATGAGCTGGGCCGGCGTGGTCTTGTCGCAGCCGGTTGTCAGCACCACGCCGTCGAGCGGATAGCCGTAGAGCACCTCGACCAGCGACAGGTACTGCAGGTTGCGGTCGAGCGCAGCCGTCGGGCGCTTGCAGGTTTCCTGGATCGGATGGATCGGAAACTCGAAGGCGATGCCGCCGGCATCGCGGATGCCTTCGCGCACCCGCTCGGCCAACACCAGGTGGTGGCGGTTGCAGGGCGCGATGTCCGACCCGGTCTGCGCGATGCCGATGATCGGCCGCCCCGACTGCAGCTCGTCGAAGCCGAGGCCGAAGTTCATCGTGCGCTCGAGGTAGAGCGCCGTCATGTCGGCGTTGTCCGGGTTGTCGAACCAGGCCTGGGAGCGCAGCTTGAGGGCCTGCTTCGGCTTCTTCTTGTTGTTGTTCTTCGGTTTCATCGAATCATTCCCTTCAGGGTTTCGTTGGCGTTCGGAAGCGCGCGGCAATCGTCGATGTACTGCCGGATGATGTCCGCGAAGTTCTCGTGCGGCAGCAGGCCGAGCCGCGCGGCGCGCGCGGCCGTTGCGCCGCTGGGCCAGTTGGCCACGATGCCGGCGATGCGCTCGTCGCGCTCGAAGCGCACGCGCGCGCGCACCGCCGGGCCGGCCACCTCTTCGAGCGCGTCGAGCATGTCGGCGACGCGCACGTTGAGGGCCGGCAGGTTGAGCGCGGTGCGGCCGCAGAAGGCCTCGCGGCTGGCTTCGTAGACGGCGATCAGGCCGTCGACCGTGCGCGACGGCGAGGACATCGGGTGCGACACCTCGGGCGAGACCGGGCAGAGCGCCTCCACGCCCGCCAGCGGCTCGCGGATGATGCCGCTGAAGAAGGACGAGGCTGCGGCGTTGGGCCGCCCGGGGCGCACGGTCACGGTCATGAGCCGCGCGGCGCGGCCGTCGATGTAGCCCTTGCGCGTGTAGTCGGCGATCAGGTGCTCGCAGATCAGCTTCTGCGTGCCGTAGGAGGTTTGCGGCGCCGGCAGCGTGTCGTCGGCGACCAGTTTCGGCAGCGGCACGGCCGGATCCGGCCCGAACACGGCGACCGAGCTCGAGAACACCACGCGCGTGACCTTCCCGCCGGCGTTGACGTTGGCGCGCAGCGCATCGAGCAGTGCGCGCGTGCTGTCGAGGTTGGAACGCAGGCCGAGATCGAAGTCGAGCTCGCATTCGCCCGAGACGGCCGAAGCCAGGTGGAACACGCCGTCGAAGGCTTCGGTGCGCAGCGCGTCGGTTTGCGCCAGCAGCGGGCCGGTGCGCGCCTCGACGCGCGCATCCGCCGCCAGGTCGGCCGGCGGCGGCGCGATGTCGGTGAGGACCATGCGGTCGATGCGCTCGCCGGCGAGCGTGCCGCGCGCGAGCAGGGTGCGGGCGAGGCGCGCGCCGACGAAGCCGCCGCCTCCGGTGATCAGCAGTTTCATTTCTTCTCCTTCAATCTTCGTTTGCGGCCGGCAATGATGCCGCCCTCGACGAGCCGTTCTTCGCCGAGGATCAGGTGTTGCGTCGCGTGGTGGCGCGCCGCTTCCGGGTCCCGCGCGGCGATGGCGTCGACGATGGCGCGGTGCTCGTGCTGCACCGCCTCCATGAAATCCTTGCGGCGCGCCTCGTTGCCGCGCGTGATGCGCATGCCTTCGCGCAGGTACTGCTCCAGAAAGCCGAGCAGGAGGCGGAACTGCGGGTTGCCCGTGGACTCGCCGATGATGCGGTGGAAGGCCAGGTCCTCCGCGACGCCGTCGCGCCCCTCGGCGACCGCGGTGTCGATCGCCTTCAACGCACGGCGCAGCGCCGCGATGTGGGCGCGGGTGGCCCGCTCGGCCGCCAGCGCGGCGATCGCGCCTTCGAGCACCCGCCGCACCTCGACCACGTGCACCACGGCCTGCACCGAGCCCAGCACGGCCGGATCGAAGGCCAGCGGCTGGTTCTCCGGCGTGGGCGCGACGAAAACGCCGGAGCCCTGGCGCGACACGACGAGCGCCCTGGACTTGAGCTGGTGCACCGCCTCGCGCACCACGGTGCGCGATACGCCGTGCGTGGCGGCCAGCTGCTGCTCGGTGGGCAGACGGTCGCCGGGCGCGAGCTCGCCCGATTCGATGAGGGCCTCGAGGCGCAGCGCCAGCCGGTCGGACAGCCGATCGGCTGCCGACCGCAGGGGTTCGGAAGGAAGGCAAGCCTGCGCGGGCGTGACGGATTGGAGCACGGTGATCAGGTCATCATACAAATTCTTCAGGGGTTAACGCCTACCGGTTTGCCCTGATAGCGACACGCCGACCCAGTGCCGATACTGCGCGGCTGCGATGCAGGGATCCCGCGTCGCCCGCAAGCTTCGCGCAACTTCAGGATTCCAGTGCATGGCCAATGTCACGATCCAGGCAGTCAAGAAGAACTTCGGCGAGGTCCCGATCCTGCATGGGGTGGACATCGAGATCCGCGACGGCTCGTTCACCGTGCTGGTCGGCCCCTCGGGCTGCGGCAAGTCGACGCTGCTGCGCATGATCGCGGGGCTGGAGCAGATCAACGGCGGCGAGATCCGCATCGGCGACCGGCGCGTCAACGACCTGCCGCCGAAAGAGCGCGACATCGCGATGGTGTTCCAGAACTACGCGCTCTATCCGCACATGACGGTGCGCGACAACATGGCCTTCGCACTGGCGCTCGCCAAGCTGGACAAGGCCGCGATCGAATCGAAGGTGAAGCGCGCGGCCGAGATCCTCGGCCTCATTCCGCTGCTCGACCGCTTCCCGCGCCAGCTCTCCGGCGGCCAGCGCCAGCGCGTGGCGATGGGCCGCGCGATCGTGCGCGACCCGCAGGTGTTCTTGTTCGACGAGCCGCTGTCCAACCTCGACGCCAAGCTGCGCGTGGCGATGCGCGGCGAGATCAAGGAGCTGCACCAGCGCTTGAAAACCACGTCGATCTACGTCACGCACGACCAGATCGAGGCCATGACCATGGGCGACAAGATCGTGGTCATGCGCGACGGCCGCATCGAGCAGACCGGCAGCCCGCTGGAGCTCTACGACAACCCGGCCAACCAGTTCGTCGCCGGCTTCATCGGCTCGCCGGCCATGAACTTCCTGCCGGGCACGCTCCGGCGCAGGGGCGGCATGGCGCGCGTGGAGCTGCAGGACGGCACCCAGCTCGATGCACCCGTGCATGCCGGCGGCATCGACGGCCAGCCGGTGGTCTACGGCACCCGGCCCGAGCACCTGACGCTCGCCGACGGCAGCGGCATCCCGGCGCGCGTGGCGGTGATGGAACCGACCGGCATGGACACCTTCGTCTCCTGCCGCCACGAGGGCGCCGAACTTTCCGCGGTGTTCCGCGAGCGACACGACTTCGCGCCCGGCACCACGATCCACCTGCAGCCCGACCTGCAGCGCGCGCATCTTTTCGACGCAGGCACGGGCGAACGGCTGGTGTCCTGAGGTTTCCATCGGCAGTCCGTTCACAACGCACAGGAGACAACAGCAATGAATGAGTTCAATCGCCGCAAGTTTCTGGAAGGTTCTGCCGGCGTCGCCGCCGCGGCCACGCTCGGCACCGGCACCGCGCTCTTCTCCACTGCCGCGCATGCGCAGGCGACGACCTTCAAGCCCGAGAAGGGCGCCACGCTGCGCGTGCTGCGCTGGAGCCGTTTCGTGCAAGGCGACATCGACGCCTACATGGCCAACGTGAAGAAGTTCACCGATGCCACCGGCGTGCCGGTGCGCGTGGACAACGAGACCTGGGAGGACGTGCGCCCGAAGGCCGCGGTCGCCGCCAACACCGGCGCGGGGCCGGACATCATCCTGTCGACCAACGACGACGCCAACCTCTACCCGGACAAGCTGCTCGAGGTCACCGACCTGTGCACCTACCTCGGGCGCAAGTACGGCGGCTGGTACCCGGGGTGCGAGGCCTACCTGCGGCCCGACGGCAAGAAGTGGATCGGCGTGCCGCTCGGTACCGCCGGAGCGATGCTGGTGTACCGCCAGAGCCATGTGAAGGCGGCCGGCTTCGACACCTTCCCGAGGGACACGAACAGCTTCCTCGAGCTGCTCAAGGCCTTGAAGGCGAAAGGCACGCCAGCCGGCTTCGCGCTCGGCAACGCCACCGGCGACGGCCTGTGGACCAACTGGCTGATCTGGTCGCACGGCGGCAAGCTCGTCGACAAGGACAACAAGGTCGTCATCGACAGCCCTGAGACCATCAAGGCGCTCGAGTACGCCAAGGAGATGTACGGCAACTTCGCGCCCGGCACGCTGTCGTGGCTGGACCCGAACAACAACAAGGCCTTTCTCGACGGCCAGATCAGCCTGACCAACAACGGCATCTCGATCTACTACGCGACGAAGAACTCCAAGGACGACAAGCTCAAGGAGATGGCGCAGGACATCAACCACTCGCCCTACCCGATCGGGCCGGCGGGCGTGCCGACCGAGTCGCACCTGTTCTTCAACCAGATGATCATGAAGTACACGAAGTATCCGCAGGCGGCCAAGGAGTACCTGCGCTTCATGATGGAACAGGAGCAGTTCGACCCGTGGCTGCAGGCCGCCGGCGGCTACATCTCGCAGCCGCTCGCAGCCTACGAGAAGAGCGCCGTCTGGACCGTCGACCCGAAGCACACGCCGTACCGCGACTGCACGAAGAACATGCGCCCGACCGGGTATGCCGGCACGCTGGGCTATGCGTCGGCCGGCGCGGGAGCGGACTTCATCGTGACCAACATGGTGGCCGAGGCGGCCAGCGGCTCCAAGTCGCCGAAGGAAGCCGCAGAGCGGGCGCAAAAGCGTGCCGAACGGTATTACAAGGTCTGAGCCCGCTGCGGACGCGCCGGCGCCGGCGCGTCCGTGGACGGCGCGGCTGGCCGACAGCCGCAACTTCCTCGGCCTGCTGTTCATGGTGCCGGCGGCGGGATTGCTGCTGCTGTTCCTTACCTATCCGCTCGGCCTGGGCGTGTGGCTCGGCTTCACCGACACCAAGGTCGGCCGCGGCGGGGAGTGGATCGGCCTCGAGAACTACGTGTTTCTCTGGGACGACGCGGTCACGCGGCTCGCGCTCTTCAACACGCTGCTCTATACGGTGGTGGCGAGCGTGTTCAAGTTCGTGCTGGGGCTGTGGCTGGCGCTGCTGCTCAACAAGAACATCCGGCTCAAGACCTTCTTTCGCGCGGTCATCCTCTTGCCCTACATCGTGCCGACCGCGCTGTCGGCCATCGCCTTCTGGTGGATCTACGACTCGCAGTTCTCGATCATCAGCTGGGCGCTGGTGAAGATGGGCCTGATCGACACCTACATCGATTTCCTCGGCGACCCGTGGAACGCACGCTGGTCCGTGATCGCGGCCAACGTCTGGCGCGGCATCCCCTTCGTCGCCATCACGCTCCTGGCCGGGCTGCAGACCATCTCGCCCTCGTACTACGAGGCCTCGGCCATCGACGGCGCATCGCCCTGGCAGCAGTTCCGCCATGTCACGCTGCCGCTCCTGACGCCGATCATCGCGGTGGTGATGACCTTCTCGGTGCTCTTCACCTTCACCGACTTCCAGCTCATCTACGTGATCACGCGCGGCGGACCGCTGAACGCGACGCACCTGATGGCCACGCTGTCGTTCCAGCGCGCGATCTCGGGCGGCGCGCTGGGCGAGGGTGCGGCCATTGCGATCGCGATGGTGCCCTTCCTGCTCGCCTGCGTGCTCTTCAGCTACTTCGGCCTGCAGCGCAGGAAGTGGCAGCAAGGAGGATCCGACAAATGAACACCAGCAAGGCCGCAACCACCGACATGGTCGGCATGAGCTATCTCGATACGCTGCCGCGCAAGGTGGTGACGGTGTACCTGCCGCTCGTCGTCTTCCTGATCGTGCTGCTGTTCCCGTTCTACTGGATGGCGATCACCTCGGTGAAGCCCGATGCCGAGCTGCTGACGCGCGAGGGCAACCCCTTCTGGGTGGTGGCGCCGACGCTGGCGCATTTCCACAAGCTGCTGTTCGAGACCTCGTACCCGCAGTGGATCTGGAACACGCTGCTGGTGTCGGCGGTGTCGACCTTCTTCTCGCTCGCCTGCTCGGTATTCGCGGCCTATGCGATCGAGCGGCTGCGCTTCAACGGCTCGCGGCAGGTGGGGCTCGCGATCTTCCTGGCCTACCTGGTGCCGCCGTCGATCCTGTTCATCCCGCTCGCCAACGTGGTGTTCGGCCTCGGCCTCTTCGACACCCGCCTGGCGCTGATCCTGACCTATCCGACCTTCCTGATCCCGTTCTGCACCTGGCTGCTGATGGGCTACTTCCGCTCCATCCCCTTCGAGCTGGAGGAGTGCGCGCTGATCGACGGCGCGAACCGCTGGCAGATCCTGGTGAAGATCGTGCTGCCGCTCGCCGTGCCCGGCCTGATCTCGGCCGGCATCTTCGCCTTCACGCTGTCGTGGAACGAGTTCATCTACGCGCTGACCTTCGTCTCGTCCTCTGAGATCAAGACCGTGCCGGTGGGCGTGGTGACCGAGCTCGTGCAGGGCGACGTCTACCAGTGGGGCCCGCTGATGGCGGGCGCGCTGCTGGGCTCGCTGCCGGTGGCCTTCATCTACTCCTTCTTCGTGGAGTACTACGTGTCGGGGTTGACGGGATCGGTGAAGGAGTGAAAGGCCGCGGGACCGACTGGTATCCGATCAAGTACCGAGGGCGGAAACCACGCGCGCGATCCCGGCCCGGAAGGCGTCCGCTGCTGCCGCGGCATCCGGCGCGCCATCGAGCTGCGCGCGGAAAGGACGATCGGAAAACAGGCGGCCGACCAGTGCGAGCAGCTGCAGATGATCGTCCCTGGCGCCGCCCTCCGGCACCATGATGGCCAGCAGCTGGGAGACCGGCTTGCCGTCTGGCGCGTCGAAGGCAATCGCATGCCTGGTGCGAATGAAGAGGGTGGTCGGCTGGGCAATGCCGCCGATGCATGCGTGCGGAATCGCGAATCCTTCGCCGAGGGCGGTCGACCCGGTCTGCTCGCGTCGCCACAGGGCGCGAAAAACCGGCGCCGGGTCGAGTCCACGAGCGCCGCAGATCGTCGCTGCCGCGAACTCGAGTGCGTGCGACCGGTCCCGGACGTCGGCGTCGAACACGATGTCCTGCGGTTGCAACCAGCTCGCAATCTGCGCGATGTCGTTCGTCATCGAGTCCTCCTCTCGCTGTGCACATTCAGCCATGTTGAAAGCTGCTGCAGAAAAGCGGTGTAGAAAAATTGCCTGAAATCATGAAGTTCATGAATCCCTGCGCTCGCCGGTCTGAAGGTCGATCATCGCGGCGATGGTCTCCCGGATCCAGCGCTGGCCGCTGTGCCCGTGGCTGCGCTCGTGCCACACCATCCCCACTGCGAAGCCTTCCACCGGGAACGGGCAGTCGATCAGCTCCAGCTGCTCGGCACGGTCGCGCACCAGCCGCTCCGGCACCAGCGCCACGAAGTCCGACTGCGACACGATATCGGGAACGACCAGGAACGAAGCCGCCGACAGCACCACGTTGCGCTTGAGTCCGAAGGCAGCCAGGGCGTCGTCCACCGGCGTGACGAAGCCGCCTCCGCGAAGGGACACGACGACATGCTCCAACCGGGCAAATTCCTCGACCGTGATCCCGGCCCGCAGCCGCGGATGCTTCCGCCGGCCGATGAGCACATAGCGCTCGGCGAACAGATGCCGGGTGCGAAGACTGGGCGGTGCGGCTTGCGGCGTCATGAGCGCCAGGTCGACATCGCCGCGCGCCATTTGCGCTTCCAGCTCGGGAATGTCCAGGTTGCGCTGCGCCACACGCACGCCGGGCGCCTTGGTCCTGAGTTCCACGACGAGCGGCTTGACCACCGCCGCGTGCAGGTAGTCCGTGCAGGCGATGGCGACGGTCAGCCTGGCCTTGGAAGGGTTGAAGTTGCTGTGGGTGGCGACCGTGGCACGCACCTGGTCGAGGGCCTGGCGCAACGGGTCGAGCAAGTCGAAGGCCTTGGCGGTCGGCGTCATCCCGCGCTGTGCGGGAATGAGCAGCGGGTCACCGAACACGTCCCGCAGCCGACTCAACTGCGCGCTGACCGCCGGTTGGCTCAGGTGCAGGCGGGCGGCCGCCTTCGTCACGTTCTGCTCGACCAGCAAGGCCTCCAGCGTGACCAGCAGATTGAGGTCGAGGCGTTTGCTATCCATGCGATGGATGGTAGCCAAACATTCTTGCGATTTCACGGATGGCTGCGAGCGACCGAGACTTGGCCGCATGAAGAAAGTCTTGATCGTCCACGCCCACCCCGAGCCCACGTCGCTGACCCGGCAGCTGGTCGAGGTCTCCCGGCAGGCGCTTCGGCAGCAAGGGCATGAAGTGCTGCAGTCGGACCTGTACGGCATGCGCTGGAAGGCCGTGTTCGACGAGCACGACTTCCCCGCTCGCGCCGACAAGGAGCGGCTGTCCTTCGTGGACGAGTCCGGGCATTCCTATGTTAGCGGGCGCCAGGCCGCCGACATCGCCGCGGAGCAGCAGAAGGTGCTTGCCGCGGACGCACTGATCTTTCAGTTTCCGCTTTGGTGGTACGGCATGCCGGCCATCATGAAGGGGTGGCTGGACCGGGTGTGGGCCTACGGCCTCGCGTATGGCTACAAGAACGCCGGCAACACGTATCGCTACGGCGATGGTGCCTTCAAGGGCAAGCGGGCCATGCTGTGCGTCGCGGCCGGGGGGCCGGCGAAGGACTATTCGCCGCGAGGCATCAACGGACCGCTCGAAGAGCTGCTTTTCCCCATCACGCACGGCTCGCTCTATTTCCCGGGCTTCGACGTGCTGCCGACCTTTGCGGCCTATGGCGCCGGGCGCTTGAGCGGGGAAGCGCTGAGCGCGACGAAGGAAGCCTGGCGCTCGCGCCTAGCGGGCCTCTTCGAGGACGCACCGATTCCCTTCCGCCGGCAGAACGGCGGGGACTATCCGGACGGGCATGTGCTGGCCAGCCATGTCGCCGTCGGCCGGAGCGGGTTGCCGGCGCATGTCGAATCCGAACTGCTTGCTAGCTAAGCGCGATCAACAGCACACCGGTGAGGGCCAGCGCCGCGGTCCAGGCTTGGCGCGGCGCAGTGCCGCTCAGCAGGCGAGGGTGCATGGCGACGCCGCGGCATACGCCGGTGGCGATGACGCCGGTCACGACCAGCATCGCAGCCGTGTGCACGCCGACGGCCGCCAGTGCCAGGAGCAGCGAGCCCGACGCGGTGATCTCGCGCGCCGGGTTGTCGCCAAGGCACAGCGGCACGAGCGCCGGCACCAGCATCAGCCCGGCCCCGTGCGTGGTGGCCATCAGGAAGGACCAGAGCGCGATGCCGGCGTGGCCGGCCTGCGTGCTGATGGGCGTCGTTCGCTGCCCGGCGCCGCGCAGCCAACGGCAGGCCGCCGCGCCGACGAGCAGTGCGCCGGCCAGGCCCTGGACCCATGTGGGGTCCATCGACATGCCCTGCGCGAAGGCGAAGGCCACGATCGCGACCGACACGGCATGTCCACCGGCGATGGGCATCAAGGCCCGCAGCGCCTGCGCCCGATCGCGCGAACGCAGGCCCCAGGCGGCGGCCCACAACCAGCCGGTGGCAGGGTTCAGCCCGTGAAGGGCGCCGACCCCTGCGACCGCCAGCCAGGGCCAAAGGCTTGCCATGACGCGTGCTCGATGTCAGTCAGTGGCAGCACGATCCGGCCGCAGCGGCCGGCTTCGCCGCCGGCGCCGGCTCGTAGCGGTCGTGGTGGCGCACCCATGCCATGCCCTGGCCCGACTTTTCGTCGCGGCCCTTGGGCGTGAGGTCCAGCATGTTGTACGTGCCCATCATCACTTCCACGCCGCGCCCGTAGGTCGAGTAGGTATGGAAGACTTCGCCCGCGTCGTCCTTGTAGAACACGCTGATGCCGGGCCACTCTTCCCCGGCGAGGGGCCACTCGCCGTAGTTGTAGTCGAGCTTGCCCCTGGTCACTTCCTCCGGCGTAAAGCTGACGCCGAAGTCGTAGTTGAAGTCGGTGCCATGCGAGGACACCCACTCGAACTGCCAGCCCATGCGCCGGCGAAAGCGCTCGATCTCCGCCAGCGGCGCGCGCGAGACGGCCACGAAGGTGACGTCGCGATGCGCCAGGTGCACCTTCATGCCGTCGGCGTGGTCGGCCATGTACGAGCAGCTCGGGCACCCTTGCTCCCACCCCGGGGCGAACATGAAGTGCTGCATCAGCAGCTGGCGCCGGCCCTCGAACAGGTCGGCGAGCGTGCGCCGGCCTTCGGGCGCGTCGAAGACGTAGTTTTTCTCGACGCGCTCCCACGGCATTGCGCGGCGCTCGCGGGCGATCTGGTCGCGCAGGTGCGTGAGCTCCTTCTCGCGCGCCAGCAGCGTCTTGCGCTCGGCAAGCCATTGCTCCTTCGGCACGACGGGATGGTTCACCGTGCCTGCTTCGGTGGTGTTCATGATTGCTCCTTGGCTCGAAGGGCCGTTCAAGAGGGGTGCTTCGGACGCCGCACGGCGCGGACCTTTCCGCTCGCGCCGCCGCCGCAATAGAAGAGGTCTGCGCCGTCGGACTCGAGCCCGCTGACGCCGATGCCGTGCGGCATCTCCAGCCGCTCGAGCACGGTGCCGCTCTTCGGGTCGATGCGGCGGAGTTCGCTCTCGTCGCCTTCCCAGGTCCCGTGCCACAGCTCGCCGTCGACCCAGGTCACGCCGGTGACGAAGCGGTTCGACTCGATGGTGCGAATCACGGCGCCGGTCGCCGGATCGATCTGGTGAATCTTGCGATCGCGGTACTGGCCCACCCACAGGCTGCCCTCGGCCCAGGTGAGCCCCGAGTCGCTCCCGTTGCCGGGCGCGGGGATCGAGGCCAACACCTTGCCGGTGGCCGGATCGATCTTGTCGATGCGGGCCTCGGCGATCTGATAGAGGTGCTTGCCGTCGAAGGCAGTGCCGGCGTCGCCGGCGCATGCCAGCGTGCGCGCGGTCTCGCCGCTCGCGGGATCGAAGGCCACCAGCGAGGCCCCGGTGGCGGCCCAGACCCGCTGGCCGTCGTGGGTCACGCCGTGCACGGTGTCGGTGCCGGGGAAGGGGCCGTACTCGCGCACGATCTCGGCCGCACGCGGCGTGGGCTGCGATCTCTTCGTGCTTGCCTTGCTGCTGCTCATCCTTGCTCCTTGTGCTGCGCCTCGGATCGGCGCCTGGAGACAACTCTATTCAATCGGGAGCGCAGCAGGGAGTAACAAGATCGTCGTGAATCCGGTGAGCGGCGACGACAGCCAGCGCTGCGCCCGCGCCCGCCCGATGGCGCGCACACGCCCAACGGCCTCGAGCTCGACCAGCGCGCGCTGAACGGTGCGCTGGCTGGCGCCCAGGGCCAGCCCCAGGGCCGAGGTCGACCAGGCCGCGCCGTCGGACAGCAGCGCCACCAGCGAGGCCTGGTCGCCGTCGATGGGCGGCGCCAGCACGACGACATCGCGCGCGTCGCGCGGCCTGAGGACGAAGCCTCGCGCGGTGGCCTCGATCTGCGCCAGCGCTGCGACGAGCGCGCGCAGGCGGCCGATCTCGACCCGCAGCCGCGCTCGATGCGTCTCGTCGGGCCGGCGGGTGCGGAACGCGCGTGCGATCAAGGCTTCGCGATCGACGTCGCCTGGCCACGCCTCGGCGAGCGCAAGCGCCAACGCGAACAGCACCGGCCGGCGTGCCAGCGGCCGCCACGCGTCGCCGCTGCCCACGCCGCGACGGCAGGCATCGACCACCAGCGCATCCGAGGCCAGGAGCGCCGCGACCTCGTCGAGGCGCAGCGCCTGCTCGCCGCCGTTGGAGAGGCGCCGGGCGGCGGGACGATCGAGCGCCGCCCGCGCCTCCGCCACCTCGGCCAGGAGCGCCGGCACGCGCGCGCGATTGGCCGCCTCGTGCGCGCGCGCGAGCGCCGAGCGCGCCGGGCCTGTGCGCAGCGAGCGCAGCGCCAGTTCGGCCGCGGCCAGTTCGGCCACCGCCGCAAGCGCCGGCGGCAGGCCGCGCGCATCGAGCCGTGCCAGCGCGGCCGCCGCCTCGTCGAGGCGGCCGAGCAGCAGCAGCCGGCGCAGCGCGATCAGCCGCGCCTGCAGCGCGTTCGCATGGTCGGCATGCGCTTCGAGCGTGGCCGAGGCCGCCGCCAGCGGGCGCGGCGAACCGCCGAGGTCGCGCATGGCCAGCGCCACCTCGGCCTCGGCCACGACGCAGCGCGCGCGCGCCAGCTCCTCGTGGGCGCCGAAGCCGCGGGCGGCGAGCCGCAGCAGCTCGCGGGCGCGCGGGTGCTCGCCGAGCTGGGCCATGGCGATGCCGCGCAGCGCCAGCGCCGGCGGGTCGTCGCGCAGGGCGACCCGCTTGAGGGCGCCCAGCGCGTCGCCGGCGGCGAGGGCGCGCGCGGAGGCGGCGATCAGGGAGTCCATGGCGACAGGCTAACCCACCGCCCATCCCGCGCCGCGGCCTGCTTGCAGGAATAGGCCTTCGAAGCGCAAGCTGCATTGCCTACCGTTCCTCGAATGCGCTCCCGCACCATGGAACGTTCGTCATGCATACACAGGAGCAAGGCATGAAAGACACGCTGATCCCCGCCGCAGCGCTCGCGAAGAAGGCGAAGACGCCGTTTCCGGGCGCGTCGGCCGAATACGAGGCCGCGCGCCAGGCGCTGCTGGCAGAAGAGATCGAGTTTCGCCGCCACATGACGCGGCTGGTCGAGCAGCGCCGCGCGCTGCCGCCCGGGCCCGTGATCGAGAAGAACTACCGCTTCAAGGACGAGCAGGCCTTCGAGGTCGGGCTCGCCGATCTGTTCGGCGACAAGGACACGCTCGTCACCTACTTCTGGATGTACGGGCCGCAGCGCGAGCGGCCGTGTCCGATGTGCACCAACTGGCTGGGCGCGGTGGAAGGCAATGCCGCCGACATCAAGCAGCGGGTCGCGCTCAAGATCCTGGGGCGTTCGCCCGTCGAGCGGCAGTACGCCTTCGCGCAGGAACGCGGCTGGCGCGACCTGAACTTCGTGCAGACCATCGGCGACGACTACGCGAAAGACCTCGGCGTCCTGATGCCCGACGGCAGCGAGTACCCGGCGCTGAACGTGTTCCAGCGCGACGGCGACAGGGTCCGCCTGTTCTGGGCCAGCGAGATGACGCTCGAGATGGCCGACCCGGGCCAGGACCCGCGCGATGCGCCCGACATCGCCACGCTCTGGTCGGTGCTGGACCTGACCCCGGGCGGGCGCGGGACCGACTGGTATCCCAAGCTCCAGTACTGAGGGCGGCCCTCAGGGCCGCGCCGGATCCGGATAGAACGCGCGCAAGCCCGCCGGCGCGGCGAACCGGGTCCACGCGTTCTCGGGCATCGACAGCCGGTCTGCCACCGCATAGAACACGGCTGGATGAACGCCCAGGCCGAGGTGGCTCGCTTCGACCTCGATGTTCTCGGAAGACGGCGTCTCTTCTTCGAAGCTGCTGCGCCAGGACACGATGCCATCGGAGCGGCTGAAGATCGATGTGGTGGGCACCGCGGACGTTGCCCGCACCCATCTGCGGCGCCTGGGATCGTTGGCCGGCCTGCCGCTCAGCAGCTCGTAGACCTTGGCCGCACGCGTGGCCTTCGGGCTGCCGTGCAAGGGGCTGCCGAGCGTGACGACGCCGCGCACCGCATCCGGCGCCTTGGCGGCGAGCATGCGGGCGAACACGCCGCCCAGGCTCCAGCCCACCAGGCTCACCTTGCCCGAGGTTTCGTGCAGCCGACGCAGGAGCGCCAGGAGCCCGTCTTCGACGCCCGGCCGGGGCCCGCAGTTGGTGCCGTGGCCCCAGCCTTGGACCGCGTAGCCGCGGGTCTCTAGAAAGCCGCGAAGCAGCTCGGTCGAACCGTCGCTCGCGCCCAAGCCGGGCAGCACGATGACGGCATGCCCGTCGCCCCGCGGCGCGAGTTGGAGCAGGGGCCAGAGCGCGATCGTCGCGCCGGCCTCCCAGAGCGCTCGGCCTTCGGCCAGCAGCAGGAGTTTGGATGGAGGGCGGGCAATGGCTGCAGTCGACATGGAGGATCTCCCTGGATTTCAGAACGTCCGAAATTAGGGGACCTTGCCGGCGTTCCGTTGGGACATCACGCCTGCACTGCGTAGGCGGAATTGCCATTCCTTCGATTGCTATGTCTTAAGACATTCCGGGACGCCCGCGAGTGAACATTTGCGGCCCTAGCAGTTGGCGCGGATGCTCCGAATGAGCGTCTGCTGGCGGACGGATTGGGTTTCGACGATCGCGAGCCCTTCGCATGGCGTCTTCGTTGCCCGGTATCGGTACCTGGCCTCGACCCGGTTCTCGTCGATGGCGCGAATGGAGCGCACGACAAGCGGCTCCCTGAGGGATCGATAGAACCTCGACATGTTGGCTTCGTGGAACGGGCCGATCCCGCGCTTCGCGGGAACGACGATCGCGGCGGCAGCCTCGCCGTCGGCGAGGGACAGGGCGCGATAGAACTTCGCCACCGCCTCCACGGATGCGTCGGCCGGCGACAGGGCGGCCGGCAGGTCGGACGCCGCGGGGGCCGTGGGCGCCGGCATGGGCTCCGCGGGCGCCGGTATCGGCGCGGCGCGCGGAGCGGGCGACATCGGCGCAGGGACGGGCGCGGGCGCAGGCATCGCAGCCGTGACCGCCGGCACCGGAGCGGCGGCCTTTCGTGTGACGTACACGTACCACCCCATGAACCCGATCGTCATCCCCAACACCAGCAGGCCGAGTCGAAGCCAGAACACCGGCGCCTCCGCGGGCAGCGCGCGGCGTGGCGCCGCGTTCTCTTCCAGCGCATGCGCTCGAGGCCGCAGCGCCTTGGCGGTCTCGAGCGCCGAAGGCCCGGAAGCAACAAAAGCAGGCAAGCGGCTCGCGCATCCGATGCAGAACATGGCCGTCGCGCGGTTCGAGCGTCCACAGGCGGCGCAAGCGATCGTCCGGGGGCCACCCGCGCGCGCGCTGGTTTGCGCTTCCCTGTCATCGGCCATGCTGCGGCTCCCCGAAGTTCGCCTGGCCGGATGGTGGACGGCGCATGCCAGGGCCGTCGTCATCAAGCCGTGACGACCCTTGTAGGAAGGCCGTCCTACACCGTCGCGCGCAACACGCTTGCACCAACGGGGACCAGGGCTCGCACCTTCGACGCTGGAACGGGAGTCCCCATGAATGCCATGAATCCTCGAGCATCGCCTGCCCAGGCCGCCGCGAGCGCGCTGACGGTCGAGCGGGCGTTCGAGCTGCTTTGGCAGCAGGCGCCGGACTTCGCCTTCGTCGTGCTGGACCGCGCGGGCACCGTCCTGGGCTGGCGCGCCGCTTCCGAATCGATGTTCGGGTACTCCGAGGCAGAGATCGTGGGCGGAACAGCCGACATTCTTTTCACGGAAGAAGACCGCGCCCTGGGACTGCCGCAACTGGAGCGAGAGGTGGCTCTTTCGGCGCAACGGTCGGAAGACGATCGCTGGCACGTTCGCAAGGACGGCACGCGCATATGGGTCTTCGGCAGCCTGATCGCACTGCGCGAAGGCGACCGGCACGTGGGCTTCGCAAAGATCATGAGCGATCGAACCAACCTGCGTGCGCAGCTGGAAACCCTGGAGAACCGGCTAGACAGCGCGCACGACGCCTTGCGCGGCAGGGATGCATTCTTCGGCCGGTTGACGCACGAGATCCGCAACGCGCTCGGGCCGATCGGCAACGTCACCGATCTCGTCGAACGCAGGGGACTGCTGACGAGCGAGCTGCAAATGCCCATCAGCATCGTGAAGCGCCAGGTCGCCCAGATGACAAGAATGCTGGAGGACCTGGCGGAGGTTGTTCGCTTCGGCGCGGGCAAGCTCCGGCTCGTGAAGCAGCGCTTCGACCTGGGGGCGGACCTGGTCGAGATCGCAGCGGCGGTGCAACAGGATGCCGAACGCAAGAGCCAGACGATCGATGTGCTGGTGCCGCCGGCGCCGGTGCCTGTCGTCGCCGACAAGGCGCGTGTTCATCAGATCGTCTTCAACCTGCTGCACAACGCCATCAAGTACACGCCGCCCGGCGGGCGCATCTGGCTGCAATGCACGGTCGAGGCCGACGAGGCGGTCATCAAGGTGGAAGACACCGGCGCCGGTATCGCCCCGGCCCTGCTGCCGAAGATCTTCGAGCTGTTCACGCAGGAGGATCCGCACCAATCGGGCGGCGGCTTTGGCGTCGGCCTGTCGCTCGTGAAGGACCTGGTCGACGCGCATCGGGGCTTTGTCGAGGTCAGGTCCGACGGCAAGCACCAGGGCAGCGAGTTCACGGTCAGGCTGCCGCTTCGCCCCGTCGATTGAAGATGCCTTTTGCTAGTCGTGCGGCTTCGACATGGCCGCATGGTGGTCCGCCCACTTGATCGCCGCGTTGTGCACACCTGCCAGCAGCTTGGACGCTCGCTCCTCGGCGCCGGATCTCGACAGCACGCACACCAGCGCGGCTCCACGGCGGATCTCGGCCCGAACGAAGAACTTGGCGCCGTGCGTCCAATGGGCAACGGTCACGCGGTGCCCGCGATGCACGAAGGATTTCTGTTCAACGCCGTTCATGCGCCGAGGCTGGCCCGCCCCTGGCGGGCAGCAAGCGTCGAACTTCGTCCGCAGCTGTAGGCGGAATTGAACGCGCGGTGCAGAGATCGGGCTGCGAGGCTCGGGCCCGCTAGTCGGAGTCCATGTCGTCCGGCGACGCCTCTACCGGGCCGGCCAGCTCGTCGTCGACGTACGCCAGCAGCGCCTCGTTGCCGGCGTCGTAGGCCTCGCGCCAGTTGTCGTAGGTGTCGTCACCCGTTTCGAGGTCGAGCCAGACCGCCGGGTCTTCCGTGCTCTCCATCAGGACCCAGATGAAGTTGCCCGGACTCGGACGGTCCACGAAGACGGCAAGGCGGCGGTATTGGTCGGGCATGCGGTACAGGGTAGCTCTGAGCGGCGGCGAAAGCTAGAGGCAATCGGAGGCGAATTTTCAATCTCCGCTTGACCTCAAGTTAGGTTAAGGACGCACATTGCGCCGCATGACCAGTGAACAGCAAACCTCATCATGCCGCGTCGCCCAGGCGCTCGAGATCCACCGAAGCATTGCCGCGTGCAGTGACCGCCTCACGCGGAACGACGATGTCCACGCGCTGACCGCCGCGTTGATGCTGCCCTGCTACCAGGCCCAGCTCGGCCGGCTGACGCGCGCGATGAGCTCGGTGGAGCAGAGCGAGCTGATGTCGCTGCTGATCCCCATCGACGTGCGTTGACGGCAGCAGCAGCCCCCTCAGCCGTCCGCGCGCTGGATGACCACCAGGCGGCGCGCGCCGGGCCCCTGCGACGCCAGCTTGTCGCCGGGGTTGCGCAGCCGGCAGCGGTCGATGGACAGGCAGCCGCAGCCGATGCAGTCGTCCAGCGTGTCGCGCAGCTTCTTGAGCTGCGCCATGCGCTCGTCCAGCTCCGCGCGCCAGCCGGCCGAAAGCCGCGCCCAATCCTCGCGGCTGGGCGCCGCCGACGTGGGCAGCGTCGCCAGCGCATCGGAGATATCGGCCAACGCGATGCCCACCCGCTGCGCGACACGGATGAACGCCACGCGCCGGAGCATGTCGCGCGCATAGCGACGGTGGTTGCTCGGCGCGCGATGGCTGGCGATGAGGCCCTTGGATTCGTAGAAGTGGAGGGTGGAGACGGGGACGCCGCTGCGTTGAGCGACCTCGCCTACGGAGAGGGTGGCGCAACGGTCTATGGGTTTTGGCTGGGATTTCATGGGTGTATTCGGTGTGGCACGATGCAGGCAGGCAAGCGCGGCCCTCGCGCATGCTCCGACAAGTCTCCTCCCCCCGTTCGACATGAGCTCGCAGCCCTTGTCCTCAAGGCCCTCCGCCGCGGCCAACGGCCGCGCCATCGCCACGATGATGGGTGCCATGGGCTGCTTCGTGCTCAATGACGCACTGGTCAAGCATGTCAGCCAGTCCATGCCCTCGGCGCAGCTCATCTTCCTGCGCGGATTGATTGCCTCGGTGCTCGTGCTGTTGGTCGCCCATCGTTTGGGCGCGCTGCGCCAGGCGGGGGCGGTGCTGAATCCGCGGGTGGCACTGCGTGGCGCGGTCGATGCATGCGCGACCATGATGTACCTGCTGTCGCTGTTTCAGTTGCCGATCGGCAATGCCACGGCCATCAATCTCGCCGCGCCGCTGTTCATGACCGTGTTCGCGGTGCTCTTCATGGACGAGCGCGCCGGCATGGCGCGCTGGTCCGCCGTTGTGCTCGGCTTCGCGGGTGTGCTCTGCGTCGTGCAGCCCAGCGGGGAGGGCTTCAGTGCGTGGGCCCTGCTGTGCCTGCTCGGCACGCTGTTCCACGCCATGCGCGACCTGATGACGCGGCGCATCGATCCGGCCATCCCGTCGATCATCATCACCCTGGCCACGGCGCTGGCCGTCACCGTGCTGGCTGGATGCCTGACGCTGCTGAGCGGCTGGCAGGCGTTTGCGCTGCGCGATCTGGCCCTGCTCGGCGTCGCGGCGGCCTTCCTGGCCTCCGGCTATTTCCTGCTGGTGCAATGCATGCGCGCCGGCGAGGTGTCGCTCACGGCACCCTTCCGCTACACGGCGGTTCTCTTCGCCATGCTGCTGGGCTACGCCATATGGGACGAGGTCCCGAGCGGATGGGCCTGGCTGGGTGTCGCCCTGCTCGTCGGATCGGGCCTCTACATGCTGCACAGCGAGCGGGGCCGGACCCGCGCAGCCGCGCTGGACGCCCAGCCGGAATGACGGGCGACGACGAGATCTCCCCGCAGCTGTCGCAGGCGCGCGCCGTGCTCGAGCGCAATCTGGCCGGCCGCGCTGGGCAGGTGACTGCGTTCGTGCGCTACGTCCGGACGGCGATCGAGAGCGTCTGCGCACGCGCGGGGATGAATCCGGGCTGAAGGTTCAAGCCAGGTGGCGCCGGTATCGGGCGTGAAGGGCACGCCAAAGCGGGCCCACCGCCGCCTCATAAAAAAGCCCCAGCCGAAGCTGGGGCCTGGGGTGGGCGATGAACTCAGCGCGTCACGGCACGTTCGAAGAGTGCACCGCGAACGGCTTGAACGGCAGGGCCAGCTTGCCTGCGTACTCGCCATGGGATGCCAGCGTGGGGCAAAAACCGATCGCGGAGCAGAAGTTGGTGTCCGGGTAGATCAGGTCATCGAAGCGGTAGTTGTCGATGCTCTGGCCGCTGTAGTTCGCCACACTGACGATGTTGCCCTTCGTTGAGTAGTTGTCGGACATCGTCACCATGACCGGGTCGACGCGCGAGTCCTCCATGGTGCGCAGGATGGTGCCACTGTTGCCGTCGGCGCCAAACTTGAGCCAACCCCACTTTCGATTGGCGCGATCGGTGAAGATCAGCATCGTGTTGATGGTGTCGTCCTGGCCCGGGTAGTCCTTGGCCGCGGCGAGGTGCGTGACGTTGCTGCCCAGGCCCGTCACCACGCCGACTTCCGCGATCTCGGCGGGCGTGCCGACCGCCGGCTTGGGGCCCTGCACATACTGCCCCAGCGAGTACAGATGCACCTTGCCGTTCTCGGTGGCAACCCATGCGCGTGGATAGCGTGGCACGGTCTTCCAGTACGGGCTGTCCGGCGTCACGCGCTCGCGGTCGTCCTTGCTCCAGTAGCTGTAGGTCGAGGTCGTCAGGATGCTCGTGGGCTTGTCGGCCAGCGTGATCGTCTTGATGATCGTCGGCATGGCCTGCGGACGATCCGCCAGCAGGTACGGCCACTGGTTGGCGGCGAGCCCGACGTTCTGCGTTTCGAGGTTGCTCGCAGCGCCGCCCAGGTACATCTCGTTCGTGTACTTGAAGAGCGGGCCGAGGTCGATGAAGGCCACGGTCTTCTCCGACTTCGAGGCCACCACGGCGATGCCGCCCTTGGCGTACTTCTCGTAGTACTGGCCGCCCGGCAGCAGCTTCGCCCGGTTGTCGGCCATCGGCGAGGCTTCCTTGGCCATGCCCGACAAGCCGCCGTTGCTGGTGTACACGACGGCCGCATACGGGTGCATGCCGGTGGTCACCTTGATCGACGTCGGGGCCTTCATGTTGGCGGGCAGATCGACATAGCCGAGCACCTTCATGAAGATGTAGTTGCCCTGGTTGAAGAAGCCGGGATGCACCATGTCCATCCAGTCGTGCCACCAGTCGTACTTGGGGCCATTGAGCGTGCAGTTCTGGCAGGTGCCACCGAGCGAGACGACCGCGACCTGGCCCTTGTGGCCGATGGTGTCCCACACGGTGACGAAGGCGAACTCGCCGCCGCCGGTGACGGAGATGGCGGTCGGCACCTTGCCGAGGGCCAGCTTGACGCTGGCGCGGTTCTGCGCGGTGAACGTGCCGACGGTGAAGATCGTTGCCGGCTTCGTGGGGCTGCCTTGTGTGGCGATCAGCGACAGGCGCGTCGAGGGGCTGTCCGCTGCGTTCTCGCCGCGGTCTTCGACGATGGGCAGGTCTGCCGGGTCGTTCGGCGACAGCACGCCTGCGGCGTAGTAGGCATCGACCGAGGTGGGCAGCAGTCGCCGGTCTTGCCACAGCATCTGCGGGCGCTGCATGAAGGTCACCCGGTCGGTGGCCTGCGACTGGAACCACGCGAGCGAGTTCGACAACGAGCTCCCGCTGGCGGGCGTGCCGATGGCTGCGCCATGGATGCTCACGTACAGGTTGGCCGCGGAGTTGTTTTCCGCACCGAGCTGGTAGTAGAGATCATTGCCCGGGCCGTGGTTGATCGCGCCCACGTCGCCGCGAAGCGGAAGCGTGTTGACGCCGGTCTTGGTTGCTGCCGGGCCGAACCTGTATGCCACGCCCTCGGATTGACCGAGCTTGTAGGCGAGGGTGGCGTAGGCACTCGCAACGATGGCGCCGGAGCTGTCCACCACGTCGCCGGCGATGGGGGAAGGCGCGGGAGCAGGTGCGGGAGCTGGTGCCGGGGCGGGGGCGGGAGCCGCCGGAGCGGGAGCGGGAGCCGTTGCTGGTGGCGATTCAGGCGCAGGACCGGCCGACACACATGTTTTCACCGTCATGAACGCGGGGTCGCCACCAAAGAAGGTGTTCGTGCACGCTGCTGTTCCAGTGACCGACTGGGTAATCCAGCGCGAGTCGGCGCCGTACTTCACCAATGTGGGGGCGGGCACAGTGAACGAAGAACCTTCCTTGGCGAGCAAGGTTCCCGCGGGAGGAGCAGGCAAGATCTGCACATAGCACGCCTTCACCACGTACTCCAGCGGGTCACGGCCGAAGGTGGCGTTGCTGCAGACCACGGCGCCGGCGAGCATCTTGCTCGTCCAGCCCGAATCCGCGCCGTACTGCACCACCGTCGACGTTGGCAGGTTGAACGCCTGGCCTTCGTTGGCGACCTTGACCCAGCTCGAGTCGAGCTTGCTGTGCACTGCCTCCTTGTCTGCGGCGGGCTCGCCTGCCGATGCAGCCGCCGATTCCGTCGGCGCATCCGTGCCTTGAGGGTAAGCGAAGCCGCCGCCGGAGCCGCTTCCGCCCCCTCCGCAGCCCGCGAGTGCGCCTGCTGCAATAAAAAGCAGAAGCGCACTTTTGTTGATCTTTTTCACACTGAATCTCCTGGTCGACCTGTAGTCGAGAAAAAAGAAATCCCCTGCGCCTCAAAAGGGCGCAAAAGAAATTGGTAAAAACTGCTGAAACGGGAAGGGCTGATCGCCGCTTGGGCTAGAGGGGTTTGGCACGGTGTCCGTGCTCAACCCTGCTCGTGGTGTTGGGGCCTGAGGCCGCCGGACATCGAACCCAACTGGACCGCGGTGACAGCCATGTCGTTCTTCAAGAGAACGCCCTCGTGTCGCCTTACTCTTCGCGGTGCCGCTGCGATTCGATCGTCAGAGCTCAACCGATTTGTCGTCGGTTCTTTTGAGTACTTAGGTAAGCTGCATGCGCTGCGCGTCGTCGCTGCAGGCCGCTGCGACAGAAGCTTTCATAGTGTTGCCTTTTATTGTTTCAATAAAATTTTGAACTGATGTTATTGTCGGTTCGCAGTTCTCTTTTGCGCCAAATCAAAGGCCCAAAGACAGGCACAACTTCACGTCTTGGCCGCGCGATATCGAATAACGTCTCCATGAGGCCATTCGACTTTAATAAAATAGTTAAAAAGTCATTGGCTCTTCCACGCGATCAACGAATACTTAATTCGGATTAAGGTGAAAGAATTAGAGTCTTGAAAGCGGTGGCGAGGATGAAGAAGATCGATTTCAAAAAGACCCTCAAGCCGCTCTACAACCCGCCTGCCGGGGAGTTCGCTTCCGTCGAAGTGCCGCAGATGCAGTTCGTGAAGGTGGACGGCGATGGCGATCCCAACACCGCGCCAACTTACCGTTCGGCGGTCGAATGGCTCTACGGGGTCAGCTATGCCACGAAGTTCGCCGCCAAGGCGGCACTCGGCAAAGACTATGTGGTGCCGCCGCTGGAAGGCTTGTGGTGGGCCGACGATCCCAAGAGCTTCATCACGCGCGCAAAGGACCAGTGGCGCTGGACGATGATGATCATGGCCCCCGATTTCGTCACCCGTGACATGTTCGAGAACGCGGTGGCCAAGACGAGCGGGAAGCTCGGCCAGCCCCCGCAAAGCCTGCGCCTCGAACCCTATGGCGAAGGGCTGTCGCTCCAGACCCTGCATGTGGGCAGCTACGACGACGAAGCTCCGGTTCTGGCCCGGCTCCATGGCGAGGTGATGCCGAGCAAGGGGATGGCCTTCAACGGCCCACACCATGAGATCTATCTGAGCGATCCGCGCAGGACTGAACCGGCCAGGCTCAAGACGATCCTGCGCCAGCCGGTGTCCATCGAGCCCGCATTGCTTACCCCGGCCCTTCGCGCCTGAGGCTGTTGCTCAACGCCGTCTTCCTCAAGATCACGGCGAACGACTGCACCGCCGCCGGCTTCGCCTCCTTCAGCCGCCACAAGATCCCCGGCGTCCGTATCGGGGTCGGGCTTTCGAGCGGGATGATCTTCAGTCCCGCCATCGCCTCCGGCACCGCGTTGATGGCCACGATCGAGCCGATCATCGTGCGCGCCACCAGCGCGAGCATCGGCGCGACGGTCGACATCTCGGCCACCACCGTGGGCTCGGCGCCGCAGGCGTGGAAGCATTCCTCGAGCATGGTGCGGGTCGAGAAGGCGGATGAGACGAGCACCAGGTCTCGCCGGTGCAGCTCCACCATGCGGATGCGCTTGCGGTGGGCCAGCGGGTGGTTGGTGGAGACGACCAGCACCATCTCCTCGTTGTAGAGCGGCTCGAACCACAGGCCGGCCGAGTCCTGCGGGCGGTAGGAGATGCCGAGGTCCATCTCGCCGTCGCGCAGCCGCGCGGCAATCACTTCGGCGGCGAGCTCCTCGACGCTGATGCGCACCGTCGGATGGCGCGCGAGGAACTGCGCCACGCATTCGGGGATGAGGCCGATGTTGAAGGTGTGGGTGGCGCCGATGCGGACCTTGCCCGTGAGGTTGCCGGCGCCGGGCTTGAGCAGCGCCACGCCCTGGTCCACCTCCTTCAATGCGCGCGAGGCGTAGCCGCGCAGCAGCTCGCCGGCCTCGGTGGTCACCACCTTCTTGCCGATGCGCTCGAAGAGCGGCTGGCCCAGCTCGTCCTCGAGCTGCTTGATCTGGTGCGAAAGGGTCGACTGGGTTACGTGCACGCGTTCGGCCGCGCGCGTGAAGCTCAGGCAATCGGCCAGGGCGACGAAGTAGCGCAGATGCCTCATCTCCATACAAACCCCCGCGAATGATCGATGCCATCGATCATATCCATGGAAATTCATCATTTGTCGCGGCCATCTGCGCGGCCTATCGTCCAGCCAGAACCAGGAGACAAGACATGGCGGACTACAACCAGGACAGCATCACGCGGGATGTGATCGAGGCCTTCGCGAAGACGCCCGACCCGCGGCTGCGCGAGCTGATGACGGCGCTGGTCAAGCACATCCACGCCTTCGCGCGCGAGGTCGACCTGAAGCCCGACGAGTGGCTGGCGGCAATGAAGTTTCTCGAAGCCACCGGCCAGATCTCGACCGACAAGCGGCCCGAGTTCATCCTGCTCTCCGACACGCTGGGTCTCTCGATGATGGTGGTGGCGCTGGACCAGGCGCGCGCCAGCGGCGGCGCGCAGGGCGCGACCGAGGCGACGGAGGCCACGGTCGAGGGCCCGTTCTACTGGCCCGGCGCGCCCGAGATGCCGCTGGGCGCCGACATCACGGGCAGTGCGCGCGGCGAGCCGACCTTCTACATGGGCCGCGTGACCGATGTGCACGGCGCGCCGCTGGAAGGCGCCTTGCTCGACGTTTGGTCGGGCGACGGCGAGGGCAAGTACGACGTGCAGCTGAGCAGCGAGCCCACGATGGCTGCGCGCGGGCGCTTTCGCACCGATGCGCAGGGGCGCTACTGGTTCTGGTCGATCCGGCCCGCCTACTACCCGATCCCCGACGACGGCCCGGTGGGCCAAATGATGCATGCCACCGAGCGCAGCATCTACCGCCCCGGCCACATCCACCTGCAGGTGTCGGCGCCGGGCCATGTGACGCTGACGACGCAAGTGTTCGTCGGCGGCAGCCCGTACATCGACCAGGACGCGGTCTTCGGCAAGCGCGACAGCCTGGTGGTCGACTTCGAGACGCACCCGCCGGGCAAGGCGGTGGACGGGCGCGAGATGAAGGTGCCCTACCACTCGGCGAGCTTCGACGTGCGGCTCGCGCCGGCGGCGGCCTGAACTCCACCTCTCTTCTTTTTTGCAAGGACTCTCATGAAGATCGGCAAGGCCACGGTGCCGCGCACTTCCATCTGCACCTCGGACGCCCACACCATCGTCGTTCGCGGCTATGACCTGTCGAAGGACCTGATCGGCAAGCTCTCCTTCGTGGATCATTTCTTTCTGCTGCTGACAGGGCAGAAGCCGACGCCGGGCCAGGCCGCGGTGCTCAACGCCACGCTGGTGGCCATCGCCGAGCACGGCCTGGTGCCCAGCGTGCAGGCCGCGCGCATGACCCTCGCCGCGGCGCCCGATGCGATGCAGGGCGCGGTGGCGGCGGGCATCCTCGGCTGCGGCTCGGTGGTGCTCGGCTCGTCGGAGACGGCGGGGCGCATGTATGTCGAGATCGATTCGCAGGTGAAGGCCGGCGCCGCACTCGACGAGGCGGCACTCGAGGTGATGAAGGCCTGGCGCGCCGCCGGCCGCTCGATTCCCGGCTACGGCCATCCGCTGCACAAGGAGCGCGACGAGCGCGTGGGCGCGCTGTTCGACGTGGCCAAGGCCGCGGGCACCGACCTGCGCTTCGTCGGCATCGCCGAAGCATGCGAAAGGCTCCTGCCCGAGCTGCTGGGCAAGCCGCTCAAGCTCAACGTCTCGGGCGCGATCCCCTCGGTGCTGCTGGGCGCGGGCTTTCCGGTCGAAGGGCTCAAGGGCGTGCCGATGCTCGCGCGGACCGCGGGGCTGATCGCGCACATGGTGGAGGAGATGCGCCTGCCGATCGGCTTTGCGCTCTCCTACCAGGGGACACGCGAGATGGAGTACGACGGCGAGCTGCCTCCGGGCTTCGGGAAGCACAAATGATCCCTGTGTTGAACGGCCTCAAGGTCATCGAGCAGGGCACCTTCATCACGGGGCCCGCGGCCGGCATGCTGCTCGGGGACCTGGGCGCCGACGTGATCAAGGTCGAGCAGCCGTTGACGGGCGACCCGTTTCGCGCCTTCAAGAACGGCCTGTACAGCCCGCACTACCAGACTTACAACCGCAACAAGCGCAGCATCACGCTCGACACCAAGGACGCCGCGGACCGCGAAGTGCTCGATGCATTGATCGCCGATGCCGACGTCTACATCCAGAACTTCCGGCCCGGCGTGGCGGAGAAGCTGGGCGTCGGCGCGCAGCGGCTGCAGGCGCTGAACCCGAAGCTGATCTACGTCGCCATCAGCGGCTTCGGCGCCACCGGGCCCGCAGCCCATCGGCCGGCCTACGACACGGTGGCGCAGGCGGCCAGCGGTTTTCTCAACCTGCTGGTGAACCCCGAGAACCCGCGCGTGGTGGGCCCGGCCATTGCCGATTCGCTCACCGGCTTCTACGCCGCCTACGGCGTGCTGGGCGCCTTGTACGAACGCAGCCGCACCGGCATCGGCCGCAAGGTCGAGGTGTCGATGCTGGAGGCGATGGCGCATTTCAACCTCGATGCCTTCACGCACTTCTTCCAGGTCGACGAGGTGATGGGGCCGTACAGCCGGCCGAGCGTGTCGCAGTCCTATGTGCTGCGCTGCGCGGACGACAAGTGGATCGCGCTGCACATGTCCTCGCCCGAGAAGTTCTGGCAGGGCCTGGCGGTGGCGATCGAGCAGCCCGACATCTTCCAGGACCCGCGCTTCGCGACCCGCGACGCGCGCATCGACAACCAGGAGGCGCTGATCGCGTTGCTGGGCGCGCGTTTCCGCACGCAGACGCGCGACGAATGGTGCCGCCGCCTGCAGCGCGAGGACGTGCCGAACGCGCCGATGTACGACACCAGCGAGGCGCTGGAAGACCCGCAGGCCAAGCACCTGCAGCTGATGACCTCGGCCGAGCATCCGGTGATGGGGCTGTTTCGCACGGTGCGCTCCCCGGTCAGCTTCGACGGCGAGCGCGCGCTCGAGGTGCGGCCGCCGCCGACGCTGGGCGAGCACAGCGACGAGATACGCGCCGCGCTCAAGCGCAAGCAAGTACACAAAGACAACGGAGACAAGCGATGACGATCAAGACAACGATGCGCACCCTGCTGGCCGCGGGCGCGCTGCTTGCGGCCACCGCTGCTGCGCAGGGCCAAGACAAGGGCCCGATCAAGATGGTGGTGCCCTTCGGTGCCGGCACCACCACCGACACGGTGGCGCGCGTGGTCGGCGAGGGGCTGGGCAAGGCGCTGCAGCAGACGGTGATCGTCGACAACCGCGCCGGCGCGGGCGGCTCGACCGGCAGCGACATGGTCGCCAAGTCGGCGCCCGACGGCCGCACGCTGGTGATGGGCACGGTGGGCACGCACGCGATCAACGCGGCGCTCTTCAGCAAGCTGCCCTACGACCCGATGCGCGACTTCGCGCCGGTCGCCTTCATCGGCTACACGCCGACGCTGCTGGTGGTCGCTGCCGACTCGCCGCTCAAGTCGCTGAAGGACCTGGCCCAGGCCGCCGCGCGGCCGCAGGGCGTGGCCTTCGCCTCGGCCGGCAACGGCACCTCGGGCCATCTCGCAGGCGAGCTGCTCGCGCAGCGCCTGGGCGGCAAGATGCTGCACGTGCCCTTCAAGGAAGGCGCGATGGCGCTGACGGGCGTGATCTCGTCGCAGGTCGACTTCACCCGGCCGCCGTGATGCCGCAAATCAAGGCCGGCAAGCTGCGCGCGCTGGGTGCCAGCGGCGCGGTGCGCAGCGCCGCGGCGAGCGATGTGCCGACGCTGATGGAGCAGGGCATCGCCGACTTCGACCTCGTCGCCTGGTTCATGTTGTACGCGCCGGCGGCCACGCCCGCGGCCACGCTCACGCAACTGCGCACGGCCAGCGCTGCCGCGCTCGCGCAGCCCGAGGTGATGACGCGCCTGCGCGACCAGGGGGTCGAGTCGAAGCCGATGCGCGCCGAGGAGATGCAGCCCTTCAACAAGACCGAGCTCGGCAAATGGGCCGGGCTGGTCAAGCGCTCGGGCGCTCAGGTGGATTGAAAGTTTTCCGTTCCGCAAAAGAAATCAACAGGAGACAAAGACCATGAGCACGCAGAACTTCTCACGCATCGGGCGGCGCACCGCCGTGGGCGCCATCGCGCTGGCCGCGGCCGGCTTCGCGCTGGCGCAGCAGCCGACGGGCCAGCCGATCCGCATCGGCAGCACGCTGGCGCTGACCGGGCCGCTCTCGGCCACGGCGCAGATTCACAAGGTGGTGGGCGACATCTACATCGAGCAGCTCAACAAGCGCGGCGGCCTGCTCGGCCGGCCGGTCGAGTGGGTGGTGAAGGACGACCAGTCCAAGCCCGACCTGGCGCGCACGCTGTACGAACAGCTCGTCACCGCCGACAAGGTCGACCTGCTGATGGGGCCCTACGCCACCGGCGCCATCCTCTCGGCGATGGGCGTGGCGCAGCGCTACAACAAGGTGCTGGTGCATCACACGCTGGGCATTCCCTCGCTCGCCAAGTACGACATGCAGTTCCCGGCCTGGTCGATCGGCTCCGACCCGGCGACCACGGTGCCCAACACCTTGTTCGATGCGCTCGCCGCCTCGTCCAAGCCGCCGAAAACGGTGGCGGTGGTGACCAGCAAGTTCCCCTCGGTCCAGTTCATGAGCGCGGGCGCGCGCGAGGTGCTCAAGAAGCGCGGGCTGACAGAAGTTCTGTTCCTCGAATGGGACTTCGGCAACCGCGACTTCGGCCCGATCGCCAATCGCGTGAAGGACGCCAAGCCCGACTTCGTGTGGGTCGGCGCCATCGGCCTCGAAGGCAACCTGCTGCTCGACGCGATGAAGAAGATCGACTATTCGCCGCCGCAGCACTTCTACCTGTACCCCGCGCCCGGCCCGCTGCTCGCGTCGCCGGATGCGAAGAACGCGCTCTCGGCCACGATCTTCGAGGCGCAGCCGCCTTTCACCTCCAACTTCGGCGCGGCCGAATTCGTCAAGCTCTACGCCGAGCGCGCCGCCAAGGCCGGCTTCACCGACACCTCGGTCGAGACCCAGGCCGCGGCCTCGTACACCGCGTGGCAGATCCTCGAGGCCGGCGTGGCGAACACCAAGAGCCTGGACGACAAGGCCATCGCCAACTGGCTGAAGACGAACAAGGTCGACACGCTGCAGGGCAAGCTGCGCTTCGACGGCACCGGCAACTTCGGCGACGACCTGATGCGCATCAAGCAGATCCAGGGCGGTAAGTGGGTGGTGGTGTGGCCGAAGGAAGTGACCTCCGGTGGCGCCAAGCTGATCGCGCCGTGAAATGTTGCCCTCCCCCAGGCTCCGCGCACTTCGTGTCGCTCCTCCAACCCCCTCGCCGGGGGCAACACCAGCGGCCCGGCGAAGCCGGTTCCGCGGTGTTCCCCGAACGGGGTGCGCATTCTTCAACACCTGCGCATCGCCGGTCTCGCGCATGAGGGACCGCCATGTCGATGCCTAGTTTCTCGCTGCTGTCCCAGTCCATCCTCTCGGGCATCTTCGTCGGCGCGCTGTATGGGTTGATGGGCCTGGGCCTCAGCCTGAGCTGGGGCCTGCTTCGGCTCATCAACCTCGCGCACTTCGCCTTCGCCTTTCTCGCCGCGTACCTCTGCTACCAGATGGCGACGATGGGCATGGACCCGCTCTTGACGCTCGTCGTCATCGTGCCCTTCTTCTTCGCGCTCGGTGCCGGCCTGCACTGGGTGATGGTGCGTTTCAAGGTCACGCCCTTCAATTCGCTCTTGCTGACCTTCGGGCTCACCGGCATCGCCGAGAGCGTGATCCAGTCGATCTGGACCGCCGACTTCCGCAAGCTCGAATCGAGCTACGGGGAGGAGAAGTTCAGGATCGGCGGACTGTTCGTGCCGGTGCCCGAGCTGATCACGCTGGTGCTGGCCGTCGGCCTGTGCTTCGCGGTGTGGGCGGTGCTGCGCTTCACGGACCTCGGCCGCGCGATGCGCGCCGCCGCGCAGGACGCGCCGGTGGCCGCGGCCTTCGGCGTCAACCAGAAGGCGCTGGGGCTGGTGTTGGCGGGGACCTGCGCGGCGCTGGCCAGCGTGGCCGGCGTGTGCCTGGCGCTGAGCTTCACGCTCGCGCCCTCGCAGATGTACGCGTGGGTCGGCGTGGTGTTCGCGGCCGTGATGCTGGGCGGGCTCGGCAGTGCGTTGGGGCCGCTGGTCGCGGGAACGCTGATCGGCGTGAGCGAGGCCATCACGATGGCTGTCACCGCGCCTTCGTGGGCGCCGATCGTGTCGTTCACGCTTCTGATCGTCGTCCTGCTCTTGAAACCAGGAAAGACCGTCTAGATGAAGCAAGGCATCGGATTCATTTCCCTCGGGTTTGGTCCCCTCTCCCTCCGGAAGAGGGTTAGGGTGAGGGCACGCGGCGCATCCACGGCTACGCACGCATCCACCGCCCGGCGCCCTCACCCCAGCCCTCTCCCGGAGGGAGAGGGAGCAAAGCAGCCAGGATGAAACGCACCCCACTCCTGATCCTCGCCGCCGGCGTCGCGCTGGCCTTCGTGCCGCAGCTCGGCCTGCCGGCCTTCTACGACTCGCTGCTCTACCTGATGCTGCACTGGATCGTGCTGGCGACCTCGTGGAACATCCTGTCGGGCTACTCGGGCTACTTCTCCTTCGGCCACGGCGCCTTCTTCGGCGCCGGCATCTACACCAGCGCCAACCTGATGGCGCGCTACGACTGGCCCTTTCTCTGGACGCTGCCCGCCGCCGCGCTGGTGGCCGCGGTGCTGGGCGTGGCGCTGGGCGCGGTGGTGTTCCGCGTCAAGGGCGTGCGCGGCGAACTGTTCGCGCTGCTCACGCTCGCGATCACCTTCGTGATCGGCACCGTCGTGGTCAACACGCCGCTGGACGGCGGCAACGGCGTCTCGCTCGCGGCAGTGCCGGTGCCGAAGATCGGGCCGACGGCTTCGTCGACCTTCTACCTGCTGGCGCTGACCGCGGCGGTGGCCACGCTCCTGATCGCCTGGGGCATCCAGGTCTCGAAGTTCGGCGCCGGCCTGTTCGCGATCCACGACGACGAGGACGCGGCCGAGGTGATGGGCGTGCCGACCTACCGTTACAAGCTGATGGCGCTGGCCGTGTCGTGCGCGCTGGCCGGCGTGGCGGGCGGCATCCATGCGCTCTTCCTCTCCTACGTGACGGCCGGCGAGGTGTTCACGATCACGGTGCCGCTGACGGTGGTGCTGATGAGCGTGCTCGGCGGCACGCGCCACTGGGCCGGGCCGGCGATCGGCGCGGTGGCGATCACCGGGCTGCTCTACAGCTTCACCGCGGCCGACCATGCGGTGGCCGGCAAGGCGCTGATCGGCATCATCCTGATCGCGGCGATCCTGTTCATGCCCGACGGCATCCTGGAACGTGTGCGGCGTGTGTGGCGGCGCGCGCCGGCCGCGAAGCCGGCCGCTGCCGCCGCATCGGCCGAGATGCCGGTGCGGGCAACGGCCGGCGCGCAGGGCGACGTGCTGCTGCGCGTGCAGGGGCTGCGCAAGTCCTTCAAGGGCGTGCGCGCGCTCGGCGGCGTGGATGTCGACGTGCGGCGCGGCGAGATCCTCGGCCTGCTGGGGCCGAATGGCTCGGGCAAGTCGACCTTCATCAATGTCGTCAGCGGCCACTACGCGCCCACCGGCGGCGCGATCTGGTTCGAGGGCCGCTGCATGAACGGGTTGCCGGCGCACCGCATCGCGGGCAGCGGCATCGCGCGCACCTACCAGATCCCGCGGCCCTTCGGCCACCTGAGCGTGCTGCAGAACGTGGCGATCGCGACCATGTTCGGCGGCGCGGTGCGCGACCCGGCGGCCGCCGCCAGGCAGGCGCGCGCCTGGCTCGAATTCACCGGCCTGGAAGACAAGGCGCATGCCCGGCCCGAGGACCTCAACCTGCACCAGCGCAAGTTCCTCGAGCTGGCCCGCGCGCTCGCCTCGCGCCCGCGGCTGGTGCTGCTCGACGAAGTGCTGTGCGGCCTGACACCGCACGAGATCGACGGTGCGGTGGCGCTCATACGGCGCATCCGCGAGCAGGGCTCCACCATCGTCTTCGTCGAGCACGTGATGCGCGCGGTGATGGCGCTGACCGACCGCATCGTGGTCTTCAACCACGGCGAGCTGCTGGCCGAAGGCGCGGCCACCGACGTGATGCAGCGGCCCGAGGTGATGACCGCCTACCTGGGAAAGGCCGCCCATGCTTGAAGTGCGCGATCTGCAAGTGGCCTACGGCGCGGCACAGGCGCTGTGGGGCGTGTCGCTCGATGTGCGGCCCGGCGAGCTGCTGTGCGTGGTGGGGCCGAACGGCGCCGGCAAGACCACGCTGATCAACGCCATCGCCGGCATGCTGCGCGCGCGCAGCGGGCACATCCTGCTCAACGGGCAGGACATCACGCAGCTGGCCGCGCACCGCTTCTGCGAGGCCGGCATCGCGCTGGTGCCCGAGGGCCGGCGCCTCTTCACCGGCATGACCGTGCAGGAAAACCTGGAACTCGGCAGCTACCTGCCGCATGCCAAGGCGAAGCGGGCCGAGACGCTGGCGCAGGTGATCGAGCTGTTCCCGGTGATCCGCGAGAAGCTCGCGAGCCCGGCGGGTGAACTCTCGGGCGGGCAGCAGCAGATGGTCGCGATCGCGCGTGCGCTGATGGCGCGGCCGCGTTTGCTGCTGCTCGACGAGCCCTCGCTCGGCCTCTCGCCGCGCATCGTCAGCGACATGTTCGCGGCGATCCGGCGCATCAATGCGGACGGCATGTCGGTGCTCCTGGTCGAGCAGAACGTCGCGATGGCGATGGAGGTCTCGCAGCGCGCTTACGTGCTCGAAGAGGGCCGCATCGTGGCCGAGGGCGTGCCCGACGAGCTGCTCGCGCGGCCCGAGATCCAGCGCGCCTACCTCGGTGTTTGAACCCCTCTTACTGGAGAAACCCATGCTGTTCCCCACCACTATCGTCGGCAGTTTCCCGCAGCCCGAGTGGCTGATCGACCGCGCCAGGCTCGCGGGCCGCTTTCCGCCGCGGGTGCGGGCGCGCGAGCTGTGGCGCATTCCGCCGCAGTACCTGGAAGAGGCGCAGAACGACGCGACGCTGATGGCGATCCGCGCGCAGGAAGAAGCAGGCCTGGACATCGTGAGCGACGGCGAGATCCGGCGCGAGAGCTATTCGAACCGCTTCGCGACCGCGCTCGACGGCATCGACCTCGACAACCCGGGCACGGCGCTGGACCGCTCAGGCCATCCGAACCCGGTGCCGCGCATCGTCGGCAAGATCCGCCGCCGGCATGCGGTGGAGGTCGACGACCTGAAGTTCCTGCGCGCCCACACCGACCGCCAGGTCAAGATCACCGTGCCCGGCCCGTTCACGATGCTGCAGCAGGCGCAGAACGACTTCTACGGCAGCGAGGAAGAGGCGGCGATGGACTATGCCGAGGCCGTCAACGCCGAGATCCGCGATCTCTTCGCCGCCGGCGCCGACGTGGTGCAGATCGACGAGCCCTACATGCAGGCGCGGCCCGAGAAGGCGCGGCAGTACGGCCTGAATGCGCTGAACCGCGCGCTCGACGGCATCGCCGGCACGACCGCGGTGCACATCTGCTTCGGCTACGCGGCCATCATCCACGAGCGGCCGAGCGGCTATTCCTTCCTGCCCGAGCTGGCGCAGTGCAGCTGCAAGCAGGTGTCGATCGAGACCGCGCAGTCGCACCTGGACTGCTCGGCGCTGGCCGCGCTGGACGGCAAGCGGGTGATGGTGGGCTGCATCGATCTCTCCACGCCCGAGGTCGAATCGGTCGACACCATCGTCGAACGCATCCGCCGCGCGCTGCCGTACGTGAAGCCCGAGAACGTGATCCTCGCGCCCGACTGCGGCATGAAGTACCTGCCGCGCGACGCGGCCATTGGCAAGCTGCGGGCGATGGTCGAGGCGGCGAAGGTGCTGCGCAAGGAGCACGCGGCCTAGGGCCTCGGTAAGCGTTTTGTCATGCCTGACGCAGCACGAAGACGAGCGTTCTGTCCTCGTCAGGTAAGGGCGCAACGCTCATGCATGCGCTTGCCTGCAGGCCTACATTCAGACCCCAAGGCAGGCCCGCACTCGAATTGACGCGACGGGGCCATCAGCAAGAATCAAATTCGGAGATACCTATGCGAACTGTCGCCCTCCTTGTCAGCCCCCTCGCAACGATGGCATTGGCCCTTGCCTTCGGCTGGCCCGTGCTGCTCGCATGCTTTGCTCTTGCATTGAGCACGCTTCTTTTCTCCACTGGCGAGACCGAAGCTGGGGAGTCCTCGACAACGCTGCAGGTATTGAAAGAATCGACCTGATCGAGGCGCCGAAGGTGCCGCGCAAGGAGCACGCGGCT